>CAWCBB010000021.1:0-22140 GCA_963793695.1 uncultured Acidobacteriota bacterium | reverse complement strand
CCACCCATTGGGCGTCCGTGTCAACTGCCGGGGCGGTTGGGGGCTTTTGGACAAAGCTCGGCTTTCGACCGTAGGCGCTGAACAGCCGAAGCGGAGCGGCTGGTCACCCGCTGGGCCGGAGCGAAGCGGAGGAGGCGCCGAGAAGGCGCCTTGACGAGCCGCGGAGCGGAGGCTATCCGAACGTCGATCGAGCGCATCCCTTCGTTTCGTTTGTCGGTGTCGGAGTCGATCCGCACCAGCCACCCATCAGGATTAAGTGCTGTCGGCTCTTGCTGGAGCCGGCGCACCCTGGCGCCGTTCGGCGCCCCAGAAACGCGATCGGTACGAGGGCGTGTCCAGGCGGTGAAGATCAGATCTCATGGTTCCGCCTCCGGTGGAGACGTCCAACCCCTTGGTGGCTCACGCCGTCGCGCGCATCGATCCTCCTGGCCGGCACGGGTCCAATCAGGCCGAAGAGCTCGAGGCTCACCCCAACTTCTGGACTCGCGTGCCGGCCAAGCTCACGATCGGAACAGCAGCTCCGGACTGAACTTCACTCCGTCGCGAAGCACGAAGAACGTGGCTCTGGCGAGCTTGTGCGCGAGCGCCTTTCTGGCGACGACGGCCTTGGTCGCCTCCTTCTTGCGGTGATAGAACCGGTTGGCCGTTGGGTATGACCGGATCGCGCAGTTCGCCGCCTCGATGAACGCCCAGCCAAGGTACTTGTTGCCGTTCTTCGCGTTGCCTTCCCCCTTTTTCTTCTTGTTGCTGATCCGCTTGGTCGGCACGCAGCGGCAGTACGAGGCGTACTCACCGACGTCCGGGAACCGGCTGATCGGTCCCGTCTCGAGTGCGATCACCGAAGCGAGGATGCGGCCGACTCCCCAGATCGTCTGGAGCCGGTTCCAGTCGAGCGAGGGCTTCAGCTGCACGAGCGCTGCTTGCTCGATGGTGCGAACCTGCTCGTTGAGTGTCATGATGATGGCCTGGGTGCTGCGTAGGGCCAGAGCGCGGTTGGGGTCCGAAACCGAAGCCGCGATCGTTTCCGCCGTGTGAGCTTTGATCTCCTCGGCGGTCATACGCGCACCCTCATTTCTTTGCTGCAGGTTCTCGATGCTCGTGACATTGGCAGAGCGCTGCTGGACCAGGCGCATCCGCTTGCGGAGCAGATCGCGAAGCGCACGCACACCCGGCTCGAGGATGTGACCTGTCGGAAGAATGCCGAGCCGCATCAGGTGAGCGAGCCAGAACGCATCGTGGCGATCGTCGGTGTGCTTGAGTCCTTCGTATTGGCGAACTGCGGAGGTGTTGACCAGCTTTACAACGTAGCCCGCCGCAGTGAGTCCATCGACGAGCCAGTACCAGTTGAACGTCGACTCGACCGCCACTCCGACGAGCCGCTTGCGATACGGCTCGAGGGTGGCGAGCACCGTCGGGAGATCGTTCTTGAGTCGCCGTTCGAACAGACGACGATCTCTAGAATCGATCACAGCCACATAGTTGTTGTTCGAGTGAAGGTCGATGGCACAGAACAGATCTTTGCGCATGAGGAGCGCCTCCTTTCGCCGCAGAGCGTACCGCTCCGGCCGAAGACGCCCACATGCGTATCAGGTCTGAAACCTCAACTAATTGCCAGAGTAGCTGCGACGTCCGTTGATTCGAAAAGTTGCTTTTCCAGACCTGGCCCCAACTTTCGGGATGACGCGGTAGCGGCGACTCAATCGAACCCGCGTTCACGGGCGCGGGAACGCCGGATCGTTCGAGGTTCCGGCGAAGAGCGGCCGCACGCTGTGCGGCCCTACTGGACCGGTCCGAGGGTCTCGGCGAGCCAGGGGCTGATCGACGCGACCATGTCGTTCGTCGACTGCATGTGTCCTCCCTCGTACAAATGGAGCCGCTTGGCTCGGAGAAGAGATTGAAGAGAGGAAGCGCCTCGCTCTCGAACGAGACGGACTCGTCGTACTTGCCCTGGATCATCAGCTTCGGCGCGGCGATGCGCGGCGCGAAATTGCTGCGCCGCGCCGCCGGAATGTTGGACTCCTCGGCTGCGCGGAGTCCGGACCCGAGAACGACGACAGACCGATAGCGGGGCTCGACGGCGGCGACGATGATCCCGATGGTCCCTCCAGCGCTCGGCGCGACGAGCGCGATGCGCGCGACGTCCACCTCGGCCCTCGTCTCCAGATAATCGAGGCCGCGGCGGAGATCGGTGGCTCGCCCCGCCATGAGCTCCCCGTATTCAGCGCTTTCGCCGGGCGGGTACTCGAAGTCCTCGGCAGCGGCCGGTCGAGGTATCCCTCGAGCGCCACCGCGAAGAGTGCGCGCCCCTCGAGGACGTACGGCATCATCCGACTCTCGATCGAGTCGGAGAGGCGGCGCAGCCCGCCAGCGACATCGCCCGCAGGGATGAAGTGGATCAACTGCCGCTTGCCCGTGAATCCTTTCGGGAGATAGAGAAATGCGATCGTCCTCTTCCCGCCGGCAGCCGTGAAGGCGACTTTTTCGCGGCGCCATCCCTTCTCGTCCCGGACCTCGACGACTTTCGCATCGAGCGGCGTCTTCGGATAGTCGTACAGAGGAAGGATCGCCGCGGCGAAGCGGGCGGCATCCACCGGCTCGTACCGCGGCACGACGGCATCGCTGTTCAGCGCGAACCCGCCCTGATCCCCTTCAGGCTTCCGTTCGAGAACGCACCGGAAGCCGAGGGTGGGAGAGCTGCTGAGAAACGGGGGGTAGCCTCCCGTGTAGCCGAAGTTGTAGATGGGGTCCTCGAAGCTCCCGCCGCGCACCGCGAAGCCGGGCCCTTTGGGATTGCGGCACCACTCGGCGGCATTGCCCGCCATGTGGAGCGCGCCCCAGGGGGAGAGTCCGAACGGCATGCTCTCGGCGGGCATCATCTCTTTTCCGGAGAAGTTCGCGCGCTCGGTCACATCGGTCCCTTCGGTGACGCGACCCCACGGCATGATTCCCCACGGGGTCCGTCCGGCCGCGCCGCGCGCTCCCACTGGAAGACGGTCGGAAGTTTCTTTCCCTTCCACTC
The DNA here is from genome assembly GCA_963793695.1 of uncultured Acidobacteriota bacterium. Classification (GTDB taxonomy): domain Bacteria; phylum Acidobacteriota; class Thermoanaerobaculia; order Gp7-AA8; family Gp7-AA8; genus CAWCBB01. The sequence continues at coordinate 19,121 of CAWCBB010000021.1, read as the reverse complement.
CGCAAATGCGGCCGCCTCGTACCACGTGACGCCGGTGACGGGATAGTTCTCGCGCCCCGCGGGAAGACGGCCGCCGCTCCAGCCGCGCGGAGCGGCGATCCCGGACTCATCGCGCAACTCGCGCATCGCCTGCTCGAACGGGATCTCGCGCCCGTCCTTCACGAACGGCTCCTTCCAGAGGCCGCGTCTCCGGTAACCCCCTGCGCGGACGAACTCTTCAACTTTCCGTTTGTCACCTCGCGGCGGTCGAGGAAGAAGTGGGAAAGGGTGACCGGCTTGTCACTCGGCCGATACCAGCTGCGGAGCCGATAGGGTCCGCCGTCGACGGCAACCATCCCCTCCGGAGCTTCGGATGTCGGGATGAGCGTGGCGTCGATGGAATCGGGCGTGAACTCGACCCCTCCGGGGATCGTGATCGGCATCGCACTGAACGTGCGGAGGGCGGGCGCGTATCCCTTCTTTCGAGCGTCACGATGTAATCGCCGAGCGGGACCGGCACCTCGAGCGGAGTCGAGCCCGCGAGCGTCCGGCCGGAAGGTCCTCCGAAGCGCTGCAGAAAAACGCTCGCGCCGGGCGGATCGCTCTTCGCGGCCAGCTTCGTCGTCGTCGAGGTGAGGAGCTCCGCCACGCGCGCGTCGCCCGACAGCAGCTTCGCCGCGGAGGACCCAATCGTATGCCTCGGCATAGCGGTCGGCTCCCGCGAGCGCGCTCGCTTTCACGACCGAGGCTTCCGCGCCGCGAATGCGCGTGCGGTGGAGGGCGTACAAGATGGCGCTCGAGAGGACGGCGACGCCGATCAGCGCGATCGCGGCGATGCGCGCCTTCCGCCCGCCGCGGCGGACGGCCCGCATCGAGCCGGAAAAGATCCGGATCGCCGCCGCCGAGTCGGCGCCGATCTCGCGGAGGATCGCGAGGACTTCCTCGGCGGAGCCGATGCGGCGCCCCTTCTCCTTCGCAAGCAGGGACGAGACGAGGTCGGAGAGCTCGCGCGGCACGTCGGATCGGATCTTCGAAAGAGGCGGCGGCTCTTTCGAGAGAATCGCCGCGATCAGCTCGGAGCGGGTCTCTCCCTGGAAGGGGCGCTCGCCGGAGAGCATCTCGTAGAGGAGCACGCCGAGCGCGAAGAGGTCGGCGGTCGCGTCGACGCTGCCGCCGAGGACCTGCTCGGGCGGCATGTAGGCGAGGGTGCCGACGACGTGCCGGACTCGGTCTTCACCGCGGTCGCTTCGGTCATCATCGTCTCGCGCAGCTTCGCGAGGCCGAAGTCGAGGACCTTGACGTAGCCGTCGGGGCGGACCATGACGTTGTCCGGCTTGATGTCGCGGTGGACGATGCCGCGCTCGTGCGCGGCCGCGAGCGCGGCGGCGACCTGCGCCGCGATGTCGATCGCCTTGTCGACGGGGAGACGCCCCGCCGCGAGGCGCGCGCGGAGCGTCTCGCCGGACACGAGCTCCATCGCGATGTAGTGCGTGTTCTCGGAGGAGCCGACCTCGTAGACGACCGCTACGTTCGGATGGCCGAGCGCGGAAGCGGCGCGCGCTTCCTGGATGAACCTCAGGACCCGCGAGCGCTGCAGGGCGATTTCCTCGGAGAGGATCTTGAGCGCGACGGGGCGGTCGAGGTCGACGTCGCGCGCGAGGAAGACCTCTCCCATGCCGCCCGATCCGAGAGCGGATTGGACCTCATAGCGGCCGAGGCGCGATCCCGCTTGCACCTGCATACGTTGGACCGTGACATTCTAGACCTCGCCATGTGATGGAGACTCCGGCGCGGCCCGGAGAAGCGGCCGCGACGCGCACCGCGGCTGCAGTGAAGGACGAGCGGGGGTAGGCGCGGTCTGGCATGACGCTCGACGCCTGCGATGCTCGGGTTCAGGCCGGCCGAGGTTTGCGCATTTTGAGACCCTCTTCGTCGGCGCCCGCCGTCGGAGCCCGAAAGTCCGAAACCGCGGCGCCTCCTCAGGATGACGCCCGAACGACAGGCGCGGCGGAAGCCATCCTGAGGGAGCGCCGCGCAGACCGTTCGATTGGCGAAGCGCGTGCGCGCGACCGAAGGATCTCAAGATGCGCAGACCTCCGCGTGGACCGAAAGCGGCGCCGGGAGGCGCCGCCTTCTTTTCAACGCAGTTCGACAACGAAGCCGGTAGGGTTACATCTTCGTGGGCTGTTGCCCAAACGGAATGCGGCGCGTCGGGCGGGTCATCCTGAGCGAAGCGAAGGATCTCAGAATGCGCAAACGCTTGATTTCACGACGTCGCATTCTGAGATCCTTCGGTCGCTTCGCGCCCTCAGGATGACCGAAGCCGCGGATTTCGCTTTGGGGCAACAGCCCGCGATGTGACCCTTTCGGTCCTTCAGAGCTGAAACCCTTCATCCGATGCGTCTCCGGCGACTCGGGAACCGGGCATAGGGAACTGGACCTGTCCCTGAATGAAAATCGAAGATGTGACCCTTTCGGTCCCCGAGAGGGCTGTCGAAGCCGGAGTCGCGGAAGGGCCGCGCGGTGATACGTCCTACTCGGAGGAAACCCTCATGGGGCGACACTCATCCCTTCGCGAGCCGAGCACGTCGAACCGGGCGGATCACGAGGACGAGGTAGAGCTCCGGCATCTGCGTCTTCGAGATCGGGATCTGTCCGATCGTCGTCACGTCGCGCTCGAAGGTCCACTCCTCCCCGTCGTGCGAGACCCGCGTCCAGTCCTTCTCGGCCGCGTCGGGAAGGGACAGTAGCGTCTTGTCGTCTCGGGGATGAGCCAGGTCGCGTTCTCTTCGCGGGCCAATCCGCTGCCGGGGCAGGGAAAGCGCGGCTCTCCCTTCGCGCAGTCGCGGAAGTCGAATCCGGCGCGCATCCGGTTCACGGTCGAATCCGTCTCCGAGGCGTTGAGCGAGACGCCCTGCGCGTACCTGAGCCTCACGCGGATCGTGAACGGAGCCCGATCGACGCGCGCCGCCGGAGGATCGCTCTTCCCGTCCATCCCGGACGCCGCGTTCTGGACGACCTCCACGCTCCACGCCCGGACGGCAGCGAGATAACCTCTCTGGCTCGACAGATCCTTGGATCTGTGCCGCATCGCGTCGGCCTCGGCGAGGATCTCCTTCGCCTCGGACTCGTTCCCGGCCGACTGCGCCTTCATCTTCAGCAGAAATGAGAGATACGCGACCGGTTGAAAGTTCTCCGGATCCTTCTCGATCGCCCCTCGCAGCGCTTCGATTCCTCGCGCCACGATCTCCGCCCGCTTCGCTCCCTCCGGCTGCTTCTGGGCGATCCCGAACGCGAGCTCTCCTCCGCGGTTGAGCTCTTCCGCTGTCGCATCGGACCGGATCATCTCGTCGAGGGCTTTGAGAAATCGCGGCAGGTCTCCGGTGCTGGCCGCGAGCTCGAGCGCGTCGCTGAGCAGAATCGCCGGGCTCTTCTCCTCGCTCTGCGCGGGCGCGGGGGCCGGGACCAGAAGAAAGAGCGCGACCAGAAGAAGGAATCCCCTCAACGATGCGGTGGGCATGGGCTGGAGGGTAGCACCGATCGCCGGCGCGCCGGAGAGAGTGTGGTACGTGCTCGCCGTCCACCTCGCGGTCGGCATCGGCGCGAGGCTCCTCTTCCAGCGCCGCCTCGGCGGACTCGTGCAGCAGGACGAGTGAACGCCCGCCGCGATCCGCACGTCGCGCCCGACCACTCACGGCGACCGATTGGTGGCCCCAACCTTCTATGCGTGAGCGCCAGCTCGATCGTATCTTCGCCTCGTGATCGCAGTCACCCGCTCCGCTCTCCAGAACGTCTGCGCGGGCGAGACGAGGATCCGGACGTAGCGCCGGCTCGAGCTGAACCTGGGCTGAGCCGGCGCCTCACGTCCTACGGTTGCCAGTTCGCTCCGCCCGGTCCCGACTTCAGGATCTGCTCCATGCCGTTCGGGCTCTCGCCGAGGCTGCCGGCGCCGAGGAAATTCACGCTGACGCCGGAGAGGGCGCTGAACATCGCGACCAGGAGAATGATCAGCGCGACCTTCTGGCGCACGCCGTCGCTCTCGAGCGTGATCACGAGCAGCCCGACGAGCAGCATCAGGTCGCCCAGAAACAGCAGCACCCGGTGCCAGCGCATCCCGGTTGCGGCGATCTGTGCCTCGAGCAGCGCCTTCCTCCGATCGTGCGAGTCGTACTTCTTCTTCAGTTCTTCTTGCTTGTCCTCGAAGGCCGTCTGCCGGTCGCGCTCGCGCACCGCGCGCTTCTCCTCGGCGCTCTGGCGCTCCTGCTGCAGCTTCGTAATCTCTTCAGGCGTCGTGCTGGCGTAGTCCATGTTCGTGGCGTTGTTCTCGCGCTGCGCCAGCCTCCAGATCCTCTTTGCGCTCGCGCTCCTGCGTGCGCTGCAGCTCCTCGAGATCGAGAGCCATCAGCGCGTCGATCTGCGAGAACTCCGATTGGGCGCGCGCCACACGCGCGTTCTTGAAGCTCGGGATCAGCGGCGCCCCGAGCAGGAGGACCAGCCCCGCGATGATCATGATGTGCGCGGGCCTGCCGTTGAGTTGCGAAAAGAGTCCGTCGTTCGGTCGAGTCTCTACCATCATCGTTCCTCCAACAAAAATGCGATCGGGTGGATGACCGGGAACTCGTCAGCCAGGGGAAAGCGGCTGGGCTGGCGCCTACTATAGATCCGATCGGGGAACGCCGGCGTATCGATGGCGTCCGGCTTCGTCGTCCTCGGCCTCGCGCGGGCCTCGGCCGCGTCGATCGTCTTTTCTGCGATTCGAAACTCGAACGGGCTGTTGCCCAAGGCGAAAGCCGCGGCTTCGGTCATCCTGAGGGCGCGAAGCGACCGCAGGATCTCAGAATGCGATGTCGTGAAATCGAGCGTTTGCGCATTCTGAGATCCTTCGCTTCGCTCAGGATGACCGGCCCGACGCGCCGCATTCCGTTTGGGCAACAGCCCGCGAAGATGTGACCCCGGGCTGGCCGGAGGCTGTCGGATCTCCATCGCCGCCGCGCGGCGGCGTTCTCAGGAATCCGTCGCCTGCTTTCGCATCTCCTCGTCCTTGAGCTGCCTTCGCAGCATCTTCTGCATGGCGGTCTTCGGAAGCTCGGTTCGGAACTCGACGTACTTCGGGATCTTGTAGGCCGCGAGCTCTTCGCGGCAGAAGGCGACGATCTCTTCCTCGCTCGCGGTCTGCCCCGGCTTGAGCACGATGAACGACTTGACGGTCTCGCCGCGCTTCGGGTCGGGAATGCCGATCGTCGCCGCTTCGAGGATCTTCGGATGGCTCATCAGCACGCGGTCGACCTCGTCGGGGAAGATCTTGTAGCCGCTCGCCAGGATCAGGTCCTTCTTGCGGCCGCAGATCCAGAAGAAGCCGTCCTCGTCCACCCGCGCGAGGTCCCCCGTGAACAGCCATCCGTCGCGAAGCGTGCTCGCGGTGTCTTCCGGGCGATTCCAGTATCCCGCCATCACCTGCGGCCCCTTGATGATCAGCTCCCCCTCTTCGCCCATCGGAAGCTCGCGCGTTCCCTCCGCCGTGTCGACGATCTTCGCGTCGGTGTCGGGCACCGGCATCCCGATGCTCCCCGTCTTCCGCCTGCCCGTCACGGTGTTGCAGTGCGTGACCGGCGAGCTCTCGCTGAGGCCGAAGCCCTCGACGATTTTCCCTCCCGTGAGCGCCTCGAATCCCTCGAGGATTGCGACGGGAAGGGGGGCGGAGCCGGAGAAGCATCCCTTGACCGACGTGAGGTCCACGCGTTTCGAACCGGGATGGTTGAGGATGGCGTTGAAGAGGGCCGGCAGCGCCGGATAGACCGTGACCCGATGCTTCGCGATCAGCTGGATCATCTTCGGAACGTCGCGCGGGTTCGGCATCAGGACGATGGTGCCGCCCATCTGGATCGGCCAGTTCAGGGAGATCGTCATCCCGAAGATGTGGAAGTAGGGAAGGCACGCGAGCCAGGTCTCCTCTCCCGGAAGGAGAGACGGGAACCATGCGACGGTCTGCTGGACGTTGCACGAGAGATTGCGGTGCGTGAGCATCGCCCCCTTGGCGACTCCGGTCGTCCCTCCGGTGTACTGCAGGAGCGCGATCGAATCGAGATCGGGTTCGGGGAGGTCCCGTTTCGGCTCGGCCCGGAGGAGCTGCCGGAGCTCGTGAATCCCCGGTCCCGGGGGGACGTTCGCCGCCATCCCTTCCCGGCGCAGCTTGATCCTCGCGAGCCACCGGAGGGGCGCGCCGAGGAAGTCGGCGATGCCGGTGGTGACGAAGTGGCGGACGGGGAGATCGCCGCGGACCTTCCGGACCTTGTGCTCGAAGAGCCAGTCGCCTACGACCGCGACCTGGACGCTCGCGTCGTTCCACTGATGGACGATCTCCCTCTCGACGTAGAGCGGGTTCGTCATCACGACTTCGGCTCCGAGGGCCAGCGCGGCGTAGTACGCGATGACGGTCTGCGGGAGGTTCGGCAGGTAGATCGCGACGCGGGTTCCGCGCGACACCCCGAGGCTGGAGAGCGAGGCGGCGAAGCGGCGGACGAAGTCTTCGAGCTCACGGTAGGAGAGGCGGGAGTTTTCGAAGATCAGCGCGGTGCGGTCGGGATATCGGACGGCGCTCGCGAAGAGATTGCCGGGGATCGAGCGGGCTTCGTATTCGAGCGTCCTCGGGACGCCCTTCTCGTACCACCGGTGCCATGGGCGTTCCTGGGGTGCGGCTCGTCGGTTCATGGCGGAGTCGTTCAGAGGCATGTCCATGGAGGTCCTTTCCTCGTCGATTGTTCGGAAGGAGGCGCTCTTCTTGGCCGGAAGTTCCCGTGGTGCCCGGGAACGAACGGGACTCGTCGGAAGTCCCGCGCATTCCCCGTGCTCGGATTGACGTACCCCGAGTATGTGCATTCCCGCGGCTCCTGCCGTGGCGGTCGTCACGCCGCAGAGTGACTCTCCAGGCTGGACGCGCTGCTCGAGGCGACCGCGCCCGGAAGCGACTTCGTGATTCGCGAGTCTTCCGAGTAGATTTGCTCGATGATTCTCGATTCCGGCTCCGGCGACGTCCGCTACCTCTTCGCCCACGGCGCGGGAGCGCCGATGGACTCTCCGTTCATGAACGAGATCGCCTCCGCGCTCGCCGCGCGCGGGCGTCCGCGTCATCCGCTTCGAGTTCCCCTACATGGCCGCGCGGCGCGAAGGGCACCGGAAGCCTCCCGATCGCCAGGCGGTGCTGCTCGAGACGTGGCGCAGCATCATCAGGGAGCACCGCGGCGAGGGGCGCGTCTTCATCGGCGGGAAGTCGATGGGGGGGCGCTTCGCGACGATGGTCGCCGACGAGGCGGGCGTCGACGGCATCGTCTGCCTCGGTTACCCGTTCCATCCTCCCGGAAAGCCCGATCAGCTTCGCGTCGAGCATCTCCGCTCCCTCCGCACGCCGCTGCTCATTCTCCAGGGCACGCGCGACGCGCTCGGCTCGCGCGAGGAGGTGTCGTCGATGGAGCTCTCGCCGGCGGTCCGGATCGAATGGCTCGAGGACGGGGACCACTCGCTCGAGCCTCGCGCGCGATCGGGCCGGACGTACGCGGACAACATGGCGCAGGCCGTCGACCGCGCCGCGCACTTCATCCTCGGCCGCTGACGAACACAGGGAGAAGGATCGACCCAATCGTTCAGGCGGAGAGGGCCGGATTTCGATTCACAGGATCGCGGCCGAGGCGAACCGAGGGAGAATAGCTCGGTGCGCGACGAGGATCCCCAGGTCGTCCAGCGCCAGCGGTTCTGGCTCAACGGCGGGAGCGCGCTTCCGCTGCTCGAGCTGCTCCTCGAGCTCGGCCGCGTCGACGACGCGGCGACGACGGCGCGGTTGGCGCTCACGATGGAGCCCTGCGCGGATCGGGAAGCGATCGAGGGAATCCTCCGCGGCGCGGGAAGCCCGCCCGCGGGATGGGACGAGGCGCTCCGCAGCTACGCCGACGATCCGACGGACGCGCGGTGGGAAGATCTGATGCGGTTCATCCCGCCGGACGTCGTCTACCAGCGGCTCCGAAACACGGTCGCGCAGCTTCGCGCGCTCGGCGCCGATCCCGACCGGCTGTTCGTTCACGTGTCGCGGTTCGGGGTCGTCTCGGAGCTCCTCGAGCTGGGGGAGTCGGGCGAGGTCGATCCCGAGACGATCCGGAGCCGCGCCGACGAGAGCCCGCAGAACCGCTCGTTCTGGCTCGGGCTCGCCGCGCAGGCGGCGTTCGCGCGCGGGGAGAAATTTCTCACCGTGCGCCTTCTCGCCGAGGCCTATGACGCGAACGCGGGGATGCCGGCGGATTTCGCCGCGATGGAGATCCGCGCGCAGGCCGACGACGAGCTCGAGGCGCTGCTCGATTCGGTCGGGATCCCCCGGTTCGACGACCTGGCCTGAGTGAGGCGTCCGAGGGATGTGACCCTATCGGGTCCTATCGGGCCCGGTGCGAGCCGTCCGCCGCTCCCCGGGCCTCGGAGCTCCAGCGGCCGATGCGGACAAGGCGCTTCTGGTGCCGTGGAATCGTCCAGAGCTCGAGGAGGTCCGGCGGAGTCGCGAGCCGATCCCTGCCGAGCCGCACGGTCCATGTTCCGCTCGCATCCGCCCAGAGAAGGGCGACCGGGTCCCGGTTCGGTCCTCGCGTCACGATGACCGGCGCGGGCAGAAGCGACGGCGCGCTTTTTCCGCTGAGGGACAACGCCTCGCCGGTCGCGCCGACGCGCAGGTCGCGGGCAGGCGCTTCCGCGCCGGAGAACCACCCGGGATCGGCGAACGGGCGAAGGCCTTCGTCGCGGGCGCGCTCGAGCTGTTCCACGAAGTCGGGATGCGGACCTCCGGAAGGGACGCAGTCCACGCGCGCGGCACCGAGGATGAAGGCGAGGTCGGTGCAGATGCGGTTCACGTTCCGGCTCGCCGCGGCGCTCCAGAAGATCGGGAGGAACGAGAGGTTCACGAAGAGGAGCATTCCGACGAGGACGGCTGGTACCGAAACTCGCCGGCGCTGCGGGTCGCATCGCGACGCGAGATGGAGTGTGGCGACGGTCAGCAGGACCATCGGCGTGGCGTAACGGGGACTCTCGGCGACGTCCCATCCGAGCCGCGAGCGGATGATCGCTGTGAGCCCTGCGAACCCGAGCGCGAAGAGGCCGAGCGAGATCCAGGGCATCGACCCCCTCGCGTCCCGACGGAGCGCGCGAGTCGCGAGCGCGCCGAATAGCGCGAGGGAGAGTGCGCCGAGCAGGAGAGCGGGAGCTGCGACGCTCGTCCAGGGCGTGCCCGCGACGGTGACGAAGAAGAGGGCGATCTCGCGCATCCCGCCCGCGCCGTCCGCGGAAGCGCCGGGGGGAAGCCGGCGCCGGACGTGTAGAGGAAGGCGCAGGCGAGGGCGAGGGCGAGCCATGCTCCGAGCGCGGCCCGCCGCCGCGACGCCTCGACCCAAACCAGCGGCGCGAGGGCGATCCAGGAGACGATGCCGAAGCCGATCGAGAATGTCGCGAGGGCGCAGAGAAGGGCTGCGAGGCCGATCCTGGCCGGCGAGGGCCAACTCGATCGGGCGAGAACCGCGATCGCCCACACGACCAGCGCGATCGAAAGGAAATAGCCGACCTGACCGCTCCATAGCCAGTTGTCGTATTGAGAGAGAGAAAAGATCGCGAGACCCGATCCGATCATGGCCCCGGCGCCGACCCTTCTCCCGCGAGTCGACGCCGCGATGAGAGCGATCGCGCCGAGAGTCGTGCAGACGACAGCGACGTTGAGCATCAGCTGAACGCGGACGTTCCATTGCGTCGCGAGCGCGACCTGGGTGAGGACCAGCTTCGGAAGGACGAACCGGTGGACTCCATACATCTCGAAGTAGTCCGCGAACCCGATCGTGCCGGCTTTCGCCTTCGCCAGGATCGGAACCAGGTCCCAGTCATCCCAGAAGGGGACGTCGCTTCCAAGGAGCCAGACGAGGACGGCGACCCCACAAGCGGGAACGAGCGCCAGCAGCTCGAGCGCCCTGCCCCTCGGTCGGTCGTCCATCGCGATCAGGATATCGTACCGGCGCCGGCCGGCTGGCGAACGAGGCTCAGATCCAGGCCTCTTCATCGCGGGTCCCCTTTGACGGGGGCTTGCACGGCGATGTGACATGCAGCCCTGACACGGGCGGAGACGGGAGGTACGATGGCGCGGGCGGGTGCCGGGCCCCCTCCCTTCGAGGTGCGCATGCGCTGGTTCCGCGTCCTCTCGGTTTCTGCGCTCCTGCTGCTTTCCGTCGTACCCGCTCTCGCCCAGTCGATCATGACGGTGGCAGGCGGAGGAACCGACGACGGGAGGCTCGCGACGGTCGCCGATCTGAACGACCCGACGGGCGTCGCGGTCGACGCCGCCGGGAACCTCTACATCGCCGACTGGAACAATCAGCGTGTCCGGAAGGTCTGGGCGAACTCGGGGATCATCACGACCGTCGCGGGGAACGGAAGCGCCGGATTCACCGGAGACGGCGGGCTCGCGACCGCGGCGTCCCTGCGCGATCCGATGAGCGTCGCGATCGATGCCGGCGGCAACCTGATCATCGCCGACATGGGCAACGAGAGGATCCGGAGAGTGCAGGCCACGACCGGGATCATCACGACGATCGCCGGCAGCGGCAGCTGGGGATGGGATGGGGACGGCGGACCCGCGAGTGACGCGGCGATGGCGTACCCTACGGGCGTCGCGGTCGCTCCCTCGGGCGACATCTATTTCGCAGATTCGGCGAACAACCGCGTTCGCCGCATCGCGGCTGCATCCGGAATCATCACGACGATCGCGGGCTCCGGAACGCACGGCCACTCGGGCGACGGAGGCCCCGCGACGCTCGCGAGCCTGCGCCTCTCGGGCCCGAACACCGGGTCGATCAGCATCGGATCGCCGCCGAGCGTCGTGGTCGACTCGTCCGGGATCGTTTACTTCTCCGACACGTTCAACCATCGCATCCGAAGAATCGATGGTGGGGGGACGATCACGACGATCGCGGGGAACGGAACCAAGAGCTTCAGCGGAGACGGCGGCCCTGCGACGGCCGCCGCGCTCGACGGGCCGGCGGGTGTCGCGCTCGACGGCGCCGGCAATCTTTTCATCGCGGACGGCGACAACCACCGCATCCGCCGCGTCGTCCTCGCCACGGGGGTCATCAATACGTTCGCAGGCTCAGTACCGGGATTCTCCGGCGACGGAGGTCCGGCCATCGCGGCGCAGTTCCTTGGTCCCGTCTCGATCGCACTCAACGCGTCCGGCGATCTCTTCGTAGGCGACAAGTGGAACAACCGTGTTCGCCGCATCGCCGCGGGAACGTCGATCATCTCGACCTGTGCCGGCACCGGGGTCCGATTCTCGGGCGACGGAAGCGTCGCGACCGCGGCGCTCATCCTCGGCCCCGCGGCGTTCGCCATCGATCCCGCCGGGCCGATCACGATCTCGGAGTACGAAGCGAACCGGATCCGGAGGCTCGGTCCGAACGGGTCGATGTCGACGATCGCCGGGACCGGGGTGAACGGATTCTGGGGCGATGGAGGTCCCGCGACCCAGGCGATGCTCGTCGCGCCGGGCGGCGTCGCGCTCGACGGGGGAGGAAACGTCTATTTCGCCGACATCGCGAACAACAGGATCCGGCGAATCGCAGCGCTCGGCGGGATCATCACGACCGTGGCGGGGACGTCGACGCGGGGGTATTCCGGCGACGGGGGGCCGGCGACGTCCGCGAATCTCAACCTTTCGAGCCCCGACGAGGAATCCTGGTACCACGTCGGCTATCCAGCGGGAGTCGCCGTCGACGCCAATGGCGATCTCTATTTCGCCGATACGTTCAATTACCGCATACGCAGGATCGCCGGGTCGACGCAGGTGATCACGACGATCGCCGGCACCGGAACTCCGGGACTCTCCGGCGACGGCGGGGCTGCGACGTCCGCTCAGCTCGACTCGCCGACGGGTCTGGCTATCGACCGCAACTTCCTCTACGTCGCCGACACCTACAACCACAGGATCCGGAGGATCGACCTGCTCGTCGGAACGATCACCACTGTCGCCGGCAGCGGGGCGACGGGCCTTCAGGGGGGTACTTTTCCGGCGACGGAGGGCTCGCTACGTCGGCGCGGTTCCACACCCCGACCGGCGTCGCCATCGACGTGAGCGGAAACCTCTACGTCGCGGACAAGTTCAATCTCCGCATCCGGAAGATCACCTCCGGAATCATCGCGACGATCGCGGGGAAAGGAGGTTACGACTCCGGCTTCACGGGCGACGGCGGACCGGCCTACCTCGCCGGATTGAGCAATCCATACGGGGTCGGCGTCGATCGGAAGAACAACGTCTACATCGCGGATACGGAAGCGAATCGCGTCCGTGCGGTGTTCGCCTGCGTGAGCGTCGGCGCGCCGCGCCTGGCCTCTCCCGCGAACGGAGCGAGCGGCCTCTCCCGGGCCCCGTCGATCGCGTGGGAGAAAGTCGACGGCGCGTTCCGGTACGACCTCTATCTCTCGGCGACGAATCCTCCCGCGCTCATCGCGTCGGACCTGACGGCGACGACCTACGCGCCGGCGAATCTCCCTGCGGGAGCGACGTATTACTTCAGGGTCGTCGCGAAGGGCGATCCGTTCTGCGTGCCCGTTTCGACCGCCTCGTCGGAAACGCGCTCGTTTTCAGTCTCGGCCGGCTGCGAGGCGCCGGGCGCGTTCGACGGATCGCAGCCCGCCGACGGCATGGCCGGGCAGGCGCAGTCGCTGCAGCTCGCCTGGCAGTCCGCGCCCGGCGCAGCGGCATACGACCTCTACTTCGGCCCGTCCAACCCGCCGGCTCTCCTCGCCGCCGGCCTCGGTGCGACGAGCTACGGCGTCAGTGCTCTCACACCGTTCACGACGTACTACTGGTCCGTGGCGGCGCATGCATCGTGCGATGCCAGCAAGGTGCGCACGTTTCCGGTCCGCTCGTTCAGGACCGCGGGCGCGTGCACGCAGGCCGGATCGTTCTCCCTTTCCTCACCCGCGGACCGGACCGCGAGCGTGGCGGCCGAGACGATGCTCTCCTGGACGCCGTCCTCGAACGTAGCCGCGTACGACGTCTACCTCGGAACCAGCACGCCTCCATCCGTCTACGCCGCCGACGTTCCCTCGAACGGCGTCGCGGTCGCGGGCCTCCTCCCTTCGCGAACGTACTACTGGCGGATCGTGGCCAAGGTCGCCTGTGACGCCTCGAAGAACGTCACCTCGCCCGTCTGGTCGTTCACCACGGCCGGCGGGTGCTCGGTGCCGGCGGCGCCGAGGATCACCTTCGTTCCCCCGGGGAACGTGGGGGTGGGGCAGACCTACACGGTCGCCTGGGAAGAAATCCCGGATCTCGACGAAGAGAGCTTCTACATCGCCGAGCGCTCGCTCAGCTCGTCCTTCACTCAGCTCGTGGACACCCAGCAAGCGTCCAGCCCTTCCGCGTCGTTCCTCTCGAACAGCGCGGGAACGTATCACCACCGCGTCCGCGCGGTCCGCGGTTGCGACCCGTCGCATCCCGGGCCGAGCTCCGACGTGAAGAGCGTCAACGTCGTCACGGGGACCGCGAACGTGATCTTCACGCTGCAGCCGCAGGCCGTCGTGACCGCGCTCGGCGACAAGCTCGAAGACAAGAAGGCGACCCTCGCGATCGAGAACCTCGGCGCCTCCACGCTCCAGGTCATTCTCGGAAAGGGAGAGATCAACTCGGTTCCGTTCTTCGCGATCAGCGATCCGTCGGGAGGCGATTCGGTCTTCGTGACGCTCGAGCCGAAGAAGCCGAAGACGTTCGAGGTCCGCTTCTCCGGGCCCTCGAACAGCGAGGCCGCCGCGTATCAGGGGCTGGTGTTCGTCGCGGCGACGGGGCAGGGGCTCGCGATCACGCCGTATGCATTCGTCAATCTCAAAGTTGGCGGAGGAACGACTGCGCGTCCCGTCTTCATGAGCGGCGGGAAGGCGACCGAGTACGCGTTCTTCCCGGGATTCTCGGGCGACGATGCGAGCCGGCCCGGGATCTCGGTCGACATCAGGAACAACGGCGGATCGCCGATGGAGCTGGGCGCGGAGATCGGCCCCGAGGTGTGGCTCGTTCCCGAAAGCGGGTGGAACGCGACGCCGATCCCGGCGGGATCGACGCGGTCGGTGAAGCTGCGCACACAGCGAAACAGGGCACCGAACGGGTCGGCGCTGCCGCGATACACCTACTTCACGGTGCGGTCGAAGAACGGCGAGACGGCGCGCCTGCTCGTGCAGGACAACGATGACCTGCGGACCGCGGCCGGCCGAAGCTCGTTCCTCGAGCCGGGAAGCCGCTCGTACATCGTCCCCGGGGTGATGAGCGCAACTTCTCCGGTTGCACTCATGTCGCGCCTTCAGCTGACGAACGTCGGAAGCGAGGCGGTGCAGGCGGATCTGCTGTTCACGCCCGCCGGCGCGGACGGGTTCGACGCATCGGTCAGGCGCGCGACCGTCGTCGTCCCGCCGAATGACGTGGTCACGCTCACGAATCCGCTCGTCCAGGTGTTCGGCCTGACTCCTCCCGCCCGCGGACAGATCGAAGTGCGCGCGGCCGCGGAGAGGATCGGCTTTCTCATCGTCGCGGGCTCGACGCTCGCGCCGTCGGCAGGAGGGGGATCGGACAGAGTACAGCTCGCGACGCTGCGGCTCGGCGAAGGAGCGCGCGTGGGCAGCGCGCACGCGATCGTGGACGTGAGCAGCTCCGGCTCGTCGCGAGCCGCGCTCACGCTCGCGGAAACGAGTGGGACCGAGGCGACGCGCGTGCGCGTCACGCTGTTCGACGGGAACGGCTCGCGTCGCGGAGAGACCAGCGTCTCGGTACCTCGGTACGGCGAGGCCGCGATCGATCTCGCGACGATTGCGGGCGGCACGCTCGAAGGCGGCCGCATCCAGCTGGCGGTCGAATCCGGCGGAGGTGCGGTCGCAGGGGTCGCGACCATGCTCGACGCGACGCGCAACACCGGGGTCACGGTGGTGAGCCAGCCCGAAGCGGGAACGACGTCGGGACAGGCGATGGCGCGAATCGCGGCGAAGCGTGCCGCGCAGACGTCCGGCGCGTCGGCGATCATTCCGCTCGTCCTCAACGGCCTGCTCTCCGGCGTGGAACAAGACCTTCAAGACCTCGGTCGGTCTCGGCGTCACGGGCTCGACGACGACCGCGAGCGTGACCTTCCGCCCGGCGAATCCGGCTTCGCCCGTGATCGAGAGATCGGTCCGGCTCTCACCCGGCCTCGTCGTTCATTACGACAACATCCTCGAGCAGCTCTTCAACCTCACCGCGGGAACGAGCGCTCTCGGGTCCGTCCACATCGGGGGCGCCCCGGGCGCGCATGTGTCGGCGCGCCTCGTCACGGCGAGCGCCGGTTCGAGCACGACCGCCGCCGTGCCGATCGTCGTGAGCCTCTCCGAGGCGCTCAGCAGCATCGCGTCGAAGCGTCCGCTCTATCTCGACGGTCTCGAGCAGTCGATCGACGAGACGCGAGGGAGACGCTGGAGTGTTTTCCTCAGCGAGACGGGTGGCAGCAGCGGGAACGTGGTCATCCGTCTCTACGAGGCGGGCAATCGCAGCGTCCCGATCGCGGAGAAGTCGATCGCGATCCGGGCGTGGGAGCAGACCCGGCTCGATTCGGTCTTTGGCGCCCTCGGCCTGGAGACGGCCGAACGTCGAAAGGATCGCACGAACGTTCTGTGCGTCGTCACGCCGGATGCCGGCGGCGCCGTGGTCGCCGCGGTCGGCGTCGCGAGCGACAACGCGACCGGCGACACCAACCACTTCCTTTTCTCGCCGAGCGGGGGAGTCCCGGCGACGGGAGTCGCCCGGGTCTCGACGGTGCTGGTCACGCCGGTGACGAAGCCGCCTGCAGGCTCTTCCCGGAAACGGCTCGTGCGACGGCCGTGAGGCGGTTCGCGTTCGGAGAGTCGTGCGGAAGCCCGAAGGCGTAATGCGAGGCAGAGGAGCGCGAGCGCAACGCCGTCGCCGGTGACCTCGCGGGTCCCGCGAGGACTTCCATCAGAGGAGAAGCACGGGGACGAAGCGGGGCGCCGACGCGGGGTCACATCTTCGATATTCGGGACGACGCGGGGTCCCACGCACGCGCGACGCGGGGTCACATCTTCGATATTCGGCGACGCGGGGTCGCCGACGCGGGGTCAGATCTTCGAGATTCGGGTTGGCGGTCGCCAGATGGAGAATCGTCTCTCTACGTCCTGTGGGAGTCGTTTCCAAACCGAGGAGCTTTGGGCCAAAAACCTCCTCGGAATGGCACCTTCCTCGGAGGATTCGGATTGCCGAGGTAGCCTCGGGGGATGGCACGACCGCTACGACTCGAGCACGAAGGGGCCCTCTGGCACGTCACCTCCCGCGGGAACGAAGCAAAGAACATCTTTCGCAGGGATGCGGATCGGATTCTTTTTCTGATGATTCTTGCGGAGGCGGCCAAGCGGTTCGAGTGGATCGTTCACGTGTACACGCTGATGACGAATCACTTTCATCTGGTGATCGAAACGCCGGAGAAGACGCTGTCCCGCGGAATGCAGTGGCTGAACGGGCGGTATGCGCGGAGGTTCAATGGGCGGCATAAACGCAAGGGCCATCTGTTCCAGGGACGCTTTCACAGTGTGCTCGTGGAGAAGGACACGCACCTTCTGGAGCTGACGCGGTACGTGGTGCTCAATCCGGTGCGTGCCGGGATGGTCGAGCGGCCCGAGGAGTACCGGTGGAGCAGCTACCGGGCGACGGCAGGGCTGGAGGCGGCGCCGGAGTGGCTGGCGACCGAATGGATTCTTCGGCAGTTCGGGTCCGATCCGGGGCGTGCGCGCGCGGAGTACGCGGGGTTCGTGGATGCGGGGGTGGGGATCGAGCGCTCGCCGTGGGACGAACGGGTCGGTCAGATCTATCTGGGCGCGGCCGAGTGGATCGAGCGGATGCAGGCGCTCGTGGACGAAGAGCCGCGGAGCGAGGAGCATCCGCGGGCGCAGCGGCACATCGCGAGGCCGACGATGACAAGGGTCGTGGAGGCGGTCGCGAAGACGTTCGAGAGCACGGCGGACGCCGTGGGCTCGCGAGCCCAACCCTCCGCGCGGATGCTCGCGGCGTGGCTGGGATGGAACGAAGGGCTGCTGCGTCTCAGGGAGATCCGCGCCGCGTTCGGCCTCCGGAGTTGCGGAACGATCTCGGATCTGATTCGCCGGTGCGCACGCGAGCTCGAGCGCGATCCGATGCTTCGCATGGCGGCGACGGCCTCCCGCGCGCTCCTCTCCGGCGCGCCGCCCCCGCGGGAAGCCGTGCCTTCCTAGGGCTAAGACCGAACCCGGTGTCCCCGTCCGCCCTGTCGGGAGTGGCGGGAGCCTGTCTCGGTCGCGCGGACGAATCGATTCGAAGCCGGGGGCGCGCCCCTTGCTCCTCCTTCCGCGTCCGAAAATCGATCGGATCGGGTCCGAAGTCGCTCGGCACGGCGTCGGGCAGCGGCCAAGGAGCGTGCAGCAACCTCGTCGAACCAGGGTCACATCTTCGATCTTCGGTTCCCAGTCGAAATTCGAAGATGTGACCCCGGTCTGAAGGGCGCGGGGCTCAGTGCGGAAGCCCGAAGGCGTAATAGACGAGGCAGAGGAGCGCGAGCGCAACGCCGCCGCCCGTGATGTCGCGCGGTCGTCCCGCGAGGATCTTCATCAGAGGATGCAGCACGAGCCCCGCGGTCAGCCCGTTCGCGATGTTGTAGGTGAAGACCATCATGACGATCGTCGCGAACGCGGGGACGAGCTCGGTCAGGTCCTCGAAGTCGATCCTTCGCAGCGGCTCGATCATCAGGACGCCGACCGCGATCAGCGCCGGGCCGTAGGCGTAACGGAGCTGCTGGAGCGGCTCGATCAGCGGAATGAAGAAGAGCGACAGGGCGAAGAGGACTCCCGTCGTCACCGCGGCGAGTCCGGTCCGCGCTCCTTCGCGGATCCCGGTCGCGGATTCGATGTACGCCCCGCTCGTCGACGTTCCCACGAGGCCGCTCAGCATGCACGCGACGGCGTCGACCGCCATCGGCCGCTCGATCTCCGGCAGGTTCCCGTCGCGATCGAGCATGCCGGCGGCCGCGCCGACGCCGACGAGCGTCCCGAGCGTGTCGAGAAAGCTCATCAGGAACAGGGTCAGGAGGACCGGGAGAATGCGAGCGTCAACACGCCGCGAATGTCGAGCTGCAGCGCGATCGGCGCCAGGCTGTAGTCGCCGGTGAACGGCACGTGACGATCGCCTCGGGCGCGGCGCCCGCCCCGAGGAGCGAGCCGACGAGCGCGGTCGCGACGATGCCGAGGAGCATCGCCCCGCGGACGCGCCGGTAGATCAGGATCATGATGAGGAGAAAGCCGCCGATCGCGAGGAGGACCTCGCGATCGCGCAGGTCGCCGATGCGGACCGGAACCGCCTCGGCGCGCGTGACGATGCCCGTCTCGACGAGGCCGATGAACGCGAGAAAGAGACCGATGCCGGCCGCGAAGCTCTGCTTGAGGCTCGGAGAGATCGACCGGCCAGCCAGCTTCGAAGGCCCAGGACCGTGATGACGAGCAGGAGCGCGCCGCCGAGGAAGACCGCGCCGAGCCGCAGCTGCCAGGTGATGCCGATCGCGGCGAGCCCGAAGGCGATGAAGGCGTTCTCCCCCATGTACGGAGCAACGGCGATCGGGCGATTCGCCCAGAGGCCCATGAGGATCGATCCGACGGCCGCGACAGGATCGTCGCCATGGTGCTCGGACCTGAGGAAGTCCCGCGGCGGAGAGGATCGCGGGGTTCACGACCATGATGTACGCCATGGTCACGAAGGTGGTGATGCCCCCGAGACTTCGGTGCGGATCGAAGTCCCGCGCTCCTGGAGGCCGAAGAGGCGAGCAGCCACGGTCGGCGAGTCTACCGCGGATCAAGTCGCGGATCGACTTCGCGGGGAAAGGCGAGGAGCCGACCTGCACGTCGGAGACGAAGACGCCCACGGGACTTCAGGGCATGACCGACGCTGGAGAGAAAGATGGCGATCTCGCCCGCGCGAAGGGGCGAGGGAGCGCCCTGCGTGGTTCGCGGTCCGGCGGTGTCGGTCACGGTGACGCCGAAACGAGTCCTCCGTGGGCAACCGGTCAATAGGTCGAAAGATAGGGATAGCG
>CAWCBB010000020.1:0-8540 GCA_963793695.1 uncultured Acidobacteriota bacterium | reverse complement strand
CGGTTGACGTCAGTCGCAGCGGCTCTTCGCGCTCCGCGCCGCATCGGCGTTCGGAAAGAGTGCGTACGCGGCGAGCGCGTGTTCGCATCGCTCGGCGTGCTTTCCGCCGCGCGCGAGCCTCAGGTGAACCCGGTAGCTCCCCGGATCGATACGCGAGGCGAGCGAGAGCGATTCGCGGCCCGAGCGCCCCGCGAAGATCTCCATCGCGACGAGTTGCGCGGCGCTGCGCGTGGCGCCCGCTCCCGCCGCGACGATGACGACGAGAAGGACCGCCGTGCGCAGCCCCTTCGCCGCCGGCCGCGGCGGGCGACCTCCGGAATCCAGAGCGCGCCCAGCGCGGTCCAGATCAGGAACGAAGGGAGGGCGAGCAGGAGCACCGCGTCGAACGCGCCGGTGATCACGGCCGCCGCGACCGTTCCGAGGAGGGCCGTTCCGAGGAGGGCCTCTTCGACTTCCCGAGCGCGCGGAGCTGCCGGAGCCCGCGGAAGCCGATCGCGACGAAGACGAGCGCCAGAAGCGCCGCGGGGACGCCGCGCTCGGCGACGACGCGATCCAGTCGCTGCTCGGCCATGGGTTGATGGTCATTTCCCCTTGGAGGGGTTCATCGACGGATCGTTCCGCGCAGCGAATCGGGATACTCACCGCCCAGTTGCCGGGGCCCACGCCGAGGAGTGGGTGGCGCGCGGCCATCCGGAGCGAACCCTCGTATTGCATGAGGCGTCCCCGGCCGGTTCCGCCTTGGTAATCGGCGACGCGGCGACGTCTCGAGGTACGGATTGTCGCTGCGCCAGCGGAGGGTGTTCGGGAGCAGGATCGCCGCCGCGACCGCCGCCGCCGGCGAGCAGCAGGATGCCGGCCAGGCGCCGCCAGGTGCGGAGGTCTCGCCGCAGCGGCCCGGAGACGAACATTGCTCCGAGGACGACCAGTCACCGCGCGCGAACGCGAGCCAGGCCGCGCGCGAGCGCGTGAGGACCAGCGCCGCGGTCACGAGCGCCACGCCGATCGAGCCGGCGAGCCACCGGCGGCGCGGCGCGCCGGAGGGCGGCGAGGAGAAGAAAGGGAAGCCCGAACGCGGCGGCGTGCGCGATGAAATTGCGGTTGCCGAGCGTGCCGCCCGGCGCGCGGTTCACGAGAAGAGGTCGATCCGGACCCCGTACGTCTGAAGGAGCGAGGTGGCCGCGGCCAGGACCACCGCGAAGGCGATCCCGCCAAGGAGGGGTCGGGACAGGCCCGATTCGCGAAGTGCGCGCGCGGTCCAGAAAAGGAGCGCGCCCGACACGCTGATCGCGAAAGCGCGGCCCGCGAGCCAGGGATTCGTCGCCAGCGCCGCGGAGACCGCCCCGAGGGAGAGGGAGGCGAGTAGGAGGATGTCGACGGTCGTGAGCGCGGTTCGGCGCAGGGCCCGGATGGCGAGGAGCGCGGCGGCGAGCGCCGTCAGGTGAAGGGCCAGCTCCTTGGGGACGAAGAAGCGGTCGAGCTCGAACGTCTTCCGCGTCGAAGCGGCGAGCACGACCGCGATCGCCCCCACCTGGATGACCCGCAGCGCGAGACGCTCGGCGCGGCCCGCGGGGCTGGGGAGCGGCGGCTGGGGAGCCCACGCACTCTGCTCGATCGTCACGCTCGAATCTCCCGGCAGGTTGGGAGCAACGTCGCTTCCGACGGGCGAAGCAGCGCACCGCCCCGGGCCGCGCGCATTCATATCACGCGGGCTCGCCGGCCGTGTCCCGCCCCCGGGAACCCGAGAATTTCGGTGGGGACGCCTCGGTTTTCCGAGGCTCCTGTCCCCGGCGCTCAGCAACGGGAGCGCTCTCTCGTGTCATGATTGAGCGACACGCCCGGTTCGCAGCGCCGCGCAGAGAGACGTACCACCCAATGGCCGCAGCTGGCCCCGAGCGAAATGAGGTTCATTTGAGCAAACCGAGACCTGTCTGTACTGAAGCGTCAGCGCGAGCAGGTCAAGCGCGACAAGAAACTCGCCAAAGCGGAGAAGCGCGCCCAACGGAAGACTGATGGCCCCTCACCGGCAGGCCGGCCGAAGAGTCGATGTACGAAGAGGCTGTGGAGGGCGAAGTCGGTCGAGGAGGCAGTTCCCTCCGCAACCGCCGGCTCGGCCACCTTCCGCCTGAATGTTCACCGCGACTACTTCCACCAGCTCGAGGAAGCGGGCGGGCATCCATCCGACGTCGGCGGCAGCGCCACGTCGAGATGCTCAGGCACCGGCCCGCGGCTGGTCACCCCATCGCCCCGGCGACCTCGGGCCCGCGTCTCGCGCGTCGAATCGGCGGAACGGGATCTCCTCGACAGCGCCGCGGCGGGCGCCGCATCGGGCGGCCGCCGATCCCGTCCGTCGTCGCCTCGAGGGGCTGGTCCAGCCGGGAAGATGTTCAGGGACCTTCTCGTGCGCGGCGCTCGACTCCCCCGCCGCCCCTTCCCACGCGCCAGCGGCCCGAGGTTCTTCGAGTCGATCGATCGTTTCCGTTCGCGGAAGCGCTCCGCCGCCAAGCCGGCCCCCTCGCGGCCCGCTCGCCCGAGGATGAAAGGCGCATCCTGCGTGCTCTCTGGGAGGAGATGGGGTACGCCGAGACGCCGAAGGGGCTGATCCCGTTTCACCGCGGCGAACGCGGGCCGCGCACGGCGTTCGAGGAGCATCTCCTCGGGAGCGGCCGCCGCTTCGTTCGAGCGGCCGATGGCTCGGTGCGGGCCCATTTCACCGTCGCGGCGGAGCACGTCGGGGAGTTCGAGGCCGCGCTCGAGATCATGCGGCCGCGCATCGAGGAAGGCGGCTGCCGTCTCCGCGCCGACTTTTCCATTCAGCAGAAGTCGACGGACACGCTCGCTCTCGACGCGAGCGGCGCGCCCTTCCGGAGCCTCCGACGGATCCCTCCTTCTCGCCCCGCGGGCCACGGCGCACTCCTCGGGAACCTCGAGGCGATCGAGGGGGACCTCGTCTCGATTCGCAACATAGATAATGTCGTTCCCGATGAGGCGAGCGGAGACGTCGTCCGATGGAAGCGGATCCTCGCCGGGCTGCTGGTGCGAGAGCAGAGCGAGATCTTCGAAATCCTCGAAGCGTGCGAGAAAGGGGCCGGCGAGCCGACGCTCGATCGCGGCCTCGAGATCGCGCGGGAGCGGTTCGGCCGCCTGCCCGAGCGCCCGCTGGCCAGCGCCCGCGAGACCCGGGCGTTCCTCCGCGCCTCGCTCGACCGGCCCCTTCGCGTCTGCGGCGTCGTGAGGAACGAGGGCGAGCCGGGCGGCGGGCCGTTCTGGGTCCGTGGGAGGGACGGACGCCTCGCCGGCAGATCGTCGAGAGCGCCGAGGTGGACCTGAAGGACCCCGGTCAGAAGGAGATCTGGGCGTCGGGGACCCACTTCAACCCCGTCGACCTCGTCGTGGCGCTGCGCGACCGGTCGGGCCGGCCCTGGACCTCTCCCGCTTCGTCGACGACGACGCGGTCTTCGTCTCCCGGAAATCGTACGGGGGCGTCGACCTCCTCGCCCTCGAGCGGCCCGGTCTCTGGAACGGCGCGATGGCCTCCTGGAACACGCTCTTCGTCGAGGTGCCGATCGAGACCTTCGCGCCGGTGAAGAGCGTCCTCGACCTCCTGCGCCCGGCGCATCAGCGACGGTAGCCGAAAGGCGGTCGTCTCCCGCAAATCCTGACAGGTCTGTCACATCCCTGCGCCGTGCGGTTCCGCATGATAGGCGCGGAAGATCTCTCCCGGGACATATCGATCCCTCCATCGCTGTTCTCGACCGCGTTCGCCTCCCGCTTCCGCGGTGCGACAAAGATGACCAAGATGGTAAGAACCCGTTTGCTTTTCCTTCCACTGGCTCTCGCCGGCGCCGCGCTCGCCGCGGGCTGCAGCGATTCGCCCCAGGCGGCCGGGACCGGCCGGATGGGGGTCGTCCCCCCGCGGTCGTCCGCACCGCGCCGGTGGCGCGCGGCTCCTTCGAGGTTGCGGTCCGTTTCGTGGGTCGCCTGCGGGCGGAGTCGTCCGCCGAGCTTTACGCGCGCGTGGACGGTCCGATCACCGGAGTCTTCGCGGGCACGGGGGACTTCGTTCGCCGCGGGCAGCTGCTGGCGACGATCGACCCGCTCGAGTCGCGGCAGCGGGTGGAGCAGTCGCGCGCGGCGCTTCGGATCGCCGAGGCGACGCTGCAGCAAAGGAAGGCGGGGCTGGAAGTCGCGCAGGCGAACGCGCGGCGGAGCGAGTCGCTCTTCTCGCAGAACCTCCTCTCGCAGAGCGACTACGACACGGCGAAGGCGGAGCTGACGACCGCGCAGTCGCAGCTCGAGCTCTCGCGGGCCCAGATCGAGCAAGCGCGCGCGAACCTCGCGTCGGCGCAGCTCACGCTCGATCAGACGCGCATCGTGGCGCCGTTCGACGGCTTCATCGGGACCCGCCACCTCGATCTGGGCGCTCATGCGACGACCAGTCGGCCGGTCTTCAGCATCGTCGACCTCTCGACGATCCGCAGCACGATCGCCGTTCCCGCGCAGGACGCCGTCCGCATTCAGACCGGCCAGGCAGCGAACGTCGTCGCCGACGTGCTCCCGGGGCGCACCTTCCCCGGCCGCGTCTCGCGCCTCTCGTCCGTCTTCGATCCACAGACGAACACCGTCGAGGCGGAAGTCGAGGTCGCGAACGCGGAAGGGACCCTCAAGCCGGGGATGTACGCGAGCGTCACCATCGCGTACCGGACCGATGAGACGGCGCTGCTCGTGCCGCTGGCCGCCGTGCAGCGGAACGAGCACGAGGAGTGGATCTATCTCGCGACGAAGATGCCCGCGGGCGAGGGGCTCTTCGCGAAGCGCGTTTCCGTTCGCGTCCTCCAGTCGGCCGACGCGGCGCAGAAGAACGCGGCCGTCGAGCCGCTCCAGGAGACGATCGATCCCGGGAGCCGGGTGATCGTCCTCGGTCAGGAAACGCTCGCGGACGGCGATCCGATCGTCGTCGGAGGCGCGCCCGGGAGCCCCGGCGCCGCGGCGCAGGGCAAGGGGGGATCGCGATGAGTCTGGCGACCATGAGCGTCCGCCGTCCCGTCACGGTGGTCATGCTGTGCCTGATCGTGATCCTTCTCGGCGGGATCGCGTTCACGCGCCTTCCGGTCGACCTGATGCCGGAGCTGACGTTCCCGACGCTCACGGTCCGCACGGAGTACGCGAACGTCGGGCCGCAGGAGATGGAAGATCTCATCACGCGGCCGGTCGAAGAGGCAGTCGCCGCGATCGCCGGCGTCGAAGAGATCAGCTCGACATCCTCGGAAGGATCTTCGACAGTTCGCGTCTCGTTCACCTGGGACACGGACCTGGACGAGGCATCCGACGAGATCCGCTCGCGCCTCGAGCGGATTCGCGGCCAGCTCCCGGAGGACGCGCAGCCCCCGCGCGTCTTCAAGTTCGACCTCGCCGCCTTTCCCATCGTCTTTCTCGGCGTCTCCTCCTCGTCGATGGGGCCGACCGAGCTCCGCGAGTTCACCGAGGAGCGCATCAACCGGCGTCTCGAGCGGGTTCCGGGCGTCGCCGCGGTCGACATCCGCGGCGGCCTGCGGCGGCAGATCCAGGTCGAGCTCGATCGCGACCGGATGCTCGCGCTCGGTCTGTCGGCCGACCAGGTCACGCGGCTTCTGCGCGAAGAAAACCTGAACCGCCCGGCCGGTAAGGTCGTCGAGGGAAACATCGACGTGTTCCTCCGGACGGTGGGCGAGTACCGGGCGGCGAGCGAGATGGGCGCCACGGTCGTGGCCGTCCGCGAAGGGACGCCGATCTACCTGCGCGACATCGCGAACGTGAAGGAGGGGGTCGAGGAGATCACCTCCTACACGAGGATCAACGGGCAGCCGGGGCATCCGGATCTCCATCAACAAACAGGCCGGATCGAACACCGTCGACGTCGCGACGGGCGTTCTCGAGGAGGTCGAGCGGATCAACGCCGACTATCCCGAGGTCCGCCTGATCACGATCATCGACACGAGCCAGTACATCAAGAACGCGATCTCGAACGTGAAGAACTCGACGATCATCGGCGGGTTGCTCGCGGTCCTCATTCTTCTCTTCTTCCTCCGCTCCGAACGCTCGACCGCTCATGATTCGACCTCGATCCCGATCTCGATCATCGCGACGTTCGGCGCTCGTCTACTTCTTCGGGTACACGCTGAACATCATCACGTTCGGCGGGCTCGCGCTCGGGATCGGCATGCTCGTCGACAACGCGATCGTCGTCCTCGAGAACATCTTCCGGAATCGGGAAGAAGGCGCGGACGCGGTCACGAGCGCGACCGAGGGGACGCGCGAGGTCGCGATGGCGATCATGGCGTCCACTCTGACGACCATCGCGTCTTCCTTCCGATCGTCTTCATCGACGGCATGACGGCGTGATGTACAGGCAGCTCGCCGTCGTCGTCTCTTCTCCCTCCTCGCCTCGCTCGTCGTGGCGCTCACGCTCATCCCGGTCCTCTCGTCGAAGTTCCTCGCGTTCCGTCGGCCGAGGTTCTCGGCCGCTCGCGCGCCTCTACGACTGGAGCGGCGGGCTGCTCGATGGCCTCGAGGGGCGATACCAGGAGGGGCTCCGGTGGGCCCTCCGCCATCCACGCAAGGTCCTGGGCGGCGCGACGCTGCTGCTTCTCGCGAGCAGCGCGCTCGTCCCGTTCATCGGCGTCCGAGCTGATGCCGACGACCGACGAAGGGGAAGTCCGGATCAACGCGGAGATGGCGATGGGACGAAGCTCGAGCTGATGGACGCCACGATGCGGCAGATCGAGAGGATCGCCCGCGAGAACGTGCCCGAGGTGCAGAACATCCTGACCTCGGTCGGAGGCGGAGGAGGATGGAGCGGCGGCGGAGGAAACCGCGGCGACGTCCGCATCACCCTGGTCCCGCGTTCCGAGCGGAACCGCTGTCCGCGGAGATCGCCGAGGCTCTGCGGCAGAACGTGCAGGGACTGCCGGGGGCGACGGTGCGCGCGCGCGAGGGGTCGGGCCTCTTCATTACCCGGATCGCCTTCGGCGGAGTAGACGAGCGGCCTGCAGTTCGAGGTCCGCGGCTTCGATCTCGCGACCTCGTACAAGCTCGCCGAAAAGGTCAAGAAGGCAATGGAGAACGTGCCGGGGATCAGCGACGTCCGGATCAACCGCGACCGGGCGGCCCGAGCGCGTCATCCGAATCGACCGCGAGAAGATCGCCCGGCTCGGCCTCTCGATGACCCGCGTCGCCTCGGTGATCGAGACGGCCTGGCCGGCACGCGCGCGACCGTGCTGCGGCGCGGCGGAAGGGAGTACGACATCTTCGTCCGGCTCAAGGAGGGCGACCGCCGGAGCGCTCGCGGACCTGGGGAACTCTCCGTGTCCGCGACCGGAGAGACCGTCCCGCTGCGCAGCGTGATCGAGGTCAACCACGCGGACGGCCCGGTGGCGATCGACCGGAAGGACCAGGAGCGCGTCCTCTACGTCTCAGGCAACTACGCGGGCCGCCCGTCGGCACGGTCGCGAAAGACGCGCGCGAAGCGCTCCGTTCGGTCCCGGTGCCCGAAGGCTTTCGCCATCGTGTTCGGCGGCGAATACGAGGAGCAGCAGAAGGCGAACCGCGAGCTGCTGTTCACGCTCCTTCTCGCGATCGTGCTCGTCTACATGGTCATGGCCGGGCAGTTCGAATCGCTGCGCGATCCGTTCGTCGTGCTCTTCTCGATCCCGATGGCGCTCATCGGCATCTCGGTGACGCTCTTCTCACCGGCACGATGTTCAACATGCAGGCTTCATCGGCATGCTCATGCTCGCGGGGATCGTCGTCAACAACGCGATCCTGCTCGTCGATTACACGAACCTGCTACGGCGGCGCGACGGGATGGGACTGCGCGACGCGGTCGTCGAAGCCGGACGCCGGCGGCTGCGCCCCATCCTCATGACGACGCATGACGACGATCCTGGGGCTGATCCCGCTCGCCTCGCCTCGGCGAGGGCCGGAAGTCCAGGCGCCGATGGCGCGTGCCGTGATCGGCGGACTCACCGTCTCGACGCTGGTCACGCTCTTCCTCGTGCCGGTGATCTACACGATGGCCGCCGAGTGGCAGCGGCGCCGTCGCGAAGTGCGCGCCGAGGCGGGCGAGGAAGACGCGGTCGGCGCGACGGCGGGGTAGGGGCGCAGCACACCACGCCGGGGAACGGGGAGTCGGCAATCCACTGCTGGACTCCCAGACTCCTGGACACTTAGACTCCCAGCCGCTCATGCGCGGCGGCGGACAGG
This sequence comes from uncultured Acidobacteriota bacterium, assembly GCA_963793695.1. Classification (GTDB taxonomy): domain Bacteria; phylum Acidobacteriota; class Thermoanaerobaculia; order Gp7-AA8; family Gp7-AA8; genus CAWCBB01. Next base: position 302 of record CAWCBB010000020.1, on the reverse strand, counting down.
ATCGGATCTCCACGAAAGCGAAGCTCGCCGAGGAGATGGTTCTCCTCGGCGAGGTGCTCGCGCGGGCTCGCGAGCGGAGCGGGCTGCGGCAGTTCGAGCTCGCCGAAAAGCTCTCGATGCCCGCCTCCTACCTCTCCAAGATCGAAAACGGCACGCGCCGGCTCGACGTCATCGAGCTCGCGCGCATCGCGCAAGCCATGGAAGTGGATCCCTGCGAGATCATTCGAGAGCTGCAGGAGAAGATGCGGGACCGGTAGGCGGCGGCGTGGATCTTTACTTCTACCGCTCTTCGACGGCGCGCA
>CAWCBB010000019.1:0-14302 GCA_963793695.1 uncultured Acidobacteriota bacterium | reverse complement strand
CTGATCACATGCAAGCGTTTTCTGGCGGGAGCGTGCGGCTGTTTCATGACGATCAGCAGCCGTCGTTGTCCGGCCTGCGCGCTCCGGGACCGGCGCCGAAATAGCCTCGGACCTCGCGGTCCGACGCGAGAAGGTCCGCCCACTCCTTCAGGCCCCCGCGGAGAAAAAACACCCGCTCGTGGCCCGACGCCCGCAGAAGGACCCACGCCTGCGCCGCGTGCGCCCCACCCTCCGAGTAGAGAACGAGCGTCTCCTCGGGAGGAAACGACTTCGTCACGAGCGACTCGACGGACTCCCGCTGCGCGCCGGGAATGTGGTACTCGGCGAACTCCCGGGGCGAGCGGACATCGAGCACCCGCAGCCCGCTCTTCCGCTCGCGGATCCACGCCGCGAGCTGACGCGCCGTGACGTGATCTTCTTCGCGCGCAACCTCTCCGGCCAGCTTTCGAACATCGAGCCGCGATTCCCGAGGCGGACGAGGGTCGCCCATGAGCGCAGCCAACGCGCCCAGCGCGATTGCCGCGGCGACGAGATAACGCCGCACGTTCATCCCCGGCGCTCCAGCCACTCCGCGCCGCGGAATCCGAGCAGAGCGACCGCCACGACGAGGGCGACGACGACCCCGTACGGCACGTGAAGGATCTCGGGAAGCGTCAGCGGTCCGCGGGCGGTGCTCTCGTACAGAGGCAGCAGCGCGGCGAAGCCCAGGCCCGTCGCCAGGACTCCCGAGAACATCCCGGCGACCGCGGCCAGCCGTCGCCTCGCCCGGTCGCGGCGGAGACGCACGAGGTGCCCGGGCAGAGACCCGCGATCGCGAAGCCGGCGCCGAAGATCATGCCTCCGACCAGCTGCGGGACAGGAAGGTCTCGGGAACGTAGACGCGGCTCAGGTCGAGAATCCCGAGACGCCCGAGCCAGAACGCTCCGAGCATCGCCGTCACGATCGCGGTGAACATCACCTTGAAGACGGTGAGATCGCTCAGATCGAACTGCGCGGACGAGCTTGCGCGCGCTCCCGAGGCCCGCGCGCTCGAGCGTCCAGCCGAACGCCACGCCGATGAGCACGGCGAGCGCGAGCGCGGCCGGTTCGCCGAAGGAGGGCGGCGCGCTCACCGCCAGTTCCTCCTCATCAGCGGCGCGACAAGGTAGGCGGCGGCAAACGCAGCCGCGATGAAGAGCCAGCTTCCTACGCTGAGCAGCGCGCCGCCCGTGAGGGCCAGCCCGCTCGTGCAGCCGCGCGCAATGACCGCGCCGAGCCCCATCACGGCGCCGCCCGCCGAAGGCGTACGCGATCCGCATCCGCGTGCTCGTGCGCGGCCCTCGCTCGACTTCGCGGCGCAGGCGCCCGGCGAACAGCGCGGAAAGAAAGCCGCCGGCGACCACGCCGATCAGCTCGAAGAGGAGCCAGTCGCGCCACGGCCCGTCCCGTCGAGATAGCGCGCAAAAAGCGGGCTCGCGGCCGCGCGTTCCGGCGCCGCCGCCGCGGTGACGCCCGCGGCGGCCGTGGCGAAGGCGCCCGAGGCGCCGATCCCCGGCCGGCGATCACGAACGCGGCCAAAAGAACGAGGCCGAGACCGAAGCCTGCAAGGTAGGGATCCGTGTACGGGCGGCGCTCGGGGATCATGGCGCGGCCTTCTGCGAAGGATTCTCGACCGCGGCATCCGGTTGCCGCGACCAGTCCTCGAACGATCCGTCGTAGAGCAGCACCCGATGGCCGAGCATGCGCGCCGCGAAGAGCATCGCCGTCGCCTGCTGGCCGATGTGGCAGTAGCCGACGACCGTGTCTCCCGCCTCGACTCCCGCTCTGGCGAACACCGCGCGGAGCTCCTCTGCGGAGCGGACCTCGAGCGCCTCGTCGGTGAGCTCGGAGAAGGGTACGCTCCGCGCTCCGGCGATGTGCCCGGTGCGATGCGGACTCTCGTCCGGGCCTCCGCTCTCGACGCCGTCGTAGAACACGGGCGTGCGCGCGTCGATCACCGCGACGCCGGGCTTGCCGAGATGCTCGCGGACGTACTTCGCGTCGACCACGAGCGGCTTCAGCTTCAGCGGCGCGAGCTTCCCTTCGCGCGGCGCCGGAACGTCGGCGGTCACGGCACCTCCCGCGGCGATCCACGCGTCCATTCCGCCGTCCAGGAGCGCCGACCGGGCGCCGAGCCCGGCGTAGTCGAGCGTGAAGAGAACGCGCGTCGACGGAGAGACCCAGTCCTTCCCGTAATAGACGACGACGCGCGAGCCGTCGGAGATCCCCAGCTTCTGCAGCCGCTCGCGCAGGTCCTCCGCCGCGGGCATCTCCAGCATCAGCCCTTTGCCGCTGCGATCGGAGAGGGAGATATCGGAGAGGGCGACGAGGCGCGCGCCCGGAATGTGCCGCTCCTCGTAGCCGGCCTTGTCCCCGACGTGCAGGAGGACGAGATTCGGATCGCGCCGGTGCTCGGCGAGCCAGGAGGGCGTGACGAGAAGGGACTCCCGCAGCGAAGACGCGGCGGCGGAAGAGACGACGAACGTGGCGATGAAAAGCAATTTGCGGATGCTCACTTCGATCTCCTCCGACTCCAGACACGGGACGGCGACGTCCGATTCGCGGACTCGCGACGAAATCTGATTACTCGAACGGGTGAGCAGGCATCTTACTCGCCGGCCGACGCGCCTGTTTTGAATCCTCTGCAACGTCTGTCCGACTCGAGCGAGCAGTTTCAGGCGCTCCGGCAGGCGCGCTGCGGAGGAACCGCTCCGGAAACTCGCTCGTGGTGAGCCAGAGGTCGACGTCGGCCCCGCTGCCGGGAAGGAATCGGGAGACGGTCTCGCGAAACCGGTCGAGGGTCAGCTCCGGCTGCCTCACGAGCGCCGTCGCGAAGCGGTCGAAGGCCGCCGCGCCCATCCTCCGGCGGAAGTAATCGAGCGCGAGGAGCGCGCGATCGTCGAGCACGAACGTATCCTTGTAGACGCCGATCTCGTCGGGACCGATCGACGCGATCGGCTTCTCCTTCGGGAGAGTCCTTCCGCGACGATCCGTTCCCGTCCGCCGCTGGTCGAGATACGTCTTCTCGATCCAGTTCATGTAGCCGTCGTAGTCGAGGGCCCCGAGGTCGGCGAGGACCGGCAGGTGGAAGTACGAAGGGAAGCCCTCGATGACCATCGCGTAGAGAGGGTCGCTCCTCGAGATCCGCGGCGAGACGAAGGGGTGGATCAGCTCGTGCGCGAGCCCGCGGCGCGCGTTCGCGTCGTTCGTGAGGTTGAACCAGATGCCGTCGGAAAGCCCGACGGCGTTCCCGCTGGAGATGTCCCCGTAGCGCGGCATCTGCATCACGTGGATCTGCCCCGCCACCGCATCGGAGCGGAATCGGCGCCGGTACTCTCCGTCGACGCGGCCGATGAACGCCAGGATCTCGGCCGCCATCGCGCGCGATTTCGCGTCGTCCATCGAGTACGCGTAGAACGCACCCTCGCGATGAACCGCGAAGGGGCGCGCCGTCACCTGCGCCGCATGAAGCGAGACGCCCTCCCCTTTCCAGACGGCGACCTGAGAATCTCCTTCGATCGATCGGGACACGAGCTCGCCCGTGAAGACCGACGTGTAGTCCTTCGGCGTGCGGATCGTGACGCGAGGGAACGAGACCGGGCTCGGATCGTCTCCGGGCTCGAGGAAGATCGGGAACCAGGGGGAGTACCCGAGGCCGCGCAGAAGCACGCCGTCGGGAGTGATGCGCATGTAGTCGGAGGGACTTCGCGCCTTCGACGGGTTGAAATAGCCCTTCCACTTCACGCTGACGCGATCGGTCGCGCGCGGAAGCTGGAACGTCACGCGGTTCGCGAGATAGGAGTAATCATGAGGATACGCGACGAGATCCTCCTCGAACTCGATCGCCTGATCACCGGCCCGGATGGTCTCCACGCGCAGTTCGCCGTGCAGGTAGAACGAGATCGCACCGAGGACGGGATCGGCGAAAACGATCTCTCCCTCGCCGGCCATCGACGACTCCGCGGGGACGAAGGAAGTGTCGAGAGAATACGACGCGACGCGCGGCGGGCCCGCAACGAGCGGCGCCGCAGCGAGAAGGAGCGCTGCCGCAAGAAGGTTCGCCATCGGTACTCCGATACGTGAACCGCGCCGCGAAGTTCCCTTCTCGGCGTGTGATGTTCAATCCAGATGAGAATTACGTCCAAGAACCGCTCGCCCTCCACCCCGCCTTCCACAAAAGACGGGGGGAAGCAGGGTCGCATCTCCGGTTTTCGATCTAGCGTGCAAATCGCGGCAACACAAGATGTTACCGAGTCGATAAAATGGGTCAGATCGAGAGCTCCCCACCAAATCGAAAATCGAAGATGTGACCTCCTTCCCCCCCCTTCCCCCTATCGTTCGAGGCGACCGCGAATGCGTAGGGGCACCCTGCGGGCGCCCGGAATTTCGCAATTCGCGTGATCGACGGTCCGGGCGGCCGCAGGCCGCCCCTACGCCTCCGAACTGGATTCCACCGTGTGGCAGAGGGGGTTTCACGAAAGCGGAATTCGAACACAGCGTGCGCTGGAACGTCGTCGCCTGTACGTTCGCGAGAATCCGATGTGCTGGTGGCGAGATCCCAACAACCCGGACCGGAAGCGGTAGGGGCGCCCTGCGGGCGCCCGGAATTTCGTTTTGCGCGGTCGAAAGTCCGGGCGGCCGCAGGCCGCCCCTACGCCCCGCGAAGGACCGCGGTCACCGCGCGAGGGCGCGCCGCCGCGCGGGCGCGAGCGGGCGGAGCATCTGCACCGCGGCGCGGCGCGCAACGCCGGCGTGCTCGCCCCAGACGGTGTACACAACCATTGTGGTGCCGTCCGGTAGCGTAGAGAGATGCGGATGCGGGAAGCTCCGCCACTCCGCGAAGAGAGGGATCGGCGGAAGCGGCGCACCCTCGATCGGGATCCAGACGAGCTGCATGTGCTCGTCCGCGAGATCGACGCCGCAGCATCGCGACTCCGCAGTCGCCGCGGCGAGCAGGAAGCCTCCCGGCGCAGCCGCGGCGGCCGCGCCTTCCGCGTACTCGAGCGCCCTCGTCTCGGAGCCGCCCTCGAATTCGAAGAGATCCTTCAGCGGCGGAGAATCGAGAATTCCTCCCGCCGCGTTGATTCGCACCGCGATCGCGCCCTTGGCACGCTCGACTGCGGTCACGAGGAATACACCGTCGTTCGCGGTGACACGAGGAAATGCCAGAAGGTGGTCCGGAGCCACGTCGAACGGAGCGGGATCGAGGAACCCGAGATTGCGATCGAGCCTGAGCGCAGCGACGCGAGGCGGCGGCGAGTAGCAGGAAGAGAGCCGGCAGATCTCGATGATTCCCTCCTGCCAGACGAGCAGCGTCGCGGATCCCGTCGAAGCGAGCGCTGGCAGGTCGGCCGGCGTCCCCTCGGGCAGGCGGGCGGGGATCAGGATGCCGTCCGGATCGAGCAGAATCCCGCTTTCGTTGATCCGCGCGACGACGATCCCGCCTCTCGCTGGCCAGGCGAGGACGAACGCCTCCCCGTTCCAGGTCACGGCGGGAGCGGGGCGGTTGCTGTTGGCGAGCGAGAACGTCGAAGCGATCCGCCGCGGCTCCTCATCGAGGGGAGCGCCCTGCGGCGAGAAGCGCCGAGCCCAGACGCCTTTGCGCTCTCCGTAGTCGTGCCACGCAACCAGAATCACCCCGCCGCCGTGCGCGACCGCGGGCGTCGAGTACGAGCTCACGGCCTCGGCGATGGTCAGCTCGGACGCGGTCTTTCCCTGCCGTGTGACGATCGCTCCGCGCAAGCGCCTCGTTTCCTCCGTGCTCTCGATCCAGACGGCAACGAATCCGCCCGTCGTCGCTGCGGAGCGGATGTCCGCCTGATCCGGAGCGCTGAACGCGGAATGAACGCCGAGAGCGGGGACGATCGCGAGCGCCGCCTCGTCGACCTCGGCGTGATGGGTGCCGATCGCTCTGAACTCAATTCCATCCCGGGAGATCGCACTCCAGAAAGCGAACGTCGCATCGCCGATGCTCGCCAGCGCGACCGGGTAGTCGATCCTGGGCGGCATGGCGGCGCCCATCGTGATGGCGTTGCCGTCGAGGCGTGCGAAGCGCATCTGCCACGACGGTCCCGTGAATGGACCCGCGAGCGCGATCAGCGCCGACCCCGGCGCCGCGGGGCAGGATCAGCGCGCGCAACGGCGTCTGCTCGGTCGCGAGCGGAATCGCCGCGCCGACGAGCTTGCCGTCGCGGTCGAGGCGCTGGAGCGCTCGCTGCGTCGCAGAAAACGCGAGGTACTCCGTTCCGGTCCACGCGAGGGCTTCCCATGCGGTCCCGGCGTGGCGCGTGTAGCTCACGAGCGCTCCGGATCTCGAGAAGCGATACGAGCTGCTCTCTCCGGCCGTCGAAAGGGGCGTCGTCACCAGATAGTCTTCGCCGTCCGAGGCGATGGAGGCGGTCCACTCGATGAGCTTCTCCGTTTGCGTCATGGATCCATCCGGCGAGACGATCGTCACGAGCGTTCCGGTCGACACCGCGAACGAATCTCCGTTGGACGCGACGAAGTGAGAGTCGTTGAACGCGAGGCCGGGAACGTCATGACGCCGCCGATAAGGCGTCCGTCACGCGCGACGAATTGCCCTTCGACCTCCGCGCCGAAACGCCAGACGACGAGGTATCGCTCGCCGTTCGTCGCGACGCGAGGCGTCCGTTGGAACACGAGCATGGTCGCATCCCGCTCGCTCGTCGTGCCGAGGACGAGCGGCGGCTCGTCGAGGGGGGTTCCATCGGGCGTGAACCGCGCGGCGACGATCCGCGACCACGATTCCCACGCGACGAGCGCTTCCGATCGCGTCGAGGCAGCGGCGACGCCCGAGGCGCGGACTGAAGGCTGCAACAGCGGCGGCGTCAGCTCCTCGGGCGCCGTCCATTTCCATTCCACCCCTGCGAAGGGGAGATCGGCGGGGGAGCGCAGATCCTGCGATGCTGCGGGGAGCGCGACCGGTGACAGGAGGATCGCGAGGAGAAGAAACCGGGGAGCGCTGCGGGGTACCGGGGGCATGCGCGGAGGATAACAAAACAGCGCGCGGCCCGATGATGAATGATGTACCTCACGGTGGGGGGCCTCGAAGAAACGGACCGGCGCAGCCGGTCCCTACGCCGTGATGGTCTGCGCGATGAAGTCGAGATCCGCGAGGCGGCCCGACTGGAGCGCGACGGCGCCGTCGAGGTCCGCGGCCGCGCGGAGCTCCTCGAGCGTGGCCGGCTGGAGCACGCCGGACGCGCTGAACAGTTTGAGCAGCCGCGTCGGCACCGAGAGCGCCACGTCGCTGGCCCACACGCGCGCCTGCGCCTTGCCGAGCGCGTCGTCGGAGAGGCCGACCGCCCGCACCAGCGCGACGGCGGTCTCGACTTCCACGATCGAGGTCGCGCACTCGAAGAGCGCGTACTGCTGCCGCGCGAGTTTCTCGTGAAACAGGAGATCGAGCGCCGTCGACAGGAACCGCGCCGCCCTCGCCGCGGCCGGCCCGCCCGCGTCCGCGAACGGCTCGACCTGGTCGGCCATCGCACCGTAGTAGCGGCCCTTGCTCTTGACGCTCTCGCGCATCCGGTACAGTCCGACGATGTTCTGCAGGATCTCGGTCGTGCCCTCGTAGATGCGGAGGATGCGCGCGTCGCGGCGGATCTTCTCCACTTCGTACTCCACGCAGTAGCCGTACCCGCCGAGCGCCTGGACCGCGTCGTCGGCGGCGATGTTGCCGGATTCCGTGGCGAAGATCTTCGCGATCGCGCCTTCGATCTGCCGGTCCGTGTTGCCCGAGTCGAGCAGGTCGGCGACGTGCTCGATGTACGCGCGCGCCGCCGCCAGCCGGACGCTGTTCGGCACGAGCAGCTTGTGCGTGTATCCCTGCTTCTCGCAGAGCAGCGTCCCCATCTGCCGCCGCTGTTTCGAGTAGGCGACCGCCTTGTTCAGCGCCGCCATCCCGGCGCCGAGCCCGAAGGCGGCGACCATGAGGCGCGTGAAGCCGAAGACCTCGTTCGCCTGCTTGAGCCCCTCCCCTTCCTTCTCGCCGATCAGCTGATCGGCCGGAACGACGACGTCGTCGAACAGCACCTGCGCCGTGTCCGACGCCCGGATGCCGTGCTTGATCTCGTGCTTGCCCGGCGTGAGGCCGGGCGTGCCGCGCTCGACGATGAAGAACGACGGGCCGCCCGGGGCCTTGGCCAGCACGCTGTAGAGGTCCGCGATCGAGCCGTTGGTGATGAACTGCTTGACGCCCGTCAGCGAATAGTGGGTCACCTTCCCGTCCGCGTCGGGGATGGGCCGCGCCACGGTCTGAACGTTCTGGACGTTCGACCCCGCTTCGGGCTCGGTCACCGCATAGGCGACGATGAGCCCCTCGGTGGCGATGCGAGGCAGCCAGCGCTCCTTCTGCGCCTCGGTGCAGCCCACGCGAATCGGGTCCGTGCCGAGCGCCACGGCCAGCATCGACGTCGCGAGGCCAAGGTCGATCTGCGCGAACTCGCAGGACAGGCGGTAGATGTCGTAGGCGCCGCCGCCCATTCCGCCGTACTCCGCCGGCAGGAACGGCAGGTGCAGCCCCACCTCGGGGCCGAGCATCGCGCGCACCACGTCGGTCGGACACGTGTCGGTCCGGTCCCACTGCATGCGGGATTCGAGCGGCGCGTTGCGGTCGGTGAACTCCTTGAGCGTGCCGACGATCAACTCGAGATCGCCGGCTTCGAGTCGCGCGAGCGTCATCGAACTTTCCCTTCCGATGTCATCGATTCCTTCGTAGCGGCGATGGAACGCGCGAGCGCCGTCGCCGCGCGCTCCCTGGCGATCCCGGATCCCGTGAGGCATCCGTCCAGGCGCGAGCGGAGCCGCGTGAACGTCTCCACCCCGGCGAAATGCGCGCAGGGCCCCCTCTTTGCCGGATGCGACCCGTCGGCCTCGACGACGTCGGCGCTCATGCGGGCGCCGCTCGCGATGCCGGGGATCATGGCTTCGAGATCGTCCAGTTCGTCGCCCCCGAAGCAGGTCGCGCATCCCTCGGCGTCCCAGGTCAGGTGGCGCCGGTACCCGAACACGAGCTCGGCGCACGAGGCGCCGGCCAGCGCGGATGCGTGCGCCGCGTGGACCTGGCAGAGGTCGGTTTGCAACTGAGCGTCGGCCGGCGAGGTCTTCCCCGCGACCTCCAGCGCCAGGCAACGCGCCGCCAGGAGCGAACAGAGGGTCTCGGCCAGCTCGTCGATCGCCCGCGGCGCGGATTCCGCGCGCGCGCCCTCGCCCGCGCGGAAGTGGTTCATCGTCCACGACCAGAGCTCGAGCGCCGATGCGAGCGTGCACGCGCCGGTGTCCGGCCGGGACGAGGCGAGCTCGCGCAGCTCGCGGACCCAGCCGGGGAGGAGCGAGAGGAACTCGGGCGAGGTCACCGCGCCGCGCAACCGCTCGCGCACCGCGGCATCGTCCGCCAGGAGGCAGTGATCTCCGAGGCCGCTGTCGAGGAGCGCGCCGGCCGCGGTGAGCGCGGTCGCGAGGACGCCGGCGTCGTCGCTCATGCGAGCGGCCGCGGCCTGCAGCGCCGCAGCGGCTTCGGCGGAGGCATACAGATCGGTGAGCCGGTGCAGCCGGCGGTCGCGCCCGGCGCCTTCCGCGGGCAGCTTCCGGACGTGGTCTTCGAGCGTCGCGAACTGGATGGCCGGCATAGGTTGGCTCCTCTCGTCAGGCCGAACGGTACACAGCGTTCGCACCTGCGTCGGTGCGCTCTGCCAGGTCCTGCTCGTGCGCCATGTCACATGGCGACGTGTGAGGATGCGCACCTCAGCATGCCCGGCGCGCCTGCGGGCCCCCGATTCACGCCGCGCGTTGAACGGCCGACCTCCCTCTCCTACCGTGAGTCGAGTAGACGGAGCAGGCCCTCCGCCTGCGGATAGCTCGGGCGCAAGCGAAGGGCGGTCTGCGCGTTCTCACGGGCGGCGGCGACGTCGCCGCGTTGCGCCTCGAGGACCGCAATATTCAGCAGGTTGCTCGCATCGAGCGGATCGTAGCGGTGCGCGAGCCTGAAGGCCGCGAGCGCCCTCTCGGAATCGTTCGATCGCACCGCGGAGACCGCGACGGCGCGAAACGCCTCCGCCGTCCGCTCGTGGAGGGTCGCGGGGTCGCGCGTGATCCGTTCGGTATCATCCGCGAGCCGCGCCGCTTCGTCGAGCCGGTGCTGCTCGATCAGATACACGATCATGTTCGTCCGCTGGTGCGCGCGTCCTTCGTCGAGGTGAAAGTTCCACAGGACGCCGACCGCGAGCGCAGCCGCGGCGACCCAGTGCCGCGGGCGCGGGCGGTCGAACATCGCGCCGGCCGTGATGCACATCGGGATCAGAAGCGGGAGGCGGTAGCGCGAAGACACGAAGAAGAGCGCCACCGAGAGCGCGTACACCGGGACGAATGACGCCCAGACCCGGAAGGGCGCGCGCAGCGGCATGGCCGATGCGCTCCAGAGCCCGGCGAGCCCGAGGGGAAACAACAGCCAGGGGCCGACGATCAGAAACCGCAGAGGCGATTCGACGTCCTTCGAAAAGTAGGCGTAGCTGTAATTGAGCGAGAGATCGGCCTGGTTGAACGTGTACGCGACCTTGCGCAGAAACAGCCGCGGGGCGTCGCCGGGATTCGACCGCATCCATCGCCACGCCATCGCGTAGAACGGCTTCCCCTCCGCGTCTTCCGCCTGCCCCAGGATCGTCGGGCGGATTCCCGGGACGTGATGGTACGTGCCGTCCGCTTCGGCGTTGTTGCCGATGTAGAAGTTCAGGCCGCCGTGTGACGAGATCGGAACGAACTGATGGGCGACGACGTAGTTGCGGATCGTCACGGGGGCGAGGGTGACGAGGAACGCGACCGCGAAAAGCGCGGACCAGCGCGGCCGCTTCTCCTCCGCCAGGAAGATCGCGATCGCGGCCACAGGAGCCCACAGCAGCGCGTTCGGCCGGTTGAGGACGAGAAGACCGAGGCTGATGCCCGCGGCGAGAAACGAGACGGCATCGCTCGCCTTCAGCCCGCGCGCCAGAAGCCAGAGGGTGAGCGCGACGAGAAAGGGGTCGAGCGCCGCCGGGAGGATCGTGACCTCGTAGAAGGAGATGACGCCGGTGAGAATCGCCAGGGCGGCGGTGACGGCCGCCGCGCGCCGGCCGAACCAGAGGCGCGCCGTGTCGAACATCAGGACGACGGCGAGGCTGCCGAGCAGGATCTGGATGACGCGCGCCGCCTCGAGCGAGAGGCCGCACAGGCGCAGGAAGTAGATGTACAGCGGCGAGACGAAGTACGGGCGCGTATCCGATTCCTGCGCGAGCGCGACGTATACCGCGCTATCCATCTCACCGCGCGGCTGCAGCATCGGATGATCGTGCAGCGCCCAGAGGACCGCCGCCTTCACCGCCAGCGCTGCGAGAAACACCAGAAGGGAGGACAGGCGTCGCGCCCGCCCTCCCCTCTCGTCGCGCTCAGAAATCGAAACGGACCGAGGCAATGTAGCGGCGCGGATCGGCGTACGAGGTCGGCGTGCCGAAGGCGGGATTCGGTTCCGCCGTCCCCTGCGGCCCGATCCACGGGGCCGTATCGGTCCCCACGGCGGGGTCGAAGTACTGCCGGCGGTCGACCGAGAGCACCGTCTGCTCGTCCAGCACGTTGAGCACCCGCCCCTCGAGCGAGACGCGCATTCCGCGCGGAAGATCGAATCCGTACGACGCGATGAAATCGACGTTGTGCCACGCATCCGTGTGGTACGTGCCGACGGCGTTCAGATAACGGCGGAATCCCTGGTAGGGCACGTCGCGCCCCAGTGCGTTCCACGGAGCTCCCGACTGATAGCGGAAGTACGCGCCGAGGTTCAAGTTCGTGATCACCTCGTAACTCGCGAATGCCTTGAACACGTGCGTGCGGTTCTGGAGCAGCGGTCCCGAGCGGAACGCATCGGTGACCATGATGCCCGGACCGTCATGGATTGCCGAAGCGGTGTTGTACGTGCCGCCGCCGCCCGGAACGTCGAAGTCGTAATTGCCGTAGAGGCGGCTCCAGGTGTAATTGAAGTCAGCGGTCCAACGGTTCGCGAAACGGCGGGCCAGATCGACCGTGACGCCGTAGTAGTGGCGTTCCGCGGGAATGTTGCTGGCGTAGAAGTCGCCGTTGGGCATCGGGTCGGGAAAATCTTCGATGAAGTCCTTCGTCTCGCGGAACATTGCGAACGAATCGAGCGTCCAGAGCGACGCGAATGGCGAGGCGTATCCGATGAGGAACTCGTCGGTGTACGTCGGATCGGTGTCCGGAAGGATCTGCGCGTTGAAACTCGCCCCGCTGCGCGGCGTGTCCGAGATCAGCGCGCCGGTGGCGCGGTCGAAGAGCGCCCGCGACAGGACGATCGTGTGCGGCGCGAGCCCGCGCGAGGTGCTCTTTTGCTCCATGTTCGAGTAGCGGCCGTAGTTCGCGTAGAGCTTGTCCCCGGCGTTCGCGCGGAGGTTGTAGGTGGCGCCGAGGCGCGGCTGGATCTGCTCGCCGAAGTTGAACTTCAGGAACGTCAGGCTGTCCCCCTGCCACTCCTGGCCGAACTCGTCGCGGTTGGCCAGCACGCCGACGGTCAGGTTCAGGCGCTCGTTGACCGTGATCGCATCCTGAACGTACGCGCTGTACGTCTTGCCGAAACCGAGCAGCGGAGGCTGGTCGGGATAGTAGTCCGCGCGGATCTGATTGGAGAGGACGGTGACGGTGCCCCAGCCGTTCGAGAGGCGGACGAGAGCCTCCTCGCCGTAGCTGTAGCCGACGCCGGCTTTGACCTGATGGTTCGTGCCGCCGAGGTCGAAGAACTGCGATACGGCGAACTTGTTGTCGTCGTTCCTGTAGTCCTGCGTGCTGAGGCGGACATAGTACGCGCCGCCTCGGACGATCCTTCCGCTCCCCCCCGGATCGAGAATCGACACCGCGCCCATCTTGCGCAGGTCGTTCACGTTGACGCTCGGCTTGAAGCCGAGGTCGGTGCGCGCGACGAAGTGATTCTTCTCCTTCGACCGGAGGACCTTTGCCTCGATCAGCGTGTTCTTCGCCACGTTCCAGGTGTAGTCGGCCGTGGCGACGGTGTTCGTGTTCTCGAAGTCGAATCCGACTTCCGGCAGATCGTAGGTGCCGACGCCCGTATTCGGGTCGTCGAGCGGGATGTTGCGGTACCCGATGGAGAGGAACTGGGAGGCGCTCGGAGCGGCAGTTATCTTGCCGAACATCTCTTCGATGGTCTGGTTCTCGTCGGGAACGGGGCCGAAGAAGTTCGTGCGGTCGGCCGTGTCGATCGTCTCGTAGCGGCCGGAGACGTATCCGAAGATGTGATCGCGCCAGATCGGACCGCCGAGGTTCGCCGCCGTGCGCGAGCGATCGGTGTTGGCGCTGAAGCTCGGGTCCTTTGCGCTGGAGGACCAGTCGCCCGGTTGCCACTCCTGGCGGATCGCCGCCTGGAGCTCGTTGGTCCCCGACTTGGTCACGGCGTTGACGACCATGCCCGTGGCGCGGCCGAATTCCGCGGTGAACCCCGCGCGCTTCACGTTGAAGTCGGCGATGTCGAGCTCGTTCGCGTCGGTGTTGCCGATCCCGACGTAGCCGAAGGACGGGTTGGTCACGCTCGCGCCGTCGAGCAGGAACATGTTCTCCTGACGCCCGCCGCCGGCGACGGGCGCGAAGCCGGTCCCGGCGGCGATGCCCGGCGCGAGCGCAAAGAGGCCCTGATACGTTCGGGGCAAGGGGAGGCGCTCGATCGTGGCCGCGTCGAAGTTGAAGTTCACTTCGGTCGACTTCATGTCGACGGCGGGCGTGGCCGCGGTGACCGTGATGGACTCCGTGACGCTGGGATTGAGCGCGAGATTGAGCGTCGTCTCCTTGTCCACCGATACCGCGACAGTCGATCGGACGCTCCCCATTCCGGCGAGTGACGCCGTCACCGTGTAGGCGCCGGGCGGGAGGTTCTGAAACGCGTAGGTGCCGCTCGACTGGGTCACCGTGTCGCGCCCTCTCGGGAGAACGGGGCCCGTGATGGTCACCGTGACGCCGGGCAGCGGGTTGCCGCCGCCGTCCCGCACGGCACCGCTGATCGAGCCGTAGACGTCTGCATAGACAGGCGCCGCGCAGGCGATGAGCACTGCGGCGACTGCGAGAAGCTTCGAAAGAGCCTTCATGTCCCTCATACGGACCCTCCTTCAATGATTGCGGAGAATCCTATCAGCTACGCGGAAGTCGTGAGCCAGAATTCGCGCCCCTTCGGGCCTCGGATGTTCGATGGAAGCCTTCAATCGGCCCGCGAACTCGCTTCGCC
>CAWCBB010000018.1:0-32931 GCA_963793695.1 uncultured Acidobacteriota bacterium | reverse complement strand
CAGGCAGGGACCAGCGTATGGGTGTCATCCTGAGGACGCGAAGCGTCCGAAGGATCCCAAAATGCGCGAATCGCGGTTTCCGCATCTTGAGATCCTTCGCTTCGCTTCCAAGAAACTTCCAGTGTTTATGCGGCTTTTCGCGCATCGGGCAGGATGTCATCCCGAGCGTAGCGAGGGATCTGGGCGGGGGGCTACGAAAAAACGCCACGCCCGTGCAGGGCATGAGAATCGGCATTCGCTTCGTGGTCGAACGCGAACCTCGATCCTGCTGCCCTGCGTCGCTCCCGCGTCACGCGCATCACACCCGCCAGATCCCTCGCTACGCTCGGGATGACATCGTCGCGATCGCGAAGTTTCTTCTACTCAGGTTCGGCGGCCTGCCATCCCTTCGCTCAGGATGACAGGAATGAGCGGTTGTGCCCAGATCCCTCGCGGAGCCCGCCCTGAGGAGCGCGAAGCGCGACGTGAGGGCTCGGGATACATCGTCGCGGCCCCCGCCTCTGTGACGCCCCCGGCGGGCACCGGGACCATGCTCTTCCTCGTCACGCCGCGAGGCGGATCCGGCGGATGAGCGAGGCGAAGCGGGGATCGGTGCGGAGGTCGGCGAAGCGCTCGTCCCACTTGATGTGCGCGAGCCACGCGGAGCGCTCCAGGTACGACTTCTCGAGCCACTCGAACGCGGCGTCCGCGTCCCCCAGACCCGCATGGATCACCGCGATGTCGTACGCCGAGACGTATTCGGTCTCGGAACGCTCGAGCAGGCTCGCGAGGATCTCCTCCGCTTCCTTCCGTTCCCCGCCCCGCGCGAGCGCGTTCGCCATGGCGGCGAGGACGGTCGCGCTCGCTCCCGACTGGCTCACCGCCGTCCGGAACGAGGCGATCGCCTGCGGATGCCGGCCGGTCGCCTCATAGGCGCGCCCGAGATAAAGGTGTGCGAGGAAGTGATTCGGCCGGGTCCGAATGACCTTCTGCAGCTGCGCGATCGATGCGTCGTACTGCCGGGCATAGAGACAGTGCCAGCCCACGCAGGAACCCCACATGACGTTGTCGGGGTCGAGCTGCGACGCTCGATCGCTCTCCGCGACGGACTCGTCGATGCGGTCGAGCGCGAGGAGCAGATGGGCGTACCAGTGATGCGCGGCGGAGAGGCTGGGATTCAACTCGATCGCCCGTTGGAAGTCCGCCTCCGCTGCCTTCCAGTCCCATTCGCTGTGGACTCGCGCCACCCCCCGGCTCACGTACGCGGAAGCGAGGTTCGGGTCGAGCTCGATCGCCTTCGTCGTCAGCTCCTTGACCCTGGGAAACACTTCCATCGGTGCGAGCGGATTGATGAAGAACCCCGCCGCGATGTAGGTCTCGGCCAGGCCCGCATACGGCTCGGCGTAGCGCGGATCGATCGCCACGGCGCGCTCGAAGTGCCGGCGCGCCATCATCGGATTCATCGGCATGTTGAGCTGCTGGTAGATTCCCTTTAGATACTCTTCGCGCGCGGCCGGAACGAGGGTTCGCCCCGCCGCGAGTAGCGTCGCTTCGCGAGGGGTGAGACGGACCCGGACCTCCTCGGCGACGGCGCGGGCGATTTCCGCCTGAAGCGCGATGAGATCGCTCACGCTCCGTTCGTAGCTTTGCGACCAGAGCTGCCTATCTTCGGCGGCATCGATCAGGTTGACCGCGACGCGGACGCGATCGCCCGCTCGAAGCACCGATCCTTCGATCACCTTCGAGACGCCGAGCTCGCGCGCGATCTCCGGGATCCCCTTCTTCGATCCCTTGTAGCGGACCATCGACGTCTGCGAGGTGACGCGCAGGTTTGAGATCTTGCCGAGCTGCGTGATCAGTTCGTACGTCATCGCGTCCGCGAAGAACGCCTGCGCCGGATCGCTCGATACGTTCGTGAGCGGAAGGATCGCCAGCGACTGCACGCCCACCGCGGGACGGTTGCATTGCCGTATTAGCGCAAAGGCGGCGACGCCGAGGAGCGCCACGACCAGAGCGGCGGCAGCGAAGCCCACGAGTCGCCGCCTGCTTGGCGGCTGGGCGGGAAGCGGCCGGGAGAGCGTGGCAGGCCCGCTCGCGCGGCGCAGGTCGACCAGCATCTCGCGCGCGGTCTGGTAACGCCGGTCGGGCGTCTTGTCGATCGCTTTCAGGATGACCGGTTCGAGCGGCGCGGAGATCTTCGGGTTGATGCTGCGGGGAGAGCTCGGCTCGTCGCCGAGGATCGCCCGCATCAGCGCCGCCGGCTGCTTCTCCTCGAACGCGCGCCTGCCGGTCGCGAGCTCATAGAGAACCATTCCGGCCTGATAGATGTCGGTCCGCTCGTCGGCCTTCCCGTCGAACTGCTCGGGCGCCATGTACGGCAGAGTCCCGGAGACTCCCCGCTCGTCGCTCTGGTGCATGGTGGCCGATGTCGCCGTCGGTGCCTTGACGAGCGTGGCGAGTCCGAAATCGAGGATCTTGAGCCTCCCGTCGGCGGTGACGCGGAGGTTGCCCGGCTTGAGATCCTGATGGAGGACGCCGGCCGCGTGCGCGGCGCTGATGCCTTCGGCGAGCTGCGATGCCACGCGGAGAAGCTCTTCCTCCCCCATCGGGCCGGCAGCGAGACGCCGGTCGAGCGAGGTCCCTTCGACGAGCTCCATCACGATGAAGTCGATCCCGTCGGCGAAATCGAAGTCATGGACGGTCGCGATGTTCGGGTGATTGAGGCGCGAGAGCGCGAGCGCCTCCTTCCTGAAGCGGCGCCGCGCCCGGTCGTCTTCGAGGAGGCCGGGAGGGAGCACCTTGAGCGCGACGTCTCGATCGAGCCGCGTGTCGCGCGCGCGGTAGACCTCGCCCATGCCGCCGGCGCCGAGGCGCTCGGTGATCGCGTAGCGACCCATGGTGCGACCGATCATGGTGTGCACAACAGGTTAGCACGCGGCGCACACGCGAGGCCGGCCGCGTGTCACAACGACCCGTGACGCTCCGCAGGAGATTCATTCGCGACGCGAATCGGATGGTTCAGTGCGCCGTCTGCTCCTCGAGCCACTGGGCGAACTTTGGGAGCACAATATCTCCGTGCAACGCTACGGCCTCCTCCTCGGCCTTGCGCTCTTCATCGCCGTTCTTCTTCTCCCGCCGCCGCAGTCGATGCCGCCGGCGGCCTGGCGAACCGCCGCGGTCGCGGTCCTCATGGCCTCCTGGTGGATCACCGAGGCGCTGCCGATCGCCGCGACCGCGCTGTTGCCTCTGGTGCTCTTTCCCCTGCTCGGCGTGGCGCCGATCGGCAGGGCGGCGCCGCCGTATGCGAACCCCGTCGTGTTCCTCTTTCTCGGCGGGTTCATTCTCGCCGCGGGGCTCGAGAGCTCCGGCCTGCATCGCCGCATCGCGCTGAACGTGGTGCGCGCGGTGGGAACGCGCCCGGCGAACCTGGTCGGCGGATTCATGGTCGCTACGGCCGCGATCAGCATGTGGGTCAGCAACACCGCGACCGTGCTGATGATGCTTCCGATCGCGACGTCGGTGATGTCCGTGATGCGCGGAAGCGAACGGGAGAAGAA
The DNA here is from genome assembly GCA_963793695.1 of uncultured Acidobacteriota bacterium. Taxonomy (GTDB): domain Bacteria; phylum Acidobacteriota; class Thermoanaerobaculia; order Gp7-AA8; family Gp7-AA8; genus CAWCBB01. The sequence goes on along the minus strand of CAWCBB010000018.1, from coordinate 29,395 downwards.
GCTCGCGCCTCCCCTTCTGATCGGGATCGCCTACGCGTCGAGCATCGGCGGGGTGGGGACGCTGATCGGCACTCCTCCCAACGCGCTGCTCGCGGGATTCGCGAGTGAGACGCTGCATCGCCGCATCGGCTTCGTCGAATGGATGGCCGTCGGTGTCCCGCTCGCGGTCGTGGGAATCCCGATCTGCTGGCTTCTGCTCACGCGTGTCGTCTTCCACCCCGGCAACGAAGCGGACCCGGAGACCGACGAAGTCCTCCGCGCGCAGCGCGCGTCTCTCGGAAGGATGACGCGCGCCGAATGGATCACGGCCGCCGTCTGCACGGCGACGGCGCTCGCGTGGATCGTCCAGCCGCTCCTCGAGCGGCTCGTCCCGTCGATCTCCGATGCCGGGATTGCGATCACCGGGGGCCTTCTCCTCTTCCTGATCCCCGTCGACTGGAAGGGGTACCGCTTCGTGGTCGCGTGGAACGACGTCGAGCGGCTGCCGTGGGGCGTGCTGATCCTGTTCGGAGGAGGGCTCTCGCTCGCCGTGGCGGTCGAGTCGAGCGGTCTCGCGACCTGGATCGGCGCCGCGTTCGCGGGGCTGGGGAACGTCTCGCCGCTCGTTCTCACCGCGGTCATCACGACCGCGATCGTCTTCTTCGGGGAGATCGCGAGCAATACCGCGACGGCCGCCACGTTCCTGCCGCTCGTCGCGTCGCTCGCGGCCGGCATCGGGATCGATCCGCTGCTGCTCGTGATCCCGACGGCGCTCGCCGCGAGCTGCTCCTTCATGCTTCCCGCCGGCACCCCTCCCAACGCGCTCGTTTACGCCGACGGCCGCCTGACGATCCCGCAGATGGCGCGGGCCGGCATCCTGATGGACCTCGTCATGATCGTCCTGATCGAGGCGGCGACGTTCCTGATCGTGGTGCCGCTGTTCGGGGTGAAGTGATCCTGGGCAGGCAGCCGCACTCTGACCGCCGAATTCTTTAGAATACGCCGACGATCTCGTCGACGAGGATCGCGCGACGGGACCGCGACTCGAATCAAGGAGAACCGATGATCCAGATCATTCAGGTCACGGCCGGGGCGCCGTGGCTCCTGCTCGCGGCCACGGCGGGCGAAGGCTCCGCCGGCTCAATCAGCACCCTCATCTACGTCCTGCTTCTCGCGACCTTCGTCGGCCTCGGAGTGGTCACGCGCGTCTCGCGGCTCCTCCATACGCCGCTGATGTCGCTGACCAATGCGATCTCCGCGATCGCGGTCGTCGGCTCGATCATCGTCACCGGCGTCGATCATCCGCGCTCGATCAACCTTCTCGGCGCCATCGCGCTCTTCGCGTCGATGACCAACATCGTCAGCGGGTTCCTGATCACCGACCGGATGCTCAAGATGTTCAAGGCGAAGGAGCCGAAGCGATGAACGCCTTCGTCGAAGCTCGCCTACCTCGTCCGGCACCGCTCTGTTCATCCTCTCGCTCCACTGGATGAATCACCCGAACACGGCGCGCCGCGGCGTCATCGCCGGCGTCGCCGGCATGGCTGCTCGCCATCCTCGGCACGCTGCTCTACCCCGGCATCGTGAACTGGCGCTGATCGCCGTCGCCGCGCGTCGCCGGGATCGCCGTCGGCGTTCCGCTCTCGCGCGTTCCGCTGACCGCCGTCCCGCAGCGGACCGCGCTCTCGCACGCCTTCGGCGGCGCTGGCCGCGGGCCTCGTCGGCGTCGCGAAGTTCTACCTCTGCCTGAGCGAGGACCCCGCGCACCTCACGCCGTTCCTCATGATCGCGATCGTGGCCGAAGTCCTCCTCGGGTTCCTGACGTTCACCGGAAGCCTGATGGCGGCGGGCAAGCTGCAGGAGATCCGATGGATCCCGCAGCGTCCGGTGACCTACCCGGGGCAGAACGTGATGAACATCGCGCTTCTGCTGGCGGCGCTGGGCTGCGGCATCGCGCTGGTCGTCGATCCGGTCCGCTTCGCGTTGCTCTTTCCCGTCGTGATCGCGCTCTCGCTGCTGTTCGGCGTTCTGCTGATCATCCCGATCGGCGGCGCGGACATGCCGACCGTCATCTCGCTCCTCAATTCGTACGCGGGTCTCGCCGCAGTGGCGATGGGGTTCGTGCTCGACAACAAGCTGCTGATCACCGCCGGCGCGCTCGACGGCGCGTCGGGCCTGATCCTGTCGATCATCATGTGCAGGGCGATGAACCGCTCGTTCACGAACGTGCTGTTCGGCGCGTTCGGACAGGTCCAGAAGGCGGCCGCGGGTCGCGAGGGCAGGACGGCGAAGTCGGAGACGCCGGAAGGCGCCGCCGCAGTTCATGGAGCAGGCCGTCGAGCGTGGTCATCGTTCCCGGGTACGGCATGGCGGTCGCGCAGGCGCAGCATCGCGTGCGCGAGCTCTACGATCTGCTCACCAAGCGCGGGATCGACGTGAAGTTCGCCATCCATCCGGTCGCGGGACGCATGCCGGGCCACATGAACGTGCTCCTCGCCGAGGCGGACATCCCGTACGAGCGGCTCGTCGAGATGGACGAGATCAATCCCGACCTGCCGCAGACGGACGTCGTCGCTCGTCATCGGCGCGAACGACGTCGTCAACCCGGCGGCGCGCACGGACAAGTCGCAGCCCGATCTACGGCATGCCGATCATCGATGCCGACAAGGCGCGCATGTGTTTCGCGATCAAGCGCTCGATGAACCCCGGCTTCGCCGGAATCGAGAACGAGCTCTACTTCGCCGAATCGACCTACATGCTCTTCGGCGATGCGAAGAAGGTCCTCGGCGAGATCGTGAAGGCGCTGCCAGGGGATGAAGCGGCGGCATAGGATCCCGGGCGCGCGGTTGGGAATCCGGGCGGCCGCAGGCCGCCCCTACTTCCGCTCCCGGTCGACGCCCGACTTGTACGCCCCTCCGGCGCCGTGCTCGGCGATCTCGCGCGCGAGGTTCATCGCCATGCATCGCTGTGCTTCTTCCGTAGACGAAGTAGATGACGAAGCCGATGCGCAGCCAGACGAAGAGCCGCCACCAGTTCGCCGACCGGCAGCGAGAACATCAGCATCAGGCAGCTGAGCACGCCCAGGACCGGAACGAACGGCACCCAGGGGCAGCGGAACGGCCGCTCGGCGTCGGGATACTTCTTCCGCATGATCAGCACCGCGGCGCAGACGATCACGAACGCGAGCAGCGTGCCGATGTTCGCCAGGTGGAGCAGCGCGTCGATCGGCAGCAAGCCGGAGAGGACGACGACGAAGAGCGCCGATGAGGATCGTCGACTTCCACGGCGTCCGGAACCTCGGGTGGACGTCGGCGAAGAAGCTCGTGCGGCACCAGCCCGTCGCGCGCCATCGCGAGGAAGACGCGCGGCCCGGAGAGCATCATGACGAGCAGCACCGAGGTGATGCCGGCCGACGCCGGCGGCGGCGATGATCCCCTCGGCCCAGCCGATCCCCTTCTGCTGGAAGGCGCCGGCTGACGGCCGCGTCGATGTCGAGCTGGTCGTACTTCACCATGCCGGTGAGCACGGCGACGACCGCGACGTAGAGGACCGTGCAGATGACCAGCGAGGCGATGATGCCGATCGGCACGTCGCGCTGCGGGTTCCGCGCCTCCTCGGCGTGCGTCGAGACCGAGTCGAAGCCGATGTAGGCGAAGAAGATGATCGCGGCGCCGGCGAGCATCCCGAGCGGCGAGCCGCCCGCATCGGTCTGCCCCGCGACGTGGTTGCCGAAGAAGCTCAGGCCCGTCCAGCCGTACGGCGCGAACGGCTTCCAGTTGGCCGGGTTCGATGTAGAAGACGCCGACGCCGATCACGAAGAGCACCGCGGCGACCTTGATCACCACCATCGCGGCGTTGAACGAGGCGCTCTCCTGGATGCCCTTGACCAGGATCGCCGTGACGATCAGGACGATGACGACCGCGGGAAGGTTGACGATGGAGCCGGTGCGCACGAAGTCGCCCGCGACGACGTCGTAGCGCCAGGGGGACTCGCGGAGCAGCCTCGGGAAGATGGATGCCGATCTTGCGCGAGGACGTTCTGGAAGTAGCCGCGACCAGCCGGTCGCGACCGTGGCGCTGCCGACCGCGTACTCGAGCACGAGGTCCCAGCCGATGATCCAGGCGAACAGCTCGCCGAGCGTCGCGTAGGCGTAGGTGTACGCGGAGCCGGCGACCGGCACCATCGACGCGAACTCGGCGTAGCAGAGCGCGGCGAAGATGCAGGTGATGCCGGCGACCACGTACGAGAGCATCAGCGCCGGGCCGGCGACGTTGTGCGCGGCGGCGCCGGTGGCGACGAAGATGCCGGCGCCGATGATCGCGCCGACCCCGAGGCTGGTGAGCTGGACCGGGCCGAGGATCGCGGCGCAGCCGGTGCTCGCCCTCCATCTCCTCGAGCAGAGCTTCGAGCGGCTTCCTGGCGAACAGCTGGTTCATTCCGTCTCCCGATTCGCTTGATCGATTGAACGTTGGAGTTACCTCGGCGGTCTTGCGGCTCCAGAGGAAGTAGACGGGAATCCGGTCAGCACGATAGCAGCCCGGGCCAGGTGGTCTGGCGTGGTAGAGCGGCGAGAACGACCAGGATCACGGTCGCCGCGAGGATGTACGCAAGCCGGGACCACCGGGTAGCCGAAGGCGCGATACGGGCGCTCGGCATCGGGCCGCTTGCGGCGCAGCACGAAGAGCCGGCGATCGTCAGGATGTAGAAGATCAGCACCGAGAAGACCACGTAGTCCAGCAGGTTGCTGTACAGATTGCCGTACTGCGCGGCGCCGGACGGATCGAGCAGCGGCGCGCCGGCGGCGTCGCGCAGCGGGTGCGGGGCAGGACCAGCAGCGAGGCCCAGATGCCTTGCAGCGACGAGCCCGACGGCCGGGACGTGCCGCGCGTTGAGCCGGCCGGTCGCGCGGAAGAACAGGCCGTCCCGTGCCATCGCGTAGTAGACGCGCGCGCCGGCGAGAATCAGCCCGTTGTTGCAGCCGAACGTCGAGACCATGATCGCCAGGGCCATGATCGCCGCGCCGGCGCCGCCGAAGATCGTCTGCAGCGCGGCCGTGGCCACGCGGTCGTCGGGCGCGCTGCTGGATCGCCTCCAGCGGCAGCGATGAGCAGGTAGGCCAGGTTGGCCAGGATGTAGAGGCACGATGACGATGCCGGTGCCGGCCGCCAGCGACAGCGGGATGTTCCGCTGCGGGTCCCTCACCTCGCCGGCGGTGAAGGTGATGTTGTTCCAGGCGTCCGAGGAGAACAGCGAGCCGACCTGGGCCACGCAGAACGCGACGAGCAGGCCGAGCGCGCCGCCCGTCGCCGCAGCGGCGGGAGGAACGGCAGGTCCGGGCGGATCGTCGACGACGCTCCTGCGGCGTCCAGCAGGCGTCGCCGAAGTTGGCGCGCGATGGCGTCCGCGTTCGCGCCCGACGAGCAGCCCGAGCGAGGATCAGCGCGACCAGCGCCAGCGTCTTGGTCGAGGTGAAGACGTTCTGGATGATCTTGCCGAGCCGCAGCCCGCGCGTGTTGATGACAGGTCAGCAGACGAGCATCAGCGATCGCGACCAGCTGCTGCGTGGAGAGGCTCACCGCGTAGTCCGTCGAGAGGTTGATCGGGCGGGACGATCCAGGCCGTCGGCGAGACCGCACGGGACCAGCACGCCGAGGAACCGGGCGAACGCCACCGCCACCGCCGCGATCGTGCCGGTCTGGATGACCAGGAACAGCGTCCAGCCGTAGAGGAACCCCCAGAGCGGCGAGTAGGCCTCGCGCAGGTAGACGTACTGCCCGCCGGCCCGCGGCATCATCGCGCCAGCTCGCCGTAGGACAGCGCGGCGGCGACGGTAGCAGCCCGGTGACGACCCAGGCCAGCAGCAGCCAGCCCGGCCGAGCCGACCTGCCGGGCGATGTCGGCCGAGACGATGAAGATGCCCGAGCCGATCATCGAGCCGGCCACGATCATCGTGGAGTCGGTGAGCCCGAGCTCCCGTACGAAGCCCGAGTGCGAATCACTGCCTGGGTCATTCGGAGACTTGCTCAAGAGATCCTCCCCTTGGCGGCGTGCACGGGTGGCATCTTCGCACGGCGCCCCGGGGCCCGGCCAGAGGGACGACGATCCTCGCTTACGCGCCCGGTCGCACCGGCGAGGTGGCGAGCGCGCCGACGACGGTCGTCCACGGACGCACCCGCCAGCGCACCACGAGGCCGTTCCGCACGTAGGGATCCGCCTCCGCGAAGCGCTCGGCGACCTCCGGCGAGTCGCCGCTGAAGATCAGGAGCGTGCCGTCGACCGGCTCCGCGAGCGCGCCGGCGAGGAGCAGATCTCCCCGCTCATGCGCGTCCCATGCGAGGCGGAGATGCTCGTCTCGGAACAGGCCGCGCTTCTCGAGGTAGTCGGGGGAGATGTCGTAGAAGAGAAGGTAGTGCATGCGAATCCTCCGGAAGTTCGATGTCGTCGATCGGGGTCCTCGCGAACGGCCGGGACCGCTGAAGGGCACGCCGAAGGCGTGCCAGAGGGTAGCCGGGGGTCGGCGCAGCCGACCCCCGGGAACGGTGGTCCCAGTTCCACCGCGCCCCGAAGGGTGCGAGACGGGCGGCGGGCGATCTACGCGTTGCGCGTCGTCTGGCACCCCTCCGGGGTGCGCATCCTTTCGCCCGACTGGTTTCCGGGGCGCTTCGCGACACCCCGGCTACCCTCTGGCACGCCTCCGGCGTGCCGCGCTGGACGCCCCAAAAACCTAGTGTTTCTTGGAAGCCGGGGAATGGCGCTGGCGCGCCACTGCAGCGTGGATGAACCGCGGCCGCAGCCCTCGCGCGATGTCATCCAAACTGCACGGATCGGCGCGTCAGGGAGCCGAGCCAGAATCCGTTGATCGGGAACTGCACGCTTTCTTCGTCGTGGGCGGCGCCGAGCGCGACGAGCAGCGGGACGAAGTGCTCGCGCGTCGGGAGCGCGATCCGCACGCCGGGCCCCTTCCGCTGGTAGTCGAGCAGCGCGTCGACGTCGCTTGCGCGCGAGCGCCTCTGCCGTCCAGCGTCGAACTCCGACGCCCAGCGCGGGCGCCTCGCGACGTGCCGCTCCAGTCGACCGCGCGCAGGTTGTGCGTGATGAAGCCGCTGCCGATGATCAGCACGCCCTCGTCGCGCAGCGGCGCGAGCGCGCGGCCGAGCGCGAACAGCTCCTTCGGCTCCACGCTCGGCAGCGACATCTGGAGCACGGGGACGTCGGCCTCGGGGTACATCGCGACCAGCGGAACGTACGCGCCGTGATCGAGCCCGCGCTCGGGTCCTCGGCGGATCGCGTGCTGGCCCGGCATCAGCTCGCGCACGCGCGCGGCGAGCTCGGGCGCGCCCGGCGCCGCGTAGGTCTGCTCGTAGTAGCGCTCGGGAAGCCGTAGAAGTCGTAGACCAGCGGCACGGTGCGGAGTCGCGCCGAGCGTCACGGGGCGCTGCCTCCCAGTGCGCGGAGACCATCGAGATCGATCGCGGGCGCGGAAGGCTTCCGGCCCCATGCCGCGAGCTCGGCGACCCACCTGCGTCGTCGAGCAGCGGCGGCGCGCCGTGCGCGACGAAGAGCGTCGGGAGGCGTTCGGGGTCTTTCGGTCGGGTCATGTCGTTTCTTCCGTAACCGTGCCGGATTACGCGTTCAGTGAAAACATTTCAGGCCGTCTTCGTCGCGCGCTGAACCTCGCGGATCAGATCGGCGATCGTGGTGCTCCCGAGGGATTCCATCAGCGCTTCTTCGGCCGCGGCGATCCGCGGCTCGAGCAGCGCCTGGATGTGGCGCCCGACGGGACATTTCGCGTTCGGCTCGGCGCTGTGCGCGCCGACGAGCTCGCCGGACTCGACCGCTTCCCAGGCATCGCGCAGCGTGATCTCGCGAGGGCGCGGGCCGCTGCGAGCCGCCGGCGGGACCGGGCATCGAGGCCACCAGCCCCGCCGCGGCGAGCATGCCGAGGAGCCTGCGAATGACCGACCGGGTTCGTGTTGACGCTCCGGCGACGTAGTCCGACGTGACCGGCCGCTCCCCTTCCATCGCGAGGAGGGTGAGGACGTGCACGGCGGTCGAGAAGCGGCTGTCTGGTCATCGGGTGACTGTAACCATGGTGATTACAGTTGATCCAAGTTGATGACCCGATCTACAAGGATTGGCGGGGCGACGCGGAACACGGGATGGAAATGACGGAACACGTCTCTCGTGTTCCTCGCCAGCGATCACGTTTCACGCGATTCCGTCTCCCGTTCCGCGCGCCACGCCCGCCAGATCCTCGCTACGCTCGGATGACACCGCGCCTCACGTTCGGTTATCATGCCCCGCAAACGTAGTTGTACGGAGGTTCCATGACGCCCCTGACCGCGCTCTGGCTCCCGATCCTGCTCTCCGCCGTGCTCGTCTTCATCGCGAGCTCGCTGATCCACATGCTCCTCGGGTGGCACAACAGCGACTTTCGCTCCCTTCCCGACGAGAGGCGCTTCGGAGACGCCATTCGTCCGCTCGCCCTCCCGCCGGGCGATTACATGATCCCGCGCGCGGGATCCATGAAGGAGATGAACTCTCCGGAATTCTGCGAGAAGCGAAAGACCGGGCCCGTCATGATGATGACGGTCTTCCCGACCGGACTTACGGGGATGGGCGCGCAGCTCTTCCAGTGGTTTCTCTACAGCATCGTCGTCGGCATCTTCGCCGCGTACATCGCTGGGCGCGCGCTCGACGCCGGTCACGTCTACCTCGAGGTGTTCCGCTTCGTCGGCGCCACCGCGTTCATCGCGTACACCGTCGCACTCTGGCCGCTCTCGATCTGGTACCGCCGGCCCTGGCTCACGACGTTCAAGTCGACGATCGACGGATTGATCTACGCCTTGCTGACCGCCGGCGTGTTTGGATGGCTCTGGCCGCGATAGGAACCGAGTGGGAACCGCTCACAGCGCGGAATCCTCGCATCTGTGATAATCGCGCCGTGCCCCACATGGAACACCATCGCATCACCCGCGCCTCCTGGCTCCGCGCGGCGGTGATGGGCGCGAACGACGGGATCGTCTCGACGGCGAGCCTCGTCGTCGGCGTGGCCGCGGCGAACGCCGGCCGGGGGGAGATCCTCCTCGCCGGCGTGGCGGGGCTCGTCGCGGGTGCGTTCTCGATGGCGGCCGGCGAGTACGTGTCGGTCAGCTCGCAGTCGGACATGGAGAAGGCGGACCTGCAGCTGGAGCAGGCTGCTCTGGCGAACGAGCCCGACGAGGAAGAGGACGAGCTGACGGAGATCTACGAGCGGCGCGGCCTCGAGCCGGAGCTGGCTCGCACCGTCGCCCAGCGCCTCATGGCACACGACGCGCTCGGCGCGCACGCGCGCGACGAGCTGGGCCTCACGGAAGTCCTCAAGGCGCGCCCGCTGACGGCCGCCCTCGCCTCGGCGGCGACGTTCGCCGTCGGCGGGGCGATCCCGATCGCGACCGTGCTGCTCCTTCCCGGCTCGCGCATCGAGCTTCCCGTCGCGATCGTCGCGCTCCTCTGCCTGGCGGCGATGGGCGCGCTCGCCGCGCGCGCGGGGGGCGCCTCCCCGTTGCGCGGCGCGCTCCGCGTCACGTTCTGGAGCACGGTCGCGATGCTCGCCACCTTCGCCGCCGGGAAACTGTTCGGAACGACCGTCGGCTGATCGCGCGCGATTCGCTCCCGTTTGTTCCGCCACGCCGATCCGGCAAGGGCCCGCGTCACGGCACGCCCCGAGAACGATCACGTCCGTCGCCGCAAGGGCGTATCCGCGCCCCTCGCCTCGATATACTCCCGATGATCGGAGGAGGCTTCCATGCGCGGACGAGTTTTCGCCCTCGAGCTTTTGCTCGCTCTGGCCGCTCCCGGTCTCGCACTCGCCGAGATCGGCAAAAGCGACGCCGTCCCCGCCGCGACGCTCCTGTTCCCCTACTTCGAAGTCGACCCGGTCACGGCCACGGGGCAGACGACGCTCATCACGATTCAGAACGCCTCGCCGAACGCGGTGCTCACCCGCGTCACGCTCTGGACCGACCTCGGCGTGCCGACGCTGGGCTTCGATGTCTATCTCACCGGGTACGACACGCAAGCGATCAATCTCGGGGACACTTTCCGTGGCGGCATGCTCCCGCGAACCGCACCATCCAATGTCGATCCCGGCGGGACCGGCACCTCCGGAATCAGTCCAAAGGGTCCCTTCTCGACCGACATCGCAATCGCCTCCTGCGCGGGCCTCCTCCCGTATCCGGCGGCGATCCCCGCGCCCGCTCTCACGCCCGGCGCGATCGCCGACCTCGTCGCCGCGCACACCGGCGTCGCGACCTCGGGCGGGACGTGCTCCGGATCCCCGCGAGGCGACGGCATCGCCCGCGGCTACGTCACCGTCGATACCGTGAGCGCATGTTCCGCTCTCACGTCCCTTCCGAACGCGGCGGGATATTTCGGCGCCGGCGGCATCGTCACCGACCAGAACGTCCTCCTCGGCGACTTCATGCCGGTCCACGTGGCAAACAACTTCGCCAATGGAGAGACTGCCGTTCACGTCGAATCGGACGCGGCTCTCGCGGGCACCCCGACGTTCTACGCGCGCTTCACCGGCGCGACGGGAGACGATCACCGCGAGCGGCTCTTCCCGGCCGGCGTCGTCTCCGTCAAAGGGAACAGGCGGCAGGCCACGCGCAGCGACGCGATCGTATGGAGGGATCCCGGCGTGCCGACCGCCCCCTTCCCCTGCGGGAACCCTCTGCCTGCCCCCTTTCCACTCCCGCAGCAATGGGCCACGGTCATCGACGACCAGTCCGCGGTCGTCGACCTCACGGGAGACCGGTTCCCTCTCGCGACGGGCGTGACGCGGATTTTCGACGCTCTCTTCGCCGCCGGGCAGGACCCCCGTTTCGGCTGGTTCTCCCTGGGGCTGAACGCGACGGATCAGATGTGGATGATCGGCCGGCGCCAATACGAAGGGCGCTTCGAGGCCGCGGTGTCCGGCCCGACAGAGCTCGCCGCCACCCTGTTGTTGCCCCATTTCGAGATCGCCGCGACGCCCCCTGCCTGGCTCCCCGGATCGGCTCTCCGCGTGCTGCACCAGCCGCGGATGATCATCGGCAATGAGAATCAGAATCCGGTTCTGGCGCACGTGACGTTCTGGACCGACCTCGGCGTGCCGACGCTCGGATTCGACGTCTACCTCGCCGGTCACGACGTGACCGAGATCAATCTCCGGATGGCGCTCGAGGGCGTCCTGCCGCCGACCGGTCCGACCGTGACGTCACGAGGGACGCCCGCGTCCAACGGCCCGCCCGTCGATTTCCCGAACTGCGCAGGCAAGCTTCCTCCGCCCCGCCTCCCCGCCACTCAGGTGGAATGGATCAAGGCGGCTCACCGCGGACTTCTTCTGCCGGGGGCGCCGGGAACATGCGCCGGCCACGCCTGGGGCGACGGCGCCCTGCGCGGGTACGTCACGGTGGACGTCGTGAACCGCTGCTCGAGCGCGTTTCCTGGAGATCCCGCAACGGGGGGCGACCCGGCGTACTTCGTCTCGGGCGGAACGGGAATCGCGTCGAACGCGAACGTCCTCTGGGGCGAGTGGTGGATCGAGGACCGCGAGCAGAATCAGCTCAGCGGCGGCCGCCTCGTCGGCATCCCGGCCGACAACGCCCTCGCCGCGGCGGGAACCTACACGTTCTATGGCCGCCGTCTCGGCGGCTCGGCGGCGGACAATCGCGAGCGGCTCCCGTCGGTCTGGCAGGCGCGATGGATCGCGGGAGGCGCCGCCTCGTTCCAGTCGACGGCGGTCGTGTGGCGCGATCCGGGGCTGCGCGCGCCGTTCGCGTGCGGGAGCGAGCCCGCGCTGCGGCAGCGCGAAGTCACTCCGGTCGACGAGCGCACGTTCGTCGCGAATCTCTCGGCGGGAACGCCGGCGGGGTATGACACCCGTCTCCCCCTGGCCGCCGAGCGCATCCCGCAGCCGTACGTCCGTTTTCCGATCGCGACCGGCGCGGTCTCGGGCTTCTTCCACTTCGATCTCCGCTTCCCGGCATCCACCGCGGACGCTCTCTTCGGCGGAGCGAATCAGGCGTACGTGGCGATGGAGCACGCAGCCCAGGGGCGCTACGGGGTCGCGCTCGGCGGGGAGGCGGTCGAGGGCGTCGCCGGATCGATGTACCCGATCCCGTGAGGAGGCAGCGATGAAGCACTCACTCTTCGCACGCTCGACTCTCCTCGCGACGCTCGCCAGCCTCGCCTTCGCCGCGAGCACGGCAGCCCAGGTCTATCCCTGCACCGGCAACGGCGCAGCGTGCCGCGATCCGATTCCCGATCCCTCGAGCGAGGGATACTCGGCCGCGCTCACGTCGACGATCACCGTCCCGGCGGGAGTCTGCTCGGCAGCGAACCCGGTCGGAAGCGTCGGGATATCCTTCAGGATCCTCCACGACGACATCCGCGATCTGGGCGCGATCGCCGTGACCTCCCCGACCGGCGTGTCGATTCCGCTCGCGCCCGCGTTTCCGCAGGGCGGCGAGGACTACGACTTCACGGCCCCCTGCGGAACGGCTGTCGTCTCGGGATCCCCCTACTGGGAGTATTTCCCCGCATCGGTGGGAACGATCGTTTACTCGACCGCCGTCAGCGGCACGAGCTCGGCGTCGGGGACCTGGACGATGCAGCTGCTGGACACGCGGCACGGCGCCTACGGCGCGCTCGACGACTGGTCGCTCGACGTCTCGTGCGGCATCCCCGGGGTGACGCTCACGACGGTCAGCTCGACCGCGATCGAAGGTTACGGCGCGCCGGCCGTCGTGACCGTGTCGCGCTCCCCCGTCACGGCGCATCCCGTCCGGATCTATCTGACCGTCGCCGGCACGGCGACGAGCGGCGCGGACTACGCGGCCGTCTCGTTCCCGATCGAGCTCTGCGGCGGCGTGGCGTCCCGCGACCTCTCCTTCGCCGCGATCCTCGACGCCCTCGCCGAGGGAAGCGAGACCGTGACGCTCTCGCTCGCAGCGAGCGCGGGATACGCCGGCGCGGGGACGACCGCGACGACGCTGACGCTTCTCGACCAGGTCATTCCGACGTTCACCACGCCCGCGGCGACGACGTTCACGATCGGAACCGCCGGGACGTTCGGGGTCGCGATGGTCGCCGTTCCCGCCGCGGCCCTGACGTGGGGGGGAACGCTCCCCGCCGGCGTCGGCGTGACGATCAACGGCGACGGCACCGCGACCATCGCGGGCACGGCCGCCGCTGGAACGGCCGGCGTGTATCCACTCACGTTCACCGCGGCACGTCCGATCCCTCCCGACGTGACGCAGGCGTTCACGCTCACGATCGTGAAAGCCCCTCAGGCGATCACGTTCGCGCAGCCGGCCGACGCCGCGCTCGGATCGCCGCCGGTGGCCGTCGACGCCACCGCTTCGTCCGGCCTGCCCGTCTCGTTCACGTCCCAGACGCCGGCGGTCTGCTCGGTATCGGGCGCGTCGGTGACCCTCGCCGCGATCGGAACGTGCACCATCGCCGCGGATCAGCCGGGCGACGACACGTGGGCCGCCGCGCCGACGGTGACGCGATCGTTCGGGGTCGGCCTCGCGACGAACGTGATCACCTTCGCGCAGCCGCCCGACGTCGCCTTCGGCAGCGGCTCGGTGTCCCTCGTCGCCTCCGCCTCGTCGGGCCTCTCGGTCGCGTTCACGTCGGACACTCCCGCCGTCTGCTCCGTCACGGGAAGCTCGGTCGCGCTCCTTTCCGCCGGCACGTGCTCGGTCGGCGCGGACCAGCCGGGCGACGCGACATGGGCCGCCGCGGCGCGCGTCGTCCGCAGCTTCGCGATCCTGCCGATGACGACGTACACGGGCCCGACCGCGACCGGCTCGGGGATGGCGACCGTGACCTTCACCGGAGGCGGGCCGGGCTGCACGTTCGTCCTCGCCTCGTTCGAAGCGCTCCCGGGGACGCCGCCTCCCGGCTACGCCTTCCCGGACGGCGCGTTCGGCTTCACGGTCGCGGGCTGCACGCCCGGATCGACGCTCGCGTTCACGATCACGCATCCGGCGCCCGTCCCGCCGGAGACGGTCCTCTGGAGCTACGCAGGCGGAACCTGGAGCATGATTCCGGCCGTGGTGGCCGGCGCGAACGTCACGTTCGACGTCCTCATCGCGCCGGACGGAACGGCATCGGGACACGTCGCCGCGGGAGCGGCCATCCCGCCCGCGATCCCGACGCTCAGCTTCTGGATGATGTTCTTGCTCGCGGCGGCACTCGCCGCCGCAGCGTTACGGACGCTGCCGCGGCCTTGATTCCGTGGCGGCTTCGTGTGACCCTGTCCGCCTCCTGAATTCAACTCGAGGTGGGGACATGGCTGTGCTGCGTCGCGTGGGAGTCGTCGTCTTTCTTTTTCTGTCTTCGCTCGGAGCGCTCGCGCAGAGCGCTCCCGCACTCGAGCCGGAGGTCGTCGCGATCCGGGCTGCGCGCATGTTCGACGCCGCGGGCGGGCGCCTCGTCTCTCCCGGACTCGTCGTCGTCGAGGCGGGCAGGATCGTGGCAGCCGGCGCGAATGCCGCGATCCCCAAGGGCGCGCGCGTCATCGATCTCGGCGACGCGACCCTTCTTCCCGGCTTCATCGACGCGCACACGCATCTCACCGCCGAGGCGAGCACCGACTGGAAGCAGGACGAGCTCGATTCGCTGAGGAAGAGTCCCCCCGAGCAGGCGCTCGACGCGACCGTGTACGCGCGGAAGACGCTGCGGATCGGCTTCACGACCGTGCGCGACGTCGGCGCGGGCGATCTCGTCGACGTGGGGCTCAGGAACGCGATCCGCGGCGGGAAGGTTCCCGGCCCGCGCATGCTCGTCGCCGTCCGCTCGATCGGCGCGACCGGCGGCCATTGCGACCCGGCGGCCGGCTATCGCCCGGATCTCATCCATGTGACGTCCGGAGTGGCTGACGGTCCGGACGCGGTCCGCGCGGCGGTGCGCCGCAACCACAGAGACGGCGCCGACTTGATCAAGGTCTGCGCGACCGGCGGTGTGCTCTCCCTCACCGATGACGTCAGCTCGCCGCAGCTCACGCAGGCCGAGCTCGACGCGCTCGTCGACGAGGCGCACGCGCTCAAGAGGAAGACCGCGGCGCACGCGCACGGATCCGAAGGGGCGATGCGCGCGATCCGCGCCGGCATCGACTCGATCGAGCACGGCACGTTCCTCGACGATGCGGCGCTCGACCTGATGAAGGCGCGCGGCACGTGGCTCGTCCCCACGCTCATGGCGTCCGAGGGGGTGCGCGAGAGGCTCGACTCGGGGGTGTACATTCCGCCCGCGATCGCCGAGAAGGCGCGCGCCGCGATCGCCGCGCGCGATCAGATGTTCCGCAGGGCCCTCGCCAAGGGTGTGAAGATCGCGCTCGGCACCGACGCCGCCGTCTATCCGCACGGCCGCAACGCCGAGGAGTTCCGGCTCATGGTCTCGCTCGGCATGACGCCGGCCGCGGCGCTCCGCGCCGGCACCGCCTCCGCCGCCGAGCTCCTCGGCCTCGCCGACCGCCTCGGCACGCTCGAGGCGGGAAAGATCGCCGACGTCGTCGCCGTCCCCGGCGATCCCCTCCGCGACATCCGCGCCACCGAGAGGGTCTTCTTCGTCATGAAAGAGGGAACGATCGAACGGAACGACCGCGAGCGGTAAACATCACCGTCACAAAGAGCGCCATACCCCTCACCCCTGCCCCCCTCTCCCCGAAACACGGTCCTCATGCTTCAGCACCGTTCCGCCGTGGAGAGGGAAAATGGCGCCCACGGGGAGAACAAACCCCTCTCCCCGGCGAGGACTGCGCTGAAACTTCGCGGCGTCCATTCCGGGGAGAGGGGCAGGGGTGAGGGGCACGGGGTCAACGCTCCCCGCAAACCGGCGACCCGTTTCCGACCCGTTGCCGCAGATCGTCGTTCGATGGCGTAGACTCGGCGGCCGATGCCCGTCGAAACGCTCCCTTCGCTCGATTCCGAACACCCGCTCGCGCCGGCACTCGCGGAGACCTTCGCGCGGGACGGCCATGTCCTCGTGCCCGGTCTCGTTTCGCGCGAAGAGCTCGAGGCGTTCCGCCCCTCTCTCGCGGACGTCGTCAACGCCATCGAAAGCTCGCGCGACCGCCAGGGGCGGATCGACGACTATTCGAAGCTCTTCATCCAGGTCACCAACGTCTGGCGCCTCAGTCATGCGGCCCGCCGTCTCGTGTTCGCGCGCCGCTTCGCCCGCATCGCGGCCCGCCTGCTCGACGTCCCCTCCGTCCGCCTCTACCACGACCAGGCGCTCTTCAAGCCGCCCGGGTCGGGGCGGACCCCCTGGCACCAGGACCGCTGGTACTGGCCCCTCGACACCGATCGGAGCGTGACGATGTGGATCGCGCTCGTGGACGTCGGCCTCGAATCCGGACCGATGTCCTTCGCCTCCGGATCCCATCGCGCGACATCGATCGGGAACGCGGGGATTTCCGAGGTCAACGACCGGAAGCTGGCGGCGCTCATCGAGGAGCGCGGCTGGCCGATTGGGACCAGCGCGCTCGCTGCGGGCGATGCCACCTTCCATCTCGGCGGGACCCTGCACTCCGCCGGCGCAAACACCTCGGCGGGAGTGCGCGAGGTTCTCACGGTCATCTACTTCGCGGACGGGACGCGCGCCGCCGATCCCGCGAATGAGAACCAGCGGGTCGATCTCGAGGTCTTCCTTCCCGGCGTCCATCCCGGCCAGCTCGCCGCGAGCGAGCTGAATCCGGTTCTGTATCCATAGACGGAGAGGCGTTCTTCGTTCTTCGTTCTTCGTTCTTCGTTCTTCGTTCTTCGTTCTCCGGATCGTCCATCCCGCGCCCGGGCCCGCGCCCGGGCCCGCGCCCGCGCCCGGCTTTTCGTTTATCGAAACGCGAAACGACCAACACGTACGACGACCGAGCCGCATACAATGAGAGGATGCGAAGGAGCATTCTCGCCATCCTCCTCCTCCCGCTGACCGGGTGCGCCTCGATTCCCTCCCCCTCCGTGCCCGCCGACATCGAAGCTCGGGTCGACGCGATCCTCGCGGACTACGCCGGCGACGGTCCCGGAGCATCGGTCCTCGTGCGCCACGAAGGGAAGACTCTCGTCGCGAAGGGGATGGGGCTCGCCGATGCAGACGCCCGCGCCGCCGCGACCGCGACGACGAACTACCGCCTCGCCTCCGTGACGAAGCAGTTCACCGCGATGGCGATCCTGATCCTCGCCGAGGAGGGGGAGCTGGCGCTCGCCGATCCGATCGAGAAACGGCTCGGAGATCTTCCCGCGTGGAGCGACGGCGTCACGATCCGCCATCTACTGACCCACACGTCGGGCATCGTCGACTACGAGGATCTCATTGCGAAGGACGCGACGCGGCAGGTGCTCGATCGCGACGTGCTCGACCTCCTCGCGGCGCAGAGCGACTCGTATTTCGCGCCGGGCTCGAGCTACCGCTACAGCAACAGCGGATACGCGCTGCTCGCCCTCATCGTCGAGCGCGCGTCCGGGCAGCCGTTCGCGGAGTTCCTCAGGCAGCGGATCTTCGCGCCGCTCGGGATGAACGCGACGCTCGCCTTCCTCCAGGGCGGCCCCCCCGTGGCCTCCCGCGCCTTTGGCCACAGCCGGAGCGACGCCGGCTGGACGCGCACCGACCAGAGCATCACCTCGGCCGTCCTCGGCGATGGCGGGATCTACTCGTCGGTGACCGATCTCGCGAAGTGGGACGCGGAGCTCGAGGCGCCGACGCTCCTCTCGGCACGCCTCCTCGACGAAGCATTCACGCCGGCGACCGCGACCGACGTCGCCGGCGTCTCTTACGGATACGGCTGGCGGATCGGCGAGCTCGCCGGCCGGCGCGCGCTCCATCACACCGGCGAGACGATGGGCTTCCGCAACGCGCTCCTCCGCATCCCCGGCGAGCGGTTGACCGTCGTCGTCCTGACGAACCGGAACGAGGGCACGCCGATCGAGGCGGCGAGGGCGATCGCGATGCTTTTCCTCGAGTAGAGACGCGAGAAACGCGATGTGGTGCGGGCGTCCCGCCCGCCTTTGGTCTTGCGAGGCCCAGGGGCGGGCGAGACGCCCATACGCGCTACCTTAGCCACTCGCGAGGTGTCATCCCGAGCGTTAGCGAGGGATCTGGGGGTCGGGAGGTGCGTGGGTCATGAACCTTCTCCTCGCCGTGCTGGTCGTGAACCGCACGGAAGGTCTTCTCGAGAAGGCTGCGGACGCACGATTTCCTCTGGCGACGGTCGATCCGATCCGTTTCTCGAATTCATGGGACGTCGCCGTCGCCGCAATGATGGCGAACGATCTCGGGCTGATCTGGATCATGGTGATGAAGCCGTCTGCGACCGCGTCGATCGGCGTGCTCGCGGCGGCGATCGCGGTATTCGTCGAAATCGCGCTCGCGCGGCGAGGCGGGACCGGTCCGATACGGAGCGAAGGTCGGGAGCGAAGCGTAGGCAGATGTCATCCCGAGCGTAGCGAGGGATCTGGGCGGGCGTGTTGCGCGTGACGCGGGGACGTGACCAGGGCAGGAGGATCGAGGTTCGCGTTCCTTCTGTGGGCGAATGGCGGCTCTCGCGCCCTGCACCGACGCCGCGTTCTTTCGTAGCCCCCACCCAGATCCCTCGCTACGCTCGGGATGACACACTTCGCGAGACGCCCGCACCGCACCCCGACGGCGACGTTATCGGGCCGGGAACGGTTGATCCGCCGCGAGGATCCACGCGCTCTCGTGCTTCCTGAAGCCGATCTTCGGGTAGTAGCCCTCGGCCCGCGGGCGCGGCGAGGTGGACGATCTTCGCCTTCGGGCCGAGCTTCTCGCGCGTGAGGCGGATCATCTCGACCCCGATCCCGCGCCGCTGGTAGCCGGCGTGCACCGCCAGGTCCGAGAGGTACGCGACGTACGAGAAATCAGTCAGCGATCGCGAGATGCCGACCATCGCCGGCCCGTCCCACGCGGTGACCACGAGATTTGCGTGCCGCATCATGTTCGCCATCGCGTCGCGGTCATCGACCGGCCGCCGCTCGCCAAGCGTCGACGCCCGATACAGCTCGACGGCCTCGTCGAGTGAGAAGTCCGTGCCGTAGCGATATGTGATTTCCAAAGGCGTTCTCCGTTCTTCGTTCTTCGTTCTTCGCGCCCCAGCCCGGGCCCGCGCCCGGACCCGGGCCCGGCTTTCACGTCGTCGCTCGCGATAAACTCTGCCACAGGATGCAACCCAACGTCCGCCGTCCCATATCCAAACCAGCGCAGCGACCGCCCATCGCGCCGAACCCGCGCCCGAAACAGCTCGCGATCGGCGCTGCGGTCGCCGTTCTCGCCATGGCCGTCGCCTGGCTGCTGCTGCCGTCGAAATACGACGTCGCCAACCTCGACTCCCGCGGCTCCTCCATCGTCGCATTCGGCGATTCTCTTACGGCGGGCGTCGGAGCGGGCTCCGACGACGACTACCCTTCGCAGCTCGCCGCGGCGATCGGCGCTCCCGTCGTGAACGCCGGCGTGAGCGGCGACACGAGCGCGGGCGCCCTCGCGCGCATCGATCGCGACGTGCTCGCTCACGACCCGCGCATCGTCGTCGTCGGAATCGGGGGCAACGACTACCTGCAGAGCGTGCCGATCGCGCAGACGGAAGAGAACATCCGGGAGATCGCCCGCCGCCTCCGCGACGCGGGCGCGATGGTCGTCCTCCTCGGGTTCCGCTTTCCGAGCCTCAACGTCAACTACGGGGCGATGTACGAGCGCGTCGCCGAAGAGGAACGGTGCCTCCTCGTTCCGGACGTTCTCGACGGGATTCTCAGCGACCCCGCGCTGCGCAGCGATGCGATCCATCCGAACGCAAAGGGGTACGCAATCCTGGCCGAGCGCGTGGCGGATCCGCTGCGCGAACTGATCGAGAGGGCCGACGAATCGCGGCCGTAGGGGCGCCCTGCGGGCGTCCGGAATCCGCAATCCGCGTTCCAGATCGACCTGGAATCCGGGCGCCCGCAGGGCGCCCCGACTATAATTTCGCTTCACCATGAAAACGCTCGCGGTCCTCCTCCTCCTCGCGGAGCCTCTTCTCGCCCAGCAGCGCCCGGTCAACACCTTCTCGATCGTCGCGCGCGACGAAGCGACGGGAGAGATCGGCGTCGCCGTGCAATCGCACTGGTTCGCCGTCGGGCAGATCGTTCCCTGGGCCGAGGCGGGCGTCGGCGCGGTCGCGACGCAGAGTTTCGTCGATCCGTCGTACGGCAAGCTCGGGCTCGACCTGCTGCGCGCCGGCAAGGCCGCCCCCGACGCGCTGCGCGCGCTCCTGGGCGGGGACTCGGCGTGCGACGTCCGGCAGGTCGCGATGATCGACGCGCGCGGCACCGTCGCGACGTTCACCGGAGCGCGCGACATCGCCGCGGCCGGCGGGATCGCCGGCGACGCTTCGGGGAGCGCCAGCGTTCTGTGCGGTACCGCCGGCGGGATGCTCGCGACGGGCCGCGGCTTCGCCGTCCAGGCGAACATGATGGCGAACGAGCGCAGTCTGGCCCGCGATGGCGAAGGCCTACGCGGAGGCGAAGGGCGATCTCGCCGACCGGATGCTCGCGGCGCTCGACGCCGCGCAGGCGGAAGGGGGCGACATCCGCGGGAAGCAGTCGGCGGCCCTCATCGTGGTGAAGCGCGCAATCGACCGGCCGCCCCTGGCAGGACCGCCTCTTCGACCTTCGCGTCGACGATCATCCGAGGCCGCTCGACGAGCTGCGGCGCCTCGTCGCGCTCCAGCGCGCCTACAACCACATGAACGCCGGCGACCTCGCCGTCGAGCACCAGGACAACGCCGGCTGCGCTCCGCGAGTACAGCGCCGCCGCCGAGATCGCGGCGAAGACGCCCGGCGTCCCGCCGAGCCGCCTCGCGGAGATGATCTACTGGCACGCGGTCGCGCTCGTGAACATGCAGCGCGTCGACGAAGCGCTCCCTCTCTTCGCCCGCGCCTTCGCGGTCGAGCCGGGCTGGCGCGCCCTGACGCGAAGGCTTCCGCGGTCCGGGTTGCTGCCGGACGACCCGGCGCTGATCGAGCGGATTACCGGAGCGAAGTAGGAAAGGAAGTGCAGGTTGTCATCCTGAGCGTAGCGAGGGATCTGGGCGGGGGTGCGGTGCACGAATCGAGGGTATCGAGCCGCCCCTCCACCCAGATCCCTCGCGACGCTCGGGATGACAACCGTGCGAATGTCGCGGACTGCACGATCCTGCGAGCCGTGGAGGCGACGATGCGATCGATTCTCTCTCTCACCCTTCTTCTTCTCGCCGCTTGCACCAGCACCGCGCCCGGCGTCGAGTACTACACCTCCGCCGCCACCGTGGGCCGCCCCTTCTCCGACGCGGTGCGCGTCGGAGACATGCTCTACCTCTCCGGCCAGGTCGGCATCGACGCCTCCGGCAAGCTGGTCCACGGCGGCATCCAGGGCGAGACGCGCCAGACGATGGAGAACATCCGCACGATCCTCGAGCGCCACGGCTCGTCGATGGACAGAGTCGTCAAGTGCACCGCGATGCTCGTCGACATGCGCGAATGGGGCGCGATGAACGAGGTCTACGTGACGTACTTCCCGAAGCACAAGCCGGCTCGCAGCGCGATCGGCGCGAACGGCCTCGCCCTCGGCGCCCGCGTCGAGATCGAGTGCTGGGCCGTGCGGTAGACCCGTTCTCCGTTCTTCGTTCTCCGTTCTCCGCGGCAAGGACCTTGGCCCGCGCCCGTGCCCGCGCCCGTGCCCGGCTTTTCGGTTCCAGTACCCGAGCCTTAGCCGGACCGAACTCCTGCCCTAGACCCTAGACCCAGACTCCCAGACTCACCACCCTCCCCCGCCCCCGCCGCCCGACGAACCCCCGCCCCCACCCCCGCCGCCGCTGGACGAAGAGCTCGGCGAGGCGACGCCCGCGGCCATCCCGCTCGCTGCGGCGACCCACGTGCCGGTCGCGCCGGCGCCGCCGAACGCGCCGCCGCCCGCCGCTCCAGCCGGATTCGAGCCGCTCGAGCGACGAAGACGAGGTCGAATGCGCGATCGCGCCCGCGCCGCTGCTCACGCCGCCGAACGCCTTGAACCACTTCTCGGCCTGCGTCCCGAGGCCGAAGGCGAGGACATACGGGAACCACGCGTCGTCGAGCTGCGGCTGCGGCCGCGCGAGCTCGGCGCGGAAGTAGTTCCTCACCGCGGCCAGCTTCCTCCGGAAGTCGATCGCCGCGCTGCTCTGCTTCGACGCGGCGACGCTCGCGGAGGTGGCGATGGCGCAGACCGCGGCGGCGCCCAGAAGAATCTCGACGAGCAGAGGCGGCTCGAACGAGGAGACGACGCTCACGGCAGCGAGGATGAGCGCCCACGGAAGCAGCATCCAGAGCGCCTGCTTCCGTCCGAAGTCGGGTCGGCTCTGCCAGTAATTGGCGATCGAGCTCGCGACCACGAAGAGAACGAAGAGAGCGCCGGCCGCGATGAACGCGACCGGCTTCCGCTCGTCGGGCATCGCGACCGCGCCGAATCCGAGGAGCATCAGGAAGGCGATCGTGCCGAGGCAGCCGAAGACGCCGCGCGCTTTCTTTCCGCCGCCGAGCAGGGTATCGGCATCGAGCGTGACCGCCGGCCGGATCAGCCCCGCGGGATCGAGCCCGCTCGACTTGTAATTCGCGCGGATCGCCTCGGTGTTCGTCGTGTTCCCCGAAAAGAAGAACTTGTCGACGAGCTCGCGCTCGTATCCGGAGAGCTCCTCGCGCGGGACCTTCAGCTCCATGTGGAGCTCGGGGCTCTTCTCGCTCCCGATCGTCTTCGTCTCGATCTTCTTCTCCGCCACGAGGCGCGCGAGGAGCGCGGCGACCTCGGACTGCTTGACGGAGTGGTCCCACGCGGCGCCGACGGTCTCGGCGCGGAGCGGAAGGAGGTTCTGCGCGATCCATCCCCGATCGACGGGCGGAAGCGGATCGAAGCGGCCGAGGCGCTTCTCGCGCCGGTCGAAGACGAACCACGAGACGAGAGCGCCGAGGGCGATCAGAACGAGGAGGGCGGCGCGCCGCGGCCCCCGATCGGGGCGCACCGCGGGCGCTCCGGGTCCGATGTACGCGAGCGGCATGCGGACGAGCGCCGCCTCGCGGCCGGAGACCTTCGTGATCTCGCGATGGACGGTCCGCTGCTCCGCGCGCCACGCGTCGTCGATCTCGAGGTCGAGCGTGAAACGCTCGATGGCGCCGGCGCGGTCGGAGAAGAGGAATTCGTGGTCGAGCAGATACTCGTCGCCCTTCCGGACGAGGATGTTCCGCAGCGTGTAGTCGAGAACGTAGGTGATGCGCTCACCCGCGAACGGCGGGTCGCCCGGCAGGCGGCTCCGCCAGCGAAGCGTCTTCGGGTCGGTGAAGTCGTAGTGATCGACCTCGTCGAGGCCGCCGCGGACGAGAGGAACCTCGGCGCCGTTCGCGATCGATGCGCGTCATCCCGTGAAAGTCGAGCTCCTGACCCGGCTCGAGCCGGAACGTCCGCTCGCCGCCGTTCCAGTCGCCGTCGAAGACGTAGCCCTGTCGTTCCTCGAACGCGAAGATCCCCGTCTGCCTCGAGGCGCGCAGTCGACGTCGACGGACGCCGCAACGGAGGCGCGCGCTGCGGCGATCGCAGAGACGTGCGCGACGAGACTTTACGCGAGGATCGAATTCACGTTCTCGCGGCGACGCACCGCGCTCTGCCCTCGATCTCGCGCCGCAGATCGTACAGGCTCTGTCAGATCCCCTACGCGGGAATCCCGTTCCGCGCGATCCTCTCCAGCGCTTGCGCGAACCGGTCGAGCTCCGGGAGCGTCGTGTAGACGTTCGGTGTGACGCGCACGCCGCGGAACTGCTCGTGACCGATCGGCGTCGTGAAGATCTTGTACTTCGACATGAGATGCGAGGTCAGGCGCCCGGCTCGATCCCTTCGATCTCGACCGTCGCGATCGCGCAGGAGCGGTCGTCGAACGGCGTGTGGAAGCGGACCTTCGGGAGCGACTTCACCTGGTTCATCCAGTAGCGCGAGAGATACCGGAGGCGCGCCTCCTTGCGCGCGGCGCCGATGCCCTCGTGGAAGAGAAGCGCCTCGCCGATCGCGAGGCGCGGCGCGGCCGAGTGCGTCCCGATCTCCTCGAACTTCCGGATGTCGGAGGCCTGCTTCTTCTCGGCCGCCATGAGCGGCCAGACCTTCTCGATCTTGTCGCGTTTCACGTAGAGGAGCCCCGTCCCCTTCGGCGCGTAGAGCCACTTGTGGAGGCTCGTCGCGAAGTAGTCGCAGCCGAGGTCGTCGCGCTTGAAATCGAAGTGCGCGAACGAATGGGCGCCGTCGACCACCGACTCGATCCCGCGCGAGCGCGCCAGCGCGCAGACCTCTCGCACGGGGGTGATCTGCCCCGTGATGTTCACCATGTGCGACATCAGGATCATCTTCGTGCGGGGGGTGATGGCGCGCTCGAACGCCGCCGTGATCTCGGCCGGGTCCTGGGCGACCACCGGAATCTGGATCAGCGTCACCCGGATCCCCTCGCGCTGCTCGCGCTGTCGGAGCGTGGTCAGCATGCGGGGATAGTCCTGGCTCGTCGTGAGGATCTCGTCTCCCGGCTGGAGGTCGATCCCCATGAGGACCGTCTCCAGGGATTCCGAGGCGTTGCGCGTGATCGCGATTTCCTCGGGATCGCAGCCGAACGCGCGCGCGAGCCCCGCGCGGATCGTCTCGCTCTGCGGCTCGAGGATCTGCCACAGGGTGTAGGCGGTCGCCTCTTCCTGCTGCCAGACGTAGCGGACGAGCGCTTCGGTCACGATCCGCGGCGAGGGGGAGACGCCGCCGTTGTTGAGGTTCGTGATCCCGCGGCCCGTGGTGAACGCCTGCTGGATGGAGAACCAGAAGTCTTCCTCGCGCGCGGCCTCGTCGGCCGAGAGCGCCGCCACCTTCTGCGTCGCCGCCTCGAGCTCCTCGGCGAGCGCCGCGATCGCGCTCCAGCTCAACGCGGCGAGGCCGACCCCTTTTCCGACGGACGAGACGAACGTGCGGCGGGAGCTTCCTTCCGACATTGCACGACCTCCTGAGGACGATGTGACGCAATCGTAGCGCGAAAAGGGCGTTCTCCGTTCTCCGTCGTCCGTGCTGCGTGCTCCCTTCTTCGTTCTCGGTTCCTCGTGGCAGAAAGCCCGGGCGCGCGAACGCGGCCCGCACCGCGCTTTTCCCGAGCCCGCGCCCGAGCCCGAGCCCGGCCTTTCCGCCAGTGCAGCACGCCGTCTCGAATTCACGAAAAATCCGGGCTCGGGCTCGGGCGTACAATCTCCCGAGCCAATTCAATCCACTCGTCCTGCACAAGGAGATCTCATGCACGGGATCAACCCTGCGGATACCGCCTGGATGCTCGTCGCGACCGCGCTGGTGCTGCTGATGACCCCCGCGCTCGGCTTCTTCTACGGCGGGCTGGTCCGCGCGAAGAACGCGCTGAACACGATGATGATGAGCTTCGCCTCGCTCGGCTTCGTCGGGCTCGCGTGGGCGCTCGCCGGCTACACGCTGGCGTTCGGCACCGGATCGCGATGGATCGGCGGGCTGCGACCATCTCTTCCTCGCGGGCGTCGGCCTCGAGGCGCAGGGGCACGATCCCGCACCTCCTCTTCATGGCGTACCAGGGGACGTTCGCGATCATCACGGCGGCGCTGATCTCCGGCGCGATCGTCGAGCGGATGCGCTTCGGCGCCGTACCTCGCCTTCATCACGCTCTGGACGCTCGTCGTCTACGCGCCGGTCGCGCACTGGGTCTGGGGCGGCGGCTGGCTCGCGGACCTCGGCGCGCTCGACTTCGCCGGCGGCACGGTCGTGCACATCAACGCCGCCGTCGCGGCGCCGTCGTCGCGGCGATCGTCTCGAGCCGCGCAACGACTACGGCCGCCAGGCGCTCTGTCCGCACAACGTCCCGTTCACGCTGCTCGGCGCCGGCCTCCTCTGGTTCGGCTGGTTCGGATTCAACGGCGGCAGCGCGCTCGCCGCGAACGCCTCGGCGGCGCTCGCGTTCGTCAACACGTTGCTCGCGCCGATGGCGACGCTCGTCGCCTGGACGCTGCTCGACCTGTGCGCAGCCGGCAAGGTGACCGCCGTCGGCGCCGCGACCGGCGATCGTCGTCGGGCTGGTCGCGATCACCCCGGCGGCCGGCTTCATCAGCCCGTCTCCGCGATCGCTGCTCGGCGCGATCGCGGCGTTTCCGAGCTACTTCGCGCTCGTCTGGCGCGCGCGCACGCGGCTCGACGACTCGCTCGACGTCCTCGCGGCGCACGGCGTCGGGCGGCTCGTCGGCGCGCTCCTCACCGGCGTCTTCGCGCAGGCGGCGTGGGGACGGAGCCGCGAACGGCCTGCTCTTCGGCAACCCGCGGCAGTTCGGCATCCAGGCGGTCGCCGTCGCTCGGCGACGATCGCATGGAGCGCGATCGCCACGTTCGTCATCCTGCAGCTCGTCGCGGCTCGTCGCTCCCGCTGCGCGCCGACCCGCGCGACGAGAGCGTCGGGCCTCGACGTCACCCAGCACGGCGAAGAGGCCTACAGCCAGCGGCGAGGGGGCGATCCTGGTCCTGCGGGCGCGATCGTCCGCCCGAACCGCGAGCCCGGCGGGAGCGATGAAACTCATCGTCGCGATCGTCCGTCCCGAAATCTCAACGACGTCCTCGAGGCGCTCTATCACGCCGACGTGCGCGGGCTCACGCCTCAGCCGCGTCCAGGGACACGGCGGAGAGACCGAGCACGTCGCCACCTACCGCGGAACGACGTGAAGGTGGCCTGCTCGAGAAAGTGCGCCTCGAGATCGGCGTCTCCGAGCCGTTCGTCGAGCCGACCGTGCGTGCGATCCTCGCCGTCCGCGCGCACCGGCGAAGTCGGCGACGGCAAGATCTTCGTGCTGCCGGTCGAGAAGGTCTACCGCATCCGCACCGGCGAAGAGGACGAGGCGGCGGTCACGCCGGTGGCGCCGGCGCCGAGCGGATCGTGAACGCGCTTGGGCAGCCCTTCTCTCAGGTTCTCACTCGTCCGTAAGTCGCCGTGCCCGGGCGATTGATACACGAGGATCACGCATCGTCGAACTGTGACGTCGCATTGACAGCACCGCAGTCGACCGAGGCATGCGTCGCAACGATCTTTTTGTGATTCGTGCCGCTTCCGGTGTATTCTTCGCCCCGCCTAGAAGGACGAGAGAAGGGATGAAATCTCGGTCGTCTTCCAACTTCGCGCCTCGCCGCGCGCGGAGGCGCTCGGTCTGGCCGATCACGCTGACGTACGTCTCGATCAGCGTCGCGTGGATCGTCCTCTCGGACGTGGCCGTGCTGGGACTCGGCAGCCGCATCGACCGGCCGATCCTCACGGTCTCTCTGATCAAGGGCCTTTTCTGGGTCGCGTCGAGCGGGCTGCTGCTCCATCTTCTCGTCTTTCGCAGGATCCGGCAGATTCAAGAATTCGAAGCGTCCGCGCGATCGCGCCTCGAACGGCGGGAGAGGCAGCTCGCTCAGTCCCAGCAGATCGCCCACCTTGGAAGCTACGAGTGGGATCTGGAGACGCAGGAGGCGTTCTGGTCGGACGAGCTGTTCCGGATCTACGGTATGGAGTCGTTTCCCGGCCCCATCCCGCCCGGTTTCGCGCGTGACATGGTCGTGCCGGACGATCTGCCGAAGCTCGACGCGGGCATCGACATGGCGCGGGCGGGGCGAACCCCGTCTCCCGTCAGCTTCCGCATCATCCGGCGCGACGGGGCGGTGCGCGTGCTCGAGGCGAGGGGAGAACCGGTCCCCGGCCCTGACGGCGAGGCCCGGCTTTTCGCCGGGACGCTGCAGGACATCACCGAGCGCAAACGGATCGACGAGGAGCGCGAGACGTTCGCGCGGCAGGTCCGTTTGCTTCTCCGGTCCACGGAAGCCGGGCTTTTCGCGGTGGATCTCGACGGCCGCTGCACGCTCATCAACCGCGCTGCGTGCGAGAGCCTGGGCACCTCCGAGCAGGAGACCCTCGGCCGGCACATGCAGGAGATCGTGTACGGCGGCGCATCGAACGTGCCGCCGGAGACGAAGGCCGCGGTTCTTCGCGCGAACGAAGGGGGATCCACGAAGCTCTACGGCCACCGCTTCCGCCGTCGCGACGGTTCGCTCCTTCCCTGCGATGTCACGATCTCTCCGATCGCCGAAGACGGAACGGTGATCGGACGCGCCATCTCGTTCGTCGACGTCTCGGACCGGATGCGTCTCGAGGAGCAGATCGAGGAAGCGAAGCGACTCTCCGGTCTCGGGCGTCTCGCATCGTCGATCGCGCACGAGATCAACAACGTTCTCATGGGCATCCTCCCCTTCGCGGAAATCGTCGCCCGCAGCAAGGAGACCAGCTACCGGAACGCGGGAGAACAGATCCGGCAATCGGTGCGGCGGGGGCGGGGCGTCACCCAGGAGATCCTCCGCTTCGCGCGCGAAGAAGAGCCTCACCGCCAGGTTTTCGAAGGACGCGCGTGGCTCCGCTCGATCGCCGCGGAGTGCCGCGAGATTGCGAGCACGAAGGCCGCTTGGTCGATGACGATCCCGGAGGAGGACTTCTACCTCGATGCGGACCCTTCACAGCTCGGACAGGCGCTGATCAACCTCGTCATGAATGCCCGCGACGCCATCGAATCGAGTCCGGGGCAGGTCGCACTCGCCGTCGACCTGGCCGAGCCCGGAAGGCAATACTCGTTCGGCGCCCTGCCCGACAGCGGCCACCGCTGGGTCGCGATCCGCGTCAGCGACAATGGAACGGGGATGGATGCCGACACTCTCCAGCATCTATTCGAGCCGTTCTTCACGAAAAAGCGGGGCGGAACAGGTCTGGGGCTTCCGATCGCGTACAAGACGATCGCCGCCCATGGCGGCCTTTTGTTCGTCGAAAGCGCCGAAGGAGACGGATCGACGTTCCACATTTTTCTCCCTGAGGCGGAGGCGGCGCCCCCCGAGCACACCGCGGAGCCCGAAACCGGACGCGCCGTCCGGCTCGCCGGCGAGGTCCTCCTCGTCGAAGACGACGAGACGGTGGCGGCAGGCCTCACCCACGTCCTCGAGGAGGCCGGCATGCGCGTGCGGATTGCGCCGACGGGAGCCGACGCTCTCGCCGATCTCGAGCGCGCGCGCCCGACGGTCATGATCCTCGACATCGGGCTGCCCGACATGGATGGAGCCACGGTGTGCGAGCGCGCGCTCGCCTGCTGGCCGGGGCTTCCGGTGATCTTCTCGACCGGCCACGGCGAGGCGAGACGTCTCCGCAACTTCCTCGAGAAGCCGAACGTGCGCTTCCTGGCGAAGCCGTACACGTTCGAGCAACTGCGCGACGAGATCGAGGCGGTGATGGGAAACCGTAAATAACTACGGTTTTCCGACGGGTTTGAGCCGTGCGTACAGCGTCGAGGGGCTGATCTCGAGTTT
>CAWCBB010000017.1:0-24743 GCA_963793695.1 uncultured Acidobacteriota bacterium | reverse complement strand
AGGACCTTGGGCGACACCGCAGGAACCCCGATCGCGCGCGTGTCACCAAAGGTCCCTCGCCTGCGGCTCGGGATGACGTACGCACGATTCCACCAGCAGGCTCCCCCCCCCGGGGGTCACCTCGAGGAGCGCGCCAGCGCGACGAAGGACCTTCGGCGACGCCGCAGAAACCGCGATCGTGCGCGTGTAAACTCGCGCCATGGATAACGCAGTGGCGCTCATCCGCGCGTATCTCCAGTTGAACGGCTACTTCACGATCACGGAGTACCCGGTGGTGCGCAAGATCGGCGAGGGCATGTACCGGACGCTCACGGACGTGGACGTCGCCGGGTTCCACTTCCCGTACGGGGAGCCGGACTTCGCCCCCGATCCCGCCCTGAAGGTTCCGAAGGATCGGCCGGACATGATCATCGGCGAGGTCAAGGAGGGACTCGCGGTCATCAACGAGAGCGTGAACGACCCGGAGGTCGTGGCGAAAATCCTCAAGCGGTTCGGCTGCTGTACCGCCGAGGAAGCGCGTCCCGCGGCGCGGACGCTGCTCGCCCGGGGCGAGGTCGACGCGCGGATGGGCGTGAGGGTCAGGCTCGTCGCGTTCGGCGGCTCGAAGGATTCCCCCGGCGCGTACCTGAAGGTCCTTCTCTCCGACGTCATCGCCTACATCGATCGCTACATCGCGGAGAACTGGGAAGTCGTCCGCCAGGCGGGCTCGAAGATCCCGTCTTCGGAACGATGGTGATGCTGGCGAAGGCGCGCGCCCTCGCGCCTTCGCCGGGGCGTCCCTCCCCGCCGCCGACCGACCCTACAAACCGCGGCACGGACGCTGACGAACGGGGGGGCCGGATAGCGCTCCCCCACGGCGACGCCGTTCGGCGCCATGGCATCCAGGTCCCGGCTCCACGGCGAACGATCCCCCCGCGTCACGCTCTGAGGCGAATCCGGCGGATCAAGGAGGCGAAGCGGGGGTCGGTGCGGAGGTCGGCGAAGCGCTCGTCCCACTTGATGTGCGCGAGCCACGCGGAGCGCTCCAGGTACGACTTCTCGAGCCACTCGAACGCGGCGTCCGCGTCCCCCAGACCCGCATGGATCACCGCGATGTCGTACGCCGAGACGTATTCGGTCTCGGAACGCTCGAGCAGGCTCGCGAGGATCGTCTCGGCTTCCTGGCGCTGGCCGCCGCGCGCGAGCGCGTGCGCCATCGCGGCAAGGACCGTCGCACTGTTGCCCGACTGGCTCACTGCGGTCCGGAGCGATCCGATCGCCTGCTGATGGCGCCCCGTGGCCTCGTACGCGCGCCCCAGATAGAGGTGCGCGAGAAAATTCATCGGCCTTTTCGCGATGACGCCCTGCAACTGCGCAATCGAGGCGTCGTACTGCCGCGCATAGAGGCAGTGCCACCCGACGCACGAGCCCCACATGACGTTGTCGGGGTCGAGCTCCGAGGCGCGCTCGCTCTCGGCGACCGACTCGTCGATCCGGTCGAGCGCGAGAAGCAGGTGCGCGTACCAGTGATGCGCCGCCGCGAGGCTCGGATTCAGCTCGATCGCCCGCTTGAAGTCCCGCTCCGCCGCTTTCCAGTCCCACTCGCTGTGAACGCGCGCGACCCCGCGGCTCACGTACGAGGAGGCGATGTTCGGATCGAGCTCGATCGCCTTCATCGTCAGCTCTTTCACCTTCGGAAAGACTTCCATCGGCGCGATCGGATTGATGAAGAATCCCGCGGCAACATACGTCTCGGCGATCCCGGCATACGGTTCGGCGTACTGCGGATCGATCGCGACCGCGCGCTCGAAGTGCCTGCGCGCCATCATCGGATTCATCGGCATGTTGAGCTGCTGGTAGATTCCCTTCAGGTACTCCTCGCGCGCCGCCGGAGCGACCGCCCGCTTCGGCTCGAGAAGCGTCGCCTCGCTCGGCGTGAGTCGGACGCGGACCTCCTCCGCGACCGCGCGCGCGATCTCCGCCTGCAGCGAGATGAGATCGCTGAGGTCCCGCTCGTAACTGTGCGACCAGAGCTGGCGATCCTCTCTCGCATCGATCAGGTTCACCGCGACGCGCACACGGTCGCCCGCGCGCAGGACGGACCCCTCGACGATCTTCCCGACGCCGAGCTCGCGCGCGATCTCCGGGATCGTTTTCGTCGAGCCTCTGTAACGAACCATCGACGTCTGCGACGTGACCCGGAGGTTCGAGATCCTGCCGAGCTGGGTAATCAGCTCGTAGGTCATCGCATCGGCGAAAAAGACCTGCGCCGGGTCCTTCGAGACGTTCGTCAGCGGAAGCACGGCGAGCGACTGCAGGCCCACCGCGGGACGGTTGCATTGCCGGATTAGCGCAAGCGCGGCGACGCCGAGGAGCACCACGACCAGAGCGGCGGCAGCGAAGCCCGCGAATCGCCGCCTGCTTGGCGGCGGGGCGGGAAGCGGCCGGGAGAGCGTGGCAGACCCGCTCGCGCGACGAAGGTCGACCAGCATCTCGCGCGCGGTCTGGTAACGCCGGTCGGGCGCCTTGTCGATCGCTTTCAGGATGACCGGCTCGAGCGGCGCGGAGATCTTCGGGTTGACGCTCCGAGGCGAAGCCGGCTCGTCACCGAGGATCGCCCGCATCAGCGCGGCCGGCTGCTTCTCCTCGAACGGGCGCCTGCCGGTCGCGAGCTCGTAGAGGACCATCCCCGTCTGATAGATGTCGGTCCGCTCGTCGGCCTTCCCCTCGAACTGCTCGGGCGCCATGTACGGCAGGGTCCCGGAGACGCCCCGATCGTCGCTCTGGTGCATGGTGGCCGATGTCGCCGTCGGCGCCTTGACGAGCGTGGCGAGTCCGAAATCGAGGATCTTGAGCCTCCCGTCGGCGGTGACGCGGAGGTTGCCCGGCTTGAGATCCTGATGGAGGACGCCGGCCGCGTGTGCGGCGCTGATGCCTTCGGCGAGCTGCGATGCCACGCGGAGAAGCTCTTCCTCTTCCATCGGACCGGCAGCGAGACGCCGGTCGAGCGAGGTTCCTTCGACGAGCTCCATCACGATGAAGTCGATCCCGTCGGCGGAATCGAAGTCATGGACGGTCGCGATGTTCGGGTGATTGAGGCGCGAGAGCGCGAGCGCCTCCTTCCTGAAGCGGCGCCGCGCCCGGTCGTCTTCGAGGAGGCCCGGAGGGAGCACCTTGAGCGCGACGTCGCGATCGAGCCGCGTGTCGCGCGCGCGGTAGACTTCGCCCATGCCGCCGGCGCCGAGGCGCTCGGTGATCGCGTAGCGACCCATGGTGCGACCGATCATGGTGTGCACAAAAGGTTAGCACGCGGCGCACACGCGGGGCCGGCCGCGTGTCACAACGACCCGTGACGCTCCGCAGGAGATTCACTCGCGACGCGAACCGGATGGTTCAGTGCACCGTCTGCTCCTCGGCCACCGGGCGAACTTTGGGAGCACAATACCTCCGTGCAACGCTACGGCCTCCTCCTCGGCCTCGCGCTCTTCATCGCCGTTCTTCTTCTCCCGCCGCCGCAGTCGATGCCGCCGGCGGCCTGGCGAACCGCCGCGGTCGCCGTCCTCATGGCCTCCTGGTGGATCACCGAGGCGCTGCCGATCGCCGCGACTGCGCTGGTTCCCCTCGTTCTTTTTCCGTTCCTCGGCGTCGCGCCGATCGCGAAGGCGGCCCCGCCGTACGCGAACTCCGTCGTCTTCCTTTTTCTGGGGGGATTCATTCTCGCGGCGGGGCTCGAGAGCTCGGGCCTGCATCGCCGCATCGCGCTGAACGTGGTGCGCGCGGTGGGAACGCGCCCGGCGAACCTGGTCGGCGGGTTCATGATCGCCACGGCCGCCATCAGCATGTGGGTCAGCAACACCGCGACCGTTCTGATGATGCTTCCGATCGCGACGTCGGTGATGGCCGTGATGCGCGGAAGCGAGAAGGAGAGCAGGATCGCCCCTCCCCTGCTGATCGGGATCGCCTACGCGGCGAGCATCGGCGGGCTCGGCACCCTGATCGGGACCCCGCCCAATGCGCTGCTCTCCGGGTTCGCGAGCGAGACGCTCCATCGCCGCATCGGCTTCGTCGAATGGATGGGTGTCGGCGTTCCGCTCGTGGTCGTCGGGATCCCGATCTGCTGGCTCCTGCTCACGCGGGTCGTCTTCCGTCCCGGGAACGACGCCGACGCCGCGACGGAGCGCCTGCTCCGCGAACAGCGCGCCTCTCTAGGAAGCATGACCCGCCCCGAGTGGATCACGGCCGCGGTCTGCACGGCGACCGCGCTCGCGTGGATCTTCGAGCCGCTCCTCGAGCGGCTCCTTCCGTCGATCTCCGATGCCGGCATCGCGATCGCCGGCGGGCTGCTGCTCTTTCTGATCCCGGTCGACTGGAAGGCGTACCGCTTCGTCGTCAGATGGAACGACGTCGAGCGGCTGCCGTGGGGCGTTCTGATTCTCTTCGGAGGCGGCCTCTCGCTGGCGGTGGGCGTGGAGTCCAGCGGCCTCGCGACGTGGATCGGCGCGGCGTTCGGCGGCCTTGGAAACGTCTCGCCGCTCGTCCTGACGACGATCATCACCACGGCGATCGTTTTTCTCGGCGAGATCGCCAGCAACACCGCCACGGCCGCGACGTTCATCCCGCTCGTCGCCTCGCTCGCCTCGGGCCTCGGGCACGATCCTCTGCTGCTCGCGATCCCCGCCGCGCTCGCCGCGAGCTGCTCGTTCATGCTTCCGGCCGGCACGCCGCCGAACGCCCTGGTCTACGCGGACGGCCGGCTGACGATCCCGCAGATGGCGCGCGCGGGCATCTGGATGGATCTCGTCATGATCGTCCTGATCGAGGCGGCGACGTTCCTGCTCGCGGTTCCGCTGTTCGGGCTGTAGGGACCGGCTGCGCCGGTCCGTCTGCCGTTGATCGTTGCCCGGAAACGGACCGCCGCAGGCGGTCCCTACGCCGCATGGCCGACGCGCGCCTGACCGCGGAGCCCTATTCCTTCGGTCGCACCGGCGAGGCGGCGAGCGCGCCGACGACGGTCGTCCACGGACGCACCCGCCAGCGCACCACGAGGCCGTTCTGCACGTAGGGATCCGCCTCCGCGAACCGTTCGGCGACCTCCGGCGAGTCGCCGCTGAAAAGCAGGAGCGTGCCGTCGACCGGATCCGCGAGCGCGCCCCCGAGGACGAGCTCCCCTTTCTCGTGGGCCTTCCACGCGAGAGAGAGATGCTCGTCTCGGAAGAGCGCTCTCCGATCGAGATAGTCGGGGGAAACGTCGTAGAAGAGAAGGTAGTGCATGGTCGATTGTCGCTTGTCGAGCGTTGGTCGTTGGTCGTTGGTCGTTGGTCGAACGATAGAGCATCGATGCGCGACAAACAACAGAGGCGCGCCCCGATCTTCCTCAGGCCGCGGGCTCGTTCGCGACCTCGCTCTCCTGGCAGGCGATCAGGAAAAGCGCTGCCGCAACGCTCAGAATCATGCCGGTTCGCTTCACTTCGATTCCTCCAATGGGTGATGCTTTTCAGCCGAACTGCACGGACCGACGCGTGAGGGAGCCGAGCCAGAAGCCGCGGATCGGGAAACTGCACTCTGTCTTCATCGTTCGCCGCGCCGAGGGCCACGAGCAGCGGCACGAAGTGCTCGCGCGTGGGGAGCGCCGTCAGAACCCCGGGCCCCTTGTGCTGATAGTCGAGCAGCGCGTCGACGTCCTTTCGCGCGATCGCCTCTGCCGCCCACGCGTCGAACTCCGACGCCCACGCGGGCGCCTCCGACGTGCCGCTCCAGTCGACGGCGCGAAGGTTGTGGGTGATGAAGCCGCTCCCGACGATCAGCACTCCCTCGTCGCGGAGCGGGCGCAGCGCGCGGCCGAGGGCGAAGAGCTCCGTCGGATCTTCGCTCGGGAGGGACATCTGGAGGACCGGGACGTCGGCGGTCGGGTACATCGCGACCAGGGGAACGTACGCGCCGTGATCGAGGCCGCGCTCGGGGTCATCCGCGAGCGCGTGCTGCCCGTTCATCAGCTCACGGACGCGCGACGCGAGCTCCGGCGCGCCGGGCGCTGCGTAGGTCTGCTCGTAATAGCGGCTCGGAAAGCCGTAGAAGTCGTGGATGAGCGGGACCGTGCGCGTCGCGCCGAGCGTCGCCGGCCTCTCCTCCCAGTGCGCCGAGAGCATGAGGATGGATCGCGGTCGCGGCAGGCCTCCCGCCCACGACTCCAGCTCGCGCACCCATCCGGCGTCGTCGAGCAGCGGCGGAGCGCCGTGCGCGACGAAGAGCGTCGGAAGGCGTTCCGCGGCTTGCTTCGGGTTCCCGATTTCGTTCATGAATCTTCCTTTGTAACCATAGTTGTTACGACAAACGTCAAAAAAAGACCTTCGCTACCTCGCCTGTTCGACCTCGTGGATCAGTTGCGCGATCGTCGTTCTCGCGAGCGACGCCGTCAGCGCCTTCTCCGCCGCTTCGACGCGCGGCGCGAGCAGGTCCTGAATGTGCCGCCCCACCGGACATTTCGGGTTCGGCTCCTGGCTGTGTCCCCCGAGCAACGCGCCCGACTCGACCGCGTTCCAGATATCGCGGAGCGAGATGTCGCGCGGAGTGCGAGCCAGGCGCGAGCCCCCCGCGGCGCCCGGCGTGGACGTCACGAGTCCCGCCTCCGCGAGCAGGCGCAGCAGGCGGCGGATCACGACGGGGTTCGTGTTGACGCTGCTCGCGACGGTATCCGAGGTGACCTGACGCTCCCGCTCGATCGCGAGGAGCGTCAGGACGTGCACGGCGGTCGAAAAGCGGCTGTTGGTCGACATGAAAGCCGGCGGGTTCACGCCCGTCGCGCATCAGTAACCATGTCTGTTACAGATTCATTCCCTCTCCGGGGTGCGCCGGCGACCCGGCCGCCCTGCTATCATTCGCAAACCCGAAAAAACGACGACGGAGGTCCCGATGACGCCCCTGACCGCGCTCTGGCTCCCGATTCTCCTCTCCGGTGTGATCGTCTTCATCGCGAGCTCGATCATCCACATGTTTCTGAAGTGGCACGACACGGATTACTCGGCCGTCCCCGAGGAAGCGAAGCTCGCCGACGCCATCCGTCCCTTCGCCATCCCGCCGGGCGACTACATGGTCCCGCGCCCGAAGAGCATGGAAGAGATGCGCTCGCCCGAGTTCGCCGAGAAGAAGAAGGGCGGACCCGTGATGGTCATGACCGTCTTTCCCAACGGCGTCACCGGCATGGGCGCGCAGCTCTTCCTGTGGTTCCTGTACACGCTCGTGGTCAGCTCTTCGCGGCCTATATCACCGGCCGCGCGCTCGCACCCGGCCGCGTCTATCTCGAGGTGTTCCGCTTCGCCGGGGCGACCGCGTTCATCGGCTATTCGCTCGCGCTCTGGCAGATGTCGATCTGGTACCGGCGCCGCTGGAGCACGACGATCAAGTCGACGATCGACGGACTGATTTACGCCCTGCTGACCGCGGGCGTCTTCGGCTGGCTCTGGCCCCGATAGGCGTTTCAACGCCCGGTGAGGAGAAGCGCGCGCGAGCCTTTCACGCGCAGCGCGCTCGTGGAGACGTGCGCGATGCGCGGCATCGTGGTACCCGGGATATGCTGCCCCCGACGGCGCGACGTCGGCGCCGCGGGCGAACCTCGCACAAAAGAAATCGAAGTGCCAACTCCGGAACACCACCGCACCGGGCGCGTCGGCTGGCTCCGCGCCGCCGTCCTCGGCGCCAACGACGGCATCGTCTCGACCGCCAGCCTCGTCCTCGGCGTCGCCGCCGCGCACGCGGCGCGCAGCGAGATGCTCGTCGCGGGCGTGGCGGGCCTCGTCGCCGGCGCGATGTCGATGGCCGCCGGCGAGTACGTCTCGGTCAGCTCGCAGGCCGACACCGAGCGGGCCGACCTCGAGCGCGAGCAGCGGGAACTCGCCGCCGAGCCCGGACGCGGAGCGCACGGAGCTCGCCGCGATCTACGTCAGCCGCGGCCTCGACCGGAGCTCGCGCAGACAGGTGGCCGCACAGCTCATGGCGCACGACGCGCTGGCGCCCACGCTCGCGACGAGCTCGGGATCTCCGAAGTCCTCCGCGCGCGGCCCGTGCAGGCCGCGCTCGCTTCGGCCGCGACTTTC
This sequence comes from uncultured Acidobacteriota bacterium, assembly GCA_963793695.1. Lineage (GTDB taxonomy): Bacteria > Acidobacteriota > Thermoanaerobaculia > Gp7-AA8 > Gp7-AA8 > CAWCBB01. Next base: position 16,674 of record CAWCBB010000017.1, on the reverse strand, counting down.
GCGGTCGGCGCGCGCGCTGCCGCTGCTCACGGTCGCTCTCAGCCCGCGCGACCAGCTCGTCCGTAGTCGTGGCCGTCGGTCGCTGTCTGCTCGCGGCGTCTGGGGGGCTCGCGCGCGCGAGTCGGGGGTGCTCGACCGTTGGCCGGCGCGGCCCGCGTGATGTTCTGGGGCGCGCTCGCGATGGCGGTGACGGCCGGGGTCGGCGCGCTCTTCGGTCCCACGGTCGGCTGAACGAAGCCAGCGCGCTCACCGCGCGAGGTAGCCGCCATCGACCGGATAGTACGAGCCGGAGACGAAGCTCGCTCGCTCGCTGCTCAGCCAGACGACGAGTTCCGCTACCTCCCCGGACCGGCCGAGCCTCCCGATCGGATGGAGCGCAATCAGCATTTCGATCATGTCCTTCGACAGCCCGCTGAGCAGAGGCGTGTCGATGTAGCCCGGTCCCACGGCGTTGGTGCGGATCTCCCTTGCCCGTGTACTCGAAGCGCGGCGCACTTCGGTTCAGACCGAGCAGGCCGTGCTTGGCGGAGACGTACGCCGCGGCGCCCGCCTGGCCCGCCCCCCACCCGAGGATCGAGGCCATGTTCACGATCGCCCCGCCGCCCGCCTCGGAGCATCCGGGGGGATCTGCGCGCGCATCGCTGTAGAAGACGCCCGAGAGGTCGACCTCGATCACCTCCTTCGCCACCCCTCCACGCTCAGCTCCGCGATCGGGTTCTGCCTCCCCCCCGATGCCCGCGTCGTTGCAGGCGATGTGCAGCGCGCCGAAATGCTCGATCGCCGCGTCCACCAGGGCCTCGGCGATCCTCCGGTTTCGAGGCGTCCGCCCGCACGAAGATGGCTCGAGCGCCCGGTTCACTCTTCTGGATCAGCTCCACCGTCTCCCGCCCCCCGCTCTCCACGATGTCGGAGACGACGACGCTCGCTCCTTCGCGCGCGTAGGCGAGCGCGCAGGCGCGCCCGATGCCCGAAGCGGCGCCGGTGACGATTGCGGTCTTCTTTTCGAGGTCCATTCCGTTCCTCCTGCGCGCATTTCCGGAGCGGTGCCTCCGCACCGGATCGGCAGTCCCAGTCACGTCCCGCCTCGCAGATGCGCCGGTCTGCGACGTCGGATCGGCACAGACTTGCTTCCGTAACGCGAACACGCCACGCTACGCGCCTTCAACAATCGAGCTGGAGCGTGGACATGATCGCGAGACTTCGCATCGGGCTGTTCCTCTTCCTCGCCATCGCCGCGTCCGGCGCGGCCTTCGCGCAGACGGCAGCACCCTCCCCCGGGGGGAGACGATCGTGCTCCGGGCGGCCCGGATGTTCGACGGCCGCGCCGACCGGCTCGTCTCGCCGGCCCTGCTCGTCGTCGCGGGCGGGAAAGATCGTCGCGGCGGGGCCGGGGGCCCGCGTGCCCGAGGGGGCTCGCGTGGTCTCCATTCGGCGATGCCCCCCTCCCCCCGGGTTCATCTACAGCGACACCCCACCTGACGGCCGAGGCGAGCGACGACTGGAAGCAGGACTCAGCTCGACGGTGCCCCCGAAGAAGAGCCCCGCCGAGCAGGCGCTCGACGCCACGGTCTACGCGCGAAGGACGCTCTAGCATCGGCTTCACCACGGTCCGCGACGTCGGCTCGGGTGATCTGATCGACTCGCGATGAGGAACGCGATCCGCGAAGGAAAGATCGCGGGGCCGCGCATGCTCGTTTCGGTTTGAGGGATCGGCGCGACGGGAGGTCATTGCGACCCCACGGGAGGCTACCGGCCCGACCCTCCTCAACCGGAGCTCCGGGATCGAGGACGCCGTCGCCGACGGCCCCGACGCCGATCCGCGCCGCCGGCCGCAGTATATCACGTCCGGGGCGGACGTCATCAAGACCTGCGCGACTCGGAAGGGTCCTTTCGCTGACCGACGACGTGAGCGCGCCACAGCTCACGCAGGCGGAGCTCGACGCGCTCGTCGACGAAGCCCACGCGCTCAAGAGGAAGGCCGCGGCCCACGCGCACGGAGCCGAGGGGCGATGCGCGCGATCCGCGCGCGGGCATCGATTCGATCGAGCACGGGACCTTCCTCGACGACGAGGCGCTCGACCCTCATGAAGGCGCAGCGGCACCTGGCTCGTCCCGACGCTGATGGCCGCCGAAGGGATGCGCGAGCGGCTCGACCGCGGCGCTACATCCCCCCTCCTCGTCGCCGAGAAGGCGCCGCGCCGCGTTCGCCCGCCGCGCCAAATCCACGTTCCGGAAGGCGCTCGCGAAGGGAAGGGCGAAGATCGCGCTCGGCACCGATGCCGCAGTCTACCCGCACGGGGCGGAACGCGGGAAGAGTTCTCGCATGATGGTCTTCTTCCTGCATGGCGCCGACGGCGGCTCTCAGGGCCGGCACCTCGTCCGCCGCCGAGCTCCTCGGCCTCTCCGACCGGCTCGGCACGCTGGAGCCGGGAAAGCTCGCCGACATCGTGGCCGTCCCGGGCGATCCGCTCCCGCGACATCCGCGAGACCGAGAGGGTCTTCTTCGTCATGAAAGAGGGAAAGATCGAACGGAACGACCGCGAGCGGTGAGAAGGGCAGGGGTGAGGGGCTGGCGGCTGCAACGCTCCCTGCAAGCCGGCGACCCGTGTCCGGCCCGCTGCCGCAGATCGTCGGTCGATGGCGTAGACTCGGCGGCCGATGCCCGTCGAAACGCTCCCTTCGCTCGATTCCGAACACCCGCTCGCGCCGGCACTCGCGGAGACCTTCGCGCGGACGGCCATGTCCTCGTGCCCGGTCTCGTTTCGCGCGAGGAGCTCGAGGCGTTCCTGCCCTTCTTCTCGCGGACGTCGTCAACGCGATCGAACGCTCGCGCGACCGCCAGGGGCGGATCGACGACTATTCGAAGCTCTTCATCCAGGTCACCAACGTCTGGCGCCTCGAGTCATTCGGCCCGCCATCTGTGTTCGCGCGCCGCTTCGCCCGCATCGCGGCCCGCCTGCTCGGCGTCCCGCTCCGTCCGTCTCTATCACGACCAGGCGCTCTTCAAGCCGCCCGGGTCGGGGCGCACCCCCTGGCACCAGGACCACTGGTACTGGCCCCTCGACACCGATCGGAGCGTGACGATGTGGATCGCGCTCGTGGACGTCGGCGCTCGAGATCCGGACCGGATGTCCTTCGCCTCCGGATCCCATCGCGCGACATCGATCGGGAACGCCGGCATCTCCGAGGGGAACGATCGGAAGCTCGCGCGCTCTCATCGAAGAGCGCGGATGGCCCGTCGCGACCGGGCCCCTCGCCGCGGGCGACGCCAGCTTTCACCTCGGCGGGATTCTCCACTCGGCCAGCGCGAACACCTCGGATCGCGTGCGCGAGGCGCTCACCGTCATCTATTACGCGGACGGAACGAGGGCCGCGGAGCCCGCCAACGAGAACCAGCGGGTCGACCTGGAAGTCTTCCTTCCGGGCGTCCATCCCGGCGAGCTCGCTGCGAGCGCGCTGAATCCGGTGTTGTATCCGTAGACGGAGAGGCGTTGCCCTGTCCGTTCTCCGTTCTCCGCTCGCCGTCGCGAACGCGCCGCGCGCCACGGCCTTTCCGTCGTCGAAACACGAAAGACGACCGAGCCGCATACAATTGAGAGGATGCGAAGGAGCATCCTCGCCATCCTTCTCCTCCCGCTGACCGGATGCGCCTCGATTCCCTCCCGCCTCCGTGCCCGCCGACATCGAGGAGCTCGGGTCGACGCGATCCTGGCGGACTACGCGCGGCGACGGTCCCGGAGCATCTGTCCTCGTGCGCCACGAAGGGAATGACTCTCGATCGCGAAGGGGATGGGGCTCGCCGACCTGCAGACGCCCGCGCCGCCGCTACCGCGACGACGAATTACCGCCTCGCCTCGGTCACCAAGCAGTTCACCGCGATGGCGATCCTGATCCTTTCCCGGGAAGGGAGAGCTCACGCTCGCCGATCCGATCGAGACGTGGCTCGGCGAGCTCCCGGCGTGGAGCGATGGCGTCACGATCCGCCATCTGCTGACGCATACGTCGGGGAATCGTCGACTACGAGGATCTGATCGCCGAAGCACCAGCAGCGGCAGGTTCTCGACGCTTTCGATCTGCTCGCTGCCCGGGGCGACCGGTACTTCGCGCCGGAAGTAGCTACCGCTACAGCAACAGCGGTACGCGCTTCTCGCCGCTCATCGTGGAGCGCGCTTCGGGTGAGACCTTCCCCGAGTTCCTCGCGCGGCAGGATCTTCACCCCCGGAATGAGCTCAACGTCCCGCCTTCCTCGACGGCGGACCGGCGGTGCCGGAGCGGGCGTTCGGCCACAGCCGCGAACGGACCCGGGTGGGCGTGGACGGACCAGAGCATCACCCTCCGCGGTTCTCGGCGACGGCGCTATGTATTCTTCGGTAGCGGACCTCGCGAAGTGGGACGCGGAGCTCGAGCGGCCGACCCGCATCTCCGCGGCGCTGCTCGAGGAAGCGCTCTTGCCCTGTCCCCACCCACCTGCCCCGGGCGTCTCCTATGGATACGGATGGAGGACCGGCACGCTCGCGGGGCGGAAGACGGTCTTTCACACGGGCGAGACCCGAGGGGTTTTCGCAACGCGCTGCTGCGGATTCCCGAGGAGCACCTCACGGTGGTGTTGCTGATGGAACCGGAACGAGGGCGAACCGATCGAGGCGGCGAAGAAGATCGCGATGATGTTCCTGTTTAGCGATGTTCGCCGGTCTTCCGCCCCGTTCCTCCCCCGTCACCCGCGCCCGTGCACGCGCCCGGCTTCTCGCTCTCTCTCGCAGCTCAAACTCTCTTCCCGCATGCAACCCCCCCCCCGCTCCCAACTCCTCCCGCGAAACCCGCTACCCGGCGGCTGCTCGATGGCAGCCGCTGCCGCGCTGCTCGTCGTCCTCGCGGCACTGGCGCTGGCTGTCCGGCTCCGCGAGCAACGTCGACCAACCTCGACCCGCGCGGCACGGCGATCGTCGCGTTCGGTGACTCGCTCACCGCGGGCGTCGGCGCCAGGTGCCGCGGAGGATTCTTATCCGTCGCACCCCTGGCGGCCGCGCTCGGAACGGATCTCCTGAATGCCGGCACGAGCGGCGACACGAGCGCGGCCGCGCTCGCGCGCCTCGACGAGGTTTTCTCGCGCGCGATCCGCGAATCGTCATCGTCGGCCTCGGGCGGAAACGACTTTCTCCAGGGCATCTCGATCGCGGCGACCGAAACGAATCTCCGCGAGATCGTCCGGCGCGTCCACGGCGCCGGAGCCATGGTTGTCCTGCTCGGATTCCGCTTCCCGAGCCTCACCAGGCGAACTACGAGGAAATGTACGAGCGCGTGGCCGAGGAGGAGAAGTGCCTGCTCGTCCCCGACGTCCTCGACGGGATCCTGAGCGATGCCGCGCTGCGCAGCGATCCGATTCATCCGAACGGGGAAGGGTTACGCGCTCATGGCCGGGCGCATCGCGGAGCCCCTCGCGGACTGGTCGAGGGGGCAGACAAATCGCGGCCTAGGGGCGTCCTGCGGGCGCCCGGATCGGCAATCCGCGTTCCGGATCGACCTGGAGTCCGCAATCCGCGTTCCGGCTCGCCCTGGGTTCCGGGCGCCCGCGGGGCGCCCCTCTATAATTTCGCTCCATCATGAAGAAGCTCGTGCTCCTCCTGCTTCTCGCGCAGCCCCTTCTCGCGCAGCGCCGCCCCGTCAACACGTTCTCGATCGTCGCGCGCGATGCCGCGACAGGGGAGATGGGCGTCGCGGTTCAGTCCCACTGGTTCGCCGTCGGCCGGGTCGTGCCGTGGGCCGAGGCGGGCGTGGGCGCGGTCGCTACGCAGTCCTTCATCGATCCGAGCTACGGGAAGCTCGGCCTCGATCTCATGCGCGCCGGAAAGAGCTGCGCCTCGACGCGCTGCAGGCGCTCCTCGCCGGCGACGCGGCGTGCGAGGTGCGGCAGGTGGCGATGATCGACGCGAGCGGAACCGTCGCGACGTTCACGGGGAGCCGCGACATCGGGCTGCCGGAGGGATCGCCGGCGATCCCGACGCCGGAACGCCGAAGTGCACTCCGGTCCGCGCGGCGGGACGCTCATCGACGGGCGCGGCTTCGCCGTCCAGGCGAACCTGATGGCGAACGACACGCGTCTGGCCCGCGATGGCGAAGGCGTTCGCGGAGGCGAAGGGCGATCTCGCCGATCGGATGCTCGCGGCGCTCGACGCGGCCCAGGCGGCGGGCGGCGACATCCGCGGCAAGCAGTCCGCCGCTATCATCGTCGTGAGCGCGACTCGACCGGCCGCCCCTGGCAGGACCGGCTCTTCGATCTCCGCGTCGACGATCACCCCAGGCCGCTCGAGGAGCTGCGGCGGCTCGTCGCGCTGCAGCGCGCGTACAACCACATGAACGCCGGGGACCTCGCGGTCGACACAAGGACAACGCGGCCGCGCTCCGCGAGTACAGCGCCGCGGCCGACATCGCCACGGCGACCCCCGGCATCCCGCAAAGCCGGGTCGCGGAGATGATCTACTGGCACGCGGTCGCGCTGGTGACCATGCAACGGGTCGACGAGGCGCTGCCCCTGTTCGCGCGCGCGTTCGCGCTCGAGCCGGGGTGGCGCGAGCTGACCCGGCGCCTGCCGCGGGCCGGGCTGCTGCCGGACGACCCGGCGCTGAGAGGAATCAAGCGACAAGAAGTAGGAAGTAGGAAGTAGGAAGTAGGAAGTAGAAATTTGCACGCGGGCCGAGGTCGACCGAGGAGGGACACCTGATGCGACCTATCTTTCTCATGTGCGCGCTTCTCTTCGTGAGGTGCGCGACCGCGCCGGACGTCGAGTACTACACCTCGCCCGCGACGGAAGGGCGCCCGTATTCCGACGCGGTCCGCGTAGGAAACATGCTCTACCTCTCCGGCCAGGTCGGGATCGACGCCTCCGGCAAGCTGGTCGACGGCGGCATTCAGGGGGAGACGCGGCAGACGATGGAGAACATCCGCGCGATCCTCGAGCGCCACGGATCGTCGATGGACCGGGTGGTCAAGTGCACGGCCATGCTCGCCGACGTGCGCGAGTGGGCGGCGATGAACGAGGTCTACGTCACCTCTTTCCCCAAGCACAAGCCCGCGCGCAGCGCTCTCGGCGCGAACGGACTCGCCCTCGGCGCCCGCGTCGAGATCGAGTGCTGGGCTGTGCGATAGACCCGGTCTCCGTTCTCCGTTCTCCGTTCTCCGCGGCAAGGACCTTGGCCCGTGCACGCGCCCGCGCCCGTGCCCGGCTTTTCGGTTCCAGTATCCGAGCCTTGGCAGGACCGAACTACCACCCTCCCCCGCCCCCGCCGCCCGACGACCCCCCGCCCCCGCCCCCGCCGCCGCTGGAGCTCGAGCTCGGCGCGGCAACGCCGGCAGCGACGCCCGTCGCGGCGGCGACCCAGGTGCCGCTCGCGCCGGCGCCGCCGAACGAGCCGCCGCCTCCGCTCCATCCCGATCCTTGCGAACCGCTCGACGACGAGGAAGAGGTCGAATGCACGATCGCGCCCGCTCCGCGGCTCGCGCCGCCGAATGCCTGGAACCACGACTCCGCCTGCTTCGCGAGGCCGAACGCGAGCACGTACGGGAACCATGCGTCCTCGAGCGCCGGGGCCGGCCGCGCGAGCTCTTCCATGAAGAATGAGCGGACCGCAGCGAGCTTCCTGCGGAACTCGATCGCGGTCCGGCTCTGCTTCGAGCTCGCGACGCCGGCGGACGTGGCGATCCCGGCCACCGCGGCGGCGGCGAAGAGGACCTCCGCGACCAGCGGCGGCTCCGCCATCGACACGCCGGCGACGGCCAGGAGGAGCAGCGCCCAGGGGACGAGCATCCAGAGCGCATGTCTCCGCCCGAAGTCCGGCCGGCTCTCCCACCGCTTGCCGATCGAGCAGGCGATCGCGAAGAGGACGAAACTGACGCCGCCCGCGACGAATCCGACGACGCGCCGCTCCTCCGGCATCATGAAGATCGCGAACCCGAGAAGTACGAAGAAGAAGAGCGTGCCCACGCACCCTGCGATGCCGCGCGATTTCTCGCCCGGCAAGAGTGCGTCGGCCTCGCGCGTCACGTCGCCCTTGATGAGAGCGACGGGATCGAAGCCGCTCGATTCGTAGTGCTCCCGGATCGCGGCCGTTCCCGTCGAGTCGCCCTCGAAGAAGAACCCGTCGACGAGCGCGCGCTCGTACCCGGAAAACTGCTCGCGAGGGACCTTCAGGTCCATCCTGAGCTCGGGTTTGTCCGGCTCGCCGACGGTCTCGGTCTCGACCTTCTTCTCCGCGACGAGACGGGCGAGGAGCGCGGCGACCTCGGACTGTTTGACCTCGCCGTCCCAGGCCGCGCCCACGGTCTCCGCGCGGATCGGAAGAAGGTGCTGTTCGATCCATCCCCGGTCGATCCGCGGCAGAGGGTCGAAGCGGCCGAGGCGGTTCTCGCGCGAGGCGAACGCGATCCACGCGAGGAGGGCGCCGGCGGCGATCAGCCCGAGGACGGCGACGCGGCGCGGCGTGCGGTCGGGACGCGCCGCCGGGGCGCCCACGCCGACGTACTCGAGCGGAATCCGGACGAGGGCTTTCTCTCCTGGTCCGACGTCCGTGATCTCGCGGTGGACCTTCGGCTCGTCCGCGCGCCAGGCCTCGTCGATGTCGAGATCGAGCGTGAATCGCTCGATGGGGCCCGCGCGGTCGGAGAAAAGAAACTCGTGATCGAGCAGATAGCCTTCGCCGCGGCGGACGAGAATGTTCGCGAGGGTGTAGTCGAGGACGTAGGTGATCCGCTCGCCTTCGAACGGCGGATCTTCCGGAAGACGGCTCCGCCAGCGCAGCGTCTTCGAATCGGTGAAGTCATACTGGTCGACGCGCTCGAGGCCGCCCCGCTCGAGAGGCATCTCCGCGCCGGTCGTGGGATCGACGCGCGAAACGGAATGCAGCTCGAGCTCCTGCCCGGACTCGAGGCGGAAGGTCCGCTCGCCCCCGTTCCAGTCGCCGTCGAAGACGTAGCTCTGGCGCTCCTGGACGCGGAGGCGCCCGTCGGCTTCGAGGCGGGCATCGACCTCGACCGAGGTCCAGCGGAGGCTCCGCTGGGCGCGGAGATCCGGCGCGACGAGAAGCGCCGCGGCGAGGGCCGCGGCGGCGATGACTTTTCTCATAGGGGAATCGTAGCAGGTACCAGGTAGCAGGTGAGACGACGGCAGCGCACGTTGTCATCCCGAGCCCTCACGTCGCGCTTAGCGCTCCTCAGGGCAGGCTCCGGCAGGCGCGGGCTGCGCCGGACCGTCGTCGATCGGAATTTCGGGTCATCCTGAGGACGCGAAGCGTCCGAAGGATCTCAAGATGCCGGAGCCGTGATTCCCGCATTTTGAGATCCTTCGCGGAGCCTGCCGTGAGGAGCGCGAAGCGCGACGTGAGGGCTCAGGATGACGGAATGAGTGAGCTTCCCGCTATTCCGAGTGTAGCGAGGGATCCGGGCGGAGGGGTGGTGCGCGAATCGGAGTTCGGTCCCTTCTGCCTGCTCCCTGCTGGCCGCTACCTGCTACGTCACACCGGGATCCCGTTCCGCGCGATCCTCTCCAGCGCCTGCGCGAAGCGGTCGAGCTCGGGGAGGGTCGTGTAGACGTTCGGCGTGACGCGCACCCCGCGGAACTGCTCGTGACCGATCGGCGTCGTGAAGATCTTGTACTTCGACATGAGATGCGAGGTCACGGCGCCCGGCTCGAGCCCCTCGATCTCCACCGTCGCGATCGCGCAGGAGCGGTCGTCGAACGGCGTGTGGAAGCGAACGTTCGGTAGGGACTTCACCTGGTTCATCCAGTAGCGCGAGAGGAACCGAAGGCGCGCCTCCTTGCGCGCGGCGCCGATGCCCTCGTGGAAGAGAAGCGCCTCGCCGATCGCGAGCCGCGGCGCGGCCGAGTGCGTCCCGATCTCCTCGAACTTCCGGATATCCGAGGCTTGCTTTTTCTCCGCCGCCATGAGCGGCCAGATCTTCCCGATCTTGTCCCGGCGCGCGTAGAGCAGCCCCGTGCCCTTCGGTGCGTAGAGCCACTTGTGGAGGCTCGTCGCGAAGTAGTCGCACCCGAGCTCGTCGCGCGTGAAGGCGAAGTGCGCGAACGAGTGGGCGCCGTCGACGACCGAGTCGATCCCTCGCGCCCGCGCCAGCGCGCAGACCTCTCGTACGGGGGTGATCTGCCCCGTGATGTTCACCATGTGCGAGATCAGGATCATCTTCGTGCGGGGGGTGATGGCGCGCTCGAACGCCGCCGTGATCTCGGCCGGGTCCTGGGCGACCACCGGAATCTGAATCAGCGTCACGCGGATCCCCTCGCGCTGTTCGCGCTGTCGGAGCGTGGTCAGCATGCGGGGATAGTCCTGGCTCGTCGTGAGGATCTCGTCTCCCGGCTGGAGGTCGATCCCCATGAGGACCGTCTCCAGGGATTCCGAGGCGTTGCGAGTGATCGCGATTTCCTCGGGATCGCAGCCGAACGCGCGCGCGAGCCCCGCGCGGATCGTCTCGCTCTGCGGCTCGAGGATCTGCCACAGGGTGTACGCCGTGGCTTCTTCCTGCTGCCAGAGGTAGCGGACGAGCGCTTCGGTCACGATGCGCGGCGAGGGGGAGACGCCTCCGTTGTTGAGGTTCGTGATCCCGCGGCCCGTGGTGAACGCCTGCTGGACCTGGAACCAGAAGTCCTCGTCGCGCGCGGCCTCATCGGGCGTGAGCCCGGCGACTTTCTGCGTCGCGGCCGCGAGCTCCTCGGCGAGCGCCGCGACCGCGCCCCAGCTCAGCGCCGCGAGGCCGACCCCTTTTCCAACGGACGAGACGAACGTGCGGCGGGAGCTTCCTTCCGACATTGCACGACCTCCTGAGGACGATGTGACGCAATCGTAGCGCGAAAAGGGCGTTCTCCGTTCTCCGTCGTCCGTGCTGCGTGCTCCCTTCTTCGTTCTCGGTTCCTCGTGGCAGAAAGCCCGGGCGCGCGAACGCGCCCGCACCGCGCTTTTCCCGAGCCCGCGCCCGAGCCCGAGCCCGGCCTTTCCGCCAGTGCAGCACGCCGTTTCGAATTCACGAAAAATCGGGGCTCGGGCTCGGGCGTACAATCTCCCGAGCCAATTCAATCCACTCGTCCTGCACAAGGGGATCTCATGACGATCGACCCTGCGGATACCACCTGGATGCTCGTCTCGACCGCGCTGGTCCTGATGATGACTCCGGCGCTCGGCTTCTTCTACGCCGGGATGGTGCGCGCGAAGAACACGCTCAACACGCTGATGATGAGCTTCGCCTCGCTGGGGTTCGTCGGTCTGGCGTGGGCGATCGCGGGGTACAGCCTCGCGTTCGGCGACGAGTCGCGCTGGCTCGGCGGCGCGCGCCATCTCCTGCTCGCCGGGGTCGGCCTCGAGGCGCACGGGTCGATTCCGCACCTCCTCTTCATGGCGTATCAGGGGACGTTCGCGATCGTCACCGCGGCTCTGATCTCCGGCGCGATCGTCGAGCGGATGCGCTTCGGCGCCTACCTGGCCTTCATCACGCTCTGGTCTCTCGGCGTCTACGCGCCGATCGCGCACTGGGTCTGGGGCGGAGGGTGGCTCGCCGACCTCGGGGCGCTCGATTTCGCCGGCGGGACGGTCGTCCACATCAATGCGGCCGTCGCGGCGGCAGTCGTCGCCCTCGTGGTGAAGCCGCGACACGACTACGGTCGTCGCGCGCTCGTTCCGCAGAACGTCCCGTTCACGCTGCTCGGCGCGGGGCTCCTCTGGCTCGGCTGGTTCGGATTCAACGGAGGGAGCGCGCTCGCCGCGAACGCCACGGCCGCGCTCGCGTTCGTGAACACGATGCTCGCGCCGATGGCGACGATCGTCGCGTGGTCGCTGCTCGACCTGGCGCGCAGCGGGAAGGTGACCGCGGTCGGCGGCGCGACGGGAATCGTCGTCGGCCTGGTCGCGATCACCCCCGCGGCGGGATTCGTCAGCCCCGTCTCCGCGATCGTGATCGGCGCCGTCGCGGCGGTCCCGAGCTACTGGTGCCTCGTCTGGCGCGCCCGCACGCGATTCGACGACTCGCTCGACGTCCTGGCCGCACATGGTGTCGGGGGGTTCGTCGGCGCCCTCCTCACCGGCCTTTTCGCGCAGGCCGCGTGGAGCGGGGCGGCCAACGGCGCCCTCTTCGGCAACCCGCGGCAGATCCTCGCGCAGGCGATCGCGATTCTCGGGACGATCGGATGGAGCGCCGGCGCCACCTTCGTCATTCTGCGGCTCGTCGCGCTCGCGCTTCCGCTGCGCGCCGATCCGCGCGACGAGAGCGTCGGCCTCGACGTCAGCCAGCATGGAGAAGAAGCCTACAGCCAGGGAGACACGGCCATCCTCATCGTTCCAGAAGGAGCCGACCGATGAAACTCGTCGTCGCCATCGTCCGTCCCGAGGTTCTCAGCCACGTTCTCGAGGCGCTCTACCATGCGGAAATCCGGGGGCTGAGCCTCAGCCGCGTTCAAGGGCACGGCGGGGAGCTCGAGCACGTCGCCACCTATCGCGGCACGACGGTCAAGGTCGGCCTCTACGAGAAGGTCCGCCTCGAGATCGGCGTCTCCGAGGCGTTCGTCGAAACGACGGTGCGCGCGATCCTCTCCGCCGCCTCCACGGGGGAGGTCGGCGACGGCAAGATCTTCGTCCTGCCCGTCGAGAAGGTGTATCGGATCAGAACAGGCGAACAGGACGAGGCAGCCGTCACGCCCGTCGCGCCGACGCCGAGCGAACCGTGAACGCGCTTGCGGGGCAGCCCTTCCCTCCGGTTCTCACTCGTCCGTCAGTCGCCGTGCCCTGGCGATTGATACACGGGGATCACGCATCGTCGACCTGTGACGTCGCATTGACAGCACCGCGGCCGACCGGGCATGCGTCGCCGCTTTCTGTTGCCGATCCGTGCCGCGTTCGGTGTATTCTCCGCCCAGCCTGGAAGGACAAAGAGAAAGCGTGAAATCTCGGTCATCTTCCAGCTCTGCGCCCCGGCCCCCCCCAGGGCGCTCGGTCTGGTCGATCACGCTGACGTACGTCTCGATCAGCGTCGCGTGGATCGTCCTCTCGGACGTGGTCTTCCTGGGACTCGGCAGCCGCGCCGACCGGCCGATCCTCACGATCTCTCTGATCAAGGGCCTTTTCTGGGTCGCGTCGAGCGGGCTGCTGCTCCATTTTCTGGTCTTTCGCAGGATCCAGCAGATCCACGAATTCGAAGCCTCCGCGCGGTCGCGCCTCGAGCGGCGGGAGAGGCAGCTCGCTCAGTCCCAGAAGATCGCCCACCTCGGAAGCTACGAGTGGGATCTGGAGACGCGGGAGGCGTTCTGGTCGGATGAGCTGTTCCGGATCTACGGTCTGGAGCCGTTTCCCGGCCCCATCCCGCCCAGCTTCGCGCGCGACATGGTCGTGCCGGACGATCTACCGAAACTCGCCGCGGGCATCAACATCGCGCGGGCGGGGCGAAAACCGTCTCCGGTCACCTTCCGCATCATCCGGCGCGATGGGGCAGTGCGCGTGCTCGAAGCGAGGGGAGACCCGGTCCCCGGCCCTGACAGCGAGGCCCGGCTTTTCGTCGGGACGGCGCAGGACGTCACCGAGAGCAAACGGATCGACGAGGAGCGTGAGACGTTCGCGCGGCAGGTCCATCTGCTTCTCGGGTCGACGGACGCCGGGCTTTTCGCGGTGGATCTCGACGGCCGCTGCACGCTCATCAACCGCGCTGCGTGCGAGAGCCTGGGCATCTCCGAACAGGAGATCCTCGGCCGGCCCATCCAGGAGATCGTGTACGGCGGCGCATCGAACGTGCCGCCGGAGGCGAACGCTGCCGTGAGCCGCGCGAACGAGGGGCAGTCCACGAAGCTCTACGACCACCGCCTCCGCCGTCGCGACGGTTCGCTCCTTCCCTGCGATGTCACGGTCTCTCCGATCGCCGAAGCCGGAACGGTGATCGGACGGGCCATCTCGTTCTCGACGTCTCGGACCGGATGCGTCTCGAGGAGCAGCTCGAGGAAGCGAAGCGCCTCTCCGGTCTCGGGCGTCTGTACCGGCGATCGCGACGAGATGAACAACGTTCTCATGGGCATCCTCACCTTCGCGGAAATCGTCGCCCGCAGCACGGACACGAACTACCGGAACGCGGGAGAACAGATCCGGCAAGCGGTGCGGCGGGGGCGGGGCGTCACCCAGGAGATCGTCCGCTTTGCGCGCGAAGAAGAGCCTCATCGCCAGGTCTTCGAAGGACGCGCGTGGCTCCGCTCGATCGCCGAGGAGTGTCGCGAGATCGTGAGCACGAAGGCCGCGTGGTCGATGACGATCCCGGAGGAGGACTTCTACCTCGATGCGGACCCTTCACAACTCGGACAGGTGCTGAGCAGCCTCTTCGTGAACGCCCGCGACGCCATCGGATCGGAACCCGGGCAGGTCGCTCTCGCCGCCGACCTGGCCGAGCCCGGAACGCAGTTCTCGTTCGGCGCCCTCCCCCAAAGCGGCCACCGCTGGGTCGCGATCCGCGTCAGCGACAACGGAACGGGAATCCATGCGGGTACTCTCCAGCATCTGTTCGAGCCGTTCTTCACGACAAAGCGGAAGGGAACGGGCCTGGGGCTTCCAATCGTGTACAAGACGATCGCCGCCCATGGCGGCCTTCTGTTCGTCGAAAGCGCCGAAGGGGAAGGATCGACGTTCCACGTTTTCTCCCTGAGGCGGCGCCCCCCGAGCACGCTGCCGAGCCCGAAACCGGACGCGCCGTCGGGCTCGCCGGCGAGGTCCTCCTCGTCGAAGACGACGAGACGGTCGCGGCGGGCCTCGCGCACGTCCTCGAGGAGGCCGGCATGCGCGTGCGGATCGCGCCGACGGGAGCCGACGCTCTCGCCGATCTCGAGCGCGCCCGGCCGACGGTCATGATCCTCGACATCGGCCTGCCCGACATGGATGGAGCCACGGTGTGCGAGCGCGCGCGCGCCCGCTGGCCGGGTCTTCCCGTGGTCTTCTCGACCGCCCACGGCGAGGCGAGACGTCTGAGCGGTTACCTCGAGAAGCCGAACGTGCGCTTCCTGATGAAGCCGTACACGTTCGAGCAGCTGCGCGACGAGATCGAGGCGGCGATGGAAAACCGTATCTAGAAAGACTGGGACGCGATCGTCAATTCGCTCCGGCCATCGTCTTCCGCAGCCGGCCCTTCGCCCGGATGTAGAGCGGGCCGACCGATCCGATCGGGAGCCCGAGGATCTCGCCGACTTCTTCGTACGATCGCCCCTCCATCCCGATCAGAGTGCAGAGGAGGCGCGTCCTCTCGTCGACGCGGCCGAGCGCCTGCCGGACGATGAGCGTCTCGAGGGTTCCGGCGGACGCGCTCGGAGAGACCGCGATCCCCCCCTCCGGGTCGTCGATCGAGGTCTCGGCGAGCCGCACCCTCCTCGGAACTGTCTGCCGGGGTGAGGTTCACGACGGTCCCGGCGAGCCACGGCCCCGGCGAGCGCACCGTCTCCTTCTTCTCGAGAAAGAGCGCCCACGCCTCCTGAACCAGCTCGTCGGTCTGCTCGACGGTGAGCCCGTATCGCCGTTGCGGAATCGCGAAGAGGACCTTCTGCACCTTCTCGTAGAGCGCGGTGAGGTCGAACAACGCCTTCGCTCGTCGCCTTCTGCGCCTCCGCTTCCGCTTCGATCGTCGCGAGCATCTCGCCCACGACGGCGAGGATCTCGGCGAACTCCATCGGCTTGTGGAGGACGACCGCAGAGCCGTGGCTCTTGAGCTCGTCTTCGAGTGCGCCGGCGTGCTGGGCGAACGCCGTCAGGCTCGCGACTCTCGAGCGGGGGCTCATCCTCCGGATCGCGTCGAGCAGAAGGAGCCCCTCCTCTTCGGTCTTCAGCCGGAAGTCGGCCGAGCAAGATCACCGGATAGAACTCCCCCTCGATCGCCGTTTGGGCCGCCTCCCGATCGTAGGCTCCTGACTGCGTCGAAATGCTCGAGGCGGAATAGCGAGGTCAGTCCATCGGTCACGGCAGTTTCGTCGTCTACTACGAGGATTCGGGTCATGGCGCCTCCTCCGGCGCCCTCATAACAGACCAAACGGGATGCCTGCGGCTGCAGAAGACCAACTCGAGCTACATCAATGAATTAGCTCCAAACGCGACGACGTGGTCCCGTTCGGATGCGGAACACCTGTGCAGCCTCTGGACGGATCGCCATCGTCCGGGGGGCGGGCTCCGGCAGGCGCGGGCGGCGCCCGACCGCCGGAGATCGGAATCGCGGGTCATCCTGAGGACGCGAAGCGTCCGAAGGATCTCAAGATGCCGGAGCCGTGATTTCCGCATTCTGAGATCCCTCGCTCCGCTCGGGATGACAGGAATGAGTAGGTTTCCCGCGATTCCGAGGCCAGGCAGGCGCGGGCTGCGCCCGACCGCCGCAGATCGGAATCGCGGGTCATCCTGAGGACGCGAAGCGTCCGAAGGATCTCAAGATGCCGGAGCCGTGATTCCCGCATTTTGAGATCCTTCGCGGAGCCTGCCCTGAGGAGCGCCCTTCGTCGCTTCGCTCCTCAGGGCAGGCTCCGCGCGACGTGAGGGCTCAGGATGACACCTCGCGAGTGGACAAGTTAGCGCGTATGGGGGGCTGGCCCGCCCCCGGATCGTGAGACATGCGGGCTCGCTACGGTTTTCCGACGGGTCCGAGCCGTGCGTACAGCGTCGAGGGGCTGATCTCGAGCTT
>CAWCBB010000016.1:0-604398 GCA_963793695.1 uncultured Acidobacteriota bacterium | reverse complement strand
GATGAACTCCGGATCATCGTGAAGAATGGCGAGATCGGTATCGTGCCGCGCCCAGTTCGCGTCATGGTAACCCGCGTCGTGAGCCTTCCTGATCGCGAGGAGGGCCTCCGGTTTCCTCGCGAGGGTGCCGAACACGCAGGCGACGTTGTACATGATCAGCGCGTCGTCGGGCCGCAGGGTCATCGCGAGCTGGGCCTCGGCGAATGCTTCGTCCGGCCGCCCCAGGTAGGCGTAGTCGTTCGCCAGCAGAATCCTGGCCCGCGCATCCTCGGGCACCTTCTTGAGGTGGGCCTCGAACATCTGGAGCGCGCGCTGCGTGTGGTTGACGACGGCGTCTTTCTTGCCGAGGGCCTTGAGCGCGTTGCTGATCGGGACCATCGCGTTGTAGTTGTCGCCGGAGTGCGCGATCGCCTCGTCGGCGACGTCGGCCAGCTCCTGATAGCGGCCCGCCGAGAAGAGCGCCGTCCCGAGCAGGTAATACGCCCCTTCCGTATCGGGCTTCTTTTCGATCGCTTCTCGGACCCGGGCGATGGACTCGTCGAACTTCTGCTGGAGAAACGACACCCAGGCCTCCGCCATGCGGACCTCGGGCGCCCCGTGGCCGGTTCGGATCGCTTTCTCGGTCGCGGCGATGGCGCGATCGGCCCACGACTGTTCGCGCTGGAAGATGTAGTAGTACGCGGCGCAGACGTTCGCGATCGCGGCATGCGCCAGGCCGAACTCCGGGTCGAGCGAGACGGCGTTCTCGAACATCTGCAGGGCGAAGTCCAGATCCTGGCGCGAGAGCCGGCGCGCGTAGTTCCGTCCGCGCAGGAAGAGGTCGTACGCCTGGAGGTCCTCGGTCGGCTTGGCGGCGAGCGCCTTCTCCTCCTGCGGCGAGAGCGTGACGCGCAGCGCCTCCGCGATGTTCCGCGCGATCTCGTCCTGCACCTCGAAGACGTCCTTCATCTCGCGATCGTACCGCTCGGTCCAGAGCGGAAAGTCGGTGCGCGTGTCGACCAGCTGCGCGCCGATGCGAAGCCGGCTGCCCGCGCGGCGGACGCTGCCCGTGAGCACGTGCGACGCGCCGAGCTGCTGGCCGATCTGCCCGGGCGTGGCCGGCTTGTCGCGGTACGGCATGATCGTCGCGCGCGAGAACACCTTGAGCCCCTTGATCTTGGCGAGCTCGTTGATGATGTCCTCGGTGATCCCGTCGCGGAAGTACTCGTCTTCCTTCACGCCGCTGATGTTCTCGAAATAGAGCACCGCGAGCGATCGATCCGGCGTGGCCGCGGTCGCGGGGCTGCTCGGCGCCTCCGCGGCGCGACGCCCTCCGGAATCGAGGTCGCGCCGCAGGCGCAGCAGCGCGGTCTTCAGCTCGGTCGCGCTCTGGTAGCGGAAGTTCCGGTCCTTCTCCAGCGCCTGGCCGAGGATCCGTCCGAGCTCCTGCGGAAGCCCTGCATTCAGTTGCGTCGAGCGGTACCGGATCGCGATTCAGGATCGCGTCGAAGACGACCGCCGAGGTGTCGCCCTGGAACGGAAGGGTTCCCGTGGCCATCTGATAGAGGACCGTGCCGAGGGAGAAGATGTCGGTGCGGGAGTCGGTCAGCTGACCGCGGGCCTGCTCCGGGGACATGTAGGAGATCGTCCCCATCGTCGTCCCGGCGGCGGTCAGCTCCTCGCGGACCGGCCGTCCTCCCGTCGCCCTCGGTCGCCGACTTCGCCTGTTCCATCTTGGCGAGGCCGAAGTCGAGAATCTTCGCCTGGCCGCGCGAGGTGATGAATATG
The DNA here is from genome assembly GCA_963793695.1 of uncultured Acidobacteriota bacterium. Classification (GTDB taxonomy): domain Bacteria; phylum Acidobacteriota; class Thermoanaerobaculia; order Gp7-AA8; family Gp7-AA8; genus CAWCBB01. The sequence goes on along the minus strand of CAWCBB010000016.1, from coordinate 602,631 downwards.
TTCGCGGGCTTGAGGTCGCGATGCACGATGCCCTTCGAGTGCGCCGACTCGAGGGCATCGACGATCTGAATGCCGCATTCGAGAAGGGCGCCGATCTCGATCGGGTCCCTTCCGCATCGTCTCGGCCAGAGTCTCCCCTTCGAGCAGCTCCATCACGATGAAATGCTCCGACTCGTGCGCGTCGATCGCGTGGATGGTGCAGATCCCCGGATGATTGAGAGCCGACGCGGCGCGCGCCTCGCGCTGGAAGCGCTGGAGGGAAGGCTGGTCCCTGGCCATCTCCGGCGGCAGAAACTTGAGGGCGACGGCGCGCCCGAGGGTCGTGTCCTCGGCGGCGTAGACGACGCCCATCCCGCCGGTGCCGAGCTTCGCGGTGATTTTGTAATGCGAGATCGTGCGGCCGATCATGTTGCCCCCTTCGCCGCTGGTGCGGGGTACAGCCGTTCGAACTCGGGATCGCCGTGGAGCAGCGCGAGATCGGGATCCTGGCGGGTCCAGGTCGCGTCGCGGTAGCCTGCATCCCAGGCCTTCTTGAGAGCGATGAGGGCGTCCGGCTTCTTCTCGAGCGCGCAGAAGACGCACGCGGTGTTGTACATGATCATCGTGTCGTCGGGGCGGAGGACCATCGCGAGGCTGGCTTCGCGCGCCGCGTCGTCGACGCCGATGGATCATCGCGTAGTTCAACGCGAGAAGAACGCGGGCGCGCGCGTCCTCGGGGACTTTCTTGAGGTGCTCCTCGAAGACCTGATTCTCGCGGAGGATGAAATTCGTGAGGGCCTCCTTCTTGCCGAGCGCGCCGAGGGCGTTGTGGATCGGCACCATCGTGTTGTAGTTCTCACCGGCGTGGGCGAGCGCCTCCTCGATGATGTCGACGAGCTCGTGATAGCGGCCGGAGGAGAAGAGCGCGCGGCCGAGCAGGTAGTAGCCGCCCTCGATGTCGGGGTTCTTCTCGAGCGCTTTCCGCACGAGGTTCACGGAGTCTCTCGTGGCGCGCCTCCGCGTAGGCACCCAGGCCTCCGCCATCAAGATCTCCGGCGCGTCGCTGCCCTTCGCGCTCGCCTTCTGCGTCGCGGCGATCGCGCGGTCGATCCACTTCTGCTGCCGCTCGAAATGGTAGTAGTACTGGGCGCAGACGTTCGCGAGCGTCGCGTGCGCGAGCGCGAAGTCGGGGTCGATCGCCGACGGCGTTCTCGAACATCTGCAGCGCGAACTGCAGGTCCTGCCGCGCGATGCGCCGGGAGTAGTTGCGCCCCCGCAGGTAGAGGTCGTACGCCTGCAGGTCCTCGGTCGGCTTCGCCGCGAGCGCCTGCTGTTCCTGCGGCGAAAGCGTGATGCGCAGCGCCTCCGCGATCTTCTGCGCGATCTCGTCCTGCACCTCGAAGACGTCCTTCATCTCCCGGTCGTACCGCTCGGACCAGAGTGGAAAGTTCGTCGCCGCGTCGACGAGCTGCGCGTTGATCCGCAGCCGCGTCCCCGCGCGCCGCAGGCTCCCGGTGAGCACGTGCGAGGCGCCCAGCTCGCTCCCCACGTGGCCCGCCGTCACCGGCTTGTCGCGGTAGGCGAGCACCATCGCGCGCGAGATAGGTCTTGAGCCCCTTGATCTTCGAAAGCTCCGTCGTGATGTCTTCGGTGATCCCGTCGCGAAGGTACTCGTCTTCCTTCACTCCGCTCAGATTCTCGAAGTAGAGAACGGCGATGGACTGCTCGCGCGGCGAGGCGGCCGTCCCGACCTTGCTTCCGCTCGTCTCCGCGGCACGGCGGCCGCCCGAGTCGAGGTCCCGCTTGAGCCGCTTGAGCGCGGTCTTGAGGTCCGTCGCCGTCTGGAAGCGCATGTCGCGGTCTTTTTCGAGCGCCTGGCTGAGCACGCGGTTGAGCTCCGGGGGGAGCGCCGGATTGATCTGCGTCACCGGAAGCGGCTCGCGATTGAGGATCGCCTCGAAGACGACGGCGGAGGTCTCTCCCTGGAACGGGAGCGTCCCCGTGGCCATCTGGTACAGCACCGTGCCGAGCGAGAAGATGTCGGTGCGCGCGTCGGTGACCTGGCCGCGCGCCTGTTCGGGAGACATGTACGAGACGGTGCCGACGGTCGTACCCGCCGCGGTCAGCTCCTCGCCGCGCACCGCGGTCAGCGTGAGCGAGGCCTCGCCGCCTCGGCCGCGGTCGATCTTCGCGAGGCCGAAGTCGAGGATCTTCGCCTGACCGCGCGAGGTCACGAAGATGTTCGCCGGCTTGAGGTCGCGATGGACGATTCCCTTCGAATGCGCCGACTCGAGCGCGTCGACGATCTGGATGCCGAAGCCGAGCAGCGTCTCCACGTCGGCGGGGCCGCGGCGAATCCGGTCGGCGAGCGTCTCCCCGTCGAGCAGCTCCATCACGATGAAGTGCTCCGACTCGTGCTGCTCGATCCCGTGGATGGTGCAGATGTTCGGATGATTGAGAGCCGACGCCGCGCGCGCTTCGCGCTGGAAACGCTGGAGCGAGGGCTCGTCCTGCGCCAGCTCCGGCGGGAGGAACTTGAGCGCGACGTGGCGGCCCAGGTTCGCGTCCTCCGCTTCGTAGACGACTCCCATCCCGCCCGTGCCGAGCTTCGAGGTGATCTTGTAATGCGAGACGCTGGTTCCGATCATCGAATCCACCTCTAATGACTCGCCGGGTAGAGGCGGTCGAACTCCGGGTCGTCGTGGAGCGACGCGAGATCGGGATCCTGGCGTGCCCACTGCGGGTCCGTGAACCCGCCCTCCCACGCTTTCCGCAGCGCCCTCATCGCTTCCGGCTTCTTCTTCAGAGCGCTGAAGAGGCAGGCGACGTTGTACATGATGATCGCGTCGTCCGGGCGCAGCGCCATCGCGAGGTTTCCCTCGCGCGTGGCGTCCTCGGGCCGGTTCAGCTCCGCGTAGTCGGTGCCGAGGAGGACCCGCGCGCGCGCATCCTCGGGGACCTTGCGCAGGTGTCCCTCGTAGATCTCGACCTGCCGCTGGAGCATCTTCATCTTCGCTTCGACCTTGCCGAGCGCGCCGAGCGCGTTCCGGATCGGGATGTAGGTGTTGTAGTTCTCGCCGGCGTGCGAGATCGCCTCGTCCGCGATCTCGACGAGCTCCTGGTGCCGGCCGGCGGAGAAGAGGACGCGGCCGAGAAGGTAGTAGCCGCTCTCGATGTCGGGATTGCGATGGAGCGCCTTGCGGGTGTGCGCGAGCGCTTCGTCCAACTTCTCCTCACCGTACGCGACCCACGCCTGCGCGATCATCACCTCGGGCGAGTCCTGCCCCTTCGCGGTGGCGCGCTCGGCCGCGACCCGCGCCCGGTCGATCCACCCCTTCGAGCGCTCGTAGTGGTAGTAGTACTGAGCGCAGACGGAGGCGATGCCGGCGTGCGCGGCCGCGAAGTTCGGGTCGGCCGAGACCGCGTTCTCGAACATCTGCAGCGCGAACTCCAGGTCCTGCCGCGACATCCTCCGCGCGTAGTTCCTGCCGCGCAGATAGAGGTCGTACGCCTGCATGTCTTCCGTCGGCCGCACCGCCAGCGCCTTCTCCTCCTGCGGCGAGAGCGTGATCCGGAGCGCCTCGGCGATGCTCCGCGCGATCTCGTCCTGCACCTCGAAGACGTCCTTCATCTCGCGGTCGTAGCGCTCGGACCAGAGCGGAAAGTCGGTCTTCGTGTCGACGAGCTGCGCGTTGATCCGGAGCCGCGTACCCGCGCGCCGGAGGCTTCCCGCCAGACAATACGACGCGTTCAGCTGCTGGCCGATCTGCGGCGGAGTCACCTGCTTGTCGCGGTACGTGAGGACGGTCGCGCGGGAGAAGACCTTCAGCCCCCGGATCTTCGAGAGCTCCGTGATGATGTCTTCGGTGATGCCGTCGCGGAAGTACTCGTCTTCCTTCACGCCGCTCAGGTTCTCGAAGTAGAGGACGGCGACCGACTTTTCCGCGGACGCCGCCACGCCGGAGCGAGGGCTGCTCGATTCCGCCGCCTGGCGTCCCCCCGAGTCGAGGTCGCGCTTGAGGCGCATCAGATCGGTCTTCAGATCGTTCGCGTTCTGATAGCGGAGCGCGCGGTCCTTCTCGAGCGCCTTCCCGAGGACGCGGTTCAGCTCCGCCGGGAGCGCGGCGTTGTGGTGGCTCAGCGAAACGGGATCGCGGTTGAGGATGGCTTCGAATACGACCGCCGAAGTCTCTCCCTGGAACGGAAGGACGCCGGAGGCCATCTGATAGAGGACGGTGCCAAGCGAGAAAAGGTCGGTGCGCGCGTCGGTGACCTGGCCGCGCGCCTGCTCCGGCGACATGTAGGAGACCGTCCCGAGCGTCGTTCCCGCCGCCGTCAGATCGTCGAGGCGGACCGCGGTCTGCGAGCCGGCATCGGCCGCGCCGCGAAGCCTGTCGATCTTCGCGAGGCCGAAATCGAGGATCTTCGCCTGGCCCCGCGACGTGACGAAGATGTTCGCCGGCTTGAGGTCGCGGTGAACGATCCCCTTCGCGTGCGCCGACTCGAGCGCGTCCGTGATCTGGATCCCCGTCGCGATGACCGTCTCGACGTCGATCGGCCCGCGCCGGATCTTCTCCGCGAGCGTCTCCCCTTCGAGCAGCTCCATCACGATGAAGTGCTCCGACTCGTGCTCGTCGATCGTGTGGATCGTGCAGATGTTGGGGTGATTGAGCGCGGAGGCGGCGCGGGCCTCGCGCTGGAAGCGCTGGAGCGAGGCCTCGTCGCGCGCCATCTCGGGAGGGAGGAACTTGAGCGCCACGCGCCGGCCGAGGTTGGAGTCCTCCGCTTCGTAGACGACGCCCATGCCGCCGGTGCCGAGCTTCGAGAGGATCCGGTAGTGAGAGACGGTGCGATCGATCATAGATGTCCCTGATGCTGGTGCGCCGTTCGAGCTCGCGCCACGGCGCCCACCGCCGGCGGATGAGCCGAGCCCGCCCGAACGATGCCCGCAACGCCTGCGAACGACGGCGGGTGATCATTGTCACAATGCGCTGGAGCGGGACATCGTACGTGGCGCCCCCGATGGGTCAATGGCCTTTCGGCGCTTTCGCGAGACGCAAAATGGTTGCGGAGGCCTGCGCGGAACCGACGACACCAAAGACGAAAATACGAAGCCTGAGTCAATCGGAGCGACAAAGAAGGCGTCGCGCGACAGCGGAGATCGCTGCGATCGGAATGACCCACGCGACGCGGATCACGCCTCCGCGAGGCGATGTTCCTCCATCACCGACGTCATCGCGTAGCCGTCGACGTCGAGGTAGAGGTGGCGCTCCGTCACCGAGAGAGAGATCTTCATCCGCCGCTGCAGCCGGCTCGCGACCTCTGACCAGGGAACTACGTCCCTGCTGGCCGGCCGCTGCCAGCGGTACAGCCGCGGACTCGCCTTCTTTGGACTGCGGTCTCGTAGCGCCGCGATCGCTCGGATCATCGCGACGTGTAGAGGCAGCGCCTGCGGGCGCCATACCGAAGCGCCGTGGGCGATCCGCCCGTTGGACGCGACATCCCTGCTGGCCGACCCTGCCAGCGTCTTGGACCACGACTTCGCGACGCTTCGCCCACCAGGATTGCGCGTTGACACGGGCTGAGCCTCAGCGTATTTTTCGTGTAATCTAATTTGGTAGACCTGCGGACGGCGTATCGCCCGCAGGTCTTTTTTTTGCGCTGGCGCACAGGGTTGTCCGTGTGTTCAGTACGGGTCGACACACCCATTCATTGAGTTCGAGGAGGTTTTCGTATGCCCAAGGGGAGAGATGTGGTTCTGAAAGTCGCCCTGGTCGTCCTGGCGGTCGCCCTGCTCGCAACGCCGGTTTCGGCCGAGCGTGTAGGCGGATACGTCTACAACCAGGGTGAAGCCAGATTCGTCGACAACGTCTACAACTTCATCAAGTACTTCGCCTACGAGCAGTACTACTGGGCTCAGAATTACGAGTTCACCAGCTACAACAACTCGTACGTCGATGCGATGGACATCGCCTACTATTCGGGCCACGGCAACTACTGGTACATCGGGATGGGCCCCGGCTCGATCTCCCCTCAGTACGTGAGCACTCCGAACTCCGGAGCCTGGGGAGACAACCAGATGGAGTTCATCATCTTCCAGTCGTGCCAGGTCATTCCATCCGTGCCCGACGTGGCGAACTGGTGGAGCAACTGGGCCGGCGCAGGTCGCCCGTTCCAGGGGCTGCATCAGGCCATCGGATACCGGACGAACAGCTACTCCGGCAACGGGATCTCCAACAACTTCGGATCGCGCGTCAAGGCTGGCCAGGCGATGTGGCAGTCCTGGTTCAACGCAGTGAATGATGAGCGCGCCTGGTGGAAGGGCGCCGACTACCCGGGCTATGCGTCCGTGGTGCTCTATCCCGGTCTGGACAACGACACCAGGTACTACTTCGGAGCCGATCCGCCGGCGAACCATACCTGGCTGAGGACCTACTACCAGTACTAGCAGGCGAGTTCGAAGCAAGGCACGGTTCAAAGGAGGAAGCGCATGTTCGAGAGAAGCACGCCAAGAGGAGTCATCATGGGGGCGGGCGCCGTCGCATTCGCGATGCTGCTGGCAGTCCCTGCGTTCGCACAGCCACAGGTCAACGTGAAGTCGGGCAAGTTCGAGAGCGCCAAGGAAAAGGGAGCGGTCAAAGCTCTCCGGATGAAAGAAGGCTACAAGGGAGACACCGAGGCGAGGGAGCTGGGGAACAAGCTCTATCGGGCGGCGAAAGAAAACGACTCGGTCCAGCTCAAGGCGGACAAGTCGAACAGCCTGACCCACGTCTCGAAGGCCGACCCTTCGGCCCACTTCCGCATCGACAAGACGACGGGCGACTTCAGCTTCAGCAAGGGGTTCAAGGATTACGCGAACGATCGTGAGACCTCGGGTCTGCCGAGCAAGGAGAAAGCTCCGGATCTCGCGAAGAAGTATCTGTCCGATCTCGGCCTCATGCCGGAGAAGCAGGACGAGCTGGTCGTGAGGCACGTCGGCGGTCTCAGGCAGGTCGACGTCAAGGACGGCAAGCCGACGGCCGAGCTGGACAAGCTCGTGACCGTGCACTTCGGCCGTCAGATCGACGGAATCGACGTCGGCGGCCCCGGCTCGAAGATCGTCGTCGACCTCGGTGCGAACGGTGAGCTCGTCGCCATTCACCGGCGCTGGATCGAAGTGACCGAAGAAAAGAAGAACGACGCGGATCTGAAGGGTCAGTCCGAGGTCGTGAGTGACCTGAAATCGAAAATCCGAGACGATGCGAAGAAGGCGAAGAAGGCCGACTCGAGCGCGCCGGATTTCGGCTACTACGACGACGGCAAAGGCAACATCGAGCCGGCCTACTTCTTCGACGCGGAGCTGGCGTACGACGGATTCGATGCCGAAGGAAAGCCGGCAGCCCAGAAGGAGAAGTACCACGGGGTGGTGCCTGCCCTGAAGGGATCGAAGGCCGACTTCGATCAGCTCGAGAAGGCCGGGAAGCCGCCGGGCCGTCCGCCTGAGGCGACCGGAGAGGATAAACCGTCGAGAAAAGACTGACGCAATCGATCCGGTTCGTGGTTCGGACGCTCCGGCGTCCGAACCACGCTTCCGCGTGAAGCGCCCGTCACACCGTCGAGGCTTCGCCGGAACGCCGGAAACCACGAACGCCCCCGATGATGATCAGGCGATTCGCAGCAGCAATCCTCCTTCCGCTCATCGCGGCGGGCTGCGGAAACCGCGCCGCCGGGCCATCGCAGCGCGCCGGGACCGAGTTCGAGCAGCTTCGCGGACCCGACATTGCGCGGGCCCGACAGCTTTATGCGGAAAAGAGGGAGAAGGAGGGCGCCGCGATCCTTCGCGCCCTCGTCTCGAATCCCGACTGGAACGTCCGCTCTCATGCGATCCGCACCATCGGCGAGGTTCGCGACAGGACCCTGCTGCCCGAGGTGCACGCGGCGCTTCGGGACGATCGTCTCGAGGTCCGCGAGAGCGCCGGCCGGATCATGGCGTGGATGGGCGACTCCTCCTCGCGAGGCCCGCTCCGCGCGGCGCTTTCGGACCGCGAGGGGATCGTCAGGAGCCACGCCGCCGCCGCTCTCATCGCAATCGGTGGAGTCGACGAGCTCGATGCGGTCCGCGAGATCGTCGAGAACGACCCGGACCCGACCGCGCGCGCCGCGACCGCACGAATCCTCGGCGAGCTTCGCGACCCGGCGGTGCTGCCGGTTCTCGTCGGAGCCCTGGATGACGAGAGCGCCATGGTCCGAGGGGAAGCGGCGGACGCCATCGGCGCAGCGGGCTTCCCGGACGGCCGGCGAGCGCTCGAGACGCTCACCCGCAACGATCCCGACCCGGGAGTCCGCGAGCGGGCGGCCGCCGCGCTGCGCCTCCTCGATGCGACGAATCCCCGCAAGGCTCCGTAGCCGGGCCGGCTGCCGGCGCGATTCCTTCTCCCGCGCAACGGGGCGGCTTACACTCACCACGGCATGACCTTCTCCGGCCTGCTTCCCCGGATCGACTCGCGCGAGCGGGGGCGGTTCTACCCCGCGGCGCTGGCGTTCATGTGCGTGGCCACGAGCGCTCTGATCGCCCGCGCCGTCGGCGACAGCCTCTTCCTTTCCCGTCTCGGCAGCGACCCGCTGCCCCTCATGTACATCCTCGGCGCGCTCGTCACGGGCCTGGGCTCCTACGCGTGCGCCGCGGCGGCGCCCCGCGTCGCGACCGCCCGGATCGGGGTCCTCGTCGCTGCCGCGCTCATCGCGGCGAACCTCGGCGTCTATCTCACCCTCGGCTCCCTCCCGGTCGTCTCGCGGGCAACGGCGTATCTGCTCGCGGACATCTCGGGGCGGATTCCGGTCATTCTTTATTGGGCGTTCGTGATCGAAGTCTTCGACGCGGGCGAGAGCCGGCGCCTGTTCGGACTGCTGGGCGCGATGGGGACTGCCGCCTGTCTGCCGGCCGGGCTTCTGGTGGGGCCGTTCGCGCGCCGCTTCGGACTGTCAGCTCTGATTCTCGTCGTCTGTTTCCTTCTGGCGGGGTCCATCCTCGCCTCGCGAGCGCTGCAGCGTCGCGCGGGCGGCGATCGGCCCGCCGGAGAGCCCGGCCTGACCGCGGCGAACCGGCAGAGCGCCGGCCAGCTTCATCGAAAGAGGCAGTTCACCACGATCGCGGCCCTCGCCCTGGTCACCTCTCTCGTGCAGACGCTCGTCGATTACCAGTTCAAGGCGGCCTTCGCCCCCCGCGCGAGCGGCGCGGCGCTCGCGGCGATCTTCGGGCAACTCTATGCGTACGCGAGCCTGGCGGCGCTCTTTCTCCAGCTTTTCCTGGTCCACCGGATTCTCCGATCGGGGGGAGTCCTGGTGTCCCTGAGCGCCCTTCCCGCGAGCCTCCTTGCGGCATCCGCGCTCGTTCTGCAAACCGTGTCGGCAGGATGGGTCTACGCGACCAAGACGCTCGACATCACGCTGACGCTCACGGTGAACGGGACGGCGCGGCAGATGCTGTATCGCGGAATCCGGAGCGAATCCCGCCTGCAGGCGAGAGCTCTCGCCGAGGGGCTGTACCCGCCGGCGGCGGTTGCGATCGCCGGGTCCATCCTGGCGTTCACCATCGATTCACTCACGATCCGAATCATTGCGGGGATCACCATCGCCGGCTGCGTGGTGTGGCTTCTCGTGGCACGGGCCGCCTACGCGAGCTACGTCGCGGGTCTTCTGAGCTCTCTTCGTGCCGCGAGGCTCGAGGCGGACGACAGGGCGTTCGCGGCGCGCGAGCCCGCTGTCAGGCGCTATGTGATGGACACCATGACTTCCGGAACGAACGAGGAGGTCAAATACCTCGCCGCGGTGCTCCCGAACGTGCTCCCGCTGGCGGAGCACCCCGATCCCGAGGTGAGATGGACGGTCGTGCGCGCGGCGGCTGCCGGCGAGTTTCCCACGGAGAAACACTGGTTCCGCGCGAAGCTGAGCGATTCGGATCCCCGGGTTCGCGCATTCGCCGCGGCGGGACTGATCAACAGCGGAAGCGGCGCGGCGGCGACGGAAGGAAAGGCGCATCTCGAGGAACTGGCCGCCTCCGAGTCCGTCGCCGAGAGGCTGGCGGCAGCGGAGGGACTCGGCGAGGTGCGGAAGGGGGGCGTGACGTCCCTCCTCGAAACGCTACTGCATTCACGGGAGCAGGAAGTTCTCGAAGCGGCGCTCGAAGCGTGCCCGGCTCATGCGGATCCCGCGCTCATTCCCGCCATCCTTCCGCTCCTGACGACGAGACGGGTTGCGGCGGAGGCATCCGATGCGCTGGTCGCCATCGGGGCTTCCGCGATCGTGCCGGTGGCTCGCTTCCTCCGGAAGAGCTCCCGGCTGCACCGAGCCGAGGCCGTGAAAAAGCTCGCGCGCGCGCTGGGCCGCCATGGCGATTTCGCGGCGCTGCCTCTCCTGGACAGGCTGTTCCGCATGGTCGGACCGGAGGACCGCGAGCCTCTGTTCCAGGCATGGGCCGATCTCGTCAGGGGCCGGAAGAGCGCTGGCGATTCCGAAGCGATCCAGGTCCTCGTGCTGAGCGAAGCGCGCGAAGCGATGGCTCGGCTGACTGCTCTTCGTCAGCTCGGGTGCTCCCCGGCGAGCCAGTTGTTGCGCGTCGCTCTGACGTACGTCGCCACGTGCCACATCCACCACGCATTCATCCTCCTGGACGTTCTCACCCGGGAGGTGGACATGATCGCGCTTTACGCCTCATTCATCCGCGGGTCGAGGGAGAGCCGCTCTCAGGTCGTGGAGCTCCTCCACAACGTCCTCCCTGAATCCCTTCAGAGTCCCCTTCTCGAGGCCCTGGGGGAGGTCGAGCGCGAGCCCGAGGATGAAGGGTCCGATGAGCGCCGGATCGTCGCTCTCACCCTCGAGGAGCGCGCTTCCGAATGGGTCGCAGCGGGCGCTCTGTATGCCGCCTCGCGGCTCGACATCAGGCCGCGGCGTCAGGACATGACGAGATTCCTGCGCCATCCGAATCCCATCGTCCGCGAGACGGCGCTGGCCGCGATCACCCGGGACGCGGATCGGGCCGCATTCCTCGAGGACACTCGAAGTCTCACCATCGATGCCGATGCGACTGTCCGGAAACTCGCGAAGTCGTTCAGCTGGGCTGCGGTGAATCTAGAATGATGACCGACATGCTCTCGGTCGAGAAGGCGCTGTTCCTGCGGAAGACGGACCTGTTCGCGGATCTTTCCCCTCGCGATCTGGTCTACGTCGCGCGCATCGCCGAGGAGGTGACGTATGCGGCCGGTTCGACCGTGTTCCACCAGGGAGATTACGGCGACACGCTCTTCATCGTGGTCGGCGGCGAAGTCACCGCCTTTCGCGACGACGAGCCGATTGGAGTTCTCCGGGAAGAGGACTACTTCGGAGAGATGGCCGTGCTGACCGGCGAGACTCGTTCCGCGACCATCAAAGCATCGACCGACTGCCTTCTCCTGCGGATCGGACAGTCGGAGTTCCACGAGGTCCTCGCCGACAACTTCAACGCCGTTCTGGCCGTCATCCGAACGCTGTGCAAACGCCTGCCACCCCCGAGCCGACCCGCATGAACGACTCACACGACACCCCTCCCTTCCTTCGAAGCGCGTCGCGCGTTCCGGTATACTCGTCCCCTCGGAGAAAGACGGGCGGTCTTTTCATGGGCGTGGTCGCGATGAGGTCTCGCCGCACCTTTGCATCGGGTTCCAGCGGGCGCTCGCGCCTGATGGGCCGCCGGATCGCCTGCGCTCTCCTGGCCGGCCTCATCTCGTACGTCCCTCCCGCTCTTCCTCAGGCGCAGGAAGGCGTCCGCACCGAGGCTCCGGCCGCTCCGGAAGCCTACCTGCCGTCGGCTGCGTGGCACGTTCGTTCCCCCTATACGTCTCTTCCCAGAACCCGGCTGCTCCTCGACACGATCGGGATGCAGGTCCTCTCTGGTTACGTCCCCCGGTTCGGTGTCGAGGACGCGAGAAATCTCTCCGCATTTCCAGGCGCGCGGGCTGCGCGCTTCTTTTCCAAGAGCGTGGAGGGTGGACAGCGGACGGTCGAAGTCGTCGCGGCGGCTCATCCGTCCGGAGGCTATGAGCTGTACGTGCGCGGAGTCGAAGTTCGTGGCGGCATCGAGGAACCCAACCCGGATCTGCCGGGAATCCACGATGCGATCGCCTCGCTGGTTGGAAGTCTGAGCTCGGCGACTCCGGAGGACACGACATTCGATCGGCGCCACTTGGCGTACGAGAGTTACCAGCTCAGCTACGTCGAGCCCGACCGCGCGCTCGCGACGCTCAAAGCGCTCGATTACACGATCGTCGAATTCGAGGAAACCTCGGGCGAATCCATCTACGACCGGATCTTCCAGCCGACGAAAACCGAGCAGCCCCGCCTCCCGATCGTCATCAAGATCCTCGCCGCATCGAAGACGAGCCTGCAGGAGTCCACCGCGGATTCCGGCGCGTATTCCGGCAGCCGTGAGGGTCTGCCCGATCTGGGCGGCATCTTCCTGCATCGAACGACGGCCGCGGAGCCGCAGAACCGCCTTCTCATCGCATACGACCCGAACGATCTCGAGTCGCTGGAACGGGTCGTCAATCTCCTTCACGATGTCATCGACGTTCCGGCGCGGCAGATCGTCATGGAGGCGCTCGTCATCGAGATCCAGGGAGACGTGACCCAGGACCTCGGCGTGTCCTGGGGCGTCACCGGCAAATCGACCTCGGGCAAACACGAGGACACGTACGACTTTCAGATTGCCGAGGATACGCGTCTGACCTCGACTCCGCTCACGTTCCTCTTCACTCGTGCGTCCGATGCCCTGACGTTCAAGGCGAAGCTCCACGCGCTGCTGGAAACCAGCCAGGCCAAGGTCCTCTCCAACCCGTCCGTTCTCGTGCTCGACGGACGCCAGGCGAAGATCCAGATCGGCAATCGAATCCCTGTCGTGGAAACGACCGTCACCAACTCGAGCGCGACAGAGTCCGTCCTCTACTTCCCGGTCGGCATCGTTCTGAATCTGAGGCCGCGAGTGAGCATGGACGGCTCCGAGATCAGCATGCAGGTGGAGACGATCGTCAGCGCGGCGCGTCAGACCCTGGCGAGCGCCGGCTCGAGCACCCGCGCCCCGGAGGTGGAAAGCCGGCAGGTGCAAACCTTCGTGCGCGTCCAGAACGACACTCCCTTCATTATCGGAGGGCTGACGACGAACGACGAGATCTCGAGCACCCGGGGCGTGCCCCTGGTTTCGAAAATTCCGTACATCGGCGCTCTTTTCAGCCGCAACGTGAGCGAGAGCGTCAAGAAAGAGATCATCATCGTCGTCACGCCTCACCTCGTCCCGGAAGACCCGAGGACGTTCAGCTTCGTGATTCCTCAATCCTCGCCGATCTTCGACGCGTTCGGCCGGCACCTCCTCTACAACGCGTACCGCATCAGGCAGCAGGACGTCTTCGATCTCGACTTCCTCTCCGAGAGCCGCGGCTACCAGAGCCTCGTGGAGTGCGCGCGCCGCTACGGAGACCGTGCCATCGACCGGCGGGAGATCGACCCCGACATCGCGGCGCTCCTCGATGGATCGATTCCGGGGGAGGGCATCCTCGTACGCAGGATGCTGTGGGAGATCGTTCGCAAGACGGATTACGCACGCTTCATCGATCCCGCCAGGATCATCTTCTTCGAGAACCTCCCGGGCGAAGCCGGGGCAAAGCATTTCGAGCTGGCGTATCTCGCACCGAAGCTCGCCGCGCTCGGACCGCAGACGAACGCCCTCAGGCTGACGTTCGATGCGAACGCCGAGGGGACTCCGGATCACCCGTTCGGCCAGCCCACGGGGACGCTTTCGTATGAATCGGTGACGCCGGAGACCTACGCCTCCCGACTCGCGGCAGGCAATGCACGCACGCCCGCGGGCGCTCCGGAGACATGGTCGATCCTTCTGTCCAATTCCTATTCGGGGACGGCCGCTCCCCTCGAGCTCCTGCGAGGAGTCATGGTCCTCAAAGCCCTTCTCGCTCTCAATCCGAACCTTCCGCGCACCATCCAGGGATTCCAGGCGGGCCGGCAGATCGTCTTCCCGACCGAGGCCGAGCTGGCTGGCAGCTGGCATCTCGCGGATCCCGAAGTCGCGAAGCTTTTTTACGAGGTGACCTCGTACTACCCGGCGTTCGAGCAGGAGTTCAAGCACCGCGCACAGCGTGCGGCCCGGATCATGGGAGGGTGTGAGTGGTGGGGCCCGACTCTCCCGGGGGATCCCCCGAACGAATCGCTCACCCCGCCCCCGACCGGCGAGTCAGGGGCGACGGAGCGGACTCATGACCAGCAGTAAGGAAGATTCCTGATCGAAAAGGGCCGGCCCTCGTGGGTCGGCGAGCTCGTCCGCGGTCTTCAGAAGATCGACAGGATGGGAAACCACGTCCCTGCTGGGCGGCCGCCGCCCGCGGTACGGCCGCGGATCCGCCTGTTTGAAGTGCGGCGCGAAGCGCCGCTTTCGCTCCGTTGCCACCGACATGAAAGCGGCGCCTGCGGGCGCCGCACTCCAAAACGTCGGGGCGCGGTCGTACTGGTTGCGACGTCCCTCTGCTGCGAGGCCGGGCCGCCGCCAGCGGTACGGCCGCTCGGGACTACTCGATCCGCGGGCCCGGAAGGTCCATTCCGTTCTGATGGAGGATCAGCTTCGTCGCCGGCCCCTCCCCTTCCCGCACGAACGTCACCTGCGCATCGACGACCTTCAAAAAGAACTCGCGCTCGCTCTCCGCGAACATCTGGACCTTCCCCTGCCCGGTCGCCTGCAGGAAGAGGTGATCCCCTTCGCGCGTGATCGCGATGACGAAGTTGGGCGCGAGCTGATAGCGGCCCGCGTATCGGTCGAGGATCGCGGGCTCGAGGGGAATCTCTTTCCGCTCCCTGGAAGGAGGGACGTCGCCCTCGATCCGCTTCGCGGGCATGTCACGGCCATTCTGGTGCAGGACGAGACCGCTCGCGGGGCCGGAATCCCCCGCCTGAAATGTGATTTGCGCGTCGACAACCTTGTAAAAGAATTCCTTCTCGCTCTCGGCGAAGACTTCGACGTTCGGTTGCCCGGTGATCTGGGCGAAGAGGCGGCCGCCTTCGCGCGTGACCGTGAGGACGAGGCTCGGGGCGAGCTCGTAGCGGCCGACGTACCGTTCGAGGACGCTCGGATCGACCGCGACTTCCTTTCGCTCCTTCGGGGGTGCGGCGAGGGGAACGGAGGTGTCGAGGAGATGCTGCCCGATATCGTCGACACCTACGTCAGTGAACATGTTGGCCAGGACGACGACGCCGGTGCGCCTCTTCGGATCGAACCCGACGAAGGAGCGGTATCCGCCGGTGCCCCCGTTGTGCCAGACGATCTCGCGATCGCCTCTGGAGAGGACGTGCCAGCCGAGGGCGATTTCGAGCCCCGGAACGCCGGCCGGCCGCCGCGTCTTCAGCATCGAGGACAAGGCCGGCGCGAGCGGCGACTCGGAGAGGCCGAGATGCGCGGCGAGAAAGCCGAGGAGATCGGTCGCGGTCGACCGGAGAGCCCCGGCGCCCGCAAGCGCCGCGAAATCCCAGTTCGAGACCCGTTTGCGCTCGCGATCATGCCCGGGCGCGAGCCGCGCGCCCAGGTCCTCGCTCAGAGTGGCGGCCGTGCTCTTCATCCCGAGAGGCGCCGTGATGCGCGTCCGCACGAGCGTCTCGAAGTCGGTTCCCGCGCGCCGGGCGAGCGCGTGACCGAGCAGCCCCGCGCCGAGATTCGAATACTCGTACTGCGAGCCGATGTCGCGCGCGAGCTCGTACGAGGAGAGAAAGTCGTAGAGCTGCTTCTCGGTGTAGTCGGCGTAGGGATTCGAGGCGTCCCGCGGGCTCAAGTTCGACGGAAGGCGAGGAAGGCCAGACGTGTGGGTCGCCAGATCGGAGAGAGCGATCTTCTTCCCTCCGCGCTCCGGCACCTTCACCTCGGGCGGGAGAAGTTTCGCAACCGGATCGTCGAGCGAGACTTCGCCTCGCGCGGCCGCGTCGGCGAGGAGAAGCGCGGTGAATACCTTCGTCGCCGATCCGATCTCGAACAGCGTGTCGCCGTCGACCTTTCTTTCGTCGCCGTCGAACGTCCCGTACGCGACGATCCTGCGCCCGGTGGGATCGATCAGCCCGACCGCGATCCCCACGCCCTTGCGCTGCGCATCGATCCGTTCGGCCAGGATCTTCCGGACATCCGCGTCGCTCGGAAGCGCGCCCGATTCGACGCTCTGCGCGAGGAGGACCGGCGAAAGAAACAGAAGAAGGAGAGCTCCGGCAGTCACGGGTTTCATCATCGTCTCAGTCCGCGTTCTTGAATCGTTCCGTCATGATAAGCCCGTCTCCGAGTTTCCTGGCTCGAGGTCACGACCCGGCCGCCGAAGCGCCGTTCGGAGAGAAGACCTCTTCGATATTCAGCTCGAAGACGCGCGCGATCGAGAATGCGAGAGGAAGCGACGGATCGTAGCGGCCGGTCTCGATCGCGTTGATCGTCTGGCGCGAGACGCCGAGCCGGTCGGCGAGATCCGCCTGCGACCATCGCCGTTCCGCTCGCAGCACGCGAAGCCGGTTCGTCATCAGGAAGCCTCCCCCGCCGCGTACCGGCGCGCGCCGAGCCACTGCGCCACGGCCCACACTGCGATCATGACGAGAAAGGGATCGTTGATGTCGAGCTTCGGCGCCCCGAGCCTCTCGAAGAGCCGGTAGCCCATCATCGCGACCACCCCAACCCCGAACGCCAGAGCGAGGGACTCCAGGTGAATCTTCCGCAGGAGCTCGTCCGCGGTTCTCAGAAAGAGGATGTAGGAGCGAACCGCCCCCACCATCAGCAGGATCGAGGCCACCGAAAGCGTCCACGCCGCCGGGCCGGGAGCGAGGTAGCTGCGGCCGAGAAGGATCGTCGCGGCGGCGAAAAGGAACATCGACGCGGTCATCCACCAGGTGAACCTCTGATAGTTGCGCCGGTCGCGAGGCGTGTAGAGCGTGCAGGGCAGGGGCATCAGGCTTCCTCCTGTCAAGTTTACTTGACATAAAGTAATGCCATAATGACCGCATGTCAAGGTCCCTTGTCTCATTGCGACCGAAAGGCCTCCGGCGAGTCCCCCATCCCTGCAAATAACGAAGGAAGGACCAGCCCCTGACCTCTCCTCGGAGGGAACTGGCACCGTGTCGTGTGACATTGCCCGTCAAAGGGCGTAAGGTGAATTCAACGTCGAGGAAACTTCCCCGGCACTTCAGTCCCTCTGAACTAAGTCAGAGCCTCTGGACTCACCCCTCTTAGCTTCCCATTCTCTCGAGACGCGGCAACGGGCGAGATCTCCTCGTCGGAGTCCGGCGTCTGCGGCAACGCCGAGAGAATCGCCGGCAGAGCCGGCCAGGAGCTCCGAATGAAACTCTATGTGGGCAACCTCTCCAAACAAGTCACCGACGCGCAGCTGAACGATCTGGGCCTGGAGTTCGGATCGCTCGTCTCGGCGAACGTCGCCACGGAAAAGTCGAGCGGCCACTCGAAGGGCTTCGGCTTCCTCGAGTTCAGCAGCGACGACGCCGCGCGCGCGGCGATCACCGGCCTGAACGGCCGCGACGTGAACGGGCAGGCGCTGAACGTGAACGAAGCGCGCCCGCGCACGGACGCCCCCGCCCGCCACTGACCCAACGCGGCGAGTCCGGAGAACGGCCGCAACGGCCGTTCTCCCTCGCAGAAGGAGGCACCTCATGGTGACGTTGCTATGGATCGCAGCCATCGTCGCTCTCGCCCTGGTCGGATGGAAGCTCTACGGCCGGCTGGGAACGAGCCGGATCGCGGCGTTCAATGATCGGCGCCGCACGGCGTCCCGCGTGGTCAGCCCCGGCGTGTTCGTCGACGGCAACCGGCATCTTCCGGTCGCCCTGGCGGTCACGCAGTCGACGTTCTTCTACGAGAACTCGGACCTGGAGGCGTCGCTCGATCTCGAATGGGTGCGTGAGGTCGAGTACGACACGGAGCTCGCGACCGGGCTGGCCGTCGCGGCCGGCAAGGTGCTGCGGCTGCGCTCGGACAGCCAGACGTTCGAGTTCATCCTTCCCGTCGACGCGGTGGCGCTCTGGCAGACGATGCTCCCGTCACGCGGCTCGATCGATGCGCTGGCGGCACTCGCCGACCCGGGCATGGAGTCGGTGAGTCTACCGTGAAGATCACGATCGAAGACCGCGGAGAAGCGCTCCATCGGCGGCTGCGCGAGCGGCTCGCGAAGGTGGAGCGGCTCCGCTGCGCCAATCACGACCAGGCGGTCGTGTCGCTCGTCATCCACGGCCGCGAGAACGGCTGGTTCGACTCGACGTGGAACACCTGCTGCGAAGATCTCGAACGGCAGGCCGCGGCGATCGTGAAAGCGCGCGCCTGACCCTCGTTCAGAGCCCGGCGAGCGATCGCGCTCGTCGGGCGGCTGACCGATCCGCCCTGGCGGACGGCGAAGCTCGCCGGGCCCCGCCGTCCGCACTGACACCGGAGCGCCGAGCGGGTAGCATCATGCGGGAAGCCCCATGAGCATGGACGAACCGATCCTCGGCGGCATCGAAGCAGGCGGGACCAAGTTCGTGTGCGTCCTCGCGCGCGGCTCGCGCGAGGTGTTGTCCGAGGCGCGCGTTCCCACGACCACCCCGGCTGAGACTCTCGGGCGCGTCGTCGCTTTCTTCGCCGCGGCCGGGGAGCAGTTCGGCCCCGCCGAGGCGTTTGGAATCGCCTCGTTCGGCCCGTTGGACATCGATCCGGAGTCGCCGCGATGGGGCCGCCTCACGCGGACGCCGAAGCCGGGCTGGGTCGACGTCGACATGGTGGCACCTTTGCGCGATGCGTTCGGCGCCCCCGTGCGCATCGACACCGACGTGAACGGAGCGGGACTCGCCGAGGCGCTCCTGGGAGCGGGGCGGGCCGCCCGCTCGCTCGTTTACTTGACCGTGGGAACCGGAATCGGAGGCGGCGCCATCGTCGACCGCGAACCGCTGCGCGGCCTCTCGCATCCCGAGATGGGGCACATCCCGGTCCCGCGCCACCCGGGCGACGCGGCGTTCGAGGGCGTTTGCCCCTTTCACGGCGACTGCCTGGAGGGGCTCGCGAGCGGCCCGGCGACGCGAGCGCGATGGGGCATCGCCGCGGAGTCTCTGCCCGGCGAGCACGAGGCGTGGGATCGGCTCGGCTTCTACCTCGCGCACCTCTGCGTCTACGCGACGATGCTGCTCTCGCCGCACCTGATCGTCATGGGCGGCGGGGTCATGAAGAGTCCGCCGCTGCTGCCGTCGATCCGAAGCTGGACGCGGAAGATTCTCGCGGGGTACCTGCCGGCCCTGGAGAGGCCGCTCGACGATTACATCGTGGCACCCGCGCTCGGCGACCGCGCCGGAGTCCTCGGGGCTCTGGCGCTCGCGGCGCGGGCGAGGTCGCGAGGCGACGCGTAGGAGGCGGCCTGCGGCCGCCCGCGAGGGGAGACCGGCGCACGCTGCGCGCCGCTACTTCCACTTCTGTTCGTGGCAGGAGAAGCACGAGGGCGCGATCTTGCCGCCCTTGAGATCCTTCCCGTGGCAGCCCGCGCACCGCTGGGCCGGCGTCTCCATGCCGGGTGCGTGCATCACGCCTTCTTTGTCGACGGTGTGGGTCTTCGGCGGCTTGCTCGGCGAGGCGGCAGCAGGCTTCGTGGCGGTCGCCGCGGGCGCAGGGGCCGCCGCCTTCGTTTCAGGCGCCGGCTGCGGCGCCGGTTCCTTCGCCGGCACGGCGGCCGGCTGCGGCGCGGGCTGCGCCGCGTCTCGCTCCGCGGCGGGGCCGCCGCCTTTGTCGCGGGCTGCGCGGGACGCTCGCCGGAGGCTTCGCGGCCGGTTGTGCCGTCGCGGTCGGAACCGGTTCCGCCGCGGGCTGGGTCGCGGTTTCCACCGGCGGCTCGACGATGGTTCCCGTGGTGTCGGCCGCAATCGCCGGCGCGGCGGTCGTCGCCGTCTCCGTGACGACCGTGGCCGCTTCCTGGACGTTCGACTCGTCCGACGTGCAACCGGCGAAAAGGAACAGGAGAGCTCCGAGAATCGAAACGAGGGAACGCATCGGTACCTCCTCCGCGGTGAGCGGGCGCTCGGCGCGCGCTCCCACGGGCGATGATAAGGAGGCGGCGCCGGGGAAGGGTGTGGCGGGCCGCAACCCTCGATGTGACGTCGGGCGCGGGGACCTCAGGCGTTCGCTGGATCCATCCGGTCGAGCTCCGGATCGTCGCGGAGCCGGAGCGGCCGCCCGTTGCGCGGACGCCTCCGTCCGTTCACGGCCGGCGGCGCGCCGGGCGCGCTCTGCCGGTCTTCCCCGCCGCGGACGAGCCCGCTCGAGGTCCGCGCGAGGGCGCAGGCCCGCGGTCGCTCGCTCGCGGATCGCGCGGCCCGGGGTGAGCCGCTCCCCCCGGCCTCCCTCCGGTCGCCGGCCTTCCGGCCGCGGGCGCGCGCCCCGAGGGGGCGGCCCCGGCACGTCGATCCGCCTTCGCCTTCGCGCGCGCGCGATCCTCGGCTTTCCTTGCGCGGATGGCCGCGATGCGCTCCTGGATCGGGATCTCGAGCTTCTCGGACGGCTTCGCCGCGTAGTTGAACTCCGGCACGGTGACCCGCGGCAGACGCTTCGCGATGGCGCGCTCGATCGCGCGAAGATCGGGTCTCCTCGTCCGGGGCGACGAAGGTGATCGCGTCGCCCGTCATCTCCGCGCGCGCCGTGCGGCCGACGCGATGGATGTAATCCTCCGGCACGTTCGGCACGTCGAAGTTGACCACGTGCGAGAGGGCCTCGACGTCGATGCCGCGCGCCGCGATGTCGGTGGCGACGAGGATGCGGTACTTGCCCGACTTGAACCCCGCGAGGGCCTCGGTGCGCTGCACCTGGCTGCGATTGCCGTGAATCCTGGCGACCTTCACCTTTCCCTCCTCGAGCTGCTCGAAGACCCGGTTCGCGCGGTGCTTCGTGCGCGTGAAGACGATCGCGTTCTGGATCTCGCCCCGGTCGAGCAGAGTCTGCAGGAGCGGCAGCTTCAGGTCCTGCGAGACCGGAAAGACCGATTGCGTGATCCCGATCGCCGGCGCGGACTTCCGCTCGATCGAGATCATCGCCGGATTCTTCAGCATCTCGCGCGAGAGCTGAACGATGGGCGGAGGCAACGTCGCCGAGAAGAAGAGCGTCTGCCGTTTCACCGGAAGATGCTTGAGGACGCGGCGGATGTCGGGGAGAAACCCCATGTCGAGCATCCGGTCCGCTTCATCGAGCACGAGGACTTCCAGCCCGTCGAGCTTCGCGTAGCCGTACTGAAAATGATCGAGCAGGCGTCCCGGAGTGGCCACGAGCACGTCCACTCCGGTCCGGAAGGCGTGCTCCTGCGGCCCCATGCCCACGCCGCCGAAAATCGCCGCTCCCGAGATCGGCGTGTGGACGGCCAGATCGCGCAGGTGCTCGTCGATCTGCGCGGCGAGCTCCCGCGTCGGCGTCAGGATGAGCGCGCGCGTCGTCCCCCGCTTCTTCCCCATCAGCCGCTGGAGAATCGGCAACACGAAGGCCGCGGTCTTTCCGCTGCCCGTCACCGCGGCCGCCAGAACGTCCTTGCCCGCGAGAGCCGGGGGCATCGCGTCGTTCTGAATGGGCGTGGGGCGCGTGAACCCGAGCTCTTTGATCCCGCGCAGCAGATCGGGGTGGAGTCCGAATGAGGAAAATGGCATCGCGTCTTCTCTTTCCTTGTCCGTTTCGATGGGGAGGCGGAACAGAGCACCCGCATCGGCGCGAGGTCTGCCGGGCGCGCCGAGGGCGCCCGCGCTCGGGCGTTCCTCCGGGCACGACAGGCGTCGTTCGGAACGACGGCGTCTCGCCGTTTCGAGACGCGGAGTATAGCGGCACTGCAAACCGGCCGCCGCGTCGGCGAAGCGCCGGCGGGCTCTTCCCCCGATGAGCCAGCTCCTCGCGGGCGACAGAGCTCGCGGATTCCGTGCCCGTTCCGCGCGATCGGGACGAATCCGGGCTCGCCGGCCCGGCCCGACCCCTCTCCCTCCGGCGCCGCGGCGCGCAATTTGACCGCGCCGCGTCGTGTTATTCAATAGATAGCGACCCGATTCCGAGCGCCGCCGCACCTCCGGGGCTCACCGCATTGGCCGAAACCGTGGAGAACTCTCTTTGAATCAAGACCAGCAATATGACGAGATCCAGGTGTTCGAAGGCATCGCCGAGCGGACGGGCACGACCGTCGACCGCAGCACCGTCCGGCGAAGCCCGGCCTTCTGCCGCAGCGTCTCCGAGCTGACGAGAAAAGCCCGGCGGATGGGCGATGGCTACTTCTACCTGGCCTCGCCGCTCTGGCCCGAGAACACCACGAAGCTGGTCCTCCACCAGACCTGGGTCCCCATCGGGTAGCCTCCTTCCCGCCCCCGGGAAAGGACGGCGCTCTCTTCACGAAGCCGTGCCCTTCGTCCTTCCCCTCGAAAGCGGAGCTCCGCGATCTCCACGAGAATGCCCGGACCTCGTCCGCGCCGACTGAGCTCCAGCCTCGGGGCCAGAGCGCGACATCCGCCGTAACGATCTGCCGTAACTATCTGAAGTCTCTTCAGTTGACCGCGAAGTGCTTTCTGGAATCCCTTTTGCTGTGGAGAGACCGTTTTCAGTAAGGAGAGGTGAAGATGATCAAGAAATTCGGAGTTCTACTCGCGGCTCTCACGATGGTGTTCGCGCTGGGTGCCTGCTCGGTCGAGAAGACGGAAGAGGGCGAGATGCCCGACGTCAACGTCGAGGGGGGCAAGCTTCCCGAGTACGACGTCGATACCGCCGAAGTGACCGTGACCACGGAAACGGCTCAGGTGACCGTGCCGGATGTCGATGTCGACGTCTCGACCCAGACGGCGACCGCGACCGTCCCGAAGGTCGAGGTCAAGCCCCCGCAGCAGTAAGCGGGTCGGAGACGACGCTTCATGACCGAAGGCCGGCCCTCACGGGCCGGCCTTCGATTTGATGCGGTCGCGGCGCGCCGTCCACGGGCGCCGAGGGTGTTCCGGATCTCGCGGTGCGTGTAAACGGCCACGCGCGCGTTCTTAATTTGCCACGGAAAACGCCGTTCCGTCTCGCCGCCGCGGGCCCGGGACGCACCGGAGGCGGTGCGATAATGCGCGCGTGAGCACGCTCCGCGCCGTGACGTCGATCGTGATCCTCTCGCTGAACACGATTCTCGGCGTGAGCGTTCTGCTGCCGCCGGCGGTGATCAAGCTCCTCGTCCCGCTCCGCGCGGTGCGCAAGCTCGTGGACCGGCTGCTCAACGCGATCGCCGAGCGGTGGATCCGGAACAACGGCATCCTGATGCGAGACACGCGCTGGGACGTGCGCGGCATCGAAGACCTCAGCAGGGCGCGGTGGTATCTCGTCGAAGCGAACCATCAGAGCTGGGCCGACATCTTCGTCCTGCAGAACGTGCTGACCGGCCACATTCCCCTCCTGAAGTTCTTTCTCAAGCAGGTGCTGATCTGGGTGCCGGTGATCGGCCTGGCATGGTGGGCGCTCGACTTCCCCTTCATGAAGCGGCACTCCCAGGAGTTCCTGCGGAGACACCCGGAGCGTCGCGGCGACGACCTCGCGGCGATCCGACGCTCCTGCGAGAAGTTCTCCCTGATCCCGACCGCCGTGATGAACTTTCTCGAAGGGACGCGATTCACGCCGGACAAGCAAAAGGCCGAGGGAGCGCCGTACCGCCATCTTCTGGCGCCGAAGGCGGGCGGGATCGCCCTCGCGCTCAATGTGATGGGCGAGCGGTTCCACTCGCTGCTCGACGTCACGATCTTCTATCCCGGCGGCGCCCCGTCGTTTTTCGAGCTCATGGCCGGGGGGATGAAGCGCGTCGTCGTCCGGGTGCGCGAGCTCCCCATCCCCGCGGATCTCATCCGCGGCGATTACGCCGCGGATTCCGGCCATCGAGCCCGAGTCCAGGCGTGGCTGAACCAGATCTGGCGCGAGAAGGACCAGATGCTCGAGGAGATGCACCGCGAGCACGGCGATCGCGCGCCCGCGTGAGAGGACCCGCGAACGCCGAGCTGCAGGCCGCGGGGGTATCGGTGAGGCGCGGCGGGCCGCCGGGCCCCTCCCCGCGGGGGGCGGGGGGTCCCCGCGGCGGGAAGGGTCACCGCCGCGGGGGGATTCGAATTACGGGCGCTCTTTGCGCGGCCGGGCTTCGTTCACTTTGATCGCCTGCCCGTTGATCTCGCGGCCGTCGAGGCCGGCGATCGCGGCCTGTCCCTCGGCCGCCGTGCTGAACTCGAGGAAGCCGAAGCCCCTCGACTCGCCGCCCGGCTTATCCGTGGCGACGTGGGCCGAGACCGGCGTTCCGTAAGGAGTGCCGAGCTCGTTCAGCTGCGCGTCGTTGATCTGTTTGGAGAGGTTGCCCACATACAATTTCATTGGAGCTCCTGGCCGGCCCTTGCCGGCGATTCCTTCGTCGCTGCCGCGAATGGAGAGTCCCGACGAGCAGGTCTCGCCAGTGGCTGCGCTCCGAAAGAAGGGGACTCTAAGGGGGTGGGTTCAGAGAATCTGACTTAGTTCAGAAAGACTGAAGGGCCGCGGAAGGTTCCGCGACGTGGTTTCACCATACGCGCTTTCGTCGGTGATGTCACGGCGCGGAGGGCGCGAGTCGCGGCGCCGCGCCCGATTCTCGCCATGCAGCGGCCGCGCTCGGGCCGGCCGTCACACGATCCCAGCCGGATTCGGGCGTACTCTCGGCGGCCTCGCGTTTCGGCGCGGGAATAGCATGCCAGTGGGGGCGCGGCATTTCCGTGCACTCTGCGCAACGAATGATGCTTCTCGTCCAACCGCGCAAAACCCGGGTGTTCCTCCCGCCGGCGCAAGTGAGCCATCGTCCCGCGCACAGCTGATTGCACTCCGGGGAATCGTCCCGGACTCCGCAAACGACCCCCCCACTGCCGGAGGTCGAATGGCCAGGGTTCTTTTCACGAGCGTCTGCCGCCCGCTGGGCGAGCGGTACGGAGACGCGCCGAGCGTCGGATACGAGCTGCTGTTCGGGCAGGTGACCCGCGAGCAGGGGCTGTTCAGCCCGCGCGCGAATCACGTCCAGTTCTCGCTCGAGTACATCGCGGAGAACCTCGCCGCCCCCACCACCGTCCTCCACTACCCGAGCCGGCGGGAGCTGCGCCGCGAGCTCGAGAAGGGCTACGACTACGTCGGAGTGGCATTCGTGCTCTCGACGTTTCACCGGATGAAGGAAGCCGTCGCCCTGATCCGCGAGGTCTCGCCGCAGTCGAAGATCGTGCTCGGCGGATACGGGACGGTCCTCTCCGACGCCGAGCTGGCGCCGTATTCGGATCACATCTGCCGCGAAGAGGGCGTGGCCTTCATGCAGGGCCTGCTCGGCGAGCCGCCCTCGCAGCCGCCCTATCGCCATCCGCTGATCGTGAGCCGCCTCAAGGTCTTCGGCAGGGAAGTCTCCCGCACCGGGATGGTCTTCGGCGGCCTCGGTTGCCCGAACGGCTGCGACTTCTGCTGCACCTCTCACTTCTTCAAGCGGAAGCACATCCGGCTCCTCCCCACCGGCGGCGACATTCACCGCGTCGTCCAGCGCTATCACGAGGTCGAGCCGGACATGTCGCTCGTCATCCTCGACGAGGACTTTCTGCTCAACCGGCAACGGGCGCTCGAGTTCCGCGAATGCGCGATCACCGCGGAGCGACCGCTCTCGATCTTCGCGTTCGCCAGCATCAAGGCGATCAGCCAGTACACCGTGACCGAGCTCCTCGAGATGGGAATCGACGGCCTCTGGATCGGCTACGAGGGGACGAGATCGGGATACGCGAAACAGTCGGGACGTCCCGTTCCGGAGCTCTTCCGCGAGCTGCGCGAGCACGGGATCAGCATTCTCGCGTCGATGATCGTCGGCCTCCCCTATCAGACTCCCGAGATCATCGAGGAGGAGCTCTCCGGGCTTCTCGCGCTCGAGCCTTCTCTCTGCCAGTTCCTCATCTACGGTCCGACACCCGGAACGCCCTTCTACGATCAGGTCATGTCGGAGGGGCGCCTCCACCAGGATCTCGTCGACGACCGCGAGACGTACTACCGGAACTGCACGGGGTTCAAGGCGATGGTCGATCATCCGACGATGACGCCGGCGGAGATCGAGTCCGCGCAGGCCCGCTGTTTCAGCGAGGACCTGCGGCGGCTCGGGCCGTCGATGTTCCGGTCGATCGAGGCGTCGCTTCTCGGCTGGGAACGGCTCAAGGACTCCGGCAATGCGACGCTGCGCCGGAAGGCGGAGCGGTTCGCCGCCGACGTCCGGCGCTCGTACCCCGTCTTTCTCGCGGGGAGAATTCTCGGTCGCGGGCGCGAGGCGCGCCGCCGCATCGGAGCGCTCGAGAAGCGAGCCCACCGCGCGCTCGGAACGCCGACGCTCGCCGAGAGGCTCAGCTCCGGCATCGCGCTCGCTCTCGCGGCGACGACCGGCCTGACCCTCAAGCTCGGGCTCTTCCAGCACCCGAAACTGATCCGGCACTCGTTCCGGATGCCGGAGGAGTCGCTCCCCGCGCGCGTGTGGCGCCGCCTTCGCGGCGAGGACGAAACGGGGCACCGCGTGGAAGTGGAGCTGCGCTCCGAGTCGACCGTCTGGGTCTCCGTCGCCGGCACGCTCAACGTCGCCGGCGCCGAGCGGCTCGCCGCGGACCTCGGCAAAGGCCTCAGGCGCCGGAAGGAGCGCCTGGTTCTCGATTTCGAGCGGCTGGCCCGAACGCAGCACGAGGCGGTCGAGCGGCTCGCGGAACAGCTCCGCGACTACCGCGGCCGGATCCGCGTCGTGATTCCCCCTGGAAAGGAGTTCGCCGCGCTCGCGGTGCTGTTCGCCATCTACCGCTAGCGCCCTCGCGTCATCTCGAGGAGCGCGCCAGCGCGACGAAGGACCTTCGGGGACACCGCACGGAACCCCGATCGCGCGCGAACCAGACTGGGTCCGGGAGCGGAAATTCAGAGCGCGGGCGAGCGCCGGATCGGCTCTTCCAGACGGCGTGCAAGGAGTGGAACGTCGCCGCCAGTTCCTCGACGACGGCGGGGTTCAGCGCATTCACCTTCCCGCGTTGCAGGACGACCGTGGCGATCCCACCGCTGAATTCGACGTCTACAAAACTCATGCGCTTCTTGCCGACACCTTCCCCGCAGCCCGACGCTCTCCGCGCCCAGCCGCGCAGCACTGGATGGTAGCGCACTCGGCACGCAGGCAGGGACCAGCGTATGGGGGTCATCCTGAGGACGCGCAGCGTCGACGAAGGACCTTCGGCGACACCGCAGAATCCGCGATCGTGCGCGTGTAAACTCGCGCCATGGATAACGCATTGGCGCTCATCCGCGCGTATCTCCAGTTGAACGGCTACTTCACGATCACGGAGTACCCGGTGGTGCGCAAGATCGGCGAGGGCATGTACCGGACGCTCACGGACGTGGACGTCGCCGGGTTCCACTTCCCGTACGGGGAGCCGGACTTCGCCCCCGATCCCGCCCTGAAGGTTCCGAAGGATCGGCCGGACATGATCATCGGCGAGGTCAAGGAGGGACTCGCGGTCATCAACGAGAACGTGAACGACCACGGCGGTCGGGCTGAGAATCCTCATTCGGTTCGTGCTCTACCGCCGAGGAAGCGCGTCCCGCGGCGCGGATCGCTGCTCGCCCGGGGCGAGGTCGACGCGCGGATGGGCGTGAGGGTCAGGCTCGTCGCGTTCGGCAGCTCGAAGGATCCCCCCGGCGCGTACCTGAAGGTCCTTCTCTCCGCCGTGATGCCTACATCGATCGCTACATCGCGGAGTTTCTTCTAAGTCGTCCGCCAGGCGGGCTCGAAAGATCCCGTCTTCGGAACTCTGGTGATGCTGGCGAAGGCGCGCGCCCTTGCGCCTTCCGCCGGGGCGTCCCTCCCCGCCGCCGAGCCCGACCCTACAAACCGCGGCACGGACGCTGACGTCGGGGGGGCTCGGATGAGCGCTTCCCCGCGGCGCCGCCGTCTCTGCGCCATGGCCCCCAGGTCCCGGCTCCACGGCGAACGATGCCCCTCCTCGTCACGCTCTGAGGCGGATCCGGCGGATGAGGAGGCGAAGCGGGGATCGGTGCGGAGGTCGGCGAAGCGCTCGTCCCACTTGATGTGCGCGAGCCACGCGGAGCGCTCCAGGTACGACTTCTCGAGCCACTCGAACGCGGCGTCCGCGTCCCCCAGACCCGCATGGATCACCGCGATGTCGTACGCCGAGACGTATTCGGTCTCGGAACGCTCGAGCAGGCTCGCGAGGATCGTCCTCCGCTTCCTTCCGTTGGCCGCCCCGCGCGAGCGCGTTCGCCATGGCGGCGAGGACGGTCGCGCTCGCTCCCGACTGGCTCACCGCCGTCCGGAACGAGGCGATCGCCTGCGGATGCCGGCCGGTCGCCTCATAGGCGCGCCCGAGATAAAGGTGTGCGAGGAAATTATTCGGCCGGGTCGCGAATGACCTTCTGCAGCTGCGCGATCGATGCGTCGTACTGCCGGGCATAGAGACAGTGCCAGCCCGACGCAGGAACCCCACATGACGTTGTCGGGGTCGAGCTGCGACGCTCGATCGCTCTCCGCGACGGACTCGTCGATGCGGTCGAGCGCGAGGAGCAGATGGGCGTACCAGTGATGCGCGGCGGAGAGGCTGGGATTCAACTCGATCGCCCGCTTGGAAGTCCCGCCTCCGCTGCCTTCCAGTCCCATTCGCTGTGGACTCGCGCCACCCCCCGGCTCACGTACGCGGAAGCGAGGTTCGGGTCGAGCTCGATCGCCTTCGTCGTCAGCTCCTTGACCTTCGGAAACACTTCCATCGGTGCGAGCGGATTGATGAAGAACCCCGCCGCGATGTAGGTCTCGGCCAGGCCCGCATACGGCTCGGCGTAGCGCGGATCGATCGCCACGGCGCGCTCGAAGTGCCGGCGCGCCATCATCGGATTCATCGGCATGTTGAGCTGCTGGTAGATTCCCTTTAGATACTCTTCGCGCGCGGCCGGAGCGAGGGCCCGCTTCGGCCGCGAGTAGCGTCGCTTCGCGAGGGGTGAGACGGACCCGGACCTCCTCGGCGACGGCGCGGGCGATTTCCGCCTGAAGCGCGATGAGATCGCTCACGCTCCGTTCGTAGCTTTGCGACCAGAGCTGCCGATCCTCTCGGCGGCATCGATCAGGTTGACCGCGACGCGGACGCGATCGCCCGCTCGAAGCACCGATCCTTCGATCACCTTCGAGACGCCGAGCTCGCGCGCGATCTCCGGGATCCCCTTCTTCGATCCTCTGTAGCGGACCATCGACGTCTGCGAGGTGACGCGCAGGTTTGAGATCTTGCCGAGCTGCGTGATCAGTTCGTACGTCATCGCGTCCGCGAAGAACGCCTGCGCCGGATCGCTCGATACGTTCGTGAGCGGAAGGATCGCCAGCGACTGCACGCCCACCGCGGGACGGTTGCATTGCCGTATTAGCGCAAAGGCGGCGACGCCGAGGAGCGCCACGACCAGAGCGGCGGCAGCGAAGCCCACGAGTCGCCGCCTGCTTGGCGGCTGGGCGGGAAGCGGCCGGGAGAGCGTGGCAGGCCCGCTCGCGCGGCGCAGGTCGACCAGCATCTCGCGCGCGGTCTGGTAACGCCGGTCGGGCGTCTTGTCGATCGCTTTCAGGATGACCGGTTCGAGCGGCGCGGAGATCTTCGGGTTGATGCTGCGGGAGAGCTCGGCTCGTCGCCGAGGATCGCCCGCATCAGCGCCGCCGGCTGCTTCTCCTCGAACGCGCGCCTGCCGGTCGCGAGCTCATAGAGAACCATTCCGGCCTGATAGATGTCGGTCCGCTCGTCGGCCTTCCCCTCGAACTGCTCGGGCGCCATGTACGGCAGAGTCCCGGAGACTCCCCGCTCGTCGCTCTGGTGCATGGTGGCCGATGTCGCCGTCGGTGCCTTGACGAGCGTGGCGAGTCCGAAATCGAGGATCTTGAGCCTCCCGTCGGCGGTGACGCGGAGGTTGCCCGGCTTGAGATCCTGATGGAGGACGCCGGCCGCGTGCGCGGCGCTGATGCCTTCGGCGAGCTGCGATGCCACGCGGAGAAGCTCTTCCTCCCCCATCGGGCCGGCAGCGAGACGCCGGTCGAGCGAGGTCCCTTCGACGAGCTCCATCACGATGAAGTCGATCCCGTCGGCGAAATCGAAGTCATGGACGGTCGCGATGTTCGGGTGATTGAGGCGCGAGAGCGCGAGCGCCTCCTTCCTGAAGCGGCGCCGCGCCCGGTCGTCTTCGAGGAGGCCGGGAGGGAGCACCTTGAGCGCGACGTCTCGATCGAGCCGCGTGTCGCGCGCGCGGTAGACCTCGCCCATGCCGCCGGCGCCGAGGCGCTCGGTGATCGCGTAGCGACCCATGGTGCGACCGATCATGGTGTGCACAACAGGTTAGCACGCGGCGCACACGCGAGGCCGGCCGCGTGTCACAACGACCCGTGACGCTCCGCAGGAGATTCATTCGCGACGCGAATCGGATGGTTCAGTGCGCCGTCTGCTCCTCGAGCCACTGGGCGAACTTTGGAGCACAATATCTCCGTGCAACGCTACGGCCTCCTCCTCGGCCTCGCGCTCTTCATCGCCGTTCTTCTTCTCCCGCCGCCGCAGTCGATGCCGCCGGCGGCCTGGCGAACCGCCGCGGTCGCCGTCCTCATGGCCTCCTGGTGGATCACCGAGGCGCTGCCGATCGCCGCGACTGCGCTGGTTCCCCTCGTTCTTTTTCCGTTCCTCGGCGTCGCGCCGATCGCGAAGGCGGCCCCGCCGTATGCGAACTCCGTCGTCTTCCTTTTTCTGGGGGGATTCATTCTCGCGGCGGGGCTCGAGAGCTCGGGCCTGCATCGCCGCATCGCGCTGAACGTGGTGCGCGCGGTGGGAACGCGCCCGGCGAACCTGGTCGGCGGGTTCATGATCGCCACGGCCGCCATCAGCATGTGGGTCAGCAACACCGCGACCGTTCTGATGATGCTTCCGATCGCGACGTCGGTGATGGCCGTGATGCGCGGAAGCGAACGGGAGAAGAGCTCGCCCCTCCCCTGCTGATCGGGATCGCCTACGCGGCGAGCATCGGCGGGCTCGGCACCCTGATCGGGACCCCGCCCAATGCGCTGCTCTCCGGGTTCGCGAGCGAGACGCTCCATCGCCGCATCGGCTTCGTCGAATGGATGGGTGTCGGCGTTCCGCTCGTGGTCGTCGGGATCCCGATCTGCTGGCTCCTGCTCACGCGGGTCGTCTTCCGTCCCGGGAACGACGCCGACGCCGCGACGGAGCGCCTGCTCCGCGAACAGCGCGCCTCTCTAGGAAGCATGACCCGCCCCGAGTGGATCACGGCCGCGGTCTGCACGGCGACCGCGCTCGCGTGGATCTTCGAGCCGCTCCTCGAGCGGCTCCTTCCGTCGATCTCCGATGCCGGCATCGCGATCGCCGGCGGGCTGCTGCTCTTTCTGATCCCGGTCGACTGGAAGGCGTACCGCTTCGTCGTCAGATGGAACGACGTCGAGCGGCTGCCGTGGGGCGTTCTGATTCTCTTCGGAGGCGGCCTCTCGCTGGCGGTGGGCGTGGAGTCCAGCGGCCTCGCGACGTGGATCGGCGCGGCGTTCGGCGGCCTTGGAAACGTCTCGCCGCTCGTCCTGACGACGATCATCACCACGGCGATCGTTTTTCTCGGCGAGATCGCCAGCAACACCGCCACGGCCGCGACGTTCATCCCGCTCGTCGCCTCGCTCGCCTCGGGCCTCGGGCACGATCCTCTGCTGCTCGCGATCCCCGCCGCGCTCGCCGCGAGCTGCTCGTTCATGCTTCCGGCCGGCACGCCGCCGAACGCCCTGGTCTACGCGGACGGCCGGCTGACGATCCCGCAGATGGCGCGCGCGGGCATCTGGATGGATCTCGTCATGATCGTCCTGATCGAGGCGGCGACGTTCCTGCTCGCGGTTCCGCTGTTCGGGCTGTAGGGGCCGGCTGCCCCGGTACACTGCCGTTGATCGTTGCCCCTACACGCCGCCCCCGGTCGCACCGGCGAGGCGGCGAGCGCGCCGACGACGGTCGTCCACGGACGCACCGCCAGCGCACCACGAGGCCGTTCTGCCATAGGGATCCGCCTTCGCGAACCGTTCGGCGACCTCCGGCGAGTCGCCGCTGAAAAGCAGGAGCGTGCCGTCGACCGGATCCGCGAGCGCGCCGCCGAGGACGAGCTCCCCTTTCTCGTGGGCCTTCCACGCGAGAGAGAGATGCGCGTCTCGGAAGAGCGCTCTCCGATCGAGATAGTCGGGGGAAATGTCGTAGAAGAGAAGGTAGTGCATGGTCGATTGTCGCTTGTCGAGCGTTGGTCGTTGGTCGTTGGTCGTTGGTCGAACGATAGAGCATCGATGCGCGACAAACAACAGAGGCGCGCCCCGATCTTCCTCAGGCCGCGGGCTCGTTCGCGACCTCGCTCTCCTGGCAGGCGATCAGGAAAAGCGCTGCCGCAACGCTCAGAATCATGCCGGTTCGCTTCACTTCGATTCCTCCAATGGGTGATGCTTTTCAGCCGAACTGGACGGAGCGCCGGGTCAGGCTGCCCAGCCAGAAGCCGCTGATCGGGAACTGCACCGGGCCGCCCCGTTGGCGGCGCCGAGCGCCACCCGCGCCGGTGCGAAGTGTTCGTGCGTGGGCAGCGCGAGTCTACGCCGGGCGCCGTGCGTAGTCCAGGAGCGCGTCCACATCGGGCGGCGTGAAAACGTCTGCGCACCAGGCGTCGAACTCGGTGGCCCACGCGGGCGGCCGGGGCGTGGTCGCTCCACTGGACGCGGCGTAAGTTGTCGGTAAAGACCGCTGCCGACGATCAGCACGCCCTCGTCGCGCAGCGGGCTGAGCGCCCGGCCGAGCGCGAACAACTCTTTCGGGTCTTCAAGCGGGGCAAGGACAGCTGCAACACGGGCATGTCGGCCTTGGGGTACATGGCGACCAGCGGCACGTACGCGCCGTGGTCGAGGCCGCGCTGGGTCGTCCTCGCACGGCCCGTGCTGCGTCGAGCAGCCCGCGCACGCGCGTGGCGAGCTCCGGCGCGCCGGGCGACGGGTACTTCTGCTTGTAGTAGTGCTCGGAAGCCGTAGAAGTCGTACATCAGCGGCCCGGGCGGTGGCGCCGAGGGTCGCGGAAGCGCCTCCCAGTGCGCCGAGATCATCAGGATGGCGCGCGGCGGGCAGGGCGCGGGCCCAGGTGCAGCTCGCCCACCCAGCACGCATGTCGAGCAGCGGCGGCGCGCCGTGGGCGACGAAGAGCGTCGGAAGGCGTTCCGCGGCTTGCTTCGGGTTCCCGATTTCGTTCATGAATCTTCCTTTGTAACCATAGTTGTTACGACAAACGTCAAAAAAAGACCTTCGCTACCTCGCCTGTTCGACCTCGTGGATCAGTTGCGCGATCGTCGTTCTCGCGAGCGACGCCGTCAGCGCCTTCTCCGCCGCTTCGACGCGCGGCGCGAGCAGGTCCTGAATGTGCCGCCCCACCGGACATTTCGGGTTCGGCTCCTGGCTGTGTCCCCCGAGCAACGCGCCCGACTCGACCGCGTTCCAGATATCGCGGAGCGAGATGTCGCGCGGAGTGCGAGCCAGGCGCGAGCCCCCCGCGGCGCCCGGCGTGGACGTCACGAGTCCCGCCTCCGCGAGCAGGCGCAGCAGGCGGCGGATCACGACGGGGTTCGTGTTGACGCTGCTCGCGACGGTATCCGAGGTGACCTGACGCTCCCGCTCGATCGCGAGGAGCGTCAGGACGTGCACGGCGGTCGAAAAGCGGCTGTTGGTCGACATGAAAGCCGGCGGGTTCACGCCCGTCGCGCATCAGTAACCATGTCTGTTACAGATTCATTCCCTCTCCGGGGTGCGCCGGCGACCCGGCCGCCCTGCTATCATTCGCAAACCCGAAAAAACGACGACGGAGGTCCCGATGACGCCCCTGACCGCGCTATGGCTCCCGATCCTGCTCTCCGCTGTGATCGTCTTCGTTGCGAGCTCGATCATCCACATGGGCTGACTGGCACGAACGGACTACCCGGGCGTCCCCGAGGACGAGGTCATTGAGGCCCTCCGCCCCTTCGCCATCCCGCCGGGCGACTACATGGTTCCGCGCCCGTCGAGCATGCAGGAGCTGCGCTCGCCCGAGTTCGCCGAGAAGCTGAAAGCAGGGCCCGGTGATGGTCATGACCGTTATTCCCAACGGCCCACCGGCATGGGCGCGCAACTCTGTCCTCTGGTTCCTCTACTCGCTGGTGGTCGGCATCTTCGCGGCCTACGTCGCCGGCCGCGCCCTCCCGCGGCGCGCGACTATCTCGCAGGTCTTCCGCTTCGCCGGGGCGACCGCGTTCATCGGCTATTCGCTCGCGCTCTGGCAGATGTCGATCTGGTACCGGCGCCGTGGAGCACCACGATCAAGTCGACGATCGACGGGCTGATTTACGCGCTGCTTTCGGCGGGCGTCTTCGGCTGGCTCTGGCCGCGATAGGCGTTTCAACGCCCGGTGAGGAGAAGCGCGCGCGAGCCTTTCACGCGCAGCGCGCTCGTGGAGACGTGCGCGATGCGCGGCATCGTGGTACCCGGGATATGCTAGCCCGGCCGAACGGCGCGACGTCGGCGCCGCGGGCGAACCTCGCACAAAAGGAATCGAAATGCCAACTCCTGAACACCACCGGATGGGGCGCGTCCGATGGCTCCGCGCGGCGGTCCTGGGCGCCAACGACGGCATCGTGTCGACCGCGAGCCTGGTCGTCGGCGTGCCGCGGCCACGCCGCGGCGCAGCGAGCGTCCTGGTCGCCGGGGTCGCCGGCCTCGTCGCCGGCGCGATGTCGATGGCCGCCGGCGAGTACGTGTCGGTCAGCTCGCAGGCCGACACCGAGCAGGCCGACCTCGAGCGCGAGACGCGGCGAACTCGCGGCCGAGCCGAGCGGAGCGCGCGGAGCTCGCCGAGATCTACGTCGCGCGCGGGGCCTCGAGCCGGAGCTGGCGCAGACAGGTGGCCGACCAGCTCATGGCGCACGACGCGCTCGGCGCCCATGCGCGCGACGAGCTCGGCATCACCGAAGTCTCGCCGCGCGGCCGATCCAGGCCGCGCTCGCCTCGGCCGCGACCTTCGCGGTCGGCGCGCGCGCTGCCGCTCGCTCACGGTGCGTTTCGCCCGCGCGACCACGTCTCGCTGGTCGTGGCCGCCGTGTCGCTCGTCTGCCTCGCGGTCTGGGCGCGCTGGCGGCGCGGCGGGAGGCGCCGCCGTCGGCCGGCGCCGTCCGCGTGACCTTCTGGGGCGCGTTCGCGATGGCGGCGACGGCCGGCGTCGGCGCGCTGTTCGGAACCACGGTCGGCTGAACGAAGCCAGCGCGCTCACCGCGCGAGGTAGCCGCCATCGACCGGATAGTACGAGCCGGAGACGAAGCTCGCTCGCTCGCTGCTCAGCCAGACGACGAGTTCCGCGACCTCCTCGGAACGGCCGAGCCTCCCGATCGGATGGAGCGCAATCAGCATTTCGATCATGTCCTTCGACAGCCCGCTGAGCAGAGGCGTGTCGATGTAGCCCGGTCCCACGGCGTTGGTGCGGATTCCCCTCGACCGTGTACTCGAGCGCGGCGCACTTCGCCTCAGACCGAGCAGGCCGTGCTTGGCGGAGACGTACCGCGGCGCCCGCCTGGCCCGCTCCACCCGGTTGAGGATCGAGGCCATGTTCACGATCGCCCCGCCGCCCGCCTCGGAGCATCCGGGGGGGTCTGCGCGCGGCATCGCCGTCGAAGCGCCGGAGAGGTCGACCTCGATCACCTCGTTCGCCAGCCCCTCCACGCTCAGCTCCGCAGATCGGGTTCTGCCTCCCCCCCGATGCCCGCGTTGTTGCAGGCGATGTGCAGCGCGCCGAAATGCTCGATCGCCGCGTCCACCAGGGCCTCGTGATCCTCCGGTTTCGAGGCGTCCGCCCGCACGAAGATGGCTCGAGCGCCGGGGGCACTCTTCTCGATCAGCTCCACCGTCTCCCGCCCCCCGCTCTCCACGATGTCGGAGACGACGACGCTCGCTCCTTCGCGCGCGTAGGCCAGCGCGCAGGCGCGCCCGATGCCGAAGCGGCGCCGGTGACGATTGCGGTCTTCTTTTCGAGGTCCATTCCGTTCCTCCTGCGCGCATTTCCGGAGCGGTCCTTCCGCACCGGATCGGCGATCCCAAGTTATGTCCCGCCTCGCAGATGCGCCTGTGACGTCGGATCGGCACAGACTTGCTTCCGTAACGCGAAACATGTGACGCTACGCGCCTTCAACAATCGAGCTGGAGCGTCGACATGATCGCGAGACTTCGCATCGGGCTGTTCCTCTTCCTTGCCATCGCCGCGTCCGGCGCGGCCTTCGCAGACGGCAGCAGCGTCCCCCGGGGGGGAGACGATCGTGCTCCGGGCGGCCCGGATGTTCGACGGCCGCGCCGACCGGCTCGTCTCGCCGGCCCTGCTCGTCGTCGCGGGCGGAAAAATCGTCGCGGCGGGGCCGGGGGCCCGCGTGCCCGAGGGGGCTCGCGTCCTCGATTTCGGCGACGCCACCCTCCTCCCCGGGTTCATCGACAGCACACACCCACCTGACGGCCGAGGCGAGCGACGACTGGAAGCAGGACGAGCTCGACGCGCTCAAGAAGAGCCCCGCCGAGCAGGCGCTCGACGCCACGGTCTACGCGCGAAGGACGCTAGAAACATCGGCTTCACCACGGTCCGCGACGTCGGCTCGGGTGATCTGAATCGACGTCGCAAATGAGGGAACGCGATCCGCGAAGGAAAGATCGCGGGGCCGCGCATGCTCGTTTCGGTTCGAGGGTATCGGCGCGACGGGAGGTCATTGCGACCCACGGGAGGCTACCGGCCCGACCTCCTCAACCGGAGCTCCGGGATCGAGGACGCCGTCGCCGACGGCCCCGACGCGATCCGCGCCGCCGTCCGCCGCAACATCAAATACGGGGCGGACGTCATCAAGACCTGCGCGACACGGAGAGGAGTCCTTTCGCTGACCGACGACGTAGAGCGCGCCACAGCTCACGCAGGCGGAGCTCGACGCGCTCGTCGACGAAGCCCACGCGCTCAAGAGGAAGGCCGCGGCCCACGCGCACGGAGCCGAGGGAGCGTATGCGCGCGATCCGCGCAGGGCATCGATTCGATCGAGCACGGGACCTTCCTCGACGACGAGGCGCTCGACACTCATGAAGGCGCAGCGGCACCTGGCTCGTCCCGACGCTGATGGCCGCCGAAGGGATGCGCGAGCGGCTCGACGCGGGGCGCTACATCCCCCCCTCCTCGTCGCCGAGAAGGCGCAGCGCCGCGTTCGCACGCCCGCGATCAGATGTTCCGGAAGGCGCTCGCGAAGGGAGTGAAGATCGCGCTCGGCACCGATGCCGCAGTCTACCCGCACGGAGCGGAACGCGGAAGAGTTCACGCATGATGGTCCTCTCTCGGCATGGCGCCGGCGGCGGCTCTCAGGGCCGGCACCTCGTCCGCCGCCGAGCTCCTCGGCCTCTCCGACCGGCTCGGCACGCTGGAGCCGGGAAAGCTCGCCGACATCGTGGCCGTCCCGGGCGATCCGCTTCCGCGACATCCGCGAGACCGAGAGGGTCTTCTTCGTCATGAAAGAGGGAAAGATCGAACGGAACGACCGCGAGCGGTGAGAAGGGCAGGGGTGAGGGGCTGGCGGTCAACGCTCCCTGCAAGCCGGCGACCCGTGTCCGGCCCGCTGCCGCAGATCGTCGGTCGATGGCGTAGACTCGGCGGCCGATGCCCGTCGAAACGCTCCCTTCGCTCGATTCCGAACACCCGCTCGCGCCGGCACTCGTGGAGACCTTCGCGCGGGACGGCCATGTCCTCGTGCCCGGTCTCGTTTCGCGCGAGGAGCTCGAGGCGTTCCGCCCTTCTCTCGCGGACGTCGTCAACGCGATCGAAAGCTCGCGCGACCGCCAGGGGCGGATCGACGACTATTCGAAGCTCTTCATCCAGGTCACCAACGTCTGGCGCCTCAGTCATTCGGCCCGCCGTCTCGTGTTCGCGCGCCGCTTCGCCCGCATCGCCGGCCCGCCTGCTCGACGTCCCCTCCGTCCGCCTCTATCACGACCAGGCGCTCTTCAAGCCGCCCGGGTCTGGGCGCACCCCCTGGCACCAGGACCTCTGGTACTGGCCCCTCGACACCGATCGGAGTGTGACGATGTGGATCGCGCTCGTGGACGTCGGGCTCGAGATCCGGCCGGATGTCCTTCGCCTCCGGATCCCATCGCGCGACATCGATCGGGAACGCCGGCATCTCCGAGGGGATCGATCGGAAGCTCGCGGCTCTCATCGAAGAGCGCGGATGGCCCGTCGCGACCGGGCCTCTCGCCGCGGGCGACGCCAGCTTTCACCTCGGCGGGATTCTCCATTCGGCCAGCGCGAACACCTCGGATCGCGTGCGCGAGGCGCTCACCGTCATCTATTACGCGGACGGAACGAGGGCCGCGGATCCCGCCAACGAGAACCAGCGGGTCGACCTGGAAGTCTTCCTTCCGGGCGTCCATCCCGGCGAGCTCGCTGCGAGCGCGCTGAATCCGGTGTTGTATCCGTAGACGGAGAGGCGTTGCGTTTTCCGTTCTCCGTTCTCCGTTCTCCGTCGGGACGCGCCCGCGCCCGGCCTTTCCGTCCTCGAAACACGAAAGACGACCGAGCCGCATACAATTGAAGGATGCGAAGGAGCATTCTCGCCATCCTTCTCCTCCCGCTGAGCGGTTGCGCCTCGATTCCCTCCCCCCTCCGTGCCCGCCGACATCGAGAGCTCGGGTCGACGCGATCCTGGCGGACTACCGGGCGACGGTCCCGGAGCATCTGTCCTCGTGCGCCACGAGGGAAAGACTCTCGCTCGCGAAGGGGTGGGGCTCGCCCACATGCAGACGCCCGCGCCGCCGCTACCGCGACGACGAATTACCGCCTCGCCTCGGTCACCAAGCAGTTCACCGCGATGGCGATCCTGATCCTTTCCCGGGAAGGGAAGCTCACGCTCGCCGATCCGATCGAGACGTGGCTCGGCGAGCTTCCCGTGGGGCGAGGGCGTCACGATCCGCCATCTGCTGACCCACACCTCCGGGATCGTCGACTACGAGGACCTCATCGCGAAGGACGCGACGAGGCAGGTGCTCGACCGCGACGTCCTCGATCTTCTCGCCGCCCAGAGCGCATCGTATTTCGCGCGCGGATCGGCGTACCGCTACAGCAACAGCGGCTACGCCCTTCTCGGCGCTGATCGTAGAACGCGCCTCCGGCGAGCTCTTCCCCGAATTCCTCCGGAGCAGGATCTTCGCGCCGCTCGGGATGAACCGCACGCTCGCATTCGTCGAGGGCGGCCCCGACGTGCCCGGGCGCGCCTTCGGCCACAGCCGGAGCGGCGCCGCGTGGGACCGGACGGACCAGAGCGTCACGTCGGCCGTTCTCGGCGATGGAGGGATCTATTCTTCCGTGACCGACCTGGCGCGGTGGGACGCGGAGCTCGAACGCCCCACGCTCATCCCGGCGGCCCTGCTCGAAGAGGCGTTCACGCCCGCCGTCGCGACCGACGTGGCCGGAGTCTCCTACGGATACGGTTGGAGGATCGGGGCGCTCGAAGGCCACCGGATGCTCTTTCACACCGGTGAGACCAGAGGGGCTTCCGCAACGCGATCGTCCGCATTCCGGAAAGGCGCCTGACCGTCGTCCTCCTGACGAACCGCAACGAGGGAGCGCCGATCGAAGCGGCGAAAAGGATCGCGAAGCTCTTTCTGGAGTAGGGATCTCCGTCCTCGATTTCTTGGTGTCCAGTTCAGGTGTACCCCTCACCCCTGCCCTCTCCCCGGAACACGATCCCGAGTCTTCAGCGCAGTCCCCGCCGGGGAGAGGGAGAAGATCTGGCGGGCGCGAGGTCGCCTATCATGGAATCGCACACGGCTCGCGACGGGAAGGAAACCCGATCCTGAAGGTAGAAGGAGAGAGAGGACGAGCTCACCCTGCGGTGCGACGCTCCAGGCCGTCGTCCGCCCCATTCCCGCGCCGGGCACTCGCCCTGTCGGCGGCCGCCCTCCTCCTGATCGTCGTCATCTGGGCCGTGTGGCCCTCAGGGTTCGCGAGAGTGGCGAACCTCGGCTCGCGCGGGTCGGCGATCGTCGCGTTCGGCGACTCGCTGACGGCGGGCGTCGGCGCGGCTGCCGGAGAGGACTATCCGTCGAAGCTCTCGAGGCGCCCTCGGAGCGCCCGTGCTGAACGCCGGCGTGAGCGGCGACACGAGCGCGGCCGCGCTCGCGCGCCTCGACGCGGACGTCCTCGCCCGCGACCCGCGGATCGTTGATCGTCGGCCTTGGGCGGCAACGACTTCCTCCAGAGCGTTCCGCTCGCGTCCACGGAGGAGAGCCTCCGCGCGATCGTCCGGCGGATCCATGGCGCGGGGGCGATGGTCGTGATTCTCGGCTTTCGGTTTCCGAGCCTCCGGAGCCGGTTACGAGGAGATGTACGAGCGGATTGCGGAAGAGGAAGGGTGCCTTCTCGTCCGGGATGTGCTCGACGGCATCCTGAGCGATCCCTCGCTCCGGAGCGATCAGATCCATCCGAACGCGCGCGGGTACGCGATCCTCGCCGGACGCGTGGCGGATCCGCTGCGCGAACTGATCGAGAGGGCCGACGAATCGCGGCCGTAGGGGCGCCCTGCGGGCGCCCGGGATCGGCAATCCGCGTTCCGGATCGACCTGGAGTCCGCAATCCGCGTTCCGGATCGACCTGGGGTCCGGGCGCCCGCGGGGCGCCCCTACTATAATTTCGCTCCATCATGAAGAACCTCGTGGTGCTCCTCCTTCTCGCGCAGCCGCTCCTCGCGCAGCAACGCCCCGTCAACACGTTCTCGATCGTCGCGCGCGACGCGGCGACCGGAGAGATCGGCGTCGCCGTGCAGTCGCACTGGTTCGCCGTCGGACAGATCGTCCCGTGGGCGGAGGCGGGGGTCGGCGCGGTCGCTACGCAGAGCTTCGTCGATCCGTCGCTACGGGAGCTCGGGCTCGATCTCCTGCGCACCGGAAAGAACTGCGCCTCCAGGCGCTGCAGGCGCTCCTCGCCGGCGACCCGGCGTGCGAGGTGCGGCAAGTCGCGATGATCGACCCGAGCGGAACGGTCGCGACGTTCACGGGAAGCCGCGACATCGCGGCTGCCGGAGGGATCGCCGGCGATCCACCGCCGGAAGCTACCGAGGTTCCCTGCGGTTCCC
Source organism: uncultured Acidobacteriota bacterium (assembly GCA_963793695.1). Taxonomy (GTDB): domain Bacteria; phylum Acidobacteriota; class Thermoanaerobaculia; order Gp7-AA8; family Gp7-AA8; genus CAWCBB01. Next base: position 561,422 of record CAWCBB010000016.1, on the reverse strand, counting down.
CACGGCGGGAGGTTCAGCGCCGGGCGCGGCTTCGCCGTGCAGGCGAACATGATGGCGAACGAGCCGCGTCTGGCCCGCGATGGCGAGGGCGTACGCAAACCAAGGGTGATCTCGCCGATCGGATCCTCGCGGCTCTCGACGCCGCCCAGGCGGCGGGCGGAGACATTCGCGGCAAGCAGTCCGCCGCTCTCATCATCGTGAGCGCGAAATCGACCGGCCGCCCCTGGCAGGACCGGCTCTTCGATCTGCGCGTGGACGATCACCCCAGGCCGCTCGAGGAACTGCGCCGGCTCGTCGCGCTGCAGCGCGCGTACAACCACATGAACGCCGGGGACCTCGCGGTCGAGCACAAGGACAACGCGGCCGCGCTCCGCGAGTACAGCGCCGCGGCCGACATCGCCGCGGCGACGCCCGGCATCCCGCAAAGCCGGGTCGCGGAGATGATCTACTGGCACGCGGTCGCGCTGGTGACCATGCAACGGGTCGACGAGGCTCTGCCCCTGTTCGCGCGCGCGTTCGCGCTCGAGCCGGGGTGGCGCGAGCTGACCCGGCGCCTGCCGCGGGCCGGGCTGCTGCCGGACGACCCGGCGCTGATGAGTAATCAAGCGGAAGACGGAAGTAGGAGCAGAGTAGGAAGTAGGAAGTAGGAAGTGAAATATTGCACGCGGGCCGAGGTCGACCCGAGGAGGGTCACCTGATGCGACCTATCTTTCTCATGTGCGCGCTTCTCTTCGTGAGGTGCGCGACCGCGCCGGACGTCGAGTACTACACCTCGCCCGCGACGGAAGGGCGCCCGTATTCCGACGCGGTCCGCGTAGGAAACATGCTCTACCTCTCCGGCCAGGTCGGGATCAACAGCCTCCGGCAAGCTGGTCGACGGCGGCATTCGGGGGAGACGCGGCAGACGATGGAGAACATCCGCGCAGATCCTCGAAGCGCCAAGGGATCGTCGATGGACCGGGTGGTGAAGTGCAGGCACATGCTCGCCGACGTGCGCGAGTGGGCGGCGATGAACGAGGTCTACGTCACCTACTTCCCCCCCAAGCACAAAGCCCGACGCGCAGCGCTCCTCGGCGCGAACGGACTCGCCCTCGGCGCCCGCGTCGAGATCGAGTGCTGGGCTGTGCGATAGACCCGGTCTCCGTTCTCCGTTCTCCGTTCTCCGCGGCAAGGACCTTGGCCCGTGCACGCGCCCGCGCCCGTGCCCGGCTTTTCGGTTCCAGTATCCGAGCCTTGGCAGGACCGAACTACCCCCTCCCCCGCCCCCGCCGCCCGACGACCCCCCGCCCCCGCCCCCGCCGCCGCTGGAGCTCGAGCTCGGCGCGGCAACGCCGGCAGCGACGCCCGTCGCGGCGGCGACCCAGGTGCCGCTCGCGCCGGCGCCGCCGAACCAGCCGCCGCCTCCGCTCCATCCCGATCCTTGCGAACCGCTCGACGACGAGGAAGAGGTCGAATGCACGATCGCGCCCGCTCCGCGGCTCGCGCCGCCGAATGCCTGGAACCACGACTCCGCCTGCTTCGCGAGGCCGAACGCGAGCACGTACGGGAACCATGCGTCCTCGAGCGCCGGGGCCGGCCGCGCGAGCTCTTCCATGAAGAATGAGCGGACCGCAGCGAGCTTCCTGCGGAACTCGATCGCGGTCCGGCTCTGCTTCGAGCTCGCGACGCCGGCGGACGTGGCGATCCCGGCCACCGCGGCGGCGGCGAAGAGGACCTCCGCGACCAGCGGCGGCTCCGCCATCGACACGCCGGCGACGGCCAGGAGGAGCAGCGCCCAGGGGACGAGCATCCCGAGCGCATGTCTCCGCCCGAAGTCCGGCCGGCTCTCCCACCGCTTGCCGATCGAGCAGGCGATCGCGAAGAGGACGAAACTGACGCCGCCCGCGACGAATCCGACGACGCGCCGCTCCTCCGGCATCATGAAGATCGCAGAACCCGAGAAGTACGAAGAAGAAGAGCGTGCCCACGCACCCTGCGATGCCGCGCGATTTCTCGCCCGGCAAGAGTGCGTCGGCCTCGCGCGTCACGTCGCCCTTGATGAGAGCGACGGGATCGAAGCCGCTCGATTCGTAGTGCTCCCGGATCGCGGCCGTTCCCGTCGAGTCGCCCTCGAAGAAGAACCCGTCGACGAGCGCGCGCTCGTACCCGGAAAACTGCTCGCGAGGGACCTTCAGGTCCATCCTGAGCTCGGGTTTGTCCGGCTCGCCGACGGTCTCGGTCTCGACCTTCTTCTCCGCGACGAGACGGGCGAGGAGCGCGGCGACCTCGGACTGTTTGACCTCGCCGTCCCAGGCCGCGCCCACGGTCTCCGCGCGGATCGGAAGAAGGTGCTGTTCGATCCATCCCCGGTCGATCCGCGGCAGAGGGTCGAAGCGGCCGAGGCGGTTCTCGCGCGAGGCGAACGCGATCCACGCGAGGAGGGCGCCGGCGGCGATCAGCCCGAGGACGGCGACGCGGCGCGGCGTGCGGTCGGGACGCGCCGCCGGGGCGCCCACGCCGACGTACTCGAGCGGAATCCGGACGAGGGCTTTCTCTCCTGGTCCGACGTCCGTGATCTCGCGGTGGACCTTCGGCTCGTCCGCGCGCCAGGCCTCGTCGATGTCGAGATCGAGCGTGAATCGCTCGATGGGGCCCGCGCGGTCGGAGAAAAGAAACTCGTGATCGAGCAGATAGCCTTCGCCGCGGCGGACGAGAATGTTCGCGAGGGTGTAGTCGAGGACGTAGGTGATCCGCTCGCCTTCGAACGGCGGATCTTCCGGAAGACGGCTCCGCCAGCGCAGCGTCTTCGAATCGGTGAAGTCATACTGGTCGACGCGCTCGAGGCCGCCCCGCTCGAGAGGCATCTCCGCGCCGGTCGTGGGATCGACGCGCGAAACGGAATGCAGCTCGAGCTCCTGCCCGGACTCGAGGCGGAAGGTCCGCTCGCCCCCGTTCCAGTCGCCGTCGAAGACGTAGCTCTGGCGCTCCTGGACGCGGAGGCGCCCGTCGGCTTCGAGGCGGGCATCGACCTCGACCGAGGTCCAGCGGAGGCTCCGCTGGGCGCGGAGATCCGGCGCGACGAGAAGCGCCGCGGCGAGGGCCGCGGCGGCGATGACTTTTCTCATAGGGGAATCGTAGCAGGTACCAGGTAGCAGGTGAGACGACGGCAGCGCACGTTGTCATCCCGAGCCCTCACGTCGCGCTTAGCGCTCCTCAGGGCAGGCTCCGGCAGGCGCGGGCTGCGCCGGACCGTCGTCGATCGGAATTTCGGGTCATCCTGAGGACGCGAAGCGTCCGAAGGATCTCAAGATGCCGGAGCCGTGATTCCCGCATTTTGAGATCCTTCGCGGAGCCTGCCGTGAGGAGCGCGAAGCGCGACGTGAAGGCTCGGGTGGCGGAATGAGTGAGCTTCCCGCTATTCCGAGTGTAGCGAGGGATCCGGGCGGAGGGGTGGTGCGCGAATCGGAGTTCGGTCCCTTCTGCCTGCTCCCTGCTGGCCGCTACCTGCTACGTCACACCGGGATCCCGTTCCGCGCGATCCTCTCCAGGCGCCTGCGCGAAGCGGTCGAGCTCGGGGAGGGTGGTGGCGACGTTCGGCGTGACGCGCACCCCGCGGAACTGCTCGTGACCGATCGGCGTCGTGAAGATCTTGTACTTCGACATGAATGCGAGGTCACGGCGCCCGGCTCGAGCCCCTCGATCTCCACCGTCGCGATCGCGCAGGAGCGGTGGTCGAACGGCGTGTGGAAGCGAACGTTCGGTAGGACTTCACCTGGTTCATCCAGTAGCGCGAGAGGAACCGAAGGCGCGCCTCCTTGCGCGCGGCGCCGATGCCCTCGTGGAAGAGAAGCGCCTCGCCGATCGCGAGCCGCGGCGCGGCCGAGTGCGTCCCGATCTCCTCGAACTTCCGGATATCCGAGGCTTGCTTTTTCTCCGCCGCCATCAGCGGCCAGATCTTCCCGATCTTGTCCCGGCGCGCGTAGAGCAGCCCCGTGCCCTTCGGTGCGTAGAGCCACTTGTGGAGGCTCATCGCGAAGTAGTCGCACCCGAGCTCGTCGCGCGTGAAGGCGAAGTGCGCGAACGAGTGGGCGCCGTCGACGACCGAGTCGATCCCTCGCGCCGCGCCAGCGCGCAGACCTCTCGTACGGGGGTGATCTGCCCGTGATGTTCGCCATCTGCGAGATCAGGATCATCTTCATGCGGGGGGTGATGGCGCGCTCGAACGCCGCCGTGATCTCGGCCGGGTCCTGGGCGACCACCGGAATCTGAATCAGCGTCACGCGGATCCCCTCGCGCTGTTCGCGCTGTCGGAGCGTGGTCAGCGTGCGGGGATAGTCCTGGCTCGTCGTGAGGATCTCGTCTCCCGGCTGGAGGTCGATCCCCATGAGGACCGTCTCCAGGGATTCCGAGGCGTTGCGAGTGATCGCGATTTCCTCGGGATCGCAGCCGAACGCGCGCGCGAGCCCCGCGCGGATCGTCTTGCTCTGCGGCTCGAGGATCTGCCACAGGGTGTACGCCGTGGCTTCTTCCTGCTGCCAGAGGTAGCGGACGAGCGCTTCGGTCACGATCCGCGGCGAGGGGGAGACGCCTCCGTTGTTGAGGTTCGTGATCCCGCGGCCCGTGGTGAACGCCTGCTGGACCTGGAACCAGAAGTCCTGTCGCGCGCGGCCTCGTCGGGCGTGAGCCCCGCCACTTTCTCGTCGCCGCCTCGAGCTCCTCGGCGAGCGCCGCGACCGCGCCCCAGCTCAGCGCAGCGAGGCCGACCCCTTTTCCGACGGACGAGACGAACGTGCGGCGGGAGCTTCCTTCCGACATTGCACGACCTCCTGAGGACGATGTGACGCAATCGTAGCGCGAAAAGGGCGTTCTCGTTCTCCGTCGTCCGTGCTGCGTGCTCCCTTCTTCGTTCTCGGTTCCTCGTGGCAGAAAGCCCGGGCGCGCGAACGCGGCCCGCACCGCGCTTTTCCCGAGCCCGCGCCCGAGCCCGAGCCCGGCCTTTCCGCCAGTGCAGCACGCAAGTCTCGAATTCACGAAAAATCGGGGCTCGGGCTCGGGCGTACAATCTCCCGAGCCAATTCAATCCACTCGTCCTGCACAAGGGGATCTCATGACGATCAACGCAGCCGACACCGCCTGGATGCTCGTCTCCACGGCGCTGGTCCTCCTGATGACCCCCGCGCTCGGCTTCTTCTACGGCGGGCTCGTGCGCGCGAAGAACGCGCTCAACACGATGATGATGAGCTTCGCCTCGCTCGGGTTCGTCGGCGTCGGCTGGGCGCTCGCCGGGTACTCGCTCGCGTTCGGCGCCGGCTCGCGCTGGCTCGGCGGCCTCTCGCGCTCTCCTGCTCGCCGGCGTCGGCCTCGAGGCGCACGGGACGATCCCGCACCTCCTCTTCATGGCGTATCCAGGGGACGTTCGCGATCATCACCGCGGCGCTGATCTCCGGCGCGATCGTCGAGCGGATGCGGTTCGGCGCCTACCTGGCCTTCCTCACGCTCTGGTCGCTCGTCGTCTACGCGCCGGTCGCGCACTGGGTCTGGGGCGGCGGCTGGCTCGCGAAGCTCGGCGCGCTCGACTTCGCGGGCGGCACCGTCGTCCACGTCAACGCGGCCGCGCGGCGCTCGTCGCCGCCCTGGTGCTCGGGCCGCGCAAGGACTACGCCCGCCAGGCGCTCCTCCCGCACAACGTCCCGTTCACGCTGCTCGGCGCCGGGCTCCTCTGGTTCGGCTGGTTCGGCTTCAACGGCGGCAGCGCGCTCGCCGCGAACGAGTCGGCGGCCCTCGCCTTCGTCAACACGATGCTCGCGCCGGTCGCGACCCTCGTCGTCTGGACGCTCCTCGACCTCTCGCGCACCGGAAGGCGACCGCGGTCGGCGCGCGACGGCGATCGTCGTCGGCCTCGTCGCGATCACTCCGGCGGCCGGCTTCGTCTGCCCGCTCTCGGCGCTCGCTGCTCGGCGCGCTCGCGGCGGTCCCGAGCTACTTCGCGCTCTCTGGCGCGCGCGGACGCGCCTCGACGACTCGCTCGACGTCGTCGCCGCGCACGGCCTCGGCGGGTACGGTCGGCGCGCTCCTGACCGGCGTCCTCGCGCAGAAGTCGTGGAACGGCGCGGCCGACGGCGCTCCTCTTCGGCAACCCGCGGCAGCTCGCTCGTCCAGGCGCTCGCGCGTCCTCGCGACGATCGTCTGGAGCGCGGCGGCGACGTTCGTCATCCTGCGGCTCGTCGCCTTCGCGCTTCCGCTGCGCGCGATCCGCGCGAAGAGGGCCTCGGCCTGGACGTCACGCCAGCACGGCGAAGAGGCCTACACGCGCGGAGAGGGCGCGATCCTCGTCTGCCGAGCGGCTCGCCAGCCTCGTCCCCGCCGCCGCGCCAGCCGAGGGAGGCCGGCATGAAGCTCGTCGTCGCGATCGTCCGCCCCGAGAAGCTCAACGACGTCCTCGAGGCGCTCTTCCGCGCCGAGGTGCGCGGGCTGACGATTCAGCCGCGTGCAGGGGCACGGCGGCGAGACCGAGCGCGTCGAGACCTACCGCGGCACGACCGTGAAGATGGAGCTCTCCGAGAAGGTCCGCCTCGAGATCGGCGTCTCGGACCACTTCGTCGAGCCGACCGTCGCGCGATCCTCTCCGCCGCCGCGCACCGGCGAGGTCGGCGACGGCAAGATCTTCGTCCTGCCCGTCGAGAAGGTGTACCGGATCCGGACGGGCGAGGAAGACGAGGCCGCCGTCACGCCCGTCGCGCCGACGCCGAGCGAACCGTGAACGCGCTTGCGGGGCAGCCCTTCCCTCCGGTTCTCACTCGTCCGTCAGTCGCCGTGCCCTGGCGATCGATACACGGGGATCACGCATCGTCGACCTGTGACGTCGCATTGACAACACCGCGGCCGACCGGGCATGCGTCGCCGCTTTCTGTTGCCGATCCGTGCCGCGTTCGGTGTATTCTCCGCCCAGCCTGGAAGGACAAGAGAAAGCGTGAAATCTCGGTCATCTTCCAGCTCTGCGCCCGGCCCCCCCCAGGGCGCTCGGTCTGGTCGATCACGCTGACGTACGTCTCGATCAGCGTCGCGTGGATTGTCCTCTCGGACGTGGTCTTCCTGGGACTCGGCAGCCGCGCCGACCGGCCGATCCTCACGATCTCTCTGATCCAGGGCCTTTCTGGGTCGCGTCGAGCGGGCTGCTGCTCCATTTTCTGGTCTTTCGCAGGATCCAGCAGATCCACGAATTCGAAGCCTCCGCGCGATCGCGCCTCGAGCGGCGGGAGAGGCAGCTCGCTCAGTCCCAGCAGATCGCCCACCTCGGAAGCTACGAGTGGGATCTGGAGACGCGGGAGGCGTTCTGGTCGGACGAGCTGTTCCGGATCTACGGTCTGGAGCCGTTTCCCGGCCCCATCCCGCCCAGCTTCGCGCGCGACATGGTCGTGCCGGACGATCTACCGAAGCTCGCCGCGGGCATCAACATCGCGCGGGCGGGGCGAAAACCGTCTCCGGTCACCTTCCGCATCATCCGGCGCGATGGGGCAGTGCGCGTGCTCGAAGCGAGGGGAGACCCGGTCCCCGGCCCTGACAGCGAGGCCCGGCTTTTCGTCGGGACGGCGCAGGACGTCACCGAGAGCAAACGGATCGACGAGGAGCGCGAGACGTTCGCGCGGCAGGTCCATCTGCTTCTCGGGTCGACGGACGCCGGGCTTTTCGCGGTGGATCTCGACGGCCGCTGCACGCTCATCAACCGCGCTGCGTGCGAGAGCCTGGGCACCTCCGAACAGGAGATCCTCGGCCGGCCCATCCAGGAGATCGTGTACGGCGGCGCATCGAACGTGCCGCCGGAGGCGAACGCTGCCGTGAGCCGCGCGAACGAGGGGCAGTCCACGAAGCTCTACGACCACCGCCTCCGCCGTCGCGACGGTTCGCTCCTTCCCTGCGATGTCACGGTCTCTCCGATCGCCGAAGCCGGAACGGTGATCGGACGGGCCATCTCGTTCATCGACGTCTCGGACCGGATGCGTCTCGAGGAGCAGCTCGAGGAAGCGAAGCGCCTCTCCGGTCTCGGGCGTCTCGCATCGGCGATCGCGCACGAGATGAACAACGTTCTCATGGGCATCCTCACCTTCGCGGAAATCGTCGCCCGCAGCACGGACACGAACTACCGGAACGCGGGAGAACAGATCCGGCAAGCGGTGCGGCGGGGGCGGGGCGTCACCCAGGAGATCGTCCGCTTTGCGCGCGAAGAAGAGCCTCATCGCCAGGTCTTCGAAGGACGCGCGTGGCTCCGCTCGATCGCCGAGGAGTGTCGCGAGATCGTGAGCACGAAGGCCGCGTGGTCGATGACGATCCCGGAGGAGGACTTCTACCTCGATGCGGACCCTTCACAACTCGGACAGGTGCTGAGCAGCCTCTTCGTGAACGCCCGCGACGCCATCGGATCGGAACCCGGGCAGGTCGCTCTCGCCGCCGACCTGGCCGAGCCCGGAACGCAGTTCTCGTTCGGCGCCCTCCCCCAAAGCGGCCACCGCTGGGTCGCGATCCGCGTCAGCGACAACGGAACGGGGATGGATGCCGGTACTCTCCAGCATCTGTTCGAGCCGTTCTTCACGACAAAGCGGAAGGGAACGGGCCTGGGGCTTCCAATCGTGTACAAGACGATCGCCGCCCATGGCGGCCTTCTGTTCGTCGAAAGCGCCGAAGGGGAAGGATCGACGTTCCACGTTTTTCTCCCTGAGGCGGCGCCCCCCGAGCACGCTGCCGAGCCCGAAACCGGACGCGCCGTCGGGCTCGCCGGCGAGGTCCTCCTCGTCGAAGACGACGAGACGGTCGCGGCGGGCCTCGCGCACGTCCTCGAGGAGGCCGGCATGCGCGTGCGGATCGCGCCGACGGGAGCCGACGCTCTCGCCGATCTCGAGCGCGCCCGGCCGACGGTCATGATCCTCGACATCGGCCTGCCCGACATGGATGGAGCCACGGTGTGCGAGCGCGCGCTCGCCCGCTGGCCGGGTCTTCCCGTGGTCTTCTCGACCGGCCACGGCGAGGCGAGACGTCTGAGCGGTTACCTCGAGAAGCCGAACGTGCGCTTCCTGATGAAGCCGTACACGTTCGAGCAGCTGCGCGGCGAGATCGAGGCGGCGATGGAAAACCGTATCTAGAAAGACTGGGACGCGATGGTCAATTCGCTCCGGCCATCGTCTTCCGCAGCCGGCCCTTCGCCCGGATGTAGAGCGGGCCGACCGATCCGATCGGGAGCCCGAGGATCTCGCCGACTTCTTCGTACGATCGCCCCTCCATCCCGATCAGAGTGCAGAGGAGGCGCGTCCTCTCGTCGACGCGGCCGAGCGCCTGCCGGACGATGAGCGTCTCGAGGGTTCCGGCGGACGCGCTCGGAGAGACCGCGATCCCCCCCTCCGGGTCGTCGATCGAGGTCTCGGCGAGCCGCACCCTCCTCTGAATCGTCTGCCGGGCGAGGTTCACGACGGTCCCGGCGAGCCACGGCCCCGGCGAGCGCACCGTCTCCTTCTTCTCGAGAAAGAGCGCCCACGCCTCCTGAACCAGCTCGTCGGTCTGCTCGACGGTGAGCCCGTATCGCCGTTGCGGAATCGCGAAGAGGACCTTCTGCACCTTCTCGTAGAGCGCGGTGAGGTCGAGCAACGCCTTCGCTCGTCGCCTTCTGCGCCTCCGCTTCCGCTTCGATCGTCGCGAGCAGCTCGCCGACGACGGCGAGGATCTCGGCGAACTCCATCGGCTTGTGGAGGACGACCGCAGAGCCGTGGCTCTTGAGCTCGTCTTCGAGCGCCGGCGTGGCGAACGCCGTCAGGCTCGCGACTCTCGAGCGGGGGCTCATCCTCCGGATCGCGTCGAGCAGAAGGAGCCCCTCCTCTTCGGTCTTCAGCCGGAAGTCGGCCAGGATCACCGGATAGAACTCCCCCTCGATCGCCTTTTGGGCCGCCTCCCGATCGTAGGCTCCGACCGCGTCGAAATGTTCGAGGCGGAATAGCGAGGTCAGTCCATCGGTCACGGCAGTTTCGTCGTCTACTACGAGGATTCGGGTCATGGCGCCTCCTCCGGCGCCCTCATAACAGACCAAACGGGATGCCTGCGGCTGCAGAAGACCAACTCGAGCTACATCAATGAATTAGCTCCAAACGCGACGACGTGGTCCCGTTCGGATGCGGAACACCTGTGCAGCCTCTGGACGGATCGCCATCGTCCGGGCGCGGCTCCGGCAGGCGCGGGCGGCGCCCGACCGCCGGAGATCGGAATCGCGGGTCATCCTGAGGACGCGAAGCGTCCGAAGGATCTCAAGATGCCGGAGCCGTGATTTCCGCATTCTGAGATCCCTCGCTCCGCTCGGGATGACAGGAATGAGTAGGTTTCCCGCGATTCCGAGGCCAGGCAGGCGCGGGCTGCGCCCGACCGCCGCAGATCGGAATCGCGGGTCATCCTGAGGACGCGAAGCGTCCGAAGGATCTCAAGATGCCGGAGCCGTGATTCCCGCATTTTGAGATCCTTCGCGGAGCCTGCCCTGAGGAGCGCCCTTCGTCGCTTCGCTCCTCAGGGCAGGCTCCGCGCGACGTGAGGGCTCAGGATGACACCTCGCGAGTGGACAAGTTAGCGCGTATGGGGGGCTGGCCCGCCCCCGGATCGTGAGACATGCGGGCTCGCTACGGTTTTCCGACGGGTCCGAGCCGTGCGTACAGCGTCGAGGGGCTGATCTCGAGCTTCCGCGCCGCTTTCCGCACGTTCCCTTTCGTCGCTTTCACCGCCGCGGCGGCATACGTCGCGATGATCGTTTCGAGCGGCTGGATGTCCCACTCCTCGGTGGGCATCATGCCCTCCCCCGATCCCGCCGCGAGTTTCACGTCGCGCTCGAGCGTCACATCTTCGCTTCGAATCTCGCTTCCGCTCGCCATCAGCATCGCTCGCTCGAGCACGTTGCGCAGCTCGCGGACATTCCCCGGCCACGGATACGCGATGAGCTTCTTCACGGCGAGCTCGCTGACTTGCGGAACAGGGCGCCCCATTTCCTTCGCGAGCGGCCGGAGAATTTCCTCGACAAGGATCGGGAGGTCCTCGATCCGTTCGCGCAGCGCCGGCATGGTCAGCCGGACGACGTTGAGCCGGTAATAGAGATCCGTACGAAAACGGTTGGCGGCAACTTCAGCCGGAAGATCGCGATTCGTCGCCACGATCAGCCGGAAGTCGGCCTTCAGGTCGCGAATGCCGCCGACGCGGCGAAAGCGCTTTTCTTCGAGTGCCTTCAGCAGGCGCGCCTGCACCGTGAGCTCCATCTCGCCGATCTCGTCGAGAAAGAGCGTGCCGTCGCCTGCGATCTCGAACAGCCCCGGCTTCGTGCTCATCGCGTTCGTGAACGCGCCGCGCTCATGCCCGAACAGCTCCGATTCGAGCAGCTCCTTGGAGAGTCCCGCGCAATTGAGATCGACGAACGGCGCGCGCGCGCGCTGCGAGGAGTTGTGAATCAGCCGCGCCAGCACGCCCTTGCCCGTTCCCGATTCACCGTCGATCAGAACCGGTGAGGGCGCGCGGGCGATGTTCGGCAGAACCGAGTTGAGATGCTGGATGGCCGGCGACACTCCTGCCATGCGCTGCGCCTCGCTGCGCTCGCCGCGCCGGAACGCGAGGACCTCCTTTTGACGCGCCGCGATGCGACAGGCCTGCTCGAGCGTGATGGAAAGCGTGTCGTAGTCGAACGGCTTCTGGAGGAACGTCTCCGCGCCGTGCTTCATCGACTCGATGACACGCTCGAGCGTTCCGGCGCCCGACATCATCACGACCGCGATCGTCTCCGAGTACATCTTGAATTGAGACAGAAGGTCGAGGCCCGAAGCGTCCGGCAGCCCGACATCGAGAAGAACGACGTCGGGAGAGAACTCCCCGAATCCGACGATTCCCTCGCGTGCGGTCGCCGCAACGCGGACTTCCCACTCGTCGGCGAGTAACCCTTCCAATCCGGAGAGGATCGACGGGTCGTCATCGATGATCAGGATTCGTCGCTTGATCTCCGTCATGACCGCAGATCATACACCTGTCTAATTTCTGAACAGATCCAACCCCGGACGTCCACCGACAAGTCACATCGACAGAATGATTTACGTCAAAAACCGGACTCGGTACAGGCGTTGAGTGCTTCACCAATCGAAATGAAACGGATGATCGCTTCGCTCGCCCTTCTCTCTGCAATCGCGCCGCTGTCCGCATCCGCGGAAAGCCGTTCGGCCGCGATCCAGGTGTCCGTGACGGTGGTGGCACGGGCAATCGCTACGGTTGACGAGCAGCCTCAGGAAGTCGCCGTGACGTCCGAGGATCTCCGCCGCGGATTCGTCGAGCTGGCCTCGCCGCTCCGGATCAACGTCCGCACGAACGCTCGCAACGGGTACGTCCTCCGCCTCGTCAACATCGATCCCACGTTCGCGTCGGCCGAGCTGACGTCCAGCGATCTCGCGGTCAACGTCCTTCAGGAAAGCATGATCACGCGACCGCGACCGGTCGCTGCCGGCCGCGAAGCCCTCGCTCTGAAGGTCCGCCTGGTCCTCGGTGCCCAGGCACGCGAGGGGCGCTACCCGTTTCCGGTCGTGGTCGACGCGACTCCGCGGAGCTGATCTTCAGAGAACGGTGAGTGCGTCGAGCCTATCCACTTCGACCACGCTCTCGGCAGCGCTCGTTCTCAGACGCCGAACGATTCAGGATCCGCGGGACGGCCGAACAGGAATCCCTGGCCATACTTGATCCCCATCCGCGCAGCCATCTCCGCCGTCGAACGCTCTTCGATTCCTTCGAGGATCAACTCGCATTCGAAATCGCGCGCGAGCGATTGAAGGTTGCCGACGAGCTTCAGTTTCGTCGAGTCCTGTTCGAACGCGGTTCCGAACTCCTGACTGACCTTCAGGAACGATGGACGCAGTTTGTCGATGAAAGGCAGATGCGAGAAGGCGACACCCATGTCGTCGAACGCAAAGCGGACGCCGAGCGGCGCGAAGTTGTTCGACGTTCTCGAAAAGCTGCGGCCCCGCATGCAGCGATGCCTGCTCCGTGATCTCGAGGACGATTCGATCGAGCGGGATGCCGAACTGCTGGCAGCCTCGCGTCAGGATGTCGCCGACTTTTGTGCTCTGCGAGAGAACATGAGGGTGAATGTTCAGGAATAGAGACCCGCGCGCGGCGAGCCGCGCGCCGAGGCGAAGACTGCGGCTGACGCATGCCAGCTCGAGGTCTTCGACCCGTTGCTTTCGCATCGCATATTGAAAGAGCACTTCCGGATCGCGCAGAAGCGAATTGCCGTCGTACCTCGCAAGAGACTCGTAGCCGAGCGACTCCTTGCCGTCCGGCAGGTACACGATCGTCTGAAAGAACGCTTTCAGTGAATCGCTGGTGATGATCTCGTCGAGCAGTGGCATATGGATGATCGGTGCGTCGCCTGCAGACGAGGACAGCGCAGAACACGACAACAGGTCGATGGCGCGATCCAGGTCGGCGATATCGAAAGGTTTTCGCAGAAATCCGACGGCGCCGCGTTCCGACGCCTCGAGCTGGAGCGCTTCCGGCGCATCTCCCGTCATCAGAACGACCCGGCTCTCGGGAGAGTGCTGCCGGACGAAACGGATGAAGTCGAGCCCCTCGAAGCCGAACGGCCCCGACAGACGAATGTCGGAGATCACGTGCGACGGTTTCAGGCGTTCGACGACCACCTGCGCTGACTCCAGATCGTTGCAGGTCACGACCGTGCGTCCCTCTCGCTCCAGCCCTTCAGCGAGCACGCCGGTGATATTGACATCGTCGTCGAGAATGACGATCAGTTGGGATTCATGTCGTGTCGCGGCTACAGAGTCCATTCGTGTCTCCTCACATTTCAGCCCTGCGTGACGCGGTTGCGACCGCTCCCCTTGCTGTCGTACATCGAGCGATCGGCGCGTGCCGGTGATCGTCCGCGAGGTCGACAAGTGACCTCCTCATCAGAGGATCGAGAACGGCGCGAGGAACTCGGCGGGCGGATCTCAAGGCTCAGGTCATGGATCCTCCACCGACGCAATCCGGCGGCCAGCCGGCGTTTCAGGTAAGCTACTCAATTGCCAGCAGTTACGGGCGCATGAGACGCGAGAACGGGCCGTTGCATTCCCGCTCATCGTCCGAATTATGGACGCTCCGGAACATCGGAAGGCTGATTTGAATTACATCACGCAGAGTCCGCGCCAGATCGGCCATGTCGAACGGTTTCTGCAGGAATCGCAATTCGTTCGCTGCGACCGCGGCCTCGACCACGCCCGGAGCCGTATAGCCCGACATCAGGATGGCTTTCATCGCCGGCCAGCGTTCGCGAAGTCGGCGGACGACTTCGATTCCAGGCATCCCCGGAAGCATGAAGTCGGTCAGCACGACCGAGAACGGCACCTGTTCGTCGATGCCGACGGCCTCTTCTCCCGCGCCGACCGCGACGACTGAGTAGCCAAGCATCTCGAGAATCCCCGACAGGCCTTCCCGCGCGGCCTGGTCATCCTCGACGAGCAGCACGCGCTCGCCGCGCCCAGTCGGCACGTCTTCCTCTGACGGCGCAACGGGTTCGGGCACAGCAGCCGGACCCTGGAGCGGCAACTCGACCCGGAATGGGTCCCCCCTCCGGCAGGACATTCGACGTCGATCCGTCCCCCGTGGGCAGCGATGATCCCGTGCACGACGGACAGGCCAAGCCCCGTTCCCTTGCCGGCCACTTTGGTCGTGAAGAACGGCTCGAAGATCCGGTCGCGGATCGCCTCGGGAATCCCTGTTCCGGTATCGGAGACTTGGAGCCACGCTGCGTTCTCGTCACCGCCGGTAACGATGGACAGCGCCCCTCCCTCGGGCATCGCATCGATCGCGTTCACCGCGAGATTCATGATGACCTGTTCGATTTGTCCGCGATCCGCGCTGATCCGGAGCGGGACGTTCGCCGGCTCGACGCTCAGACGGATGTCTGCGCGCACGACGCGATGCAAGAACTCCATGAGGTCACGCAGAATCTGGTTGAGGTCCAGAGTTGTCCCGCTTGCTGATTTCACGTCGCGCGAACAGCAGGAGCTGTCGTGTGAGGTCAGAGCCACGCCGGATCGTCTTTTCCAGCTGGCTCAGATGCTGGACATTGCGCGGCGACTCGGCGCCCTTTCTCTTGAGAAGCTGAACGATCGAGAGCATCGCCTGCAGGAGATTGTTGAAATCGTGTGCGACACCTCCGGCCAGCGTCCCGATGGCTTCGATCTTCTGCGCGTGCCGGAGTTGCTCCCCGAGGGCAATCTCCGCCGTGACATCGCGCTTGATGGCCACGTAATTGATGATGGTTCCCGAGGCGTCGCGCACGGGGGAGATCGTGGCCTCTTCTTCGTAGAGGCTTCCGTCCTTGCGCCGGTTGATGAAGTGGCCCTGCCACACGCGACCCTGGCTGATCGTGGTCCAGAGCTCCTGGTAGAACTCGGCAGTCTGCTTGCCACTGCCGAGAATCCGCGGGTTCTGCCCGATCGCCTCTTCCCGTGTGTACCCGGTGATTCGTTCGAATGCCGGATTGACGTAGACGATCGTGCCGTCGAGGTCCGTGACGACGATGGTTTCAGCGGCCTGCTCCACGACCGTGGCAAGCCGCCGGTGCGCTTCGTCCGATCTCTTCGTCTCGACGATCTGCAATTCGAGGTCGCGATTCGCACCTTCGAGCGCACGCGCTGCGCCGACTGCGTCCTCCACCAGGCTGAGGAGAGCCCGGCGGGATCGCTCGGCCTCTGCCAGCAGCCGCGCCGTCTCCTCCTGGGCGTCGCGCGTCTGCTGCTCGGCCATCTTGAGCGCCATGATGTCGGTGTGCGTTCCCATCATGCGCAGCGGCTTCCCCTCGGCGTCCCACGAGACGAGACTGCCGAGGGAGAGAATCCACAGCCAGTCGCCGGTTCGAGTGCGCTGACGAAACTCCACGCGATACTCCGGCAGCCGGCCGGCGATGTAGTCCCGATACACTGCCGACATCGCCTCCCGGTCATCGGGATGCAGCCGCTCGATCCAGGCCTTGTTCGACTCGCGGAACCCAGCTGGATCGTAGCCGAGCATCCGGACGTACTCTTCACTGACCGTCGCTTCGCCCGTCTGAACGTTGAGGTCGTACAAGCCTTGATTTGCGGCCTTGAGAGCCAGGCGCAAACGTTCCTCGGCCTGTCTGCTGCCGGTGATGTCCCGGGCGATGCCCTCGATTGCCGTGAGATTCCCGTGCTCATCGAAGATGCGCGTATTGCGCTGCTCGGCCCAGAAGACCTCCCCATCCTTCCGGATCAATCGCAGGACGAGTGGCTCCGGCGAGACCTCACCGCGCCGCGCGGCCTCCGCGAGGGGCAGGTCCTCGGGGTGAACCAGCTTGAATCCGAGATGCGGATCGGCGTAATACTCCTCGGGCGTGTACCCGGTCAGGCTCGTGGCGGAGGGACTGACGTAGGCGAAGCCGCGCTTCGGGGTGAATTCGTAGCGGAAGATCAGATCCCGCGCGTTCTCGGCGAGAAGCCGGAAACGGGTCTCTCTCTTCGACAACGCCGCCGTCGCACGGTAGTCCGCAGCCGTTGGGCAAACAAAACGCCCAGTGCGACGGTGGCGCAGCGGATGAACCACCATGACGGGCACGCCTACGGCTCGCACGACGCGCAACGCGATTTCCCACGGCAGCGTGAACATGAGCGCCAGCATCACGAGATGAACGACGAGGCCGAGCGCACCGAGATCGCGCCAGGACACGTCCTCCAGCGGACGCCGCCGCAGCCGCCGCCAGACGAGGCCGATCGCACCGGAAGCCAGAATGACGGCGACTCCGGTCCAGCCGGCTTCCCCGCCCAGCGACAGACGGAACGCCGCGGTCATGACCATCGCAATGACCGTCGGCCAGGCCCCCAGGAAGAGTCCGGAGACCGCGAGCAGCACCGAGCGCGTTCGAAAATGATCCCGATCTCGAGAGGGACCGAGACCTTGATCATGGCGATCCCGATCGAGCCGATCGCCAGGCCGGCAAGCGCCTGGCGCGATGGCGCCGCGAACAGATTCTGCCGGTCGTCCAGAAACTCGAGGACGACCACCATGGCCAGCAGCAACCCTGTGTTCTGGATGAGCGCGACGGTGAGCGTGTGGTTCATAGGATCGCCCGATCATGTCCGCGCCACTGAGGCTGACGGTCGCAGGTCGCCCGATCTCAACCAGACGTTCGGTGTCACGGTTTCGATTCCCCGGCCGAAGAGACATCCGCGCTTGCGTAACGTGGAGGCCTTCCCGCTTCAACGAGCAATTGGTTCACCTCCCGCTTGAGCTCCAGGATCCTCGACTCGCGGCCAAGGGTCGCCGTCGTGCCAGCGGCGCAACTCCTCCACCCGCTCCGCGAGCGCGGCCTCGGCCTGCTTGCGCTCGGTGATGTCGCGCGCAAACGCAAGAGAACCGTCCTGGCCTTCGTAATGGAACGGGACCGCCGAGACCTCCACCTGAATCGCTGAACCGTCGAGCCTGACGCCCACCTCTTCGGTCGAGACGGGCAGCTGTTCTTCGTTCAGCAACCGCGTGTTCTCGCCGACCTTCACGTGGCGGTCGGGATGGAACAGGTCGAGGATCGGATGCCCGAGCAACTGGGCGCCACTCGTCGCACCGGTGAGTCGTTGTGCCGCAACGTTGGCGTAAGCGATGCGCCCGTTGGTCTCGATGAAGATCGCTTCCGGCGCCATCTCCACCAGCGTCTTAAACCGGGTTTCGCTCTCCCGCAGTGCGGCCGTCGTCTGACGGCGCAGCGCGCGGTCACGCGCCTCGCCGATCTCGCGGCCGACCACCGGGGCGAGGCGGGCCAGATTCTCCTTCTTCAGGTAGTCCTGCGCGCCCGCCTTCATCAAGCCCGCCGCGGTTTCCTCGCCGATCGTGCCTGATACCGCGATGAACGGAATGTCGAGGCCGGTCTCCTGGAGGGTCGCGAGCGCGGCCGGCGCGTCGAACTGCGGCAGGTGGTAGTCGGAGATCACCACATCCCACGGCTGCCTGGCCAATGCCTCCCGCATGTCGCCGGCCGTTTCGATCCGCCGCCACTGAACTTCGTAGTCCGCCTTTTCCAGGAGGCGAGCGATGAGGGCAGCGTCACTCTCCGAGTCTTCGACGACGAGAACCTTGAGGGGACGGCTCACGGGGTTCCTCCCTTCGGCGGGGGCTCGTTCATGACCAGCCAGTAGAGGCCGAGATGCTCGACGGCGTCGACGAATTGGTCGAAGTCCACCGGTTTGCGAATGTAGCTGTTGGCGCCGAGATCGTAGCTCTGCGCCCTGTCACTCTCCTCGGAGGAGGAGGTGAGGATCACCACGGGCAGCCGCCGGGTCCGCGCATCGGCACGAATGCGCTGCAGGACCGTCAGCCCATCGATCTTCGGGAGCTTGATGTCCAGCAGGATCAGCGTGGGTTGTTCGGTTGTGTCGCGACCCGCGTGCTGCCCGCTGCCCAGGAGATAGTCGAGTGCCTCCTGACCGTCCTCGACGACGATCAGCTCGTTGCCGATGCGGCTCTTCGTGAGAGCGCGCCGGGTCAACGCAATGTCGCTCGGACTGTCTTCGATCAGCAGGATCGTCTTCGTGGTCATCAGGTCGCCTCCAGTGTAAAATAGAACGTCGCGCCACGATCCACCTGGGCCTCGGCCCAGATGCGACCCCCGTGACGGAGAATGATGCGCTGCGCGGTCGCCAGGCCGACGCCGGTACCGGGAAACTCCGATGTCTTGTGCAGGCGGTGAAAGGGTGAGAACAGCCCCTGCGCGTACCTCATGTCGAAGCCGGCCCCGTTGTCACGGACGAAGAAGACCGGCACTCCCTCACGATCCATCCGGCCAAACTCGATCCGGGCCGCAGGCCGCCTGCCGGTGAATTTCCAGGCGTTCTCGAACAGGTTGCTCAGAGCGGCCCGCACGAGTCCCGCGTCACCGTGAGCAAAAAGTCCCGGCTGAATGACGACATCCACGACGCGGGATGGTTCGTTCTCCTGGATCTGTTTGGTGATCGTCTCTGCGAGCGTGGATAAGTCGAGCGGAGTCGGCTGCATCTCGTGTCGTGTGACGCGCGACAACTTCAGCAGGTCGTCGATGAGGAATCCCATCCGCTGTGTTTCGCTTCGCACGCGGCCGAGGTATTCGCGCGCCCGGTCGTCGAGCGCGTCGCCGTAGTCCTCCAGCAGCGCGCTGCTCCAACCATCGATGCCTCGCAGCGGAGCGCGCAGGTCGTGTGACACCGAATGGCTGAACGCTTCCAGCTCGCGGTTGGCGAGATCGAGTTGCTCCGTGCGTTCGACGACACGCTGCTCGAGATCCTCGTTGAGTTGACGAATCTGCTCCTCGACCCTCTTGCGCTCGGTGATGTCCTGAAAGGAGCCGCTCACCCGCACGACCCTCCCGTTCTCCATGGTCGGATGACCGATGGTCTGCACCCACTTGTGAACACCCTTCGCTGTCACCAGCTCGAGTTGCAGATCGTAGCCCCGGCCGAGCTCCACGGCCTCCTTCATGGCCCGCTCGATCGTTGCGCGCGATTCGCCCCGATAGCAGCTCAGGCCGCGTTCCACACTCGTGGGGCCGGCGGGATCGAGATCGTGGATTCGGGCGACTTCCGGCGTCCACGTTCCCGTTCCGGTCGCGGGGTCGAATTCCCACCCTCCGATCTTTGCCACCCTGCCCACCTCACTCAGCAACTGCTCACGGTAGCGCAATTCCTTCTCGGCCCGCTTACGGTCGGTGATGTCCTGCACGACGGCGACGTAGTGCAGTGGTTCGTCGCCGGGCTCCCAAAGCGGCGAGACCGTCAGCTTCACCCAGCGGACTTCGCCGTCCTTCTGGCGGTATCGCTTCTCCGTGGTGAACTGACGAGCCTCTCCGTCGATCAGCCGCTGCAGATTGTCGGCGGTCGCAGCGACGTCGTCGGGGTGGGTGATGTCCTTCCATGTCGCGCGCAGCATCTCCTCTTCGTCGTACCCGACGAGATCGCAATACCGGCGGTTGGCGCGGAGAAACCGTCCCGTACGCGCATCGAGCTGCGCCACGCCGACGGCCGCCTGCTCGAAGAGAACGCGGAAGTTGCGCTCGCTCTCGAGGCTGCGCCGCTCCAGGGCGAGCTCTCGTTCCGCAGAGATGAGACCGCGACGGTACCAGAGCACACTGATGCCCGAAAACGCCGCCAGCAACATCACGGCGAGGACCAGGGTGGCCGTGGATACATCCCGCCAGAACGGGGCATAGATCTCTTCTCTGTCGATCTTCGCCACCAGGAACCATGGCGTGCCCGGAACCGCTCGCAACGCCGCCACGACGGGGACCTGCCGATAATCGTTTCCTTCGAACACGCCCTCCTCTCCGGAAGCCGCCCTTGCGGCCGGCAGGCCGGGCTCCCGTCCGATCGGCAGTCGCAGGTTCAAGGCCGTTCCCTTTCGATGTCGCAGCTCGTTCAGAAACACGACCTCGTTGCCCTCCCGCCGGACGAGCAACGCCTCCCCGGTCCGGCTGAGCGTGGGCCAGCTCTGCACGAGCGGAAAGAGAAACCGCGCGGCATCAATCTGGGTCAGCAGCACCGCGTCCGAACGATCGCTCCCAAGAGGAATGATGAAGCTCAGACGAATCGTCTGATCCGACTCGTGGCCGTGCAGGTCCTGCACGAGGACCGTGCGTTGCTGGAGAGCCTTCCGGCAATCTCCGAGCTCGTGCGGGTCGATTCGTGTCATCGAGGACGGCATGGAAAGACGAACGATGCCGTGGCTGTCGACGAGAGCCACCAGGGAGTAGCCATATCCCTGCTGGATCGCCCGCAGCCAGGCGAGCATTCGCCCGCGCGCCTCGGTGTCGGCCGGATTCGTCATGAACTGCTGCAACTCAGCCTGCAGCGGCGTGCTGAAGATCGCGCCGGCGTCCGCGCGGCGCTCGTGATGCCATTCTGCAATCTGGCGCACTTTCACATCGGCGACCGCGGACACGGTCTCCGTGGCGACGCGGCGCGCGTTGCCCTGCGCATACCGTAGATAGGCATAGCTACCTGCGCCGACGCCCGCCATGAGGAAGAGAGCCATGGCGAAAAAACCCCAGGTGAGCCGGCGCGAAGGCGGCGTCCCGGGAGCCGGGTGAATGACCAGGCCCATCGGCCAGGTGTCGCCGCCCGTCCGCATCAACAGCCCCAGGCCCAGCAGTGTGAATCCGGCCGCGGTGAGCGCGGCCATCGGGATGACCGTGCCGCCGTAGAACAGCGGCGCCTTCAGGACATAGCTCAGCGTGACGCCGGTGCTCAGAAAAAGAAGCAGGACCGCGAGGATCGCGACCGTCTGTCGCAGGGCCTTCCTTCCCGCTCCGGCCGCGGGCTGAGCCAGCAGACCGAGGCTGGCGAGCAGGAACGCGAGAGCCGTCAGCGGCGACATTCTCCCGACCGGGATCGGCCCGACCGGCTCCGTCGCGCGAACGGCGCTGACCAGCGGAAGCTCGATTCCGAACAGGAACCGGGCCCACACCACCAGGCTCATCGCCAGCACCGCGAGCGCGACCGTGCGCCCGATCCGGTTCGTGGCAACCGACGCCGGGCGGCTCTGCCCCAGCCAGGCCGCAGCGGCCAGCCCGAGCAACGAAATTGCCGTGCTCGGCGCCATCGGAATGTACTGATCCCCCATCGTTCCGAGCTGCCATCGTCCCGAGGCCCAGGAGAGCAGCACCAGGAGACACAGGCCGCTGACCGCAGCGAAACAGAGCGTCGCCCACCGGCCGGTGCGGCCGTGGGCATTCACCACCTGGTCGTTCGCAACTCGCGCCACCGCACCAGCCTTCGTTCAAACGCGCGTCTATCGGGAACCTAGGGGTCGTCCGAGGTTTCGGCCATGTCACCAGAGCCTTCCCTATGCGATTTCCCTACCGATCCCACCTTAGATACATAGCGGCGGATCGGTCAACCCCGCGCCAAGGTCCGATCCCGCTGACCCCGGACTCCACCAAGGGGTCGGAGGCCCTCCCGCCCCGGCGTCCCGGCCATGCAGCCGCGGGCGGACATCGCGTTCCCCTGACACGCCCGGGGTCCCGGCGAAGGAGCGATGCATCCTCTCGTCTCCGCGAGAGCGTGGGTCACCGACCGACGCCGAGACGCCCGACGCCCTGACGCCAAGACGCAAAAAGAGGCGGGCCCGAAAGCCCGCCTCCGTGACGCATCGGAGCGCGCCGCTCAGAGGTTCGGGTAGAACGCCTGGAGCAGATCTCGGGTCGTCGGAGGCTGCGCCTGGCCGACTCTCTGAGCAATCGCGCTGAACCGCTCGCCGAGCGAGGGCGACTCGACTTCGTAGAGCACGCCGACCGTCAACACGTCTGTCTCTCTCGTGTACGCCGCCGCAGCCGCGCGGCTGGAGCGGTCGTGCCCCTCGGGCACGTATTTCAGTTTCGCTTTCAGCTCGCGGAACTGACCGTCGCCGCGAAACGTGACGCAGGGGGACATCACGTTGAGGAACGCGAAGCCCTTGTGTCGATCGCACGCGTCATCAGGTCGACGAGGCTCTTCGGATCGCCGGAGAACCCGCGGGCGACCCAGGTCGCGCCGAAGGAGATTGCGAGCTCGCACGGATCGACGGACGGCTCGGGGTTGCCGTAGAACGTCGACTTCGTCTTGTCTCCCGTGGGCGTCGTCGGGGCGGCCTGCCCCTTCGTGAGACCGTAGATCTCGTTGTCCATCATGATGTAGGCGATGTCGAGATTGCGGCGCGCCGTGTGGAGGAAGTGGTTCCCTCCGATCGCGAGGCCGTCGCCGTCGCCGCCGACGGCGATCACGTTCATCTCCGGGCGCGCGACCTTCACTCCCGTCGCGAGCGGCAGCGCGCGGCCGTGGAGGCTGTTGATGCCGTAGGTCGAGACGTAGCCGGGAAGGCGCGAGGAACAGCCGATGCCGGAGACCACGACCGTGTTCCAGGGCTCCAGCTGCAGCTCGGCCATCGCGCGGTAAGCGAGCCGACGACGCCGTAGTCGCCGCAGCCGGGACACCAGACGGGCTTGAGGTCCGATCTTGTAATCCGCCGGCTTGAACGCCGGTCCCTCGCGACGCCGTCATACCAGCACCTCCGCCCGGGCACCGACTTATAGACCTTCTCGGATCTGGTTCTTCGACCTCGGCGACCGAAGAGGTTCGGCCGCCCGAGCGATTGAAGACGTGGCGCCCCTTCGGGAGGTCGATCAGGCTGCGCACGTAGTGTGTAGAACTGAGCGCCGTAATTGAGCTCGATGAAGAGGAGCTGTTTCACGCTCGAGGCGAACGCCTCGAACTCCGCGGCCGGGAAGGGCATGAGGACCTGCGGCACGAGCGCGGCGACGCTCTGGCCGTTGCGCGTTCGCGTTCAGCACCGCCTCTTTCACCGCGCCCTTCGACGAGCCCCAGCAGACGATGCCGACGTCGGCCGTCTCGGGGCCGTATCGCCGCACGAAGTGATACTTCGCCGCGATGTCGGCGAACTTGCGGTACCGCTTCTCGTTCATCTTCTCGTGCGTGGGATAGCCGGAGTTCGGACGCCCCGCCTCGTCATGCTCGAGGCCGTTCGTCTGGTAGATGCCGTTCTTCATCCCGGGAACCGCCATCGGCGAGACGCCGCTCGGGCGTGTCCTTGTACCGCTTGTAGCCTTCCGCGTCGGCTGCGGGCCTGACGCGGTCGACGACCGGGTGATCCATCGTCTCCGCCGAGAGCGTCTCGCGCCGCTGTCCGATCAGCTGATCGGACAGGACGATGACCGGGATCTGGAACTCTTCCGCGATGTTGAATGCGTCGACGGTCGTGTGGAAGCAATCCTCCACGTCCGAGGGCGCGAGAACGACGCGCGGGGTGTCGCCGTGGCCGGCGTACAGCGCGTGCGACAGATCCGATTGCTCGCTCTTCGTCGGATTCCCCGTGGAAGGTCCTCCGCGCTGGACGTTGATGATGACCGCCGGAATCTCGGCCATCGACGCGAGTCCGATCATCTCCGCCATGAGCGAGAGGCCCGGCCCCGAGGTCGCGGTCATCGATTTCACTCCGGCGAACGAGCCGCCGAGCACCGCGCCGATCGCCGCGAGCTCGTCTTCCGTCTGGACGACGGCGCCCCCCAGCTTCGGCATCCACTCGGAGAGGTAGTGGAGCACTTCCGACGAGGGCGTGATCGGGTATCCCGCGAAGAAACGGCATCCGGCATGGACCGCGCCGATGGCGGCGGCCTCGTTGCCCGACATCAGGAGCTTCGGCTTGCCCGCTTCGTACGAGAGCGTCTTCCCCGCCGTCTGCCCGGTGAGGCTGGCGGCGAATGCGACGCCCGCGTCGAAGGCCTTCAGGTTCGCTTCCGAGACTCCCTCTTTCTTCTTTCCGAACTTCTTCGCCACGGCCTTGCGCAGCGAGTCGACCGGCAGGCCGAAAGCGTTCCCAGGATGCCGAGGGTCGTGATGTTCTTCCCCGCGGGAGCGCCGGCGTCCTTCGCGATCTGCGCGAAGGGGACGGGGACGAGGCGGAGCCGCCCGACCTCCCATCCTTCCGGGACCGGGTCGGCCGTTTCATGAAGGACGATCGCGCCGTCGCCCGGCACGATCTCCGACTTGAACCGGGCGTAATCGGCCCAGTTGAAAAGCACGAGCAGGTCGACCGCGTCGGCCTGCGCGTAAATGTCGTTCGGGCTGATCCGGACCGTGCAGGAGCTCTCGCCTCCGCGGATCTGGGGTCCGTAGGCTTCCGTCTTGACGACGTTCAGCCCATCGTTCGCGCAAGCCTGCGCGATCAGATCGCCCATGGTCACGACTCCGTCGCCTCCGGAGCCCACCATGGCGATCGTCAAGTCTCTGGCTGTCATGAATCTGTTTCCTCCTCCGACGAACCGTCCTGGGCAGTCTGGACGAACGGGTCACCCCGGTCGACGGAACGGGTCACCCGGGGGCTGTGCGCAATGTCACAATTGGCAGTGAGGTTCCGCGAACGCCCGATGTCGTAGAAGCGTTCTCCGTTCTCCGTTCTTCGTTCTTCGTTCTTCGTTCTTCGCGGCAAATGGCTCGGTCTGACGCAATTTGTGGAGGCGTCACGAAACGGAAAAGAACAGGAGTGTGCGGCTTGGCAGGATGTCATCCCGAGCCCCCACGCCGCGGCGAACGAAGAACGGCGAACGGAGAACGGAGAACGGAGAACGCCCCGCGCATTCCCATATACTTCGCGGACTCAAAAGGAGACCGGCTTGGACCAACTCCACGAGATGCTGACTGCCGCCTCGAACTTCGTCTGGGGACCGTGGCTGCTGATTCCGCTGCTTCTGCTGACGGGCCTCTACCTCACGATCCTGCTTCGCGGGGTGCAGTTCCGCGAGCTGTGGCGCTCGCTCTGGCTCGCGCTCGTCGTGCGGCGTGAAGAAGGCGCCGAGGGAGACATCTCCCACTATCAGGCGCTGATGACGGCCCTCGCGGCGACCGTGGGCACCGGCAACATCGTCGGCGTCGCCACCGCGATCTCTCTCGGCGGCCCCGGGGCCCTCTTCTGGATGTGGATGACGGGGCTCGTCGGGATGGCGACGAAGTTCTCCGAGGCCCTCCTCTCGGTGAAGTATCGCGTCACGGACCCGTCGGGGGAGCAGTCGGGCGGGCCGATGTACTACCTCCGCGACGGGATCCGCTGGAAACCTCTCGGGGTGACGCTCGCGTTCCTGTTCGCGCTGTTCGCCTCCGTCGCGGCCTTCGGCATCGGAAACATGGTTCAGTCGAACTCGGTCGCCTCGGCGATCAAGACCTCGTTCGGCGTCCCGACGTGGATCACCGGCCTCGTGATCGCCGTCCTCGCCGGCGCCGTCATCCTCGGCGGCATCAAGTCGATCGGCCGGTTCACCGCCTTTTTCGTTCCGATCATGATCGTCGGCTACATGCTCGGCGCCGGGCTGATCATCATCCTGAACTTCGAGCACGTGCCCGACGCGATCCGCCTCATCTTCCAGAACGCCTTCACGGCGACGGGCGCCGTCGGCGGCTTCGCGGGAGCGACCGCGCGCGCCGGGATCCGCTACGGCGTCGCCCGCGGCATTTTCTCGAACGAATCGGGTCTCGGCTCCGCCGGCATCGCCGCGGCGGCGGCCCAGACGCGCGAACCGGCGCGGCAGGCGCTCGTCTCCATGACGCAGACGTTCATCGACACGATCGTCGTCTGCTCGTTCACCGGCATCGCGATCGTCTCCACGGGGGCCTGGACGTCCGGCGCCGACGGCGCCGCGATGACCCAGCTCGCCTTCCGCCACGGACTCCCGGGCGAATGGGGCGGTTACATCGTCGCCGTCAGCCTCTCGATGTTCGCTTTCTCCACGATCCTCGGATGGAGCTACTACGGCGAGAAGAGCCTCGAGTTCCTGCTCGGCGAATGGACGAACAAGCCGTACCGGATCCTGTTCGTCATCGCCTCCTTCTTCGGCGCGATCTTCAACCTCGATTTCGTCTGGACGCTCTCGGACGTGATGAATGGCCTGATGGCGCTCCCGAACCTGATCGGCCTGCTGCTCCTGAGCGGCGTGATCGCCGCCGAGACCCGGGGGTACCTCCGGAGGGAGCGGGAGGCGAGAAGGAAAAGTTGATCGCTGATTGCTGATTGCTGATTGCTGACCCGCAAAAGGAATGCGAACTTCGATCCTCCTGCCCTGGTCACGTCCCCGCGCCGACGCGCATCACGCCCACCCAGATCCCTCGCTACGCTCGGGATGACAAACGTGCGGATCGCTTACGTGAAGGCCATTGGGGCTTCAGCCCGGGGTGAACGCACCATACGAAATTCACGAGCCGCCCCGAGCCCGTGACCGAGCCCACGCCCGGCTTCTCCCGTGACCCCGCCCGGCTTTCACGCTCCAGCCCCAAAGGAACGGCCGTCAGGCCACCCAATCTGCAATCGGCAATCTGCAATCTGCAATCGAAAAGACCCCGCTTCCCCACCCCCCGCGCGAACGTGCTAGTCTCTCCCTGTCAGCCCTTTACCGGCTGCTCTTCGTTCCGCTGAAGAGCCGCGGCGCCCCGCCCGGGACCGCGGCGGCGTCCCGTTCTACCGACGATGAAGAAACGAATTCCGAAACCCGACGCGGGCGAGATGAGCGTTCGCGGCGCCATCGAGTCGTTCGCGCGCCAGATGACGTACTCGGTCGTCCGCGACGAGTACACCGCCACCCAGTTCGACACGTACAAGGCGCTCGCCCTCGCCGTCCGCGACCAGATCGTCGAGCGCTGGTTCCCCACCCAGGAGCACTACTACAAGACCGACGCGAAACGGGTCTATTACCTCTCGCTCGAGTTCCTCCTGGGCAGACTCCTGCAGAACAACATCATGAACCTCGCGCGCCTCCGACATTTACCGGCAGGCGATCGAGGATCTCGGTTACGACATCGATTCGCTCGCCGGCGAAGAAGCCGACGCGGGCCTGGGCAACGGAGGCCTCGGCCGGCTCGCCGCCTGCTTCCTCGACTCCGCCGCGACCCTCGACATCCCCTTCTACGGTTACGGCATCCGCTACGAGTACGGCATCTTCCGCCAGCGGTTCGACGACGGGTTCCAGATCGAGACGCCCGACAACTGGCTCCGCTACGGGAACCCGTGGGAGATCCCGCGACCCGACGTGCTGTTCCCGATCCGCTTCTACGGCCGCGGCGACGAGTTCGGTCGACGGGAAGACGCGCTACGGCTTGGGTCGACACGCAGGACGTCTGGGCGATGGCGTTCGACATCCCGATCGTCGGCTACGGGAACGACACGGTCAACACGCTCCGCCTCTGGGCGGCGAAGTCCTCGCGCGAGTTCGACCTGGCGAAGTTCAACGCCGGCGATTACGTCCGCGCGGTCGAGCACAAGAACGAGACGGAGAACATCTCGAAGGTGCTCTATCCGCCCGACGACCAGTACGCCGGGAAGGAGCTCCGCCTCAAGCAACAGTACTTTTTCGTCTCGGCGACGATGCAGGACCTGATCCGGCGCTTCAGGAAGCGCCGGACCGCGCGCCCCTGGATCCGATTTCCCGGACAAGGTGGCCGTGCAGCTCAACGACACGCATCCGGCGATCGCGATCCCCGAGCTGATGCGGATCCTGATCGATCAGGAGGAGCTCGAGTGGGACGAGGCGTGGCCGCTCATCGAGAAGACGTTCGCGTACACGAACCACACGATCCTCGCCGAGGCGCTCGAGGCGTGGCCGATCGAGTTCTTCGCGCGCCTGCTGCCGCGGCACGTCCAGATCATCGAGGAGATCGACCGCCGGCTGCGGAACGCAGTCCGCGCCCGCTTCGGGCGAGGACGGCCAGAAGGTCCAGAAGACGGCCGTCATCGACGACGGCGCGCGCGTGGTGCGGATGGCCAATCTCGCGATCGTCGGCTCCCACTCGGTGAACGGCGTCGCGGCGCTCCACACCGACATCATCAAGAGCTCCGTCTTTCCGGAGTTCAACGAGCTCTACCCGGGCAAGTTCAACAACAAGACGAACGGCATCACGCCGCGGCGCTGGCTGATGAAGGCCAATCCGGCGCTCAGCCGCCTCATCACCGAGGCGATCGGCGACGGATGGCTGCAAGGACCTCCTGGAGCTGGAGAAGCTCGTCCCTCACGCCGACGACGCGGGCTTCCGCGAGTCGTGGTCGCGAGGTGAAGCTCGAGAACAAGCGCCAGTTCTCCTACTGGATCGAGCAGCAGGACCTCTTCTTCGATCCCGAATCGCTGCTCGACTCCAGGTCAAGCGGATCCACGAATACAAGCGGCAGCTCCTCAACGCGCTCCACGTCGTGCATCTCTTCAACGGATCCATGACGGGGAGGAGACGGCGCCGCGGACGGTTCTCTTCGGAGGGAAGGCCGCGCCGGCCTACTTCATGGCGCAAACTGATCATCAAGCTGATCAACGAGATCGGCGAGATGATCGCGCCACGACCCGCGTGCACGGAGCGCCTTCAGGTCCTCTTCGTCCCTAACTACGACGTCACGTGCGCCGAGACCATCTTCCCGGCGAGCGAGCTGTCCGAGCAGATCTCGACGGCCGGCACCGAGGCTTCCGGGCACGGGCAACATGAAGGCGGCGCTCAACGGCGTCGCTCATCATCGGCACCCTCGACGGCGCGAACATCGAGATCCGCGACCACATCGGCGCGGAGAACATGTTCGTCTTCGGCCACACGGCCGAGCAGGTCAACCAGCTTCGCGCGTCCGGATACGACCCGAAATCGTGGATCCAGAACGATCCCCACCTCGCGCGCGCGATCGAGGTTCTCGTGAGCGGACCGATCGGCAAAGCCAACCCGGGAACGTTCCAGCCGATCGTCGACATGCTCCAGATGAACGACCGCTATCTCCACTGCGCCGACTTCGGCTCGTACGTGGCCAAGCAGGAAGAGGCGGCGAAGGTCTGGCAGGACGCGCACGCGTGGGCGCGGAAATCGATCCTGAGCGTGGCGCGAATGGGGTGGTTCTCCTCAGACCGCACCGTGCGCGAGTACGCGGACCAGATCTGGGGCGCGTCGTCGATCACAGGGGCTAGGGGCTAGGGGCGCCTTCGGTGAGGCCCGCGGCCCGCGGTCAGAATCCTTCCAGCAGGTTCGCGACGACCGACTCCGCGAAACGGTCGGCGATCTCGCTGGATGGCGCGCGTCTCCTGGTCGAAGGCGTCGAGCTGCGAGGGGTCGATCTCGTAGTTCTCCCGGAAGAGGTACTGATCGTTCTTCCAGATCACCTTGTCCTCGTTGCGATGGTCGACGAGCTCGATCTTCGGCCGTCACGAACGCCTGATACTGCGTCGCGCGCCCCTCCTCGTTGAACGCCACGGGAGTGATGCCGAAGCTCTGCGATCGACGCCGCGGAGGATGACGTCGCGCCTCCGACGGGCTCGATGACCAGCCGCAGGCGGCCGCGCGAGACGATCTCCTCGGCGACCGCGTGCGTCACGCGCTGCTCGAGCTCCACGCGGGTCGTCCGGTTCACGAACGCAGGCACCTGGATCGTCTTGATGTCGGGCGGAAGGAAGTTGCCGCGGCCGACGAGCGCGTAGCCGCCGCATCCGGCCGCGAGCAGCGTGACGATCGCGAGGGCCGCGAGGAGCGGGCGCCGGCTCATTTCGACCACCAGGTTCACGAGCCGGCCGGGGACGTAGATCGTCTTCACGATGGTCTTCCCTTCGAGATGCGGCACGACCTTCTCGTTCGACCGCGCGCTCGCGATGACCTCGGATTCCTGCGCCGCGCGGGGACCTGCGACCTGGCCGCGCAGCTTGCCGTTCACCTGCACGACGATCGTGACGACATCTTCCTCCATCAGCGCCGCGTCGGCGACCGGCCAGCGCGCTGCGAGGAGGATCGTGTCGTTGCCCGAGCCGCTCCCACAGCTCCTCGGTGATGTGCGGCGCGAACGGATGCAGCAGCTGCAGCAGCGTCTGTAGCGCGTCTCGGCGACGCTCGCGCTCCTTCCGCCTTCGGACAGGTACTCCCCGAGCGCGTTCGAGAGCTCCATCAGCGCGGAGATCGCGGTGTTGAACTCGAACCGCTCGATGCGCTGCGCGTCACCGCGGCGATCGTCTGATGCGTCTTGCGCAGAGCTTCGTCGGCGCCGGCTTCCACGCCGCGTCCGCGCCGTCGGCAGTCGCCTCGATCTGCTCGCCGAAGTTCCAGACGCGATTGAGAAAGCGCCAGGCGCCGACCACGCCCTCGTCCGACCACGCCGCTTCCTTCTCCGGCGGCGCGATGAAGAGCGTGTAGACGCGCTCGGTGTCGGCGCCGAACCGGTCGATCAGCTCGTCGGGCGGCACCACGTTGAAGCGGCGACTTCGACATCTTCCCGATCTTCGGAGACGAGCTGCCGGCCGGTCCGCTTCCGGTACGGCTCCCCGTCGCGATGCTCGACCTCGCGCGAGCGGGACCCAGGCCATGTTCTCCGACGGGTCGCGGATAGCCCTCCTTCGTGATCATCCCCTGGTTGAAGAGCCGCGCGAACGGCTCCTCGAATCCGACGAGCCCGATATCGTGGAGCACCCGGCAGATGAAGCGCGCGTAGAGCAGGTGGAGGATCGCGTGCTCGATCCCGCCGATGTACTGGTCGACCGGCAGCCAGCGGTTCACGAGCGCGGAGTCGAAGATCCGCGTCGCGTCGCGCGGCGTGAGGAAGCGCAGGTAGTACCAGGAGCGAGTCGACGAACGTGTCCATCGTGTCGGTCTCGCGCCGGGCGGCGCCGCCGCACTGCGGGCAGGCGGCGTCGACGAACGCTCGTCGCTTCGCGAGCGGGTTGCCCTCGCGGCCGGTGAACGGGACGTCGTGCGGAAGCTCGACCGGCAGCTGGTCCTCGGGCACCGGGACGACGCCGCACGCGTCGCAGTAGACGCATCGGGATCGGCGTTCCCCAGTAGCGCTGGCGCGAGATCAGCCAGTCGCGCAGGCGGTAGCGGACCTTGCCGCTTGCCGATGCCTCGCGCTTCGATCTCGTCGACGATCGTCTCGATCGCCTTCGGGACCGGAAGCCCGGCTGATCGATCCCGAGTCGACCGAGATCGCCCTGCTCGTTGTCGGAGTAGGCCTCGGTCAGCGTCCGCGCGATCGAGCGTCTCGCCCGGCGAGGGGCGACGACGATGCGGATCGGCAGCCCGTACTGCCGCGCGAACTCGAAGTCGCGCTGGTCGTGCGCCGGGAACGGCCATGATCGCGCCCGTGCCGTACTCCGGCAGCACGAAGTTGGCGAGCCAGATCGGGATCCGCTCGCCGGTGAACGGGTTGACCGCGTACGCGCCGGTGAAGCGCCCTTCCTTCGCCCGACTCCTGCCGCTCGAGCGATGCTCTGGTTGCGCACGCGCGGCGATCCACGCCTCGATCTCGCCGCGGTCCGGCGCGTTCTGCGATGAGCGCGGCGGACGTCGGATGCTCGGGGGCGAGCACCAGGAAGGTCGCGCCGTAGATCGTGTCGGGCCGCGTCGTGAAGACGCGTGATCGCGTCGCCGAGCGCCGGGATCGCGAAGCTGCGACCTCCGCGCCGTCCGAGCGGCCGATCCAGTTGCGCTGCATCGCCTTGACCTTCTCGGGCCAGCTCGGTCGAGCCGGTCGAGGCCCGCGACGAGGCGCTCGGCGTAGTCGGTGATCCGGAAGAACCACTGCTCGAGCTCGCGCTGCTCGACCGTGCGTGCCGCAGCGCTCGCACGCGCCCGTCGACCACCTGCTCGTTGGCGAGCACGGTCCGGCAGCTCGGGCACCAGTTCACCGGCGCCTTGCCGCGTACGCCAGCCCCCGCTCGAGCAGCGGAGGAAGAGCCACTGGTTCCAGCGGTAGTACTCCGGCTCGCAGGAGGCGAGCTCCTTCGACCAGTCGTAGAGGATTCCCCACCGCTGGAACTGCTGCTTCATCCGCGCGATGTTGCCGAGCGTCCACTCGCGCGGGTGGATGCCCCGCTTGATCGCGGCGTTCTCCGCCGGCAGCCCGAACGCGTCCCAGCCCATCGGATTGAGCACCTCCAGCCCCTTCATCCGGAGGTAGCGGTAGAGCGCGTCGCCGAGGATGTAGTTCCGCCCGTGGCCGACGTGGAGGTCGCCCGACGGGTACGGGAACATGTTCAGCATGTAGTACTTCTCGCCGGGCCGCGCGACGTCGACCTCCGCGACGCTGAGCCTCGGCCCAGCGCTTCTGCCACTTCGTCTCGATGCTCTTGGGTTCGTACGTCTCTCATGACAAAAGTGCGCGAAATATATCAGGTCACGGGACCGCCTGCGGCGGCCCGTCTCGCCGGTCGGATGCGAAACGGACCGGCGCTGCCGGCTCTCCTACGGGTAGACGAAGGTCACGGGCCCGTCATTCTCGAGCGCGACGACCATCATTTCGCGGAACTTCCCGGTCTGGACCGGGATCCCCGTCGCGCCGAGCTCCCCGGCGAAGATCTCGAACTTCCGCTTCGCGACTCTCCGGCTCCTCGGCATGGTCGAAGCTCGGGCGCCGGCCGCGCGCGATCGACCCTGCCAGCGTGAACTGCGAGACGGCGAGGATCGATCCCCCTGCCGCCGCGACATCGAGATTCATCTTTCCCGCGGCGTCCGAAAAGATCCGGAGCTCGCGCAGCTTGCGGGCCGCGATCCGGACCGTTTCCTCGGAATCCCCCTTCTCGACGGCGCCGAGGATGAGCATGCCCGCGCCGATGCGCGCGACGATCTCGCCGTCGACGGAGACGGAGGCGGAACGGACCCGCTGGACGACGCACTTCATTGGTCTCTACCTCTCGTGGACGTCCTCGGGAGAACGTCCCGCTGGCTAACCCCCGCTCGGAAGGAATGCATAATGCAGAATGCAGAATGAAAAATCCGAAAAGGGCCCGAACTCCAATCGAGTCTGTTGTTTGGCCCCTTTCTGGATTCTACATTTTGCATTCTGCATTTTGCATTGCTTTGCCGGTCTCTCGTGAATCCGGCTGGACGAACCGTTCGAAAAGCCGCTCCATCGTTTAGAATCCCCCGAACCCACACGGCATCGTCTCCGACGCCACACCTGGGATCACCTTTCAACGCATCTCGATAAAGGAGACGTCAATGAGCAGCGTCAATAAAGTCATCCTCGTCGGCCGCCTCGGGCGCGACCCGGAGGTCCGGTCCACCCCGTCGGGGACGACCGTCGCGAAGTTCTCGATCGCGACGGATGAGAAGTTCACGGACAAGAGCGGGGAGCGCCAGGAGCGGACCGAGTGGCACAACATCGTCGCCTGGGCCAAGCTCGCCGAGATCTGCGGCCAGTATCTCAAGAAAGGAAAGCTCGTCTACATCGAGGGCTCCCTCCGCACCGACTCGTGGGACGACAAGGAAACGGGACAGAAGAAGTACCGGACCGAGATCGTCGCGCGGGACATGCGCATGCTCGACAAGCAGGGCGACGAGAACAGCGGAGGAGGGGGCGGTTCCTACGCGAGCAACTCGCGTTCCTCCTCGGCGTCCGGCCCCGACATCGTCGAAGACGACGACGTTCCGTTCTAGAATCCGCGCATCGAACGAAACGGGCGGGCCGAGGCCCGCCCGTTTCGTTTGCGCCGCAATGCGCTAAAATCGCCCCGAAGGGGCGTCCGAGACAGCCGGGGCGCGAGCGAAGCGAACCCCCGGGAGCGCAGCGAAAAATGATGAGCCCTGAAGGGGCGCGAGGAATCGTTGACGCTCCCCGCGCCCCTTCAGGGCGCGGATCTCTCCGTCCCGCCGTTTCCGGGGGTTCGCGCTTCGCGCTCACCCCCGGCTATTTTCTTTCCGCCCTTCGGGCGGCCTCCACCCCAGCCCGAAGGATCTTCGCAAGACCCAAGGCGGGCGGGACGCCTGGCGGGACGCCCGCACCACACGCCGACGCCTGGACGCTCCAGACGCCCCGGACGCGTCACGTCCACTCCTCCCGGCCGCTGCGCCCGGGCCCCTTCTCGCGCTCGTCCTCGCGGCGATCGTCGGGGGTGCCGTCCTCGCGATAGCGGGGGTAGGTGCGGCGGTCCGAGAATCCGCGCGGAAGCGAGATGGCGCGGCCCGTTTCTCCTCCCGCCTTCTCGAACGCGGTGATGAACTCCCCCGCCGCGTCCTTGAGCTCGGCGAACGAGGAGACGAGCGGCGGGTTCGCCACGCGAAGCCCGTCGACGAACCTCAGGTACTCGTCCGCTCTTCGCGTGGCCTCGGCGAACCGCGGCGCGAAGTCGGGATCGCCCGCCGCGCGCTTCTCCATATGGTCCATCAGCGCGGGGACCCGTTCGATGTGGCTGCAGTAGAGGATGACGTCGTTCCCGGCGAGGAGCGCGCGGTCGGTGATCTCCTCGTACGTGCCGAGGTCGGAGACCGCGTGCATCTCCATGTCGTCGGAGAAGGCGATGCCGCGGAAGCCGACGACGTCGCGGAGGACCTCGGTCGACATCTTCCGGCTGAGCGAGGCGGGAAGCCGCGGGTCGTCGATCTGGGGATAGATCGCGTGGCCGATCATCACGGCTCCGGCCACGTTCCCGAGCTCCACGTAGGGCCGCAG
This sequence comes from uncultured Acidobacteriota bacterium, assembly GCA_963793695.1. GTDB lineage: Bacteria > Acidobacteriota > Thermoanaerobaculia > Gp7-AA8 > Gp7-AA8 > CAWCBB01. Next base: position 526,496 of record CAWCBB010000016.1, on the reverse strand, counting down.
ATCCTCGGTGCGCAGCTCTTCGAGAGGGATGTCGACGCACGGTCGCTCCGTAGTGCGGGTCGCCGCTTCCGCGGCTGATGCCGGGGAAGTGCTTGAGGCAGGAGGCGGTACCCGTCTCGTGCTGGCCGCGCACGAACTCGCCGGCGAGCTGGATCACGGTCGCGGCGTCCGAGCCGAAACAGCGGCGCTCGAGCCCTTTGGTCGGGTGCTCCCGCTGGATGTCGACCACGGGCGCGAGGTTGACCTCGATGTCGAAGTAGCGGAGCGCCATGCCGATGATGCGGCCGAACCAGCCCGTCATCTCGCGCGTGTGCTCCCCCTCGAGGAAGGATTCGGCGCTCGGCATGCCGGGGATGAGGTTCCGCAGCCGGTCGACCCGGCCTCCTTCCTCATCGATCAGGATGAGCGGCGGGCGCGACGAATGCGACTTGCAGTCGGCGACGAGGTCGCGGAGCTGCGCTTCCGTTTCGACGTTCCGGCCGAAGAGCACGATCGCGTACGGCGGGGTTTCGCGGAGAATCCGCTTCTCCATGTCCGTGAGCGTGGTTCCGGTGATGCCGACGCCGATGACTCGACTACTCATCCTGTCTCCCTGACAAAATCGACTTCAGTTCTGCGAGCGTGTTGAGCGCCTCGAGGGGCGAGATCGCTTCGATCTCGAGCGCGCGGATCCGGCGCGCGATCTCGTCCTCGCGCCGGTCGAACAGGGAGAGCTGCGAGCCGGCCGCGCCCGCCTGCGCGCCCTGCACGCGCGTCTCCTCGACCATATCCCGCTCCTTCCGCTCGAGCGTCGCGAGGATCTCGCGGGCTCTCCCGATGACCGAAGGCGGGATTCCGGCCAGTTTTGCAACCTGGATTCCATAGCTCTTGTCGGCCGCGCCGGGGACCACTTTCCGCAGGAAGATGATCTGGTCGTTCCACTCCCTGACCGAGACGTTGCAATTGGCGACCCGGTCCCGGGTCTCGGGCGAGATCGGTCAGCTCGTGATAGTGGGTCGCGAAGAGCGTGATCGCGCTCCGCTTCGGGTCGTCGTGAAGGTACTCGATGATCGCCCAGGCGAGCGAGAGCCCGTCGAACGTCGCGGTCCCGCGCCCCACCTCGTCGAGCACGATGAGCGAGCTCGCGGTCGCATTGTGCAGGATGTTCGCCGTCTCGTGCATCTCGACCATGAAGGTCGACTCGCCGCGCGCCAGGTTGTCGGAGGCGCCGACCCGCGTGAAGATCCGGTCGAAGACGCCGAGGCGCGCGCGCGCGGCGGGCACGAAGCTGCCGGCCTGGTTGAGCAGAACGATGAGCGCCACCTGCCGCAGATAGGTCGATTTTCCGCCCATGTTGGGCCCGGTGATGATCTGAATGCCGTTCACGTCCCTCCGGATCGACGTGTCGTTCGGGATGAACCGCTCGGTCAGCGTCTCGATCACGGGATGGCGGCCGTTCTCGATCTCGATCTCCTGCTCCTCGCTGAGCTGCGCGCGGACCCACCGGCCGCGTCGCGCGACCGTGGCCAGCGCCCGCGATCGCGTCGAGCTCCCCGACCGCGCGCGCCGTCGCAAGCAGCGGCGCCGTCGCGTCCCGCAGCCGCGCCGAGCAGCTCCTCGTAGACCCGCAGCTCGATCGCCAGGCTCTTCTCCTCCGCGCCGACGATCTTCTCTTCCAGCTCCTTGAGCTCCGGGGTGATGAACCGCTCGGCGTTGACGAGCGTCTGCTTCCGGATGTAGTGCGGCGGGACCTTCGCGAGGTTCGCCTTCGAGATCTCGATGTAGTAGCCGAAGACCGAGTTGAAGCGGATCTTCAGCGATCCCACGCCCGTCTTCTGCCGCTCCTCCGCCTCGATCCGGAGCAGGATCGATTTCGAGTCGCGGGCGATCTCGCGCAGGGCGTCCAGCTCCGGGTCGACCCCGCTGCGGATCGCGCCGCCGTCGCGCGCGAGCGACGGAGGCTCCGGCTCGATCGTGGAGACGATCCGCTGCCGGACGGCGGGAAGCGCGTCGAGCCGTCCGCGTAGGGCGCCCAGAAGCGGCCCTTTCGTCCCGGCGGACGCCTCGGCGAGCTCGTCCACGGCCTCGAGCGAGGAGCCGAGGCCGAGAAGCTCGCGCGGGGTCGCGCTGCCGAGGGTGATGCGGGACGCGAAGCGCTCGAGGTCGCCGATCGAGCCCAGCCGGCGCGCAGATCCCTTCGAGCAGCATCGGATCGCGCACCAGCTCGTCGACGGCATCGTGCCGCGCGAAGATCGTCTCGCGGTTCCGAAGCGGCCGCGCGAGCCACCGCCGGAGAGAGCGCGCGCCCATCGGCGTCCGGGTCCCGTCGGCGACGTGAATGAGCGTGGACCGCGCGACTCCCTCGCGGGACTCGAAAATCTCGAGGTTCTGGAGCGTCGCGGCATCGAGGACGAGGTAGTCGGCGTCCTCGTCGATCCTGAGGTCGAGGATGTGCCCGAGGTCGCGCTTGTGGCTCGTCTCGGCATAGCGGAGCGCCGCGCCGGCGGCCGCGATGCGCGCGTCTCCCCGCTCGAGGCCGAATCCACGGAGCGACTGCGTGCGGAAGTGCCGCGTGAGCAGGGCCAGGGCCGCGTCGCCGTCGAAGAGCGCGTCGTCGACGGGCGTGAGCGCCAGCGTGCCGTTCCCGCGCGCGGGCTCGCTCATGCTCCGCGGGTGGAGCAGCTCGCGCGGCGCGATGCGCGCCAGATCGTCCTGGAAGCGCGAGTCGTCGCTCCCCGAGTACCGGGAGACGAAGAAATCTCCGGTGGAGACGTCCAGGTACGCGGCGCCGAGCCCGTCGGCCGCGGGGGCGATCGCGACCAGGTAGCAGCCGTCGCGCTCGAGAAGGTAGCTCTCCACCGCCGTCCCCGGCGTGACCACGCGGACGACCTCCCGCCGGACGATCCCTTTCGCCGCGGCCGGATCTTCCACCTGATCGCAGATCGCCACCCGGAACCCTTTCCGGACGAGCTTCGCGACGTGCGGGTCGGCCGCGTGGTACGGGACCCCGCACATCGGGGCCTCCCATTCGCCTCCCTTGCCGCGGGCCGTGAGCACGAGGCCCAGGATCGGGGCCGCCGTCTCGGCGTCTTCGAAGAACATCTCGTAGAAGTCGCCGAGACGATAGAAGAGGATCGCGTCCGGCACCTGCCGCTTGATCTCGAAGTACTGCTCGAGCATCGGGGTGAGTTTGATGGATGGAGGCATTGGCTTGGTTTGATTACGGCGTCGTTGGTCGTTGATCGTTGGCCGTTGATCGAGAGCCGGTTTGCGATCAACGATCCACGACCAACGATCAACGAATCAGCCGGCGAACCACGGATTTTATCAGCGGAAGACTTCCCTCATCCGGATCGGTTTTCCCTGCGGATCGAGCTCGACGACGACCGTCTCGTCCAAACCGGTCCGGACGGCCCCGTCGAGGAGCACGATCCAGCGCGGGTCGGGCGCCACTTCCCTCTCGCGCGCCCAGGCCACGTTCACCACTTCGAATCGGGCGAAGCGATCCGGGTCGCGCTTCTGCAGGAGGCGGAGAGCCGTGTCGCCCGCGACCTCGCTCGAAATCCGGTCCCTCCGGCGCGACGGATCCTCCATCTCGATCGCCTGCATCACGAGAAAGAGGACCGCGCATCCCGTGATCCACAGCAGGTAGAGAATCCAGAATCGGCGAAGCCGCGTCGCTTCCGGCACGCCGCGTATAATACGGCAATGGAAAGGGCCGCTCTCGAGCATCGGATTCTGGAAGTCGTCCGCGGCGAAAAGACCCTTCCCGACGTTCCTCTCACCCCCGAAACCCAGCTGGCCGATCTCGGAATCGACTCGCTCGACGCGCTCAATATCCTCTTCGCGCTCGAGGAGGCGTTCGGCATCTCGATCCCCGACGAGGTCTCCCGCCAGATCCGAACGCTGGGAGACCTGACCGCGGCCATCCGAGGGTCGGAGGGAGCGTAGGGGATTGCAGATTGCGATTGCAGATTGCAGATTGCAGATTGCGGATCGAGAATCGCCGTCTGCTCGGTGAATCTTCGCGCGATCTGACGAAAAAGCCGGGCACGGGCGCGGGAACCGCGGGCGCGTGTCATCCCGAGCGTAGCGAGGGATCCGGGCGGGGGACGCGCATGACGCGGATCGGCGTCGGCGCATTATCTCGCCCGAATCTGCAATCTGCAATCTGCAATCTGAGATCCGCAATGCTCTTCGGCGCGTCGCCATCACCGGAATCGGCATCCTCTCCTCCTTCGGCCGGGGCGAGGCCGAGCATTTGGAGGCCGTCCTGAACGCCGCAGCGGCGTCGCGCCGATCGACCGCTTCGATACGGACGGCTTCCGCTGCCGGATCGCGGCGCAGGTTCCGCCGGGCCCTCGCGATCTTTCGCGCGAGGTCGACCGCGTCACCGGCTACGCGCTGATCGCGGCCGCGGACGCGATCGAGCAAGCGCGTCTCGGCGAATCGCCGTTCACGCCGAGCGCATCGCGACCGCGATCGGCACGGCGCTCGGCGGGAGCGAGACGCTCGACGCCGGCTACAGCGCCTTTACGGAGACGCGAGACCCGCTTCCACCCGATGACGATCCCCCGGATCATGTACAACGCGCCGACGAGCGCGCTCGCGGCTCGCTGGAACGCGCGCGGCCCCGCCTTCGCTCCGGTCTCCGCGTGCGCCTCCTCGGCCCACGCGATCGGGCAGGCGGCGCACTGGATCCGCTTCGGCCTGGCCGACGCGGCGATCGCCGGCGGGGCCGACGCGCCGATCACGCCCGGCATCGTCCGCGCCTGGGAAGCGCTTCGCGTGCTGGCCCCCGGCGACCCCTCGCCCGCCGCCGCGTGCCGGCCGTTCAACCGCGATCGAGCGGGCCTCGTCCTCGCGGAAGGAGCCGCCGTTCTCGTCCTCGAGGAGATGGGCGCGGCGCGCGCGCGCGGCGCCGGGATCCTGGGCGAGATCGCCGGGTTCGGCATGACGGCTGACGCGGGGCATCTCACGGACCCTTCCGCGGAAGGGGAAACGCGCGCGATGCGGATCGCGCTCGAGGACGGCGGCATCGACCCGGCCGCGATCGGCTACATCAACGCGCACGGGACCGCCACGCGGGCGAACGACGCCGCCGAGAGCGAGGCGATCCGCTCTCTTTTCGGCCCCCGCACCGCGGCGATCCCCGTCAGTTCCACGAAGAGCATGCACGGCCACGCGATGGGAGCGAGCGGCGCCATCGAGATCGCCCTCTCCCTGGTCGCCCTCAACGCGGGTTGGCTCCCGCCGACCCTCAACCTCGCCGACCCCGATCCCGCCTGCGATCTCCGTCACATCCCGCTCGTCGCGGAGCGCGCGGACGCTCCGGCGTTTCTTTCGAATTCGTTCGCGTTCGGCGGGTTGAACGCGGTGCTCGCGGCCAAGACGGCGCGAGGGGTGACGTTCCCGTCATCCTGAGGAGCGGCCGAAGGCCGCGACGAAGGATCTCAAAATGGCCCGACCTCGCATTCCGAGATCCTTCGCGGACCGCCCAGGATGCAGCGCGACATCCAGGGCGACCGGGACGGCGGCACTCCGCATCCACCCCACCTCCGCGGCACCGGATTTGCTTCGGGAGGGAGCGGCGATTCCATTGAACCGCCCGGTTCCCGTCCGATATCATCCGAGCACCGAACTGGCAGCAGGAGGCCCGCATTTGATCGTCGAAAAGAAGCATCTCGACAACTTCACGGTGCTGTACGTCGAGGGCCTCATCAAGCTCGGTGAGAGCGCGGAGTTCTTCTCCTCCGCGCTCGAGAACGTTCTCAAGAACGAGAACACGAACGTCATCATCGACTTCACCAAGATCGACTACATCGATTCCACGGGAGTCGGAGAGCTGGTCGGATACCTCGGCAAGTTCTCGAATCAGAACCGGAAGCTGATCCTGGTGAACCCCTCCGAGCGGATCCAGAAGCTCCTCAAGCTCGCGAAGCTCGACACGATCTTCCAGATCTACGGCACGGAGGCGGAAGCGGTCGCCACCGAAGGCCCCGGCGCCTGAGAGGGCGCGCCCTTCCCGTCGACCTCCGAACCGTCCCGCCGCCCGCGCCAGGTATTCCGAGCGGTTTGCCGGACCTGGAGTGACTCGCCGCCTCCCGAATCCCAAGTTCCCTTCCTTCCCTTCCCCCGCCCCTCCCCTTCCGGCAGAATAGCGATCGATGGAACGACTGGCGTGCGTCTGGCGTGGCGATCTGCTCGAGTCGATCCATTACGGCTCGCTCGCGGTCGTGGACTCCTCGGGGCGCCTTTTGGCCTGGGCGGGAGATCCGGAGCACCGGACGTTCATCCGCTCGGCGGCGAAGCCGTTCCAGGCGATGCCTCTCGCGGTCGAGGGAGGCGTCGAAGAGTACGACCTGAGCCCGGAAGAGCTGGCGCTGGTCTGCGCCTCTCACGGCGGGGAGCCGAAGCACGTCGCCGCCGCAGCCGCGCTGCTGCGCAAGGGGGAGTTCGACGAGACGGATCTCCTCTGCGGGGTGCACACACCGTTCGACGAGCGCGCCGCCGCGGACCTCCGCCAGTCGGGCGAGCGGCCCACGCCGCTCCACAACAACTGCTCCGGCAAGCATGCCGGAATGCTTCTCGCCTCGCGGCTTCTCGACTTTCCGCCCGGCGAGTACACGAGCGCGGAGCATCCCCTTCAGAAGCAGATCCTGCAGACGCTCGCCGATTTCGCGGGCCTCGACGCAGGAGAGGTCGGCATCGGCGTGGACGGCTGCGGCGTTCCCACGTTCCATCTCTCGCTCTATCGCGCGGCGCTGGCGTTCGCGCGACTCGCGGCGATCGCCCGCTCCGAGTCGGACGAGGGGCCTCTCGCGCGCTACGCGGCGGGCGCTCGCGAGATCTTCGACGCGATGACCGGGCATCCCGACTACGTCGCCGGCGCGTGGAGCATGACCACGCCTCTGATGGAGTCGTTCGGCGGCTCGGTCCTCGCGAAGGAGGGCGCCGAAGGTTTCTACGCCCTGGCGATCGAGCCGGCCCTGGCCTCGGTCGTCGCGGAACGGCTCGGATTCGACGAGCCGGTCGGCCTCGGCATCGCCCTCAAGATCGCGGACGGATCGATGACCCGCGGGCGTGATTCCGCCGTCATCCGGACGCTCGAACAGCTCGGCCTTCAGGTTGACACCCACCGCCTCGGTGCGTACCGTGAGCGCCGGATCACCAACTGCGCGGGCGATCAAGTCGGCCGCGTCGGCTCCGATTTCGACCTGGTCTTCCCCTGACCGATGAACGACAAGCTCCAGCCGTTTCGCCTCTCCCGCCGCTACGGCGCCGTCTTCCTTTTCTCCCTTCTCCTCGCCGGCTGCAAGACCGTCGGCCTTTCCTACCAGGAGGGAGGCTTCGCCGAAGTGGCGCCTCCCGTCGCTCACGAGATGATCCTCGACAGCGCCCAGGTCGTGGTCCTCGACCTCCGCCCCACGGACGAGTATTGGGGCGTGTTCGGCCACGTCGCCGGCGCCCTCCCGGTCCCCCTCGGCTCGATCGAAAAGCGCCTCCCGGAGATCCTCCCCTACAAGGACTCGACGATTCTGGTCTACGCCGACAGCGAGGACGAAAGCCGCACCGGGGCGCGGATCCTGGTCGCAGCCGGCTTCAACAGCATCGTCAGGATCCGCGGAGGCATCCGCGAGTGGATTGATCTCGGCTATCCGACGGTTAGGCCGGACTGACTTCCCGGAAATCAGGGGCTCCCTGGTGAGCCGGGCCACGTAACCTCGAGTCCAGACGAAACGTAGACACATCGATGCCGACAAAGACCCTCCTCGCCCTCATTCTTCTGCTCGCCCTGTCGATCCCCCTCGCGGCCTCGGACGCTCCTCCCGCGGGGCTCCTCAAGTGGGGCACCCAGCTCGCCGGCTACTGCCCCGACGAGACGTTCCGGATCGAGAGCGCCTCGGTTCCCGCGCCGGAGGGCTTCACCGCGTGGACGCTGAGCCAGCAGTCGTCGTGGGCTCCCTGCGCGCAGAGGATGACGCTGTTCGCATCGCCTCACCAGGCGATCGCGGGGCGGGCATTCCCCCTCTCCGCCGACCCGCGGCCGCTCGAAGAGCGGATCGCCGAGCGCGCGCGCCCCCTGCTCGGCAAGGACGTCTCCGTCACGATCGAGAAGGGGAAGCTCCCCGATGGGATGCGCCGGGTCCGGCTGGCCTACGCGACGCCGGAGGGACTGCTCGCGATCGGCGCGCTCCTCGACGCGTCGGACTCGAATCTCGTGATCGGCGTCTCCGGGACGCTCGGCACCGACCCCGCGCGCGAGCTGCTCGAGCGCCTCTCGGCCGGCGCGGCGACGCGCGGAAGGAAAGGCGCGAAGGTGGTCGTCCTCGAGGTCTCGGACCTTCAGTGTCCCGCATGCGCGACGGTTCACGAGACGCTCGAGCCGTTCATTCGGGAAAAGCTCGGCCAGATCGAGTACCGCCGCGTCGATCTCTCGCTCTTCGAGCAGCACGACTGGTCGCTGGCCGCCGCCGCCGCGGGCAAGGCGATCCAGCGCTTCGCTCCGGCCGCGTACTGGGACTACATCGACTACATCTTCGCGCGGCAGGCGGACCTCACGGCGGAGTCGGTCGAGACGGCCGTGCGGGATTTCGCCGAGGAGAACGATCTCGCCTGGAAGAAGATCGAACGGGAGATGAAGTCCCCCGCGGTCCGCCGGGCCCTCGTGGCGCAGGTGGGAACGCTCTTCGGCCACAGGATCTTGGGCACGCCGGCGATCCTCGTGAACGGCCGGCTCGTCCCGAGCGCGGGAGACGGTCGGCCGGTGATCGCCTATATCGAGGAGCAGCTGAAGAAGTAGGGCGCCCTAGATTCTTGAACGCGAAGTCTGAGGATTCGTCTCTCAGAGTTTACAGAAAAGACCGGGCCCGGGCCCGCGCCCGCGCCCGCGTCCGTGCTTTGGCTCTCAAATTTCAAATATTCTTGGGCAGATCTAGAACCCGATCGCGACGCGCGCTCCCCACCGCCAGTCTTCGTCGCCGCGGTTTCCCTCGACGACGAGCTTGACGAACGCGAGATCGAGCTTGCCTCCGACGGTGAGCAGGTCCTGCTCGAGGTCGCTCTCGAGAACGAGCGGAGCGCCCAGCCCCGTCTCGATCCGCGCTTCCCCCTGAGCGAACATCCGGCCATACCCGGCGAAGGGAGTGAAGGGGCCGAACCCCTTTCCGATCAGCGCCTGCACGCCATAGGTCGTGAGGTCCGCCTCGTCGACGTTCTGCAGCATCGAGTAGACGCCGCGCACCGCGATCGCGGGGCTGAGGATGCCGCCGCGAATGAGCGGGACGTCGATCGAGCCCCCGAGCACGTGCGCGTCGGAGTCGCCGACGGAGCCGTACGACGCGCTGACGGAGGCGAGCCCGAGGCCCTTGATCACGACCACGCGCGGCACCAGCAGGCGACCGTCGACGAGGATGTCGTCGGTGACCGACTTCGTCCAGTACGACTCGCTCTCGTCGACGTCGATGGCCGTCGCGGCGATTCCGATCTCGAAATTGAAGAGCCCCGTCTGCGCGGGTGGGTCGACGGGAGTGGAGAAGATCGCCTCCGACGCGAGGAGCGTGAGCCGATCGAACTCGGCCTGCGTGATCGTGGGGTCGAAGTCGAACGTCTGCGCCGCGGCGGGAGCGCACACCAGAAGCGCCGCGATCAGAAGAGCTCCGCCACGAGCTCGCTGCTGACGAGAAACCCGCGCGGAGTGAACCGAATCCTCTCCCCGTCCATCTCGAGCCATCCCTGCTCCAATCCTCGTTCGCACCAGGGCCTCCCCATTCCATCCGACCATTCGATGAGGTCAGAATACCCGATTCCGGCGGTCCGCCGGAGCGCGAGGAAGATCCGCTCTCTCGCCTCGTCGCGCGGCTCGAGGTCCTCGGTCATCCCCAACGGCTCCTCCCCCCGGCCGAGCGCGTCGACGTACGCGCGCACGTCCTTGAGGTTTCCCCGTCGCGTCCGCCCTTCGAACGAGTGCGCACCCGCGCCGAACCCGAGGTAGCTCCGCCGCTCCCAGTAGCGGAGGTTGTGGACGCTCCGCTCTCCCGGCCGTGCGAAATTGCTGATCTCGTACTGCTCGAGCCCCGCGGCCGCCGCCCGCTCGATCGCCGCGAGGTACATCTCCGCGACTTCCTCGTCTTCCGGAACGGTCATGACTCCGCGCGCGATGCGCCCCTCGAGGGCGCTCCCCGGCTCGAGATCGAGCATGTACATCGACAGATGGCCGATCTCCGAGGCGAGAACGCCGTCGACGCTCTCGATCGACGATCGGAGGGTCTGGCCCGGAAGGCCGAGGATGAGGTCGGCCGAGGCGCGCAGGCCGCTCGCGACGGCGATGCCGAGCGCTTCGAGAGCGCGCTCCCTGCCGTGAATGCGCCCGAGAGGAGCGAGCTCGGCCTCGTGAAGCGACTGCACGCCGATGCTGAGGCGGTTGACCCCGAGGCGTTTCCATCCCGCGACGGAGGCCTCCTCGACGTCCTCGGGATTCGCTTCCAGCGTCACCTCCGCGCCCGGCGCGAGATCGAACCGGCGGCGGATCGCGGCGTCGATGCGGCCGAGCCATTCCGCCGAGCTCCGCGACGGGGTCCCGCCTCCCCAGAAGAGCGTGTCGGCCGCGCCGGTCGCGCCGCGCGTCTCGATCTCGCGGAGAAGCGCCTCCCCGTACGCGTCCTCGAGCCGGAGATCGGTCGAGACGGCGAAGGCGCAGTACGAGCACCGGACGCGGCAGAAGGGAAGATGGACGTAAATCCCGATCGGGTCGGGCGCGTCAGCGGAAGCGGGCATCGCACGCGAGAACGGTCGGGCGGGATCGGTCATTTCGGAGCTACCCTCCGTGGCCCGCATCACGATCTCCCGGGGACCGCGTTGCTATAATCCAACCGTGCCGAAGATCAGCGCTCCCCGACACAGACTCGTCTGGACGCTCGTCGGCATCCTGGTCCTCGTCGGCATCCTCCCCCTGATCGTCTCGCACTATTTCCTGATCGGGATCAACCGGGAGTCGCTCGAAACGCTCGAGAAGCAATATCTGACCCGCTCGGCCGTGGGAATGGCGACCCAGATCGAATCGATGGTCTCGAGCTACCGCCAGCAGATCGGCAAGATCGCCGGCGGCGTGGCCCTCTCGGCGCGCGCGGCGGGCGCGGACCCGTTCCGGCTCGCCGAGGAGAGCGGCGTGGTCGCGAGTTACGTCGCCTCCGATCCCGACCTGGTCGCGCTTCGGATCGTGAGCGCCACCGGGACGGGCGCGTCGGCGCAACCGTCGCGCCTGGACGCGGAGGTGGAGTCCGATCTCGATCGCGGGCTCCGCGCCGCCCTTGCCGGCGACGAGTTCACGGGCACGCTCCAGACCCTCTCGTCGACGAACCAGCCGGTGATCGCGATCGCGGTGCCGATCGTCGCGGACGGCGCGGTCATCGGCGCGGTCGAGGCGCTCGTGAGCCTACGGAAAATCGCGGACCGGCTGCGGGAGGAATCACGGGGGGACGTCACGGCATTCGTGATCGACGGCGCGGGGCGCGTGCTCATGCACAGCGAGCCGGCGACCTCGCTCCAGCACCCCGACTACTCGGGCCTGCCGATCGTCGCGGAGTTCATGAAGGCGCGCCAGGTCCGGCTGATCCAGACCTACGAAGACACTCACGCGCCCACGCCGACGCAGGTCCTCGGCACGGTCGCCTCCGTCGGCTCGCCCGACTGGGGCGTGGTCGTCCAGAAGGAGATCTCCAAAGCGTTCGCGTCGGTGGACCGGATGACGCGCGCGACCATCCAGTGGGTCGGCCTGGCGCTGGCGCTGACGATCCTCGTCGCGATCCTGTTCGCCACCGGCATCGCGCGGCCCATCCGCACGCTCGCGGAGCGGACCCGCGAGATCGCCGCCGGAAACTACGGGCAGCGCGTCGAGGTCGCGTCCAGAAACGAGATCGGAGAGCTCGCCGACAACTTCAACATCATGTCCGGCGAGATCGAAAAGGCGGTCCAGAGGCTGCGACGAGCGGCCGAGGAGAACCACCAGCTCTTCATCAACTCGATCCGGATGCTCGCGGCGGCGATCGACGCGAAGGACCCGTACACGCGCGGCCACTCCGACCGCGTCGCGCGCTATTCCATCGCCATCGGGCGGCATCTCGGCCTGGGCGACGACGAGATACGCAAGCTCAGAATCAGCGCGCTCCTCCACGACGTCGGCAAGATCGGCATCGACGACAGGATCCTCCGGAAGCCGGGCGCGCTCACCGACGAGGAATTCGCGATCATGAAGACGCATCCCGAGAAGGGCGCGATCATCATGAGCGGGGTGCCGCAGCTGATCGACATGACGCCCGGGATGAAGTACCACCACGAGCGCTGGGACGGCGGAGGCTATCCCGAGGGGCTCGCTCTGGCCGATATCCCCTTGCAGGCGCGCGTCGTCGCGATCGCCGATACCTTCGACGCGATGACGACCAACCGCCCGTACCAGAAGGCGATGGAAACCGACTACGTCGTCCAGAAGATCAACAGCCTCGCGAACTCCCGCTTCGATCCCCGCGTCGTCGCCGCGTTCGAGAAGGCCGTGCGCGCGGGCGACCTCCAGGTCGAAGAGCAGATCCGGGGCGCGGCCTGAGGGGTCTCGTGACATCCCCGCTCGCGCTGCTCGCTCTCCTCGCGATCGCCGCCCCCGCGGTCCTGGCCGCCCAGCCTGCCGGCGAGAGCTGCAGCGCCGCGACGTGGTACCTCGCTCACGGCGACGCGAAACGCGCGCTCCGCTCCCTGACGGCGCTCTCGGGCGGCTCGGCGGAGAACCTCCGGGGCGTGGCGCGCCTCATGGACGGTGATCCGGCGGGGGCCCTCGAGGAGTTCGACCAGGCGATCGCCGCGGAGCCCGCCTCGCCGCAGCTCCGCCTCAACCGCGCGATCGCCCTCATCCACCTCTCCCGTCTCACCGAGGCCTCCGCGCAGCTGGAAGAGGTCGCGGCCGCGAACGATCTGGCGCCCGAGCTCCTCGCCTCCGCGGCCTACCATCGCGCCCTGGTTGCCGACCGCGCGGGCGATCTCGAGATCGCGGCCGTCTGGCTCGACCGCGCTCTGCGCGCGAAGCCCGCTTCCGCCGACGCCCGGCTCTACTCCGGGGTGATCCTCGAACGGCTCGGCCGGTTCGAGGAGGCGGGAAAACAGTATCGCGACTATCTCTCGCGCGATCCCGGCTCGATCGTCGCAATGCTACGATTCGGCATCGTCGCCCATCGCTCCGGGCATCGAGAGGTCGCCCGGAAATACCTCGCCGAGGTCGTCAAGCGGGCCCCGGAGAGCAGCGAAGCCCTCGAAGCACGAAAGTTCCTCATCCTGTGGGAGTGATCCTTTGGTTTTTCGACCCATTCTGCGCGAGCTCGTCACGGCCGTAGACGGCGCCCTCGCGGCGTTGTTCATCGATCATCACGGAGAAGCCGTCGACGCCGTCGGCGTGCTCCCCGAGTACGAGCTGAAAGTGATCGGGGCGTACCAGGGAATCTTCCTTTCGCAGCTCGAAGCGATCTGCGCGGCGACCGCGCATGGCCGCGCCGATCGCCTCAAGCTCGAATGGAAGGACTCCACGATCCTCAACTCGCTCGTCGACGACGAGTACTACCTGATCCTCGTGCTCCGGTCCGGCGCCAACGAGGGAATCGCCTGGAACCACCTCGCGCGGGCGCGGGAGCTGGTCCGAAGGGAGATGTGATGGGACTTTCGCCGCTCTGGCCCTCCCGGGACCTCGGAAGAGGCATCCCGGTCCTCTGGATCCACGGATTTCCGCTCTCTTCCGCGGTGTACGCGCCGCAGGAGACGATCCCGGGCGCGCGTCACATCATTCCCGACCTGCCGGGCTTCGGAGGGACGCCTCCTCCGACGGGAGAGATGACCATCGACGGCTATGCGGAGGGCATCCTTCGGATCATGGACGAAAAAGGGATCCGGAGCGGCGTCGTGGCCGGGCTCTCGATGGGCGGGTACATTGCATTGTCCCTCGCCCGCCAGGCGATGGAACGGCTCTGCGGGCTGATTCTGATCGACACCCGCGAGACGCCGGACGCTCCCGACGCGCGCGCGAAACGGCTCGAATCGATCGAGGGGGTTCGCGCGGCGGGCATCGGATCCGTCGTCGAATCGATGCTCCCGAAGATGCTGACCGAAGAGACGATGAAGAAGGACGAGAACAAAGCGCTCGGCGTCCGCCGGATCATGGAGTCCTCCTCGAAGGAAGGCGTGATCGCCGCCCTCGGTGCCATGGCGCGCCGGGGCGATGCGTCCGCCGTGCTCCCGCGGATCGAGGTCCCCACCCTCGTGGTCGTCGGCCGCGAGGACGCGATCACTCCTCCCGCGGACGCCGAGCGGATGCGCAACGCGATTCCGGGCGCGGAGCTGGTCCTCATCGAGAACGCCGCCCACCTTTCGAACTTCGAGCGCCCGGAAGAATTCAACCGGGCCGCGGGAGAGTTCCTCGCGCGCATCGAGCCGAGACGATGAAAGCCGGGCTCCCGATCCTCGCCGCCGTTCTGCTGGCGCTCCTCGCCGGAGGATGCGAGGACCGCGCGGCAGTTCCGGAGCGCCCGATCGCCGTGCAGACGATCGAGACCACGCCCGCGCGGCTCAGCGCGATCGATCCTCCGCCCACGCTTCAGGACCGTTCCCTTCCCGCGCGCCCATCCATTCCCCCCGCCGCCGCCCCACCCGTCGACCCATCGGCCCAGCCGACCGCGGAAGATGAGCTGAACGCGAAAACCAACCTCCCCTTCACGCCCCTGATCGCGATGGATCCCGTCGACGGCAGCAAGGTCCCGATCACCGCCGAAACGCCCGTGTTCAGCTACAAGGACCGCTGGTACTACTTCAGCTCCCCGGCGAACAAGGCCGCGTTCCGAGCGAACCCGGAGACGTACGTGAAGGGGTCGCTCTCGACGTACTAGCTGTTGGGTGTGATCAACGATCAACCGTCGTTTCGATCCACCGCAGCCGGTAGCTGCTCTCGTGGCGCATCCGTCCCTCCAGCGCCTCGAGAATCGCTCTCGCCGTCGGAACGGACGGCGCCGATCGGCGCTTCGCCGCGAATCCCGCCAGGTCGAGCTTCTCCTGCCCCTGAGAGCGATGGATACGGATCCAGGTGACGAACGGGTCGGGCGAGACCCACCGCCCATCGAGAGCCTCGAAGGCCTCGAGGATTCCACGCCTCGGGATCGAGTAACAGAGGTCACCCTTCGAGACGAACCCCTCGACCTCTTCCGCCGCCTTCGGAATGCAGACGGTCACCGCAGCGGGGAGAGGATCGTAGACGAGGTACGCGAGCTCGTTGAGACCGTACGGGATCTCCGCCAGGCCGGTGAGCTCTTCCGCCATTTCGTTCATCGAGTCGCGAGTCCTCTTGACGATCTCCTGCTCGTTCTCGAGGAGAGGGTTCTCGGAAAGGACCTCTTTCTCCATCAGGTCCTCGAAGAGGTGAGCGAAGGCAGCCGGTGCGCGGTCCGGAGACGTGGAGAGGTAGTCGTAGAGCGCAGACACTTCGGTGAAGTAGGTCGCGGCCGAAACGGACCATGCCTCGAGATGCGTCCGGAGAACGCGGCGCTGTTCCGTGGATGCGAGCGAGCCGCCGCCCGGAACGATCAGCAGCTCGCCCTCCCCGCCGGAGGTGAACGCCTTGATCGTAACGCCGGAGTCGCCGAGGAGGAATGCGAGGTCCTCCCGCGGAATCACGACCATGTGCTTCACCTTTGAGCTCGAGACGTGTCCACTCACTTGTCCTTGTTCCGGTTCGCGGGAGATCGTCCGCTCTTCGTGCTCAGCGCGAGCGCGCTCGAATCGCCGGGTCCAGGGGTCCTGGCCGATCAGGTAATCACGCTTCAGCTCCTGAAGGCGGGAGAGCAACGGCCCTTCTTTCGGTCCGGTTTGCAGCGTCACGGTCGCGGTGACGGCCGCGCTATCCTCTTCGAGCATCTGGATCACGAGCGTCTCGTTCACCGGATCGTCGAAGCACCCCGCGAGAAGGAGCGGAAGGAACGCGAGCAGAGCGAGGCGAACGCGCATCGGAAGCCCCCGGATGTGACTGCCGTGTCCGGAAAGAAGTTTCGTCCCGCTCATGCCACCACGGCGGCGGACGCGCCGAGCCGGTCGAGCGCGAACTGTTTGCCCGCCGGATAGAAGACGACCTTGAGCGCCTCGTGACGGTCGAACTTCGCGATCCCGTCGTGGAATCCCTCGAGCGAGTCGTACTCCGCCTGGAGGACCCATCGGACGTCGAGCCCCGCCTGAAGAAGAGCGAGCATCCGGTGCCATGTACCGTACATCCGGCGGCCGATGATCCCCTGGATCGTGATCCCCTTGAAGACGACGTTCCTGCTGTAGTCCTCGATCTTCATGGACCGCCCCGCGGGGAGACCGAGGATCGACATGAACCCGCCGGGGCGGAGCATGTCGAGCCCGAAATTCACCGCGGACGCGGCGCCCGACATCTCGAGGAGCACGTCGACGCCCCCATCGGTCAGATCGGCCACGGCCGAGCGGATCTCGTCGAGGCCCGTCGTGGCGACGTTGAAAACGTGGAGGTTCGAGAACTTCCGCGAGGCCGCCCATCGCCGCGCCGTTTCCAGCGAGTGATCGCTGATATCGGTGACGATGACCGTGCTCGCGCCGGAGTGCTCCGCGATCGCGGCCGCCATCGCCCCGATCGGGCCGAAACCGGTGATCGCGACCGTCTTCCCCGCCAGGTCGACGACCTGCGTCGTGTGCACCGCGTTCCCGAGGGCGTCGAGGAATGCACCCACTTCGACCGGTACGTAGCGCGCGTCGAGACGGATCACGTTCGAGGCGGGAACCTTCACGTATCCCGCGAACGCCCCGTCGCCGTGGAGGCCGTAGATCTTCGTTCTCTGGCAGATGTGCCCGTTGCCGGTGCGGCACTGAACGCACTCGCCGCAGACCACGTGCATCTCCGCCGAGACGTACGCTCCCGGCGCGAGATCCTTCCGCCCGACCCCCGGCCCGAGCTCCTCGACGAAACCGCAGAACTCGTGGCCGTAGATCCGCGGGACCTCGAAGCGGTCCCGAATCGAGGGATCCCAGTGGTAGATGTGCTTGTCGGTTCCGCAGACGGCTGCCGCGGCGACGCGGATCAGGACTTCTCCTTCTCCCGGGATCGGGCGCGGCACTTCGCGAATCTCGGTCCCGGAAGGCCCGTCCGTCGGAGCGGTCTTGACGATGGCTTTCATGAGGGTTCTCCAGAGGTGGGATCGGATCTCGGGCGCTCCGGTTTCGGGGCTCGACGGCCGGAATCATACATGAGGCGCTGGCGGCGCGGATGACCCCCGTCACCGGCCGCGGCAGCGGAAATCACCCGTGCCGGACCGCCGCCGATCCGGTACCATCACCGGCCATGCCGGAACCGACCGACCGTCCCCGAGCCTCCGAATCGCGCCTCCGCGTCCGTTACAAGGAGACCGATCAGATGGGCATCGCCCATCACGCGAACTACCTCCCGTGGTTCGAGGTCGGCAGAACGGACCTCTGCCGCCTCCTCGGAACCAGCTACCGCGAGATCGAAGAGCGGGGACTCCTCCTCGTCGTGACCGAGATCGGCTGCCGGTATCGGATCCCGTATCGCTACGACGACGAAGTCGTGATCCGGACGACGGTCGAGATGGCCTCCAGCCGCGGGATGAGGCTCCGCTACGACCTGTTCGACGCGACGGGCGAGACGCTCCAGGCGAGCGGGTTCACCTCGCACATCTGGCTCGACGGCGCGACGCGCCGCCCGGTGACCATCCGTGGAGAGATGCTCGAGAAGTTCGCCGCCTGCGCCCGGAAGGCGTCTGGGGCGCCCTGAGCAAAGCGAACGGGCCGGCGCAGCCGGTCCCTGCGTCAGAGATTCCGCTCGATGAACTTCTGAAGCTCGGATTTCGGCATCGCTCCGATGGCGCGGTCGGCGACCTGGCCGCCTTTGAAGATCATCATCGTGGGAATCGACGTGATCCCGAGCTTCTGCGCGACGGCGGGATTGTCGTCCACGTTCATCTTCGTGACGACCAACTTTCCGTCATACGAGGGAGCGAGCTCCTCGATGATCGGTCCCACGATCCGGCAGGGGCCGCACCATGGGGCCCAGAAATCGACGAACACCGGCGTCTCCGACTGGAGGACCGTCTGCTCGAACTCGCTGTCGTTGATCTGTCTCACATTTTCAGCCATGGATCTCTCTCTCCTTGAAATGGGCGGCTCGGGCCCCGGCCCGGGCTCGGGGCATGATGCCATAGAGGTGCCCCTTGGTAACCCGTAACAAAAGTCCATTCCCGCGCACGCCCCCGGCGTCCTGCCGTATGCTTCGGACTCAAATGTGGCACCTGAGAGAGCGCGCCGGGAAGGTTCTGGCTCCGATCGCCCGGCGGACGCCGCTGTCGCCCAACGCGCTCACGCTGATGGCGCTTGCCCTGAACCTGGCGGCCGCGGCGGCGCTCGCGCTCGCCGCGCGCTGGCGGGGCGGCTTTCTGCTGGCCGTCGGGCTCGCCGCCCTCGGAGGGATCCTCGATCTCCTCGACGGGGCGGTCGCGCGCGAGAAGGGGCTCACGTCCCGCTGGGGCGACTTCCTCGACCACTTCGCCGACCGGGTGAGCGACTCGGCCCTCTTCGCGGGGTGGGTCCTCGGCGCCCGCGTCTCCCCCGCCATCGGGCTCGTCTCGATCGTCGCGATCCTGCTGAACGGCTACGCGGGGACGCAGATGGAGGCGAGCTTCGGCGCCCGCGAGTATCGCTCGACCGGCCGCGGCGAGTTCTTCATCGCGATCCTCGGCTTTCCGCTGCTCGCCTGGTTCGGCGGAGCGCGCCTCGCCGCCGTTCGGACAGGAGGTCTGAGCCCCTTCGACATCCTCACCCTTCTCGTCGCTCTCATGGCCGGGGTCGGAATCCTGCAGCGCCTCGCGGAAGCGCGGCGGCAGGCAGGGCGGGGGTAAGGCAGATTCTGCAGTCTGCATCTCATGCAATCTGCAATCGAAAAACATATGTCGCGACTACGACACGATCCTCTCACCGGCGAGCCGATCCTCTTCGCCCCCGAGCGGCGGGAACGACCGAACGCGTTCGAAGGGGGGGTGGTGGAGGAGAACGGCATCTGCCCTTTCTGCCCCGGAAACGAGCGGGAGACTCCGCCCGAGGTGGCGCGAAGCGGAACCGCGGCCCGATGGGATGTTCGGGTCGTCCCCAACCGCTATCCCGCCGTCGGGCAGCACGGCCTCCACGGAATTCACGAAGTCGTCATCGAGTCCCCGCGGCACGGCGCGACGTTCGCCTCGATGACGAGCGTGCAGAGGATCCGGGTGCTCCGAGCCTACCGCGAACGCTTCGCCGCGCATCGCCGCGATCGCTCGATCCGGTATCTGGTGATCTTCCGGAACGACGGGGCCCGATCCGGCCAGTCGCTGGCGCATCCGCACGCGCAGATCATCGGCCTCCCCTTCATCCCCGATCGGATCCGGCGCGAAGCCTCGCTGATGCGATCCCGGAAACGGAAGGACCTCCCGTGCCTCGTCTGCCATGAAGCCGGAGACGAAGAACGCCGGATCGACGCGAACGCGGCATTCACCGCGCTCGCCCCGAAAGCTTCCCGCTCCCCGTACGCGATGCGCGTGGTCCCTTCGAGGCACTGCGCCGATTTCGGCCAGACCGACGATCGCGAGATCGAGCTCCTCGACACGATCCTCGGACGGGCGCTCGGCGCCATGAACGGAGTGCTGGAGACCCCTCCGTACAACCTGTTCGTCCAGAGCGCCCCGCTGCGCAGCGCCGCCGCCGACGCCTTTCACTGGTGGATCGACATCCTTCCACGGCTCACGGCTGACGGGGGGTTCGAGCTCGCCACCGGAATCCCGATCAACATCGTCACCCCGGAGAGCGCCGCCGCGGAGCTCCGCGGCGCGCTCGGAACGAAGGAGAGCCGATGAGAACGTCCCATGTTCTTCTGCAGGCCCCAGACCTCAGACCCCAGACCTCAGGCCTCACAGACCCGCCACCCGGAGCTGAAGGCTGGGGTCTACGCGCCTGACGTCCGCGTCTGAGGTCTGAGGTCTACGATCTGGGGTCTACGATCTGAGGTCTACGACCTGAGGTCCGAGGTCCGAGGTCTGAGGACTGAGGTCTGAGGTCACACCCGCCGCAGTTCCGCGTCGATCAGCGTGAACGCCAGCCGCATGGACTCGGACGGCTGCCGCAGGTCTGTGAACGAATCGCGGTAGATGCGGGCGGTGCGGGAGACGTCGGCGGCGCGAAGCGCGGCGGTGATGTCGCGGAGCACCGTTCCGTCGCCCGCATCAAGGTCCGGCCTCCGGATCTCCCTCTCGAGGATCGAGAGGGCCTGCCGCAGGTTCTCGGTCAGCTCGCCGGCGCGAGGCGCGGGATGAAACGGGGCGGCGGGAATCGGCTCGGGCGCCGCGGCGATCGCGTGGCCCGGCGGCGCCGGTGCCGGCGCGAGGGCCCGCGCCCCGAGGTCGAGCGCGCCGGGAAGCTGCTTGAGCTGCCCGGCGAACTTCCCGAGCATGAGGTAGACCTCCTGCTCGTCCGCGAAGTTTCCGACCAGTCGCGCCGTGCTCGCGAGCTCGAGATGCTCCGACTCCTGGAGCATCACGTACGCGCGCGCCCGGTGGTCGAGGGCGATCCGCTTCGCCTGCAGGCGCCACGCGGTGAGCGTCCCCTGAATGAAACAACCTTCGGCGGCGCGGATGCTCACCGCTTCGATCTGGACGTTCTCGTCGATCCGGATCGAGCCGCCGGTCGACTCGATCTCACCGTACGAGCCGGAGTTCTGGAGGATCAGATTGCCCGGCGTGCGGATCGAGAGGAGTCCCTTCGCGTCGGACCGGATCTCGGTCCCGCTCGGAATGACCATCGTAGGAAGGCTCTGCGTTCCGCCCGAGCTCGACATCACCCTCGCCTCGTCCCACCCGCGAATGCCGCCGGCATCGGCTCGAAGGATTCCTTCTTTCGAGCTTCGTGCGTCCTGCTGAGCAGCAGCGGTTCATTGTTCCATCGGTAGTTGAGAATGTAAATCTGGGGATCGACGGGCTGGAACGCTCCGCCCGCCTGGTTCGTCCTCACCTCGTAATGGAGGTGCGAGTTCGAGCTCCATCCCGAGTTGCCGACGGTCGCGATCACCTCTCCCTGCCGCACGCGCTGTCCCGCGCGCACGTTCACCGCACCGCAATGCGCGTAGATGGTGACGAAGCGGCCGGCATGGCGGATCGCCACGAGCTGGCCGAAGCGCCACCAGAAGATGCTCCCCCGCATCGGATAGCGCCCGGCGAAGCTCACCACGCCGTCCGCAGCCGCCGAGATCGGCGTTCCGGGAGGGGCCGCCAGATCGAGCCCCGCGTGAAAGTCGCGATCCCGCGTGAAGGGAGAGATCCGCCACCCGAAGGGATGCGTCGCGACGAACTGGTCCGCGGGGATCGGGAGGATCGCGGGGGTCTCCCGGATCATCTCCTGGTTCTCAGTCTCGAATCGCGCCAGCACGTCGAGCTGCCGGTCGAGGCGCACGAGCGAGCTGCGAAGGAACGTCTCCTGGCGGCGCGCGTCGGCGAGCTCGTCGCCGCTCCCGCTGCGCGGCGGCGCGGGCGCGCTCCCCTGCCCCGGCGCGCTCCCTTCGAGCCCGTAGACCGCGATCAGCTTCTCGACGTTCACGCGCTGCTCGTCGAGCAGCTTCTCGAGCCCCGCCAGCTGGCCGGCGTGCGCCCGCAGCCTGCTCGCCTGGATCGCGCGCTCCTCCCGCATCTCGCGAAGCGACTGCGTGCGGTACGCCCGCCGGATCACGGTCGGCGCCGCCGCCATGGACGTCAGCAGAAACGCGAGCACGGCGGTCCCCGCCACGAGCGTCGCCACGAACGAACGGCGGCCGAGCACGAGATGCCGGACCTCGTGGCGGAAGTTGCCTGGATGGAACTGGATCTCGATCATGCGCCGGTTCGAAAACGAGTCAATATAACATCCGAGCCTACTCGCCCGGGATCTCGATCGCGCCCGCCGCCCGCTTTCTGAGAACCATCGGAATGAGCACCAGCGAGGCCAGAAGAAGCCCGGCGATCAGAAGGCGCCGGAACGCCCCCTCGCCCGAAAGGGTTCCGCGGGCGATCGCGTCGGCCGAATACGAGATGATGTAGATCGACGGGGCGCTCCCGAGCAGCGTCGCGAAGACGACGTCGCGCGGGCGGAGCCCGGCGAATCCCGCCCCGTAATTGAGGGCCGCGAACGGAAAGATCGGGATCAGGCGGAGGATCAGCAGCGAGCGGAAGCCGGCGTTCCTGAGCCGGAGAGCCACGATGCGCCCTCGATCTCCGAAACGGTGGAGCGCGTCGGCGCCGAGCCAGCGCGCGATCGCGTACGAGAAAAACGCCGCGAGCGTTCCGCCGAGCAGCGCGTACGTCCCCCCCTCGGCCCACCCCCAGATCAGCGAGGCGGCGACCACGAACACGGTCGCCGGCACGAGCAGAGTTCCGAAGATCCCGAACGCCACCATGAAGAGGATCGGCCCGTACCAGATCTGCGAGAGCCGCGACCCCGTCTCTCGCGCGTTCTCCATGGTGACCCACTCCCGAATCGGCGAGAAGGTGACCGCTCCGATCGCGCCGGCGAGCAGGAGCGCCGCGACCGCCCGCATCGCGATCGCGCGCCTGCGCGAGGGGCGCGCGGTCAACGCTTCACCCGGACGACTGAAGTCTGCATCTCCACCGACAGGCCGAGCGTAAGAAGTACAATCGCGGCGGCGGCGCAAAGAGGGACCATGGCAGCGGAAACAGCGCGCCGGGCTCCTTGCTTCCGGCCGCCCGATCGTATGCAGACCCGAATTCTCGTCCCCGGACATTTCGAGCGGGACCTCGCGAGCCGGGTTGCCGGGCTTCCGGTCGAACTGGTTCCGTACGGCGAGACCGGACTCCCCCTCCGCGACTCCACGGGCGCGCGGGCGCTCTTCCGGTGGTGGCTGAGCTCGGAGGAGGGCGATCGGCTGATCGACTCGCACCCGGACCTCCGGTGGATCCACTCCGGCTCCGCGGGCGTCGATCACATCCTCACCCCCCGCTTCCGCGCCTCCTCGATCGAGCTCACCAACTCGGCGGGCGTGCACGCCCCCTCGATCGCGGAATGGGTGGTCGGCGCGATGCTGCAGGTCGTGAAGGATTTCCCGTCGATGCTGCGCCGGCAGGGGGAACGCTCGTTCGAGAAGGTCCTCCGCCCGGAGCTCACCGGACAGCACGCCCTCTTCGTCGGCACGGGCCAGATCGCGACCGCGATCGCTTCCCGCCTCGCGCCGTTCGGGATGCGCCTCTCCGGCGTGCGGCGAAGCGGCTCGGCTCACCCGGTCATCGGAGAGATCCTTCCCCTCACGGCGCTCCGCGACGCGGCGGCGGATACCGACTGGTTGATCGTGACCGCGCCGCTGACGCCGGAGACCGACACGATCGTCGGCCGCGAAGTCATCGGCGCGCTCCCGCCGCGCGCGCGGGTCGTCAACGTCTCGCGCGGAGAGCTCGTCGCCGAAGACGCTCTCGCCGATGCGATCCGCGCCGGCCGCCTCGCCGGCGCGATCCTCGACGTGTTCCGGACCGAGCCTCTTCCGGTCGACCACCCCTTCTGGAGCATGGAGCAGGTGATGGTCCTCCCCCACACGACGTGGCGGAGCCCGCAGGTGCGCGCGCGACAGATCGACCTCTTCGTGGAGAACCTCCGGCGCTTCCTCGGAGGCGAGCCGCTGCGGAACGTGGTCGACGCCGCGCGGGGGTACTGACGCGTCCAGGCGTCTGGGGCGTCATATTTCGAGGCGCGAAGCGCCGCAACATTCGACAGCCCCGGGCGTGAGGGGGCTGTTGCTAAAGTCGGCGTCGATATCGCGCCCGGTCATCCTGAGCGAAGCGAAGGATCTCAAAATGCGCAACTCTTTGAATCTGCGATGTCGCATTTTGAGATCCTTCGGCCGCTTCGCGTCCTCAGGATGACGGCGTCGGGTTTCGCAACAACCCCGTGAGCCCGGTGTGCGGACGTTCAAGAAAGTGGAATGAGCCGCGCGCCTCGCACGCCGCCCTGACGCACCAGACGCCCTAGACGCTCCAGACGCCCTAGACGCTCAGGACGCCCTAGACGCTTCGTTCCACGATCATCGCGATCCCCTGCCCGCCGCCGATGCAGGCGGAGGCGAGGCCGAAGCGCTTCTCGAGTCGCTTGAGCTGGTGAAGGAGCGTGAGGATGAGCCGCGTGCCGGAGGCGCCGAGCGGGTGGCCGAGAGCGATCGCGCCTCCCCAGACGTTCAGCTTCGACTGGTCGACGTCGAGATCGCGGACGACCGCGAGGATCTGCCCGGCGAACGCCTCGTTGATCTCGATCAGATCGATCTGGTCGAGGGTCATCCCCGCCCGCTCGAGCGCCTTCCTCGAGGCCGGGACGGGCCCGATTCCCATGATCTCGGGATCGCATCCCGTGACCGCCCATGAGACCACGCGGCCGAGAGGCTTCTTGCCCGCGGCCTTCGCGTTCTCGGCCGACGTGACGACGACCATCGCCGCACCGTCGACGATTCCGCTCGCGTTGCCGGCGGTGACGAAGCCCTCCTTGCCGAACGACGGCTTGAGCTTCGCGAGCCCCTCGAGGGTCGTGTCGGGCCGCGTGTGATCGTCGCGATCCATCGTCTCCCCCTTGCGCCCATGAACGACCGGAACGATCTCGTCCGAGAGGAACCCCTTCTCCTGGGCCGCGGACGCCTTCTTCTGGCTTCGAAGGGCGAACTCGTCCTGCTCCTCGCGCGTGATGGAGTACTTCCTGGCGAGGTTGTCGGACGTCTGCGCCATGTAAAGGCCGACGTGCGTGTCGAAGAGCGCGACCATGAGAGAGTCTTCGAGCTGGCTCTGTCCGAGGCGGAGGCCCTTGCGGGCGCCGCGGATCACGTGCGGCGCCTGGCTCATGTTCTCCATGCCGCCGGCGAGGACCACGCGCGCTTCATCGAGCAGGATCTGCTCGGCGCCGCTGATGATCGACTGGATGCCGGAGCCGCAGAGGCGATTCACGGTCAGGGCCGGAACCCGGTTCGGCATTCCGGCCTTGAGCCCGACGTGGCGGGCGCCGTAGATCGCGTCGCCGGAGGTCTGCATCGCGTTTCCGACGATGACATGGTCGATCTGATCGGCCGGCACGCCGCTTCTCCGAAGCGCTTCCTTCGCTGCATGAACGCCGAGCTCGATCGCGCTGATCTCGGCGAAGTTTCCGTTGTATTCCGCCAGGGGAGTGCGCGCGCCGTCGATGATCACGATTTCTTTCATGGTTTCTCCGTTGAGGCGATCCTATCAGGCGCCTCGGGCCGCGGTCCACGCGGGAGCCGCCGTCCCAGCCACGCGATCAGCGCCAGTTCGACGCCGGTCATGAGAACGCTCGCCTCGATCCCGAACGTTCCACCCGTCAGCCACGCCGGTCCCCGGTCGACCGTCTCGAGCAGCGTCCCCTCGGCCACCCAGCCGCTCACCTCGTGGCCGAGCAGCGGCCCCGAAAGGACGTTCCATCCGAAGTGCGCGGCGATCGCGACGAGGAGGCTGCGCCAGCGGAGGACCGCCATCGCCAGGAGGACCCCGGCGAGGAAGATGTTGAGAACCGGCAGGCCGCTCACGCTCTCGTTTCCCAGGTGAAGGAGGGCGAAGACAACGGAAGTGATCAGGACCGCCGCCGCGCGGTTCCACCCCAGCAGCGCCTGAAACGCGAAGCCGCGAAACAGCAGCTCCTCGTGCACGACGGCCGGGAGGAAGACCATCCCGATCTCCCACCCCGACACGCCGTTCCCGGCCCTGTGGCGCAGGGAGGTCGTCGCGAGGATGAGAAGGTGGGTGCCGCCCACGGCCACGGCTGCGAGCAGCGCTCCCGCGAGCAGGTCCGCCGGCCAGCGGCGCGTGAAGATCCCGAGCGCCGGAAGGCGCCGTTTCGCGAGACCGGAGGCGAGCAGCGTCGCCGTGACGGCGCTCGCGAGCGCGGCCCAATGCGCCGCCTCGATGCCGCGCGGAGGAACGAGCGCCCAGATCGCCGCGATCAGCGCGATGTAGATGCCGATGAAGAGGAGGAGCGGCGCGAAGGCGCGGTCGTTCACGGCGTTGTCCGTTCTTCGTTCTTCGTTCTTCGTTCTTCGGATTTCGGTCTTCGTCTTCTTGTTCGTCAGAGCTTAACTCGCGGGAAAGACGGGCCCGGGCGCGAAGAACGAAGAACGCCTCTGCGAAAAAAAGGGCACGGTCCGCGAGGACCGTGCCCGGGAGGTTCGCAGGAGAAGGTTCTACTGCTGCGGCAGATCCTCGGCGATGATGCCGATGTTGTGGGCGCCCGCGGCGCGCGCCACGTCGAGGAACCGCATCGTGTCCTCGTAGTTGACCTTCGGATCTCCCGCGAAGAAGACCATCTTGCCGGTGTTTCCCTTGAGGACCTGGTTGATCCGGATGGGAAACTGCTGAAGGGTCATCGAGTCGCGGTTGATGTACGCGCGCCCGCTCGTGTCGAGCCGGATGATGATCTGGTTCGGGTCCGGGCCCGTCACGGAGGGGGGAGCCTTCGGCGGAACGCGCACGAGGTATCCCATCTGCACGACGGGCGTGATGACCATGAAGATGATGAGGAGGACGAGAATGATGTCGGTAAAGGGAACGACATTGATCTCGGATCTGAGTGTCCCTGCGCCGCCTACCTGCATGGCCTAACCCTCCACTCCCCCCGCCGACTTCGCGGGCTGGGCAATGAGGCCGACGTTCTCGAATCCAACGTCGCGGCAGGCCTTCAGAACGTTGAGGACCGCGCCGTAATTGATGGTCCGATCGCCCTTGACCACGATCTCGCGGTCGGGGCTCCGCTTGAAGACTTCCTTGAGTGCCTCGTCGACCTGATCCTCGCGAACCACCTTATCGCCGACGTAGACCAGGTTCTCGGCCTTGACGGAGATGCGCAACTGGTCCTTGGTCTCGGGAGTCTTCATCCGGATCGTCGGTGACGGGCAGATTGACGGGGACGCCTTCCTGCAGCATCGGCGTGACGACCATGAAGATGATCAGGAGCACGAGGCACACGTCGATGAACGGAGTGACGTTGATCTCCGACATCGCCGGGGTCTTCGCGAGCTTCCCGAACGAGCTATGCCACTTATGCCTTTCCATCGTGCGCGGCTTCCGCTTCCTTGAGGAAGTAGATGCTCATCTCGGAACCGGAGTTGGACATCTCGACCGTGAAGCGGTCGACCCGGCCCTGGAAATAGTTGTAGGCCCAGACGGCGGGAATCGCGACGAACAGACCGAAGGCGGTCGACACGAGCGCTTCCGCGATACCGGCGGACACCGAGGCGATACCGCCGCCCGACTTGGCCATGCCTTCGAACGCGTTGATGATGCCGAGAACGGTTCCGAACAGACCGACGAACGGCGCCGTCGCGCCGATGGTCGCGAGAACGCCGAGGTTCTCCTTGAGTTCGGCGACGGTGATCATGGCCGTGCGGTCCATGCCCTGACGCGCCGCCTCGACCGTCACTTCGGGATCGATGGCCCGCTTGTCACGGCGTCCCGCTTCGAACTCGAGAAGTCCGGCGGCGATGACCTTGGCCAGGTGGCTCTTCTTGTACTTCTTGGTGACGTCGATCGCTTCCTGATAGGCGCCGCGCGTGAGCACGTTCGAGAGAGCGCCGATCAGCTTGAGCGACTGACTTTTCGCCGCGGCGAAGACGATGTAGCGCTCGATCATGACCCAGATCGAGTACACCGACATCGACGAGCATGACGACGATGACGCCCTTCACGAGCGGCGACATCGAGTTCCAAAGGGCCTGCGGACTCAAATCCATGGTGGGTTTCTCCTCCTCGATCAGTCCGCGGCCGCGCCTCGGCTGATCCTTTGTTTTCGTCTTAGTTCAGCTTGAAGTTGACAGTGAGATTGAAAATGACGTCGACCGGAGCTCCGTTGAGCGTTCCGGGCTTGAAGCGCCAGCGTTTGACGGCGTCGGCCGCGGCCTGGTCGAGTCCGAACGGAAGGCCCTTGAGAACCTTCACGTCGCGGACGGTCCCGCCCTTGTCGATGATCGCCTCGACGATGACGATCCCGGAGATGCGGGCCTTCCGCGCGACTTCCGGATAGACCGGCTCCGACGCGGCTGATCACCACCGGCGGCTTCGACGTCCCCGCCCACGCGGAGAGGCGCTTCCTCGGCCTTCGTGTCGGTGATCACGCCGCCGACCACACCGCCGACCACGCCGCCCAGAACCCCACCCTCGACGCCGCCCTCCACGCCGCCCTCGACGCCTTCGTTCGCCGGAGTTGGGGCTGACTTCGGGGATCTGCTCGGGAATGGCCGTGGGGGCCATGTTCGGATTGATCGAGGTGACCGGCTTGACGTCGACCACCTTCGCCGCGGCTTTCGGCGGCGGAGGAGGAGGCGGCGGAGGCGGCGGCGGCGAGGCGGCCACCGAGTACTGGGCGACCTGCGCGGGGGAGTTCGTCGGGAAATCGACTGTCCCAGACGGCAGCGAAGACCGACACCGCGAGGATCACCACGTGGAGCCCGATCGAGACGGGCAGCGTGACCAAGCGCTCGATCCCGGTCTTTTGCTTTCTTCTATTCGACGACGGTCGTTTCGAACATTAGGCACCCCGTTTACTTAGTGGCCGCTTGCTCGGCGGCCTTTCGAGCCTTGCCGATGGCCACCGCCTGGTTGCGGAGCACATCGGCGCGTGCGAGCAGGACCTGTTGCTGGGCCGGATCCATCGTGGCCTTCGCCTGCTCGCGGTACAACAAATTCAAGTAGACGACGGCCTCGAAATAATCCTTCCGGAGCCTCATGGCCTGCTCCAGGGCGGATTTTCCACGTTCGATGATCATCATCCTCTCCTGGTCGCTGGCAGGAGGGTTCTTCGCAACCTTTTCGTAACAGACGACGCCGAACGTGTAGAACGCCTCGGCGTTCTTCGCGTCGAGCAGCGTGATCTTGTAGTACCAGTTGAGCGACTCGTTGAAATCACCCTGCTTGGCGTACAGCGTCGCGATCGACCGTACCGTCGTCAGGTCCGCCGGGTGGCGCCGCAGGTAGGTCTTGAAGTACTCGATCGCCTGGGCCGTCCGGTCGGCGTTGAGCATGAGGTTGACCATCGCCTCGCGCGCCGCCGTGTCGTCGGGCCGCTTGACCAGGTACCGCTGCAGCTCGATGATCGCCGAGTCGGCGTACTTCTGGTTCTGCGGGGAATCGTCGTCGGGGTTATAGAGGCCGATGTAGCTGTAGCCGATCAGCCGGTCGAGATCAGGGAAGTCGCTCGCCCCGATATTGCGCGCTTCCTGATACTTCTGGAGGGCGACCGCGTACTTTTCCGCCTCGTACGCCTCGTTCCCTTCGCGGATGGCGATCCTCTCGTTCAGCTGACTGCACGAAAGGACGGTTAGCGATAACAGCAGTGCCGGCAATAGGCACACCGTCTTCTTCATCTACGTTCTTGCTCCATGAGATTTTCGTCGCAGAACCAGTAGCGCTTCAGCAGCGGGATTGCAGGCGCCACACCCAGGGGGGGTGGGCGGTCGGGGAGCGAGTATAGAGTTCGGTGTAGAGAGCGTCAAGGATAGGTCCCGCGAACGGAGCCATCTGTTTCCAAAGGGTTTCCGCGACTCCGCTCGCCGCGCCGGACCGCCCCGGACGAGGCGTCGCGAGTTTCCCGTTTCCTGCGCCGGGTGCCCTGGCTCCGGGACTCTCTCGCGATGCGTGTTGTCACCATGAATGATCGCTTTTCAGACCAGCTCGAGGATGTGCCCGAGCTTGTTCTTCTTCGTCTCCAGATACCGGCGCGTCTGCTGCGAAGGAGCGATCTCCAGAGGGATCCGCTCGACGATCTCGAGCCCGTACCCCTCGATCGCAACGTACTTCGCCGGGTTGTTCGTCATCAGGCGGATCTTCCGCACGCCGAGATCCCGGAGGATCTGCGATCCGGTTCCGTAGTCGCGAATGTCGGCCGCGAAGCCGAGCTTCTCGTTCGCTTCGATCGTGTCGTCACCCTGCTCCTGGAGCTCGTAGGCTTTCAGCTTGTTGAGCAGCCCGATTCCTCGCCCCTCCTGCAATAGATAGAGGAGAACGCCTTTCCCCTCCGCCGCGATCATCTCGAGGGCCCGATGGAGCTGGTCGCCGCAATCACAGCGGTGTGAGCCGAAGATGTCGCCCGTGAGGCAGGACGAATGGACGCGGACCAGAACGGGCGCGTCCTCCGCGATCTCGCCCATGACGAGGGCGACGTGCTCCTCGCCGGTGATGTCGCTACGGTAGGCGTGAACGCGGAAATCCCCGAACCGCGTCGGCAGCGTCGGCGAGGCGACGCAGCGGACCAGCCGCTCGTTCCGCATCCTGTACTTGATGAGGTCCGCGACCGAGATGAGCTTGAGGCCGTGGCGCATGGCGAACGCCGTCAGGTCGTTGAGGCGCGCCATCGTCCCGTCCTCGTTCATGATCTCGCAGATGACCGCCGCGGGAGTCATCCCGGCGATCGCCGCCAGGTCGACGGACGCTTCGGTCTGCCCGGCTCGCTTGAGGACCCCTCCCTTCCGCGCCCGGAGCGGGAACACGTGCCCCGGACGCAGAAGATCGGAGGGACGGGTGGCGGGGTCGAGCGCCGCGCGGATCGTCTCCGCGCGGTCGCGCGCCGAGATTCCCGTGGTGACACGGCCCCGTGCTTCGATCGAGACGGTGAAGGCCGTCCCGAAATTCGATGTGTTGTTCTCGACCATCAGAGGAAGCTGCAGGTGGTCGCACCGCTCCTCGGTGAGAGCGAGACAGATCAGGCCCCGCCCGTGCGTGGCCATGAAGTTGATGGCCTCGGGCGTGATCTTCTCGGCGGCGATCGTCAGATCGCCCTCGTTCTCGCGGTCTTCGTCATCGACGATGATGACGAACTCACCACGGCGGAACAGCTCCGCTGCTTCTTCGACGGTCGCGAACGGCATCGAGTCTCCAGAGTCCGGGCGCCCGTGGGGCGCCCCTGCAATCGGGCGCACGCTGTGCGCCCCTACTTGACGACCTTGAACGGCTCCTTGAGCGTCCAGGTCTGCTTGGTCACCGTGTCGAGCACCTTCAGCTCGATCGTGTAGTCCCCCGTCGCGAACGACGCGAGCGGAATCGCGCTGCCGACCGCGTAGTGCCCCGGCACGCCCTTCAGCTCCTGCGCCGGCACTTCCATCAGCGGGTTACGCATTCTCTTCGTCTTTCCGTCGACGATTCCGGTCACTTCCACCCCGACCTGGATCTTCGGCTGGTTCGCCGTGGGATCGAGCCCGGGGTTGCGCAACTCGAAGAAGTACCAGAGCTCGTCGGCAGAGCCGAACGTCCGATCCCCCT
Organism: uncultured Acidobacteriota bacterium; assembly: GCA_963793695.1. Lineage (GTDB taxonomy): Bacteria > Acidobacteriota > Thermoanaerobaculia > Gp7-AA8 > Gp7-AA8 > CAWCBB01. The sequence continues at coordinate 495,180 of CAWCBB010000016.1, read as the reverse complement.
TCGGAACGACCTTGACTCCGCCGAAGGCGTACGGGTCGGTCGGAAGCTGCGGGGTCGTCATCGGGTAGACGTTGTTCGACAGGATCAGCGGCGAGATCCCCGGCTTGCTCGCGTCGACGCCCGCGAGCGTCATCTTCGTGCTCGCGATCGTGACCGGCTTGTTCGCGACGGCGAGGCCGAACGTCCCCCGGTACTCGCCCGGCTGGAGGCGCAGCGACTTGTCGACGTACACGTCCGTCTTCGACTCGGCGACCGTGATCGGCTCCTCGAAGACCGTGACGATCTCTCCCGCGGCGTTCTCGAGCACGCCGAAGAAGCTCATCTGCTGGTTCGGCAGGATCGCGTCATTCTTCGGCATGTAGAGCTGCACCGGCACGAAGTAGTCGCCATTGCTCGTGACGTACTCGCCGTACGTGACGTACACGTTCGAATACGGGGTCTTCTCCAGACCGCGGTACTCGCGATACGCCGCCTCGAGCTCCTTCGAGGCGAACGAGCTCGCCGGCTTGATCTCGGAAGCCGGGATCGTCGCTTCAGCGACGACCTTCGCCGCCGGCACTTCCGTCAGTCCCGCCTGGAAGAGATAAAACTCCTGCGCCTTCCGGAACAGCGCCGGCAGGTCGGAGCGGCGTCCCTGGCCGACCTTCCAGTTGTTCGTGACGTTGGGGTCGGTGAATGTCACCTCGAAATCGCGCGTGGGCGAGAACGGCGGGGCGCCGCGGCTCGTCAGCAGGAAGCGGCAGACGTTCTCCGCGTACGCTCCCTTGCATTTTCCGAACTGCTCCTCGTCCACGGCGGGCGCTTCGTAAACCCACGAGATCGTCGGCGTCTCCGCGGCGCTTCCCATGTCCTCGACCCGCGTACGGTTGGTCGATGCGTCCGATCCCTTGATCGCCGTCGGGGACCCGAGAAGGAGGAACACCTTCCCCCGGTCCGTCAGTGCGCCCCGGGTCCGCCCGTGCGTGAAGCTCTCGTCGGCGATGCTGACGCGCTTCTCGTACATTTCCTTGAACTCGTTTCGCGGCGTGTCCGGAGTCGGATCGCGCCGCGCCCAGAACAGCTCGACGAATTTCTCCGCGTCCCCGTCCGTCCGGATCTTCTTCCACGCGCCTTTTTCCTGGCTGGTCAGAAGAAACTGTGCGGGACCTTCGTCCCAGGTCTTGTAGGTGTCCGAAAGTTGAGCCATCGCGGCGCCGCCGCCGATGCAGAAAAGGGCGACAGCCGTCGCGATCGTCTTGAACGTCTTCATTAAAGGTTTCCCCCCGAAAATGGTCACGGTTCTCGGAAACATCGGGCCTTTCCCGCTATTCCCGTTCCTCCTCGTCCTCGTACTCCTCCATCTCCTCGTACAATCGGTCCATCTCGTCGTCGAGCTCCTCCTGGGACATCACACCCTTCTGCACGAGAAGATTCGCGAGAGCGCGCAGCATCATTCCGTTCTCGACGATCATCCGCTCGATCTGCTCTTCGTATTCCTCGTCGTCGATGTCGTTAATCTCGTCCATGTTGCTCTCCTCGCACGGGATGGGACCCCGCGCCGCACGCGTTCCGGTGTACCACCACCTCTTTCTGGACGCAAACGATTTCCCTACACTTCGCTGTGACCGATTACCCGCCGAGGACCTCGTGACCAGACCCTTCCCGATCGCCCTTCTCGCCTTTGCGCTTCTGACCCCGGCGTGCTCGCGCGAGGAGCCCGAGCGTTTCGAGATTTCCGGTGCCGCGACCGTAGCGGGCGGTGTCTGGAGCTCGGGGAGAGGAAACCCCGGCGGCGCCGCTACGACCTCACCGACCCCACGGCCCCGCCTCGTCCCACACCGACGGCAGGGCCCCGGCGGGAGCCGCTTCGGCTCGCCCCCTGACTCCCAGCGGCGCGAGGAGCGCCGCGACGGCCGCAGCGGCGAGCGAGGGAGCGCGGTGGAGATCCGCTTCGTGCTCGGTCACGAAATGCGTGCTCACCTTCCCCGCGGCGAAGGCCGGATGGCTGACCACGCGCTCGAGATACGAGGTGTTGGTGGTCACGCCGAAGATCGCGGACTGCTCGAGGGCCGAGGCGAGGCGGCGGATGGCGAGCTCCCTGGTCTCCGCGTGCGCGATGAGCTTGGCGAGCATCGGATCCCATGACACGGTGACCTCGGAGCCGGCCGCCACGCCCGTATCGAGCCGAAGCCCGGGTCCGTAAGGGACATCGAACCGTCGCACCGTTCCGGTCTGGGGGAGGAATCCCTCATCCGCGTCCTCGGCGTAAATCGCGGGCCTCGATCGCGTGCCCGCGCTGGACGAGCCCGCCCTCGCGCCAGGGAAGCGGCTGCCCCGCGGCGACTTCGATCTGGGCGCGGACCAGGTCGATGCCGAGGACCATCTCCGTGACCGGGTGCTCGACCTGCAGGCGCGTGTTCATCTCGAGGAAGTAGTACTCGCCCGTGGGCGCCAGGATGAACTCCACGGTTCCGGCGTTCCGGTAGTTCACGCCGCGGGCGGCGTCGACGGCGGATCGCCCCATCTTCCGCCGGAGCTCGTCCGGAAAATGCGGCGCGGGCGACTCCTCGATCACCTTCTGGTGGCGCCTCTGGATCGAGCAGTCCCTCTCGAACAGATGGGTCACGCGTCCGGTGGCGTCGCCGAAGACCTGGAACTCGATGTGACGGGGGCGATCGATGAACTTCTCGAGGAGAAGCCGGTCGTTGCCGAAGGCTCGGGCGGCTTCGCGGCGCGCCGAGGCCAGGGCTTCGGCGAGGTCGCTGCGGCTCCAGGCGATCTTCATCCCCTTGCCGCCGCCTCCGGCCGAGGCCTTGACCAGGACCGGATAGCCGATCTGCTCGGCTTCCGACTGGAAGCGGGCGTCGTTCTGGTCCTCGCCGTGATAGCCGGGAACGACGGGGACGCCGAGGCGCTCCATCAGGATGCGCGATTCCGCCTTCGATCCCATCGCGTCGATCGCGTCGGCGGACGGGCCGATGAAAATGATCCCGGCGTCCGCGCACGCGGCAGCCAGCTCGGCCCTCTCGGAGAGGAAGCCGTAGCCGGGATGGATGGCCTCGGCGCCGGCGCGGCGCGCGGCGTCGAGGATGCGGCCGATGTCGAGGTAGGTCGCCCGGGCGTCGCCTTCGCCGAGGCTCACCGTCTCGTCGAAGGAGCGGCGCGGCAGCGCGGCGGCCTCACTCTCGGCGAATGCCCAGATGCTCCGGATCCCCATCTCGCGGCAGCTGCGCGCGATGCGGACCGCGATCTCGCCGCGATTCGGAACGAGGATCGAGCGGATCATCGCGCGGTCCACGGGGCCTTCTCCTTCCGGAGGAACGCCTGCATTCCCTGCTGCCCTTCTTCGGAGGTCCGGCGCGCGGCGATCGCTTCGATCGTGTAGGGGATGGACTCCTCGAGCGGGCGCGACGCGACGTGCTCGATCAGCTTCTTGCACGCGCGAACGGCATCCGGGCCGGAGGTGCGGATCTGGGCGAGCGACTCCTCGACGATCCGGTCGAGCTCCTCGGCGCCGTTCGCGACGCGATGGACGAGCCCGATCTGGAGCGCACGGTCGGCGCCGAACCGCTCGCCCGTCAGAAAGAGCGCGCGCGCGTGGGTCGCGCCGATCTTCGCGATCACGTACGGCGAGATCACTGCCGGCAGGATGCCGAGCTTCACCTCCGAAAGGCCGAACTTCGTCCCGCCCTCGGCGATCGCGATGTCGCAGACGGCCACGAGCCCGACGCCTCCGCCGATCGCGGCGCCATGAATGCGGCCGATGACCGGCAGCGGGCATCGGTCGAGGCGCTCGTACATCTTCGCGAGCAGGGAGGCGTCCCGGATGTTCTCCTCGCGCGTGTAGGCGACCATCTTCGACATCCAGTTCAGGTCGGCGCCGGCGCAGAAGTCGGGGCCCTCTCCCCGCAGGAGAAGGGCGCGGAGGTCCCGCCGCGCCTCGAGCTCGTCGAGCAGCGCGATCATCTCGGCGATCAGCTCGTCATTGAACGCGTTGTGGACGTCCGGCCGGTCGAGCGACACGGCGAGGACGCCGTTCGTCTCGGCGAGGCGCAGCGTTTTGTAGTCCCGCATCGGGCGCGTATTGAATCGGGATCGATGTGGAATTGCAAGAAAGGAGTAGGCAGAACGCAGTAGGGAGGAGGAAGAATGAACGGCGGGCTCGCAACAGAGCGCCGCGAAGCGGCGCAAGACAATAGCCGGGGCGAGCGAGCGAGCCCCCGGTAGCGCGTCCCAGATTATCCGAGCCCAAGGGGCGACAGGCCGTTCCGTTCTCTGTCGCCCCTTCGGGGCTCATATCTGTTCTGACGCGGCTTTCCGGGGGTTCGCGCTGCGCGCTCACCCCGGCTACTCTCGAGCCGCTTCGCGGCGCGCCGTCCTACCGACGCGCCGTGCGACTGCGCGGGCTCTGCGTCGATCCGTACGAGGTCGCGATCGTGTAGACCGCCTCGGACGCGAGAGTCCCGTCGGGCTCGATCTTCAGAATGAACTTCGCAGGCGTCGACCCGGCGCTGAAGACGCTCGCCAGAGTGGCGCTGCCGCCGGCCGGAACCACCGCCGTCGACTGCGCCCCGCTCGGAGCGGTCAGCGTCGCGCGGAGCGCTGGGCCCGCCGAGGTCACCGCCACGGAGACCGGGGCGCTCTGATTCGGCGCAAACCGGTAGTAGTCGACGTCGGTTGCGCCGCAGAGGCGCGTCGTGACGTTCTTGCCCGACCGCAGGCTCCCCCACGCCTCGTCGGCGTAGTCGTTCGGCTCGTAGGGGTCGGAGCAGGAGGGCCTCGACGATCGCACGGGCACGCTCGAGACGAGGACGAATTCCTGCTTCGCCGTTCCCGGGACCGCCGCGGCGCGGACGGTCGCGCGCCACGAGCCGGCGAGGGGAGGAGTGAACTCCACCTGCTCGACCGAGTCGCGCCGATTGGCACCCAGGCTCGCGCCGCGTCTCCAGCTCGCTCGGGTAGAGCACCCATGCCGCGAAGCTCGACGGACCCGGGCCGACGACGCGGAGATCGAGATCATTGATCAGTGTCGTCTCGTTGTCGGGATAGGGCGTGCTCTCCGGATCGAGCCAGACGAGCGTGACCCGCGCGAGCGAGCCGGGAGTCGCGTCGAGCAGGTAGTCGATCGCTTCCCCGCCCCCCACGCTTCCGCGAATGATCCGCTCGCCCCGGCCGCCGTCGGCAAGGATCGTGTCGACGGACCCTTTCGCGTCGACCAGGCCGAAACCGAAGATGTAGTCGGGCCCCGGAAGTCCCAGGTCCTGGGCGCCGTGGATGAGCAGCGCCTTCAGCGCGGCCGCGCCGGGATCGCCGCCGACCGTCTTCCGCCACTGCTCGACGACGAGGGCCGCGATTCCGGTCACGACCGGGGTCGACATCGACGTTCCCTGCAGGCGCGCGTACGCGGACGGCGGAACGGTCGAGTACTGGCTCGTCCCCTTCGCCACGAGGTCGGGCTTGACGCGGCCGTCGCGCGTGGGGCCGCGCGAGCTGAAGGAGGCGGGCTGTTTCGACTCGGTGATCGCTCCGACCGCGACCGCGTTCTTGCTGCTCCCCGTGCGGCTCATCGTGTTCCACGTCCCGTCGGCGGGGTGCTTCTCGGTTTCGCAGCGCGTGCCGCACGGCGTGGCGGGACAATCGGTACCGGTCCGGTCGGACGACACGCACCAGACCGCCACCGCGTCCTCGTCCCCCGGATGGACGTGCGCGTACGGGGCCGTCGACGGCCCGTTGTCGTTCCCGTCGTTGCCGGCCGAGAAAACGAAGAGCGCGTTCCGGCTCCGCGTCAGCTGATCGACGGCGGCGCTGGTGGACGAGTACGCGCCGAAGGCGTCGCGCCCGTACCATCCCCACTGCGTCTTGGCGTCGTCGTAGTTCCAGCCCGTGATGAATCCCCACGAGTTGTTCACGGCAACGAGAGAAAGCAGCGGGATGTTGGCTTCGATGTCGGTCAGGAACGCGCTGTTGTGGGCCCACTGGTGGACGGTCGCCGCGGGCGCCATCCCCTTCGCCCCGGGCTGGATCCCCTTGGCGGCGATCGTTCCCACCACGTGCGTCGGATGCTGATCCGCCGTGGTGCCGGAGTGGGCGGTCACGCGGGCTTCGAATTCGGCGTGGGTGGCCTGCGCGTTCCCGACGTCGATCACGCCGAGGACGACTCCCTGGCCGGACAGCCCGTACGGCGGCTCGTAGAGCGGCGGAACGTTCGAGAGGAGCGCGGCCGCCGCGTTCATCGCCTGGATCTCTCCCTCCGGGCCGTGGATGATCGCGACCGCGTCCCGCGCCGCGAGAGAGCGCGCGGCATCGGAGGTCGCCCACACCTCGATGTTGCGCGGAGGGGTGAACCCGATCGGCAGAGGGTCGACGGGCCACGCGCCGGCGTCCCTCACCTCGCGCACGGCCTCGTCGAGAGCGACGTCGGCATGGAAGACGACTTCGAGCCGCGCGGAACCGCCGCGGCGGAGCAGCTCCCTGGCGGCGGTGACGTGGAAGCGTTCCGACGGCTCGATCGGCGCGACGTCGGCGGCGAGCCCGCTCGCCGCGAGCGCTTCGAGCGCGGAGGCCGTGCCGCGCACGATCGCGCGGCGGCCGCCCACCGGCTGGACGATCTCCACGCCCAGCCGTCTCAACTCTTCACGGTCCTGTTCGAGCGGAGCGTGCTCGAATTCGACGACGCGATGCTGAGAGCCGCGCGAGAACCCGGCGCGCGCCTGTTCTCTCGCGCGGCCCGGCGCAGCCGCGAAGGCGCCCCCGGCGAGAATGAAGACAATGAGCCCGGCAAGGTACCTGAAGGTAGTTTTCATGTGGGTGGGGAGCGGCGGTGATCCGATTCCTACTGCGCAACAGCAGACTCGTCGAGTCTGTTTCCCGGCGGGCGTAGGGGAAGCTCGATCGTGAAGGTCGATCCCTCCCCGGCCCGGTGACTCCGCACGGATCGTCCCGCCGTGCATCCGAATGATCTCGCGCGTGATGAACAGCCCGAGGCCCGTCCCTTTGATCGTCTTCCCCGCCTCCTCGACACGATAGAAGCGCTCGAAGATGAGCGGGATCTTCAATTCAGGGATCCCGATCCCCTCGTCGCGGACGGCGAGCATCACGCGATCGCCGCGAGAGGAGAGCGAGACCTCGATCCTCCCCGTGTCGGGCGAGTATTTGACCGCGTTCGAGACGAGGTTCTCGATCGCCTGGCTGATGCGGACCGGATCGCACGCGACCTTCGGGAGCCGCTGCTCGAGCGTGAGGAGAACCTGTTGTTTCGAGGTGTCCGCGTACCGCTGGACCACGCGGGAGGTGATCTCCGCGAGGTCCGTCTCCTCGGGGCGGATCGTGAACTTGCCGCCGCCGATCCGCGAGACCTCGAGGAGGTCCTCGGCGAAGTGCTGGATCTTCTGCGCCTCGTTCCGGACCACCTCCAGGGACTCGAACGCCTCGTCCGTTCTTCCTTCGCGGATCGCGTCCTCGGCCAGCTCGAGATACCCGCGGACGGACGTGAGCGGGTTCTTGATCTCGTGCGTGGTCAGCGAGAGAAACTCGTCGCGCTCGGCGATCGCCTGCTGTTCGCGCCGGAGAAGCTCGGCGTTCCGGATCGCGATCGCCGCCTGGGACGCGATCGTCTTGAGGAGCTGGACCTGCTGCTTCCCGTAGACGTCCCACTGGACGCTCTGCACCGAGATCGCCCCGAGCGCTTCGGAGCCGAACATCATCGGCGCGACCAGGATGGACCGCGGGCGGCGGCGCCCGCGGATCGTGTCCTCGACCGAGACCCCCTTCTCCTCCCCCTCGCGGCGCTCGAAGAGGATCGCGTCTCCCGATTCCATCGCCCGCCCCGTCAGGCCGGAGCCGCGGGCGATCGTCCGCTGGGCGATCTCGCTTCCTTCCTCGGTCATGAAAATCAGCTGGATCGTGTCGGTCTCCGGCTGCGCCGCCGCGATGAAGAACCCGTCCCACGGAAGAACCGAGCGCGTCTCGCGCGCGAGGATGCGGAAGATCTGCGTCGTGTCGAGCGTCGAGCTGAGGAGCTGGCCCACGCGATTGATCGCCTGCAGCTCCTCGTTGCCCGACCGCAGGCCGACATTGAGCCGCAGCATCGTCGCGATCGCGGCGACCAGGAGGAACACGAAAACGATCGCCGCTTCGAATCCCATCTCCTGGATCAGCTGCCAGAGGATGAACGCGAAGACCACGCTCGTCGCGACGCTGATCCCCGTCCAGAGCATCGCCATCCGCCAGGCGTGGCTCGCGACTTCCTGCCACCCGGTGCGCGCCGCGATCGCGAACGAGCCCAGGAGCAGGTGGACCGCGAGGTACCCCAGGCCGAAGATCACGACCGTCCGCTGCTGGCTCACGTCGAGGACCGGCATGAACATGACCGGCTTCGCGAGAACGAGCTCCACGAGCCCCGCCGCCCCGAGCGCCGCGAAGACATGGACTCCCGTCTGGAAAAGAGCGTAGAGCGCCGTCTGCGCCGTCTGCCGCCGGAATTGCGCGACGATCGAGCCGAGAACGCGCGCCAGCGCCTCGAGCAGCGCCGCCGCCACCCCGCCGGCGAGAAGGAAGTAGACGAGCGTGAACGTCGGCGCGAACGAGTAGTACGACCCCGCCCGAACGCGGACCCGGAAGAACGCGTCCGCGACGACCGCCGCGAGCAGGAACTTCCAGAGGTTCACCGTGCTCAGAGGGGGGCGGAACGCGACGAGGGCCGCGAGGAGCGCGAGCGAACCGATGCCGATCACCCACCGGTACACGACCGCGCGCCGCGGCATGTCCGCCGCGGCCGTTTTCCGCCCGAGGGTCGTGGCTTCGCCAGCGTCCGTATGTACCGACATCTGCAGTGGGACGAGCGCCGTCGCTTCGCGGTTCCCCGCGGAACGCGCCTCGTCTATTCCGGATTCATGCCGCGGCCGTCAACGCGCGAAACGAAAGAACCGTGGTGCCCGAGGCGGGAGTCGAACCCGCACGCCCGTGAGGACAATGGATTTTGAGTCCATCGCGTCTGCCATTCCGCCACTCGGGCACTGTGTCCATAGGAAGCGCTTCCGATACGGGACGATTCCCGATGGGACGCGTAGGGACCGGCTGCGCCGGTCCGTTTCCGCGCGAGATCAGGAACGGGCGGCCGCAGGCCGCCCCTACGGTCATTTCCCCTGGAAATCCGCGGGCCGCTTCTCGATGAACGCGCGCAATCCCTCTTTCGTGTCCTCGGTCGAGCAGAGGAGCCCGAAGAGGGTCGCCTCCAGAAACTGCCCGTCGTCGAAGGCCATCTCGAGACCGGAGTTGACCGCCTCGATCGCCGCGCGAACGGCGAGCGGGCCGCGGCTGGCGATCTTCCGCGCCATTTCCTCGGCGACGCTCTGAAGCTGGTCCGCCGGAACGACCCGGTTCACGAGCCCGATTCGCTCGGCCTCGGCCGCCGGAACCCGGTCGCCCGTGAGGATCAGCTCGAGGGCTTTCCCCTTGCCGAGAAGCCGCGCCATCCGCTGCGTGCCGCCGTACCCCGGGATGATCCCGAGCGTGACCTCCGGCAGCCCGATCTGGGCCTTTTCCGAGGCGATCCGGATGTGGCAGGCGAGGGCGAGCTCGCATCCTCCGCCGAGCGCGAACCCGTTGATCGCCGCGATGACCACCTTCGGGAAGCGCTCGATGCGCGAGAGGATCTCCTGTCCCCGTTCCGAGGTTTCCTTGCCGCCGATCGGGTCGTTCTGCGCGAGCTCGTTGATGTCCGCGCCGGCGACGAACGCCTTCTCGCCGCCGCCCGTCACGATCACGGCCTTCACGCCGGAGTCCTCACGCGCCTCCGCGAAGACGCGCCCGATCTCCTCGACCGTCTCCGCGTTCAGGGCATTGAGCACCTTCGGCCGGTCGATCGTGACGACGAGAATCCCGTCGCGGTTCTCGGTCTTGACGTTGTTCAGGTTCTCGTACGGCATCGGAATCTCCCCTGAAACAGGCCTCAGACCTCAGGCCCCAGACGTCAGAACCCATGATCCAGACCTCAGATTCGCGACCTTCTGAGGCCTGAGGTCTGAGGCCTGAGGTCCCAGAACGATCAACAGCCCACAGACCAACAGCTATCCCTTCCGGTCCATCGCGACCGGCGTTCCGGAGGCGTAGTCGTAGAATCCCGCGCCGCTCTTGCGGCCGTGCCGCCCCGCGAGAACCATCTTCTTGAGCAGAGGGGGCGGCGCGAAGCGCTTCTCGCGGTACTCGTCGAACATGATCTCGGCGATGTAGTACGTCGTGTCGAGACCGACGAAGTCGAGCAGCGTCATCGGCCCCATCGGATACCCGCACCCGAGCTGCATCCCCTTGTCGATGTCCTCGATCGAGCCGACCCCCTCTTCGTAGCCGCGGATCGCGTCCAGCAGGTACGGCACGAGGAGGCGGTTGACGATGAAGCCGGAGTTGTCGCGGCAGGCGATCGGCTCCTTGCCGAGCGTTCGCGCGAACGCGAACGCGCGCGCGAACGACTCGTCGGACGTCAGGATCGTCCGGACCACCTCGACGAGCTTCATCAGCGGAACGGGGTTGAAGAAGTGGAGGCCGACGAACTGCCCGGGACGGGCGGTCGCCATCGAGAGCTCCGTGATCGTGAGCGAGGAGGTGTTCGACGCGAAGATCGCGTCCTTCCTGACGATCGCGTCCAGCGCCGCGTACGTCTCCTTCTTGAGGTCGACGTTCTCGATGATCGCCTCGATGACGATGTCGCAGTCGGCGAGATCGTCGAAGCTCGTGGTGCCGCGGAGACGCCCCATCGCGGCGTCGCGGTCCTCCGCGCTCATCTTCCCCTTCTCGACGAACTTCCCGAGGCTCTTCTCGATCGAGCCGAACCCCTTGTCGACGAGCTTCTGCTCGACCTCGCGGACGACCGTGTCGAACCCCGCCTGCGCGGCGACCTGCGCGATCCCCGATCCCATGAGGCCGCATCCGAGGATGCCGACTTTTCTGATCTCAGCCATGGTTCCTTCTCCTTCCGCGACCAATCGGCGGCGCATTGTATAGGAGGGGGGCACAGGCGTCAGTGATGAAGTAGGCAGGGAGAAGTAGACGAGGGAGGAAAGGCTCCTCCGTTCGTAGGTCTCAGGACTCCGAACTCCCGTTTCCCTGACTACTTCGCCCTGCCGACCCCGATCACCGCTGCCGCCGCCACCGCCGCGAGCCCCGATCCCGTCGCGAACGCGGCGAGCGGGGAGACGCTCTGGAAGAGCCAGCCGAAGAGCGCCGTGCCGCCCAGGGTGCACACCCCGCTGACGAGGTAGTAGACGCCGAAGCCTTTTCCGCGGCTCGCGGGCACCAGGTACTGCGCGATCCACGCGCGCTCGCTCCCCTCGGTCAGCGCGAACGGCAGCGCATAGATCAGCAGGAGGACGAGGAACGCGGTCGTGCTCCGCGCGAACGGAAAGACCGCATAGACGACCGCGTACAGCAGCCAACCGGCGACGAGAAGCCGCCGCCTGCCGAACCGATCGGACCATCCGCCGGCGTGCGTCGACAGGAGCGCCTTCACCGCGTGGTTGGCCGCCCAGAGGAGCGGGATCGCCGAGGTCGTGACCCCCGCCCGATACGCCTGCAGGATCAGAAACATGTCGCTGGAGTTCGCGAGGTAGAAAAAGGCGATCGGAACCATCGCCCGGCGGAATCCGGCGGGCAGCGCCTCGCCTCGAATCGTGATCCCCGCCTCCGCACGCTTGAGCTCCGGCTCTCGAAGGCCGACGAGGAGCAGGATGATCCCCGCGACCGTCGGGACGACCGCGAAGAGGAAGATGCCGCGGAGCGAGAAGCCGAGCGCGAGAAGCCCCGCGGCGATGAGAGGGCCGATGATCGCGCCGGTGTGGTCGAGCGCGCGCTGGAGCCCGAACGCGCGGCCGCGATCCGCTTCCGCCGTCACGTCCGCGATCAGCGCGTCCCGCGGCGCCGAGCGGATCCCCTTGCCCGTCCGGTCGAGAAGCCGGGCCCCGAAGATGGGCATCCAGTGGGTGGCCGCCGCGATCAGGACGCGCGAGACTCCCGCGAGCCCGTAGCCCCACACGACGAACGGCTTTCGCTTCGCGAGGCGATCCGACCAGGTGCCGGCGATCAGCTTCAGGATCGATGCGACGGCATCGGCCGTCCCTTCGATCATGCCGATGATCAGCGGCGTCGCTCCGACGGAGGTCGAGAGGAAGATCGGCAGCAGCGGGTAAATGATGTCGCTCGAGGCGTCGTTGAGCAGCGACGCGAACCCGAGGAGGACGACGGTCCCGGGCACTCGTCGGGGTCGCGTCTCGCGCATGAAGCGCGAGTCTAGGCGCCCGAGCGTCTGGGCGTCTAGGTGTCCTCGACTCTCGGACCCTCGAGACGCGAACGAGCCCGAAGGAGCGCGGCTGCCGCACCGGCTCGCGACTGCCGGGGCTACTCTCCACGCGACGCTCTCAAGGACTGAGGCGCACTCCCGTGGAGACGCCGGTCCCGACCCTTCAGCCGGGATCGGCGGAATTCTCGCCACGCCCGTTCGGGCTCGCTCCATTCTAACAAGAGAACCCTTTCCCGACATCCCGGATCACCGTCCTGAAAGGGAATCCGGCCCCGGCCGCTGCCGTTGCGGTCCGTACAGTGAGACCTCATCCCCGGTTTTCAGCCGAAAAAGGACCGAATCGCATGAAAAACGCCCTCTTGATCGCCGCCCTCGTGGCGGTGTCCGCCGCCTCGACCGCCGCCGCGGCGACCCCCCCGCTGGCGAAGGAAGAAGTCGACCTCGTCGTCGCCAGCTTCCTCCCCCCCTGTCCGGACCCGGTCAAGATCACGGCCGAGCCGCTCGGGGTCGACCTGGGAAGCGGGATCCGGGCCTCCGTCGTCCGCGTCGACAGCACCAACGGGTGGTGCGCGACCCAGATGCTCGCGCTCGGCACCTCCTCGAAGACCTACTACCTCGGCGTTCCCTGGATCCTCGCCGGCCTCTCCGGCTCTCCCGCCGAGAAGATCCGCCAGTTCGCATGGACGCGGATGCAGGACACCGTCGAGGCGAAGGTCGCGATGGCGCCCCGCAAGGACGGCCTCCTCCCGGTCGTCGTGGAAGAGAAGACGGAGTTCGGCAAGATCCGCCTGACGGGAGTCGTCGACTCGGCGGGGACCGTCTTCATTCCGGGGGACGTCCGCCCGCTGGCGGGGGATGCCGCGCGCGGACGGCTCGACCTGCTGCGCCCGGTCGTCGCGAAGTCCCCGTACAAAGGGGCGGCCACGGCGAAGGTGATGGTGTACGAGTTCTCCGACTTCCAGTGCCCGGCGTGCAAGCGCGCGGCGGAGTACGGCGAGAAGATCACGAAGGAATTCGGCGACAAGGTCCACTTCGTGCGCGTCGACCTTCCCCTGATGGGGAGCCACCCCTGGGCGTTCCCCGCGGCGGTGATGGCGAGGGCGGTCTGGAAGCAGAACCCGGAGGCCTTCTGGGCCTTCAAGCGCGAGCTGTACGAGAACCAGGAGAACCTCGACGCGTTCAAGGTCGAGGATTTCGCCCGCGGGTTCGTGAAGGCGAACGGGCTCGACGTGAGTCGCTTCGACGCGGACGTGCAGTCGGCCGCGATCCGGGACGAGATCCTGGCGAGCGTCGGCGCGTCGCGGACGGTCCAGATCAACGGAACGCCGACGTATCTCGTGGACGGGGTTCAGGTGATCCCCGGCGAGAACGGCAAGCTTCTCATCGACGCGGTCCGCAAGAAGGTCACGGCACGCTGAGCCTGCCATGCGCGCGGTGATCGCGGGCGCAGGGTTCGCGTACCACGATCACGCAGGGCGGTGACGGCCGGTGTCGACGCCCGCGGGCGCCGACCAGAGAATTACGAGCGTCCGAAACCAGCCGCCGTGGAACACGGCATCAATCCTCGTTTCTGAGCCCATCATGAGGAGGAGTCGATGAGTAATGCGAAGCTGATTCTCGAGGGAAAAGAGTACGAGCTCCCGGTCGTCGTCGGCAGCGAGAACGAGGTCGGCATCGACATCGCGCCGCTCCGCGCGAAGACCGGCGCCATCACGCTCGACCCGGGCTACGTCAACACCGGCGTCGTGCAAGAGCGCGATCACCTTCATCGACGGCGAGCAAGGGCATCCTCCGCTACCGCGGCTATCCCGATCGAGCAGCTCGCCGAGCACGCGACGCTTCGTCGAGGTCGGCTACCTCCTGATCTACGGCGAGCTGCCGAACGCCGACCGAGCTCGACGCGTTCCGCGACGAGCTGACGCGGCACACGCTGATCCACGAGGACATGAAGCACTTCTTCGAGGGCTTCCCGCCGACGCGCGCACCCGATGGCGATCCTCTCGGCGATGGTCGCGTCGCTCTCGACCTACTACCCGGAGGCCGACGACCGACGACGTCGACCTCAACATCATCCGCGCTGCTCGCCAAGGCGCAGACGATCGCGGCGTTCGCGTACAAGAAGTCGATCGGCCAGCCGTTCGTCTACCCGCAGAACGACCTGTCCTACTGCGCGAACTTCCTGCACATGATGTTCGCCGTCCCGGCCGAGCCGTACGAGGTCGACGCCGGTCGTCGAGCACGCGCTGAACCTGCTCCTCATCCTGCACGCCGACCACGAGCAGAACTGCTCGACCTCGACCGTGCGCATGGTCGGCTGCAGCCAGGCGCAACCTCTTCGCCTCGATCGCCGCCGGCATCTGCGCCCTCTGGGGCCCGCTGCACGGCGGCGCCAACCAGGAGGTCATCGAGATGCTCGAGCAGATCCAGCGCCGACGGCGGCGACGTCAAGAAGTTCGTCGACGATGGCGAAGGACAAGAACTCCGGCTTCCGCCTGATGGGCTTCGGCCACCGCGTCTACAAGAACTTCGACCCGCGCGCGCAAGATCCTCAAGAAGGCCGTGCGACGAGGTGCTCGACGCAGCTCGGCATCAACGACCCGCTGCTCGACATCGCCAAGAAGCTCGAGGAGGTCGCGCTCAAGGACGAGTACTTCGTCGAGCGCAAGCTCTACCCGAACGTCGACTTCTACAGCGGCATCATCTACCGCGCGATCGGCATCCCGACCAACATGTTCACCGTGATGTTCGCCCTCGGCCGCCTGCCCGGGCTGGATCGCCCACTGGAAGGAGATGCGCGAGGATCCCGACGACGCGCATCAACCGCCCGCGCCAGATCTACACCGGCCACACGGAGCGGAACTGGGTCCCCATCAAGCAGCGCGTCCAGGACGAAGTGCTGGTCGGCGCCAAGTAGGGCCGCACAGCGTGCAGCCGTCCTCCAGCCGCGGACTCGCCAGGGAGCAGGGGAAACCCTGCTCCCTTTTTCGTTTCTCCGCGGGCCGGCACGAAGGCGGCACACCTCCGCCACCTCACCCACCCCGCGTGACCGCTGCACTCGCGATCCCTCTCTCCCCTCACGTTCGCCGGCGGAAGACCATCGCTTCCCATGCGAACGTCACCTCGAGGCGGTCGAGCGACGCGACCCGCTTCTGGTCGCTGCGGCGAAGGCCGCGGTACGTCGCATGGAGAAGGTCGACGAGCGCGTCGTGGCCGAGCTCGCGATGCTCGCGAATCACCTCCTGCGAGGCGAGCTCGAAGTGCTCCCGCAGCTCGCCGACGACCGTCTCGACGCGCGAGCGCTCTCCGCTCTCCCCCTGCACGGCGAGCCGCAGCTCGGCGAGATCGTCCGGCGCGGGAACCGCGATGAACAACCGCCCCTCCTCGCGCAGGACCCGCGCGAACTCGGAAGGGTTGCGCCGCGCCGTGATCGATGCGATCAGATCGAACGAGCCGTCCGGATACGGCAGCCAGCGGTCGGCGTTCGCCACGACCCACGCAACGTCCGGATAGCGCCGGGCGGCCAGGTCGATCGCGTCGACCGAGATGTCGACGCCGCTGCATTCGATCTCGAGCCGCGAGGCGAGGCGCCCCAGGTGGCTCCCCTCGCCGCAACCGACGTCGAGGACGTGCGCGGCGGGTCCCAGGCCTTCGTGACGCAGAGCAGCTCGTCGAGGAGCGCGGCGGCATAACCCTGCTCGTGCAACCGGCGCCGAGCGAGCACCGCTTCCCTACGGTCGCCCGGCCGTTCCGATCTCCGGTCCTGCGGCTGAAGCAGGTTCGCATAGCCGCTGCGCGCCCGATCGAACGAGTGATCGGCGGCGCAGCGTAACGTGCGCTCGCCGCGCTCGAGAGGCAGACCGCAGCCACGCACGGTGCAGAGAAGGGAGATCACGTCACCTCAGCGGACCCGGTCCGAAGCCTCGCCCAACATGCACAGTCTATCGATCACGGGCGAAAATTGCGCATCCTCGGACGGCGGCTTCGCAGGTCTCCCGGCCTTTCGAAACCGATTTTCCGGGTGTAAGCTGGCCGGATTCAGGCGATAGGAGACGATCATGCAGAGTACCGACGCGTCGGGGGTTTACGATTTCTCGGACCCTTTCCCCGAGGGCATGCATCTTTGTTACATCTTCAACGACGACGAGGAGCGCGCGAAGACGATGTCGAGGTTCCTTGCGAAAAGCCTCAGCTCGCGCCAGAAGGTGCTGCACCTCGTCGACACGGTCACGCCGCAGGACCTCCACGGGGAGCTCGCCTCCGAAGGAGTCGATGCGTCCGCCAGCGGTAAGGACATCGTGACGATCGACAACGAGTCGGCCTACTGCCCGGGCGGCACCTTCGACCCCGTGGCGCTGCTCGACGGAGCGATGTCGTTCTGCCGGCAGGCCACCGAGGAGGGATACAGCGGGGGCAGAGTCTGCGGCGACATGTCGTGGGTCCTGAGGAAGAAAGTGAAGCTGGCGGACCTCATGGCGTATGAGACGAAAGTGAACCACTACGTCCGCATCACGCCCTGTACTGCGATCTGTGAATACGACGCGCGCAAGTTCGACGGCTCCACCCTCATGGACGTGCTGCGCACGCATCCCGCGATGATCGTCGGCGGCCACGTCGTCCTCAATCCGTACTTCGTGTCACCGGACGCGCTTCTGCAAGAGACGAGGGCTCGGGAACAGTAGTTCATGCCTGAAGCGGCTCGCGTCGTCGATCCCCGGGTCCTCGGGAAGATCCTGCTCATCCAGACGACGGCGCACGCGATCCCCACCTCCGACGCGCTGGCCGCATTCGTCTGCCGCGGACTCGACGGCCTGCCCGGTGCGTCCGCCGCGGCGGTAAAGATCGGCGAGATCGTGAAAGCATCCGACCCCGCGCTCGCCGCAAGAGTGCGAACGGCGGAGGGCGTGCCCCAGAACGCGGACGACGGTGCATCCGTGGTCGATGGCCGGCAACGCGAGCTGCTGAACGTCGCGATCGGCACGCTGCACCGGCGGTACGGTACGATCACGCTCGACTGCAGCGACCTCGCGGAGCTCGCGGCATACGAGCCGTTTCTCGGAAGCCTCGCCAACACGATCGCCCTGACGCTCGAGAATCGCGAGCACGCCGACTCGCTCGGGCGGCTGAACGCGGACCTCGTCCGCTCGAAGATAGGGCTCGAGTCGGTCGTCCGCGAGAGAACCTCCGAGCTCGTGACGATGAACGAGGCCCTCGCCGGTCAAATCGAGGAGCGTACCCGCTACGCGCAACAGCTCCGCGAGAGCGAGCGCAAATACCGCGATCTGTTCGAGAACGCCAGCGACGCAATCTTCCTGCTCGACATGAACCTCAACTATGTCGACGCGAATCGAAGGGCGCAGGAGCTCTTCGGATTCACGCAGGACGAGTTCCTCGCCCGGAACTTCCGCGACCTCGATCCGACCGGGACGCTCTCGCAGGAGGCATCCGCGGTCGCGGGCCGTGGCACCGCGGCATCGGCGATGCGGCTGTCGGGACAGCAGAGGACGAAGCAGGGGCGCATTCTCGACGTCGAGATCAGCGCCTCGCCCGTCGTGAACGACGGCGACGTCACCGGCTACCGGCACATCGTGCGCGACGTGACCGGTCAGAGAGAACTGGAGCGCGCTCTCCGTCAGTCACAGAAGCTGGAAGCGGTCGGCACGTTGGCCAGCGGGATCGCGCACGACTTCAACAACATCCTGATGGCCATCATCTGCTGCGCCGAAGTCGCTCAGTCGCATCTCCAGCACGACCGTCCGATCGCGGACGACCTCGAACAGATCGCCATTGCCGGCAGGCGCGCGGCCGACCTCGTGAGACAGATCCTCGCGTTCAGCAGACCGTCGAGCGACGAGAAACAACCGATTCGCCTGCAACCCGTGGTCAAGGAGTCGCTCAAGTTCCTCCGCGCGTCCCTCCCGAGGAATATCGAGATCGTCCACGACATCGACCCCGGCGCTCCCATGGTGCTCGCCGATCCGACCCAGCTTCACCAGGTCGTGATGAACCTCTGCACGAACGCCTATCACGCGATGCTCGGCCAGGGCGATGGCGTCCTGCGGGTGTCGCTGCGCGCGGGCGGGACAGGCCCCGGCCTCGTTGACGCGACTCGCCCTCAGCCCGACGCGTGGGTGCTGATCGAAGTCAGCGACACAGGCTGCGGCATGGAACCGGACGTTCTGGACAGGATCTTCGATCCGTATTTCACGACGAAGGAGAAAGGGAAGGGCACGGGCCTCGGGCTCGCCGTCGTCCACGGCATCGTGCAGAGCTTCCAGGGCCACATCCGCGTCACGAGCGAGCCTGGATTCGGATCGACGTTTCAGGTCCATCTCCCGGCGCTGCAGTCCGAGGGCGAGCGCGGAGAAGCCCGCCCGGCGCGCCCGCTGCACCGCGGCTCCGAGCGAGTATGGGTCGTCGACGACGAGCGCTCGGTCGCCATCATCGAAAAGAACATCCTCGAAAGCCTCGGCTATGCCGTGCGCTGCTTCAACAACGCGCCCGACTTGCTCACCGCGTTCAAGGCCAGCCCGAACGAGTGCGATCTCCTCGTCTCGGACATCGGCATGCCCCATATGGACGGGGCGCAACTCGCGCGGGAGATTCTCCTCCTGCGGCCTGATCTGCCGATCATTCTCTGCACCGGTTTCAGCGACACCGTGAGCCGGAGCCAGGCGCTCGAAATCGGCGTGCGCGAGTACATCATGAAACCCCTCGACGTCGAGCGGCTCAGCGCCGCCGTGAGAGCGACGTTGGACGCGAGCAGGCAGCGCGTGGCCGCGGGATGAAGGGCATGAGGGTCGGGGCTTCGTCCCGCGCTCGGCCGGTGCGTCCGAGAATCGGTCGACGCTGACGTCAGCAATCCAGGTATCACTCGTCTCAGCGTATGGCGATGCTTCGCAGATGGGTCCACGTCGGCTCGGAATACCAGATGCCGACGAATTCCTGGATCGAGGCAGCTTCTCTGCTCGCCATCGCATCGGCAACCGGTTTCCGAAGCAACGACTTGATGCTGGCGAACGCCGCAGGCCGCCTCGAGGCCAGCTCTCCGGCGATCTCGCGAGCACGGTCGAGCAGCGCTTCCGGGGCGACGACCTCGGCGACCAGGCCGATCTCCTGCGCTTCCGCGGCCGAGTACATGGCCCCGGAGTAAAGAACCTCGCTCGCCCGCGAGCCGGTACGAAACTGCAACATCTCCGCACTCCCGGCGAAGACCGACGACCCGAACCCGATCTCGTTGAGCGCGATCTTCGCGCTTCCCTGCGCCATGATCGCGCTGTCGCAAGCCAGCGCAATCATGCAACCGCCGGCGATGGCGTGACCGTTGAGCGCCGCCACGAGCGGCTTCGGATAGATGAAGAGATCGCGGTAGAGGGCCGTGAAGCTCGTCAGATAGTGCGTGAACTCTTCTCGCGTATAGGAGAGAAACTCCGGGATGTCGAAGCCGAACGAGAAGAACTTTCCGCGCCCGGTGAGCACGATGGCGCGGGCTTCGGTATCGCCCTGCAAGGTACGGAACGTCGCCGACAGCTCCTCGACGACGACGGGGTTCAGAGCATTCACCTTCCCGCGTTGCAGGATGACCGTGGCGATCCCGCCATCCAATTCCACTTCTACGAAGCTCATGCGCTTCCTGCCGACGCCTTCCAGCGGCCTGCGCTTCAGCCGCGCATCCCGCGCGCCACATCGTAACGCAATCGCGACACTGCCGACGCGGGGCTGCGTCGGCTGCGAGCGCGAGTCGGGCCGCGCGTTCGAGTTAGCGAATCCGTAAGCGGCGATCGGTGCAGCTTCTGAGCTGAGGTCCGAGGTCGCCCACACCCTGAAATCCATACCTGCCGGGTCGTGCACAGTCGCGATAGCGGGCTTCTCGTCCATCGGCGGACAACGTCAGATCATCCACGACCCTGTACGGAGGATATTCGCCCCTCCACTCTTCGGCGCGCGCTTCGGCCCGGACTACGATTCTGCGCTTCACTCGGTTCCGAAGATCTCGCGATCGACCGACTCCCACGGTTGACTGCTCTCGGGGCCGGCGCGATGTGCGGCAAGACGGAGCTCCAACTCTCGAGCGAGCTCGTCGGAAACAGGGAGCAGTTCGGGGTCGTCGAGGATCGAGTCCCAGATTTCACCGACGAGTTGGAGCCTCTCAGGGATCGGCAGTTTGCGGATCTCGCTGATGTCTTTCACGCCGCCATTGTACTCCGGGCGTCTCACGCATCTGAGCTTCAGCCGCGCAGCCCGACACGCCACATCCCAAAGCACTCGGACGATTACCGACGCGGACCGCGCAGGCTGCAAGCGCCAGTTAGGCCCAATGGCCTTAACTTAAGCGATGGTTTCGACGACGATGTCATCCCGAGCGTAGCGAGGGATCTGGGCGGGGGCTGCGAAAGATCGCGGCGCCGGTGCAGGGCAGGAGGATCGGCATTCGCTTCGTGATCGCAGGCGAATCTCGACCCTGCCGCCGTGCTTCGGTGCCGCGTCACGCGTAACCCACCCGCCCAGATCCCTCGCTACGCTCGGGATGACAGCTTCGCGGGCAACTCGCTTACAGTAAGTTAAGGCCATTG
Organism: uncultured Acidobacteriota bacterium; assembly: GCA_963793695.1. Lineage (GTDB taxonomy): Bacteria > Acidobacteriota > Thermoanaerobaculia > Gp7-AA8 > Gp7-AA8 > CAWCBB01. The sequence continues at coordinate 474,342 of CAWCBB010000016.1, read as the reverse complement.
CAGTTAGGCCTCGGTTCGACCGCAAGCGACCTACCGCGATCCGTATCCTTCGGGCGACATCGGGGCCTGGTCGGCTTGCGGATCAGTTCAGCGCCGTGGCTCGGCCGGGCTGGGCGGCGAGACGCCGCCCGCCACTTTGGCTCTCGGGCCCTTTGGCGACTACCCATGCGCCGGCGCTCCGCTGGGGGAACGGGCCGCCGCGGGCGGTCCCTACGCGACCTTGACGACCACGAACGTGATGTCGTCGTTCGGCGGCTCTCCGCCGGTTCGCTCGTCCGCCGCGCGGGAGAGAGCCGCGATGATCTCCTCGGGCCCCTCCGAGGCGACCATCCGGAACGCGTTCTCGACGGCGACGTAGCCGAGCGGCTCGCCGCGGCGATCGAGCAGCTCGGGGAACCCGTCGCTCATCAGCAGGAGCGTGTCTCCCGCGCCGAGCTCCGCGACCACGTCCGCGTACCCGTCGCCGAACGTGCCGAGGGGCATCCCGACGGCCGCGAGCTCGACGACCTTGCGCGAGGCCGCGCGATAGAGGAGCGCGGGCGGCATCGCGGCCGAGGCGATCGTGATCGCCCGCCCGGAGATGCGCAGGAGCTGCAGCGCCATCGCCATCCTTCCCAGATCCATCCGCCGGACCGTCTCCCCCGCCTCGGAAAGGAACGCTCCGGGCGAGCGGTCGGCGTGATACATCGAGAAGAGGCTTTTGATGACGGTCACCATCGTGCCCGCACGCGCCCCATGCCCCGTCGCGTCCCCGATCGCCACCGTGAGCGACCCCTCGGGGGACACGTGAAAGTCGTAATAGTCCCCTCCCACTTCCGTCGCCGTCCGCATGTGCACGGCGAGGGAGAGGCCGGGAACGCGCGGCAGCTCCTTCGGCAGGAGCGCGAGCTGGAACGCGCGCGCGTCTTCGAGCTCGTTGGACTTGCGGTCGAACTCGGCCGAGAGAAGGCGCCGCTGGATCTCTTCGTCCTTCCGCCTCCGTTCCTCTTCGACGAGGCGGGACTGATGATCGCGGAGGTCGTGCGCCATCCGGTTGAAGGCCGCGGCGAGCGCGCCCAGCTCGTTCTTCGAGCGCACGGGAACCTCGGTCTCGAGATCCCCCTGCGCGATCCGTTCGGCTCCGTGCGTGACGAGGCTGATGTCGCGCGTCATGTGATTCGCGAGAGGGATGATCCCGATGAGCGCGAAGCCGATCAGCCCGAGGCCGTAGGCGAAGTTGCGGGTCGCGGCGCGACGGACCTCGGCGAGCGGCTCGCGGATCGGCCGCGCGATGCCGAGCGTGAGGCCGCTCTCCTCGTCACGCGAGGTCGCCACGACCCAGTTGTCGAGGATCTTCCGCGACTGCTTCTCTCCGGCGGCGTTCTGAACGCCGAGCTTCCGGACCGCTTCGCGCGCCGGCTCGTTCGCGGCCCACAGGACTCCTTCGCGATCGATCGCGAACGGGATCTCGTCCGAGCCCCGCTCGCTCACGCCGAGGATGCTCTCGATGAGCATCCCGGCGCGGATGCGCGGGCGGATCTCGCCGATCACCGACCCCTCGCGCGTGACCGGGACCTGGAGGTCCTTCCCGAAGAGAATCCCCGTCTGGTTCTTCTTCTCTTCCGTCCGGCCGAGAGGCTGGAGAGTCACGGCCGGAGTGGCGCGAGGGCTCGCCGCGGACCGCTCCGGCGAGCTCGCCTGCGCGGACGCCGGTTCCGGCTTCGGCGGCGCGGGAGGAGCGGGCGGGTGCGTCCCCTGGCGGATCACGGCCACGCGCCTGGCGGCTCGGGTCAGCGTGCGGGCCTGCTTCTGGATCTCTTCCACCGACGGGGCCGTCCCGACTCGCGTCTCGGCCCCCGCTGCCGGATCGGAGAGCTCGAACTGCTTTTCCCACGCATCGATCTGCTTCTCGTACTTCGCGGCCCATTCGTCCGCGGCCTTCGCCTGCAGCTGGCCGACCGTCTCGAGCTGCGCGTCATGCTCCCGGAGCCGCTCTTCGAGCTCCTGCCGCTTCCGCTCGTCCATGGTCCCGGCCGCGGCGAGCTCCTTCCTGTCCCGGAGCAACTCGTCGACGTCGATGACGAGGACGGGATGATCGGCCGCCGGATTCGTGAACGACGACACGGCCGGCGCCGGAGGCGGGCCGGGGACCGGGGCAACCGGAGAGATGGAGGCGACCTGCGGGACCGGGCCGGTCGCGTCCCCTTCCTCCGCGGCGAGCGCTTCAGGAAGGGCGGGAAGAAACTCGATCGACTCCACGAACGGCGCCGCGTCCCCCATCTCCGCGACGATCTTCCCCGCCACCTGGTTCTCGGCCGCCCCGGAAGGAGCGTCGGTGACGAGCCGTCCCAGAGGGAGATCGCCCAGGCGCGCGACGCGCTCGGTCACGTCCTGGCGCACCTCGGTCACGCGCCGGTCCATCTCCTTCGCCATCTCCTCCGCTTCGCGCATCTGCGCGGAACGAACCGCTTTCTGCGAGGAGGCGTACGAGTACAGGACGATCCCGCTGAGCGGGACGACGGAAAGGAGAATGAACGCGAGGATCAGCTGTGTCCGGATCTTCATCGGGCGCTCGACATTATTACGGAAGAACGGGCGCCAGGTTCCAGCAGGGGCGCGCGGGAATTCGGCGGCGCCGGCCGCCTTCTCATCCTCACCGCATGGAAGCCCTTCCCCTCACCGAGGCCCCAGTCTCCCGCAGCGAGCCGTTCGAGTGCCGCGTCGGATGCGGCGCCTGCTGCATCGCGCTCTCGATCTCCTCGCCGATCCCCGGCATGCCGGAGGGGAAACCAGCGGGCGTCCGCTGCGCTCAGCTCACCGACGACAATCGCTGCGCGATCTTCGGCAGCCCGGAGCGCCCCGAGGTATGCAACCGCCTGCGGCCGATGCCGGAGATGTGCGGCGAGACCTTCGAGGATGCGATGCGCTATCTGGAGGAGCTGGAGCGCGCGACCAGGCCGGCGTAGGGACCGCCTGCGGCGGTCCGTTTCCGCTTGCTCCCGGGCGCGCGCAGCGCGCCCCTACTTCTTGACCCACCGATCGAGCCAGCCGATGACCTTCTCGTGCCACTGGATCGAGTTCGCGGGCTTGAGCACCCAGTGGTTCTCGTCCGGGTAGTAGAGAAACTCGCTCGGGATTCCGCGCCGCTGCGCGGCGGTGAAGGTTCCCATGCCTCCGCTCTCGACGACGCGGTAATCGCGGCCGCCGTGGACGACCAGAATCGGCACGCGCCAGTCGGCGACGTGGTTGATCGGGTTGTGCTTCTCGTACGACTCGGGGTTCTCCCACGGCGTCCCCATGTGATCCCACTCGGGGAACCAGAGCTCCTCGGTCGCGTAGTAGGCGAAGCGCTCGTCGAGATTTCCGTCGTGCGTCACGAAGGCCTTGAACGGCTCGTTCCAGACGCCGGCCATCCAGTTGATCATGTAGCCGCCGTAGGACGCGCCGAGGGCGCCCATGCGCTTCTCGTCGAGGAACGGATACTTGCCGAGGGCGTACGCGAGACCTTTCTCGAGGTCCTCGAGCGGCTTGCCGCCCCAGTCTCCGCGGATCGCGTCGGTGAATGCCTGCCCGTAGCCGGTCGAGCCGTGGAAGTCGACCATCACGGCCGCGTATCCGGCCCCCGCATAGGCCTGGGGGTTCCAGCGGTAATGAAAGTGATTTCCGAATGACCCCTGCGGGCCGCCGTGGATGAGAAATGCGACGGGATACTCCTTCGAAGGATCGAAGTCCGCCGGCTTCACGACATACCCGTAGACCGTGTCGCCGTTCGCACCTTCGAACGAGAACTGCTCGTAGTCGCCCATCCGAGCCGCGGCGACCTTCTCGCGGTTGACATCGGTGAGCTGCACGGTCGATCGCGGCGAGGAGACGGACGTCTTGAAGAGCTCCACCGGCGAGCGGAGCGTGTCGAGGCCGTAAACGATCCACTCGGTCTTCTTTCGATCGCTGCTCCGATACACGGAAGGAGACGAGACCGTCCCTTCTTCTACGATCGTCGTGACCGAACCCGAGGCCGCGTCGATCGCGAAGAGCGACGCCTGGCCGAGGTTCTCGGCGACCGCGTAGATCGTCTTCCCGTCGGCGGACCACGCGATCGACGAAGGCGAGCGGTCCCACGAGTCGGTCAGATTGCGCGCCGAGCCCGCGGGCCAGTCGCGCACGATGACGTCGTACTGGTCGGCTTCGAAGCGGGGCCGCTTCATGGCGAGATACGCCAGTCGCCGGCCGTCGTTCGAGAACACCGGCTGCGTGTCCCACGCGTCGTTCGCGTCGGTGAGGTTGGCCGGGTCCGCGCTGCCGTCGATCGGCGCCAGGAAGAGATCGAAGTTCGTCGACCACGCTTCCTCGCTGCCCGCGTCGCGTGCCGTGAAGACCACGCTCTTCGAATCCGGCGTGAACGCGAGCTCCTCGGTTCCGCCGAACGGGCGCGAGGGCGCGTCGGCGACCATCTTCTTCATCACGTCCACGGCGGACCCGCCCGCGATCGGCGTCACGATGACGTGGTTGCGACGCCCATCGGACCAGGCATCCCAATGCCTGAAGAGAAGCTCCGTGTAGAGCCGCCCCGTCGCTTTCGACTTCCCCTCCTCGTCGAGGCGCTCGACCGTCTCTTCGACGGAGAGGCCCGGGAACACTTCCATCGACAGCGCGAGCTTCTCCCCGTCCGGCGAGACGATGAAGCCGCCTACGTCGAGCGGAAGCTTCGTCACCTGAAACGGCTCGCCCCCCGCGACGGCGATCTTCCAGACCTGCGACGATCCCGAGCGGCTGGAAAGGAAGTAGATCGTTTTCGAATCGGGGGACCACCGGGGCGAGCTGTCGGACGCGGGATCCGCGGTCATCCGCCGCAGCCCTTTCCCGTCGGTCCCCACGACCCACAGGTCCGTGCGGCCGCGGTTCGCTTCGAGGTCCGTCGTCCGGAGCGTGAATGCGACGAGCGACCCGTCGGGCGAAGCCTGCTGCTCGGAGATCCGATCCATCGCGAGCATGTCGTGAATCGAGAACGGATGCGTCTCCGGAGCCGCCCCCAAGACGGTGGCTGCGAGGAGAACGAGAGAGAGTGTGGTGAATAGGCGAAGTTTCATGAGGGTCCTTTCCTGACCGGCGAATTCTACTCGGTGTGCCCGGTCCGGCCCCGCCCCCCGCCCCCTCCCGGACTATCCTGGCCTCGCGGCGTGTTATCCGTTTGCATGACCAGCCAGAGAAAAATCGCCGTTACCGAGAAGAATCTGCAGAAAGCCGCCGAACGAGTCCTCCTCAGGAGCCCTCTGGTCACAGTCGAGGTGGACTATCTTCGTCGCCGGCTCGGCAATACTGCCACGCAGGTCGAAATGGACGCGCGGGTCGCGGAAGTCCGCAAGACCCCCTGGTCCGAGCTGATGGCGTAACGCCTCGGCCCTCCCCCCTTCGGAACGGTTCACCGCCGCCGGCCACAGGTGGCGTGTCGATTGCTTATTTGTATGATCGTGAGCGTTCACTTCAGGCGGCCCCTCCTCCTCCTCGCCATCGCGTTCCTGATCGGCGTTCCTTCGTTCGCGACCGTCGCTCGCGTCGTCGGTTTCCAGGAAAAGGTCGACGCCGCGGATGCCATCGTCCTCGGCAAGGTCGTCTCGACCGAATCCCAGTGGGATCCGACCCACCGCTGGATCGTGACCCGCTCCACCCTCGAGGTCGAGAAGGCCCTGAAGGGAACTCCGGCGCCCCAGCTCACTCTCGTGACGCCCGGAGGCTCGATCGATGGCATCCGCCAGGAGACGATCGGCATCCCCTCGTTCGATCGCGGTGACGAGCACATCGTCTTCGTCCGCTCGACCAGAAACGGCCCGACCGTCGCGTTCTTCGAGCAGGGCGTGTTCGACGTGACGCGCGACTCTCTGGGTCGAGCCACCGTCGAGCCCGTCGCGAGCGAGCTCGTCCTCGTCGATGGCGCGACCGGAAGATCCGCCGCGGCGGATTCGTCCGCCCTCACCCTCCCCGATTTCGAGCGCAAGGTCGCGAGCGCCGTCCGCGCAGGCGAGGCCCGCCGGCTCGAGATGGCCGCCGGGACCGCCGTCGAGCCGGCGCCGGGGGATGCTCTCGGGCGCTTCGCCCGCGAGCACCGCGGCGTCCTCCTCCTCTCCGCGGTCGGCGTCCTTCTGGCGCTCGGAGCCCTCCTCTACAAGCGCTCGTGACCCCCGGCCACGCCCGCCTGGTGCGGCTGAGCGCGCTCGAGGGTCCGCCATGCCCCCTTCTTGCCTTGAAGTCAGGAGAGCTGGGCGCCTGAACGGCGCCCGCCAATTGCTGCACAAACCAGGAGGGATGGACCCGATGAAGAAGACGTTTGCGGGAACGCTGAGCGCTCTGATGCTCGTAGGGCTTCTTGCCGCGTGTGACTCACCGCAGGAAGAGGCCGCGGAGGAAGCTGCCGAAGACACCTCGATGAGCGACACGGCCTATTCGACGACTGCCACCGATACGGCGTTCACCGATACGACGATGACCGATACGACGATGACCGACACGTCGATGACGAGCACGACGATGATGGGGACGACCTCGACGACCACGACCAATCCGTGACCCCGGATCGCGTCGTGACCGAAAGCCGGCCCTGGGCCGGCTTTTTCGCGTCCGGGGGGACGCACGGCGTCATCCTGTCACCCAAGTTCCCTCGCCTTCAGCTCGGGATGACGTAGTCACGATTCAGCCAAGGCCGCTCCAACCCTGGACGCCCCAGACGCCCCAGACGCCGGTAGACTTCCCCCGTGACCCACCCCCTGACCCGGGAGCCCCTTCTGACGGTGCGGTTCCTCCGCCTCTGGAGCTTCGGCTTCTTCACGTTCTTCACGCTCTTCCAGCTCCTTCCGGTGATGCCGTTCCGGATCGTCGACATGGGAGGGACGAAGGCCCAGGCGGGGCTCTTTCTGGCCATCTACACGTACGCGTGCGCCTTTTCGGCGCCGGTCACGGGCGCGATCGCGGATCACATCGGAAGGAAACGCCTGCTCGTCATCTCGTCGGCGGCGTTCGTCGTCTTCTCCTTTCTCTATGGAGTGATCGAGAGCCTTCCCCTCCTGCTCGGGGTCGCGGTCATCCATGGGACGGCATGGTCGGGGATCCTCTCGTCGAGCGGGGCGATCATGACCGAGATCATCCCGGAGTCACGCCGGACGGAGGGGATCGCGTACTGGGGGCTGGCGAGCACCGCGGCCGTCGCCGTGGCGCCGCTCGCCGGACTCTCCCTCTACCGCGTGGGCTGGAAGTGGCTGTCGCTCGAGCTGACCGCGACCTCGCTCCTGATGGTGGTGCTCTCGCTCTTCGTCCGCGCGGGGCTGGAGCGATCGTCGAAACCGTTTCCACGCCTCCTCGATCTGGTGGACTGGCGCGTGACGGTCACCGCGCTCTCGCTTTTCGTGATCGCGTTCGGGTACGGGGGAGTCACGAGCTACGCCGCGATGGTGGCCGTCGAGCGGGGGATCGAGCCGCCCTCGCTCTTCTTCACGGTCTTTGCGGCGGCGATCTTCATGAGCCGGATCCTCACGGGGCCCCTCGGGGACCGCATCGGGCCGAAGAGGCTCTTCTACCCGTCGGTCGCGTTGATCCCTCCCGCGCTCGGGCTGCTCGCCGTGGGCGAGAGCCGGATGTCGATGGTGGTCGCCGCCGCGGTCTTCGGGACCGGATTCGGGGGCGCGTACCCGGCGTTCGCGACCTGGATCCTGGCGCGCACGGATCCCTCGCGCCGCGCGGCGACGTTCGGCAGCATCGTGTGGGCCTTCGACACCGGCATCGGGACGGGATCGCTCACCCTCGGCTGGATCGCCGAGCACTTCGGGTTCACCCCTGCGTTCGCGACGGGGGCGATCGTGAGCCTCGCGTCGATTCCGATCTTCATCGTGACTTCCCGGCTGCTGCGCGATCGGGGAGCGGGTGAGATACCATCCATCGCCGTTCGATGAATCAAGAGAGCCATCACGAGGAGCGGGTCGGAATCCTGTACGTTCTCGGCGCCGCTCTGCTCTGGTCGACGGGCGGGGTCGCGATCAAGGCGGTCGACGCGGGGCCCCTCGTCGTCTCGTTCTACCGTTCCGCCATCGCGGCCGTCGTGCTCTTCGCGTTCCTGCGGCCCCGAGTCGAACGGTGGACCCCTGCGTTCGTCCTCGCCGTCATCGGCTACGCGGCCTGCCTGACCACGTTCGTCATCGCGACCAAGTGGACGACGGCGGCGAACGCGATCTTCCTCCAGTACATGGGCGTGATCTGGGTGATGCTCCTCTCGCCGTTCGTTCTGAAGGAGAAGTTCCGGAAGGCCGATGCGATCGCGGTCGCGGTCGCGTTCTGCGGGATGGCGCTCTTTTTCGTCGAGAAGTTCGATCCGCGCGGCGCGGCGGGCAACATGGTCGCCATCCTCTCGAGCGTCTTCTTCGCGATGCTGATCCTCTTCCTCCGCGCGGAACGCGATGCGAGCGCGGAAGCGGCCGTCACCTGGGGGAACGTCGCCGTCAGCGTCTCGCTCGTTCCGTTCGTCGCGGGAGACCTCCGCGTCGACCTCCGCTCGCTGCTCATCCTCGCGTTTCTCGGCGTGCTGCAGATCGGGCTCGCCTACGTCCTCTTCGTGCGGGGCCTCCGCCGCGTGACCGCAACGAAGGCTTCGCTCACCGGGATGGTCGAGCCGGTGATGAACCCTCTGTGGGTCTTCATGCTCCTCGGAGAGCGCCCCTCCCCCCTGGCCATTCTCGGCGGCGCGATCGTCCTCGGAGCCGTCGCGGCGCGTACGCTGTGGTCCGGCCCTCAACGGCCCGCCGTGCCCCCGCCGCCCGACTGACGATGGGAATCATTCCTGCAGGAGTTTCCTTAGCTCATGCACAAGGAAAAACAGGACTCCGGATCGCCGATCGTCGGTCACCGATGGGCGCGTCTGCCTTCTGCCGGTTGCCCGGCTGTTCCATGACCGAGTCATCACTTCGCGATCTTTTGCCACCCGCCTCGACCAAGGACCCGGCCTCGACCGCCCATTGGAGCGACTCAGAATGAACCAGCCGACGACCCCCGTATCCAAAGACTGGGTGAACATCCTCTTCCTCACCCTCACGCCTCTCCTCGGGGTCTTCGGCACGGCCGCCTGGACCATGGTCCGCGGATTCGACTGGTGGATGCCGGCGCTCATGATCGGCCTGTACCTGCTCGTGGGGCTCTCGGTCACGGCCGGGTACCACCGCTTCTTCTCGCACAAGAGCTACGAGGCGAGCCCCCTCGCGCAGGCCTTCTTCGCCTTCTTCGGCGCGATGGCCGCGCAGAACTCGATCCTCTGGTGGTCGTCCTCCCATCGCGTCCATCACAAATACGTCGACCGCGACTGGGACCCGTACAACATCCAGCGCGGCTTCTGGTGGGCGCACATCCTCTGGATCTTCTACCGGAACCCCGACGCGGGGAATTTCGAGAACGCGCGCGATCTCGAGAACAACCCGATCGTCATGTGGCAGCACCGCTGGCACAAGGTGATCATGATCGTCGGGGGATTCGGAATCCCGACGGCTGATCGGCGCCCTCTTCGGAAATCCGATCGCCGGCCTCCTCTGGGGCGGCTTCTCGCGTCTGGTGCTGATCCACCACACGACCTTCTTCGTGAACTCGCTGGCGCACACCTGGGGGCCGGAAGATCTACAGCGCCGAGCAGAGCGCCCGCGACAACTGGGCCGTCGCTCTCCTCACCCTCGGGGAGGGATACCACAGCTTCCATCACCGCTTCCCCGCCGATTTCCGCAACGGCATCTTCTGGTACCAGTGGGACCCCTCGAAGTGGTTCATCCGCGCGCTTCAGGGGCTTCGCCTCGCAAGGCAGCTCAAATCGACCCCGGCGCCGCTGATCGAGCAGGCCCGGATGGAGTCGACCGTCAAGGAGCTCCACGAGAAGATCGAGAAGAGCCGGGCGACGCACTACGGCGAGGAGATCGCCCGCAGGCTCGCGGCCGCACGCGAAGCCCTCGACAAGGCGATCGAGATCTGGCGCCTCCAGCGCGAAGGCAGGATCGCCAGCCTCCACCGCTCCCGCCTCTGGCGAAAGAAGGTGAAGCTCCAGGTCAAGGTCGCCCGCCGCGAATGGCGCGCCGCCGTCCGGTTGCTCGGGCGAATTCAGCAAGCGGCGTGACGCGAATCGTTCGCCGGGCTCACGCCCGGTACTGTCATCTGTTTCGCGCTCGCGCCTCCGCGGATCGTGAATCCCCGCGCCCGCGCCCGCGCCCGTGCCCATGCCCGGCTTTTCCGAACGACTGACGCCGCAGACGCCCACACTCCTGGACTCCTGGACTCCCAGACCCCTAGACTTCGCTTCGTGACCTCCCCCGCCCTCGTCTGCCGGGGCCTGCGCAAGCGGTACCCCGACGTGCTCGCCGTCGACGGTCTCGACCTCGAGGTGCGCCGCGGCGAGTGCTTCGGCCTCCTCGGGCCGAACGGCGCGGGGAAGACGACGACCATCGAGATCCTCGAGGGGCTGACGCAGGCCGACGAAGGATACGTCGAGGTCCTCGGGCGCCGCTGGAGCGAGGATCCCTACGGAATCCGCGAGCGGATCGGCGTCTCGCTCCAGGAGACGAAGCTGAGCGACAAGCTCACCGTCCGGGAGACGATCGCGCTCTTCCGCTCGTTCTACGAGAACGGCCGCGCGGCCGGGGAGATCATCCGGCAGCTCTCGCTCGAAGAGAAAGCGGAGGCGCGCGTCGAGAAGCTCTCCGGCGGCCAGAAGCAACGCCTCGCGGTCGCCTGCGCGCTGGTCGGCGACCCGGAGATCCTCTTTCTCGACGAGCCGACCACCGGCCTCGATCCGCAGAGCCGCCTGCAGCTGTGGGATCAGATCACGCGCTTCCGCGCCGACGGGCGGACGGTCCTGCTGACGACGCATTACATGGACGAGGCGGAACGGCTCTGCGACCGCATCGCGATCGTCGACCACGGGAAGAGGATCGCGCTGGGCACGCCCGCCGAGCTGATCGCGCGGCTCGAGGCGCCGCAGGTCATCGAGTTCGCGGCGGACCCGATGCCGGCGGAGGACACGCTCGGGTCGATCGCGGGCCTGCGGGGCGCCCACCGCCGCGGCGGGTCGATCGCGCTGCACGTCGATTCGCTGATCGAGTCCGTGCCGGCGCTGCTCTCGCATCTCGAGCGCTCGCGCGCGCGGCTCCTCGCCCTCTCGACGCACCGCGCCACGCTCGAGGACGTCTTCGTCACGCTGACCGGAAGGGACCTGCGGGAGACCTGATGCGCCGCGCCGCCCTTCATCGAACTCACGCTCGCGCGCTTCCGCGAATTCGTCCGCCAGCCGGAGGCGCTCTTCTGGGTCTTCGCCTTTCCGGTCCTTCTCGCGCTCGGCCTCGGCTTCGCGTTCCGCGAGAAAGGGCCGGAGAAGATCGCCGATCGGCGTCTCCGGTCCGCGCGCGGCGGCGCTCGCGCGGTCGCTCGAAACCTCCCCCGCCCTCCGCGTTCGCATCTACGAGGCGACCGCCGGGAAAGAAGCGCTGCGGACCGGCCGCATCTCGCTTCTCGTGGAAGGAGAGGGCGCGCCCCTCTTCCGATTCGACCCGACGCGCCCCGAGTCGCGCATCGCGCTGCTGGAAGCCGACGGCGCGCTCCAGCGCGCGGCCGGCCGGCGCGACCCGCTCGCCGTGCAGCGCAGCGAGTCGACCGAGCAGGGCTCGCGCTACATCGACTTCCTCATCCCCGGCCTTCTGGGGCTGAACCTCATGGGGACGGGCATGTGGGGCGTCGGATTCTCGATCGCCACGGCCCGGATGCAGAAGCTGCTCAAGCGGCTGGTCGCGACGCCGATGCGGCGGAGCGACTACCTGCTCTCGCACATGCTCTCGCGCCTTCTCTTCCTCGTTCTCGAGGTGGTCGTCCTCGTCGGATTCGGATGGATCGCGTTCGGCGTCGCCGTCCGCGGCTCGATCGCCGCTCTCGCCTTCGTCTCCGTCCTCGGCGCGTTCAGCTTCGCGGGCGATCGGCCTGCTCGTCGCTTCGCGCGCCGAGACGCTCGAAGGCGTCAGCGGACTCATGAACCTGGTCATGGTCCCGATGTGGGTCGCCTCCGGGGTCTTCTTCTCCGTCGATCGATTCCCCGACGCCGCGCAACCGTTCGTCCGCGCGCTCCCGCTCACGGCGCTCAACGACGCCCTCCGCGCGATCATCAACGAGGCGCGCCCGCTCGCCTCGCTCTGGCTCGAGATCCTCATTCTCGCCGCGTGGGGCGTGGGGAGCTTCGTCGTCGCGCTCAAGATCTTCAAATGGAAGTGAGTCCGGAACGCCTCGCTTCGCTCGGCAAATGCAGAATGCAAAATGCAAAATGCAAAGTCCGAAAAAGGGGGGAACGGATAGTGGATCGCCGGCCTCCCTTTTGGATTTTTCATTTTGCATTCTCGCATTTTGCATTTGCGGCCGAAGGCCGCGTTCTGAAGCCGCGATGAGACTCCGGGAAACGGACCGGCGCAGCCGGTCCCTACCCGGCCAATGTCCCCCATCCCCGCCCTCCGCGCCCTGAGCTATCGGAACTACCGGCTCTTCTTTGCCGGTCAGCTCGTCTCGCTGATCGGGACCTGGATGCAGTCGGTGGCGCAGTCGTGGCTGATCTACCGCCTGACCGACTCCCCCTTTCTTCTCGGCCTGGTCGGCTTCGCCAGCAACTTTCCCGTCTTCTTCATCGCTCCGTTCGGCGGCATGCTCGCCGACCGGATGAGCCGGCGCCGGATTCTCCTCGTGACGCAGTGCGCGTCGATGATCCTCGCCGGGCTCCTCGCGGCCCTGACCCTCACGGGGACGATCCGGCCGTCGCACATCCTCGTGTTCGCCTCGCTTCTCGGCGTCATCAACGGGTTCGACATCCCGGCGCGCCAGGCGTTCGCCGCGGAGCTCGTGGGGCGGGAGGATCTGGTCAACGCGATCGCGCTCAACTCGACGGTCTTCAACGCGGCGCGCGTGGCCGGCCCGGCGATCGCCGGCATCCTCGTCGCGGCGATCGGCGAAGGGTGGTGTTTCGCACTCAACGCGGTCAGCTACATCGCCGTGCTCTGGAGCCTTCTCGCGATGCGGATGGCGCCCTACGTCCGGCGCGCGACGGGAGAGTCGCGCCTTCGGGTGCTCACCAGCGGTTTCACCTTCGCCGGCACGACCGGGCCGATCCGGGCGCTGCTCCTCCTTCTCGTCGTCATCAGCTTCACCGGGATGCCCTATACCGTCCTGATGCCGATCTTCGCGAGCGAGATCCTCGGGGGCGGGGCGCGCGCTCTCGGCATGCTCATGGGCGCGACCGGGATCGGCGCGCTCCTCGGATCGATCGCGCTCGCCTCGCACGGCAGCGTCCGGGGCCTCGGACGATGGGTCGCCGACGCGGCGCTCTCGTTCGGCGTCTTCCTCGTCCTCTTCTCCTGCTCCCGCGACTTCTGGCTTTCGGTCGCCTTGCTCGTGCCGGTCGGCTTCTCCATGGTCGTCAGCATGGCCTCCTCGAACACGCTCATCCAGGCGATGGTCCCCGACGAGATTCGAGGACGCGTCATGTCCGTCTATTCGATGGTGTTCATGGGCGGCGGCCCGCTCGGCGCCCTGCTCGCGGGAACGCTCGCGCAGACGATCGGAGCGCCCGCGACGGTCGCGGCGGGAGGGGCGCTCTCCATCGCGGCGGCGATCGTCTTCCGCTTCCGGCTTCCGGCGCACCGCGTGGTCGCGCGGGAGCTCATCCTCGCGCAACAGATCGCCGGCGGGGAGCCGGCGCAGGAAGCGACCGGGCCGCCCCCGGACGCGTCGGCATAGACCTCAGGCCTCAGCCTGCAGCCGCAGACATCAGGCCCCGGATGGCTCCACGGTGTGATCTTGCCCGCGCCCGCGCCCGTGCCCGTGCCCGGCCTTTTCGTCCCAGTTATCCGGCATTGATTCCTGACATGCCCAGTTCTGAGCTCTGAGGCCCGCTCCGCAGTGCCAATCGTCACTTGTCCGTCGTTCGGCTTTTCGACAGAATGGCGCCCGCCATGACTACCGTATTCATCCCAAGAGAACCTTCGGGCGAACAGCGCGTCGCGGCGACGCCGGAGACGGTGCGCCATTACGTGAAGAACGGCCTCGACGTGCTGGTGGAGTCGGGCGCCGGTGCTGCCGCTCACTTCTCCGACGCGGAGTACGAGGCCGCGGGCGCGAAGATCGCCGCCGCCTCCGCTCTTTCGACCGCCGACGTGGTGCTCAAGGTGGCGCCGCCGACGCCCGCCGAGGCGGGAAAGATGAAGGAGCGGGCGCTGCTGATCTCGTTCCTGGCGCCGCAGCGGAACCTCGACCTCGTCCGCGCGCTGCAGGGGCGCAACATCACCGCCCTGGCGATGGAGCTCCTCCCGCGCACCACGAAGGCGCAGGTCATGGACGCCCTCTCCTCCCAGGCCAGCATCGCCGGCTACAAGGCGGTCCTGCTCGCCGCGACGCGCCTCGGCAAGTACTTCCCGCTGCTGATGACGGCGGCCGGCACGATCAAGCCGGCGCGCGTGGTGATCATGGGCGCGGGCGTCGCGGGCCTCCAGGCGATCGCGACCGCCAAGCGCCTCGGCGCCGTCGTGGAAGTCTCCGACATCCGCGCGGCCGTCAAGGAGCAGATCGAGTCCCTCGGCGGGAAGTTCATCGAGCTGCCGATGGAGGAGGCCGGCGAAGGCGCGGGAGGCTACGCGCGCGAGATGGGAGAGGACTTCCTCCGGCGCCAGCGGGAGATCGTCACGCAGCACGTCGCGCACGCGGACGTCGTGATCACGACGGCGCAGATCCCGGGCAAGCGCGCCCCCCTTCTGCTCACGCGGGCGATGGTCGAAAAGATGAAGCCGGGCTCGATCGTCGTCGACCTCGCGGTCGACTCGGGAGGCAACTGCGAGCTCTCGCAGGCCGATCAGGAGATCCTGCACAACGGCGTCCTCGTCATCGGGAATTCGCATCTGCCGTCCGACACGCCGCACGATGCCTCGATGCTCTACTCCAGGAACGTCCAGAACCTCCTTCTCTATCTCTGGAAGGAGGGCTCGGTACGGCTCGATTTCGAGGATGAGATCACCGCCGGCTCGGCGCTCACGCACGGCGGCGAGGTGAAGCACGCGCCGACCGCGGCGCTCATCCAGGGAGGTTCCTAAATGGGTCCGCTTCTGATCGGCGTCTACCTGTTCGTCCTGGCGATGTTCGTCGGGCTCGAGATCATCAACAAGGTTCCCCCGACGCTCCACACGCCGCTCATGTCGGGGGCGAACGCGATCTCCGGGATCACGATCGTCGGCGCGATCGTCGCCTCCCACGGCGGCGAGGCGACGCTCTCGAACATTCTGGGTTCCATCGCGATCGCATGCGCGTCCATCAACGTCGTCGGCGGATACCTCGTCACCGACCGGATGCTGAAGATGTTCAGGAAGAAGTGAGGATCCGACGGTGAACGCTACCTTCATTCAGCTCCTCTATCTGATCTCCGCGGCCCTCTTCATCTTCGGCCTCAAGGGGATGACGAAGGTCAAGACCGCGCGGAACGGCAACCTCATCTCCGCGGTCGGCATGCTGATCGCGATCGTCGCTACGGTCCTCGAGCTCGGTCTCGTCGACCCGCGCTGGATCGTCGGCGGCCTGATCGTCGGAAGCATCGTCGGCGGCTGGACGGCGGTGCGCGTGAAGATGACGCAGATGCCGGAGATGGTCGCGATCTTCAACGGGTTCGGCGGCGCATCGTCCGCTCTCGTCGCGATCTCGACGACGTACCTGCTGATGGTCGAGGCTGCCGAGACGCGCGCGATGGCGACCGTCCTCGGCGGCTCGTCGGCCGTCAACGTCGCCCTTTCGATTCTCATCGGCGGCGTGACCTTCTCGGGAAGCGTCATCGCGTACCTGAAGCTCGCCGGAAAAGTCGTGAAGAGCGATCCGGTCCTACTGCCGGGGCGCCACGTCATCAACGCGATCCTCTTCGTCGGCGCGCTCGCCCTCGGGATCTGGGCCGCGTTCGTTCCGACCGATCCGGCGCAGATGATCGTCGTCTGCTGGATCGTGCTCGTGGTTTCCCTCCTCCTCGGCATCATGCTCGTCATCCCGATCGGCGGCGCCGACATGCCGGTCGTGATCTCGCTCCTGAACTCCTATTCCGGCCTCGCCGCCGCGACGTCCGGATTCGTCATCAACAACGCGATGCTGATCGTCGCGGGCTCGCTCGTCGGCGCCTCGGGGATCATCCTCACGAAGATCATGTGCGTGGCGATGAACCGCTCGCTCGCGAACGTGATTTTCGGCGGATTCGGAGCCGTCGACACCAGCTCCGCGGCCAGGAGCAGCGAGTATGGAGCGGTGCGCTCGGGCGGCGGGGAAGAAGCCGCGATGCTCCTCGACGCGGCCGACCGCATCATGGTCGTCCCGGGCTACGGCCTCGCGGTCGCGCAGGCGCAGCACATCGTCCGGGAAATGGCCGACATCCTCGAGAAGCAGGGCAAGCGCGTCGAGTACGCCATCCACCCCGTCGCCGGCCGCATGCCGGGCCACATGAACGTTCTCCTCGCCGAGGCCGATGTGCCGTACGACCGGCTGCTCGATCTGGAGCAGTCGAACTCGGAGTTCAAGAACATCGACGTGGCAATCATCGTCGGCGCGAACGACGTCGTCAACCCGATCGCCGAGACGGACCCGACGAGCCCGATCGCGGGCATGCCGATCCTGCAGGCCTACAACGCGCGCTCGGTGATCATCATCAAGCGCTCCCTCGCGGCGGGCTTCGCGAACATCAAGAACCCGCTCTTCGAGTCCCCGCACACGATGATGGTCTTCATGGACGCGAAAAAAGCGCTCCAGGAGATCGTCGCCGAGCTGAAGCTCGCCGCGGCGGCGTAGGGACCGGCTGCGCCGGTCCGTCTCCCGAGAGGCGCCGTCCGCGGCGCCTTTTCGGTGAGTTCGCGCCGCATGACGCATTACCCGGCCGAAGCCGAGTCACGCCTTCGCGGCGTGGTTCTGACCACGACGCAGTCGACCGGTGAGCGTCTTCGCGCTGCGTAACGGACTCGCACGACACGCGACCTCCCGGACTTAGGCAGCGATCACCGGTGGTACGCTAGCTGTCGAAATCCTAGTTAGACCGCGCAAACCACGTCTCTTGGTATTCTGTCACTCAATGCGCGACGACTTTTCGCAGCGTGTGAAGCGGGCGTTGGCGGATCGGGTTGGATATCGGTGCTCACGTCCCGAATGTGGTGCAGCGACGTCGGGACCTCAACTGGATCCGGCAAAGGCCGTGAACGTAGGCGTGGCTGCGCACATTACCGCGGCTGCTATCGGAGGACCGCGCTACGCCCCGGCCCTTTCAGCGCGTGAGCGTACGAGCGCCGAGAATGGGATCTGGTTGTGCCAGAACTGCGCGAAGTTGATCGACAACGATCTTTCAGCCAATTCGCCCGAGACGCTACGAGCCTGGAAGGCGACGCGAGAACGCGAGGCGGCGCGTGCCGTGGGCAAGACCGCTGGGGCGCAGCGCCAGGTGATCCAACGTCCACTCCTCGTGGAGTTTGCGGTCGGGAAACTCGTAGAGAGTGGGGTCGGTGAGACGCCGAAATTCACGTTCAAGGTCGCGAATCCCCACACCAGGCCAGCCACAGTCATGGGTGCTGGCATCGAAGCTCCCGCGATCGGTCTGTCGGTTCCCGTGATTCGTTTCGAGATCTCACGTCCCCCGCTGGAGATCACCGATGGCCAAGCCATGCACTTTCTGTCTGACGTCGACTTTTTTGAATCTCAGCTTCGTGGGCGTGGCGTTACTGAACCAGTTGAAATCATCGGCTATGTGACGGACGCGCTTGGTCAGCATCACCGGAGCGCGCCGGTCATGTACCCGAAATAGAGGCCGCGCGGTCTAACTCGCCGCGGCTGAGCGGCAACACCGTTGGGCGGCGGAGGACAACGATGCGTCTCGACGAGCATGGTCAACCGGCGGACTCTTGGGTTAACGAGCGGCTGCGCGTGGACCGTGCAATCCACGAGATGCTCGGCGTTATCAAGGGTGTCATCGGCGATGGTCTCGTGACGGCGGATGAGGCAGCGAATCTCCAAGCCTGGTTCCGAGCAAACCCGGACGCCGTGCGGGTGTGGCCAGGGAAGGTGCTCGCCGCCCGGCTCAACAAGATTTTCGTCGATGGTGTGATCGATGACACGGAGCAGATCGATCTTCAAGAACTTCTTGAGGCAACGGTCGGTGTTACAGACGAAGAAGCTGAGAATCCGACGACAACGCTGCCCTTTGATGCCCCGCCGCCATCGCTCACGTTTCCGAATCGCACCTTCCTCTTTACCGGGAAGTTCGTGTACGGGACGCGCGAGCTCTGCCAACGAGCGGTGGTAGAGCGAGGTGGCAAGTGCGTCACTCGCGTGAACGAAAAGGTAGACGTTCTTGTGGTCGGATGCATCGGCAGTCGAGACTGGGCGCATACATCCTTCGGACGCAAGATTGAGGGCGTCGTGAAGCTCAAGGAGAAGGGTTTACCTGTGTCCATCGTCGGCGAGCAGCATTGGGCCATCCACCTTGTGAGCGCGTGATCCGCCGTCCAACTCGGCCGCTCCAGCCGACGGCAACCGCACGCCGGAAAAGTTGGTGTCACCCATTGGGCGTCCGTGTCAACTGCCGGGGCGGTTGACACGGACGCCCAATGGGTGGCACGAACTTCTTAGCACCAACTTCTTCAGACGTGACACCAACTTTTCTGGCACCAACTTTTCCCGTTGACGCCGGACACAGCCCTCTCGCGAACTCGGAAGCTTGATGCGCCCGGCGACTTCTGAGTTTACTTCCGAGCTTGTTCGGCCTCGTGGAGATTCTCAGGCGCCCGGAGGGTAAGACCCTCGAGTTCAAGTTTGGTTGTTTTTCCGGACCTGGCCCCAACCTTCGTGACCACGACGCAGTCGACCGGTGAGCGTCTTCGCGCTGCGTAACGGACTCGTACCACGCGCGACCTCCGGACTTAGGCAGCGATCACCGGTGGTACGACTAGCTGTCGAAATCCCGGTTGGGCGGCGTTGACGAGAGCCATCAGCTTCCGGATTCTCGGATCACGAAGTCGCGCTCCGGAGTCGTTGCCTTGAGCAAGGCATCCAGCTTTTCAACGGTAGGAACTGCGTCCCCTCGCTCATAGCGAGCGTACGAATTGCGCGAGGACGAACCTAAACGAGACGCGACATCCCGAAGTGACCTTCCGCTGGCTTCGCGACGCCGGCGAAGTAATAGAGCAGTCATCGCGGCTGCGTCACTACCGGCGACCTCGAAGTCAGCCCGGCCTCGTGGGAACACAGTTGCTTGGAAACCGGCGCGGCCAACCATCGTCTCGAGCCAGTCTCCGATCATCTCGAGCGCCTCCTTCCGTGTTCGACCTTGCGTCATCGCGTCGAGGAGTGGAATCTCCGCCAGCCACCACTTGCCATCTCGAATGACCTTGCCTTCGAATCTCATTTCTTGTCCTCGCATGCGCGTCGCAGAATCGCGCGCGCAAGTTGCTCATTGATCTCTCGGTGCCTTGGGATCGCCTCTTCGTGCTCGCCATCGGTCCAGACATCGTGCCTGCCACCGCTTCGAAGAAAGCGCCAGCCGCAGTCGGTCAGCTTCTGCTCTAGGTCACGCCGCTTCACCCGCAACTGAGTGTACACCGATCGGTGTGCAAGTATTCCATCAAGACGGGCCGCTCGTCTCGGCCGACGAGCCGGCCCTGCGCGGTGCCGGATCCAGCTCGCGCTATGCGGCGGACCGGGCGGGCAGCATTCAGCGCATCGAGCGCGTCCTGCAGGTCCCTCTGGTTCGTTTCGCGGCCTCTGACGGTTAAGATGATCTTTCCATGGCAGTGCAGGGCCTGCGTGGCGGCGCCGACCGGACGCCGCCCTCGCCGTGGCGGTTGGCCGCTCTGGTCGCCGCAACGCTGCTGGGCGTGTCTTCCGCCGCCGCGGACGATATTCTCATCCTGAAGAACGGGGAGCAGAGAACCGGGCGACTCACCGCCTGCTCGGAAGACCGCTGCCGCCTGGGCGGCGCGCCGATCCCGCTCTCCGAGATCGTCTGGATCGGCCTCGAACCGAAGTCCGCGGCGCCCCCGCCGCTCGCGCCGGGCAACACGTCGGTGGTCGTACTGCGCGCGGGCGGAGAACAGCACGGTGAGTTCGTCGGCTTGAGCCTCGGCGCGGTGACGCTCGAAGACGCCGAGATCGACCGAAAGGCCGTCGCCTGGATCCGTCTCGCGGACCTCACGGCTGGCTCGGCTCACGAGCCGACCGAGGGCGCGTCGGGCACGACGATCGACGCGGTCGCGCTGCGCGACGGTTCGGTGCGCATCGGCGAGCTCGTCGCCTGCGCCGGCGGGAGCTGCTACCTCGAAGGCGTAGGGGCGCTGCTCCGCCGCGACATCGCCGCCATCGCGTTCGGCGGTGGCAGTGCGGACAAGGGCGGCGCGGCGCCGGCGGGCGGAACCGGCGCGCAGGATCGCCTCGTGCTCGCCTCCGGCGGTACCCGTGACGGCGCCGTTTACGGTGTTTCGCCCGAAGACGTCGTCGCCGCCTCGGGGACTTACGAGCGCAGTGCGGTCGCGGCAATCCTCTTCGCGGCCGAATCCCCCGACACACCGGACGCTTACGGGGCGCCTCAGGACGCTCCTCCGGCGCCTCCTCCAACGCAACCGCCGCCGCCACCCGATTCACCGCCTCGCCCGCCCTCACCTCCATCAGCGCCGCCGTCCACGCAGACACGGGGACGCCTCTGGAGCGGGACCATGGATGGACGTATATGGGGAACGGAGTCCGGCCTCTTCACCGAGTGGACCATTCACGTCGACGTGAAGCTGCGCGAGTACGTCTCGCCGATGTTCATTCCCGGGCGAAACGATCTGAAGTCGATGGGCACGATCAGTCGCTTCGCGTCGGAGGGCTCCCTACTGCGCAACTCAATCCGCTGCCGTAACCAGTACGTGAATTGTTCCGGCGAGGGAACTGCGACGATCACGGGGGGACTGACAGACAACCCAACACCCGCGGCGATCTACCGGAAGACGACCGACGATCCGATGATGGCCGCCCTCGGATTCGACGTACCGCAGGGGCAGGCTCTCTACTTCGTCGGTGTCGCCTCCGACAACTCGCAGACGTTTGAGGTCACGTACCGATCGCACGAGACATCCGTCTCGTCTTCGAGGTTCGTCACATTGATCGGCGGCCGCGCGCCGGAGATCCCGCTGCTCGAGTTCTCGGATCTCGAATATCGGTACCTCGAAGGCGGTGCGATGATCGGATCATTCAGCCGCACGCTGAGCAGCGGAGATTCGCAGATTTCGGTGAGCTGGTCGATCTGCCCGGAAGACATCTCCTGCCCGCAGGCGCCTCCGCTTCCCGAAGGTGGATCTTCCCCTCCCGATCCCTGCGCGCGCGCCGGGCAGGTGGCGGCGCAACGCGATACCTGCCGTTCGCAGCTCGACGCCAGGCTCGAGGCGCTCGGTCCGGCGCTCGCCGAGTACAACGATCTGATGAATGTAGCCGACGAGAACCGCGAGGCGTTCGAGAAGGCCCAGCAGTACTGCGCGTACTACGACAAGGCGGTGGAGGTCCTCGAGGCGATCCTCACCGGCGGCGCCGGTCCCGCCGCTGAGGCGGCGCGCGCTCTCGTCTACCTGCGCGGCCTGATCGAGCGGGTTCAGAGCGGCGACATCGCTTCGATGTTCTATCCCGACCAGGTCACGGAGTTCCTCGGCTACTACAACAAGGCAAAGGGGATCTGGTTCGAGCTGACGGCGGACGAGCTTTCGAAGATGACCCAGAGCCACGACGCCTGCTCCGGCAAGGCGCCGATCGATGCCTATATGGGCGCAAAGAAGTTTCTGGAACACCTGAGCGCGGCGAAGCGGGTCTGGGACTCCGGCGTGGCTCCCGGGATGAACGAGCTTCGCACGTTGGGCCTCGAGTGCGCCTACCTCGACCACGCCGCATGGCGCGAGTGCTTCCGCGACGCCGAGTGCCGCGGCGTACCACCCGAGTGCGGTCCCGAGCCCAGCCTCGAAGGGGCCTACGACCCATGAACGTTGATCCAGGAACGAGGCCCCCCGCCTGGCCGCTCGCTGCCGGATGGCTGTTCAGCATTGCGGTCGTGGCACTCATCGGACTGGCCCTTGCCCAGGCCGACCGCTGGACCGAGATCCAGATCGTCCGCTTCGCGGCGGTCTTTTTCGCCCTCTTCGGCGCGGGATTCCTCCTGAGCAGCTACTCTCCCGAGCACCCACTCGTCTTTCGCTACCTCGTCCGGGTTGCTCGCAGGGGGCGCCGCTGGTTCCGGCTTTCCGGATTCATCACCGGTGGCGAACCCAAGGCCGCTGGTTGGCTGAGTCTGGCACTCGCGGCCGCCGTCGGTCTGCTTTCGCTGCTCCTTTAGCCTGCCCGAAGCCTGTCGGAGGAAGCGGCGGTCACAGAGTTGGGAGTCTGGATTGAAACCGCGAAGCAATGAGCGGTCCGCGGAGCGTTGGCACCGGCACCGCAGTGCGTCGATGGGCCTTTCGGAGGACTCATGCATCATCGTTTACGGTACTTCGCTATCGCAACCGTCGCGTTGTTCGCCATTCTGGTCCCGATAGCGCTCGCGATCCAGATGGCCATCGCCGTGAATCAGGACGGCCGTGTGTACTTCGTCGATACGGGAGGCGGGGTGTTCTCCATCGTGCGCAAGGGACAGGTCGTACGCCACGACGGTCCCGCATTTCACTGGTTCGCGCTCGATTCCACCGGGCAGTTCCGAACCACGTCGTGGCCGACCATTCCTGACGGAGAGCTCCGTGCGGTCGGTGTAAACCCGACGATCATTCTTTCGAGCGATGTGCCGGTCACCATTGCGGAGGGCGGGTTCTATTTCCCCGAGGGACGCGGCGACGGGCGTATCCAGATCGTCGGCGTCGCTCCGTCGGGAAAACGGTCGGTTCGCGCCGTGCTTCCTCCCGTACGAAGGCACGGCGAGCTCATCACGTGGCTCAACGGTCTGGCTCCGGGACCGAGTGGCTCGCTCTACTACACCGAAGATAGAGCCGTCAGGACGATCGACTCGCGCGGCCGCGTCACGACGCTCGCCGACGTCGCGACGGTGCCGGGCTGTTCCGAGGTACCCGGGACCGAAGCGGATGTCCCGTACCTGCGTGGTCTCGCGGTCGCCGCCGACGGAACCGCCTACGTGGCAGCGTCCGGATGCGGCGCGGTTCTGAAGATCAGCCCCCGCGGCGCGGTCGCGCCAATCCTGCGAGCATCCTCCCCCTGGTTGCCGACAGCCGTCGCCGTTGCCGACGGAGAGATCTTCGTTCTCGAGTACTCCCGACACTGATTCCGACAACCGTCGAGAATGGGTTCCTCGGATACGGAAGATCACGCGCGAGGGGGCGGTCGACACGCTGGTGAATACGGCGCCCCGGTGACATCACATAGGACTCGACCCATGCGGCGCGCACTCCTCGATTTCGTGGCGAGCTCCCTTCTCGCTGCTCTCGCCATGGCGCAGCAGACCGGCGTCGCCCGCGGTGGCCAGCTTCCGGGTCCCCTTCCGCTCTTCCCTCCCGCCAACTCGTCGTCCCCGGGACGCAGCCGCTCATTCCCGTCGCGTTCGAGTACGACGACGAGAGCGACGCGGGCGCTCCCGGTCGCCCGCCCGGGTATCCGATTCCGGAGCAGGCGAAAACCGAGACGAAGTGGATCGAAGGAGGGCTGGCCGGAAGCGATTCCCGCGCCGAGGGGGACAGGCACATGCTCATCGTCGACCGGGATCATCGGATCCTCTACGAGCTTTACGCGCTCCGCTGGAGCACGGAGCGCACTCGCTGGGAGGCGGGATCCGGGGCGATCTTCCCGCTCGACTCGAACGCGCGCCGGCCGGAGGGGTGGACGAGCGCGGACGCGGCGGGGCTCGCGATCCTCCCTGGGCTGGTTCGGTACGACGAGGTGTTCGGCCCCGATCCGATCCGCCATGCGTTTCGCGTGACCGTCCGCCGGACGAACGGCTACGTCTGGCCGGCGTCGCATCGCGCGGGCGACACCGCCGGGGCTCTGCCGATGGGCGCCCGCCTCCGGCTCAAGGCGTCGAAGGATCTGCGGATATCCCGAGCCGATCCGGAAGATCTTCGAAGCGATGAAGACCCATGGTCTGATCGTCGCCGACAACGGATCCGACATGTACGTCACCGGAACATACGATGTCCGGTGGGACAACGACGTTCTCAATCCAGCGTTCGGTTCGCTGAAGGCCAGCGATTTCGAGGTGATCGAGCTCGGCTGGCAACCCGCGCCGTCGCGCCGGCGTCTGGTCCGGCGCTAGCTCCTTTCGACCGCACGCGGCGGCGGACGCACAGTGGGTGGCCCCAACGTTTCGGCGTCCGCCCGTTGCCACAACAAGGGCGTGATGGCTGCAAAACACGCCGGGGTACTCTGGCGCTTGTGAATATGCTGTTTAGAGTTCCCGGTGGCAAGTCCAAGCTTTCCTTGCCGGCTACAGTGACGACGTGCACATCCGCCAGTCGGGTCGATCTCGGCAAACGAACTCAGAATTTCCCACGAAGTTGACGAGTGCCAGCCGCAGGTTCAGGATAATCGCCCGATCCTTCAGAACAAGTCGAATAATCATGTGCTGTGTGCGGGAGAAATGCTCGATTACGAGGCGCTCATGAGCAAACTTACTCGTCGAGAGTTCATGAGCGTCAGTGCCGCTGTCGGACTAGCGATCTCGCGCTGCGGGGGCGCGAAGCGAGTTCTCGGGACGGCTGATCCGGCAGGCTTTGACCACCGACGGGATGAAAGCGAAGGAGGAGGACCGATGCCGTTCTACCTGACCCGGTTCAGTTACACGCCAGCAACGTGGGCCAAGCTCATCCAGAACCCCGAGGACCGCCGAGCGGCAGCCAAGCAGTACATCGAAGCGGCCGGCGGAAAGCTGCACGGTTTCTGGTACGCCTTTGGCGATCACGACGGATACAACTTGTGGGAGGCTCCGGATAACGTCTCGATGGCAGCTACGGCGCTCGCGATCGGTGCGGGCGGGGCGCTGAGCTCGATCCAGACGACGGTCTTGCTGACCGTTGAGGAGACACTCGCAGCCTTGCAAAAGGCCTCGTCGATCAAGTATCGGCCACCGGGAGAACGATAGGATCACAGATTTCCGCGAGCGGGTGTGGGGTTGGGCGTGCGGTGGTGGGCGGCTGCCGCGCAAGGAAGGGCGGTGGTGCGCGGGACTCAAGCGGCCCAACGAAACTGGCGTTCACCCGCGACGACCCGCCGGCATGAACATTCAAGCTGCCAACATGATGATGCGGGTCGTCGGCGGGTGCAACGCCGAGTTAGCCGGCACCAATAATAACCCCCACGTCTGGCTTCCTCGGATAATCCACCAGCAACGTGACTCTGGAGCCTTCACAGACCGAATAAGGCGGCGACGACGGCACGTAGACCCGTACAGTGCGATCGCCCGCATCACTCGTGAATCGTACATCGGCAGTGTGAGACCAGCGCGCCGACCTTACGCGCTCCACGGTGCCGCTAAATCGGATTCCTCTTTTCAGCAAGCCGTTCAACCGGAAAAGGCGGTGGGCCATCAATCCGAGCAGGACCAGCAGAGGCCAGGAAAAAGCGAATAGCATGCTTTGGACGTACGCTGGGAAAAAATTCTTCCCATTTTTCACCGCTGAAAAGATGAGCGGACCGACGATGAAGACTACCGCTACGAGTTGTATATTACGAAGTCGGGAGTCGGTTCCTGCGAGGGCTGAAAGTTTAAGTTCGCTCATGTGATCACCAGTGCCAGCCAGCTCTGTATTCAACTGCAGATACCCGACTGTCGTCGCCGTGTAGCCTGCCGTGTAACGCGACAATCGCGACAAAGTCCGCATCAGAACGGGTGAAGAACCGATAGGCTCATGCGTGCGGTTCGCGCGCTGAACCGCAGTGGCGGTGAGCCGACGACCGTGAGATGGGAGACGCATCCATGCCGAATCGCTCGATAGCCGTGCTCGGGTTGGCGTGCATCGCTCTGCTCGCCCCATCCTGCGCTGCCACTTCGCCTGCCCCCCCGGCGTCACGGCCCGCGAGCACGCAGCACACCGCGCCGCCGGTGCCGAGTGACGGATTGAGGGTCACCCTTCTGGGCACAGGCGCCGGCCCGCCCGTCAACCTCAAGAAATACGGGGCCAGCACGCTGATCGAGGCCGGCGGCCAACGACTCCTCTTCGATTGCGGACGGGGCGCGACCCTGCGGCTGGCCCAGGCCGGAATCCCGATCGGATCGGTCACCCGGCTGTTCCTGACCCACCTGCATTCGGACCACGTGATCCAGATCCCGGACCTTCTGCTGGCCGGGTGGGTCGGAACGGCCGGACGAAAGACGCCCCTGGAGGTCTGGGGCCCGAAGGGAACGCAGGAGATGATGAGCGCGCTCGAGAGAGCGTTCGCGTTCGATATCCACATACGGCGCGACGTGGACGAGAAGTTCCCGGCCGAAGGCATCGAGGTCAGAAGCCACGACATCGAGCAGGGAGTCGTGTTCGACGAAGGCGGCTTGAAGGTCACCGCATTCCTGGTCGACCACGAGCCCATCACGCCGGCGTTCGGATACCGGGTCGATTATCGCGGGCGTTCCGTCGCTCTTTCCGGGGACACGCGCGTGTCGGAGAACCTGATCCAATTCGTGACGGGGGTCGATGTTCTCGTTCACGAAGCAGTCGACCCGGTCGCGATGCGGGCGAATTCGACCGATCGGCAGTTGACCGAGTCGGTCATCGCTCACCATACGACGGCCGAGCAGGCGGGCCAGGTGTTCGCGCGCGTGAAACCGCGGCTGGCGGTGTTCTCCCACGCGCCGAGCTCCGAAGCGCTCCTCGCCCAGGCCAGAAAGCACTACTCCGGCCCCCTGCAAGGCGCGGAGGATCTCCTGACGATCGACGTGGCCGAGCAGATCAGCGTGCGACGGTTCGCCGAGGAGTCCCCCGGCGGCGATCCATCGGCGTTGCCGCGAGACCTCTGATCCCCGCAAAAGAGTGGTTTGCTCCCACCCGCCACCAACTTTGATGGTCGCACCGTCCGCAGCTCGTGCGCGGCGTCACGTCTTTTGTGGAACAATGCGGAAAATCAACCCTGGGTAAGAGCATGCCGGAACCTCGAGGTGAGGTTCGGCGGACGATACTTACGACCACGGGAAACGAGGACATGATGCGCAACGCAGTACGAACAGTCGTCGAGGGAATCGAGCCTGGCCATGTGCGGCAGTTCCTATCGGCAGCCCTGGTCGTGGCCCTGGCGGCCATGACGACGGCGGCCCATGCCGCCGAGCCCTTCGCCCCTGCCGGCGCGAAGGCCACGCTCAGCGTCGATTACGTCTACGAGTCGGCCGGCAAGAAGAGCAGCGAGGGCATGTACGACCCGTACGAGTGGCGCGTCAAGCGCAGTGTGAACCTGGTGGCCGAACTCGCGGCGCAGGCCACCACGGCCATGCCCACGGTGCAGGCCATTGACGCCGCGCAGACCGCCGAGCTCAAGGGCATGAGCGCGAAGGGCGAGAAGTCGCCAAGCAGATGGAGCCGATGATGGCCGACGCCGAGAAGATCATGGCCAAGTGCGGCGACGACGAGGACTGCATCACCCGCGAGGCGATGAAGATGGGCGCGGCCCTGCAGGGCACGCCGCAGATGGACGCTGCGATGAAGCGCAAAGAAGGATGCGGAGCAACTGGCGAAGCCGGGCGCCCCGCGCTACCAGGCCTGGCGTCCCGACGCTACAAAAGGGAAGCTACCTCATCGACGAGACCGCGCATCTCTCCGTGACCGACCCGATCTGCACGAGCCGGCCGCGCCATCGCTGCACCCGCGACGAAGTGCGCAAAGGCTCGGGCGAGATCCCGCTGCCGCCGGACACGAAGAAGAACAAGGGTGCCGCCGCCGGCATCTCGGCCGTCGAGCTGGACGCGGGCAAAAACACGATCACGGTCAGCCTCCCGGTGCCGATGTTCCTGCTGCCCTACACCGAGACCATCACGACCGATGAGCCCGAGGGGACCCACGACACGCCCACGCCCAAGGGCCCGCAGCAGAAGCTGCTTCGCTTTCGGGTCAACGCCGACGGCGACGTGACGCACGACAAGCCGCTCACCGTGGCCCTCAAGGGCGGTTGGCGCAGCCAGGCCGGCGAACAGGTGGTGGCGCTCAAAGGCGAATTCGGCGACGCCGGCAAGCTCACCGTTCGCTGGCGCTTCAACGTGCAGTAACCGCGGATCGAAGACGCTCGATTTCGAACCGTGCGACTGCGCGAAGTCCGCGCCTCCACCCCTCCACCCGGATTCCTTGCTGCTCTCGGAATAGCGGCAAAACCGCTCATTACGTCATCCTGCGCCCTCACGTCGCGCTTCGCGCTCCTCAGGGCAGGCTCCGCGAAGGATCTCAAAATGCGGAAATCACGGCTCGGGCATCTCGAGATCCTTCGGACGCTTCGCGTCCTCAGGATGACCCGCGATTCCGTCATCGCTTCATCGGCGTCCGCGCCGTGGGTCCGCTCGGGATGACGATGCGCGGGAGACTACGCCCAGACGCCCAGACGCCCAGACGCCTAGGCCCTCTCCTCCACCAACGCCCGCAGCCGCTCGATCGCCTCGTCCCATCGCTTCGAGATGAGGTCGAGGGCGCGGCGCGCCTCGTCGAGCCGGCCGGTCTCGAGCTCCCAGACCCGCGCGCGCCCCTTCCGGAAGCCGCGCACGAGCCCCGCGGTCGCGAGCACCTCGAGATGCTTCGTCACCGCCTGCCGCGTCACGTCCGCCCCCTCGGTCAGCTCCGTGATCGACAGCGGCCCTTCCGCGCAGAGGCGCGAGACGACGCGAAGCCGCGTCGGGTCGCCCAGGGCGGCGAAGAGGGGCGCCGAGCGCGCGAGTGCGGCGCTAGCTGGACGCGGCGACATGGCGTTCGATGTTCCCTGCCTGCTCGTTCCACCCGCCCTCGTTCTCGCGGTAGGCCTTCTCCCGGCGCTCGAGCGGGATCTGGTCGAATCCGGACTCCACGATCGTGAGCAGCGTTCCGCCGGCGGCCTCCTCGAGCGTGAACGTAACCAGAGTCGTCGGCTCCTTCGAGGCGTCGACACCGGGATCCACGACGTACGGGACCCATCGGTACGAGAGCGACCGCTCCGGGGCGACCTCGACGACCTCGATATCCATCGTGAGGTGCTCGTACCCCGGATACGTGACCTTCCCGCTCACCGTCTCCCCGGACCGGAACGTGCCGGACGGAAATGCGACGCGGAACCACGTTCCGAACTCGGCCTTGTCGACGATGGCTCGCCAGACGCGCGAGCGCGGCGCGCGGAGCAGAACCTTCTTTTCGATGCGATCGGGCATGGCGCAACCTCCTGGTTGCACTATATCGTGCAACCGCACGGTTGCGCAACTTCACGGACCCCTCCCTCGGAAATGGAATCCCCGCTCGCGATTCGCAGGGCGCGCGCGGGGAGCCGGACTCCACCGGTGTTATCCTTCCCGCGCACCCACAATCCATGATCGTTCGCGGTACCCGGCTCGGGCCCTACGAAATCGACACGCCGCTCGGCGCGGGCGGCATGGGCGAAGTCTACAAAGCGCGGGACCCGCGCCTCGAGCGGAGCGTCGCGATCAAGATCCTCCCGCCCCATCTCTCGAGCGATCCGCAATTCAAGCTGCGCTTCGAACGCGAGGCGCGCGCGATCTCAGCGCTGAACCACCCTCACATCTGCGTCCTGCACGACGTGGGTGAAGCGAAGCTCGATACGGAAGCATCGACGCTCTCGGAAGACGGGCGGAATCACGAGACAGGAGCCGTGAGCCTCTCCTATCTCGTCATGGAGTTGTGCGAGGGGCAGACGCTCGCCGACCGTCTCACCCGAGGACCGCTTCCGCTCGAGCAGGTCCTTCGTTATGGCGTCGAGATCGCCGATGCGCTCGACCGCGCTCACCGAAGCGGAATCACGCACCGTGATCTCAAGCCCGGCAACATCATGCTGACGAAGTCGGGAACGAAGCTTCTCGACTTCGGCCTCGCGAAGACGAGGACCGCCCTCACGGTCGAACCGGACCGTGCGACCGAGTTCAAGCCGATCACGCAGGAAGGGGTGCTCGTCGGCACGTTCCAATACATGGCCCCCGAGCAGATCGAAGGGCGAGAGGCGGACCCCCGCTCGGACATTTTCGCGTTCGGTGCGCTGCTCTACGAGATGCTCACGGGGAAGCGCGCCTTCGACGGGAAGAGCAGAGCGAGCGTCATCGCGGCGATCCTCGAGCGCGAGCCGCAGCCTGTCTCCGAACTGGATCCGCTGACTCCTCCGGCGCTGGAGCGGGTGATCCGCACCTGCCTCGCCAAGGAGCCCGACGAGCGATGGCAGAGCGCGCACGATCTGCGCAAGGAGCTCGAATGGGTGCGCGACGGCCTTTCGTCTCCCCAGCCGTCGGTCGAGCGAAAGAGGAGCGGCCGGGAGCGTGCGGCCTGGATCGCCGCAGCACTCCTTCCGGTCCTCGCCGCCGGGGCGACGTGGCTCTGGCTTCGGGCGACGGCACCCGAGCCGCGGCGACTGGTCGCAGCGATCGCGCCGCCTCCGGGAACGCAATTCGTGGTCACCGGAGACGCGGGCGGCCCCGTCACTCTTTCCCCCGATGGCCTTTACGCGGCCTTCGTCGCCACTTCGGACGACGGTCCCCTTCTCTACGTCCAATCGCTCGAAAGCGGGATCACCAGATCGCTGACGGGGACCGAAAAGGCGATGTTCCCCTTCTGGAGCCCCGACAGCCGGGCCCTCGGCTTTTTCGCGTCCGGCAAGCTCCTGGTCGCGGACATCGACGGCTCTCTTCCACGCGCCCTCGCCGACACTGCGGATGCGCGCGGGGGCGCATGGATGGCCGACGGCACGATTCTCTACGCGCCGTACACGCAATCCGAGATCATGCGCATTCCGGCGGGCGGAGGCGCCCCCGTCGCCGCCACGCGGCTGGAACCTCCCTACACGACGCACCGCTGGCCTTCTCCTCTCCCGGACGGGAAGCACTTCATCTATCTGGCGGCCTCTCATTCGATGCCGGACACCCCCGATACGGCGATCTTCATCGCGGCGCTCGACGGGGGCGAGGCTCGAAAGCTCGTCGCCTCTCCCGGCAATGGCCTCGCCTGGGGCAACTGGCTCCTCTATCTGAAGGCGAACAAGCTCGTGGCGCAGAGGCTCGAGGATGGCTCGCTGCGAGGCGAGGAAGTTCCCGTGTGGGACGACGTCCTCTACGACGGCGGCACGTGGCGAACGATCTTTTCGGTTTCCACGACCGGACTCCTCTCGGCCCATCAGCAGAGCAATTCGAACGGCAATACCGTCGTCTCGTGGCTCGACCGCGAGGGGAATCGGATCGGCGAGATCGGGCCCCCTGCCTTCTACCGCGACGTCGCTCTCTCCCCTGACGGGAAGTTGGTCGCGATGACCATCGGCGATCCCGGCTCCGTGATCTATCTGCACGACCTCGCCCGCGGCGCACGCACGCGGTTCTCCTTCGTGCCGGTCGCAGCCTCCAACCCGCTGTGGACGCCCGACGGCCGGTACATCATCTTCAGCACGACCGAAGCGGCGAAATGGAGGATCTTCATCAAACCGGCCGACGGAAGCACCGCCGAGCGGATGCTGCTCGAGTCGCCCCGCCTGCTGCGGCCGACCAGCGTCACGCCCGACGGCAGATCCCTGATCCTCGAGCGAGGCTCCGGACCGGATGGCGATGTCGTGCAGCTTTCTTTCGCCGGAGGGAAGCCCGAGGTGCTCGTGGGCGGCGAGGAGCAGCAGTACGAAGGCAAGGTCTCCCCCGACGGCAGATGGCTCGCCTATATCGCGTCGGATCATTCGGGACGGAACGTCTATGTCACTCCCTATCCCGCGGGCGGCGGCAAGTGGCAGATCTCGAACGAGCCTGCCTACTTGACGTGGTGGAACCCGAACGGAAAAGAGATCCTCTACGTGAGCGCCTACGGCGTCCGGTCCGTCGATCTGGAATTCGACGGCAGCACCGTTCGCCCCGGGACGATGACTCCCCTCTTCGCGGTCGACCTGAACACGAATGACCGGGGGCTCTCGATGACTTCCGACGGAACCCGCTTTCTCGCGGTCCCGATCCGCCAGTCGACGTCCGGCTCGGCGACGCTCATGACCAACTTCGACATCGCCCTTCGCGACTAGACTCGGCTGTCATCCCGAGCGTAGGCAGGCGCGGGCTGCGCCCGACCGCCGATGACCGGGATCGGTGCGCAAGGGGCGCGGCCGTCCCGGCCGCCGTTGGCGCCGCGTCCCGCGGCGCCCGGTGGCGGCGGCGAGACGCCGCCGCAACGGCGGGCGAGACGCCCGCGCCCCAGCCGATCCCGAGCGTAGCGAGGGATCTTCTATGAGTAGGCCCTGTCAAGACCTCCCTGGTTTTGGTTTTGGGTGGGGGAACCGTACCGCGTCAGCGAACCGTCTCGGCTTCTTCTATACGCGCTCGAGGCGCCTGGGGAGATTCTGGATGGGCGAGGAGCCTCCTTCTGGGGGCGTGATCGAGCGCTATGGGTAGCGCGCCCGTCACCAGATCCCTACGAGGTCTCCTCATCGAACTGGATCGCTGGAGCGGGTTGCGTCTCCTCCTTTGCTGATGTTTTTGCTTTTTTTCGGCCGTTCACGCGGCGCGGCGGCGCGGATGCGCGACGAAGTCCTCTTCGTGGATCCAGAGGTGATGCATGAGCACGACGAGCTTGCGGGCGACGGCGACAGGTCCTTTCTTGGAGCCGAGCTCCTCGATCTTCTTACGGCCCCACACCGCCAGGTCGGATTGGCTTCGACTGTTGACCAGAGTCCATGCGGACTGGATCAGGAGCGAGCGCACGTACGGATCGCCGGGACGGCCGCGGTCTTTCGGCGCGAGCGGTTTCCCGGCCGAGGAGCGGTTCGCCGGCGTGAGGCCCACGTAGGCGCCGACATCCTTCGAGGGGAACCGGTACGGATCGTCGATCGCATGCCGGACGGCGAGACCGACGAGCGGACCCACACCGGGGATCGTCATCGTGTGACGGATCGCGGGGCGGTCGGCCAGCTGTTCGACGCGTTTGTCGAACGCGCGGATCTTGAGGCCGACCAGGTTGAGGACTTCCAGAAGCGCATCGACGCTCGTCCGCAGATCCGGAGGGAGCTTGGCTTGTGCCGCGGCGCCGAGAGCGGCTGTCTTCCCCGACGGAAGGCGAACGCCGAACGGCTTGACCAGGCCACGAACGGTCGTCCGCAGACGTTTGCGTGTATCGACCAGGGTCGCCCGGGTGTGCGTGATCGCGCGCTCGTCGAGGGTTTCGCGTGATCGCTGATGAATGGGCCGGATCAGATCCAAGTCGGCCACCGAGAGGCGCGCAAGAAACTCAGCGTCGACGCGATCGTTCTTGTTCCTGCTCTCAGCGATCAGCCGAATGCGTCGAGCGTGACACGGAACGGGTTCATGCCCGAGCTCCTCGAGCAGCTCGCCGACCCAGAGCGCGTGCGGCCCGGCTTCGAACACCACGCGCGCGCGCGCTCACGACCGCGGAAGAACTCCCGCAGTGCCGCCGCCGTCGTTGGGACTTTCGCGTCCACGAGCACCTCTCGAGCCTGGTTCATCACGCAAATCTGGCTGTACTCGTCATGAAGATCGATGGCAATATGGTTCAAGGTCGGCCTCCTTCTTTTGGGCCTCGAGCCCGTTCAAGATGGGCGCACGATACCGTGACGCCGTTTTAGGAGGCCGGCCTACTCATCGTCTCTGGGCGGGAGTGCTGCGCGTTGTGCTGCCGCACCGAAGCGGGGCGGCAGGATCGAGATTCGCCTGCGATCACGAAGCGAATGCCGATCCTCGTGCCCTGCGTGGGCGCCGCGTTCTTTCGCAGCCCCCGCCCAGATCCCTCGCTACGCTCGGGATGACATCGTCGCGAGCGCCGAAGCCTCTGGCTGACTCCTAGACGCTTACGCTGCGCGCCCGCTGCAGCCCGAGGTTCACGATCTTCTGCAGCAGCTCCGGATATTCGATGCCCGCCGCTTCCGCGGCTGACGCGAACTCCTCGGTCGACGCGATCTCGGGATTCGGGTTCGCCTCGAGGAAGTAGAACTCCCCGTCCGGCGTGAGGCGGAAGTCGAGTGCGGGCGTAGCCGTCGAGGTTGAGGAGCCTGTAGATCCGCTTGCTCGTGTGCACGATCTGCTGCGTGCAGCTTTTCCGGCAGATCCTCGGCGGGCTGCTGGAAGATCCCGCGCTTCCGCTGATACTCGGAGCTGTGCTTCACGCGCGCGGTCGCGATCGCGGAGGCGCCGGGCGGCATGTTCTCGAAGACGAGCTCCCAGATCGGGAAGCACCGTCAGCGCCTTGTTTCCGAGCACGCAGACGTAGAGCTCGCGGCCTTCGATGAACTCCTCGACGAGCGCGTCCGTTCCGACGTTCTCGTGGACGAACGCGACGCGCTCGCGCAGCTTCTCGTCGTCGTAGACGATCGACGCCTGCGAGATTCCGGCGGACGCTTCCTCGGTGAGGCTCTTCACGATCAGGGGAAACTGCAGCCCGCGGGGCCGCTGGACCCGGCGGCGGCGCGGGAAGACGGCGAAGTGCGGGACGCCGGATGCGGTGATAGTGAAGGATCTTCTTCGCGAGCGCCTTGTCGCGCGCGATGCATCAGCCCGCGCGGGCGGCACCCGGTATAGGCGACCTGCTTCATCTCGAGATACGTGACGACGTGGAAGTCGAACTCGGCGCTGCCGAGAAACTCTTCGAGGAGGTTGAAGATGAGGTCCGGCTGCCACTCGGCGATCAGCTCGCGGACGGGCTTGAGGTCGTCGTAGACGCCGACGGGGCTGGACCTCGTGCCCGAGCTCGCGCAGAGTCGAGATCGACGTCGTACTCGGTCTTCCACGAGTCGGCGATCTCGTTCTCGGGGACCCCCTCGCGCGATTCGGGCGGGATCAGCGACGGGATGCATCGAGCACGGCGATGCGGAGTCTTCTTCATAGCGCGAACCACGTGCGGCGCGTGTAGTGAAACGCCATCGTCTTGACGGTGAGGAGGATCGCGAACTCGATGAGCAGCCGGCGCTCCGCGCCGACCGCGCGCAGCTTGAGCTCGCGGCATCGGCCGATCATGTCGTCGAGCACCTGTTCGAGCGTGAACTCGTACTCCCCCGTCCAGCGCGCGATGAGATGGCGGATCTCCGAGCGGTTTCGCCGGAGGAACGTCGACGCCAGCTCGGCTCCGTTGTGGCGGCCGTCGTCCGAGAAGAGCTCGCGGAGATCCCGGTCGTAGATGTCGGGATAACGACCGCACGTACAGCTCGCGCTTCTCGGCGTAATGCTCGCGAAGCGTCATGTTCAGCTCGCGCAGCGGCTCGACCTGCCTGCGGCTCCGGACGGGAGCGGCTTTCGGGCCGATCTCTTCCATCAGCTCGTCGACGTACTCCAGCTTGTCGAGCGCCGGCCACTCCGCGTAGCGCCGCCGCCACGTCGCGCGCGGCTGGAGCCAGACGGCGAACGTCTCCGCGAAATCCTCGACCGGATGGCTCTGCGCGTAGTACATCCGGAGGTGCTGCACGTACCGGCGCGAGGCCGGATTCGGCCGGTAGAACTTCGGATACCGCCTCGAGGAAGGGCCGAAGAACTTCTGCCACGAGCGGAGCCGATGGAGCTGATAGGCGTGCTGGAGCGCGTGCCCGCATCTCGTGCCGCAGGATCTTGAGGCACTCCTCGCGCGATCCCCCCTCGACCTCGAACATGTGCGCCCGCTCGAGCCGCATGAGCCGCGGATGCGCGAGATAGAAGGGGATCGCGACGCCCGGGACGCCGCCCGGCGAGAACCACTCGCGGGAGAGCCAGAAGTGCGGCCGGAACCGGATGTTCCGCCGCTCGAGCTCCCGCTCGAGCAGCTCGATCACCCCCACGATCCAGGTCCCTTCCAGCCGGATCCCCAGGTCGCGGAACCGGAGCTCGAGGAGCTCCTCGTCATTCCACTTCGCCCAGACGGGACGCGCGCTTGACCTTCCGGCTGCGCCCTCTGCTCATCTCTTCGCCATCTCGGATTCGGACCTCGACCTCGACCTCGGACCTCACACCTCGGATTCGCTCGATTTCGTGACCTTCGACTGATCGCCGACGTCGTGTCCTGCGGTCTGAGGTCCACGGTCTGAGGCCGCAGGTCTGCCTCGTCCGTTCATCGGATCACGTGCCACTCCGTCTGCCGTCCCGCCAGGTACC
Organism: uncultured Acidobacteriota bacterium; assembly: GCA_963793695.1. Lineage (GTDB taxonomy): Bacteria > Acidobacteriota > Thermoanaerobaculia > Gp7-AA8 > Gp7-AA8 > CAWCBB01. Next base: position 438,125 of record CAWCBB010000016.1, on the reverse strand, counting down.
ACACCTTCTTCCCGTCGAAGAACGCGGACTGCTCCAGCTTGACCTGCACCCACTGCCCGCCCCACTCCGGGACCTGGGCCTTCACGTTTCCCTCGATCGCGTACGCGGTCGCGGGATGGAGCTGCCATTCGCCGCGGATCGGCGTCGGCCCCTGGTTGTCCCACATGCCGATCGTCGGGCCGCCCGCGTGGCCGAAGAAGCCGAGGGGATGGGAGTAGGTGCTCGCGACGATCCCTTCCTTCGCGGCCTGCGCCTTCGTCGCGGCGAGGATCTCGTTGCCGCTTCTCCCCGCGACGAAGCTCGACGTCAGGATGTCCTGCCACCGGTTCCCCGCGGCGAGCACCTTCTCGAGCCCTTCGGGCACAGTCGCTCTCGCCGAGGCGGAGGACGTACGCCATCTCCTGGGTGTCCGTATTGAGCCTCAGGTACGTGATGCCGACATCGGTGTGGAGGACATCGCCGCGAAGGATGACCCCCTCTTTCCCGAGGAACGGCTCGTCGAGGCCGGCCGGATCGCCCTTCCTCTGGATATTCACGTACGGCATGAACCAGATCGGCAGACCGAGGTCGTCGTAGCGCTGCCGGATGTACCAGGCGACGTCGTCGGTCGTGGTCACCCCGGGCGTGATGACGCGGTTCGAGAATGCTTCGGCGAGAACGCCGCGCGCGAGCGCGACGATCTGCGGGTAGACCTCGAGCTCCAGATCGCTTCTGGTTTCGAGCCAGCGGAGCGCGAGGGTCTCCGCGCTCACGAGGCGCGACTCGAGCGCGGGCGGAAGCGCCTGCGCGAGCTGGTCGTAGAGGCCTTTCGTGAGGCCGTCGCCGAACGCCCAGTCGCGGCTGACGTCGATTCCGATCTTCCGCGGGTTCCGCTCGGCGATCACCTCCGCGAGCCGCGTCCACTGCTCCGCGTCGCTCCCGCCGCCGGCCCACGCCGACTCGTAGAAGTCCTCCAGATCGTAGCGGCTGACCGTGAGCCGCTCGATCCCCTTCTCCCCGCGGTCGAAGAAGACGAGCATCGTCGTGCGCCGCGCCGCGAAGACCGGCTCCGGCACCAGCGTGAGGTAGACGGGATCCTCGGCGTATTCACGATTGATCACGAGCCACATGTCGAGGCCGCTCTCGCGCATCAGGGCGGGAAGGATCCGGTCGAGGCGCTCGCGGAGCGCGCGGTTGACGGCCTCGACGCGAGCCCGCTGCGGCAGGACCGCCGGGAGGGCGGCGATCTCCCGCCCCTGGTCGGGCAGGGACCGGACCGGCTCGGCGGCGAGAATCGGTGAAGCGATCAGCACGATCGCTGCGCATGTGACTGCAAACCGCATCGGATCCTCCGGGGAGCCGCGAGTGCCGCCTTGGCGGGCGCCTATGGTGAACCGGGATGCGGCGGGGAGGCAAGGGGGAGCGGGCGTCTGGGGCGGCGTCTGGGGCGGCGTATCTCGGAACCCGAGAAGAACCCGGGCGCGCGGCCCCCTCGCCGCGGCCCGGTGACACCCCCTCCTGTGATCATCGTCCTCCCTCCCCCTGCACGAGGAAGCCGAAGATGGGTTTCAGCGGGCGGCCATTCCGTCCCGGCGCCGCCCGGGAGGTTCGACCATGAAGCGCGTAGCGCGTCCGTTCCTGATCCTCCTTCCCCTCGTTCTCCTTTTCGGAGGGCTCGCGCTCTTCGCGCAGCAGGACGAGCTCGTCGCTCTCCTCCAGCAGGCGGTCACCGGGGAGCGAAACGCCCAGGTCCGCTACGCCGCGTTCGCCGCGAAGGCGGACGAGGAGGGATTCGGCGGAGTCGCGAGCCTGTTCCGCGCCGCAGCGCGCGGCGAGAAGGCGCACGAGGAGAAGTTCGTGCAGCTGCTCAAGAAGAAAGGCGGCACCGTTCCGGAGGGAACGGAGGAGCCGAAGGTCGGGACCACGCGAGAGAACATCGCGGCGGCGCTCGAAGCGGAACAGACCGAGCGCGACTCGATCTACCACGACGCGTTCGAGAAGGCGCAGGCGGACGGCCAGGCGGAGATCGCGAAAGCATTCGACCGGGCGCGCACGGCCGAGTCGGAGCACGCCAACCTTCTGATGGCCGCGAACTGGAGCATGAACTCGATGAAGGAGAAGAAGACCTACTTCGTCTGCTCCGGCTGCGGGTTCACGTCCGAAACGAAGCTCCCGCGCGGCTGCCCCCTCTGCTCGGGACAGGGGAAGCTCGTCGGCGTGGATTGACGCACGCTCGAACGAAGCGAAAGAGCGCGTCATCCTGAGCGAATCGAAGGATCTCAGGATGCGGTTTCCGGCATTTTGAGTTCCTCCGTCTCGGCCTGCGGCCGCTCCTCAGGATGACATCTCCGAAACCTGTTACGCCCCCCATGCCGCGCGCGTGAGGTTCTCGCTGCCGTCTTCGCGGACGACGACGTCGTCCTCGATCCGCACGCCGCCGAACTTCCGGAACGAGTCCACCTTGCTCCAGTTCACGCCTTTGCCGTCGCGCGCCTTCAGATCGGCCAGCAGCGAGTCGATGAAGTAGATGCCCGGCTCGACGGTGAACACCTGCCCCGGCTCGACGATGCGCGTGAGGCGCAGGTACGGGTGCCCCTCCGGCTTCGGGATCGTCGTGCCCTCCGGGTCCGCGAAGAAGCCGCCCACGTCGTGAACCTGAAGGCCGAGGTAGTGGCCGACCCCGTGCGGGAAGAAGGCGCCCGTCACGCCGCTGCGGACCGCCTCGTCCGCGTCGATCGAGGTGAGATCGTGGCGCCTGAGCACCTCGCCGACTTTCCGGTGCGCGAGCAGATGCAGCTGCCTGTAGTCGAGTCCCGGCCGGACCTCGGCGGCGAGCTCCTGCTCGAGCCGGTCGACCGAAGCGACCAGCTCTGCGAACTCGTCGTCCGCGCTCGACCACGTCCGCGTGATGTCGGACGCGTACCCGTTGTACGTCGCGCCGGCGTCGATCAGGAACGAATGGACCTTCGCCGGCCGCTCGCGCTGCTGGTGCTGATAGTGGAGCACCGCAGCATGCTCGTTGAAGGCCACGATGTTCCCGTACGGCAGCTCGGCTTCCGTGTGGCCGGTGGCGCGAAGGTACTCCATGTGAATCTCGTACTCGGTCGCCCCCTGCCGGAAGACCTTCTCGGCGGCGCGATGGCCGCGCACTCCGGCGGCCGTCGCGATCCGGATGCACTCGATCTCGTACTCCGTCTTCCACGCTCTCTCGTAATGAAGGCGGTTGATGACCTGCTGCGGATTCGGGTTCGTCAGCCCCCAGTCGCCGAACGACGGGTCCCATTCGCCGATGAACGCCACGCGGCCCGATCGCGGCATGAGCGCTTTCGCGTCGGGAAGCGCCGCGAGCCTGTGGAAGTCGAATTCCCCCACCCAGTAGCCCGTCGGGTCCTCCGCGGGCTTGTACCAGTAATCCACCGGCTGAAAGAAGAGGAGCGCCGGCTTCTTTCCCGGCGTGTAGATGAGAAAGCAGTTCGGGTTGTCGACGACCGGCACCCACGATTTCAGATGCGGGTTCACCTTGAACGGGTACGACTGATCGTCGAGGAAGGCCACGTGCTCGGCCCCTCCGAAGATGACCAGGTGATCGTAGCCGCTCTTTTCGAGCGCCTCGTCGTGCCGCCGTTTCATCGTCGCGAGGTGTGCGGGATAAAGAGAAGCGAGCCTGTCGGCCGAGTTCGCTGAGTGCGCCATGGCCGGAAGGATATCAAACGTTCCGTGCGGCGGAGGCCCGCGTCCCTCGCGGGGACATTCCGGCGGAAATGGCACGGCCGGGAGCGCTGTTGCGGCGCTTCGGATTGGGAAACGACTGATGCGGACCCGCCAACCCGTCCCACGATTCCTCCTTCTGCTCGCGGCCGCGGCCGCGCTTCTCCCGCTCGGCTGCTCCAAAGGCGACGCCGCGCTGATGGAGAAGAGCCGCCGGGTCTTCGGCACGCTCGCCGAGAGCTCGACCGCCCCCCCGGACGCCCCCGAGCTCGTTCGCCTCGGGCGCGCTCTCTATTTTTCGCCCCAGCTCTCGCTCAATCGAACGCAGTCGTGCAACTCCTGCCATCCGGTCGACGCGGGAAAGCCGGGCACGGATCGGCTCGCAACCTCCCCCGGCGCGCTCGAGACCCCGGGACGGCGGAACACGCCGACCGTGTTCAACGCCGACCTCCACATCGCGCAGTTCTGGGACGGGCGCTCGGCGACCCTCGAGGAACAGGCGGTCGGACCGATCCTCAATCCGATCGAAATGGCGATGCCCGACGCCACCGCCGTGGAGGCGCGCGCGGAAGCGGCGAGATCGTCGATCGCGCCCTCTTCACCGCCGCGTTCCCCACCGAGCGCGACCCGTTCACACTGAGCCACGTCGCGCGCGCGATCGCCGCCTTCGAGCGGACCCTTCGGACGCGCGACCGATTCGATTCCTTCATCGAGGGGGACGCGGGTGCGCTCACCTCCAGAGAGAAGGAAGGGCTGAGCCTGTTCTTCGATACGGGCTGCGCGAGCTGCCACGGCGGACCCCTCCTCGGCGGCGACAAGTTTCAGAAACTCGGGATCATCCATCGCTACTCGAACGAAAACGACCGCGGCAGATTCGAAGTGACCGCGTCCGAGATCGACGAGTTCGTCTTCAAGGTCCCCGCGCTGCGCAACGTCGCACTCACCTCTCCCTACTTCCACGACGGCGCCGTGCCGACTCTCGACGGGGCGGTCGATCGGATGGCGTGGCTGCAGCTCGGCAAGAAGCTGACGCCCGCCGAGCGCGAGGCGATCGTCGCCTTCCTCGAGAGCCTCTCCGATCAGGACGGGGCCGTCGGCGAGTCAACAGGACGGGCGTCATCCTGAGGAGCGCGCCGAGCGCGACGAAGGACCTTGCGTGACACCGCACAGAACCGCGATCGCGTGCGTGTCACCAAAGTTCCCTCGCCTCCGGCTCGGGATGACGCACTCACGATTCGACCAGCAGGCTCCCCCCGCCCGCGTCATCCTGAGGAGCGCGCGAGCGCGACGAAGGACCTTCCGGTGACACCGCACAGAACCGCGATCGCGTGCGTGTCACCAAAGTTCCGCTCGCCTCCGGCTCGGGATGACGTACTCACGGATTCGGAGCCAGCACGGCTCCCCCCCCGCCCGCGTCATCCTGAGGAGCGCCGCGAGCGCGACGGAAGGACCTCGGGTGACACCGCACAGAACCGCGATCGCGTGCATGTCACCAAACGTTCCCCTCGCCTCCGGCTCGGAATGACGTTACTCACGATTCGAGCCAGCAGGCGCCCACCCCCGCGTCATCCCGAGGAACGCGGTGGTGCGCCTGCCGCGCAATGGCTCTCCGGGCGGGCTGCGGGAATTACCCGGCGGCCGCGCCATTAGCGGGAAGGAATGCCAGGTGATTCAGAGTCGATCGCGCCGCCGCGCAGCGGATGGCGGGTCTCGCAGCGCTCCTCGCTGGGGTCGCCATCGTTTCGCTCGTCCACTGGCACCTCCTCTTCGAACCACAGCGGATCGGAGACGCTCCGGGACGCCGCGAACCAGTGCGCGGCGTGCGTGACGGCGGCGAGCACGCCGACTCCTCCCGTTTCGGCCACCGCACTCCTGATCATCGTTTTCTTCGTTCCCGGCGAACGCCGTCGCTCGCTTCCCTCCGCTCCCCGCGTCCGCATCTCGATCCCCCGCGCCCCCCCTCTCTGAGCCACGTCCCTTTCCCGCCGCAGGCATCACGACGAGGAGGTTCAGTTCATGCCCAGCATGAGGCGCGGCGCATTGGCCGCGATGGTTGCCATATCCACCCTGGTTTCCGCGGCCGCGCGCGCGCAGGCGCCCTCGCCGGAGCAGATCAGGTCCCTCGAGGAGAAGCTCGAGGCGCTCCAGGAGCAGGCTGACGCGCTGCGCACCGAGCTCGAGCGGCTCAAATCGGGCGCCGCGGCACCGGCTCCGCAGGAGCCGGAAGACCTCACCGCGATCGAGCCCGTCCAGACGGGAGAGAAACCCGCGGCGGCCGAGCCTGCCGTTCTCGACGCGCAGGTGGTCGAGAATCGCCCCGCGCCGTCCGGGAAGATCTTCAATCCCGACATCTCCGTGATCGGAAACGTCCTCGGCCACGCCGGCGACGAGAATCCGTTCGACGAGAGAGACTCGATCGCGATGGACGAAGCGGAGATCTCCCTGCAGGCGTTCGTCGATCCGTACGCGAAGGCCGCTTTCTTCATCGGCGTGGGGGAAGACGGCGCGGCGCTCGAGGAGGGGTATCTGCAGTTCCTCACCCTCCCCCTCGACCTCACGGCAAAGGTCGGCAAGCTGAAGGCGAGCTTCGGGAAGTTCAACACCCAGCACGCGCACACCTGGCTCTGGGCCGATCAGCCTCTCGTCAGCAGGAACCTCTTCGGCGACGAAGGGCTCGCCGACTCCGGCGTCTCGGTCAGCCGCCTCTTCCCGAATCGATGGAACCTCTTCATCGAAGGGACGGGAGAGGTTTACCGCGGCAGCGTCGAAGACGTCTTCGAGCGGCAGGAGCCGAGCGATCTCCTGTACGTGGGACACCTCAAGACCTATCGCGATCTCTCCGATTCCGCGAACGTGGAGCTCGGCGGAGAGCTTCGCCCAGGGAACCGCGGCCGGGAGCGTCTCGAGCCGGTTCACGGGGATGGACCTGACGTACCGCTGGAAGCCGCTCGAGCGGTCGATCTACCGCTCCTTCGTCGGCAGGACCGAGTTGATCCGGAACGACCGCGACGATCAGGACGAGGCGGCTCTCGGCTTCTACACCTCGGGCGACTACCAGTTCGCCCGCCGGTGGTCCGCCGGCCTGAGGCTCGACCGGTCCGACCGCCCGGACGACGCCTTCGCTCACCGACCGGGGAGGAGCCCTGACGCTCACGTTCCGCCCCTCGGAGTTCAGCCAGATCCGCGGCGAGCTTCGCCGCACGCGCGTACGACGACGCCGGCGACGCCAACGAGCTGCTCCTTCAGGTCCAGTTCGGCGATCGGCGCGCACGGCGCGCACAGTTTCTAGGAGGCCCCATGAGGAAACTCGTTCTTCTTCTCTCGCTGCTCTCTCTCGCGCGCGGCGCGCAGCCGCGCGGACAAGCTCAGCGTCGTCACCACCACGGAGGACCTCGCGTCGATCGCCCGAGCGATCGGAGGCGACGAGGTCGATGGTCCAGTCGCTCGCGCGCGGGTACCAGGATCCGCACTTCGTCGAGCCGAAGCCGAGCTTCCTGCTCGAGCTCACGAAGGCGCGACCTGCTCGAGGTCGTCGGGCTCGAGCTCGAGGTCGGCTGGCTGCCGCCGCTCCTCGACCAGAGCCGCAACGCGAAGATCCGCCCGGCGCGCGCCGGGTACCTCGACGCGTCGCGCCGGCGTCGAGATCCTCGATCGGCCGACGGGCGTGGTCAACCGCTCGATGGGCGACGTCCACCCGCCGGGCAACCCGCACTACTGGCTCGAGCCGGACAACGCGATCGCGGATCGCGACGCAGATCGCCGCGAAGCTCTCGCCGAGCTCGCCCGGCGGACGCGGCGACTTCGCCGAGCCTCGACGAGCTTCAAGGCGAGGCTGAACGAGGCGAACAAGCGCTGGACGGCGATGCTCGCGCCGTATCGCGGGCGCGAAGGTCGTCACGTACCACCGCTCGTGGCCGAACTTCGTGAAGCGCTTCGGCCTCGACGTCGTCGGGTTCGTCGAGCCGAAGCCGGGCGTCCCGCCGTCGCCCGTCGCACACGTTCGAGCTCATCAAGCTGATGAAGGACGCAGAAGGTCAAGGTCATCCTCGTGGAGCCGTACTTCGACCTGAAGACGCCGCACTCGATCGCGCGAGCGAGACGGGCGCGAAGGTCGTCGTCCTGTATCCGTCGGTCCTCGGCGCGAGCCGGAGCTCGACGACTACTATCAAGCTCTTCGACCGCAACATCGCCGCACCTCGTCGACGGCGCTGCAGGTGAGTCGATGGACCTGTTCTCAGTTCCTGCTCGTCCCCTTCGCTGGCCGGCCTCATCCTCACCGGCATCCACGCCTACCTCGGCGTGCACGTCGTCGAGCGGGGCGTGATCTTCGTCGACCTCTCGCTCGCGCAGATCGCGGCGCTCGGCACGACCGTCGCCTATCTCGCCGGACACGAGCTCCACTCGCACGACGGCCTACTTCTGGTCGCTCGGCTTCACGTTCCTCGGCGCGGCGATCTTCGCCCTCACGCGCGTCCACCGCGAGACGCGCATTCCGCAGGAAGCGATCATCGGCATCGTCTACGCGGTCTCCGCGGCGGCGGCGATCCTCGCGATGAGCAAGGCGCCGGAAGGGACCGAGCATCTGAAGGACATGCTCGTCGGCAACATCCTGACCGTCTCCTGGGGCGAAGTGATCCGGACGGCGGTCCTCTACGCGATCGTCGGCGCGTTCCACTACCTCTTCCGCCGCCGCTTCCTCGCGATCTCGATCGACGCGGAGGCGGCCGCCGCGTCGGGGCTGCGGGTCCGCTTCTGGGACTTCCTCTTCTACACCTCGTTCGGCTTCGTCGTGACCTCGTCGGTCGCGATCGCCGGCGTGCTGCTCGTCTTCTCGTACCTGATCGTCCCGTCGGTGGCCGCGATGCTCTTCGCGAGCACGGTGGGCGGGCGGCTCGCGATCGGGTGGACGATGGGCGCGCTCGTCAGCGCGATCGGGATCGTCCTCTCGTTCCGGCTCGATCTGCCGACGGGCGCGACGATCGTCTGCACGTTCGGCATCGTCCTCGCGATCCTGGCGCTCGTCTGGTCCGTGCGGAGGCGGCCGGGGCGGGCCCAGGGCGTCTAGTGCTCTGTTCTCGAGATCGGCGCAAGTTCGCTGGCCGCGCTCGCTTTCAGCTGGAGGGCTCTTCCGGATCAGGTGTGGATGTAGTGTTCCAGCTGGCGGATCGTGAACTCCTGGTCCTCGATGACCGCCTTCACCAGGTCTCCGATGGAGACGACCCCGACGAGCCTCCCGCCATCCAGGACCGGAAGGTGACGGACGCGCTTCTCCGTCATTACCGCCATGCACTCCTCGACGGTCTGTTTCGGAGAGACCGAAGTCACATCGGAGGACATCACGTCGCGGACGGGCGTCGTCTCGGAGGATTTCCCCTTCAGGACGATCTTCCGCGCGTAGTCGCGCTCGGAGACGATCCCGACGAGCTGTTCATCGCTCGTCACCAGCAGCGCCCCGACCTCCTTCTCCGCCATCATGCGGAGGGCGTCGAGGACGGTCTGGTCGGGCGCGACGGCCCACACCTGGTTGCCTTTGCTGTGAAGAAGATCGGCGACGGATCTCATGTGAGCTCCTTAGTTGACCCGGTCAGTGTCGGTGCTGGAGAACCGCCATTCTAGACCCGGGTGAACGTTCGTTCAAACCGGGGCGGGCGGGGGCGTCTCGAGGACGTTCGTGGGATGGGACGGATGGAAACCGGGGCTCCCCATCGGTCCCATCGGTCCCATGGGGCGCCACGGGTGCCCGGCCCTACGTCCCCGCCTCAGCCGAAGGCAGGAACATCCCCGGCCTGTACTCGGTGATCCTCCCGGTGAACGCCGAGGCGGCCACGGTCAGGGGCGAGGCGAGCCAGAGTTTTCCCGGGCCGGAGCGCCCCTTGAAATTGCGGTTGATCGCGCTGACGGTGACCTGATCCGGGGCCTCTGAAACGCCGGGGCCGCATCCGATGCAGGCGCCGCATCCGGGGCGGAGGATCGTCGCCCCGGCGCGCTCGAACGTCTCGATCATCCCGTTCCCGCGGCAGAAGTCCTCGACCGCTTTCGAGCCGAACTGGATGTAGAAGTGAACGCCGTCGGCGACGCGCCGTCCCGCCTCGACGGCCTCGCTTCGCGACGCGATGGTAGAAGAGGAGGTCGTCGATCTTTCCCGCCGTGCAGCTCCCCGCGTAGGCGATGTCGATCGGGACGTCGCCGATCTCGTCGAGGTAGCGCGCCGTTCGTCGGGTCCGACGCGATCCCGTGATCGGGATCGCCGGGATGCGCGACCATCGGCCGGATCGCCGCGAGATCGATCCGATGGACGCCGCCGGCATACTCCGCCCCGGGGTCGGGCGGCGACCGCGCGCGCGCGGAGCGACGTCGAGGTCGGCGCCGGGCCGATTCGCCGCGATCCAGCGGAACGTCTCCTCGTCCGCCTCGACGATCGCGCCGCGCGCCGAGCACTCCGTCGCCATGTTCGCGAGCGTCGCGCGCTCGTCCAGCGAAAGGCCCCGGAGACCCGGGCCCGCCGAACTCCATGACGCGATTGAGCGTCGCCTCCGGCTTCGCGAAGTAGCAGGAGGATGTGGAGCATCACGTCCTTCGCCGTCACGGTCGGCGCGAGCGTTCCCTCCAGCTCGAACCGGATCGCCTCGGGGACCTCCACCTGCGTGAACCCGGAGTGCACGAGGTTGGCGTACTCGGTGGCGCCGACGCCCCACGCGAGCGCGTTGTTGACCCCTCCCATGCAGGTGTGGCTGTCGGTCGCCTGGATGAAATCGCCCGGATCGATGAGGAGCTCGCGCGCGACCTCGTGGCAGATGCCGGGAGAGACGCCGCCCTCCGCCGAGAAGTCGCGCACGCCCGTGTGCTCGCTGAAACTCGCGCTGCAGATCGCGCAGGACCTGGATCTTGTCCATGAACGGGCGCATCTTCGCGACGTCGTCCGCGTAGATGAGGTGATCCTCGAAGACGGCGAACTTCCGCGGGTTCTTCACGCCGTAGCCCGCGCCGTACTCCTGCTCGAGAAAGTAGTGGACCTGGGCGGTCGTGAACTCGTGCGAGTAGCCGCCGTCGACGTTCACCAGGATCGCGTCGCCCGGCCCCACCCACCGCTCGCCCGTCGCGCCGAGCATCTTCGAGGCGAGGACCTTCTCCGTCATGTTCATCGGGCGCCGCGGCGTCGCCGGGAGCGGGAGCGCGACCTCGTCCGCCGCGAGCGCCTTCGCGAACGGGAACATCCCCCCGTGCTGCACGATCAGCTGCGTGATCGGATCGTAGTCGCGGTAGAACTCCTCGAGCGGGATCCCCTCCCCCTGCTGGAGCCGGCGAAGAACGGCGTAGCCGCCCATGAGGACGCCCTGATTGATGTTGTTCGCCGCGTGGATCGGCGCGAACGACTCCGCGATCGCGATCCGGATGCCGCTCCACTTCTCGGCCTGCACCGCCGTCTCGCGCGAGCTGCCGACACCTTTGCGGTAGCCCGAGACGATCACCTCGAAATTGCCGCCGTAGAGCGCGTCGCGCTCGAAGATGCGCTTCCCCTCGACGATCAGCCCCGCGTACGCCTCCCGCGCGAGGTCCTCCGGCTTGTGGTTGAAGCAGACCCACGCCGGCGTCATCGCGTCGGTGTTGATGTCGTCGAGCAGGTCGCCAGGCAGGTCCAGCTGCATCCGCGCGCAGGTCGAGCTCGCCGCGGAGCTGCCTCCGGATCAGCTCGGGATCCTTCGTGAGAAAAAGGACTCGCTTCCCCGGCGTGAGCCGGACGACCTGCGGCGGTCGGGCGTTCGTTTCGGCCATGCTCTCTCTCCAACGGTGCGCAGTCGACGCGACATTCTAGCCGTTCGTTGATCGTCGGCCGTTGCTCGTTGATCGGGGGCCGTTCGCCGGATCGTGCGTAGCGGCCGGATGTCATCCCGAGCGTAGGACAGGTCGCGAGGCTCGCGCACCGCACCGCGCGATGACCTCGGGATGCAGGATGCGCAAGCGGACGGACGGCCGTCCCGGCCGCCGTTGGCGCCGCGTCCCGCGGCGCCCGGTGGCGGCGGCGAGACGCCGCCGCAACGGCGGGCGAGACGCCCGCGCCCAGCCGATCCCGAGCGCAGCGAGGGATCGTCTGGGTCGGTTGGGCGGTGCGATGGCCTCGGTTTGCGCACCGCACCCCCGCCCAGATCCCTCGCTACGCTCGGGATGACATGGCGCGGCCCGCGCACCCATCAACGAGCAACGATCAACGAAGAACGGCGGCCTTTCGGCCGCCGTTCGTTCGTGATGCGTGACGCCTGGACTCCAGACGCCAGACTCCGGACGCGCTTCTACTGAATCGCCGGCTCCACGCCCATCTCGCGGAGCAGGTCGTGGGCGCCGTCGACCGCATCCATCACCCAGAGCATGTAGCGCGAGTCGACGTGGATCGTGCGCGAGAGCTCGGGATCGACGAGGTAGTCGACGCCCATCGCCTCGTAGTTCCCGTCGAAGGCGAGGCCGGCGAGCTCGCCCTTCGCGTTCAGCGTCGCCGAGCCGGAGTTGCCGTTGGTGATGTCGCCGGTCGAGAGGAAGTCGACCGGCACGTTGCCGAGCTCCGGATCCGACGTAGGGCCCGAGCTTCTTCGCGCGGGCCTGCTCGAGCAGCCTGGCCGGCGCGTCGAACGGCTCCCTCGCCCGTCTCCTTCTCGACGACGCCGTCGAGGGTCGTCTGCGGCTGCGTACTCGACGCCGTCGCGCGGCTCGTAGCCGGTCGACCTCGCCGAACGTGACGCGCAGCGTGCCGTTGGCGTCCGGAGAGAGGCAGGCCGCCGCGCACCTCGCGGAGCGCCTGCGATGTACTCCGGCCGGAGGCGCATCAGCGCGCCGCGATCGCGCCTGTCCGCGCTTCGCGTTCGCGTCGAGCAGTCGGGCGGAGCGCCGCCGCGAAGTCGAGCATCGCGTCGTTGCGCGCCTCGAGCTGCGGCGGTCGACTCGTCGAAGAGTCGCTGGCGGTCGCGAGATCGCCGATCTTCGTGCCGCCGTAGAGCCGGTCGAGGAGCGCTTCGATCTGCGCGTCGACGCCTTCCTTGCCGGTCGCGGCGAGCGCCTTGTCCACCGCCGCGATGCGCTGCCCTGCCGGAAGCTTCGCGGCTTCGAGCAGGAAGTAGCGCAGCCCCGCGCGGTCGCTGCCCGGCTCGATCGTCCGCTGCGCGCCGGTCAGACCGCCGCTTGAGCCGCGTCCAGTCGCGCTCCTGGTATCCCGTCCTCGCGGTCGATGTCGTTCTTCGGGCGCTCGCCGGCTCAGCCGCATAGAGCGTGTTCGCCTGCGAGAGCATCGGCGAGGAGCTGATAGAGCCAGCCGAGGACCGCGTCCCGCTCGCGCGTCTTCTGCTCCTCGCGAGACAATGCGCGAGAGCTCGCCCGTGACCGCTTCGTGCTTCGCGGCCGAGCTTCGTCGTTCGCGACGAGCGCCGCGCATCTCCTGCTCTTCCGCGGTCCGCGACTCGATCAGGTTCCCCTTCTCGAAGGCCTCGAGCGTCCCCTCGTACTTCTTCAGGTAGTTCGCGAGGCTCGCGCACGCGCGCCGCATTGCTGATCTCGACGTCCTTGCCGCGCTTCGCCTCGCGGCCTCGAGGATGTCGCATCAGCTCCTTCCGGTAGCGGATCGACGTCGGCAAGTCGAAGTCGATCTGCGCCTCGCGGACCTCCTCGCGCAGTCTCGTAGCGGAACGTCTCGCCCGGGATAGCCGGCGACGATCATCATGTCGCCCGGGTCGATGTCGGCCGTCGAGACCTTCAGGAAGTGCTTCGGCTGGTACGGGACGTTCTCCGGCGAGAAGTCGGCGGGCTTCCCGTCCGGCCCGACGTACGCGCGCAGGAACCCGAAGTCGCCCGTGTGGCGCGGCCACATCCAGTTGTCGATCTCGCCGCCGAAGTTGCCGACGCCGCGCGGCCGGCGCGTAGACGAGCCGGACGTCGCGGATCTCCATCTGCGTGATCCTCAGGTACTGCGATCCCTCGAAGAACGACGCGACGCGTGCAGCGCACGCCGCCCGCCTTCTCGCACTCGCTCGACCAGCTCCTTGCGGCGCCGCTCGACCAGCTTCGCGCGATCGAGGTCGGAGATCTTCGCGCTCGATCTTCGCCGACGACCTGCTCGGTGACGTCCTCGATCGCCGTCGTCACGCAGACGCGCGCGTTCGGCGCCGCCGGGATCTCCTCGCCGCGGGTCTGCGCGAGGAACCCGTTCTCGATCAGGTCGCGCTCGGGCGTCGAGTTGAACTGCAGGTAGCCGTAGACGCAGTGATGGTTCGTCGACGACCAGGCCCTGCGGCGAGACGAACGACGCGCTGCAGCCGCCGAGCGAGACGATCGCGCCCATCGGGTCGCCGGTCAGGTCGGCGAACTGCTGCGGGATCGAGCTTCAGCCCCATTCGCCTTGAGCTCGGTCGGCGAGCTGCGGGACCTGCTGCGGCATCCACATTCCTTCGTCCGCGAACGCGAACGAAGCCGTGACCGTGATGAGTACGGCGATGACGAGTTTCTTCGTGAGCACGAGGCTCTCCTTTCGAACGAAAACCAAGAAGTTACGGAGGCGGCGCCCGAACCGCTGGGCGCGCCGTTCATGTCATACGGTCGAGTTCAGCGTCAAGGAAGACGCTCACACCCTGGCGAGAACCGCCTCCCCCGCGGCCTTTGTTCCGAGCGAGCCGCCGAGATCGCGGGTGGTCTGGTGCGCGCGGACCGCTCCTTCGACCGCCGCCTCGATCCGCCCCGCCTGCTCGCCGAACCCGAGATACTCGAGCATCATCGCCGCGGTGAGAATCGCGCCGATCGGGTTCGCCACGTCCTGCCCGGTGTACTTCGGCGCGCTCCCGTGGATCGGCTCGAAGAGCGAGATCTTGCCCGGATGGATGTTCCCCGAGGCCGCCATGCCGAGCCCTCCCTGAAGAGCCGCGCCGAGGTCGGTGACGATGTCGCCGAACATGTTGTTCGTGACGATGACCTCGAACATCTCCGGCGCCCGCACCATCTGCATCGTCAGCGCGTCGACGAACATGTGGAAGTGCTCGATGTCGGGATACTCGCTGCGCGACCTCTTCGAACGTCCGCAGCCACAGATCGCCGCCGAATCGCATCACGTTGTTCTTGTCGGACATGCACACCGACTTCCGCCCGTGCGCCTTCGCGAACTCGAAGGCGTGGCGGATGATCCGCTCGACCCCTTTCCGCGTGGAGACGTCTTCCTGGATCGCGATCTCGTCGGCCGTCCCCTTCTTGAAGTTGCCCCCCATCCCGACGTACAGCCCCTCGGTGTTCTCGCGGAAGATCACGAGAGTCGACGTCCTCGAGCGACTTTCCCTTGAGCGGGCAGAGCCGCTCGTCGAGGAGCTTCACCGGGCGGTAGTTCACGTAGAGGTCGAGCTGGAAGCGCATGCCGAGGAGGATGTCCGCGGCGTGCTTCATGTCCGGAACGCGCGGATCGCCGAACGCGCCGAGATAGACCGCGGCGTAGTTCTCCCGGATGTCGTCCATCGCGCCGGGAGGCATCGAGATCCCGGTCGCGAGGTACGTGTCGGCGTTCCAGTCGAACTGCACGAACTCGAGGCCGAGCTTCGAGTCCTCGTTGACCTTCTCGAGGACCCGCATTCCCGCTTCGATCACTTCCGGTCCGATCCCGTCGCCCGGGACGACCGCGATTTTCAGGCTCATTCGGTGGCACCCCTCTCGTGACTTGGCGCGGTAACTATAGCGGGAGTGGGGGCGGCCTGCGGCCGCCCGGACCCTCGATTCGCGCGAAACGGAATTCCGGGCGGCCGCAGGCCACCCCCTACGCGTCGCGAACGATGACCTGGGACGGCCCCACGAGCTCGACCCCCTGCCGCTCGATTTCGGCGCGGAGCTCGGGACTGCAGAGTGCATCCAGCTCGCGCTTCCACTCGTAGCCCCAGTCGTACGCGCTCCCGAGCGCCTCATCGGAGGCTCCGGGGTGCACCACCAGCTCGACGGTCCCTTCCACGCGCCGCACGACGTCGAGGAGCGACGCGACGTCGTGATGGCCGGCCGCTGCGATCCCGGCGGCCCGGTCCGCCGCGACGAATCCTCGAGACGCGGCGACGGCCCTCGCGCGGAGGGCGCACGCATTGAGAAGCCCGAGAGCGAACCGGCGGGAGGCGGCCGCGCTTCGGAGTGACGGGTCGAACGGCACCCTCACGAAGCGGATCCCGTATTCCTGCGCCAGCTCGAGCACGATCTCGAAGAGCCGGGGGAGCGCGTGAAGATGCTGGTGGCTGTTCAGATGGCGGATCGGAATCCCGGCGGCGGCGACGATCTCGATCTGGGCCCGAAGCTCGCGGCGGACGTCTCCCAGGTCGATCCTCCCGGCGAAGTGGCGGCGGCAGAAGCCGGCGAAGTTCCTGACGAACCGACCATCCGAGCCGACCAGAGAAGGGATCTTCGAGGGATCCGTGAGCGGGCGCTCTTCGACGAGCGCGAGGTGCACGCCGGCCTCGAGGCGCGGCGCGTCCGCGAGCGCGTCGATCGCGTGCCCGAGCTCGGCCCCGCACGAGACGATGCTGCACGCCGTCACGATCCCCTCTCGATGGGCCCGCACCGCGGCATCAGTCATGCCGCGGTGGAGCCCGACGTCGTCGGCGACGACGAGGAGCCGCTTCACCCTCGCTCCCGCCGCGCCGCCGCGGCCGGGGCTTCTTTCCGTCGGGGCCACCGCATCTCGGGAAACAGGCGGATCAGCTCCCTGAGGATCTTCACGATCACGGTCGGAGACGAGAGCGTCGAGTCGCCGCGCGTCCGTGGAAAGTAGTCGAGCCCGATCTGCTGGATGGAAAACCCGAGGTTCCTGGCCTTCACGATCAGCTCGGCGTCGATGAGGGACCCTTCGGAGCGGAGCTCGATCGCGTCGAGCACCTCCCGCTTGAGCAGCTTGAACGAGAAGTTGATGTCGCGGATCGTCCAGCCGAACAGAATGCGGATCAGCGCGTTGTAGAGGATCGAATAGAATGCGCGTTTGTACCCTTCCGTCGTCCGGTCGAAGCGATATCCGGCGATCACGTCGGCCCGGCTCACCTTCAGAGCCCGCAGCGCCCGGTCGAGGACGTAGGGGTCGACGGGCAGATCGGCGTCCATGTAGAGGATCAGCTCCTTCGTGGCGTGCGAAAAGCCGGTCCGGAGGGAGGCCCCGAGCTTGCTGTTGAGGGGGTGGCGAATCAGACGGATGCGGGAGTCGGCGGCGGCGGCGCGCTCGACGACGGCGGGCGAGAGGTCGGTCGACGCGTCGTCGACGATCAGGATCTCCCACTCGTCGGTGTGCGCTTCGAGCGCTTCGATCGCACAGGCGAGGGCATGCTCGATGTTCAGCTCTTCGTTGAACATCGGAATCACGACGGAGACGGACGGGTTTTTCGTCACGGCCCCATGATAGTTCCCGATCCGGCGCCGCCCGCAATCCCGTCCTCGGTGGCTTCCCCGCACTGGCGCCGGCTCATCGCAATCGTCGCGGTCGGCGGGGCCGTGGGGCTCGTGGTCTGGCTCTCCCCTCTCGGCGAGCATCTCCACCCGGCACGCGTGGCCTTCTGGCTCCGCTCGATCGACTCCACCTGGTGGACGCCGCTGCTGTTCCTCGGCCTCTATATCGTCTTCTCGCTCGCGTTCATCCCCGTCCTGCCGCTCGCCGTCGCCGGAACACTGATCTGGGGATGGTGGTGGGGAGGGCTCATCGAGCTTCTCGTCGCGACGATCGCGGCGCTTCCTCCTTACCTGATCTCCCGCTCGACCGCGTCCGCATGGATCGAAGCGAAATTCCACGAGCGGTTCGGCATCAACTACGACCGCGTGCGCGTGCGGGCCACCTCGACTCTCTTTCTTCTCCGCCTCGCCCCGATCCTGCCGTTCTCCGCGGTCAACTATCTCTCGGGCCTCGCGTCCATCCGGCCGATTCCCTACACGATCGCTACCCTCGTGGGGATGATCCCCTCCGTCTTCATCTTCACGTATCTCGTCGACTCGATCGCGTCCGGGATGGTGACGTTGAGGCAGGCCTCTCTGCGGGCGATCCTCGCGGGGTCGGCGCTCGCGGCGCTCTTCGTCGCCGCGCGAGTCATCGGCGCGAAGCTCCACGAACGGCATCTGCACGGCCGTTGATCGCCCTCGCCCGGCCTGCCGGCGACTTTCAGGGGATCTGCCGCACGCCCACGAGCATCACGCCCAGCTCGCGCTCGTCGCGACCCGCGTGGTCCGCCGGGATGAACGACTTGTCGGAAACGACCGTGAGGAGCCCCCCCTCGGGCATCCGCAACCGCGCCGTCGAGACGCTCCCCCTCTGGACCGGCAGCCCCGCACGAAGCTCTCCCTCGATGAAGAGGCTCAGATTCACCAGATGGTGCGGAGCTCCCTCCGGGAGGCGGAAGCGGAACTCGACGCGGGAGGAGCCGAGGCGCGGCACCACGAGGCTCGCCTCCTTCTGCAGCCAGCGCCACGAGGTCCCGTCGCCGGCGATCTCGAGGGGCTCGACGCCTTCGAGCGGGATGAACCGCTCCGCCGGAGGGACGGGAATGAGGGAGACGACGCGGTACGAGCCGCGCGTCGTCTTTCCGTACGCGTCCGAGCGCGGCCACCAGAACCTCGCCGCGTCCGCGCGCGGCGAGTAGCCGTCGGCGAAGATCCAGAGCGGCGTCCCCGCATCGGAGGAGAACCGATTGAGGCCCTCATCGATCGGCGCCGTCTGAAACGAGCCGAGCAGCAGGCGCGCGTGAGGCATGAGCGCAGGGTCGACGAGCAGCACCGCCGACGGCGGGAGAGCCGAGCGCGCCCACTCCGCCGCGCTCACCGGCGGCGAAGGAGTGTCCCGCCTCGCCGACAGGATCGGCTGCACGTACGCAAACGCGAACCCTCCCCAGACGAGCACCGCGACGAGGGCGAGCCGCGACCCCATCCACGGGAGCAGGAAGGAAGCTCCCGCGCCCGCGAGCCCCGCGACGACGATCGAGAACGGGATGGCGTACCGGGCCGCGTCGGCGGGATCCATCGTCAGAAGCGCGAAGATCACGTAGGGGACGCCGAGAAGGGCGAGAGGAACCAGAAGCCGCTCTCTCCGGAGGACGAGCCTCGCGCCGCCGGCGAGCGCGAGCGCCAGGACCGGCAGCGCCAGCCACTTCATCCCCCAGGGGTGAGCGAGGAACCGGACGGCCACCATGAACGCCCCGTACCGCCCCCGGGAGAGAGCCGCATCGTGGCGTGCGAACCACGCCGCTTGCCCCCGCTCCCACTCGAGCAGCGGCGCGATCCCCCCGAAGCTCGCGACGAGGGGCCCGATCCAGAGGAGGCACACCGCCGTGAAGGTCGCGAGGACGATCGCGCGGCTCTTCCACGGCCGCACCCACCCGACGACGAACGCGAACAGCGGAAGCAGGGCGATGGCGAACTGCGGCCGGAACCCGATCGCCGCTGCCGACGCCGCGGCGAAGATGAGCAGATCCGGAAGCGTGTGGCCCGTCCGCCGTTCGGCCAGACGAAACGCCCAGAGGAGCGCCGCCGCCAGGAACGCGAGCGCCGGTGGGTCGGACATCCCGAGGGATCCGTGCACGAGCATGGTCGGAGAGAGATAGAAAATGAGGGCTCCGGCGAGGCCCGCGGCGGTGGACCCGCCGAGGAGCGCGAACGCCCGCGCGAGCGCGATCAGGCCGAGGAGCGAGCCGGCGATGCTCATCGCGACGAGCGCTTCGAAGGGAGACGAGACGAGAGGAGCGACGAGCCCCGCCACGCCGATCAGAAGCGGATACCCCGGCGGCGGCGGCTGGTGCGCCCGCGGGTTCCATTCCGTGACCGAGAGCGTGAAGAGCGTCTCATCGAACTCCCACGGGGTCAGCGGCCGGAACCAGATCAGAAAAAATGCGAGCAGAAGCACGCCGAGCGCGATTTCCCACGGCCACCGCGCGCCCCCCCGTCCCTCGATCGTGTCGGTCATGGAGCGCAATTCTATAATCGCCCGGCATGCCCATCGGCACGATTCCCGCCCTCCGGCTCCTCCACCGGCAGTTTTCGCACGATCCGGCGGGCACCCGGGCCCACATCCTCATCCGCTTCCTGACCTGTCCTTTCCTGCGAGCCCTCGGGTCGCTCCCCCCCGGGGCGCGGATTCTGGACATCGGCGCCGGGCACGGAACCTTCGCCCGGCTCGCCGTCGAGGATGGAGCTCGCGAGGTCGTCGCGGTCGAGCCGGACCTCAGGAAGGCCCTGCTTCCGTTCCGTCATCCCCGGGTCCGTTTCGTCGCGGGGTTCGACGAGTCGATCCGGGAAACGTTCGATGCCGTGACGCTCTTCGACGTGGTCTACCTTCTTCCGCTCGAGGAGCGCGAGCGGCTCTTTCGCCGCATCTTCGAGCGGCTGCGCCCGGGCGGGGTCTTCCTGCTCAAAGAGCTCGACCCGACCTCCCGCCTCAAGATCGGCTGGGCGCGGGTGCAGGAGGCGCTCAACGATCGTCTCCTCGGGATCACCCTGGGGAGCGGCTTCATCCACGAGACGCCCGCGGAAGTGCGGGCCCGGCTGGAGGCGATCGGGTTCGGCGGCGTCCGGGCAGTCCGCATCGACAGGGGGTATCCGCATCCTCACGTTCTGTACGTGGCACGGAAGGAGTAGGAGAGCGGGCCGGACGGCCGGGCGCCCGCCGCGCCTTCCTACCTGCGATATCATCCGCCGCTGCGCTTTCTTCAAAGGAGTCCCGCGTGACCAATTTCCCAGGCGTCGATTATCTGGACGTGGATTCTCTCTTCTCCGAAGAGGAGCTCATGATCCGTCAGACCGTCCGCGACTTCGTCGAAGCGGAGGTTCTCCCGATCATCGAGGACGCGAACCGGCACGAGAAGTTCCCCGCGCATCTGATTCCGAAGATGGCGGAGCTCGGGCTGTTCGGATCCACGATCGACGAGTACGGCCTGCCCGGCCTCAATAACGTGGCCTACGGGCTGATCATGCAGGAGCTCGAGCGCGGCGATTCGGGTCTCCGTTCCTTCGTGTCGGTTCAGTCGAGCCTCGTCATGTACCCGATCTACGAGTACGGATCGCAGGAACAGAAGGACGAGTGGATCCCGCGGCTCGGGTCGGGGCAGGCGATCGGCTGCTTCGGGCTGACCGAGCCGGACTTCGGCTCGAACCCCGGAGCGATGCGGACGCACGCGCGGAAGGACGGGGACGAGTGGGTCCTCAACGGCGCGAAGTCGTGGATCACGAACGGGTCGGTCGCGGACATCGCCGTCGTCTGGGCGAGGACCGACGAGGGGATCAAGGGCTTCCTCGTCGAGAAAGGGACGCCCGGATTTTCGACCGCCTATCACATGGGCAAATTCTCCCTCCGCGCGTCGGTGACCTCGCAGCTGTTCTTCGAGGACTGCCGGATCCCGTCGTCGAATCTGCTCCCGAAAACCAGCTCGCTCAAGCATCCGCTGAGCTGCCTCTCGCAGGCGCGCTACGGCATCGCGTGGGGAGCGATCGGCGCGGCGATGGCGGTCTATTCCACGGCGCTCGACTACGCCAAACAGAGGATCCAATGGGGCGGGCAGCCGATCGCGTCGCACCAGCTCGTGCAGAACAAGCTCGCGTGGATGATCACCGAGATCACGAAAGCACAGCTGCTGGCGATTCAGCTCGGAAAGCTCAAGGACGCCGGGAAGATCCGCCCCCACCACATCTCCATGGGGAAGATGAATAACGTCAACATCGCGCTCGAGTGCGCGCGCATCGCCCGCGACATCCTCGGCGCGAACGGCATCTCCGACGAGTACCCGGTGATCCGCCACATGCTCAACCTCGAGTCGGTCAAGACGTACGAGGGGACGCACGACATCCACAACCTGATCATTGCCGAGGCGGTCACCGGAATCGCCGCCTACAATCCGCCGATGAACGAAAAAGTCGCGCAGCAGAAGGCTGCCGAAGCGGACCGCAAGAAGGCGTGATCCTTGCGCGCGCGCTCGCGCGGCACTAAGAAGACGGAAGACACCACGAGCCGGCCTCGGCCAGAGGCACGGCAGGAGCGGGAATGGAATCGAGCCTGGAACTTGGATTTCTGAGGGCGACCGAGAAGGCCGCCATCGCGGCCGCGCGCACGATGGGACTCGGCAACCGGAAGCACTCCGACCGGATGGCGGTCGAAGCGATGCGCGAGGAGCTCAACCGGCTCCGGATGCGGGGACGGATCGTCATCGGCGAGGGAGAGCGCGACAAGGCGCCGATGCTGTACGTCGGAGAGCAGGTCGGCCAGTGGGAGTCCGACGCGATGGAAATCGACATCGCGGTCGACCCCCTCGAGGGGACGAACCTCTGCGCTCTCGGCGCCCCGAACTCGATCTCGGTCCTCGCCGCCTCCGAAAAGGGAGGCCTCCTCCACGCGCCCGACATCTACATGGAGAAGCTCGTCGTCGGACCGACGGGCGCCGAGCACGTGAGCCTCGAGAAGAGCGTGCAGGAGAACCTCGAGTCTCTCGCGAAGGCGTTCGGCCGCGACGTCGACGAGCTGACCGTCGTGGTCCTCGACCGCGACCGTCACGCCGACCTGGTGGCGCAGATCCGCGAGGCGGGGGCGCGCATCAAGCTGATCACCGACGGCGACCTCTCCGCCGGGATCGCCGCCGCCATCCGCGGAACGGGCGTTCACGCCTCCATCGGAACCGGGGGGGCGCCGGAAGGCGTCATCACCGCCGCGGCGATGCGCTGCCTGAGCGGGCGGATCCTCGGACGCCTCCGGCCGCTCGAGAAGTGGCAGGAGGATCGTCTCCGCGAGATGGGCTTCACCGACCCGGAGAAGATCTACGACACGAACGAGCTCGCGTCGGGCGACGACATCATCCTGAGCGCCACGGGCGTGACCGACGGCGATCTGCTGCGCGGGGTCCGCTACTTCGCCGGCGGCATCCGCACCTCCTCCGTCTTCATGTCGCTCAAGACGAACACGATCCGCTTCGTCGACACCATCTACAAAGAGGAAGGCCCCGTCCCGGTCATCTTCCAGGGGTAGGCATCGAGCGTCGGGCGTCAGGCGTCGGTCGTGAGGCGCGTCGCGCCGGAACATGGGTCGCACCGGGCGTCAGCCCCAATGGCGTTAACTTAAGGCGAGATGCCCCGGAGCTGTCATCCCGAGCGTAGGCAGGCGCGGGCTGCGCCCGACCGCCGTCCATCGGAATTGCGTCGATCGCGTCGCTCCGCCGCGAAGCGGCGGGAGACCATAGCCGGGGGCGAGCGAAGCGAGCCCCCGGTAGGCGGCGGATCACGAATCCCGAGCCCCGAAGGGGCGACAGAAGACCCGAATCGTCTGTCGCCCCTTCGGGGCTCGACCGTGTTTCTCCGCCACGGTTCCCGGGGGTTCGCTCGCTCACCCCCGGCTATTCTCTGGCGCCGCTTCGCGGCGCGCATTCCGGCTGATGCGGGAGATTCCGAGAGCAGCATAGCGAGGGATCTCTGGGCGGGGGCTGCGAAAGAACGCGGCGCCCGAGCAGGGCAGCAGGATCGGCATTCGCTTCGGGGTCGCCAGCGAATTTCGAGCCTGTGCCCTGCTTCGGTGCGGCGTCACGCGCACCACACCCGCCCAGATCCCTCGCTACGCTCGGGATGACATCGTCGCCCGAACCATTGCTTACAGTAAGTTAACGCCATTGGGGCGTCAGCCCGGGGGTGGCCGACGCGATGGAAAACAATGAGCCGCTCCGCGGCACTCGAACGTGAGGCCGGGACCCTTCCGAATCGGGGTCAGCGGTTCGCGGAGGTGAACGCGTCGGGAACGGGCGCTTCGAACGTCATCCGGCGGCCGGTCACGGGATGAGCGAACCCGAGGAGGCGCGCGTGGAGAGCGAGCCTGTGGATGGGATCGGTCTTCGCGCCGTAGCGCTCGTCGCCGGCGATGGGATGGCCCCGCTCGGAGAGGTGCGCGCGGATCTGGTTCTTCCGCCCCGTCTCGAGCGTCACCTCGAGCGTGGAGTAGGCGCGCCCGGCCCGAAGCGTCCGGTAATGGGTCGCTGCCGGCTTCGCGTCGGGGAATGCCTTCGGATCGACGCTCCGCACGGTCAGGTCCTTCCCCTCCCGGAGATGAGTGCGGATGGTTCCCTCGGGCGGCTCGATGCTCCCTTCGACGATCGCGACGTAGATGCGTTCGATGTCGTGTACGGCGAATTTCTCCTTGAGCGCCTCGCGGATCTCGTACGTCTTCGCGAACACGAGCACGCCCGAGCTCTCGCGGTCGAGCCGGTGCACGACGTGGATCCGCTCGTTCACCCCCTTCGCCCGCAGGTAGCCGTTGAGCACCGCCTGAAGCGTCCGCGCCTTCTCGGACTCCGTCGAGACCGTGAGAAGCCCCGAGGGCTTGACGACGACGATGATGTGCTCGTCCTCGTAGAGGAGAGCGATCTCCTGAGGGAGGAGCGCGTGATGCTCTCTCTTCGTGAGGTCGACCGTGTCGCCGTGCGCGAGCGTCCGCTTCGCGCTCTTCTCGATCGCGCCGTTCACCCGGACGCGCCCCGCCGCGAGCATCTGCCGCAGCGTCGTCTTCGACGACTCGGGGAAGAGCGTCGTAAGCGCATCGAGGAGGATCGTGTCGGATTCGATGGTGTGGCGCATGTCGAGGAGTCAGGGGAAAGCAGTCAGGGAAAAGGGCCCGCCCACTCACACCTTGCAGACGAAATCACATCGCGCAGAAGACGGCAATCGGACGATCCCTTCCCCCTGACTCCTTCCCCCTGACTACTTCGATATAGTTTCGCGCTCAGGAGACACACCATGGACTACAAAATCATCGGCGATCTGATGCAGGCGCTTCGCGTCGACCTGACGCAGGGCGAAGAGATGTACGCCGAGGCGGGATCGATGCTCTACATGAGCGAGGGGATCGAGTTCGACTCGAAGATGAAGGGCGGGCATTCTCGGCGGGCTCGCGCGGAAGTTCCTCGCGGGCGAGTCGCTCTTCATGAGCGTGTTCCGCTGCAACGCGCCCCGGGCGCACATGGCGTTCGGCGCGCCGATCACCGGCCGGATCATCCCGTGGGAGCTGCGCGGGACGACGGTGCTCGCCGAGCGCAACGCGTACCTCTGCTCGATCGGCAACGTCGATCTTTCGATCGCTTTCACCAAGCGCCTCGGCGCGGGGTTCTTCGGGGGAGAAGGATTCATCCTCCAGAAGATCAGCGGCCAGGGGATGGTCTTCCTCAACGCCGGCGGGAACATGCTGACCTTCGAGCTGCAGCCGGGCGAGACGCTGCGCGTCGACACCGGCTGCATCGTCGCGATGGACGTCTCGGTCCGCTACGACATCCAGTTCGTCGGCGGGGTCAAGAACGCTCTCTTCGGAGGCGAGGGGCTCTTCTTCGCGACGCTCGTCGGCCCGGGGAAGGTCATCCTCCAGACCCTTCCCTTCAGCCGGCTCGCGGACCGGATGAAGCAGGCGATGGGCGGTGGTCAGGGAGAGAAACGCGGCGTCGCCGGGTTCGGCGGGATCCTGAAGGACGTGATCTCGGGCGAGTAGGGGCGCGCTGCGCGCGCCCGGTCTCCGGTCGAGAGGCGAACGCCGCGCTTCGCGCGGCAAATGCAAAATGCAGAATGCAAAATGAAGAATCCAAAAAGAAAACCACGAACCCAGGTTCGGGTTTCTTCATTTTGATTTTCATTTTGCATTTTGCATTTTTCTTCCGTCTTCTAATGCACCGGCGCGAGCTCCTGCACGCGATAGCGCCGCGTCCCGGGAAGACACTGCTTGTGCTCGACGTGGTAGAGGTACTCGTCGCGGAACTTCTTCACGGAGGACATCGACGGGGCCGATCGCCGCGTCGCCGAGCGCGCAGAGCGATTTGCCGCCGATGTTGTCGGACATGTCGAGGAGAAGGTCGGCATCCTGCGGCCGTCCGCTCTCCGTTCTCCAGGCGCCGAGGATCGACTCCGAGCCAGTTCGTCCCCTCGCGGCATGGAGTGCACTGGCCGCACGACTCGTGCGCGAAGAACTTCGAGAGCCGCCAGGTCGCCTCGACGATGCAGGTCGATTCGTCGAGGACGATGACCGCCGCCGAGCCGAGCATCGAGCCCGCCTTCATGATGGCGTCGAAGGTGAGCGGGAGATCGATCTCGTCGGGCGTGAGCATCGGCGCCGAGGCGCCGCCCGGGATGACCGCCTTGAGCTTCCGGTCGTCGAGGATTCCGCCGCAGTGCTCGTAGATGAGCTCCTTGAGGTTGATCGTCCATCGGGAACTCGTACACGCCCGGCTTCTTGACCTGGCCGGAGACGCAGTAGAGCTTCGGCCCGGTGTTCTTCGGAATGCCGAACCCCTTGAACCACTCCGCGCCGTTCTTGATGATGAGCGGCACGCACGCGAGCGTCTCGACGTTGTTGACGACGGTCGGCCCGCCGAAGACGCCGACGAGCGCGGGGAACGGCGGCTTGACCCGCGGCTGGCCGCGCTTGCCCTCGACCGACTCGATGAGTCCCGTCTCCTCGCCGCAGATGTAGGCTCCCGCGCCGCGGTGAACGGTGATGTCGAAGTCGAAGCCGCTGCCGAGGATGTTCTTCCCGAGGAATCCCTTCTCGTCTCGCTTCGGCGAGCGCCGCCTCGAGGACCTGGGCTCCCTTCCAGAACTCTCCCCGGATGTAGATGTACGCCATCGGGCAGGAGCGGATCGCGTACGCCGGAGATGATCATCCCCTCGATCAGCAGATGCGGGTCCTTCTCGATGAGGACCCGGTCCTTGAACGTCCCCGGCTCCGACTCGTCCGCGTTGCAGAGCAGGTAAACCGGCATCTTCGAGTCCTTCGGGACGAAGCCCCACTTCATCCCGGTCGGGAAGCCCGCCCCGCCACGGCCGCGCAGCTCGGAGGCCTTGACCTCGTCGATGATCTGGTCGGGCGTCATGCCGAGCGCCTTCTTGAGCGGCTCGTAGCCGCCCGCGGCCATGTAGGTGTCGATGGCGAACGAGTTCGGCTTGTCGATGTTCGCAGTCAGGATCTTCAGTGGCTGCATCGGTCGTCCCCGCGGCGCGTCACTTCAGCCGCCCGAGAAGCTCTTCCATCTTCTCGACGCTCATGTTCTCGTGATAGTCGTTGTTGATCTGGACGACGGGGGCGGTCCCGCACGACCCGAGGCACTCGACCTCGGTGACCGTGAACATCCCGTCGGGCGTGTTCTCTCCCGGGTGGACGCCGAGCCGCTCGCAGAGGCGCTCGTAGATCTTGTACGCGTCCCGCACCATGCAGGAGAGGTTCGTACAGACCTGCAGGTGGTATTTCCCCACCGGCTTCTGGTTGTACATGTTGTAGAACGAGACGACTCCCAGGACGCTCGCCGGCGGCTGGTCGAGCAGGCTCGCGACGTAGAGCATCACCTCGGGCGAGATCCAGCCGAAGGTCTCCTGCGCGAGGTGCAGCGTCGGCAGCAGCGCCGCCTGCCGCGTCGGATAGCGCGTCGAGGATCTCCTCGAAGCGCCGCTTCACTTCGGGCGGGAACTCGACCTTCTTTTCCGGATCGGGAAAGCGGTGAGGTGCGTACGGGTTGTCGGGACGGAGCTCGGCCATGTCGTTTATTTCCAGTCGAACGCGCGCTTTCTCCAGACGTAGACGTAGCCGACGCCGAGAAGGACGATGAACAGGAGCATCTCGATGAAGATGAACCAGGCGACCCCGTCGGGGCCCTTGATGGTGTCGCGGTAGATCACGGCCCAGGGATAGAGGAACGCCGCCTCGATGTCGAACAGGATGAAGAGCATCGCGATCTGGTAGAAGCGGACGTTGAAGCGCTTCCGCGAGACGTCCAGCTGCGGCACGCCGCTCTCGTACGGGGCGAGCTTCGCGGGATTCCGCTGATGCGGGCCGACGAAGTAGCTCGCGGCGAGCAGCAGCCCCGCCATGAACAGCGCGAAGGCGAGCATCAGGAGGATGGGCACGAATGAATGGGTCATGGCTGTCTCCGGGCGGCGGAGCGGACGCTGCCCTGCCGGAGGGCGGGGCGCGCGCAAGGCGGGCAAATGCTACATGGGCGGGTGGACGTTATCAAGGATGGGTGGACGAGCCGCGACGCGGATCGAGCCGAGCGTCGCGTGACGGAGCCGGGCGGATTCCGGCCGCGCCCTACGCTTCTTCGGCCGTGAGCCAGCCGACCGCCTGATCGCGCGCGTCGAAGATCCGGAACACCGTGTCGAGCTTGGTGATCCGCAGCAGAGCCTGAATCCGGTGGTTCGGCTTGAGCAGCGCCATCTTCCGGTTGCGGTCCTCGAACTTCTGCAGGTAGCCGATCAACTCCCCCAGGCCCGTCGAGTCCATGTAGTTGATCCCTTCGAAGTTGATGAGGACCGGCCCCACTTCCTCCGTCAGCACGTTCTCGAGATACCCGGAAAACTCCCGCGCGCTCTCGCCCAGCTTGATCACACCCTGGATATCGAGGACCGTTACGTCCCCGTCACGCTCTTTTACGATTCGCACGTCTGACAGACCTCGAGTTTCCATGATAGCGCAAGGGTACCGGAAGAAGAGCCGGGTGTCTCGGAGGAGTCAGGGGAAAGAGCCGCGCCCACCCTTTCCCCTGACTCCTTTTCCCTGCCTACTTTCGTTTCGGTGACCCGCCGATTCTGTTCGTCACGAGCGAGATCAGGGCGAGCAGGACCGCCGCGGCCAGCGCCCACCCGAAGCCCTCGACCGAAAAGCCGGGCACCAGGAAGGCGGTCAGCTCGATCATCAGCGCGTTGAGCACGATCAGGAAGAGGCCGAGCGTGACGATCGTCAGGGGGAGCGTCAGCCAGAAGAGCACCGGCCGGACGATCGCGTTCACGATGCCCAACACCGCCGCGGCGATCACGAGAGCGACGATCGAGTCGTACCGGACCGCCGGGATGAGAAGGGTGACGATCCAGAGGGCGAGGGCATTGAGGATCCAGCTCAGAAGGATGCGCATGGCGGGAATTATAGAGAAACCCAGACCTCAGGCCCCAGGCCTCAGGCCTCAGGCCTCAGACCCAAAACTCGAGGCCTCAGACCCCAGGCGCAAGACCTCAGACCCCACCGGATGTCCGCAGCGCGAGGCTGACGTCCGAGGCTGACGTCCGAGGTCTGAGGCCTGAGGCCTGACGTCTGAGGCCTGACGTTACGGCTTCACCGGCGCGGGCGGCGGGGTCGCTTTCTTCGCCTCTTCGGGGAAGAACTTCGGATTGAACTCCACCTTCGCCTTCTCGCGCAGATCGTCGGCCGCGTTGTTGGCCTGGAGCTGCTTTCCGGAGCGGGCGAGCGCCTCCTCGACCTCTTCGAAGGTCCGCGTCTGCTTGTCGGTCACCTTGAAGACGTGCATGCCGTAGCCGGTGCGGACCGGGTCGGTGATCGAGCCCTTCGGCAGCGCGAAGATCGACTTGTCGATGTCCTCGGGGAACGTGCCGTGCCCGACGAGGCCGAGATCCCCTCCCCGCTCGGCGGTCTGCCGGTCGGCCGAGACCTCCTTGGCGAGCTTCGCGAAGTCGGCGCCTGCCTTGAGGCGGGCTGCGATCTCGCCGGCGATCCGGTACGCCTCCTGCTCGCTCGGAGCGTTCTTGGCGTCTCCCGCGACCACGCTTCCCTGGTAGGGAATGACGATCTGGCTGAGGCGGACGGCTTCGAACTGCTGCCGGTTCCGCTCGTACAGCTCGCGCGGCGTGACTTCCTTCTGCGTGGCGACGATGTCGCGGACCGCCGCGTTCGCGAGGATGTTTCCCTGCGCCACGGCGAGCGCGGAGGCGACCTCGGGCTGCCGGTCCAGGCCCTTCTGCCGCGCGTACTGCTCGAGAACCTTCATCCGGACCAGCTCTTCGGCGAGCGCTTTCCTCCCCTCGGGGGTGCCGATCACGCCCTGCATCTGCTCGGGGAGGCGCGCGACCGCGGCGTCGAACTCCGACTGGCGGATCTCGTCTCCGTTGACGGTGACGAGGAGCGGATCCTCGGGGGCCGCCGTCTCGACCGCCGTGCCGGTCGCCGGAGCGGCCGCCTTGAAGTCCTTCCCGATCGTCTTCCAGAGCGCGATGCCGAGAAGCGCGACCGCGACCAAAAGGACGATCGTCACCACGAATGCTGAGGCTTCGCCGGGGCGTCGCGCCGGCTTTTCGGGCTGCGGGGTTTCACTGCTCGAGGTCATCATCTTCACTCTTCGCGCTGGCGAACTGAACGCCGCCGGCACACCGGCTGGCACAACGGCGGGGGTGTCGGGGGCATTCCGAGATGCAGGTCTGGGAGTCTGGGAGTCTGGGAGTCTGGGAGTCCGCGAGTCTCCGAGTCGTGACGCACGACTCCCTTCAGCTCTCGATTCGCGAAAGCGAGGCCAGGACGGACTCCTGACTCCGCGACGCCGAGACCGACTCCTAGATTCCTACACTTCCTACACTCCAAGACTCCTAGACTCCGTAGACCCTCCTGACTCCCGGGCGGGTTTTTCGTCGCCTTCGTTCGTTGACCGTGTGCGGTCGATTGGATATCCTCCCGGCTTGTGAAACTTTTCACGGCTCTCTCCTCGCGGAGCCGTCACGATCCCAATCCCTCGAATCGAATCTCACCGACCCGCTATGGCCAAAATCACCGTTGACGGCACCGAAGTCGAAGTCCAGGACGGAATCAACGTGATCGAGGCGGCCAAAGCCGCCGGCGTCCACGTCCCCCACTTCTGCTACCACCCCGCCCTCTCGACCGTCGGCCAGTGCCGCATGTGCCTCGTCGACATCGAAGGGATGCCGAAGCTCCAGGCCGGCTGCGCCACCGCGATCAAGGACGGGATGAAGATCCACGTC
Organism: uncultured Acidobacteriota bacterium; assembly: GCA_963793695.1. Taxonomy (GTDB): domain Bacteria; phylum Acidobacteriota; class Thermoanaerobaculia; order Gp7-AA8; family Gp7-AA8; genus CAWCBB01. The sequence continues at coordinate 407,723 of CAWCBB010000016.1, read as the reverse complement.
TACAACGAGAAGGTCGACAAGGCGCGCAAGGGGCAGATGGAGTTCCTCCTCATCAACCATCCGCTCGACTGCCCGATCTGCGACAAGGCGGGCGAGTGCCCGCTCCAGGACTACTCCTTCAACTACGGCTCGGTCACCTCGCGCTACGGAGAGGCCAAGCGGACCTACCCGGGGATGGACCGGACCTCGATCGGGCCGCACGTGCTGCAGAACATGAACCGGTGCATCCACTGCACGCGATGCATCCGGTTCTGCGAGGAGATCACCGGCACGGGGGAGCTCGCGTTCTTCAAGCGGGGCGCCTACACGGAAGTCGGCATCTTCCCCGGCCAGCCGCTCGAGAACTGGATGAGCGCCTGCGTCACCGACATCTGCCCCACGGGCGCGCTCACGACCCGCGAGTTCCGATTCGAAGCCCGCGTCTGGAACCTCGGCACCGCCAGGTCGGTCTGCAACGGCTGCGACGTGGGCTGCAACATCTTCATCGAGCACCGCAGCGGCAAGATCTACCGTTACAAGCCTCGCGTGAACCCCGAGGTCAACGATTTCTGGCTCTGCGATTACGGCCGCTTCTCGCACGAGCGCTACGAGGTCGACCGGATCGTCGTTCCGAAGGTACGGCGCGACGACTGGCTCGGGGTGGCGACGTGGGACGAGGCGTTCGAGGCGATCGAAACGCGCCTGCGCGGCCTCTCGGGCCCGGCGATCGCGGCGATCGCCTCCGCCCAGATGACGAACGAAGAGGCCTGGCTCCTCAAGAAGATCTTCGTCGACCATTTCGCCTCCCCCAACGTCGACGTCTTCGTCGACCCGATCGGCCCGATCCCGATGAAGTCGCGCGACGCCTGGCTCGCGGGGACGCAGGCGGGCCCGAACTTCCGCGGCGTCCGCAACGCGGGCACTCTCCGCGAGCGGCCGGACGGCCGAAGATCTGATGACGAAGGGGGCGGACGGAATCGACTTCCTCTACGTCACGCGACGCCGGCTTCTCCACGCGCACGAGCGAGCCCGAGGTCGTGGCGAACCTGCGGAAGGCGAAGTTCCTCGTGGTCCAGACCTGGGGCGCGCACCCGCTCGCGGAGGTCGCCGACGTGCTGCTGCCGGGGGCGATCTTCGCCGAGAAGAGCGGCACCTGGACGAACCTGCAGGGACGCGTGCAGGCGATCGACCGCGCCTACGCCCCCAAGGGGGAGGCGCGTCGAGGACCGCGAGATCTTCCGGCAGCTGGGCGCGCGGCTCACCGGCGGGGTCGATTTCGCCCCGGGCGACGGCGGAGCGCTTTTCGATCAGATGCGGAGTGAGCTCGCCGCGTTCCAGGGCCTCGAGTGGAACGAAGCGGAAGGATACGGACTCCCGGGCGGAGAAGGCGCGAGCGCGCCGTAAGCCATGGCATTCGACACGACGGACATCGTCATCTCCATCACCAAGATCGCGCTGGTGCTCGCGATCGCTCTGTCGATGACCCCCGTCTGGGTGTGGGTCGAGCGGCGGGGCGCGGGCCTCATCCAGGACCGCCCCGGCCCGAATCGCGTGGGGCCGTTCGGCCTGTTCCAACCGCTCGCGGACGCGCTCAAGTTCGTCGTCAAGGAAGACTTCGTGCCGGCGCAGGGGCATCGGTGGCTCCACACCCTCGCGCCGACCTTCGGCATGATCCCCGCCCTCACGACCGTCGCCGTCATCCCCTTCGCCCGCTCGTTCGTCCTCGAGGAGAGGACGCTGTTCGGGCGCACCTTGTTCGAAGGAGGGCGCCTCTTCGAAGGCGTCGTCGCCGACGTCAACATCGGGATCCTGCTGATCTTCGCCCTCTCGTCGATGAGCGTGTACGCCCTCGCGACCGCCGGCTGGGCGTCGAACAACAAGTACTCGCTCATGGGCGGGCTCCGCGCCTCGGCGCAGATGATCTCGTACGAGCTCTCCCTCACGCTCGCCGCCATCGGCGTGCTGATGGGCGCGGGCTCGCTCCGCCTCACCGAAGTCGTCTACCGCCAGTCGGGCACCTTCGAGCTCTTCGGAATCGACTGGCTGAAGATCCCGGCCTGGAACGTCTTCCCGATGTTCATCGGGTTCCTCGTCTTTCTCGTCTCCGCGTTCGCCGAGACCAACCGCATCCCCTTCGATTTCCCGGAAGCGGACGCGGAGCTGGTCGGCGGCTATCACACCGAATACTCCTCGATGAAGTTCGCGATGTTCTTCATGAGCGAGTACATGGCGATGGGAGCGATCTCGGCGCTGATCGTGACGCTCTTCCTCGGAGGGTGGGACATTCCCTGGTACGACGAGCAGCCCACGTTCGTGGGATTCGCGCTCTCGTTCTTCGCCTACCTGGCCAAGCTCGGGGCGATCCTGTTCCTGTTCATCTGGGTCCGCTGGACGCTCCCGCGGCTCAAGTTCGATTACCTGATGCGGATCGGCTGGAAGGTCTTCCTGCCGCTCGCGATCCTGAACATTCTGATCGTGGCGATTCTGATCGCTCTGGGATGGATCTGACGTGACCTTGCAGCTGATCATCTTCTTCTTCTTCGCGGTCGTCGCCGTGGCGTTCGCGCTGATGGTCGTGGTGCACAAGCACCCGGTCGTGAACGCGATCTCGCTCGTCGTCTGCTTCTTCGCGCTCGCGGTCATGTACGTCCTGCTCGACGCTCCCTTCATGGCGGCGCTGCAGGTGATCGTCTACGCGGGCGCGATCATGGTGCTGTTCCTCTTCGTGATCATGCTGCTGAACCTCCAGCACGAAGAGGAACAGGGCTCGCGGCCCATCCAGCGCTTCCTCGGCTACTTCGGTGGCGCGGCGTTCGGGCTGACCCTGGCCTACTACCTCGTCAAGGGGGCCGTCGTGACCCTGGCGCCCGGCGCGCCGTTCCAGAGCGACGTCCACTCGATCGGCATCCGGATGTTCGAGGCCTACATCTTTCCGTTCGAGATGGTCTCGATCCTCCTGCTGGCCGCCATCGTCGGCTCTCTTCTGTTGACCCAGCGCGAGCCGCGCGCCGCCGGAGAAGGAGACGCGCAGTGACCGAGATTCCCGCGAGCTGGTTTCTGGTTCTGAGCGCGATCCTCTTCGCGATCGGCGTGATGGGCGTGCTCACCCGCAAGAACGGGATCGCCATCTTCATGTCGATCGAGCTGATGGTCAACGCGGTCAACCTCTCGTTCATCACCTTCGCCCGGGAGTGGAGCTCCACCCACGGGCTGATCTTCGTGTTCTTCATCATGACGATCGCCGCCGCGGAGGCGGCGGTCGGCCTGGCGATCTTCATCGCGCTCTTCCGGCATCGGGAATCGATCGATGTCGACGACGCGAATCTGATGCACTGGTGACCGCTACGAGCTCGATCCCGCTTCCGCCGAAGACTGGCAGGAGCGGAATCGCGACAAAGACAAGTAGGCAGACGCGGGGAACGATCCTCCTCGCGTCGGCAGGCAACGACGACGTGACGCGAGGAGAGGTCGGGGGTCCGCCCGCGGCGGCCCCCCCGCAATCTGCATGCTCGACAACCTGGTTCTCATCCCTCTGATCCCCTTCATCGGGTTTCTGCTGAACGGCCTTTTCGGAGAGCGCGCCGGCAAAGGCTTCGTCAGCGTCGTCGGCGTCAGCACCTCCTTCCTGTCCGCCATCCTGACGACCGCCGCGGCGGTCCAGTACACGGCGATCGCCGCCCACGGCGAGCCGCACGTCGACGTGGTCTACCGCTGGTTCTCCTCCGGCGGCATCGGCGCCGACTTCGCCTTCCAGCTCGATCCCCTCTCGATCGTCATGGCCCTGGTCGTGACCTGGGTCGGCTCGCTCATCCACCTCTACTCGGTGGGCTACATGGGGCACGAGGAGGGGTACGCCCGCTACTTCTCCTACCTGAACCTCTTCCTCGCGATGATGCTGATCCTGGTGCTCGGGAGCAGCTACCTCTTCATCTTCCTCGGGTGGGAAGGCGTCGGCCTCTGCTCCTACCTGCTGATCGGCTTCTACTACGACAAGGACTTCGCGGTCGAAGCGGGGAAGAAGGCGTTCGTCGTCAACCGGATCGGCGATTTCGGCTTCCTCATCGCGCTCTTCCTGCTGTTCGCCTACTTCGGGACCATCGGACTTCCGGGGCGTCGCGGCCGCGGCCTCCAGCGGCACGATCGGCGCCGGCGTGATCACCGCGATCTGCCTGCTGATGTTCGTCGGCGCGACCGGCAAGTCGGCCCAGCTTCCTCTGTACGTCTGGCTGCCCGATGCGATGGCCGGCCCGACCCCCGTCTCCGCCCTCATCCATGCCGCGACGATGGTCACCGCCGGGGTCTACCTCGTCGTGCGCTCGAACGTCCTTTTCCGCCAGGCGCCCACCGCGATGGCGGTCGTCGCGATCGTCGGCGCCCTCACGGCGCTCTTCGCCGCCACCATCGGCGTCGCGCAGAACGACATCAAGAAGGTGCTCGCCTACTCCACCGTCTCCCAGCTCGGATTCATGTTCATCGGCGCGGGCGTCGGGGCCTTCGTCGCCGCGATCTTCCACCTGGTGACCCACGCGTTCTTCAAGGCCTGCCTCTTCCTCGGCTCCGGCTCGGTCATCCACGCGATGAGCGGCGAGCAGGACATCCGGAAGATGGGCGGCCTCCGCTCGAAGATCCCCATCACGTTCTGGACCTTCGCCGTCGCGACGTTCGCGATCGCGGGCTTCCCGATCGCCGCGGGCTTCTTCTCGAAGGACGAGATCCTCGCGAGCTCGTTTGCCACGCCGTACTTCCCGCAGCTCGGCAAGGCGATCTGGGTCATCGGCTCGATCGCGGCGCTCTTCACCGCCTTCTACATGTACCGGCTCGTCTACATGGTGTTCTTCGGGTCGTTCCGGGGAACGCACGAGCAGGAGCACCACGCCCACGAATCGCCCGCGACGATGACGATCCCGCTGATCGTCCTCGCGTTCCTTTCGGCCGTCGGCGGCTTCCTCGGGATTCCGCACGTCCTCGGCCACCCGATTCGCGCTTCCCATCTGCTCGACGGATGGCTCCACCCGATGTTCCCGGAGATCGCGGGCGCGCGGGAGGGGATCTTCGAGATCCCCGCGAGCGCGGAAATCCTGGTGATGGTCGCTTCGACGCTGCTGGCCCTGGCCGGCTGGTCGCTCGCGAAGGCGTGGTACCGCGACCGCGGGCTGGCGACCGACGAGAGACTCGCCTCCGAGCACGCCGGGCTGTGGCGGACGCTCGAGAACAAGTACTGGGTCGACGAGGTCTACGACGCGTCGGTCGTCACGCCGCTGCGCAACACCTCGAATTTCTTCTGGCGCGGGGTGGACGCCGTCATCGACGGCACGCTGATGCTGTCGGGATACGTCGTCGCCGCGGTCGGGGACCTGCTCCGCTTCTTCCAGACCGGAAACGTCCGGAACTACGCTCTGATGCTGCTGCTCGGCATCGTCGTCTTCATGTGGATTTATCTCTGATCGCCCGGCAGGGCGACAACGAACGAAGGTCGATATCGAAATGCTCACGAACAGTCTGCTGAGCGCCGTTCTCTGGCTGCCGCTGATCGGCGCGGTCGTCCTCGCCTTGTTCCCCCGCCGCGCGCAGGGGACGATCCAGGCGGCGGCCCTGCTGGTGTCGCTGGCCACGTTCGCTGCGTCCCTGCTGATCCTCACCCGCTTCGAGCCGGGGACCGCGGCGGTCCAGCTCGTCGAGTCCCACGCCTGGATCCCCGACTGGGGCATCCGCTACGGGCTCGGGGTGGACGGCATCTCCCTCTGGCTCGTCCTGCTGACGACCTTCCTCACGCCGATCGTCCTCCTCTCCTCCTGGTACTCGATCCACCGCTGGCCGAAGGAGTACCTGGTCGCGATGCTCGCCCTCGAGTTCGGGATGATCGGCGCCTTCATGGCGACCGACCTCGTCCTCTTCTACGTCTTCTTCGAGCTGATGCTCATCCCCATGTACGGGATCATCGGCGTATGGGGAGGGGCGAACCGGATCTACGCGGCGATCAAGTTCTTCATCTTCACGATGGCGGGCTCGCTGCTCATGCTCCTCGGCATCATCTACATGGGGTGGCTCTTCAGCCAGCAGGCCGGCGCGCTCAGCTTCGCGATCGCCGATCTGTACACCCTGACGATCCCGATGAAGACGCAGGTCCTGCTCTTCTTCGCCTTCGCGCTGGCCTTCGCGATCAAGGTCCCGCTCTTCCCGCTGCACACGTGGCTCCCCGACGCGCACGTCGAGGCGCCGACGGGCGGGTCGATCATCCTCGCCGGCGTCCTGCTGAAGCTCGGCACGTACGGCTTCATCCGGTTCGTGCTTCCCTTCTTCCCCGAGGCGACCGCGCGATGGGCCTGGCTCTTCGCGCTGCTGGCCGTGATCGGCATCATCTACGGGGCGCTCGTGGCGTGGGTGCAGCCCGACATGAAGAAGCTCGTCGCCTACTCCTCGGTCTCCCATCTCGGCTTCTGCGTCCTCGGGATCTTCGCGATGACGCAGGCCTCGATGAGCGGCTCGATCCTGCAGTCGATCAACCACGGCATCTCCACCGGGGCGCTCTTCCTTCTCGTCGGCGTCATCTACGACCGGCGCCACACGCGGCTGCTGGCGGATTTCGGCGGCCTCGCGAAGGTGATGCCGGTGTACGCGGTCCTCTTCGTCGTCACGGCGCTCTCCTCGGTCGGCCTGCCGGGACTCAACGGCTTCGTCGGCGAGTTCCTGATCCTCTCGGGATCGTTCCAGACCATGCCGCGGTTCACGATCTTCGCGACCGCGGGCGTGATCCTCGCCGCCATCTACCTGCTGTGGCTCGTTCAGAAGGTCTTCTACGGCCCGGTGACGCACGAAGAGAACCGAGGGCTCCCGGACGTCCGATGGAACGAGCTCGCCGCGATGATCCCGCTCATCGTGATGATGGTCTGGATCGGGCTCTTCCCCGGCGCGTTCCTGCGGCGGATCGATCCCTCGGTCCAGCAGCTCCTCTCCGTCGCGAGCCGGGGCACCGACCGGCAGATCATGTTGGCGGGGACCACGCCCGCCCCCGAAGCCCCGGCCGGAGCGCACGCCACTGAAACGGGAGCGGCACGATGACCCTCAACCCTCTGCTCGAACCCAACTGGCTCTCCGCGGTCCTCCCGGAGATGGTCCTCGTCGCCGGCGGGCTTCTGCTGATCCTGCTCGATGCGTTCGCGGCGCGGCTCCGCCCGTACTTTTCGCACGTTGCGGTCCTGATCATCCTCGGCGCGGCCTTCGCGGCGGTCCGGGCGCCGCAAGGGACCTTCTTCGGCGGCACCTACGAGATCGGCAGCCTGACGCTCCTGTTCGATCTCATCTTCCTCCTGGCGACGCTCCTCGCCACGCTGCTCTCGCGCGAGTACCTCGGCCGCGAGCGGCTGGAAGGGGGCGAGTACTACGCTCTCCTCCTCTGGGGCACGGTCGGCATGATGATGATGGCCAAGGGCCTCGACCTCCTCGTCGTCGTCCTCGGCCTCGAGATGCTCTCGGTCTGCATCTACATTCTCGTGGGGAGCCACCGGCGCGCGCCGATCTCGAGCGAGGCGAGCCTCAAGTACTTTCTGATGGGAGCGTTCGCGACCGGGTTCATCCTCTACGGCGCGGCGCTGATCTACGGGCTGACGGGATCGACGTCCGTGACGCAGCTCGGGCAGTGGTACCGAACGCTCACCCTCACGCCTCCGCTTCTCACGATCGCGCTCGTCATGATCGTCGGCGGCCTCGGGTTCAAGCTCGCGCTCGCGCCGTTCCACGGGTGGGCGCCGGACGTCTACCAGGGAGCGCCGACGCCGGTCGCGGCGTGGCTCTCGACCGCGCCGAAGGCGGCGACGCTCGTCGCGCTCATCCGGATCTGGGACGCGCTCTCGGGCGGCACCGAGGTGCCCGCGTGGGCGGGCCTGATCGCGGTGCTCTCCGTGCTGTCGATGATCGTCGGCAACCTCGTCGCGATCGCGCAGCGCGATCTCAAGCGGATGCTCGCCTACTCCGGCATCGCGCACGTCGGCTACATGGCGATCGCGGTGTACGTGCTCCGTCCCGAATCGGTGGCGGCGATCACGATCTACGCCGCGACGTACGTGCTGATGAACATCGGCGCGTTCGGCGTGATCTCGCTCCTTCAGAAGAACCAGAACGAGCCCCAGACGCTCGACGACATCGCGGGGATGGGGTTCCGCCACCCGTTCCACGGCCTGGCCCTCGCGGTCTGCATGTTCTCGCTCGCCGGCATCCCGCCGACCGCGGGGTTCATGGCGAAGTTCTACCTCTTCAAGGTCGCGATCGAGGCGGGCGCGCTCTGGATCGCCTTGATCGGCATCCTCGCGAGCATCGTCTCGGTCTACTACTACCTCCGCGTCGTCTACTTCCTCTACATGAAGGACGCGGACGATCTCTCCGTGGAGCCGGACCGCGGCGTCTTCTCGAGCGTCGCGCTCGCGATCTCGATCGTCGGCATCATCCTCCTCGGGATCGCTCCAACGCCCCTGTTCCGAGGAGCCTTGGATGCGGCGACGGCGGTGATCGCACGGCTTCCCTGACCCAATGGACGGCAACGAGAGCGACCGCAGAAACGAATGCCGTGACGTATCGGAGCTGACGACCGACCGCCTCTCGGTCTATCTGCGGTGCCTCCAGCGGCTCGAGGAAGAGGGGGTCGAGACGATCTCCTCGCACGCCCTCGCGCGGCGCTTTCACCTCAACTCCGCGCAGATCCGGAAGGACCTCGCCAACTTCGGCGAGCTCGGGATCCGCGGGGTCGGCTACGAGGTCGTCCGGCTCAAGCAGCATCTGATCGAGACCCTCGGTATCGACCGGACGCGCAACGTCGTCATCATCGGCGCCGGCCACCTCGGCATGGCGCTCGCCGGCTACCGCGGCTTTCAGGAGCCGGGCTTCTCGATCGTCGCGATGTTCGACAGCGATCCCGCGGTCGTGGGGCAGCACTCGCGAACCGGGATCCCCGTCCTGCCGTCCGAGGAGCTGCCGCGCTTTCTCGCGGAGCAGAACGTCGACATCGGCGTCATCGCGGTTCCGGCGCAGGCGGCGCAGGCCGCGTACGACGCGCTCGCCGAGGGAGGCGTGCGCGCGATCCTCAACTTCGCCCCCGCCCAGCTCCGCCAGCGCGAGGACGTGAGGCTGCGCAACGTCGACCTCCGCATCCGCCTCGAGGCGCTCTCGTTCTTTCTGAAAAGCTGCGAGTGAAACGCGTCTGGGGCGTCTGGGGCGTCTGGAGCGTCAGCGCTCGACGGCGAAGCCTCTCGCAGAGGGTAAGGTAGCCGGGGCGTCGAGCGAAGCGAGACCCCCGGAAAACCGACGATGCAATCTGCAATCTGCAATCTGCAACGCAGGATCATCCCCGCCCCACGCTCTCCGCCTCGCTCACTTCCCGCTCATCGAACATCTTCTGAACCGTTGCGGTCAGCTTGCCGCGGCGGCCGTTGGCGATGACGCGGTCATCGATCGTGGGCACGGGCATGACGCCCATCGAGGTGCTCGTGATGAAGGCCTCGTCGAGCTCGTAGAGCTCCGCTTCGCGGACCGGGCGCTCGTCGACGCGGATCTTGGCGAGAAGGGCGAGGGAGATGACCTCGTCGCGGACGGTGCCGGCGAGGATCGCGCGGTCGGAGGCGTGCGTTACGAGCCGGCCCTCGCGGACCGCGAAGAACGAGGAGCTCGCCCCTTCGGTCACCTCGCCTCGTCGAGGAAGATCGCCTCCTCCGCGTTCGCGCGCTGCGCCTTTTTCTTCGCGAGCGCGTTCGGGAGGAGCGTCGTCGCCTTGATGTTGCAGAGACCCCACCGCTGATCGGGAGTCGTCACGACCACGATTCCTTTTTCCTTCTTGGCCGCGTCGGGAAAACGGTGCTTGCGCGCGTACGCGATGGTGGTCGGCGTCAGCCCTTCCGGCCAGAAATGCGCGCGCTCCGCCTCCCCGCGCGTCACCTGCATGTAGATGAGCCCCTCCTCGAGGCGGCTTCGCGAGATGAGCTCGCGCAGGAGGGCGAGGTACTCCTTCTCGCTCCACGGCAGCGGGATCTCGAGCTCTTCGAGCCCGCCGCGCATCCGGGCGTAATGGCGCCCGACGAAGAGCGGCGCGCCGCGCAGGAACTTGAGCGCCTCGTAGACGCTGTCGCCGAACTGAAGGCCGCGGTCCTCGACCCCGATCACCTTCTCGTCCGTGGTGGTGTACCTGCCGTTGATGTAGAGGACCTCGGCCACGATCACTCCTCCGGGACTTCTGATCACGACTTGGAGCTCGCGAGAGCTCACCAACACTGAATGTTGAATTGCGAATTGTGAATGTTGAACGATGGCATCCCGAACCCATTCAACATTCAACATTCAACATTCAATATTCTAGTTTCCCCAATTCTCATTCCGCATTCTGAACTCAATCATCTACCGCGCCGCGCCGTCCCGCCAGATCGCCTTGACGATCACGACGGTCTTGTCGTCCTCGGATTCCAACGTCGCCCACGCGCGGACGGCGGCGAGGACTTCGGTCACGATCTCCTGCGCCGACCGCGGGCCGTGCTCCCGGACCAGCGAGATGAGGCGGTTGATGCCGAACTCTTCGTCGTTCTCGTCGTGCGCCTCGACGATCCCGTCGGTGTAGAGGCAGAGGATGTCGCCCGGCTCGATGGCGATGTAGCCGCGGTTGTACGTCGCATCCGGCGTGGGACCGAGAATCCGTCCCTCCGTGCCGGAGGAACTCGACTCCCTCGTCCTTCAGGACGAACGGCGGATTGTGGCCGGCGTTCGTGTAGATGAACGTCCCGCTCGTCCTCGAGCTCGCCGTAGAAGAGCGAGACGAACTTCGTCGTGAGGCGGGAGCGGTGGATGATGCGGTTCAGCTTCTGCATCGTCCGGATGATCTTGAAGTCGCGGTCCACGCCCATCCGGAGGCCCATGTAGACGTCGCGCACGACGAGGGCGGCGGAAAGGCCGTGGCCGGAGGCGTCGGCGATCGCCAGCCCCAGGATGTTGTCGCTCACCGGGATGAAGTCGTAGAAGTCGCCGCTGACGATCTCCGCGGGAATCGTCTTCCCGTAGATGTCGTAGCCGCGGTACTGCGGGATGCGCTGCGGAAGGATCGAGAGCTGGATCCGCTGAGCCTTCGTCCATGATCGTCTCGAACCGCTCGGTCGCGGAGCTTCTGGTTGATCGCGTAGCGGACCAGGTTGAGCGAGAAGAGGATGTCCTCCTTCGGCAGGCTCTCGGGAACGTTGAAGCTCAGAATCTAGTCCTCGTCGCCGACCGCGATCGCGGCGAAGCGCCGCGCGCCGATCTTCTCCTCGAAGACCGGATCGACGCCGGGGTCGCTCGGGTCCATGACGACGACCCCGTTCTCGACCGTCAGCTCGATCGGCTTGTAGTTCCGCGAGACGGCGATCCCCACCTCCCCCACGCCTGAATCGCCGAAGCGGTGGACGAGCATGTACTCGTCGTCGCGGCATTCGTAGAGCCGCCCGCCGGTGATCCCGAGCTGGTCGCGGAAATTCGCGGGCCATGGTCTCCGCGAGCTGCGCGACGGTCGCCCCCAGGTCGTCGGTGGTCTCAATGGATGCGAGGGTTTTCTGGACTTGTGCGAGGAGAGATTTGTAATCCATGCGGCGGGGGGATTGTAGCGGATAGCGACGTGCGGTTCAACGTTTGGTTCTCCGATTCCGATGTCCGTGCGCCTGCGCTTGAAAGCGAAGTTTCGCGAGTACGCAAGAACGGCAAAGGAACGCGAGAACCCTGGAGAAGCCGGAGAACGGAGAACGGAGAACGGCTTTCGAGACCCCGCTTAGCTTCAGCGCCACCCCGTCCAGCTCGTACGGCGGCTTCGAGGCCGAACAGATCGAGCACGGTCGGTAGATGTCGGCGATGTAGGGTGCGCGGTCGGTCGTCGAGCTTCCGGTTGTAGAAGAAGATCCCCTTGACCTTCTCCGGGTCGAGCGAGCAGTGGTCGCCGCTCCAGACGCGGTCGTTGACCGTGAAGAGGTCCTTCTGGACGCCGCCGAGGGACGTCTGCCACGAGACGCGGTAGCCGGGATTGTTCGTCACGAAGAGGTCGGGGATGAGGTTCGGGTCGAACTTCGAGTAGGCCTCCTCGCGCGTGACGACGCGCGAGACGGGCTTCTCTCCGTTTTCCGGGTCGACGATCGCCTCGAGCTTCCCTTTCAGCTCCTGCTTGAGCGCCTCGTACTCCGCGCCGGGGCGTACCGTCCCCTGGGCCTCGCGCCCCTTCGAGGTTGATGTAGATGTTCCCGAGGCCGAGGGCGTAGGCGCGCGTCTTCGACCAGTCGACGTTCTCCCAGAACTCTCCCTGAGTCGAAGAGGATCTCGAGGTTGCGATCTCTCGGTCTGCACGCCGGTCCGGAGGGCGAGATAGCCGTTCTGCGCGAGCCAGGTGTTGTAGTTGATCGAGCGCCGCCACGTCGCGAAGCCGTGGTCCGACATCACGATCAGCGCCGCGCCCTGCTTGTCGGCCGCCGCCATCGCTTCGCCGACGATCGCGTCCATGAGCTGGTACGACTTCAGAAGGCCCGGCGCCCCACTCGCCGCGCGAGCTCCGGGTCGTACGCCGGATGCTCCGGATCGACGAACCGCCAGAAGACGTGGCCGACCCGATCGGTGAACTCGAACTGCTGGACGAGCAGGTCGTCGTCGCTCCTCGAGAAACTCGATGGTACATCTTCCGGAACTGCTCGACCGTCCACTCCATGTCGTCCCAGAACATCTGCTCGCTCGCGAAGCCCTCGGAGATCGCCCAGGTGTCGATCGCCCATCCCATCGTCTTGAAGCGCCCGTGCTTCTCCGCGAGCTCGCCCGCCCATTGCGGAGGCGTCGAGATCCGGAAGCCCGGCGGGAGGTTCTCGCGGGTCGAAGTTGATCGGCGAAAGGTAGAGCTGCACTTCCGGCTGGACGGAGATGAGGATGAAACCGGCTGATCCCCTTGCACCTTAGACGAGCGGATTGAACTGGAACGTGAACTCGACCCAGTCGCGTCCACTGGCCGGCGCGCAGAGTGAATGCTTCTGCTCGCCGAGGGCGATCTCGATCGACTGCCGGTCGGCCGCGACCGTGATCGTCATCGGGCTGCGAGATGAAGGGCGGATCGCCGAAGAGCTTGTTCGGCGGTCCGACGACCTCCGTCTCGATGACCCCGCGGTTGTCCTCGAGCTGGACGACTTCGATCGAGAACTCGTTCGAGCCGCTCGTCTCGAAGGTCGAGCTCGGAGGTGAAGTAGAACGGCTTGCCGATCGCGCCCCGACATGTCGGGAACGCCGAGGCCCGAGAGCATGTGGCCCCTCGTCGAAATCGTTCGCGGGAAACGTGACCGGGATCTGGACGACTTTCGCGCTTGCAGCCCGGCGTTCGCCGACGACGTCCCACATCGGCATCCCCTGCGCGGCGGTTCACGACGCCGGGGCGTTGTCTCGGGGACGTACTTCGTCGACCACGACCCAGGCCGCGGCGGCGCCGAGGAGCGCGACGGCCGCTGGCGGCGACGGCCGCCGTGCGGAGGGCCCGTCGCGCACAGCTTGAGAACGAGCAGGAGAAGAAGGAAGAGGACGGCGAACGCGATCAGCGGCGAGCGACGACGTGCGTTCCGCTCGCCGAAGAGGAACGGCACGCTCGTCTCCTCGAACGCGGCGAAGACGGGCATGTAGGTCTTCGGGTCGCGGCGGAGGAAGTCGAAGATCCCGGTCCGGCCGGGATCGATCCCGGTGGCGAACGTCGACCACGAGACGGGCGTCTGCGCGGGAAGCGTCGGGCGGAGCGGGCGGTAGGTCCCCATCTGCCGAAGCCGCGCGAGATTCGGGAGCTTCCCTTCGTCCATCCACTTCTCGGTGTATGCGGCGTCGGCGCCGTCGAATCCGATGACGATGACCGGGCGCGGGCGCGGCGGCGTGGGCCCCGAGGCGCCCCCAGAGCAGGGCGGACGCGCACGCGAGGACGAGAGAAATCAGAACGATCCGGCGGACCGGAACGGAAATATGCATGCGGGAGGAGCTCCTGGCGCCGATCTCGGAGTCGCGGGCATGATAACAAACGCCGCGGTCCCGCCTGCTCCCCCGGGGGCGGGGGGAGGCTCACACCACACCGGGGCAAACCGGCAGAGTTCTGGCAATGCCGGGCGGGGAAGCAGCAAAGGAAGGAGTGCCTCATGAGACGCATCTCAATCGCGGCTCTTTCGCTCGCGGCGATGCTCGCCCTGGCGTGCGGCGGCGGATCGGAAAAGAAGGCGGGCGGAGGAGCCGCCGAGAAGGCGCTCGTGATCGCGTTCGACACGAGCCCGACGAATCTCGATGCCCGCGTGGGCAGCGACCAGGCATCCGGGCGAGTCTTCGATCTCATCTACGCGGGGCTCGTGAAGTTCACCCCCGAATCGGGCCACGCGCCCGACCTCGCCGAGGCGTGGGAAGTCTCTCCCGACGGCAAGACGATGACGTTTCACCTCCGGCCGAACGTGAAGTTCCAGGACGGGCGGCCGCTCACGGCGAAGGACGTCGAGTACACCTATACTCGCTGATGGCGGACGCGTTCAACTCGCCGAAGAAGTCCGGTTACTCGACCGTGGAGTCGTTCCAGGCGGCCGACGACCGCACGTTCGTGATCCACTTCACGGAGCCCAACGCCGGCATGCTTCGACAACCTGACGGTCGGGATCGTCCCGCAGGGGGCCGACGCGGAGGCATTCAAGGCGCGGCCGATCGGCGCGGGGCCGTACAAGGTCGTCGACTTCCGTCCTGACGACCGCGTCGTGTCTGCAGGCGTTCGACGGCTACTACGGCGGCGCGCCCAAGATCGACGACGTGACGATCCGCATCATCCCCGACGCGACGACGCGCGTGCTGGAGCTGCGGAACGGCTCGGTCGATTTCGTCCTCAACGCGATGCCGTTCGACATGGTGTCGCGCTTCAGGAGCGGGGACGACTTCCAGGTCGTCGAAGAGCCGGGCGCGACGTATCAGTACCTCGCGTTCAACCTCCGGGACCCCATCCTCGAGGACGTGAAGGTGCGCCGGGCGATCGCGCACGGCATCGACCGCGAGGGCATCGTCAAGGACCTCCTTCTCGGCCACGGGCGGGTCGCCGAATCGATGCTTCCCGCAGAGCCACTGGGCGGCGGCGGCGAACCTGCCGACGTATCCCTACGACGTCGACCGCGCGAAGCAGCTCCTCGACGAGGCAGGGCGGCGCGATCCCGACGGCGACGGCCCGAAGCCGCGGTTCAGGATCGTCTACCGCACATCGACCGACGCCGAAGCGAATCAGCAGGCGCAGATCATCCAGCAGATGCTGCGGCAGATCGGCGTCGAGGTGGAGATCCAGTCGAACGAGTTCGGGACGTTCCTCGAGGACGTGCAGAAGGGAAACTTCCAGGTCTTCTCGCTGCGGCGGGCGGGCGTTTCGGATCCCGATTTCTACTCGTCGATCTTCACTCGGCGGACGCGTTGCCGCCGGAAGGGCAGAACCGCGGCTACTACGTCAACCCCGAGCTCGACCGGCTGATCGAGCAGGCGCGCGCGACGTTCGATCAGGGACAGCGGAAACAGCTCTACGGGCAGGTCCAGCAAGATCCTCGCGCGCGACCTGCCGTACGTCTCGCTCTTCCACCGCTCGAACATCGCGATCATGAAGAAGGGGCTGACCGGGTACGTGACCTATCCGTCGGGGTTCCTGCTCTCGGTGCCGCAGATGGCGTGGAAGTGAGCGTCTTGGGCGTCTTGGGCGTCTTGGGCGTCTGGAGCGTCTTGGGCGTCTTGGGCGTCTACGCGTCATAGGCGCGCGAGCGCCGCGACAATCGACAGCACCGGGCGTCAGCCCGGTGTCGCGATGCCCCGCAACAAAACATGAGCCGCGTCAGCGGCGGTACAAATGTGTCGCCGCTGCGCGGCTCGAACTGTTGAATCCCGTCCAGTTCCACCGGGCTGACGCCCGGTGCTGTCGAATCTTTCGGCGCTGCGCGCCTGCACAACCCGCAAGACACCCTGGACGCCCTGGACGCCCCAGACCCCCAGAGCCCAGACGCCCTAGACGCCTAGACGCCGCGCGCGCGGCGCGCGGCTACGAACACACGGTCTCGATCAGGATGGCGCACACCTCGTACGGGTCCATGTTGGCGGCCGGGCGGCGGTCTTCGAAGTAGCCCTTGCCGGTGCGCGCCGTGGCCATCGGGATGCGGATCGACGCGCCGCGGTCGCTGACGCCCCAGCGGAACTCGTGCATGGGCGCGGTCTCGTGAAGCCCGGTGAGGCGCTCCTCGTTGTGCGCGCCGTAGATCTTCATGTGATCGTGTGGCGGGCTTCGAGCTTCGGCATCGCCGCTTCCATCACCTTGATCCCGCCCTCCGCGCGCATGGACTTCGTCGAGAAGTTCGTGTGCGCTCCGGCTCCGTTCCAGTCGCCCTTCATCGGCTTCGGATAGAGCGTGGCCGCCACGCCGAAATCCTCGCCGACGCGGTAGAGGAGCCAGCGCGCGAGCCAGACCTCGTCCGCCACTTCCAGCGGCGGAAGCGCGCCGATCTGGAACTCCCATTGAGAGGGCATCACTTCGGCGTTCGTCCCGACGATCGCGAGCCCGGCCCGGATGCAGGCTTCCGTGTGCGCGTCGACGACCTCGCGGCCGAAGACCTCGTCGTTTCCGACTCCGCAGTAGTAGCCGCCCTGCGGGGCCGGGAAACCGCGCTCGGGCCAGTTGAGCGGCTTGTTCCCTTCGAAGAGCGTGTACTCCTGCTCGATCCCGAAGAGCGACTCGTGGCTGGCGAACTTCTCGGCCACCTCGCGGAGGCGCGCCCGCGTGTTGCTCCAGTGCGGGGTGCCGTCCGGATTGAACACTTCGCACAGCACGAGGATGTCCCCGTCGCCGTGCAGGGGATCCCTCACGAAGCGGACCGGCTGAGCAGAAGATCGCTGAAATGCCCTTCCGCCTGGTAGGTGCTCGATCCGTCGAACCCCCAGTCCGGGATGTCCTCCACGGACATGACCTTCCCGTCGAGGACCTTCGTTTTGGAGCGGAGTTTCGCGGTCGGCCTCTGCCCGTCGATCCAGATGTACTCGGCTAGAACTTTACTCAAGGCGTCTCCCTTCAGGCGCATCGGTGGCCTGTAATCCGTGTTTGTATTCCGAGAATGAGCCCGGTCGGATGCGGGATTTTACTCTTCCCGGCGGCTCCGATCATCTGGTCTGTTCGTGGCTTTTCCGAGAACCGGCGACCCCGGCCCCGTCCGCAGGCGCGGCATCGCTGCGGCTGACGACGATTCTCCCCTTCCCCTGCGACTTGGCCATGTACATCGCGGCGTCCGCTCTCTTGATGAGGTCGTTCTTTCTCGCGTCCGTCGAATCGCCGCTTCCGGCGGCGGGAACGAAGTCCGCCACGCCGAACGAGGCCGACAGGACGTTCGCCAGATGGAGCGCCGGCATCCCGTAGCCGTAATCGCGGTCGAGGAAGGTGTTGGCGACGATCGCGTCCTTCAATGTCTCGGCGAGCGCGACGCCGTCGTCGATTTCGGCGTTCGGAAGGACGATGACGAACTCGTCGCCTCCGTACCGGGCCGTCACCGCGCCCTCGTGCGTGATGAGCCGCTTGAGGATGAAGCCGACTTCGCGCAGCACCTGGCTTCCGGCCAGATGGCCGTGCGCGTCGTTGACGGTCTTGAAGTAGTCGAGGTCCATGAAGATCAGCACGACGGGCCGGCCGCTCCGGCTCGCGTCGACGAGGACCTCGTTGAGCCGGACGTGGAGCCACCGGTCGTTGAACAGTCCCGTCAGGTCGTCCCGCTTCGCGAGCTCCTGCGCGCGCTTCGCGTCCAGCGCGTTCTGCAGCGTGAACGAGGTGTATCCCGCGAAGATCTCGAGCAGCGTCATGTCGCGCTCGGTGAAGACCCTTCCGTCCGAGCGGTTGATCAGCTCGAGCACTCCGCAGACGTTCTTGCCGATGTAGATCGGGACGCACACGATCGAGTCGGTCCGGTAGCCGATCTGCTGGTCGATGCCGGGGAAGAAGAACTCGTCCTCCCGCACGTCGCGCGAGAGGTACGGCGCACCCGTCTGGTAGACCCGCCCGACGATCCCCGATCCCGCGGAGAGGCGCTGCCCGACCAGGTTCTCGCTCCCGCTGCCGAAGGTCGCGATGAACACCAGGTCGTTCTCGCTCCGCGACGCCATCTTGCGGAACGGGTCGTCGAGCAGGATCGAGCCCGCCTCGGCCGGAACGAACTCGTTGGCCTTCCGGAGGATCTCGCGGAGGATGTGATCGAGGTCGAATTCGCTCCGAAGGGAGAACGACGCCTTGTGGCGCTCGAGGAATCGCTCGAGATCGGGCGCTTCAAGCGAATGAAATTGCACCATCGAGGCGACGTCCGGTTCTGACGGAATCGTTTGATTATATGGAGCTTCCGCCGCTTCCGCTACCCTTTCCTCCTCCCCGGCAAAGGCCTCCTCCTCGAAGCTCACCGCGCGGTAGGCCGCGAAGTGGGCCCGTCCCGAGCGGCGGAGGCGGATGTACTCGAGCAGGTAGTGGGTGAGAAACCGCACGAGCCCGAGGCGTACGACCTGCCGCACGTGGACGAGCTCGTGGCGGAGCGTCCGCTCGATCGCCGCCTCCCCGCGGGCCGCCAGAAGAGGTGCGAGATAGATGCGGCGGCCCAGGGTGAGGGCCACGACCCCTCGAAGCACGAACGGGCGCAGCCAGAAGGGAAAGCCGACGCGTACCCGGGCGCCGAGACCCTCGAGCTCGGATCGGAGCCGGCTCAGCACCGGCAACTCCGCGTCGCGTGATTCGCGCATCCCTTTTCGGCCTCGGACCCCGGACCCAGGACCTCAGACCTCAGACCCCAGACCTCGGACCCCGGACCTCAGACCTCAGACCTCAGACCTCGGACCCCGGACCTCAGACCGCAGACCTCAGACCGCCCCGAGGACCGACGGCCAGGCTCGGTATGCGGGTCTGAGGCCTGAGGTCTGAGGCCCGGGGTCTGAACTTCATCACCGCCGATCGGTTCATCGACACTCTCGTGAGGGACATCCAGGCGAGAACGGTCGGAGGAAAGGGGTACCTCTTAGGAGGGTCGTCGCAGGTACTTGGCCAGCAGCGCGACGATCTTGTCGCGCGTGAGCGGCTTGCGGATCCAGTCGTCCGCGCCCGACTTCGCCGCCATCTGCGAGAGCGCGTCCTCCGGCATGTCCGACATCAGAACGACCGGGATGGTCGCCTTCTTCGGATTCATCTTCAGGATCTCCGTCAGGCGGTTGCCGCTGATCGACGGCATGTTCACGTCCATCAGGATCATATCGGGAGGGGTCGCAATCATCGCCTGACCGAACTCTCCCCAGTTGCTCGTCGTCCTGACGGCGCACCCTTCCTTCTCGAGGAGAGCGCGGCCCAGCTTGAGGACGAGCGGGTTATCGTCGAGGAGGAGCACTGTGGGTGTTTCCGGCGCGGTCATCGGGCTTTCATCGGGTCGCGGCATTCCGCTGGAGAGGACTCGTGCGTATTCTACACGCGTGAACATCCTCTTCATCGTCAACCCCCGCGCGGGTCGCGGACGCGATTTCGGCCGCCTCCTGTCGGCGATCGATCGACGGTGCGCCCGGGCGGGCCTCGAGGCGATGACGATCCGCTGCGACGAGCTGGAGCAGCTCGACGGGATCGTCGAGGGAGCGTCGCGCACGGGCGTGGACGCTCTCATCGCGGTGGGAGGCGACGGCACGGTCCACGAGTTGGGAACCCGGCTCATCGGCACACCCCTGGCGCTGGGCATCCTTCCGGTTGGGTCCGGCAACGGACTCGCGAGGCACCTCGGGATCTCGATGGATCCGATCGAAGCGCTCGACGGGCTCGCTGCGGCCGGCGTGGAGACGATCGACACGGCGCGCGTCGACGGGCGGCCCTTTCTCGGCGTAGCCGGCGTCGGATTCGACGCCGAGGTGGCTCATCGGTTCGGCATCGGCGGAAAACGCGGGTTGCAGACGTACGTCCGCGAGGTGGCGCTCCTGCTCCGCAGCTACCGGCCGCGCCGCTACCGGATCGAGAGCGACGAGGGCGTTCTCGAGCGGAGCGCCCTGCTGGTCGCGGTCGCCAACTCGAGCCAGTACGGCAACGAAGCGCGGATCGCTCCCGCCGCCTCCCTGCGCGACGGCATGCTCGACGTCTGCATCCTCGAAGAGCCTCCCCTTCTGGCGGTCCCGATCCTGCTGCGCCGGCTCTTCGCGGGAACGCTTCGCGACGGGGCGGGAGTCTCGATCGTGCGGACCGCGGGGGCGCGCGTCGAGCGCGACGAGCCCGGCCCCGCGCACCTCGACGGCGAGCCGATCTTGCTGGGCGCCTCGATGCGCTTCGAAGTCGTCCCCTCCTCGCTGCGCGTGCTCGTGCCCCGGGGAAGACGGATCTGACGCCGCGCCTCCCGCGCGCCTCCGGCCCGACGCTCCGCGAAACTGCCACCGAACCGTCACGGGGGAATATTGACGAAATAGGTCGTCCCAGCCGACCCGTTGTTGCTACTGTTCTCACTCGTCGCCTGCGCGCTCACACAACCGCAACGGGAATCGAAGCTCTGAGACCCGAGGCCTGAGAACCGCCGCCCGCAGCGCCAGGACCCAAAAAGGAGATTTATGTCGAGAGTCCGCATGTTCGCAGTCCTGCTCGTCGTCGCGCTGTCCGTCGCGGCTGCCGCTCAGACGGGCCCTGCCAGGAACGCATCCTCGAAGATCCTCCCCTTCAACGCGGTCGAGAAGACGCTTCCGAACGGCTTGCAGGTCATCGTCGTTCCCACCGGATTCCCCAACCTCGTCTCGCTCCAGATCCCGGTGCAGACCGGGTCGAGGAACGAAGTCGAGCCGGGCAAGTCGGGGTTCGCCCATTTCTTCGAGCACATGATGTTCCGGGGGACCGAGAAGTTTCCCAGCGAGAAGTACCAGGAGATCCTCACGAAGGCCGGCGCGCAGAGCAACGCCTACACCTCGGACGACCTGACCAACTACCACATGACGTTCGCGAAGGACGACCTCGAGACGATGCTGATGATCGAGGCCGACCGCTTCAAGAACCTCAACTATTCGGTCGAGGACTTCAAGACGGAGGCGCGCGCGATTCTGGGCGAGTACAACAAGAACAGCGCGAACCCGGTCCAGAAGCTGTTCGAGGTCCTCTCGGACACCGCCTACACGACCCACACGTACAAGCACACCACGATGGGCTTCATCCGAGACATCGAGGACATGCCGAACCAGTACGAGTACGCGAAGGTCTTCTTCAGCCGCTGGTACCGGCCGGAGTACACGACGGTGATCGTCGCGGGCGACGTGGACCCGCAGAAGACGCTCGGGCTCGTCGAGAAGTACTGGGGCGACTGGAAGCCGGGCGCGTTCAAGCTCGACATCCCGGCCGAACCGGCCCCGACGGGGCCGAAGTACGCGAACGTCACCTGGGAGGGGGAGACCCTTCCGTGGCTCATCGTCGCGTTCCACGGCCCGGCGTTCTCGGACGCCACGAAAGACTTCGCCGCGGCCGACATGCTGCTCGACCTCTGGTTCGGCCCCACCTCGGACCTCTACAAGAAGCTCGTCGAGCAGGAGCAGATCGTCGACGACTTCGGCGTGTTCTTCGGGCCGAACAAGGATCCAGGCCTGATCCCGATCTACGCGCGGCTCAAGAAGGCCGGCGACGCGGCCTACGTCCGCGACGAGATCCTCAAGACGGTCGCGGCCGCGCGGAACACGAGCGTGGACGCGCAGCGCCTGCGGGACGCGAAGTCGAACGCGCGCTACTCGTTCGTCCGCCGGCTCGACAACACGGGAGCGATCGCGGGAACCGTCGCCCAGTTCGCGCACTTCTTCCGCTCGTACGAGACGCTCAACAACCTGTATGGGCGGTACGAGGAGCTGACCCCGGACGACCTGCAGGCGGCGGCACGCGCGTGGTTCACGGATGCCCGGATGGTCGTGACGACGCTCGCCCACGACCCGATGCCGGAAGCGATCGCGAAACAGCCGGCGATCGAATCGATGGCCCCGAGGGCCGACGCGACGCCGGCCGCGGACCTGAAGGTCGTCACGGTGAGCTCGCCGCTCCAGCAGCTCACGGTCAAGCTCCTCTTCGACGCCGGCTCGGCGCACGACCCGAAAGGGAAAGAAGGGCTGGCGATGCTCTCCGCCGCGATGATCTCGGAGGCGGGATCGAAGTCGATGCGCATCGACGAGATCAATCGGGCGCTGTATCCCATGGCGGGGTCGCTGAGCGGGCAGGTCGACAAGGAGATGACGACCTTCACCGGCCGGATCCACGCCGACAACTGGCAGAAGTTCCTCGACATCGCCCTCCCGCAGCTGCTCGACCCGGGCCTGCGCGAGGATGATTTCAAGCGCCTCCGCGAAGCGCAGAGGAACGCGCTCGTCCAGGATCTGCGCGCGAACAACGACGAGGAGCTCGGCAAGGAGCGCCTCCAGTCCCTGATCTTCCGCGGCACGCCGTACGCGCACCCGCCGGTCGGGACCGTCGCCGGAATCGACGCGATCACCCTCGACGACGTCCGCGAGTTCATCCGGAAGCACTACACGCTCGGCCATCTGACCATCGGACTCGGCGGCTCGGTCCCGCCCGAGATGACGGCGCGCCTCCGGAGCGAGCTCTCGAAGCTCCCA
The DNA here is from genome assembly GCA_963793695.1 of uncultured Acidobacteriota bacterium. Lineage (GTDB taxonomy): Bacteria > Acidobacteriota > Thermoanaerobaculia > Gp7-AA8 > Gp7-AA8 > CAWCBB01. The sequence goes on along the minus strand of CAWCBB010000016.1, from coordinate 385,133 downwards.
TCCGGACGCTCCGGCGATCCCGCGGCTCCCGCCGCGACCAGGCCGGACGGCGTGAAAGTCGAGATCATCGACAAGACGACACGGGGGGTCGCGATCTCGCTCGGCTTCCCGATCGACGTCACCCGATCCCACCCCGACTTCGCCGCGCTGTCGGTCGCGCGCTCCTGGCTCGGCGAGCACCGCTCGTCGATGTCGCACCTCTACCAGCGCATTCGCGAAGTCCGCGGCATGAACTACGGCGATTACGCCTACATCGAGGCGTTCCCGCGTGGGATGTTCCTCTCTTCCCCCGAACCGAACGTCGCGCGGCGGGCGCAGATCTTCGAGATCTGGATCCGCCCCGTCGTCCCGGCGAACGCGCACATGGCGCTCCGGATCGCCACGCACGAGCTCGAGAAGCTCGTCTCCGGCGGCCTCTCGAAGGAGGACTTCGAGTCGGCCCGCGAGTATCTGATGAAGAACGTCTTCGTCCTGACCTCGACGCAGAACCAGCAGGTCGGATACGCGCTCGACTCGGCTTTCTACGGCACTCCCGAGTTCACCAGGTACATGCGCGACGCGCTGCAGAAGCTCACGGTCGACGACGTGAACCGCGCCGTCCGGAAGCACCTGCAGGCGAAGAACATGTTCGTCGTCATCATCGCCGACGATGCGGAAGGCCTCAAGGAAGCCCTCGTCACCGACCGCGTCTCCCCCATCAAGTACGACGCCGAAAAACCCGCGTCGCTGCTCGAGGAGGACCACAGGATCGGCGCGCGGAAGCTCGGCATCGAGCCGGCGGACGTGACGATCACGCCCGTGGACCAGGTGTTCGCGAAATAGACGCGCCCCGGAGCGGAAATTCGCAAAGGATCAGGGCCGCCATGGCCCTGATCCTTTGCTGATAAACTTCACTCCAATGACCGACGATCGCCGCCGCGTCGAACGCGTCACCTTCACCGACCCGCATCCAGCCCGTATCGAAGGGCAACGCGCGCACCTGATCGACGTCGGTATGTTCGGCGCGCGCGTGCGGCACGAGCAACCCCTCGAGATCGGGGCCCCGGTGCAGCTCCAGTTCGAGTACGACGGAGACCCGATCGCGGCGGCCGGACGCGTGACCCGGTGCGATTTCCAGGCGGTCCTTTCGGAAGCGCGCGGCGAGCGGATCTTCATGACCGCCGTCGAATTCGTCTCGGCCGATCCGGCCTCGGCCGCGCTCGTGAGACGGTTGATCAGCGACCACGTTCAGCGCGCCCTCGAGGCGCAGAAAGCCAACGCGCGGGGCGCCGTCGCAGCGCTCGGCGCGGACGTCCCGTTTCTCCGCGATTCCGGGCGAAGCGGCAAGGTCCGCCGCAAAGAGCCCGCGTCCTACGTCTCCTGCCGCCCCGGCCCGAACAAGACGTGGCGCAAGACGATCCTCGCGCGCCCCACGCAGCCCGCCGACGGCTTCACCGTGCGGCTCGGCGAGAGCGAGGAGGAGGTCGATCGCCTCTGTCACGCCTGGGACGAAGCGACCCCCGAAGTCCGCAAGCTGATCCGCCTCTGCGCCGAAATGAGCACGCTCGATGACGAAGAGGCGCTCCCCCCCCAGAACTTCACCCCGTGACGCCCTCGACGCTACCGTTCCCTGACCGGCCGCTGCAGTTTCGCGTGATATCCTCCCGCCCCGGCTGAGCTCCGCCTCTCCCTCCCGGCGGACCTTCCACGCCACGCCCGGCGTAGTCGCCCGGCGTCAACATCCAATCCGAGGAGCTCAGGATGAACCCGCAGAAAACCCGTGAGACCGTAGACCGATTCTGGGACGAGAAGGCGCTGCCGACGCTGGAGCGCTACATCGAGATCCCCAACCTTTCCCCCTTCTTCGATCCCGACTGGCGGAATACCGGCCACATGATGCGGGCCGTGCGCCTGCTCGCCGACTGGGCGAAGCAGCAGAACCTCCGCGACGCCTCGATCGAGGTCCTCGAGCCGGAGGGAAAGAGCCCGGTGATCCTCATCGAAGTCGCGGGCAAAAGGCCCGGGACGATCTTCCTCTACGGACACCTCGACAAGCAGCCGGAGATGATCGGCTGGGAGGAAGGGCTCGGCCCCTGGACCCCGGTCCGCCGAGGCGACCGACTTTACGGCCGCGGCTCGGCGGATGACGGATACTCCACCTTCGGCGTGGTGGGCGCCATCAAGGCGCTCCAGGAGCAGAACGTCGACCATCCGCGGCTCGTCGCCATGATCGAGAGCACGGAAGAGAGCGGATCGTTCGACCTCCCGTGGTACGTGGACCATCTGAAGGAGCGGATCGGCACTCCCGACCTCATCGTCTGCCTCGACAGCGGCTGCGGGAACTACGACCAGCTCTGGCTGACGAATTCGCTCCGCGGCGTCATCACGGGAAACCTGACCGCCCGCATTCTCGAGGAAGGCGTCCACTCCGGCGACGCCGGCGGCGTGATCGCCTCCACCTTCCGGATCCTCCGCATCATCCTCGACCGGCTCGAAGACGCCGAGACCGGACGCGTGAAGCCCGAATGGATGTACGTCGACGTTCCGGAAGCGGTCCTGGAAGGCATCCGTCGCTCCGCGAAGATCCTCGGAGACGACACCTGGTCGAAGTTCCCCTGGCTCGGAGACGCGCAGCCGATGAGCAAGGACCCGGTCGATCTGATCCTCAACCGGACGTGGCGCCCCTCGGTCGCCTACGTCGGAGCGCACGGGCTCCCCGACATCCTGCAGGCGGGAAACGTCCTCCGTCCCGAAACCGTCCTCAAGCTCTCGATCCGGACCCCGCCGACGCTCGACGCGCTCGCGGTGGAGAAAAGGATCGGGAAGCTCCTGACGGAGAACCCGCCGTACGGCGCGAAGGTCACGTGGGAATCGGACGGCGGCGCCGCCGGATGGAGAGCGCCCGACATCGAGCCGTGGCTTCAGAAGGCGCTCGACAAGGCCTCGGAAACGCATTTCGGCATGAAAACGTCGAGCATGGGCGAGGGCGGATCGATCCCGTTCATGGGGATGCTGCAGGAGAAGTTCCCCCGGGCGCAGTTCATCGTCACCGGAGTCCTCGGCCCGCACAGCAACGCGCACGGACCGAACGAGTTCCTCGAGATCCCGACCGTCAAGAAACTGACGGCTTGCATCGCCGAGGTGATCGAGGCGACCGGCCGCCGGTAGAGCAATCCTCGAAGGAGCCGCCGGCTCGGTCCTCTGATGATGAAGAAAGCAGTCATTGTCGGCCTCGCGGCCGCCGGGACCGCGGCCGCGGCGGTTCTTCTCGCCGGCCGCCATTTCTCCGCGCCCCGGTACGACGGCCCGCCGTCCGAGCACTTCGACGGGCGGCGGTTCCGCAACCTCCGCCCGATCGACCACGCCTCGGTCCTGAGGTGGATCCTCACCCGGGAGCCGGGGCCATGGGACGAATGGCTGGATGCCGAGCCCGGGCCCGCACCTCCGGAGCGCGTCGGGCGGGGCGCCCTTCGCGTGACGTTCGTCAATCACGCGACGGTCCTCATCCAGATCGACGGCGTGAACGTACTGACGGATCCCATCTGGTCCGCGCGGACCTCGCCGGTCGGCTGGGCCGGGCCGAGGCGGCGAAGACCGCCCGGAATCCGGCTCGCCGATCTCCCTCCGATCGACGCCGTCCTCGTCAGCCACAACCATTACGATCATCTCGACCTGCCGACGCTTCGACACCTCGCCGGCCGATTCGCGCCCACGATCTACACGGGGCTCGGCAACGACCGTCTCCTCCGTGCGAAAGGGATCGGAAGGGCCGTGCCGCTCGACTGGTGGGAGTCCCGCGCGCTCGCCCCCGGCCTCACGGTCCATTTCGTCCCTGCCCAGCACTTCTCCTCGCGCGGCACCGCGGACCGCGACGCGACCCTCTGGGGAGGGTTCGTCCTCGAGAGCGAGGCCGGGGCCGTCTATTTCGCCGGCGACACCGGATGGGGTCCCCACTTCGCGCGGCTTCGCGAGCGTTTCCCGCGGATCCGTCTCGCCCTCCTTCCGATCGGCGCGTTCCGGCCCGAGTGGTTCATGTCCCCCGTTCACATCGGGCCGGAGGACGCCGTCCGGGCGCACCGCGAGCTCGGCGCCGCCGCGTCGATGGTCATGCATTTCGGGACGTTTCCGCTCGGTGACGACGGAATGACGGAGGCGCCGGATCGACTCCGGGCGATCCTCGAACGGGAAACGGACCCGGCGTCGCGCGCGATCTGGATTCCCGCGTTCGGGGAGGGGCGGGACTTCTGAGGGGAGAGCGCGTGCGGTCAGCGCGCAGTGCAATCGCGCGCCGCAATCGTCCGGACTCGTGATTGCCCCATCGACGGCGGCGCGATACTCTGGCTGCGTGCATGCATCGGCAGACACCAGCCGCCCGGCAGAGCTGGCGCGCGTTCTCGCCGTGGCGTGGCGCAACATCAGCGCGTACCCGCCGGGTCATCCGATCTTCACCGCGGCACTCCGCGACGCCCATGCGAAGATCGCGGAGCTGGCGTCGTTTTCCGGGAGCGTGACGCTCGGGATCGGGCGCGACGGCCTGCTCGTCGCCGACGACAAGATTGCATCCACGCACGCACAGAAGCTGGCCGAGGCGTTCTATCGCCACGGCGTGGCGATCCTCTCGATCGACCGCGACATCGCGTCGTGGGAGCTCGAGATGCTCTTCCGCTTCGTCGCGGCGGACCCGCGGGCGAACCGCTCCGCGCTCTGGGACGAGCTGAGCGCGGCCGGCATCACGCACGTGACGCTCACGCCCGCGGACTACTCCGGCGTGCGCGCGACGGAGGACGTGGAGACCGCGGTGAGCGAGAAGCCGGCGACGCTTCTCGACGACATCCTCCGCGCGCTCCTGCGAGGGCACGAGCTCTCGCCCGAAGGGCTCATGGAGGCCACCGGAGAGGCGATCTCCGCCGAGGGTGTCAGTTCGGTCCTCCTCGAGTACCTCGACGAGGGGGGCGGCGAGGGCACGGCCGCTCTCGGCACGACGGTGTCCGGACGGCGCCAGAGCCTGATCGATCTCCTCGTCTCGCAGATCGAGAACCACCTCGGGCGTCCGGAAGCGGAAGGGCGGGAGATCACCGTGCACCAGATCGCGGAGCTTCTCCGCACGCTGCCGCAGGATCTTCAGCAACGGATTCTCGACTCGGCGGTCCAGATCCTGGCGTGCGATCCGGCGGCGGAAGAGGAGCTGCGCAGCCTCGCGCGCGCTCTCTCGCCCGATGACGTCTTCCACGCGCTCTCGACGCTCCGCCAGAAGGGGCTCCTTCTCTCGAACCACGCCCTGCGCCTTCTGCAGACGCTGATGACGACGATCACCGCGGACGGGGTCGAGCCGGACGTCGATCCGAACGAAGTTCGCGAGCTCACCGATCAGATCTCGACTCTTCTCGGAGACGAGGACGTGGACCGGTTCAACCCTCCGGACCACAAGCGGCTGCTCGAGGAGGTCGATCTTCAGATGCCCGCCTCGGACGAAGGGCCGCGCGAGCGCTCCCTCGAGCTCGGCCCGGAGCGTCTCGACACGCTCAAGGAGTCGGCCATCGCCACCCGCGTGCGGCTGGCGACGATCGAGCTGATCCTCCGGCAGCCGCCGCAGGCCGACCTCGAGCCGGCGTTCCGGCGTCTCGAGCAGGATTTCCTCGAGCTTCTCGGGACGATGCAGATGAGCGACGCGGTCGCTCTGATCGACGAACTGCACGAGCTCCTTGTGGATCCCGCCCCGCCTCACGTTCAGGCGGCGGCGCGGACGGCGATGGAGCGGATCGGCACGGGGGACGCCGTGCAGGTGCTCGTCGACTGGCTCCACCTCGCCGCGGACGAGCTCATCCCGCAGATCCGGCGGGTGATCGACCTGTTCGGAGAGTTCGGCACTCGGAACTTCCTCTTCGCTCTGGCCGAGGAGGCGGATCGCTCGCGGCGCCGTCGGCTGTTCGACTTTCTCGCCGGCCTCGGCCCGGTGATCGTTCCGGAAGCGACCGCGCTCCTGGACGATCCACGGTGGTACGTGGTTCGGAACATGATCGCGCTCCTCCGGACGGTCGGCGACCGGCAATCGCTTTCGAAGATCCGGACGCTGACCGACCACCAGGACATCCGGGTCCGGCTCGAAGCGATCAAGAGCCTCTTTTCCTTCGAGAGCCGGGTTTCGATCGATCTGCTGAGGAAAGCGATCTCCGACCCCGACCCCAAGGTCGCGGAAACCGCGATCATGCTCTGCGGCAACTACGGGATCGACGAGGCGGAGGATCCCCTGGTGGAGATGCTCGTACGGCGGGACTGGTTCGGACGGCACCGCTCGGCGCGGCTCAAGGCGCTGCGCGCGCTCGCCGAGCTGGGTCGGCCGACGACGCTCGACAAGCTCGCCCCGGTTCTCCGCGATCGTTTCTTTTCGCACGCGCACCCGGAGGAACGCCGCTTCGCCTACGAGATGCTCGAGCACTATCCGCAGGAAGCGCGGTCCGGCTGGGTCGAATACGGCCGGAGCTCGCGCGACGCCACGATCCGCGAGATCGCCCGCCGCCTCGGACGCCGCCGTGCGCCGCAGACGGCGGGCGATGCCGACACCAAAGGACCTTTCTGATGCCGCCAGGGCGGACTGAGCGCACCCCGATCGAGCAGTTGATCGTCGAGATCACCGCCGGGGTGAACGCGCGGACGCTCTACTCGTCTTCGCATCCGTCGGTCGCCATGGCGGCCGAACGGATCGCGAAACGCGTCGATGCGATCCTCGCCGCCCAGAGCCGCGACTCGCTGACGTTTCTCATCGTCGGGGACGAGCTACTCCTCGATCAGCAGCCTCTCCGGGAGGAGACGCTGTTCCAGCGCCACTTCGTCCAGTCGCTCAAACGCGGCGACGTCGAGCGCCTCACCCTCGCGCGCGGGCTCGCGTCCGAGGAGTGCCGGGCCTTCATCGAGGCGATGTCGAGCCGCACCGCCCCCCAATCCTCTCCCCACCTCATCGTCGGGCGCGTCGACCTTTCGTTCACCGACGGCGCGAAAGAGAAACCCGACGGAGAGTCGGAGGGCCTTTCGGTCGAGCAGATCGACCGCGCCCGGGAGGCGTTCACCCGCTTCCGGCACGACCGCTCCCTCGCGCTCGCTCAGATCGAAGAGGTGATCGCGGGACTCGTCGAATCGCTGTCCCGGTCGACGCGATCGATGCTTCCCCTCGCCAACCTCAAGGATCACGACGAGTACACGTTCATCCACTCGGTCAACGTCTCGATCATGGTGATGGCGATGGGGCGGTGGCACGGCTTCCCGGGCGATCAGGTTCAGGCGATCGGGATGGCCGCCATGCTTCACGACATCGGCAAGCTCGCCGTTCCCCTCGAGGTCCTCAACAAGCCGGGCAAGCTCGAGGGGGAAGAGTGGGCGCTCATGACGAGCCACGCGGAACAGGGCGCCTGGTCGCTCGCCCAGACGCCGAACTCCCCTCCCCTCGCGATCACCGTCGCGTACGAGCACCATCTCCGTTACGACCTGCAGCCCAACTACCCTCTGCTGAAGTTCCCCCGGAAGCCCTCGCTCGTGAGCCAGATGGTCTCGATCGCCGACACGTTCGACGCGATCTGCACGATCCGCCCCTACCAGAAGGAGCAGTCGCGCGAAGCGGCTCTGCAGATCATCCGCCGCCGCGCAGGGACGTTCCATGACCCCTTCCTCGTGGCAAATTTCGAGCTGATGCTCCGCGAACTCTTCCCGGCGCCGCAGCGGCCGGACTAGCGCTCTGTCCTCGAGCCTCAGGCTTGACGGGACGCCCGCTATCGCGAGGGCGCGGCGATCTCGATCGTCAGCTCGTAGTCCGCCTGGCGCGGAGCCTTCCCTTCGCGCGGCTTCGGATCGAGGTTCACCAGGCGCACCGTGAGGCCGGCGAATTCCACCCGCGGCGCTCCTTCTTTCGTGTGCAGCCGAAGGTCGCTCGACCGGCCGTCCGCCGCGACCGCGCGGACCGACACCTCCGCGTCCCCCTCCCACACGCAGGTGACGTCCACGGGACACCGGCTGTCGGAGACGACTTCCGCGAACTGAACCACGACGTTCCGCGGCTCCACGGTCACCGACTCCGCGGCGCGCAGGGTGACCGTGTCGCCCACGCCGACCGAACGGATCTCCGCCCGCGTCGACGCGCAGGCCGCGAAAAGGATCATGGCGGAAAGCAGGGAGAGGGCGGCGAGAGTTCGCTTCATGGCGCGATCATTCTTTCACTGACCGTGCCTGCGCGCTCATCCCCCCGCCCGCACGCTCCGCAGAGCGGCATCCAGCTCTCCATCGCATCGGCGAGCCAGTCCGGGGGAAGCTCGCTCCACTCGAACCTCGTTCCGAGCGGGCTCACGAGGAAGATCTCCCCTTCCCGAAAGACGGCTCCGCAACCGGCGCAAGTCTTCTCGCCCATCCATCTCCGGACGCGGTCCGCGAGCGTCGCCTCCTCCGGGTCTCCCTCGAGCTGCTCGAGGCATTCCCGGCCGCATCCTTTCGCGCGCGGCCACCGCGTGCAATCCGCGACCTCCATCTTCGGCGCGCGGCCGAGCGCAGCCTCCATCGCGGCCCGGCCTGCCCGGAGCCGCAGCGCGGCGGCGCGGGAGACCGCGGGGCAGTGGACGATGCGCAGCTCGCGCAGATGGCGGCGGGCGAGGAAGAGCTCGGCGGCGAGAATCGCGACGCCGAGGAGAAGGAAGGAGAGGACGACGAGGATCGAAGTGAGCGCGTCCATGAGGCGCCTCCTTCCAGTGAATTTCAGTCCGAGCCGGGCGGCATGCGTGTGACTGGTCACACAAGCGGGAGGAGCGATCGGACGGATGGATGGGACATCTGTCCCCATCTGTCCCCATGGATTCCTCGCCCCAGCCCCTAGTGCTCTGTCCTCGAGATCGGCGCAAGTTCGCTGGCCGCGCTTGCGGCCGAGATGGCACTAGCCCCCAGCCCCTCGCCCCTGTATAACGCCGTCCGTGACTTCGGCCGCAGACGTGTACCGGGAGAAGCTGGCGGAGCGGGAGCGCGAGCGGAAAGCGCTCAGCTCGGGAGCGGACGCGATCGTCCGGCTCCGCCTGGTCGCCTTCGCTCTCCTGATCGCCGTCATCTGGCTCGCTCTGATCACGCCGCGCATTTCATCGGCGTGGCTTCTTCTCCCGACGGGCGCCTTCGCTCTTCTTCTGTTCCTGCACGCGCAAAACCGGAGCCGGCTCGGCCGGGTGAAGCGCTCCGCGGCATTCTGGGAGCTGGCGCTCGCGCGTGCGACACATGCCTGGAAAGGGAGGGGCGCGACCGGCGAGCGTTTCGCGGCGCCGCACCATCCCTACGCGGACGATCTCGACCTCTTCGGCGACGGCTCGATCTTCCAGCGGATCACGCTGGCCCGGACGGGGATCGGAGAGGAGATGCTCGCGCGGTGGCTCCTCGAGCCGGCGGACGCGGCGGAGGTCGCGTTGAGGCAGGAGGCGGTGCGGGAGTTGAGCGGCCGCGTGGACCTTCGCGAGACGATCGCCCTCGCCGGCGAGGAGGCGCACGCGGGGGTCGAGTCCGGGCGCCTGATCCGGTGGGCCACGGCTCCCCCGGTCCGATTCAGCGCCGCCGAGCGAGGCCTCACCCTCGCCGTGGCGCTCCTCGCGGCCGCGGCGCTCGTCGCGGCGCTCCCGTCGATCTTCTCGATCGGCGGCCCCGCGGCCCCTCGCTATCCGCTGTGGATCCTCGGCGGCGCGATCCTCGTGGTCTCTTTCGTATCTCTCCACCTGCGCCGGCGGGTCGGCGCGGTGATCTCGGGGGTCGAAGACGCCGCGCTCGATCTCGAGCTCGCCGGCTCGCTGCTGGCGCTCATCGAGCGGGAACGGTTCGAGAGCCCCCGGCTCGCGCGCCTCGCGCGATCGATCGAAGTCGACGGGCAACCGCCGTCGACCCGCATCGCGCGCCTGCGCCGGCTTCTGGTGCTGCTCGATTCGCGTCGCAATCAGTTCTTCCTCCCTTTCGCCGCCCTCGTCCTCTGGGCGCCGCAGATCGCCTTCGCGATCGAGCGATGGCGCCAGAACTCGGGCCGGAAGATCGAGGCGTGGATCACGGCGGTCGGCGAGCTCGAGGCGTTCTCCTCGCTCGCGGCGTTCGCGTTCGAGAATCCCGGCTTTGCGTTCCCCTCGATGGGCGGGACCTCTCCCCGCTTCCGCGCGCGGCAGCTCGGCCACCCGCTCATCCATCCCGACCGCCTCGTGCGGAACGACGTGGAACTGGGCGAGGCCCCCGCGCTCCTCCTGGTGAGCGGATCGAACATGTCGGGAAAATCGACGCTCCTCCGCAGCGTCGGGGTCGCCGCGGTCCTCGCCTCGGCCGGCGCTCCGGTGTGCGCGGACTCCCTCGAGATGTCCCCTCTCGCGCTCGGCGCGTCGATCCGCATTCACGACTCGCTTCAGGAGGGCGCTTCGCGTTTCTGGGCGGAGATCAAGCGGCTGCAGGATCTGGGCGAGCTCGCGCGCGGGGAACGGCCGCTGCTCTTTCTTCTCGACGAGATCCTCGCCGGGACGAACTCGCACGATCGGCGGGTCGGGGCTGAGGCGGTGCTCCGACGCTTTCTGGAGAGAGGCGCGATCGGCCTGGTGACGACGCACGATCTCGCGCTCGCCGAGGTCGCCGAGTCCCTCGCCCCGCGCGCGCGGAACGTCCATTTCGAGGACCGCCTCGAAGGCGACGTCATGCTCTTCGACTACCGGATGCGCGAAGGCGTCGTCGCGCGCAGCAACGCGCTCGCGCTCATGAAGACGCTCGGGCTGGTCGAGTAGGGGCGGCCTGCGGCCGCCCGTTCTCCGTTCTCCGTTCTCCGTTCTCCGTTCTCCGTTCTCCGAGCTTCCAGCTTCGTCGGACCCTGTCCATTTCATGGCCGACAAACACCGGGGCGATGATGCACGAAGAACGGAGCACGGAGCACGGCGCACGGCGAACGTCATCGCCTCGCCGCCGACAATCCCGCCAGCCTTCCGCTCGCCCAGGCCCACTGGAAGTTGAAGCCGCCGATCCGGCCGTCGACGTCGAGGATCTCGCCGCAGAGGAAGAGCCCCGGGGCAACGCGCGATTCCATCGTCGCGAGATTCAGCTCCCCCAACGGGACTCCGCCGGCCGTGACCTCCGCGTAGTTCCAGCCCCTGTCGCGCTCGACCGGGAGCGGCAGCTCGATGAGCGCCGCTGCGATTCGCTTCCTGCGGTCGCGGTCGAGCCGCCCGAGCTGCGTCGACGGATCGACGCCGGCTCCCTCGGCGATCAGCGCTCGGGCGAAGCGGTCGGGATATCTCCGGGACAGCTGCGTCGCGATCTCCATCCTGGGATGTTCCCGCGCCGCCGCGACCATCGCCTCCTCGAGTCGAGGGCGTTCCGCTCCCGGCGCGACGTTCATCACGAGGCCCGCGCGCGCATCTTCGTTCCGCGCCGCGATCCAGTGGCGGCTGACGTCGAGGATCGCGGGGCCGCTCAGACCGAAATGCGTGAAGAGCACCGATCCGCTCGTCCGGTGGAGACGGCGCCCGCCGGCCTCCGTCACGGCCAGCTCGGCCTCGACGGCGAGGCCGGACAGGGCCGTGAGCCAGTGGCCCTTCGGAAGCAGCAGAGGAACGAGCGCGGGGTACAGAGCGGTGACCGTGTGCCCGAGCGCGCGAACCATCTCATACCCGGCGCCGTCGCTCCCGGTCTTCGGAACGCTCCGTCCGCCCGCCGCGACGATCACCCGCCGCGAGGAGACCGAGCCGCGATCGGTCTCGATCGCGAATCCTTCCGGGCCGCTCGAGATCGCGGCCACGCGCCGCGGCTCGAGGGACGCGCCCGCGCCCGCCGCCGCGCCGAGGAGCGCGTCGAGCACCGTCTGCGCGCGATCCGTCACGGGAAAGAGCTTCCCCGTCGGCTCGCGCTCGAGCGCGACGCCGAGCTCCTGGAAAAACCCGAGGGTCTGCTCGACGGTGAACGTCCGCAGCACTTTGGCGATCGCGGCGCGCGAGGACCCGTTGAAGTCTTCGGCGCGCACCGCCTCGTGCGTCACGTTGCACCGCCCACCGCCCGAGATGAGGATCTTCGCGCCGATGCGCCGCGCGCCGTCGAGCATCACGATGCGCGCGCCCGGTGCCGCGCGCCCCGCCGCGATCGCAGCCATCAGGCCGGCGGCTCCCGCGCCGACGATGGCGATGTCGTATCGATCGTTCCCCGTCCTCCGTTCGCCGTTCTCCGTCTTCATCGTCGGTCGTTGATCGTCGGTCGTTGGTCGTTGGTCGTTGGTCGTCGCGTGATGTCGTCTTCTTGATCTGAATCAGTTTACGTTCATGAATCGAAGAACGGAGAACGATCAACGGTCAACGTCAACAATCAACGATCAACGATCAACGATCTTGCTACAATGTCACCCACATGCGCATCGCCGTTCTCTATGAACAGTGGGAAGGGACGGAAGAATATCCCGGCGCTGAAGCGGACGAGCAGGCGCGCAAACGCGGCGCGCGGCGGCGCCGCCGGCCGAAGCTCGACCGCGAGGAGATCTTCGAAGCGCTCGAGAAACTCGGCCACGAGCCTTTCTACCAGGTCCTCGACGGCAGCGACACGAGCCTCACGGCGCTCGCGCGCTGCAAGGCGGACCTCTTCTTCAACCTCACCGAGTCCTACGCCGGCGACGACACGAAGGACATGAACATCGCCGCGTACCTCGACCTGCTCGGCAACCACTACACGGGCGCCGACCCCAAGGCGCTGTATCTCGCGCAGGACAAGGCGCTCGCGAAGAAGATCTTCGCCTTCCACGGATCACCACGTCCCGTTCTTCGCGACGTCCTTCCGCGGGAAGCTCGACCACTCCCACGACATCCCGTTCCCTCTGATCGTCAAGCCCGCTCCGAAGACGGCTCGATCGGCATCGACTCCGGCTCGGTCGTCGACAGCGTCAAGGAGCTGATGGAGCGGATCCACTACATCCACGAGGAGTTCGACTCGCCCGCCCTGATCGAGGAGTACATCGAGGGGCGCGAGATCTACGCGGCAATCCTCGGCAACGACAGCCCGGAGGTGCTGCCGATGATCGAGCTCGACCTCTCGAAGCTTCCGGAGGGGACGCCGCAGATCGCCGGCAACGAAGTGAAGTGGGACAGCGATACCGAGGCGTACAAGGTGACGAAGTCCGCGCCGGCCGAGGACCTCGACGAGGCGACCGAGAAGCGGCTCTAGGAGACCGCGCTCGCCGCCTACCAGGCCCTCGGCCTGCGCGACTACGGCCGCATCGACATGCGCCTCACCAAGGAAGGAGAGGTCTTCGTCATCGAGGCGAACCCGAATCCCTGGCTCTCCTCGGGCGCCGAGTTCGCGATGGCCGCCCGGAAGGCGGGACGGACGTACACGCAGATGATCGGCGAGATCGTGGACCTCGCGACCGCAAGATACGAGAGGCACGCGATCGGAAGCAGAAGGTAGGGGCGGGGGGAGGAGAAAGCAAGTAGTCAGCCCCGCGACGCGCACCCCCCCCGATCTCTCCAGACGCCCAAGACGCCCTGGGCGCTACGGGTGCACGAACCTCCCGCGCGTGAGGAAGTTCATCGCGAGCGTCGTCAGGTACGCGGTCGCTTCCACGAGCGCCGTGCTCTCCCGCTGCGGCTCGACGAGCAGGCCCTGCTCCTCGATCTTCTTCTGCATCTCCTCGACCAGGATCTTGACGAGCGAGCGGCGGACCCCGGTCCAGTAGGTGATCTTGTCGACGATCGCCTTCCGGTTCTGCTCGATCAGAACGGACGCCGGCCGCAGCTCCCGCCCCTCCTCGCCCGGCGGCTCCACGAAGATGTCCGCCAGATCGTTGCCGAGCGCGAGGTCGGCGATCGACTCCCTCTCGTCCGGCGTGTTCGCACGGTAGAACTCCGAGAGAGACTCCTCGAGGTCGTCGACCGAGTAGTCGATCTCTCCTCGCGCCTTCAGCGGCGGCCGGTCCGCCACCTCCCGCGCGATCCGGTCGACGTACTGCAGCTTCCGCAGCGCCCCCGCCCACGCCGCGTATTTCTTCTTCCAGCTCGAGCCCGGCGTGAGCCAGACGGCGAACGTCTCCGCGAAGTCCTCGTCCGGGTGCTTCTGCGCGTACCACCCGTCGATGTGCCGCACGAACTTCTTCGAGAACGGGATCGGCGTGTACTCGTCGAGGTACGCGCGGCGGAACGGGCCGAACAGGTCGCGCCACTCCTCCGTCTTGTACAGCTGGTACGCGTAGTTGAACGCGTGCCCCGCCTCGTGGCGCATGTAGCGCATGATCTCGCGCTCCCCTTCGAGATCGTTCACCGCGCGCTCGATCGAGGCCAGATGCGGATTCAGCCAGGTAGAACGGCATGCCGATGATCGGCTCTTCGTCCGGGCAGCCCCACTGGTCCGTCAGGTAGAACCCGGGACGGAAGTGCTTGAGCCCCTTCCGCTCCAGCTCCCCCTGGAGGCGCTGAATGTACTTCTCCACCGGCGAGCCTTCGATCTTGAGCCCGAGATCACGGATCGGACGGAGAAGAAGGTCCCGCGCCTCGGGAGGCGAATGTTCGAATTCCTTCATCGGAGATGTCTCGAAATCCCTGACGCTTCCAGCCGGCCAACCCGGCAGCCTCAGGCCACCTGCCCTCTTTGTCACTTTCATTTTGCATTTTGCATTCTGCATTTGCGGCGAAGCTGCGTTCCCGTTATCGTCCTTCCCTACCATGAGACGTCTTTCCATTCTCGTCGCCTCCCTCTTTTTCTTCGCCGCAACGGCCGCCGCCGCTCCCCGGTCATGGTCCGCCCCGAGCGGATGCACGACGCGGCCGAGATCCGGCTCGCGCTCGAGCGCGCTCGGCGTCGTCGGCACCGCCCTCTACGTCGCCGCCCACCCCGACGACGAGAACACGGCGATGATCGCCTGGCTCTCGAACGGCAGGCTCGTGCGCACCGGCTATCTCGCGGTCACGCGCGGGCGACGGCGGCCAGAACCTCATCGGCCCCGAGAAGGGGGAAGCGCTCGGCGTCATCCGCACGCATGAGCTGCTCGCGGCGCGGCGCATCGACGGCGGCGAGCAGTTCTTCACCCGCGCGATCGACTTCGGCTACTCGAAGACGCCCGAGGAGACGCTCGCGCATCTGGGACGAGGAGACGATCCTCGCCGACGTCGTCCGGGTGATCCGCACGTTCCGGCCCGACATCGTCGTCACCCGCTTTCCCGCCAGACGGCGACGGCGGCCACGGCCATCACACCGCGTCGGCGATCCTCGCCGAGGAGGCGTTCCGCCTCGCCGGCGATCCGACGCGCTTCCCGCGAGCAGCTCGCCGGTTCGGCCGTGGCAGCCGAAACGCCTCTTCTGGAACGCCTGGCGCGTCGCGCCGACACGACGGGCCTCCTCGCGGTCGACCTCGGCGCCTTCAACCCGCTCCTCGGCCGCTCGTACACCGAGATCGCCGGCGAGAGCCGCACGATGCACAAGAGCCAGGGCTTCGGCGCGGCCGAACGCCGCGGCTCGCTCGTCAACTACCTGCCAGTCCGCGCGGGCGATCCGGCGACGACCGACCCGTTCGAAGGGATCGACCTGACGTGGCGCCGCATCCCGGGCGGCGAGGCGGTCATCCCGCTCCTCGAGGAGGCGAAAGCGGCGTTCCGACCGGAAGATCCGTCGGCGATCGTCCCCGCTCATCGAGGTCCGCGCGCGTGCTCACGAGCGCTCGACGCGAAGTACGGCTGGGAGATGGACACCGTGGAGCGGAAGGTCGAGGAGCTCGACGAGCTGATCCGCCAGGCCTCCGGACTCTGGATCGAGGCGATCGCCGAGCAGACCTCGGGAGTTCCCGGAACGAGCGTGCCGGCGAAGGTCACGGTCGTCAACCGCTCGGACATCCCGGTCGCGATCGCCATCGCTCCCCCCGCGCCGCGGCGCCACGAGCGAAGGACCGCTGCGAACGAACGAGCCCTGGAGCGCCTCGTTCGCGATCGCCGATCCCGACGACGCCGAGCTGTCGCATCCGTTCTGGCTGCGCGAGGATCCGGAGAAGGGGCTCGTACCGCGTCGACCAGCCGCTCGTCGGCGCCGCGGTGGCGCCCGATCCCGGTCGCCGTCCCGCTCGTGGCGACGATCGCGGGACAGCCGATCCCGTTCATGGCCCGCTCACGTACCGCTGGACCGACCCGGTGCAGGGCGAGCGCTATCGGCCGTTCGAGCTCCAGCCGCCCGTGACGACGAACCTCTCGGCGGGCGTCGTCGATCTTCCCCGCGGCGCGCGAGCCGAAGCGCATCCGCGTCGCGCTTCGAAGCGAGAGTCGACGGCGCGAAGGGAACGGTCCGCGGCGATCGCGCCGAAGGATGGACGGTCGCGCCGCCGGCCTCGCCAGTTCGCGCTCGCGAAGCGCGACGACGAGCAGTTCGTCGCCTTCACCGTGACCCCGCCCGCGGCGCCCGCCGAGGGGGAGTTGACCGTCACGATCGAAACGGACGGGATGGGCGCCGTACTCGCTCTCGCACGTCGACCATCGACTACCCGCACATCCCCGTTCAGACGCTCCTCCCCCACGCGCACGCGAAGCTCGTGCGCGCGGACGATCGCGACGGACGGAACGCGGATCGGCTACGTCATGGGCGCGGGCGACGAGGTCCCGGAGGTGCTGCGGCAGATCGGCTACGAGGTCACGCTCCTCTCCGACGACGATCTCGAGATCTCGGACCTCGCCGCGCTACGACGCGATCGTCCTCGGCGTGCGCGCCTACAACACGCGCCAGCGGCTCGCCGCAGCATTCAGGCGCGCCTCTTCGCGTGGGTCGAGCCGGGGCGGGACGCTCGTCGTCGCAGTACAACACCGCCGAGCGCGCGCTCCCCGACCAGCTCGGGCCGCTCCCGCTCGAGATCTCGCGCGACCGCGTGACCGTCGAGGAGAGCCCCGTGACGCTCCTCGCGCCGGATCACATCCGCTCCTGACGACGCCGAACGCGATCGGCCCGGCCGACTTCGAGGGCTGGGTCCAGGAGCGCGGCCTCTACTTCCCCGACCAGTGGGACCCGGCGCTACGAGCCGCTTCTCGGCATGGCCGACCCGGGAGAGACGGAGACGGGGCGCGCTCCTCGTCGCGCGCACGGCAAGGGAACGCTACGTCTACGCCGGCTCGCCTTCTTCCGGCAGCTCCCGCCGGCGTCCCGGGCGCGTACCGGCTCTTCGCGAACCTCGGTCGCGGCGCGCGCGACGGAGGGTCGACGTGCAGCCGCGGAATGACGACGCGCGGCGCCGAGGAGCCGCCGCCGGTCGGCGGCAGCTGGACGCGCCTCTACGCCGCTCGTCCTCGCGCGCGCTCGCCGCTCGAGTCGCTGTCTTCTAGCTGCGTTCACGAGGGCCTTCGCGTGAGCGGCGCTCGACTGGGTCGTCCTCGTCGGCTCGCTCGTCTTCATCGTCGTCTACGGCGTCTGGAAGGGGCGCCGGCCGAAGGACGCTCGAGGGCTACCTCCTCGCCGGCCGGAGCATGCGCTGGTACACCGTCGCGCTCTCGATCATGGCGACGCAGGCGAGCGCGATCACGTTCCTCTCGACGCCCGGGCAGGCCTACGCCGACGGGATGCGCTTCGTGCAGTTCTACTTCGGCCTGCCGATCGCGATGGTCGTCCTCTCGGTCACCGCCGTCCCGATCTACCACCGGCTGAAGGTCTACACCGCGTACGAGTACCTCGAGGGGCGCTTCGACCTGAAGACGCGCACGCTCGCGGCGCTCCTCTTCCTCCTCCAGCGCGGCCTCGCCGTGCGGCCTGACGATCTACGCGCCCGTCGCTCATCCTCTCGGTCGCTCCTCGGCTGGGACATCCGGCGTCACGATCGTCGTCATCGGCGGCGCTCGTCGTCGTCTACACGGCGTCGGGCGGCACGAAGGCGGTCAACCACACGCAACTTCCAGCAGATGCTGATCATCCTGGTCGGGATGGTCGTCGGCGTTCGTCGTGATCATCGCGAGCCTGCCCCACGGGCGTCGGGCTCGTGCGACGCCACGCGTCGTCGCCGGCACGCTCGGGCGGCTGAACGCGATCGACTTCTCGTTCGACTGGAACAACCGCTACAACTTCTGGTCGGGGCTGATCGGCGGGCTTCTTCCTCGCGCTCTCGTACTTCGGCACCGACCAGTCGCAGGTCCAGCGCTACCTGACGGGCAAGCTCGGTCGCGCAGAGCCGGCTCGGCCTCCTCTTCAACGGCCTCGTCAAGGTGCCGATGCAGTTCTTGATCCTCTTCGTCGGCGCATGGTCTTCGCCTTCTACCAGTTCGTCGCGCCCGCCGCTCTTCTTCAACCACGTCGAAGTGCGAGAAGATCGCGGCGAGCCGCACGCGCGCGGAGTATCAGCGCGCTCGAGGCGCGGCACGCGGAGGCGCGTCGCGGCGAGGCGCGACGACGGTCGCGTGACTGGTCGCGGCGAGCGGACGCGGGCGACGACGCCGCGCCGTCGACGCGCGGCGGACGGCGCTCCGCGCGGCCGACGCAAGGTGCCGCGAAGTGCGGAAGGACGCGCGTCGCGCTCGATGAAGGCGAACGACCCGAAGCGCGGCGACGAGCGACACGAACTACGTCTTCCTGTCGTTCGTCGTCGCGCTATCTCCCGGCGGGCCTCGTCGGTCTCGTCCTCGCGGCGATCTTCGCCGCGTCGATGTCGTCGACCGCGGCCGAGCTGAACGCGCTCTCGTCGACCACCGTCGTCGACGTCTACAAGCGGCTCGTCCGGCCGCGACGCGTCGGACGCGCCACTACGTCATGGTCTCGAAGCTCGCGACGGTCGTCTGGGGCGTCTTCGCGATCGGCTTCGCGATGTTCGCGCAGCCGCCTCGGCGTCGCTCATCGAGGCCGTCAACATCCTCGGCTCGCTCTTCTACGGCACGATCCTCGGCATCTTCCTCGTCGCGTTCTACGTGAAGCGCGTCGGCGGGACCGCGGTCTTCGTCGCGGCGCTCGTCGCGCGAGGCCGCCGTGCTCTCTGCGCCTTCCGGACGACCGGCATCTCGTTCCTCTGGTACAACGTCGTCGGCTGCCTCGTGACGATCGGCGTCGCGCTCCTGATCCAGCCGCTGGCAGAAGAGGAGGCGTAAGGCACGGGACTCGGGGTGGGCGCTGACGGAGGGCCCTACCCTCCCCGGCGAGAACAGCGCTGAAACTTCGCCATCGTGTTCCGGGGAGAGGGGAGTAGGTCATCGCGAGCCGGACGATCGTCAGGCGATCGCTACTTCTTCTTCCACCCCGCGATTTCTTTTTCCAGCTCCGCCGTGCTCGGCGGGTCCTGCGCGATGCCCTTCGCGAGCTTCACGGCCTTCTCGCCCGAGGCGACGGCTTCCTTGTATTTGCCGGCTTCGGCGAGCATCCGGGCGCGGAGGGAGACGTTCTGCCAGGTCTCCTGGGCGGCGACCGACTGATCGATCCACTTCATCGCTTCGGCGCCGGCCACCTTGTTCTGATACGCCCACTGCGCCGCCTGGAACCCGGGGCGCCAGCCGAGCGCGCTGTTGATCGAGGCGAGCACCTTCGCGTTGGTGTCGACCCCGATCGTGAAGGGAACGACGACGTTCTCCCAGGCGAGGTGGACGTCGGCGGAATCGTTCGTCACCTTCGGCATCGCGAAGAGCATCGTCTCGTGCACGTGGGGAGCCTTCATCGGCGTCGCCTTCACGCGCAGCACGTCCTTCGCGGCGTCGTAGCTGTAGCTCCCCCACTGGTCGGCGACGCTGTTGAAGATGATCGTCCACTCGTCCTTGCCCGGGATCGTGTGGAGGCTGTAGGTGCCCTTCGGGAGCTTCTGGCCGTTGATCGTCACGTCGCCGGAGACCTCGAACCGGGTCGCCTCGTTCGCGCCGGTGCGCCAGACCTCTCCGTACGGGACGAGCGCGCCCCAGATCTCGCGTCCGCGGACGCTCGGACGGCTGTAGTCGATCCGGACGTCCGTGAGGCCGATCGTCTGCGTCAGGCTCGCCTTCGGGCTCGGGCGGGGAAGATCGACCTGGGCCATGCGCGGCGAGAGGGAGAAGGAAGAGAGACAGAAAGAGAAGAACGCGCTTCATCATGCGGCTCCTTGCGTGTATGGGTTGTTGAGGGCACGAATGGTATCAGGAAGTAGGAAGTAGAAAGTAGAAAGTAGAAAGTCGAAAGTCGAAAACAGGAAACACCCAATCCGGGTCGTCGGGAGCTCCCGGGCGCCTTCCCGGAACTTCCCTCTCGGGCTCTTCCCCTTCCTACTTCCTACTTCCTACTTCCGACTTTTGTACGTGCGCCCCGCCGGGGACCTGCGTACACTACGCGCCACGAATTTCGGAGGGAATATGGACTGGCTTTCCAATCCCGAGGCCTGGGTCGCGCTCCTGACGCTGACGATCCTCGAGATCGTTCTCGGCGTGGACAACATCATCTTCATCTCGATCCTCGCCGGGAAGCTTCCGGCGGCCCAGCAGAACAAGGCGCGGAGAATCGGGCTGCTCGCGGCGATGGGGATGCGCATCCTGCTGCTCCTCTCGATCGCCTGGATCGCGCGCCTCACGCGTCCGCTCTTCACGGTCCTCCAGTTCGACATCTCCGGACGCGATCTGATCCTCATCATCGGCGGCCTCTTCCTTCTCGGGAAAAGCGTTCACGAGATCCACGACAAGCTGGAAGGCGAAGAAGGGACGGCCGTAAAAAGAGTCGCCCCGGGGCTCACGGGCGTCGTCCTTCAGATCATGGCTCTCGACATCGTCTTCTCCCTCGACTCGGTCATCACCGCGATCGGGATGGCGAAGGACCTCGGCGTCATGATCACGGCGGTGGTGGCCGCGGTCGGCGTCATGATGTTCGCCGCGAGCCCGATCGGCGATTTCGTCGAACGGCATCCGACGATCAAGATCCTCGCTCTCAGCTTCCTGCTCCTCATCGGCACCGCGCTCATCGCCGAAGGACTCGCAGTTCCACATCCCGAAGGGCTACATCTACTTCGCGATGGCGTTCTCGGTCTTCGTCGAGATGCTGAACATCAGGATGCGGAAGGGCGCGCCCGTGAAGCTGCATAGCACGTACGAGGAGGGAGTCTAGGGGTGTTGGGTAGGGGCGCGACGGAGGGTCCGGGCGGCCGCAGGCCGCCCCGACTCGACTCCTGGACTCCCAGACTCCTGGACCCCTAGACTGCCGTCATGCTCTACCGCCTTCTCGCGGATCTGATCGCGATGCTTCACTTCTTCTTCATCCTCTTCGTCATCTTCGGCGGCATTCTCGTGGTGCGGCATCCCCGCTTCGCACTGTTTCATCTTCCCGTCGCGGTCTGGGGAACCCTGATCGAGTTCTTCAGCTGGAATTGCCCGCTGACGCCCCTCGAGAACGAGCTTCGCCGGCGGGGAGGAGAAGCCGGCTATCCTGGCGGATTCATCGATCACTACATCATGCCCGTCATCTATCCCCCGGGCCTGACGCGCGGAGCGCAGCTCGCGATCGGCCTCGCGGTCCTTCTGATCAACGGGATTCGTTTACTGGAAAGTCTTCCAGCGGGTGCGCGGCGGATGACCCGCCGTAGGGACCGGCCGCGCCGGTCCGTTCCCCCGCCCTCGCAAGGACCAGAAACGGCGCCGCAGGCGGTCCCTGCAAGCCGCGGATCGGGAGAGAACGGCGCCGCGACGGCAGCATGGATCGATGACATGGCAAAACGGCTGCGCTTCACAGCGCGGCGCCCGCCGCCTCGTCCTTGCGCTTCTCCCCCGCGATCTCGGGAAGATCCTCTTCCCGGATCCACCCGTTCGCCGCCGCGTGCTTTGCGGCTGCGAGCGTATCGGGGACGAGAAGCGTCGGGATGCCGTGCTCGCGCTCGATCGCGGACGCGATCGAGGCCACAGCCTCTCTCCGGGGACCGGGCGCGACGTCGCGAATGTAGATCGCGCGAATCCTCTCGCCGTAGCGCCGCGCCACATCGGCGTAGATCTCCGGATCGCGCTGGCCGCTGTCGCCGATGAGGATGAACCCGAGCGACGGATACGTCCCGACGATCGCGTCGATCTGTTCCTTCTTGTGATCGTCGTGCGGCCGGACGATGAGCTTCCCTTCCTCGAGTCCCCAGTCCTGAAGAAAGATCGGGCCGGCCGGAATCCCGCGGATCTCGAAGACGTGCGCGAGCAGGTCGTAGATGTTCCACGGCCCGCTCGAAACATAGAAGATCGGATTCACCCCGCGATGGAGCGCGCGATAGAACGCCGCGACCCCTTCGAACGGCAGCCTGACGTGCGCGTTCTCGAGGAGCAGGGTCCGCAGCATTCGCACGAGGCTCGTCGCGTCGGTACGGATGACCGTGTCGTCGATGTCGCTGACGATCGCGATCTCCGCGAGGTCGGAGGGGACGAGAACGGGCACCAGCACGGATTTCGCCGGTCCCTTCTCGGAGATCAGCGAGACCTCGACCTCTTCCCACAGATGCAGTCCCTCGGCCTGGATGCCGTCGATCGTGAGGTGAAAGTATCCCTCGGCATCGGAGACGCCCTCGACCCGCTTCCCGCGGTAGATCGCTGCGACCGCCGCGCCCGCGACTTCCGAGCTGAATGCTCGCTTCCACGTCTGCGCGAAATTCTCGAGCCGCGAGTCGCGCGCTCCGGCGCGAATCAGGCCGCGATCGTTGAGAACGCGTCCTCTGACGTGCAGCCGCTCGGGCGTGCCGTAGCTCCGGTACGGCTGGATCATCATCCGCTTCGGATTCGCGACGCCGCTCCTGCTCCAGCGGCCGGTCGCGCTCTCGACCGAAAGCAGGGACCGCAGCAGCCACTGCCGTAGCCGATCCGATGGCGGGCGCCGGCTCATCATCGCGGCATTGTAGCGGCGCACGGCGTGCGCCGTTCCCCGTGGGTGCGGGCGTCCCGCCTGGCGGGACGCCCGCACCCCACCCAACCCCCTACCGCGTGAGCTGCCGGTACTTGATCCGATGCGGCTGGTCCGCGTCGGCGCCGAGGCGCGCCTTCCGGTCGGCCTCGTACTCCGAGTAGTTGCCGTCGAAGAAGACGACCTTCGACTCCCCCTCGAACGCGAGGATGTGCGTCGCGATCCGATCGAGAAACCAGCGGTCGTGGCTGATGACGACGGCGCAGCCGGCGAAGTTCTCGAGGGCCTCCTCGAGCGCGCGCATCGTGTTCACGTCGAGGTCGTTGGTCGGCTCGTCGAGAAGGATCACGTTCGCCCCCGAGCGGAGCATCTTCGCGAGGTGCACGCGGTTGCGCTCTCCTCCGGAGAGGGAGCCCACCTTCTTCTGCTGGTCCGTGCCGGAGAAATTGAAGCGTGCGACGTACGCGCGCGAGTTCATCTCCTTCGGCCCGAGCTGGACGACGTCCTGCCCGTCGGTGATCTCCTGCCAGATCGTGTTGTCGCCCTGCATCGTCTCGCGGCTCTGGTCGACGTACGCGAGCTTGACCGTCTCGCCGAGCCGCAGCGAACCGCGGTCCGGCGTCTCCTGGGCGGTGATCATCCGGAAGAGCGTCGTCTTCCCCGCCCCGTTCGGCCCGATGACTCCGACGATCCCGCCCGGCGGCAGCTGGAAGGTGAGATCGTCGATCAGGAGGTTGTCTCCGTACGCTTTCGAGAGCCCGGCGGTCTCGATGACGATGTCGCCCAGGCGCGGCCCCGGCGGGATGTAGATCTCGAGGTCGCGCGCGAGCCTCTCGTTCGTCTGCTGGTCGAGGAGCGATTCGTACGCGTTGATGCGCGCCTTCCCCTTCGCGTGCCGCCCCTTCGGCGACATCCGGATCCACTCGAGCTCGCGCTGCAGCGTCTTCTGCCGCTCGCTCTCGGTCTTCTCTTCCTGCTGGAGCCGCTGCTGCTTCTGCTCGAGCCAGGAGGAGTAGTTGCCCTGGTACGGGATCCCCTGGCCGCGGTCGAGCTCGAGGATCCAGCCGGCGACGTTGTCGAGGAAGTAGCGGTCGTGGGTGACGGCGATGATCGTGCCGGCGTACGCCTGCAGGTGGTGCTCGAGCCAGGCGACCGATTCCGCGTCGAGATGGTTCGTCGGCTCGTCGAGCAGGAGGATGTCGGGCTTCTGCAGAAGGAGGCGGCAGAGCGCGACCCGCCGTTTCTCGCCGCCCGAGAGGACGTCGACCTTCGTGTCGCCCGGCGGGCAGCGGAGCGCGTCCATCGCCATCTCGAGGCGGGCGTCGAGATCCCACGCGTCCGCCGCGTCGAGCTTCTCCTGCACCTTCCCCTGCCGCTCGAGGAGCTTCTCCATCTCGTCGTCCGAGAGCGGCTCGCCGAACTTCTCGCTGATCTCCTCGAACTCCTTCAGCAGGTCGACGGTCGACTGCACCCCCTGCTCGACGACCTGGCGGACGGTGAGGTTGCCGATCGAGCTTCGGCTCCTGCTCGAGGAGCCCGATCGTGTAGCCGGGCGAGACGACCGTCTCGCCGAGGTGGTCCTTGTCGATTCCGGCGAGGATGCGGAGGAGCGAGGACTTGCCCGAGCCGTTGAGCCCGAGGACGCCGATCTTGGCGCCGTAGAAATACGAGAGATAGATGTCCTTGAGGACCGGCTTCTTGTCGTAGAACTTCGAGACGCCGACCATCGAGTAGATGACTTTGTTCGCTGCGGGTTGACTCATGCCTGTGGGGGAACCCTCCGGGGCGGCTATCGCGAACGCGCCCGCCGAAATTCCCCCCATGTCGTGCCGGGCGGGCGGGAGGACCTGCACCGCGATGGCGATCCTGAGCACGCCGCCGCGGCCGTGCATACATTCAACATTCAAATTTCAAAAACGGCACGGAGCCTTCGGCCTCATTTTGTACTTTTGCATTCTGCATTTTGCATTTTGTCAGTCTAGCGCGTCTCGCACCCACTCGATCGCCCGCTCCTCGGCCCAATACCGGCAATCCCACGGTGCCCCGGCGACGAACCCCGTATGCCCTCCCTCCTCGGGGTCACCAGCTCGACGGCGTGGGACATCTCCTCGCGAACGCGGTCGAGAACCGAGCGCGGGAGGAACGGGTCGTCCGCCGCGCTGATGCAGAGCGTCGGCGTGGCGATGCGGCCGATGAAGCGGATCGAGCTGGAGCGCTCGTAGTAATCCGCCGCGCCGTCGAAGCCGTGGAGAGGAGCGGTCGCGGCGTCGTCGTATTCGTAGAAAGTCTTCGCGCGCATGCGCCCGCGGGAGGTCGATCCGCGCGCGCGAGAGATCGTGGCGCCGGGCGACGCCGTGCACTTCTTCTTGAGCGACGTGAGGAAGGACGCGGCGTAGAGCCGTCCCATCCCCCGCTCCAGATGGCGCGCGCCCGCATCGAGGTCGAAGGGGGTGGAGATCGCGACCGCGCTCCCGAGGAGCGTTTGATCGCCGTTCTCACCGAGCCATTTCAGAAGGACGTTCGCGCCGATGGAGACGCCGATCGCGCCGCGCCGCTCGTGCGGGGCGCGTGCGGCGAGCGTCCGGAGAACGAAGTCGAAGTCGCTCGTCTCGCCCGAGTGGTAGAGGCGCGCCGCCCGGTTCGGGATGGCCCGCCGCAGATTCTCCGGCTCCCGCGCGCAGGAGCGGAAATTCATCACGGTCGCCGCGATGCCGTGCTGCTGAAGGATCCGGAGCATCCCCTGGATGTAGACGGAGTAGGAGCTCCCCTCGAGCCCGTGGAGAAAGAGGACGCGCGCGCCGTTGCGCGAGCCGGCGACGTGATCGAGGATCAGCTCGTCGTCCGTCGGGCGTCGGGAGGACTTCCCGCTCGTACGCGACGAGGCGCCGCGGCCGTCCGATCCGTCCCCAGATCGTCTGCAGGTGCGGGCTCGGCAGCCAGCTCGCGCAGGTCGAACCCGTCGAGCGTCGCGGCCGTGAGCGTCATCGGCCACTATCGTAGCCGGTCCGCTGGACCGATTTCCATGACGCGCGCACACCCGCGTGTGCGAAACACCCGCTGTGCTAGGCTTTCTCCACGCGCGCCCCTAGCTCAATTGGATAGAGCATCAGACTTCGGATCTGACGGTTGGGGGTTCGAGTCCCTCGGGGCGCGCCAATCCTGCTCTTCGCGCCTCTGACTCCAGACTCCAGACTCCAGACTCCAGGCTCCCGACTCCTCCCGTGATCTGGCTCACGTTTCGCCGGACGTACAATCATTCGATCCGAGCGAGGTGAGCGGTGTTCTGTCCGTCGTGCGGCGCGAAGAATGATCTCGAGCGCGGGAAGTGCTTCGTCTGCGGCAAGGTCCTCCCGTCGTCGCAGCCCGCGCGGGCTCCGGCGCCGGTCGAGCGCCGCGCGCCGCGCCCCCGCGCCGAGATGGGGGATCGGGCCGCGAGCGTCGGCGACCGGATGCTCGCCCTGCTGTTCGACCGGATCCTTCTCGGATCGCTCGCTCTGATCGGCGCCGCGTACCTGGCCACGACATGGAGCGCGGGCCCGCCCCTCGCGCCGCTCGCGCTCACGATTCTCGGTGCGCTCGCGCTGATGGTCATCGCGTTCGCCTACCACACGCTCGCGGAGGCGTTCGCCGGCACGACGCTCGGCAAGGCGATCTTCGGGCTGTCCGTCCGGAACGAGGGCGAGCACGGAAGGTTCGCGGCGATCGCGATCCGGAACACCCTGCGGATCCTCGACGGACTCGCGATGTACGCCGTCGGATTCTCGGTCGCGCTCTTCTCGGCGCGCCATCGGCGCATCGGAGATCACATCGCCGGGACGGTCGTCCTCAGCAATGCGGTGCCGGCGGCGGCGCGCGCCGCGCTCCTCGTGACGTTCGCGGCGCTGGTCGGCATTGCGCTCTGGCTGGCGTGGCAACTCTGCAGCGAGTGCGCAGGATCGCTCGTTTCCGCCTCGACCCGGCTCGCCCGGCGGTGACACCGGAGAACGGCCGCACGCGGTGCGGCCGTGGGCCGGGGACGCGGATGGATCCGGCGCGCAACGACGCGTTTCACGAGTTTTCCTTTATTGGGCAATTCGGGATGAGAACGATCATGGGATCGACTGATGCACGGCTCTACATTGATCGGGCAGCTCAATCGATGGAGGTCCCGTTCCCATGTCGTTTCGTTCCATGGTCCCTCTTGCAGCTCTTCTCCTTTTCGCCCTCCCCGCCTACCCGCACTGCGACCGCGCTGACGGCCCTGTCGTCGCCGAGGGCCGCGCGGCACTTCAAGCCGGAAAGATCGACGGCGCCCTCAAATGGGTCGGCGCTGAACAGGAAACCGAACTGAAGGAAGCGTTCGCCCTCGCCGTCGCCGTCCGCGGCACCGACGCGAAGGGACGCGAGCTCGCCGACAAATACTTCCTCGAAACCCTCGTCCGTCTCCATCGCGCGACGGAAGGGGAGCCGTACGAGGGAATCAAATCCGCGGACAAGCCGCTCCCGCCCGCGATCGTCCACGCCGACAAGGCGCTCGATGAAGGGAAGCTCGGCGACCTCGGCGCGCACATCGGATCGGCCGCGAGCAAAGGCGTAGCCGAGCGGTTCAACCGCGCCCTCGACGCGAAACAGCACGCCGGCGAGAGCGCCGAGGCGGGCCGGCATTACACGGCCGCCTACGCCGAGTACGTACGCTACGTCGAGATGCTCGACGGCGCGATCCAAGCACAGGCCCACGGGCACTGAGCCCGAGTCGGCAGGGGAAAGGGAGGGCGCCCGCGCACACCAGCGGGCCCCTCCCGTCCCCTTCGCCTTTTCCCTGACACCTTCGACCAGGACCACGACCAAACCGGCGATGAACAATCATCGATGGTTTTCAATCTGCAATCTGCAATCTGCACTGATCGAAGACACGATCACCGACCCACAATCTGATCCACCGTCTGCTGCGTCACCGGATGGTACGCCGGCCGCGCCTTCGCGTAGATTCGCCTGGCGATCTCCTTCCCTTCCGGCGTTTTCACCAGCTCTGCGAACAGCGGCTGCACGAACTTGCGGCGCCCGACGGACGTGAGGAACCTCTCGAGCGCGGGATACGCGGGCCGATAGCCGCTCTCGACGGCTTTCATCAGAAATTCGAAGAGGATCTCCGCGTTCCCCTTCGCCGAGAAGGAGAACGCCTTGTCGAGGTCGGCGAGCTGGGGCGCGCTCAGCTTCGGGAGCGCGCGGAGGAACAGAAGCCACTCCTGCGTCCCCCACCCCTTCGTCTCCAGCTCGGACGGTCTTTTCCCCCAGATGAGCTCCTCGGCCTGGGCGCGAGCCTGCGCGATCCGCTCCGACTTCGCGAGGGGAACGTTGTCCGGGACGCCGGGCCCGTACACCCAGTCGTTCACTCGAACGGCCGCCTGCTCCTGCGGGGTGAGAAGGTTCGCGTTCAGGGATTCGACGAACTGCTCGGTCGTCCGCGACTGGAATGCGTTCCGGTCGAACCAGGTCCGGAGAAACGCGTCGAACCGCTCCCTGCCGACCGTCTGTTCGATCAGGCGGAGGAAAAGCGCCCCCTTCTCGTATCCGACCGTCGTCATCCCGGCGTCGGGGTCGCGCCCGGCGAGATGCACCTTGAGGCTGGTGTCCGCCGGCTCGAGATCTTTCATGTCCCGCTCGAGGTCCTGGTGTCCGATCGCCTGCAGCATGTGCGCGTAGTCGACTCCGTACACGACCTCCATGATGCGGTTCTCGATGTAGGTGGTGAACCCTTCGTTGAGCCAGAAGTCGTCCCACGTCGCGTTCGTCACGAGGTTTCCCGACCAGGAATGCGCCAGCTCGTGCGCGACGAGGGCCACGAGCGAGCGGTCGCCCGCGATGATCGTCGGGGTCGCGAAGGTGAGGCGCGGGTTCTCCATCCCGCCGAACGGGAAGCTCGGCGGGAGGATCAGGATGTCGTATCTCCCCCACCGGTACGGCCCGTACAGCGCCTCGGCCGCGGCGATCATCTTCGGGGTATCGGCGAGCTCCCACGCCGCCTTCTCCACGACGGGGATCTCGGCGTAGACGCCCGCGGTCTCGCCGAGCGGCCGGAACGCGATCTCGCCGACGGCCAGCGCCATCAGATACGACGGGATCGCCTGCGGCATCTCGAAACGGTAGATGCCGTCGGCGCGCGGCTCGGTCGGATTCTCTGCGCTCATGAGCGCGATGAGCGGCTGCGGGGTCCGGATCGTCGCGTTGTAGGTGAAGCGAACGGCCGGCGTGTCCTGCAGCGGAATCCAGGTCCGCGCCAGGATCGCCTGGGACTGCGTGAAAAGAAACGGCCAGCGGCGCCCCGCGGTCTGCATCGGATCGAGCCACTGCAGAGCGGCGGCGCCGGGCGAGGTCTCGTACTCGATGTTCACGCGGCGCGTGCCGGGCTGGACCTGAATCGAGAGCGGCTGCCCGAGGCCCTCCTGCGCGTCGCCGAGCGTGTAGGTCGTGGGCGCCATCTCCGTATCGAGCGTGACGCGCGAGATGCGGAGATCGCGCGCGTCGAGCTTCAGCTCGCTCCCGCCGGTCCGGTTCTCCACCACGAGCGACGCGACCCCGACGAGCTTCTTCTCGGGGAAATTCACGGAGAGATCGAGGTCCAGGTGCTGGACGACGACCTCGTTCGGATTCGAGAACGAGTGCGGGTCCGCGGGATACTCGGTGCCGACGATCCTCGCGGCGCGCTGCGCGGCCCCGGTCCCGGCGAGCGGCACGGCGCAACCCGACAGCAGGATGGCGGCGATCGCCGCCGCGACGGCGGCAGTTCGAATGTGCATGGCGGTAACCCCCTGGCGGTCTTCGGGCCCGCAGTGCGCGCGGGCCGGAGCGCGGAGTTTAGTGCAAGGTAGGGACCGGCTGCGTTCTCGCGTGCCCCTCCCCCGGCCTCGCTTCGCTCGGCCACCCTCTCCCCGCCGGCGGCGGGGAGAGGGTCCTGATCGGGTTACGCCCTGAACCACGCGGCCGGCGCGAACCGCGGACCGTGCGCCGCCGCGAGCGCCTCGAGGCGGCGCGCCACGGCGCTCTTCCCCTCGGACCGCGACCAGGCGAACGGCCCGCCCCGGAACGGAGGAAATCCGAGCCCGAGGATCGCGCCGAGGTCTCCGTCCTCTTCGCTGCGAAGAATTCCTTCGTCGAGGCAGTGCGCCGCTTCCGCCACCATCGAGAGGACGAGCCGCTCCGAGAGCGCTTCCGGCGGCACCTTCCCCTCTCCGATACGGGCGATGAGCCCGAGGGCTTCTTCGTTGAAGCCGCGTTTCTTCGAGTCGCGGTAGAGGTAGAAGCCCCTCCCGCTCTTCCGGCCGAGCATGCCGCGAGACACGAGCGCCGCGAGCGCGTCCGACGGGCGGTGCCCCCTCCTGGCGAAGGCATCCCCCAGATCCTTCGAGACGTGGGCCGCGACGTCGAGCCCGACTTCGTCGAGAAGCGTGAGCGGCCCGACCGGAAATCCGAAATCGCGGAGGGCGTCCTCGAGAGCCTGCGGGCGCGCTCCTTCCCCGAGGAGGATCATCGCTTCATTGAGCAGCGGCGCGAGCGCGCGCGTCGTGTAGAAGCCCGGGCCGTCCCCGACCACGATGACGACCTTCCCCTGCCGGACGCCGAACGCCACGGCGGTATCGATCGCCCACGCCGCGGCGGCCGCGGGGGCGACGACCTCGAGCAGCGGCATCTTCGGAACCGGCGAGAAGTAATGCATCCCGACCACACGCTCCGGATGAGCGAGCCCGGCCGCGATCTTCGCGATCGGCAGCGCCGAAGTGTTGGACGCGAGGACCGTGTCGGCGGCGACGGCGCTCTCGAGCTCGGCGAAGACCTTCCTCTTGAGCGCGAGGTCCTCGAACACCGCTTCGATGACGAGCTCCGATTCCCGCACGGCGGCGGGATTGAGGGCGGTCACGAGCGTCTCCGATCGCTCCCGCCATTCCGCTTCCGTGATCGCCCCGGCGCGCGCTCTCTTCTCGAGAGCGGACTCGATCGAGGCCCGAGCCCCCTCGAGCCTCTTCGGGTCGAGGTCCGCGAGGACCACGCGAACGAGGTCGAGCGAGACCGACGCGATCCCCTCACCCATCAGCCCCGCTCCGATCACGCCGACGCTCGTCACCCCGCGCGCGCCCGCAGGCGGCTTGCGCTTTTCGGTCGTGAGACGGAAGAGACGCAGCAGATTCTTCGCCTCGCCGGAAACCGCGAGGCGGCCGAACGCGGCGATCTCTCTCTGCTGCCCTTCGCGGAAACCTCCCGCGAGGCCGGCGCGGACGGCGGCGAGAATCTCGAACGGGGCCGGCATCAGGCCTCGCGTCTTCCGGCGCACCTCCCGCTCCGCCCTGCCGAGGATCAGGCCGCGCAGCGGTGACGCGGCGACGAGCCGGTGGGCGACGGACGCCCGCCTCCGCCCCATCGGCGAGGCGAGGCGCGGGCTCCAGACCGACGGCTTCCAGCCCGGGGCGGCGACGCGCTCCGCGGCCAGGTCGATCGCGAGCTCGGATGCAGCATCGATCAGCTCGGAAGCAGGGACCACGCGATCGACGAGGCCGATCGCGAGCGCGCGCCTCGCGCGGACGCGCATCCCGGTCAGCAGGAGCGGGAGAGCGTTCGCCAGGCCGACCAGGCGCGGGAGACGCTGCGTGCCGCCGGCTCCCGGCAGCAGACCGAGCGTGACCTCGGGAAGGGCGAAGACGGTCCGGGGCGCGTCGGTCGCGACCCGACCGCGACACGCGAGCGCGACCTCGAGACCTCCGCCGAGCGCTGCCCCGTCGATCGCCGCGACGAACGGCTTCGCCGACCGCGCGATGCGGTCGAGCAGCGCGTGCCCGCGGCGCGAGATCTCCTCCGCCTCCGCGGCGTCGCGAACCGCTTCGAGGGCGCGAAGGTCGGCGCCGGCGATGAAGGTTCCTTCTTTCCCGCTCGCCAGAACGACCGCGTCGATCTCCTCGGCGCGCTCGATCTCGTCGAGCATCCGCTCCATCTCGCTGAAGAGCGCCGGCGAGAGGACGTTCACCTTCGAGCCGGGAACGTCGACGCGAACCGTCGCGACCCTCTCGCGGACCTCGAGCGTGAAGGAGCTCGCCATCGCCGCCTCAGCGCTCGAGCCGGAGCGACTCGAGAAGCCTCAACCTGCGTTCGGCCGGCGGCGCCCCCGAAGTCAAAGCGCCTTCCCACGATCCGTACATCGGATTGGGGATGATGAACCAGCGCGTTCCCCACCAGGAGGCGTAACGGTCGATCATCGCTTCACGTTCGGCGGGCGAGGTGCGGGCTTTCGGAAGGAAATCGCCGAGATCGTCGCCGATCAGGAGGACGATCCGGTGCTCGGCCGCGACCGCAGCGCGCCGGGACGTCTTGTCCGAGGCCTTCCACTCTTCCTTCTCGCCGCGGAGCAGGACCGTGTCGGAACGCTCGTCGAGCGGGAATCCCGCGGCGCGGAGGTTCGCGCGCGTCGACTCTTCCGCCGAGGCGCTGCGGTTGCTCACGTAGAAAACGACGACGCCGCGCTCGGCCGCGTGGCGCGCGAACTCGGCGGCGCCGGGGATCGCCCGCGCCTTCCGCTCTTCGACCCAGCCGTTCCACCGCTCCTCCGAGTACGGCCCCCCTTCCCTGATGAGGCGCGCCTCGAAGGGGGAGTTGTCGAGCATCGTCTCGTCGATGTCGACCACGACCGCGGGCGGCAGCGGCTCGAACGATCCCGTCTGCTCGACCGAGGCGGTCAGCTCGCGCGCGGCGAGGTTCGCGTCGAGGGCGCGCCCGGCGGCGCCGAAGGTCTGGATCGCGGCCGCGCGATACTCGGCCGCCGTCTGCACCCAGAGAGTCGCGAAGAGGAGCGCCTCGTTCGAGGCGTCCGCGCGGACTGCCGCCGGCGGAACCGGGGGCACTGCGACCGGCGCGGGGGGAGCGGGGGCGGCCACGCGGCAGGCGGCGGACGCCACGATCAGTACGAGAAGCGCGAGACGGCGCATCGAATCCTCCAAGGCGTGATCGGCGGAGTATACCGGGGGCCCCGGCGCCCAGGGCCCCCGGGGCGCAGGTTCACCGGTCACATTCGCGCTGTGACCCTTCTCCTGCGGCGTTCCGGCACGGATCGGCTCTCATGATGACCGTGACCAGCATGATTTCGGGACGTGATCAGGACCTGACTCACCGGAAGTCCAGGCGGAGCGGCGTCGCCCCGTCCAGCACCGTGGACTATCGAAAGGAGTTCCGCCATCTCTACTCCGGTTCGGAGAAGAAGGTGGAGATCGTCCACGCGCCGAAGATGAACTACCTGGCGATCGACGGGATCGGGGACCCGACCGCCTCGCACGAGCTCGGCGCGGCCGCCGAGATCCTCTGCCGGGTCTCGCTCGAGTTGCGGCTCGCGGCCAGCCGCGCCGAGGTGATGGACTTTTGCGTCATGCCTCTCGAAACGATCTGGTGGAGCGACGATCAGGAGCGGCCGCCGTTGCCGGGGAGCGACCCCCGCTGGACCGCGATGATCATGCAGCCGGTGATCTCCCCCGCAATGCTCGACGAGGCGATCGCCCGGCTCGAGAAAGAACCGAATCCCTCGCCCTTCCTCGGGGAGGTCCGCCTGGTCCGCTTTTATGAAGGGCTGGCGGCGCAGACGCTCGCCCGGACCGACGAGCCGTGCTGCGCGACCGCTCTGGACCGGATCAATCGCTACATCTCCGAGAACGGATATCAGCCGCGGGGCGCCGTCCACGAGGTCTTCCTCGAGGGCTTCTGCGTCAACCCCGGGCCGAAGTCGCAGCGAATTCTCCGCCAGCCGGTGACGGCAGCCTCCGCCGCATAGAGCGTCGAGCGCGCTTCGTCGGGACGGGTTCCGAAGGCCTACTCCGGGTCGCTGACAGGAGCCCGTTCGCGACTTATGTTTTCGAGCGAGGATTCGCGATGACCCTCCACTCCGGCCGCCTCGTAGGCGAGGTGGCTGCAACTGTCCCCCGAGCGATCGAGACATTCGGGAGCGCAGGCATCGACTGCTGTCGCGATGCCCGCCTCACGATCGCGCAGGTCTGCCTTCGGATCGGCGTCCGCTCGGGGAGGCTGATTTCACTGCTGCGGCAGGGGGCGGAGGGGAGCGAATCGCTGCGCGACTGGAGCAAGGCTCCCCTGGGAGATCTCACCCGCTACGTCACGGGGACGTACCACCCCGCGGAGACGGCCGCCATGGAGCGGATCTCCTCGTGTCTGGCCGCCGAGCAGCAGGAGCGCACGACCGACCTCCTCCTCGGAGATCTCCGCTCGGCCTTCGCCGAGGTCGCCAACAACCTCATGATCCACGTCTGGCGCGAGGAGAACGAGGTCTTCCCCTTCGTCGAGGACCTCGAAAGAGCCCACGGCGAGACCGCTCCTCCCCCCACGGCCGGCGCTTTTCCCGACCCCCACGACCCGATCCTGGAAGGGCTCCGGCGGCTGCGCGAGATGACCCGCGACTATTCCTGCCCGGCGGCCCCTCCGTCGATGCCGCCGATCCTGGCGGAGCTCCGGGCATTCGACGATATGCTCCACCGGCACATCCACCTCGAGAGTCACGTCCTTTACCCCCGCGCGTCCGCCCTCTGCGCCTGTCCGCTCTCGGCCGCGGAGCCGGCGGCGGTCCTCACCTGGTTCTGATTCCCGCCCCAGTGTGACCCAGAGGACAAAAAGAAGCTTTGCCCCGGCTGCATCACCGTCTAAAATTTTCCGGAAGAACGTGTTGTTTCGTCCGCCGCAGGGAGGTGGCATGCGCTCGCCGTACGGTTTCGAAGTTTTCGAGGACTGTCTGAACTGTCGCTGGAAAGGCGACCGTTTCTTCTGCAATCTGCCGGCGAACGCGCTCGAAGCGCTGAACGCAATGGCGTTCACGACCACGTTTCCCGCGGGCTCGATCCTCTTCTCCGAAGGGCAGCAGCCGCGCGGCATCTACGTGCTCTGTCACGGGCGGGCGAAGCTGACTACGGCCTCGAGCGAGGGGAAGATGCTGATCACCCACGTCGCGAGCGAGGGGGAGGTGCTCGGCATGTCGAGCACGATCTCCGGTCGCGCCCACAAGTCGACCGCCGAGACGGTCGAGCCAACGCAGGTGAACTTCGTGAAGCGGGAAGACTTTCTCCGGTTCCTTCACGATCACGGGGATGCCTGCTTTCGCGCCGCGCAGCAGCTCTCCGACGAGTGCCAGACCGCGGAGAACCACGTCCGCTCCCTCGGCCTCTCCCATTCGGCCGCCGAAAAGATGGCCAACCTGCTCCTCTCCTGGGTCGAGGAGAACGGCAAGGATACCGATCAGGGCGTTCGGATCAAGCTCATGATGACGCACCAGGAGATCGCGCAGATGATCGGCACCTCGCGCGAGACCGTGACCCGCCTCCTGGGGGATTTCAAACAGAAGAAGATCATCTCGATCAAGGGCTCCACGCTGCTGATCCACAACAGGCCCGCACTGGAAGCGATGGTTCTTCTGTGATGGAGCTCTCCCTGTCCGGCCGGCGAGCCTTCGGAACGACGTAGGCAGAAGGAAGGGGCGGAGACGGCTTCCCGCCACGATTTGGCTTTCACTCCCACTCTTTCGTTCCTCCCTCTCCTCGGCGCGGGGGCGGGGGTCCTGCTGTTCGCGCTCATCCGCGCCATCCCTCCCCTTCGGCGCCGCGCGGACGCGATGACGCCGAGCGCGCTCGTCGCCGTTCACCTCTCGCGCGCCGGGGGCGCGGCGTTCATCGTGCTCGCGAGAAAATCGCTTCTCCCGACCGAGATCGCCGAACGGTTCGGGATCGGAGAGGTCGCCGTGGCAATCCTGGGCGCCGCCGTGCTCTGGCTGCTCAGCATGCCTCTCGGCCGCAAACCGCGAAGCGTCGTCGCGTGGAGCGTATTCGGCCTCCTCAACCTCATCTGGTTCTCGGTCGCGTGGATCGAGGAGGGACGGATCAGCGGCGACGCGTGGCGGCTCGCTGCGTTCCCCTGGGTGCTCTATCCGTCCCTCGTGCTCCCGCTCTCCGTCGCGAGCCATCTCGAGCTGCTGCGGCGGGCAATCCGAAACGCCTGAAAAAAGAACGCGGCGCCGAGGCGCCGCGTTCTTCAGGGTCGTCCGCAGACGGCCGTTCCGTTCGTTGGTTCAGATGGGCGTGACGTTCGTCGCCTGGAGGCCCTTCGGCCCTTCCTGCAGATCGAACTCGACCCGGGATCCTTCGGCGAGCGAACGGAACCCGGCACCCTGGATCGCCGAGTAGTGGACGAACACGTCCTCGCCCGACTCGAGCGTGATGAACCCGAATCCCTTCGCGTCGTTGAACCACTTCACCGTTCCCTGGCTTCTCATGCGTTTGCTTCTCCTTCGATCTCCTGATTGAAATCGTGCCGCTGCCGGACATTCGAAGGGGGGTGCCTTCGAAACTCCGCCCGCACAGTCAGTCACGGGGACGTCCGGAGCAACGGCCCCAAAACTATCAATAATTCCTGAGGATGCTCGGTTATGGTAACGATTATAGGCCCGGCCGCGACGGATGCAACAGCAGCTCAAAGGTCTGAGGCCGGGAGACTTGAAGGGCTGCTTGGCGGAGCCGTGCGGGCGAGGCCACCGCGAGAACGAAGTCCAGCGACTGTCCGCTCAGCACGCCGACCCGTTACACTCTCCCCGCCCTGCTGGGGCAATTTCGTCGCGAGGGTTCGAGAATGATCGTCCGCAGGCTCACCGTCCTTCTCTTCGCTCTTCTGGCCGCTCCCCTGCTTCTTTCTCAGGAGCCTCCCGCGCAACAGCCACCGGAGGGAGCGACGGTCGCCGTCCCGGCGGACCCCGACGCGAAGGAAAAGGAGCCGAAGTGGGACGTCGCCCAGCCCCCCGGCCCCTCGCGGGAAGTCGCGATCGACACGGCGAGCGGGACCTGGATGAGCCGTGGACGTCAGCCCCGACGGCAGGGAGATCGTCTTCGACCTGCTCGGCGACATCTACTCGCTGCCGATCGCGGGCGGCGAGGCGCCGCGCGCTCGACGAGCGGCGTCGCCTGGGACATGCAGCCGCGCTTCTCGCCGAACGGCCGCTGGATCGCGTTCACGTCCGACCGCGTCCGGCGGCGACAACATCTGGATCATGAAGCGCGACGGATCGGACCCGCAGGCAGGTCACGAAGGAAACGTTCCGGCTGCTCAACTCCCCGTCGTGGGCTCCCGACGGCGAGTTCATCGTCGCGCGCAAGCACTTCACCGTCGCAACGCTCCCTCGGCGCCGGCGAGATGTGGCTGTATCACCGCTCCGGCGGCGAGGGCCTTCAGCTCACCGAAGCAGCCCGAACGATCAGAAGGACGCGGGCGAGCCGGCGTTCTCGCCGGACGGCCGCTACCTCTACTACAGCCAGGACGTCACGCCGGGCCCGTCTTCGACTACAACAAGGACCCCAACGCGGAGATCTACGCCATCCAGCGGCTCGACCGCGAGACCGGCGAAGATCGAGCGGTTCGTCGCCGGCCCGGGCGGCATCGATCCGGCCGACGCCCTCGCCGGACGGCAAGACGCTCGCGTTCGTCCGCCGCGTCCGCGTCAAGCACGGTGCTTTACGTCGCTCGATCTCGACTCGGGCGCGGAGACGCCGATCTACGACGGGCTCGATCGCGACATGCAGGAGACCTGGGCGATCCACGGCGTCTACCCCGCGATCGCGTGGACGCCCGACAACCAGCTCGATCGTCTTCTGGGCGGGCGGAAGATCCGGCGCGTCGGATGTCGCCTCGCAAGCGCGGTCGACCGACGATTCCCGTTCCGCGTGCAGGACACGCGGCAGCATCGACCGAGGCGGTGCGCTTCCCGGTCGAGGTCGCGCCGGACGTTCGCCGGTGCGATGCTGCGCTGGGTCGAAGTCGTCGCCCGACGGGCAAGCAGGTCGTCTACCAGGCGCTCGGCCACATCTGGATCACGCGACCTGCCGGACGGCGCGCCGCGGCGGCTGACCGCAGAGCGATCACTTCGAGCTCTATCCCGTCGTTCTCGCGCGACGGGCAGCTCGATCGTCTACACGACCTGGGACGACGAGAAGCTCGGCAGCGATCCGCGTGGTCGCGCCGCGACGGCGGCGAGGGCCGCGTCGTCACGCACCGAGCCCGGCCACTACGTCGAGCCGGCGTTCTCGCCCGACGGCGCGACGATCGTCTATCGCGCGGCGGGCGGCGGCTTCCTGCGCGCCGGCTCTGGTCGCGAGACGCGGCATCTTCGTCGTTCCGGCCGCGGGCGGCGAGCCGGCTGCGTGATCGAAGACGGGCGTCGCTGCCGCACTTCGGCGCGCGCGAGCGACCGCGTCTTCTTCATGACGTTCGAGGACGAGACAAGCAGTCGCTGCGCTCGAGCTCGACCTCGACGGCGAGCGACGAGCGCACGCACGTCGACGAGCGAAGTACGCGACCGAGTTCGCGCGTCTCGCCCGACGAGAAGTGGGTGGCGTTCACGCGAGAGCTTCAACGCGTCGATCACGCCGTTCGTCGCCGACCGGCAAGCCGTCGACGTCGGGCCGAAGACGAAGGCGCTCCCGGTCGCGCAGGTGTCGCGCGACGCCGGCGAGTACCTCCACTGGTCGGGCGACGTCGAAGCCTCTACTGGTCGCTCGGGCCGGAGCTCTTCACGCGCGACCTGAAGGAGGCCTTCGCGTTCCTCGACGGCGCGCCCGGAGAAGCTGCCCGAGCCGCCGGAGACGGGCGTCGACATCGGCTTCGAGGCGAAGCGGACGTCCCGTCGGGCAAGCTCGCGCTCGTCGGGCGGCGCGCATCGTCACCATGCGCGGCGACGAGGTGATCGAGGACGGCACGGTGGTGGTCGAGGGCAACCGCATCGCCGCGGTCGGGCCGCGCGCGGCCAGCGTGCCGGTCCCCGCGGGACGCGAAGGTCGTCGACGCGGGCGGCAAGACGATCATGCCGGGCCTCATCGACGTGCACTGGCACGGTCGGCATGGGCAGCGACGAGATCATCCCGCGAGCAGAACTGGGTCAATCTCGCCACCTCGCCTTCGGCGTGACGACGATCCACGACCCGTCGAACGACACGAGCGAGATCTTCGCGCCGAGCGAGCTGGCGACGCGCGGGCGCCGATCGTCGCGCCGCGCATCTTCTCGACCGGCACGATCCTCTACGGCGCCGAAGGCGCCGTTCAAGGCGGATGATCGACAGCCTCGAGGACGCGCTGCTCGCACCTGCGGCGGCATGAAGGCGGTCGGCGCGTTCAGCGTCAAGAGCTACAACCAGCCGCGGCGCGACCAGCGCCAGCAGATCATCGAGGCCGGCGCGCGAGCTGGGCATGATGGTCGTGCCCGAGGGCGGCTCGCTCTTCCAGCACAACATGACGCATGGTCCTCGACGGCCACACCGGCATCGAGCACTCGCTCCCGGTCGCGCCGCTCTACGACGACGTCGCTGCAGCTCTGGGCCGAGCACCGAGCACCGGCTACACGCCGACGCTCATCGTCGGCTACGGCGGCCTCTGGGGCGAGAACTACTGGTACCAGACGACGAACGTCTGGGAGAACGAGCGGCTGCTCACGCTTCGTGCCCCGCGCGCAGTCATCGACGCGCGCTCGCGCCGGCGCACGATGGCGCCCGACGGACGACTTCAACCACGTCCGCAATGCGCGAGAGTCGCCAAGCGAACTCGTCGACGCGGGCGGCGACGTCCAGCTCGGCGCGCACGGCCAGCGCGAGGGCCTCGGCGCGCACTGGGAGCTCTGGATGCTCGCAGCAGGGCGGCATGACGCCGCTCGAGGCGCTCCGCGCCGGCGACGCTCGCACGGCGCCGCGTACCTCGGCCTCGACGGCGACCTCGGCTCGATCGAGCCCGGCAAGCTCGCCGACCTCGTCGTGCTCGACGCGAACCCGCTCGAGAACATCCGGAACTCCGAATCGATCCGCTGGGTCCTCGCCAACGGCCGGATGTTCGACTCGGTGACGATGAACGAGATCGGGAACCACCCCCGCACGCGCGAGCCGCTCTTCTTCGAGCGGCCGGGCGAGGAAGGGGGCGCGGTCAGCGCGGCGGCCGGGGCGCACGGGCACTGAGGCAGGGCTGCGAGGAAATAGGAAGCGGTGCGTCATCCCGAGGAGCGCGTGAGCGTTCCTCGGTCGTCGCCGACTCCAAGACGCCCAGACGCCAAGACGCCCAGACTCTAGAAGTACGCGATCGCGGCGAAGGCCAGCGAGAAGAACAGCAGGCTGGCGAGGACGCCGACCAGGAGCAGGGCCGATCGGGTGGTCAGCCGCCGCTCTCCGTCGCTGCTTTCCTTCTGGAGGCTTCTGAAGAAGAGCCAGAGGAGGGTCCCCGAGACGCCGAAGGCGAACACGCCGGTCCCGACCACCAGGAGCATCACCCGCCTGAACTCTTCGGCCGTGGCGGCCGACATCTCGTCCACGGCCCGGAGGATATACCGGTTCGTCCTCTCGAGGGCCGGAGCCGCCGATAAACCTCCGGGCGCCGCTTCCGTATGGATGAAAGACGAGCGTTCCCAACCGAAACTACCGCTTTCCGGAGGCTCCTGATGAACAGAATTCACACGACGATCGCCGCTGCGGCGGCGTCCATCCTGCTGACCGCGGCCGCCGCCGGCGCAGACACGCTGGTCGAGAAGCTCGACAAGACCTATCCGCTCAAGGCGCGAACGGTCTCGGTCGAGAACGTCAATGGCTCGGTCGACGTCGCCGTCTGGAACCGTCCCGAGGTGCGGGTCGAAGCGGAGAAACGAGTCCGCGGCGCGAAGCGCGAGGCGGCATCCGAGGCGCTGAAGGCCGTGAGGATCGAAGTCGAATCGACGCCGACCGCGCTCGAGATCCGAACGCGCTACCCGAAGCACAACGACGGCGTGTTCGAGCTCTTCGATTTCCTCACCAATGACAGGATCGACGCGGTCGTCAATTACCGGATCACCGTTCCGGCCACGGCGAGGATCGAAGTCGATACGGTCAACGCCGCGATCAAGATCGCGGGCGTCCTGGGAGGCTTCGAGCTCGAGACCGTGAACGGATCGATCGATGTCGTCGGCGGAGCGGGGTCGTTCAAGGCGTCGACCGTCAACGGGTCGATCGACGCCGAGCTCTCGAACGTGCCGGAGGGAAAGCTTTCCGCGAGCTCCGTCAACGGGAAGATCCGCCTCGGGCTCCCGGCCACGCTCCGGGCCAACGTCGACGTATCGACCGTGAACGGCAGCATCACGAGCGAGATCCCCGTCACCGCCCGCGTCATGTCTCGCCGGTCGATGAAGGGCGCCATCAACGGCGGCGGGAACGTCGACCTCGACGTCTCCACGGTCAACGGCTCGGTCAGGATCGAGCCCAACTGAGGTCTCCCGGGGCCGAACGCCCCGGGAATTGAGGCACGTCAGTAGATCATCTCGTCGTCGCCCAGGCCGAAGTAGTGGCCGAGCTCGTGGATCACCGTGTCGCGGATCTCGCGGATCGCTTCCTCGCGCGAGCCGCTGATCCTGAGGATCGGTCCGCGAAAGATCGCCACGGTATTCGGCAGCGACGGGAGCTGTTCCCATCCGCGGTCGGTCCTCGCGATCCCGCGAAAGATGCCCAGAAGCTCTCCCTCTTCGTCGGCGTCGGCCAGATCGTAGTCTTCGTCCTCCGGCTCCTCTTCGACCAGGATCGCGACGTTGTCGAGCAAGTCGCGAAACTCGGGCGGGAGCTGTTCGAGAGCCGTCTCGACGAGCTGCTCGAACTCGGCAGGTGAGATGCGAAGCGGGGAGCGGCGCATGCCGGAAGTATTGCAGGCCGCGCGGGGGATGTCTCCCAGGTAGCAACGGCGCTGCCAGCGGGGCCACGCCGGCGGGCTCGGCCGTGTGCGCCATCCGGTTTCGCCCTGCCCCGCGCGGACTCGCGGCATGTAGCAACGGACACGCGTGTCCGGTGCCTCTCAACACATTCCTGTATGAATTTATGGTCATACTTGCTCCGACGGCCGCCGCTCGCGGAAGCCGCAAACGCGCTTGTAATCTGCCTTCTGGATCTGCGATCAAATCATGGCGTTCACACGACGACAATTCATCCGCATCGGATCCGCCGGAGCCGGCATCGCCCTCGCGTCGGGAGCATCGACGAACTGGTGGAACCTCTACGGCGGCGGGTATCCCGACCCCAGGACGGACGGCGACCGCGTCGTCCCCACCTTCTGCGAGCTCTGTTTCTGGAAGTGCGGCGTTCTCGCCCACGTCCGGGACGGCCGCGTCACCAAGATCGAGGGAAACCCCGATCATCCTCTCTCGCGCGGGCGGCTCTGCCCCCGCGGCGTCGGCGGCACGGGCCTCCTCTACGACCCCGACCGCCTGAAGACTCCCCTCATTCGCGCGCGCAAGCGAGGCGAGGACGTCTTCCAGGAAGCGTCCTGGGATGCCGCGCTCGACGAGGTCGCGGCGCGGATGGACGCGATCCGCCAGAAGTACGGCCCGGAGGCGTTCGCGCTCTTCACCCATGGGTGGGGCGGCTCCTGGTTCTCGAAGCTGACGCAGGCCTACGGCTCCCCCAACGTCGGCGCGCCCTCGTACGCGCAGTGCCGCGGCCCGCGCGAGGCGGGGTTCAGCCTGACGTTCGGCCAGGCGCTCGGCTCCCCCGAGCCGCTCGACATCGAGAACGCCCGCTGCATCACGCTCATCGGCTCGCATCTCGGCGAGAACATGCACAACACGCAGGTGCAGGAGCTCTCCGAGGCGATCGGCCGGGGAGCGGAGCTGGTCGTCGTCGATCCGCGGTTCTCCGTCGCGGCGAGCAAGGCGAAATACTGGCTGCCGATCAAACCGTCGACGGATCTCGCTCTGCTCCTCGCATGGATGAACGTCATCATCGCCGAGAAGAGATACGACGCCGACTACGTCGCGAAGCACGCCACCGGATTCGATCAGCTCGCGGCGCACGTCGCGGCGAAGACGCCCGAGTGGGCGTATCCGATGACCGGCCTCGATCCCGACCTGATTCGCGACAGCGCCCGGCTCATCGCCTCGGCGCGTCCCGCGTCGTTGATCCATCCCGGCCGCCACGTGACCTGGTACGGAGACGACTCGCAGCGCTCCCGGGCGATCGCGATCCTCGCCGCCCTGCTCGGCTCCTGGGGACGCCGCGGAGGATACGTGCTCCCCGGAGCTCTCGATCTTCCGAAGTACCCGACGCCCAAGACCTCCGTGAACGGCGACGCCGTCGATCGCGCGAACCCCGGCCTCTATCCTTTCTCCGACGAGGTGCTCGCGTCCGGCCTCTGCGACGCGACGATGCCGGGCCTTCCCAAGCAGATGAAGGGATGGATGGTCTACGGAACGAATCTGATGCAGTCCCTCCCCGATCCGGAGAGGACGAAGAAGGCGATCCAGGAGCTCGACTTCCTGGTCACGATCGACGTCCTTCCGATGGAGATCACCGGATGGAGCGACATCGTCCTTCCGGAGTCGACGTACCTCGAGCGGTTCGACGACCTCTGGGCGCCCGCGTGGAAGGAGCCGTTCATCGCGGTCCGGCAGCCGGCGGTCGAGCCGATGTACGACTCGCGCCCCGGCTGGTGGATCGCGAAGGAGCTCGCCGGGCGACTCGGCCTCGGCGCGTTCTTCCCCTGGAAAGATCCGGTCGAGCAGGCCGCGTGG
Source organism: uncultured Acidobacteriota bacterium (assembly GCA_963793695.1). Taxonomy (GTDB): domain Bacteria; phylum Acidobacteriota; class Thermoanaerobaculia; order Gp7-AA8; family Gp7-AA8; genus CAWCBB01. The sequence goes on along the minus strand of CAWCBB010000016.1, from coordinate 341,839 downwards.
CGGATGGAGGCGGGCGGTCATGATTTCGGCGAGCTGCTGCGGCGGGGCGTGGTTCTCGGCGCCCCCGGGCCGATCGCCGAGGAAGACGGCCTCGCGCTCGGATTCGACACGCCGTCCGGAAAGATCGAGCTCTTCAGCGCGCAGCTCGCGGAGGCCGGCTTCGATCCGATCCCCGAATATCGCCCGCACCCGGCCGCGCCCGCGGGGATGTTCCGGCTGCTGAGCGGTCGCGCGGCGGCGCACACCTTCGGAAGGACGACGAACAACCGCTTTCTCGGGCAGGTCTATCCGGAGAACGAAGTGTGGGTGAACGCGAGGGCGGCGACGGCGCTCGCCGGTTTCGAGGACAAGCCGCTCCGCACGGGCGAGTACGTCATCCTCGAAAACCAGGATGGAGCGCGGAGCACGCCCGTCCGCGCGAAGGTGACCGAGCGGATTCGCGGAGATGCGGTCTTCCTGGTCCACGGCTTCGGCCACACCGCGAAGGGACTCCGCTTCGCGAACGGGCGCGGCGCTTCCGACAGCGGTCTCACGACGAACTACGAAGTCGATCCGATCATGGGAGGCACCGGAATGAACGTGAACTTCGTCCGCATCCTCCGCGCGGAGGGATGAGATGGCGCGGACGAGCTCTCGAAAACGCTACGCGATGACCGTGGACACGCGACGGTGCGTCGGGTGCCAGTCGTGCGTCCTGGCCTGCAAGGCGGAGAACGCGCTTCCCGCCGACGGCTTCCGATCGTGGATCGTGACCGAGACGACGGGGTCGTATCCCGATCTCGCGATGACGATTTACTCGCAGCGCTGCATGCACTGCGCGAACGCGCCGTGCGTCTCGAACTGCCCCACCGGCGCGAGCCGGATCGCCTCCGGGGGAGCCGTCGTGGTCGACCGCGATCTCTGCACCGGATGCAAGGCATGCATCGCGTCCTGTCCGTACGAGGCGCGGTACATCCACCCCGACGGGTACGCGGACAAGTGCACGTTCTGCCTCCACCGCGTCGAGCGGGGGCTCGAGCCGGCGTGCGCGGCCAACTGCCCCTCGAAGGCGCTCACCTTCGGCGACATGAACGACGCCGAATCGGAAGTCGCGCGGCAGCTCCGGACCCGGAAGCACCGCACGCTGAAGGCGGAGGCGGGCACCGACCCGCACCTCTATTTCCTGCTGTAGGAGCACTCGAATGGAACGCTCGGAACGCTTCTGGAACCCTTACGTCGGCGGCGTCGCTCTCGGCCTCGTCCTTCTCTCTTCGTTCGTGATCGCGGGGCACGGGCTCGGCGCTTCGGGAGCGGCCACGCGCCTGGGAGCCGCGGCGATGTTCGCGATCGCCCCGCAGCACGCGGCGTCGACGCCGGGCGTCTCCGCCCTCGCGGCGGGACGGAACGGCATCCTCGACGACTGGCTCGTCTTCGAAGTCCTCGGCGTGATTCTCGGCGGCCTCTTCGCCGCATGGTCCGCGGGGCGCCTGCGCCTCGGCGTGATCCGCGGCGCCGGCGTCTCGATCCCGACGCGCCTGCTCTTCGCCTTCAGCGGCGGGATTCTGATGGGCCTCGCCGCGCGCCTGGCCCGCGGTTGCACCTCGGGCCAGGCGCTCAGCGGCGGCGCGGTCCTCTCGGCCGGCGCCTGGATCTTCATGTTCTCCGTGTTCGGCGGCGGATACGCGGTCGCCTGGTTCGTCCGGAGGCAGTGGTCATGATGTTTCCTTTCGAGATGCTCGACACGTCCTCCTACCAGCTGGGCCTCCTCGTCGCGGTGGCCATCGGGTTCGGGTTCGGCTTCGTCCTGGAACGCTCCGGATTCGGGCGCGCGGACAAGCTCGCCGCGCAGTTCTTCCTGCGCGACATGACCGTCTTCAAGGTGATGTTCAGCGCGATCGTCACGGCGATGCTCGGGTTCGTCCTGCTCGACGCCGCCGGCCTCGTGAGCTTCACGGAAACGCGCGAGCACATCGCGAGCTGGACCTTCATCGGCCCGATGATCGCCGGAGGCCTCCTTCTCGGCGTCGGCTTCATCATCTCGGGGTACTGCCCGGGAACCTCGATCGTCGCCGGCGCATCCGGCAACGTCGACGGGATGTTCGCCGTCGGGGGCGTCGTCACGGGGACCTGGATCTATTCGGAGCTCTTCCGCGTCCCGGCGGTCGCCGGGTTTCACGAGAGCGGAGCCAAGGGGGCGCTGTTCCTCGACCGACTGCTCGGCGTCTCGCCCCGGCTCCTCGCCGGAGTCATCGCCCTCGCCGCGATCTCCCTCTTCATCGGCGCCGAGAAAGTCGAGCAGATCGTCGCCCGCCGCCGCCACGCGGCCGGACCGGCTGCGGAGAGGCGCCCCCGCCGTTTCGCGCTCGCCACGGTCGGATCTCTCGCCCTCCTCTCGCTCGCCGCGCTCGCGTTTCCGCCGGCGGAATCGCGCGCCGACGCTCCCCGGACCTTCGGAACGATCGAAGCCCCGGCGCTCGCGCGGCGGATCATCGAGGAGCCGTGGTCGGTGCGGATCCTCGACCTCCGGTCCCAAAAGGAGTTCGGCGAAGCGAGGATCCCCGGTTCGGAACGGGTCGATCCGTCCGCCGTCTCCGCGCTCGGCCTCGCGTGGGCCGACTCCTCCCGCGCGCTCATCCTCGTCACGAGCGACGGGAGAAACGTTCCGCCGGAGGTGTCCGCCTATCGCGGCACTCTGCTGCTCCTGACCGACGGATTCGGCGCGTGGAACGATTTCGCGCTGACCGCGCCACAGCCACTCGATGCCTCCGCCACGCCCCAGCAGATCGCGCAGGCGCGATTCCGCTCGAACCTCTTTTCAGCCATGACGGGAGCCGCCCAGGCCGCGCCCGTGGCCGCCTCCGCTCCTTCATCCGCCGCGCGCCGCCCCGCAAAGAAGGGCGGCGGATGCAGCGCATGACGACGAAATCCCGGGCAGAGGGGCTCGGCCCCCAGACCCAGGCCTGGTCTGAGAACTGAGAACTTTCCATGATCGAAACCGACATGATCCGCAACAGCCATCTGGTCGATCCGCAGATGCACATCTGGGGATGGGAGATCCCCGTCTATCTTTTTCTCGGTGGGATCACAGCCGGACTGATGATCCTCTCCGCGCTCGGTGCGCGGCGGTTCGGGGCCGCACGGAGCCGCGCGCTGCGCTGGGCCCCCTTCCTCGCGGTCCTTCTCCTTTCGGCAGGCATGGCCGCGCTCTTTTTCGATCTGGAGTACAAGCTCCACGTTTTCCGGTTCTATCTGAGCTTCCGCCCGACCTCGCCGATGTCCTGGGGGTCGTGGATTCTCCTGGCGATCTATCCATCGACGCTGTCGTTCGGGATCGCGCAACTGACGCCCGGCGAATGGAGCGCGCTGCACGGCCGGATTCCCGCCGGCCGCGGGGCCCTCGAGAGGCTGCGCCGGTGGTCCCGGGACAATGAGGGGCGGCTCGCGGTCTCGAACGTCGTTCTCGGCGTCGCTCTCGGGACCTACACGGGCGTCCTCCTCGGCTCCCTCGGAGCGCGCGCTCTCTGGAGCTCTCCCCTCCTCGGCCCTCTCTTTCTCGCCTCCGGCTTCTCCTCGGCCGCCGCGCTCCTGATGTTGACGCGGATCTCGCACGACGAGCACGCGTGGGCCGCGCGGTGGGACGTCGCGGCGATCCTGGTCGAAGTCGCCCTGCTGGGTCTCTATCTGACGGGGCTTCGCACGGGAGGGGCCGCGGGGCAGAGCGCGGCGGGTCTGCTTTTCGGCGGGCCGTTCACCGCCGCGTTCTGGTCGCTGGTCGTCATCGCCGGACTGGCGGTGCCGCTCACAATGGAAACCCTCGAAAGCGATCGGCGGCTGTCTCCGACGATCGCAGCGCCCGCGCTGGTCCTCATCGGCGGACTGAGCCTGCGCTGGATCCTCGTCGCGGCCGGGCAGGGGCTGTGACGAGCGCTCCCGTGACCGATCGCACAGTGGCGGGTAAGGGCTCGCACACGGCGCTTTGCGCAGACTTGCGATGATCGCCGCCATGGATCGAACCCTGGCTCCGGAGTCGAGACTTTCGGCGGCGGCTCTGGAAGCAGCGAGCGCCGTCTTCGCCTCCCTCGGGCGGGTTCTGGTCTGCATCGATCGGAACTTCACGGTTCTCTACGCTTCGGAGTACCTCGACGATCTTCTCGGCGCGGGAAGCTCGCGCGCCGTCGAGGGGATGCTCGCGGAGGAGATCTTCGGGATCGAGTTGATGGGCCCCGGCGGATCTCTGCGGACCGCGGTCGAAGCGGGAGAGCGGCGGGAAGGATGGCGCGCCGCGCTCCAGGCGTCGGACGGGACTTCGCGCCTGGTCGCACTGTCGGCCGCTCCGTTCACGCACGCGCAGGCGACCTCCGACCCTCGCATCGCCTACGTCGTCGTCATGCGCCCGGCGGAGGAATCGCCGATGACCAGCGCGGCGCCGACCGTTTTGGGCGGGCTCGTCGCCCGCAGCGCGGCAATGCTGCAGATCTTCGATCTGATCCGCAACCTGAGGACGAGCGACACGACGATTCTTCTCACGGGCGAGCGCGGGACCGGCAAGGAGCTGCTCGCGCGCGCGATCCATCAGAACTCTCCCGGTCGCAAAGGGGAGTTCGTCGCGGTGAATTGCGGCGGGCTGCCGGTCGATCTCCTCGAGAGCGAGCTGTTCGGCCACGCGCCGGGAACTCCCCGCGAGCGGATCGGCGGGGTGGAGCGGGCGAATCACGGCACGCTCTTTCTCGACGAGATCGGCGATCTCCCCGCGGCGGTCCAGCTCAAGCTGCTCCGGCTCCTTCAGGAGCAGACGTTCGAGACGCCCGGGCGACGTCCGCGCGCGAGTCTCGAAGACGAGGGTCATCGCCGCGACGACGTTCGACCTCCGGCGCATCGTGACGGAAGGGAAGTTCCGCGAGGACCTCTACTACCGGCTCAGGATCATCCCGATCGATATCCCTCCGCTGCGCGCGCGGCGCGAGGACATCGAGCCGGTGGCGCTGCACGTTCTCGCGCGCGTGAATGCACGCCACGGGCGCGCCCTCCGGTTTTCGCCCGAAACGGTCCGGGCGCTTCTCGGCTACGCATGGCCCGGGAACGTGCGCGAGCTCGAGAACGCGCTCGAGTACGCCGTCGCCGTCTGCCGGGGCCAGACGATCCTTCCGGAAGATCTTCCTCCCGAGATCGTCGTGAAGCCCACGGCGGCGCCGACGGCGGAATCACACGAGCCGACCGCAGATCCGGAGCTCGCTCGGTTGCGCTCGGCGCTCGAGACGAACCGCTGGCGCCGGGAGGAAGCCGCTGCGGCCCTCGGCATCTCGCGCACGACCCTGTGGCGCAAGATGCGGGAGCATGGGCTGCTGTAGCCCGCCGGTCGCCGATCGCTGAAGCTGCGATCCGTACGATCGTGCCGCGCCGTTCTGGGTTACGGCGCCCGCGGGCGCCGCTTTCATGTCCGCCGCAACGGAGCGAAACACCGGCAGCCGGTGTCCGCGAGTCACCCGAAACGCGCCCTGCGCTTTTCGAGGAACGCCGCGATCCCCTCGGCCGCGTCGCTCGAGGCGAACGCGCGCAGCTGATTGTCGATCTCGAGCGCGAGTTGCGCGTCGAGATCGTTCGAGCCCGACGCGAGGAGCGCGCCCTTGAGAGCGGCGATCGCGCCGGGCGGGCCCCCGGCGATCGCGCCGGCCAACAGGAACGTCTCGGCATGAAGGACCTCGGGCGCGACCACCCGATCGACCATCCCGATTGCGAGAGCTTCGTCCGCGGCGATCATCCTTCCGGTCGCCATGATCTCGAGGGCGCGCGACGGTCCCACGAGCCGCGGAAGGAGCCAGGTGCCTCCCCAATCGGGGTGAAGGCCGATCCGGACGAAGGTCTCGCCGAGCTTCGCCTCCGACGACGCGATCCGGTAGTCGCAGGCGAGCGCCAGGTTGCATCCCGCGCCCGCGGCGACGCCGTTGACCATCGCGATCACCACCTTCGGCATCGAACGGATCCGCGTGACGATCTCGCGGCCCGCCTCGAGGAGCGCGGCAAAGGAGCCGGCATCCCTCTCCTCCTGCATCCGCCGCATCGCGTCGAGGTCGCCCCCGGAGCAGAAACCCCTCCCCGCGCCGGTGAGGACGACGCAGCGGACGCCGTCGTCCGCCGCGACCCGATCGAGCGCCGAAACGAGCTCCTCCCGCATCGTGCCCCCGAACGCGTTGAGCTTCTCGGGCCGGTTGAGCGTGATCGTCGCGACGGCATCCGCGACGTCGATGAGAATCAGAGCTCCGTTCATTGGGCGCGCCTACACGCGGACGAGCACGAGCGTCTGGTCATCGCGCTGGGCCGCGGAGCCTACGAACGTCTCGAGGTCCGTTTCGATCGCACGGCGGATCTCCTGGACCGTGGCGGAGGCGTTGGCGCGGAGAACGGCCTCGAGGCGCTCGTTGCCGTACTCGTCCCCTGCCTCGTTGTCCGCCTCGGTGATCCCGTCGCTGTAGAGGACGATGAGCGTTCCGGGGGCGAGCGCGCGCGTCTGCGCGGAATAGCGGCTGTCGCCCATCAGTCCGATGGGAAGCCCGTGCGACTTGAGCTCCTCCATCGAACCGTCGCCGTCGACGAGGTAGCCGGGATTGTGGCCGGCGTTGACGAAGCGGATCAGGCCGTGCTCGCGGTCCACGGTCGCGAGGATCAGGGTGATGAATTTGGTGTCCGAAGACCAGTGGTGGATGTGGCGATTGAGCTCGGTCGCGATCTCGCCGAGATCGCGGCCCTCGTCGAAGAGGAGCTGCAGCGCGGCATGGAGCGCGGAGACCAGGATCGCCGCGGGAAGGGACTTCCCGGCGACGTCGCCGACGCAGAGCGAGAGCGCGCCCTCCCGCTCGATGAAGGTGTAGTAATCGCCGCCGACCTGCCGCGCCGGCCGGGCGAGGATGTCGATCGCCAGCCCTTCGATGCGCGGGAGGGAGCGCGGGAGAATGTCGCGCTGAATCGTCGCGGCGACTTCGAGCTCCCGCTCCATCGCCTGCTTTTCGAGCGCTTCCCGGTGGAGGCGCGCGTTCTCGAGCGCGATCGCGGCCTGCGTCGCGAACTGCCCGAGGAGGCGGACGTCGTGGTCGTCGAACGCGCCGATCCCTCCGTCGCGCTGCTCCTTGTCGGCCACGGCGAGGACGCCGACGAGCTCGTTCGCCGTTCCGAACGGCAGCGCGAGAAGGGAGGCGCACCCGGGGAAGAGGCAGGAGGCGCCCGACTCGAGGCGGATCGGCTCGCGCGAGGTGCGGAACTGGTCGAAGGTGACCTCGCCGATCTCTCCGCCGAAGAACTGGCCGCGGACGTCGCCGAAGGAACGATGGAGCGCGAAGCGGTCGCCCTTCCTGAGATAGAGCGCCGCCCGGCGCGCGTTCAGAAGAGAGATCGAGCGCACGAGGATCTCTTCGGAAAGCTCGTCGAGGTCGAGGGTCGAGGCGACCGAGAGCCCGATGTCGTAGAGGGACTCGAGCTCCCAGAGGCGGTACTTGAGCTGGAAGTCTCCCTCACGCGCCTCGTCGGCCATCCGCTGCATCGTGAGCAGCGCGGTCACGTAGCTCGAGGCGGCGCGGAGGATGTCGATCGAGGATTCGCTCGGCTCGTCCTCGTCGCGCACGAGCGCGACGAACCCGATCTGCTGGTGATGGTGCATGAGCGGGACGAAGGTGTGCGGCTCGGGGGCGATCGGGAAGGAGGCGGAGAACTCGCGGAAGGGCTCGGGCTGGAGGAAGCGGTCGAGGATCTGCGGCGGAAGCATCCCGACGAAGGAGAGCGGGCCGTCGAGATCGGGCGTTCGCGCGACGAGCAGGAGCGGGTCGCCGATCGCCGGACGGAGCCAGACTCCGCCGCCCGCGTACCCCGCGTGGCGGAGAAACGCGTCGAGGATCGCGGTCCCCTGATTCCGCAGGGCGGCCTCCGGGTCGCGAGAGCCGCGGTCCATCCGCTGCAGCTCGCCCACCAGATCCGAGAATTTCTGCGCGGAGACGATCATGGCCGGGGCTCGTATTCCTCATGAGACGCAGGCGGAGAGGGAGAGTTCCAGCCGCGGCGGCCTCTCCCCGCTCGAATCACGTCCGTTGACGATGATTTTACAGCCCGAGCTCGCGGACGGCGGCCTCTTCGTCGGGGAAAATCGGCGCGTACTGGGCGAGCCCCATGATCTGGAACGTCTTCTGGATGACGGGCGTGAGGCAGCAGAAGCCGAGCTTGCCGCCGCGCTCCATCATCTTCTCGATGATCTCGATCAGGATGCGAGATGCCGATCGAGTTGACGATCTTCGTCTCGCGGAGATTCAGAAGGAGGATGTTGACCCCGCCATCCATCAGCTCGTACGCCTGGGTTGCGATCTCCTCCCCGCCGACGTTGTTGATGTAGCCTCGGGTGTAGAGAACCGCGCCGGCGCCGCGGCGCTCGACCGTCACTTTGAGCTCGTCAGTCATCATGATTTCCCGCCGCCGTATTTGACCATGCGGATCGTGGTCCCGTGAGGGCTGGTGTCGATCTCGACTTCGTCCATGTGAGCCTCCATGATCTGGAGGCCCCACCCGCGTTTCTGGGGCCGACCCGGCGTGGCCCGATGCGCGCGCGCACTCACCGGATCGAACCCGTGTCCATGATCGGTGATCCAGACCTCGATCCGCGGGCGGCCATCGGAATTGGCGGTCCCGAGGAATCTTAGATAGATGCGCTGGTCGGCGCAACTGGAATGCTCCCGCGCGTTGATGCACGCCTCCACGATCGCATGAACCATCTCGTCGATCGGCCTGCGACTCCATGCCGAGCTGACGGCCGAGATTGCCAGCGGCTTTCGCCGCGGCGATCTCGACATCGGGAAGCATGGGGAGCGTCAGCTCCATGACGCGCTCCGCGGTGGGGGTCATCGGGTGGGCGCCCCTTCAGAAGAGCAGAAACAGGCTTGCCGCAGTCTTGATCCAGCCGGGGATTGCGTGCGTGGCTTCCAGGGTGAGCAGAGCCAGCGTGTTGACGCCGAGGAGGAGGGGAAGCCCCAGGGAGAGGGGGAGGGCGTCGACTTTGGTCTTGACGTTCGCGAGCTGCTGCATTGCTGGCCTCCGACGTTGCGTTCGCTCCGTCCCAAGAGCAACGGGGACGCCACGGTGCCAGGCATGCGCTCCACGCCACGTAACCTACTGATTCGAAGTAGCTTGGTCAAGCCTTTCCCGATCGGGCGCAGGATGCCACATTGGGGCATATTGCCACAACAACGACGCTCCCGCACGATACTATTACGATAACTACTTTATATTTAGTTAGTTACACCATGATCCCATTTTGGGCCATCTGTGGCATTCTGGGACAACAGCTCTTTCTTCCGATAGAGAGTCTTTCGATCGACCCCCAGAATTCTGGCCGCTTCCGTGATGTTGCCCCCGGTCTGTTCGAGAACGAGCGTCATGTACCGCCGCTCGAGCTCCCGCAACTCCGGAAAATCCGCCGCCAGGTCGCCCCCTCCCTTTCCCTTCCCCCCTTCCGGGAGGAGGAGCTCGTCCGCGTCGATGACCGGGTCGACCGTCACCGCGAGCGCGCCCTCGATGAGGTTCTCGAGCTCCCGCACGTTCCCGGGAAACGGGTAGCGCATCAGCTTCTGGAGCGCCTGCTGGGAGATCCGGACGCCGGCGAGCCCTTCCCGCGCCCCGTATTTTTCGATGAAGTAGCGGACGAGCTTGGGAATGTCCTCCTTCCGATCGCGGAGCGGCGGGAGGAAGATCTCGACCACCCGAAGGCGGTAGTAGAGGTCCTGGCGGAACTCGGCCGACTCGATCATCTTCTCGAGCGGGCGGTGGGTGGCGGCGAGGATCCGGACGTCGACGGGGATGCGGCGCCGGCCGCCGAGCTTCTCGATCTCGCGCTCCTGCAGGACGCGGAGAAGCTTGGCCTGGAGCGTGACGGGGATGTCGCCGATCTCGTCGAGGAAGACCGTCCCGCCGCTGGCGATCTCGAACTTGCCGGGGCGCGCTTCGACCCCGGTCGCGACGCCGCGCTCGATGCCGAACAGCTCGGACTCGAGGAGAGTCTCGGGGAGGGCGGCGCAGTTGATCGCGACGAACGGTTTGTCGCGGCGCGGCGAGTTGCCGTGGATGAGCCGCGCGACCATCTCCTTGCCGGTGCCCGACTCGCCGCGAATGATCACGTTCGCGTGGCTTCCCGCGACGCGGGCGACGAGATCGATCACGCGCTGCATCGCCGCGGAGTCGCCGATCATGAGCCGGTCGCTGTACTCGCGCAGCATCCGCTGCTTGAGCGAGCGGTTCTCGTCCTCGAGCGAGGCGCGGACGAGCTCGAGCCGGTGGAAATTGCGCGTGTTGTCGATCGCCGCCGCGCCGATCGCGGCGAGCGAGCCGAGGAAGCGGAGGTCGTCTTCGTCGAAGGATCCCGCCTTGGCCCCTCTCTGCTCTTTTCCGCCGACGGCGAGGGCTCCGATCGCGGTTTCCGCCGCGAGCATCGGGGCGATGAGGACCGTTCCCTCCTGCCCCGCGACCAGCAGCCCCGCCTCGGACGAGACCGGCGTCCGCATCGCGAGGGCGCGGCGCATCGGCTCGTTCCCCATCAACTGCTCCCCGAGCGCTTCCCGCTCGACGCCGACGGTGTAGAGGTGCTGGATCGCCAGCGATTGATCGACGGCGACCGCGAAGCCGAAGGAAGCGTCGGCCAGGGCGATCGCCCGAAGCAGCAGCTCCTCGAGCAGGTCCTCTTCCGGGCGCAGCGTGTTGAGCGCGCGGCCCACGTCGTAGAGCGCCTCGAGCTGGAGGAGCTTGCGCTTCTGTTCGAAGGAGGAGGATGGCATCAGCGTGATCCTCCCCTTGCCCCCGAATGCAGATTGCAGATCGCAGATTGCAGATTGAAGGCACGGCGCGGCCGCAACGCCGCGCACGAACTCTCCCCTCAATCTGCAATCTGCATTCTGCAATCTGCAATGTCGGCTCACTCCAACCCCATCCCGCGCCGCGCTTCCCCGAGGAGAAAATCGCAGCTCCACTCTTTATAGAAGGACGGCGAGAGCGAATAAATTTTGATCAGCTCTCCCGACGCCTCCTCCCATCGCCGCAGTTTCATGAGCGAACGCGCGAGAAAGTAGCGCGCCTTCAACGTCTCCGGGCGAGGCTCGTCCTCCGCGACGACCGCCTCGAAGCCGCGCGCGCCCCCTCGAGGTCGCCCCGGAGATAGTGGCAGAGGCCGCCCCGTACGGGTCGAGGTCCCCGCGGCAGACCGCCGCCGGCGCGGCGGCGGCCCTCGCCGCCGGAAGCGCCAGCGCCGCGGCCGCGAGGACGATCGCGAGGGTACGCATGAAGCTATGATAGCGGCCTGGGGTCGATGAAGCTCGGAATCGTGGGCGGCGGGCGCGCCGCATGGGCGTTTGGAAGCGGCTGGCGGAGAGCGGGACGGCCGCTCGCCGGCGTGACCCTCCGCGCCGGATCGCCGAGCGATCTTCCGGCGCGGCTCGGCGTCCCCTCCCTCCCGCAGGAGGAGCTGATCGCCTCGTCCGATCTCCTCCTGCTCGCGCTTCCCGACGCCTCGCTCGAGGCGCTCGCATCCGGGATCGCCGCCGCGGCCGCACCGGCCACGCTCCTCTTTCACCCCAGCGGTTCCGTCTCGAGCGCCGTCTTCGGCGAAGGGGCTCGCGCATTCTCGCTCCACCCCCTCCGCTCGCTGCCGCCCCTCGGCGAGCCGGTCGACCTGACGGGAACGCTCTTCGTCTTCGAGGGGGCGCCGTCCACGCGCGAGCCGGCGCGGGAGATCGCGAGCTGCCTGGGAGGCGCCTTCGCCGAAATCGACCCGGCCTCCAAGCCGCTCTATCACGCGAGCGCGGTCCTCGGATCGAACGGAGTCGCCGCGCTCCTGGAGGCCGCCGCGGATCTCTTCGGGCGCTGCGGCCTCCGGGGAGCGTCGATGAAAGCGGCCGCTCGCCGCTCTCGCGCGATCGGCCGTCGACAACTGGGAAAGCTCGCGCGAGCGGTTCACCGGCCCCGTATTCCGGGCGGAGAAAGCGACGATCCAGCGCCATCTCGACGCTCTCGCCGCCGCGGATCCCGACCGCGCGGAGCTCTACCGGCGGCTGGGGCTGGAGATCGCAGAGGCGGTTCGCAGGGATGGCGTCGGGTCTGCGGAACTGACAGAAATCATTAGCTTTCTGCGAACGCCCCCCCTTTCTTGACCCCCCGGAAAAGCCGGTGCTACCATCGCGCGGCCTGACCACGTCTCATCCGTCCCTCGGGCACCCGGGAGCTGCTGCCTCACATGGTCTTCTTCAATTACGCGACGATGCAGATGGCAGCGAAGATCGTGTACTACGGTCCGGGCCTCTGCGGGAAGACGACCAATCTCCGCTACATCTATGAGAAGACCTCGCCGCAGAGCCGCGGCGAGATGGTGAGCCTCGAGACCGAGACGGATCGGACCCTCTTCTTCGACCTCCTCCCTCTCGATGTCGGCGTGATCGGCGGGTTCAAGACGCGTCTCCAGCTCTACACCGTCCCGGGGCAGGTCTTCTACAACACGACCCGAAAGCTGGTGCTCAAGGGCGTCGACGGGATCGTCTTCGTCGCCGACTCGCAGCGCGCGATGGTCGACGCGGACGTCGAGCAGCTTTCAGAACCTTCGCGAGAATCTCATGGAGATCGGCCTGGAGCTCGACGAGATTCCTCTGGTCATCCAGCTCAACAAACGCGATCTGCCGAACGTGGCCGACGCGGCGGAGATCGCCTCCCGGATCGACCCCGCGGGAACGTACGAAGCCGTCCTGGCGTCGGCGATGACCGGCGAGGGCATCTTCGAGACGCTGAAGGTGATCTCGAAGCTCACGCTCCGGACGCTCCGGAAGCGGATGATGGGGGACGAGGCGCCGCGCGCGGCGGCGCCGGCGGCGCGGCACGGCGCGTTCCACGTTCGCGAGGTGCCTCACCAGCGGCAGCACGCGACGATCCCGCCGCCGGCGCCGACCGCTCCGCCGGTCGTGCGGCCGGAGCCCTTTCCCGAAGCGCTCGCGCCGGCAGATCCGGAGCCGGAGGTGGCCACGCGCGTCGAGACGGAGCTCGCCGAGCCGGAGCCGATGGAATCGCGGCCCGGCGGAGCCGATGGTCGATCACATGACTCTGGCCGATCTCGACGCCGACCTGATCGCCGAGGCGCCGATCCCTTCACCTCCCGAGCCGCGGATCGAGGCGCCGCTCGTTCCGCCCGATCTCGAGCCCGATCTCGAGCCCGCGCCCGCGGCGGCCCCGGAAGTCCGTCGTCTGAAGGTCCGCTCGTCGATCGACATCATGGCGGAGCTCGAACAGCTGCGGAAGCGGGCGACACAGACGTCCGCGGTCCGAAAACACGAGACTCACCGGACGCGCGAAAGAGGCGGCGCGCAAAGTCGAGATCGAGGTCGCCGACGAGACCCTCTCCCGCTCGCGCCGCGTCCGCGTGGAGCTTTCCTTCGAGGATGAGGGCGGGACTGTGGTAAAAAAGGAGAGCCGGACGGTCGACCTCGACGAAGAAACGAGGCTTCGCACGCTCACGATCGACCTCGGGAGCGACTCGTCCAGCTGAAGGTCCGAACCCGAACAGGCAAAGGGGGGGGTGGGGATGAGAACGCAGATCGCGCTTGGAGCCATTCTGCTGGCCGCGGCGTGCAGCTCGTCCGCTCCGGTGGCGCCGCAGGCCGTTCCGCGAGCCCCCGCAGCCGCTCTCCGCCGACGGGCAGGCGCAGCGCGACTATCGCGCCGCGCTCGAAGGAGCCTGGGATCACATCGTCGCGCGCGAGAGCGCGACGCTCCCGACCACGATCGCCGACGCGAGCGTTCTCGCGATGGAGCTCCCGTCTCACCCGACGATCGACGGAGCGGTCCGCTACTTCTCGACCTCCCTTACGATCGAGCATCCAGGAATCGCTCACGCGCTCGGCGAAGTACCGCGCGAGCATCGAGCGCGTCCTCGACGAGAACGGCCTCCCCCGCGCCCTCGGATGGCTTCCGGTCATCGAGAGCGCCTACATCCCGACGCTCACCTCGCGCGTCGGCGCGCGCGGGATCTGGCAGTTCATGCCGCCGACCGCGCGCGAGTACGGCCTGCGCGTGGACTGGTGGGTCGACGAGCGCGCCGATCCCGAGAAATCGACGAGGGCGGCGGCGCGCTATCTCAAGGACCTCCACCGGACGTTCGGCGACTGGTCGCTCGCGCTCGCGGCGTACAACTGCGGCCCCGGGCGCGTCGAGCGGACGCTCGACCGCGAGAGCGCGTCGACGCTTCTGGGAGCTGCTCGAGCGGAGCGCGCTGCCGAAGGAGACGCGCGGATATGTCCCGACGTTCTGGGCGACGCTTCTCATCGTGAGCGATCCCGCCTCGCACGGGTTCGAGCTCACCGAGCTCGCGGCGCCGGAAGTCGCGTGAAGTGCCGATCGAGGGACCGGTCTCGCTCCGCTTCGTCGCCGAGCAGGGAGGGGTCGATCCCGCAGAAACTCGAGGAGCTCAACCCGCACCTCACGCGCGGCCTCGTCCCTCCCGGGACCTTCAACCTGCGCGTCCCCCCTTCGGCGAAGCCGACGCTCGCGTCGCTCGCGCGATCGCCTGCGGCTGCGAGGATCCCGACGTTCCGGTGACGCGCTTCGCCCTCCGCGACGGCGACTCGATCGGCCGCCTCGCGAAAGCGATCGGAGTCGACAAGGACGAGATCGTTCGGATGAACGCCCTCCGCTCGGACAAGGTCGAGGCCCGGAGACCGAGATCTACCTCCCGGTGAGCACGACGACGCTCTCGGCGCGACTCGAGCGCGCCCGGAGCGAGACGACCTACGTCGTCTCGCAGGGGCGACACGCTCTACTCGATCGCGAAGCGCCACGACATCTCGCTCGCCGAGCTCCTGGAGATCAACGACCTTTCCAGGAATGCCGTCATCCGCCCGGGCGACCAGCTCAAGGTGGCCGCGGGACGCGGCGTCATGGCGCGGTTGAGGCAGTCAGCGGAACGGGGACCGTCGCCGTTCAGTCCGTGCTCCGCTCACCCGAGGAGCGCCGAGTCTTCTCCGACTCGGCATCTCCGACGCTCGCCTCGCCCCGCTCCCGACTCGCGATCGTCCGCGCCTGAGTCCGTCCCGCAGCCCTCCCCGTTGAAATCTCCACCCCCCGATGCTAGGTTCCCCCACCGCGAGGAATCCCGAATGGCCGACGCGCCGAGAAGAAGGACTGGAAGAAAACGCTCAACCTCCCGCAGACGGAGTTCGCGATGAAGGCGAACCTCCCGCAGAACGAGCCGAAGCGGCTCGAGACGTGGGCGGCGATGGGGATCTACGAGCGAGATCCGCGACGTCTCGTCCGGACGGCCGAAGTTCGTCCTCCACGACGGCCCTCCGTACGCGAACGGCCACATCCACATCGGCCACGCGCTGAACAAGATCCTCAAGGACGTCGTCGTGAAGTCGCGGACGATGATGGGCTTCGACTCGCCGTACGTCCCGGGTGGGACTGCCACGGCCTCCCGATCGAGCACCAGGTCGACAAGGAGCTCGGATCGAAGAAGCGCGAGATGTCGCCGGCCGAGTTCCGCCGCGCCTGCCGCGAGTTCGCCGACAAGTTCCGTCGACATCCAGCGCGAGGACTTCAAGCGGCTCGGCGTGTTCGGCGACTGGGACGATCCGTACTCGACGATGTCGCACGACTACGAGGCCGACGATCGCCGAGGCCCTCGGCGCGTTCTTCCAGAAGGGGCTCGTCTACAAAGGGCTCAAGCCGGTCCACTGGTGCACGCACTGCCAGACGGCGCTCGCCGAGGCGGAGGTCGAGTACGAGGAGCACACCTCGCCTTCGGTGTACGTGAAGTTCCGGCTCACCGATGACGCGGTCCGCGCGCTCGATCTCCCCGTCGAGATCCCCCACTACGCCGTGATCTGGACGACGACGCCATGGACGCTCCCGGCCAACCTCGCGATCGCGCTCCATCCCGATTACGAGTACGACGTCGTTCGCGTCGGCGATGAAGCCTTCATCGTCGCGCGCGAGATGCTCGCCGGGCTCACCGCGAAGTTCGGCTGGACCGATGTGCGCGTCCAGAAGACGTTCCGCGGGCAGGCGTTCGACCGGCTCGAGTATCGGCACGCATTCATCCCGCGCACGGGGATCTTCGTCCTCGGCGATCACGTCACGCTCGAAGCGGGAACGGGGCTCGTCCACACGGCGCCCGGCCACGGCGCGGACGACTTTCACGTCGGGATGCGCTACGAGCTTCCGATCTACACGCCCGTCAACGAACGGGGCGAGTTCGCGGCCGAAGTCGAGTGGGCCGGCACGGCACGTGCTGAAGGCGAATCCCGACATCGTCGATGCGCTCGAGAAGCGCAAGGCGCTGCTCGCCCATGAGAAGGTCGAGCACTCCTATCCGCACTGCTGGCGGTGCAAGAACCCGATCATCTTCCGCGCGACCGAGCAGTGGTTCATCGGCATGGAGCTGGGCGGCTTCCGGCAGAAGGCGCTCGGGGCGATCGGCGAGGTCGACTGGGTTCCCTCCTGGGGGGAGGAACGGATCAAGGGGATGGTCGAGAACCGCCCCGACTGGTGCATCTCGCGCCAGCGCCTCTGGGGCGTTCCGATCACGGTCCTCTTCTGCGAAGGGTGCAACGAGCCGTACACGACCCCGGAGTTCTTCGCGAAGGTGGTCGCGCTGTTCCGCGCCGAGGGAGCCGACGCGTGGTACGACCATCCGGCCGAGGACTTCCTGCCGGAAGGAGGATCCTGTCCCCGCTGCGGCGGAACGAGCTTCCGGAAGGAGTTCGACATCCTCGACGTCTGGTTCGACTCCGGCTGCTCGCACCTGCGCGGTCCTCGAGGAGAGCGCGACGAGCTGACGTGGCCGTGCGCCCTCTATCTCGAGGGACACGATCAGCATCGCGGCTGGTTCCAGTCCTCGCTCCTGGTCGGGACCGCGATCCGGGGCGGAGCGCCGTTCGAGCGCGTGATCACGTGCGGGTTCGTCGTCGACGAGAAGGGCCGGAAGATGTCGAAGTCGGTCGGCAACGTCGTCTCGCCGCAGGACGTGATCAAGCAGCATGGCGCGCGACATCCTCCGCCTCTGGGTGGCGATGATCGACTACCGGACGACATCGCGATCGGTCCGGAGATCCTCTCGCGGATCGCCGAGGCGTATCGGAAGATCCGGAACACGGCGCGCTATCCTCCTCGCGAACCTGCAGCGACTTCGACCCGAAGACGGATGCGGTGAGCGTGGCGGAGATGGAACCGCTCGACCGCTGGATCCTGAGCCGGGCGCGCGAGAGCTTCGATCGCTCGCGAAAGGCGTACGAGGACTTCGAGTTCCACGTCGTCTACCACCGGACCCTCGAGCTCTGCACGGTCGATCTGTCGTCGCGTCTACCTCGACATCGTGAAGGACCGGCTCTACGTGGAAGGCCCGTCCTCGAAGACCCGGCGCTCGGCGCAGACGGCGATGTACGAGGTCCTCCGCGGCCTGGTCGCGACGCTCGCGCCGATCCTCTCGTTCACGGCCGAGGAGATCTACGAGCAGATGCCGGGACCGCGCGAGCAGTCCGTCCACCTCACGACGTTCCCGACGATCGAGAGCGCCGAGGTCGACGCCGCCGCGTGGAAGCGGATCTTCGACGTCCGCGAGGCGGTGTCGAAGGTGCTCGAGAAGGCGCGAGGGAATCGCGAGATCGGCCAGTCGCTGGAGGCCGACATCGTCCTGAAGGGAATCGCCGGTCCCGCAACGGATCACCGGTGGGCTCAGCGTCGACCTCTCGAAGATCTTCATCGTCTCCCACGTTGAGTTCGACCCCTCCCTTCCCGAAGAGGGAGAGGGCGCTCGCGATCGAGGGAGTCGGGACGATCGGCATCGCCATGAAGCCCGCGCGCGGAAACAAGTGCACTCGCTGCTGGCACTATCGCGAGGAAGTCGAGGCCGAGGACGCGCTCTGCGCGCGGTGCCAGGGCGTGGTGGAAGCGCTGCCCGCGGTGATAGACGCGCGTCAGGGGCGGCCTGCGGCCGCCCGCACCTCCGAGTCGCGGGAACGAAAGTCCGGGCGCGCGCAGCGCGCCCCTACCGCAATCGTCCGTTCGGTCGTACTCTAGTCGCCGATACGCGACATCCTTCGGGAGGAGAATCATGGCGACCCTGAAGAAGAGCCTCCGCCGGGCGGTCCGGAATTTGAAATACAAAGCGGTCGACAAAGGAGAAGACGCGATGGCTTCGATGGTGAACACGGTCAAGAAGAAGGCGAAACCGCTCGTGAAGAGCGCGAAGAAGCAGGCGAAGAGGCTCGACGAAGGACGCGGAGAAGGCCGCCGGGAAGGCGATGAAGGACATCAGGAAGGCGGCGAAGCCGAAGATCCGCGACGCGAAGAAAGCCGTCGCGAAGACCACGGCGAAGGCCGTCGTCGCGGGGGAGAATGGCGGTCAAAGCCAAGGAAACCCTCTCGAAGAAGGCCGGCGAGGCCCGCGGCGCCCTCAAGAAGGGGCTGAAGAAAGCCTCCAAAGCCCTCTAACCGATTCCGCGTCACCGGCCGCGGCGCCATTCCGGCGCCGCGCCGGCGGCGTCACCTCTTCCGCATGTCCGGTTTCGCCGACCTCCACCTCCACACGTTCCACTCGGACGGTGTGCGCTCCCCCGCCGGGGTCGTGCGGCTCGCCGGCGAGCATTCCCTGTCGGTCATCGCGATCAGCGATCACGATTCGCTCGCGGCCTTTCCCGAAGCAGAGCCCCTCGCGCGGGAGGCCGGCATCCTCCTCATCCCCGCCGTCGAGCTCTCGATCACATGGGAGGGGATCGACGTCCACCTGCTCGCCTACGCGTTCGATCCGGAAGACGCGGCGCTCGCCGAGACGCTCGCGCGCTGCCGCGCCACGCGCGAAGAACGCGGCCGGACGATGGCCGTGCGGCTCCGCGAGATCGGGGTGCCGATCGATCTCGACCGCCTTCGCGAGATCTGCGGCGGCGGGTCGGTCGGGCGGCCGCACGTCGCGCGATGCCTGGTCGAGATCGGCGCCGTCGCCTCGATCGACGAGGCCTTCGAGCGCTATCTCTCCCCCGGCCGCCCGGGCTGGGTCGAGAAGGAGCGGATCGAGCTCGACGAAGCGATCGCGCTGGTGCGCGACGCGGGGGGGATGACGTCCATCGCGCACCCGACGCTCTATCCCGACGCGGAGCGGATCGTCCGGGAGATGATTCCGCACGGCGTCGACGCGATCGAGGTGCTCCACCCCGACGTGCCTCCCGGGGAGGCCGAGCGGTTCCGGAGAATCGCGGCCGAGCACGGGATCCTCACGACGGGAGGGTCGGACGATCACGGATTCGACGGGAGGGATACGATCGGCAGCGTTCCCGTTCCTCTCGAGCTGGTCGAGCCGATCGTCGATCGCTGGCGGCGCCGGCGGTCGACATGATCGCGACGTTTTTCGTCCTCTTTTTCGATCTCGTGCGGGAACTGTAGGGGCGGCCTGCGGCCGTCCGGACTCTGGTCGGTGCGAATCGCAGGTTCCGGGCGCCCGCAGGGTGCCCCTACCGCCACGACACGCCATGACCACCCTGATCCACGATCTGGCCCCTTCTCGAGCAGGCCGCACGAGCGCACGGCGTTCTGCGCATCGGCGCGGGTCCGCTCGAGGACGCGCACGTGGCGAAGTTCGAGGAGTGGCTCGCTTCGGGGCGCGAGGCGTCGATGGGCTATCTGCGGAAGAGCCTCGCGATCCGGAAGGACCCGGTCGGCGCGGTTTCCGTGGGCGCGCTCCGTCATTGCGATCACCGTCCCCTACGAGCCCGAGCGCCCGGCGGCGCCGGAAGGAACGATCGCGCGTCACATCGCGCGCTACGCTCTCGGCGACGACTACCATGGCGTGCTCGACGAGATCCTTCGCGACTTCGAACGGATCGTCGGCGCCGCGGACCCCGAGGCGAAGACGTGGCGCTACGTCGACACGGGCCCGCTCTCCGATCGATCCCTGGCCGCCCAGGCCGGCCTCGGATGGATCGGCAAGAACGGCATGCTGATCGATCCGGACCACGGGTCGTACTTCTTCATCGGACTCCTCCTCACGTCGCTTCCTCTCGACATCGATCCGATGGAAGTGGCCGACCGCTGCGGCGAGTGCACGCGCTGCCTCGACGCATGTCCGACGGATGCGATCCTGCCCGGGAGGCTCGTCGACGCGGCGCGCTGCATCAGCCACGCGACGATCGAGCAGCGCGGCCCGATCCCCGACTCGGTGAAGGAGCGCCTCGCCGGGAACCTCTTCGGCTGCGACATCTGCCAGGAGGTCTGTCCCTGGAACGGCGCCGCGCCGCCGGGGCATCCCGCCTTCCGTGCGCGCGAGATCTATCGCTCGACGCCGATCTCGGATCTGCTGCGGATGCCTCAGGAGAGCTTCTCGGCGGTCTTCCGCAGGAGCGCGATCAAGCGCGCGAGGCGGGCGGGGATGATCCGGAACGCGGTCGTCCTCGCGGATGGGCCCGTTGCGGAGTCGGACGCGAACGACCCGGGGATCGCGGATGCGCTCGCGTGGCGAACGAGGGGCTAGAGTCTCAATGGCGTTAACTTAAGGCGAGATGCCCCGGAGCTGTCATCCCGAGCGTAGCGAGGGATCTGGGCGGGGGCTGCGCAAGAACGCGGCGCCCGAGCAGGGCAGCAGGATCGGCATTCGCTTCGGGGTCGCCAGCGAATTTCGAGCCTGTGCCCTGCTTGGTGCGGCGTCACGCGCACCACTCCCGCCCGATCCCTCGCTACGCTCGGGATGACGTCGTCGCCCGAACCATTGCTTAAGTTAACGCCATTGGGGCTAGAGTCTGGGGCTGGGGGCTGGGGCGGGGGCGGGGGCTGGGCTGGGGCTGGGGCTGGGGGCTGGGGCTGGGGGCTGGGGCTGCCCCTGGCTCCGGATCCTACCGCTCCTGTTGCACGACGTGCAAGCCGCGGCGTTTCATCGCCTGGTTCACGTGAATCGCGAGGTCGATGAACGCGTGGGCGGCGACCGAGTGGGGCTCGGAGACGACGATCGGCTCGCCGGTGTCGCCGCCGACGACGACCTTCGGATCGAGCGGGATCTCTCCGAGGAACGGCACGCCGAGCATCTCGGCGGTCTTGCGGCCGCCGCCGTGGCCGAAGATCTCTTCCCGCTCCCCGCAATGGTTGCAGATGAAGTAGCTCATGTTCTCGACGATGCCGAGGACGGGGACATTGACCTTGCGGAACATCGCGAGGCCCTTGCGCGCGTCGATGAGCGCCACATCCTGAGGCGTGGTCACGATGATCGCCCCGTCGAGCGGGACGCGCTGCGTGAGCGTGAGCTGCGCGTCGCCGGTTCCGGGAGGAAGGTCGATGATCATGTAGTCGAGCTCGCCCCAGCGGACGTCGCCGAGGAACTGCTCGAGGGCTTTCATGACCATCGGGCCGCGCCAGATGACGGGCGTATCGGGGTCGGTGATCAGCCCGAGCGACATCGTCTTCACGCCGTGCCGCTCCATCGGGATGATCTTCTCGTCCCGCTCGTCGATCATCGGCCGCCCTTCGATCCCGAGCATCATCTGCTGGGAGGGACCGTAGATGTCGGCGTCGAGCAGGCCGACCGTCTGCCCCTGCATCCGCAGCGCGACGGCCAGATTGTTCGCGACGGTCGACTTTCCTACGCCGCCCTTCCCGGAGGCGACCGCGATCTTGTACTTGACGCCCTCGATCGATCGGATCGGGCCGCCGGAGACGGGCTGCGTGGAGCCGCCCGCTCCCCGGGTCTGCGCGTCCAGGTGGACGTGAACGTCCGTCACCCCCTCGACCCTCGAGACCGCCGCTTCGGCTTCCTTCTGGATCTGAGGCCCGATCGCCGGGTTTTCCGTCTGGAACTCGACCCGGACGTCGACATGGCCTTCGCGGATCTCGATGTGTTTCACGAATCCGAACGAAACGATGTCGCGGGACAGACCGGGGAACTTCACGCTCTTAAGAGCTTCGATGATTTCCGCTTCCTTGAGCATTCGCCTTTTCCTTCTTGAACTGCTCGAACGACTCGATGACGATCGGGAGGGCTTCCGCGCCGGACGGGACGACCTTGGCGATCTCCATGTCCGGCGGGCTGACGAGCCCGTGCGAGACCATCGTCAGGTTCATCCACTCGATCAGGCCGGCCCACATGGTGCCGACGAGGATCAGCGGATGTTTCTTGATGTGCTTGACCTGCAGGAGCTGCCACACCATGAACGTCTCCAGCCCCGTGCCGATGCCGCCCGGCATCACGATGAAGGCCGACGAAAGGCGGACGAAATGGTGGAGGCGTGAAAAGAAGGTGCGGTGCCGGAACACCTGGTCGACGAACGGGTTCGCCTGCTCCTCGGTCGGAAGATGGATCGGCAGGCCGAACGAGCGCG
This sequence comes from uncultured Acidobacteriota bacterium, assembly GCA_963793695.1. Classification (GTDB taxonomy): domain Bacteria; phylum Acidobacteriota; class Thermoanaerobaculia; order Gp7-AA8; family Gp7-AA8; genus CAWCBB01. The sequence continues at coordinate 319,511 of CAWCBB010000016.1, read as the reverse complement.
AGCGGCTGTCGATCTGCCCTTCGACCGCCCCCGAGTTCGCGGCCTCCATCAGGCCCGGACCGCCGCCGGTGACGATGTCGATCCCGAGGTGAGCCAGCTCGTAGCTGAGCTTCTTGACCTCGTCGTAGATCGGATCGCCCCTCTTGATTCGCGAGCTGCCGAAAATCGAGACGCGGAAGTGCTTCACCTGCTCCGGCTGCAGCTGTTCGAGGTCGTTGATCGTCTCCCAGAGCTGGTAGATCGGCCTTGTCCAGAACCCGCGTCGGATCCGTGTACGAGCGCTTTTTTTCCTGATGTTTCCGGAGCGCTTCGATCTCCGGGGTCGTGGTCCGTTTATCCTCGGCCATAAGGGCCGCCCATGATACCAGCCGGAGGATGGGAGTCGAGGGAAGCGCCCGGGTTCCCAGACCGAGGTCGGAGAACGCGCGCGGAGCGCCGCTACTGTCGGGTGATCCACACCTCGCCGCCGCCTGCCAGAGCCTTGAGGCGGTCGACAGAGGCGCGCGCCTGCGCGTCGTTCGGAAAGCGGACGCGGACCCGATAAATCATCGACCCATCCGCCGGGACGCGCTCCACGTACGCGCTCGTGAATCCCGCTTCGATGAGCTTCGCCGCGAGATTTTCCGCCGGCTTCGCCTCCGAGCTCGAGAGCAGCTGAGCGAAGACGGGGCCCTCCGCGCCTTCGGGAGGCTGCGGCTGGCCGGGCGATGCGGTCTCGACCACCGGTGCGGGGGCGTCGCCCTGGGGCGGCGTCCCGGGCGCGATCTCCTCGAGGGTCGGGTCTTCCGGAAACGCGGTCGAGGGGGCGACGGGCGCGGTCGCGCCGAAGTCGCGATCGACGCCGAGCTCGACGATGCGGCCCCCCTCGCTGGTGGTGCCTTCGCCGACGACCGAAGGCTCGCGCTGGACGACGAGGCGCTCGTCGAGCTGACCCCGGCCGACCATGATCCCGAAGGCGAACGCGGCTCCGAGCGAGCAGAGCAGCAGCACGAACGCGATGAACGCCTGCCCCGGCGTGAGTGAAATCTCGTAGTGTGACGCGTCGTCAGGCACCTGATGCTCGTCCATGACTTCCCCTCCCTCACCTCGAGCGCGCGCCAGCGCTCGCCGGCCTCCGCCGCGCGGGGCCTCTCGTCAGGGCGACGCCTGGGGCGCCGCCGCGTTCCAGTTCGTATGGTAAACGATCCCGTTCTCGAAGTAGACCGCGGCCGCGCCGCCGTCCGAACGGAGATAGATCCAGACCGAGAAGAAGCGCTCTCCCTCGCGCAGATGCTTGATCCAGTCCTCGCGGGGGATGCCGATCTTCTGCTCGACGTCCGCTTCGCGCATGCCGCTGCGAATCGCGGCGAAGTCGTCCATCGACACGTGGCGTCGTTTTTCGGCCAGGGCGACGCGTCCGGCGACCGCCGAGTTGGACGGATCGATCTCGGCGGCGCGCCTGTAGAGCTCGACTGCACGGTCGTGGCGCGCGAGGACCATCATGTAGGAGTCGCCCAGGCGGATCCACTCATTCGCGAGGAGGCGCGCTGCGCGCGCGTCGCCGGTGCGGTCGAGGTACTCGCGCGCCCGGCCGAGAAACGGCTCGAGGCGCGGCTCGATCTGCTTCTGGTTCTCGAGGTGGAGCTCGAGGATCGCCTTCCGGCTCGCCCCGGCGGGAGCCCGCGGGAGCGCGGTCCGGAGCGCCGCGATCGCGTCGTACTCTTTCTGGAGCGCGGTCCACTCCCGCTCGTTCGGCTGCGCCGGGAGTCCGGGCGCCGTCGTGGCGCAGGCGGCGAGGACCAGGGCGATGAGGAGAAAGAGAGCGCGGGGCATGGCCGGGGGGCATTGTAAAGCAGCAGGGGGGCGAGCCCCCACTTCCTCCTTCCTACTTCCCCCTCAGCCCCGCGACGATCGGATTGATCGCGTCGTCGAGATCGGAATCGAACTCCGCGCGGGTCTCGAAAATCCAGCCGTAGAGGAGCTCGTTGAGGACGTTGTCGACGACCACGCCGCGGTCGCGGGCGCCGGACGAGATCAGGTTGTTGAGCAACTGGTCGAAGTCGACGCGCCCTTCGTTCGTCACGTTGATCCCGATGAGGTAGGGCAGGGTTTCGGGCGAGAGGTGGGCCACGACCCGGTCGATGAAGTCGTAGGCGCCGTCGCCGATCTTCTGGAAAACGACGGCGAAGATCGACTGGAACGCTGCGTTGTAGCTCTCGACGAGCGATTCCAGCTCCATCTCCGTGCGCACCTCGGTCCGGCGCGCTGCGTGCTCCTCCCCCTCCTGATCCTCGACGAGGTTCGCGACGAGGAGCGCCCAGATGAGACGGCAGGTCCGGAAGTTCGAGAGGTAGCTGCGGGCGCAGATCGCTCCGACGCTCTGGGGCTCGGCGAGGAGGTCGAGAAGAAACGCTTCCTCCTCGGTCAGCTCGACGTGGTACATGCGGGAGTCCGCCGTCGATTCCTTCCGGACGAGCCGCTGCATCGATCCGACCCCGCGGGAGATGAGGGACCAGTACTCGATCCGCTCGATCGCGTCCATGAGCAGGCGCTCGGTCTGGATCGACAGGGTCGGGACGTCGCGATCGAAATCTCCCGTGAACTCGATGAGATAGCTGCCGCTCCGGAACGAGACGGCGTGCGTGACGATGTCGCACACCTGCCTCTCGATCGCGCGCATCAGCTCACTCGTCTTGAGATATCCGAGGTCGCAGAGGACCGACCCGATGCGCTGCGTGCCGCTGACGCTCTCGATCGCGCGGCGGTACTCCTGGACGCCGATCTCTCCCCGTTGAAGAAGCACCTCGGCGAGCCCCAGGTCGGGATCGGAGCTCGCCGCGTAGATGATCTTTCCCTCGCGGAAGTAGATGCTGTCGTGCCGACCGATCGCTTCGAGTGCCACGATCGCGGTCTCCCCGCTCCGGATCAGCGAGCGGCAGAGGTCCGGGATCGTCGCTTCGGCGAGCGTCCCCTGGATGGTGAGGTCCTCGCTCATGCGGCTCGTCAGGCGGGGCGGCGGCCCGGCTGGCGTATTTCCGCCATTCCCACCGAATCCTTCGTGGTCGACTTCACGCGATACATCGCCGCATCCGCCTGGCGGATCAGGTCCTCTTTCCCCGTCGCGTGGACGGGGAAAGTGGCGATTCCGAAGCTCGCGGTGATCTCGACCTGCACGTCAGCCTCGATGCGGAAGGGGCCCTCGATGATGGAGCGCCGGACGCGATTCGCGACCGAGCGCGCCTGCTCCTGATCGGTCTGGGGCAGGATGATGCAGAACTCGTCGCCCCCGAACCGCACGACCTTGTCGATCGTGCGCACCGCCGAGAGGATCCGCTTCGCAACCTCCTGGAGCGTCCGGGACCCGGCGAGATGGCCGTACATGTTGTTCACCCGCTTCAGCTCGTCGAGGTCGAGAAAGATGATGCTGAAAAGGGTCCCGTAACGCCGCGAGCGCTCGATCTCCTCCTCGAGATAGGCTTCGAAAAAGCGGCGGTTGTACGCCTTGGTCAGGTCGTCGCGCATCGCCAGCTCGTTGCTGCGCGTGAGCTGAAACAGATTGCTCAGGATGACCGTGATCCCGTCGAGGTAGCGGACGGCTTTCCGCGCGAGCGCAGGATCGAATTGCTGCCGCCCCCGCCCGCTCAGACAGAACACGCCGATCAGATCCGGTCCCGTGCGAATCGGAAAGATCAGAGACGGGACGGCGCCTCCTCTGCCGCAGAACCCGTCCGGAGCGGCGAGAGAGTCCTCGAGCACCTCGTTCGAGATTCCGGGCATGAACTCTCCCGTATCGCGAAAGTCCGGATCGTTGCTGAAGGCGATCACGAACCGCTCGATGCGGGGGTCGTGGAGCAGGAGCGTCCCGCAGGGGGCGTCGACCAGCTGCGCGACCGTGTGGACGATCCGCTCGGAGACCGAGTCGAAGTCCGCGATCGCGACGAGCTCCTGAATGTGCTGGGAGAACTCGAGCTCCCCGAGGAGCTGCGAGACGAGGCGTCGCGACGACGCGAGATCCCGGCAGATCAGCAGCGCAGGCCGGGGATCCGCGGAAAAACTTTCGGGATCGACCACCAGATCGCCGACCTCGCGATCGTCGAACGCGCGGCCGGAGTCGAGCACGATCCGGCAGGCGAAACTTCCCTGATGGGGAAGGAATGCGAGCTGATCGCGATCCGCGATCAGCATCGTCGCCTCCGGCACCAGCTCAGGCGCGCCGAATACGAACCCGTGTCCCTGTTCCTCGAGGATCTCGAGAAGACCCTCGCGTCGACTGACCACTGCCACTGCGCATGTTTCCATAGGAAAAGGACAGGAACGTCATTGTACGCCATCGGAAAGCCCCCACGTCCCATGGCAGAATGGGGCGCGTTGATCGCAGATTGAAGATTGAAGATCGAGGAATTGGGTGATCGGGGCCGGAGCGGGACGCCCTCTCCGTCGCAGGTCACGACCCCGTCAAACGGCATCCTCGATTTCGCGCGATGCAATCGCCAATCTGCAATTGAAATGAAATGATGCGCCTCGCCCAGATCCTGCTCGATGACGCGGCGCCCCGGCAGCGGCGGCTGCAGGCGCTCGATCGCGCCGCCCTCGCCTCGCGGGTCGACCTCGTCACGATCCCCGCGCACGGCGGGCTCGCGGCCCTGCGGGACGCAGTCGCCTCTTCCGGGGCGGAGGTCGCCCACGTCTACGGCCCCCCTCTCCTTCCCTCGTTCGTCATGGACGCCGTCGCGGTTCCCGTGGTCTCTTCCGGGCCTGCGCGCCGCTCTTTTCTGCCGTGGCGACATACGCGGCAGCCGGATGCGATCCTCGGCGCGACCCCGGAGACCGAGGTGCCGGAGGCGGTCGATCCCGGCTACTTCGAGATCGCCGCGCGGGCGATGCCCACCTCGTTCCGGATCGGCTGCACGGCGTCCCGCGCCGCGCGCGCCCTCGCCGAAGGGACGAAACACCGGATCGAGCGCTTCCGCGACGACATCCGGTGGATGTTCTTCGAAGGGACGCCCGCTCCCGCGGAGATGAGCCTTCTGAATGTCTGGGTCGGCGCCGAGGAGGACGACGACGCGGCCGAGAGCGGCGTGCCGGAGGCGCTCGCGGCCGGCCGGGGCGTGGTGGCGGTCGCATCGCCGGGGAACCACGAGCGGCTCGAGGGAGGAGCGGCGGGGTTCCTCGTTCCTCCCGGAGATCCCAACGAGACGGCGCACGCGGTGCTGGCGGCGCTCTTCAAGCCGGAGATGCGCGATGCGCGCATTGCGCGCGGGAGGCAGAAGGCGGAGTCGTGGCGGCCGGAGCGACGCGCGGAGCGGCTCGTCGCGATTTACGATCGGCTCAGATCATGAGCGTGGAGCGGGGCTCGTTTGCGGAGCGCCATCGCCGCGTGCTGGAGGCGGCGGCATCCTGGGGACGCGCGCGGCGCCAGCCGGTGTGGCTGGTCGGAGGGCCGGTTCGCGACGCCCTGCTGGACCGTCCATCGACGGACGTCGACCTGGCCGTCGAGCGCGGTGCGGCCGATCTCGCGCAATCTCTGGCGGATCGCCTCGGCGGCCGCTCGGTCGAGCACGCGGAGTTCCGGACCGCCGCCGCGCTCCTCGACGACGGCGAGGTCGTCGACGTCGTGACGACGCGACGCGAGTCGTATCCCGTCCCGGGCGCTCTGCCGCGCGTCCGCCCGGGGACGATCCACGACGATCTTCTGCGCCGCGATTTCTCCGTCAATGCGATGGCGTCCGAGCTGGAAAGCGGCGCGATCGTCGATCCGGCCGGCGGGGGCGCCGACCTCGGCGCGCGCCTCATGCGCGTGCTCCACGATCGGAGCTTTCTCGACGATCCGACACGCATCTTCCGCGCGCTCCGCCTCGCTTCGCGCCTGGGGTTCGAGCTCGAGACGACGACCGGAGTGCTGCTGCGCGATGCGATCGGCTCCGGCGCCCTGGCGAGCGTTTCGCGGGAACGCCTCTGGCGCGAGCTCCGCTTCGCGATGCGTGAGGAAGGCGCCGCGGCGGCACTCGAGGCGCTCGCTGCCGCGCATGCGCTCGATGACCTTCTCGGATCGGTCCGGGCGGGCGGACGCGAGCCGCGCCTCCGCCTCGCGGAGCGGCTGCGCGAAGAGCCGGGGCTCGATGCCGAGATCCTCTTCCTCGACGCGCTCCTCGGACCCGGCGCCAGTTGCGCGGAGGTGCTTCCGGGATCGGGGCTCTCCGGGCATCGTCAGGCGGCGCTCCGCTCGCTGCGCGGCGCGGAGGCGCTCGCGGAAAAAGTCGCCGCCGAGCCGCTTCGCGAGGCGCGCATGGCGCAACTCGATCACGCACCGGCCGAGACGCTCGCCGTGCTCCGGCTCGACGGGCGAGCCGCCGAGGCCGCGGCCGATCAGGCGCGATACCGGGAAACGCCGCTCCCGTTCCACGGCGACGAGCTCGCGGTCGAGCCGGGTGCGCACGTCGGAGCCGCGCTGCGGGACGCGCGCCGCGCGATCGCGCTCGGGACGATCCCGATCGAGGAGGCGCTGGGTTTTGCGCGTGCGCGAGCGTTGGAGTATCTTCGGGGCGAGCGGGTGTGACGCGATGAGAGTGGCTCCGGCGTGGATCGTTCTGGCTGCGGCCGTGCTCAGCCCCCTGGCTCTCGCGCAGTCGGAGGGGATCGCGATCAGCGTGCCCCTCCCCAACCTCGACTCCCGCCAGTTCCGCCGGTACGCCGTCGTGGAGCTCTCGGGCGCCATGCCGATCGACGGCTCGCTTCTCGTCGACGGGAGGCTTCCCGCCGCGATCGTCGATTACGCCTCCCAGCTGGGCACCGTCCGCCAGCATGCGTCGATCTTCGAGAACGGTGTCGTGGCCATCCATCTCTCCGGCGTGGGGGGACAGGTCGACAAGAAGGTGCTCATGCCGCCGGACGCGGTGGCCTCGTACCGCGAATTCTTCGCTGCCTGCGACCTCGGCTCCTTCCGCCCCATCGATCCGGGCGCGGAGGGCGATCAGGTGTCGCTCCGGCTCGCGTCGGCCGACGGCAAGATCGTCGAAAAGCGATTCCCCGCGACGGCCCTCATTCCGGAGAACGTCGAACGGATGCGGCTCGTCCTCGATGATCTGATCCGCGCGCTGTCCGAAGATCAGGGTGTCACCAATCCGATCAGCGTTTGGGAGCCGCGCGAGGGAGACACTCTCCTCGGAGGCGACCAGAAACGGTATCGCGTCGTGCGGATCCTCAAGGGGGAGTTCGTGGAACTGGTCTGCACGAGCGAGCCCGTGCGCCGATTCGTTCCGGTCAAGGACCTCCACCTCTACTTCGTGGGCGCCGTCACCGATCGCTGATGGGCGCCGTTCGCGTGACGGGGGGATCGCTCCGGGGAAGAAACGTTCCGCTTCCGCCGTACGAGCTCCGCCCCACCTCCGGCCGTGCGCGCGAGGCGTATTTCAACGTCGTCGCTCCCCGGATCGAAGCCGCGGCCTTTCTGGATCTCTTCTGCGGAAGCGGGATCTTCTCGGTCGAGGCCGCGTCGCGAGGCGCGGCCCGCATCGTCGCGGTCGACGACGCGAAGCGGTCCCTCGAGCTGCTGTCGCGTCTGGCACGTGAATGGAACCTCCCGGTCACGACGATGCTTTCCGACGCGCTCCTCGCCATCCGCCGCCTCTCGCGAGGCGGAGGCGCATTCGATCTCGTCTACGCGGATCCTCCGTACGACTATGCGCGCTACGCCGAGCTGGTCGAACAGATCGACGCGGAGCTTCCGCTCTCGGAGGATGCGCTCGTCGCCATCGAGCACCGCTCCGGCAAGGGAGCGTTCACCCCGCCGCCTCTCACGCGCCTTCGCGTCGAAAAGACTTCCCGCTACGGGAACGTCGCGATCACCTACTTCCGAAGAGAGAAATGAACGAGATCGAAATCACACCCGCACAACTCGACGAACGAAGAAAGAAGGGCGAGCCGCTTCAGCTCGTGGACGTCCGGAATCCGTGGGAGCACGAGATCGCGGCGATCGAGGGAGACACGCTGATCCCTCTGCACACCCTCGCGGCGCGCGTCCAGGACCTCGACCGCGACCGGCCGGTCGTCGTCTACTGTCACCACGGCTCCCGCTCGTACCTGGCGACGCGCGCGCTGCGGCAGGCCGGATTCGAGGCATACTCGCTTCAGGGCGGAATCGACCGCTGGGCCGGCGAGATCGACCGCTCGCTCAAGAGATACTGATCCGCGAGGCGAAATGGGGCGGCGCGGAGATCCGTTTCAGGGTGGGACCGCGGCCGGGGCCGCGGCCGGAGAATCGAACGAACCATGAATGTCACCGTCAAGGACCAGGACGTCACCACCCTCTTCGGGATTCACGACGAGAACCTCCGGATCATCGAAGACGCGTTCAAGGTGCGGATCACCGCGCGCGGCTCCGAGATCTCGGTGCAGGGCGAAGGGGAGAGCGTCGCCGCCGCCGAGAAGGTGCTGCTCGAGTTGCAGGAGCTGATCGAGCGAGGGTTCCCGATCAAGAAGGCGGACCTGCAGACGATGGTCCGCGTTCTGCGCGAGACGCCCGAGGCGAACCTCGTCGACTTCTTCACCGACGAGAGCCTGCAGGGATCCCTCCGGAAAATCGTGACGCCCCGGAACCTCCGGCAGAAGGAGTACCTGCAGGCGATCCAGGACCACGACATGACGTTCTCGATCGGCCCCGCCGGAACGGGGAAGACGTTCCTCGCGGTCGCCGTCGCGGCGGCGGCGCTCGCCGAGAAGAAGATCAAGAGGATCGTCCTCTGCCGTCCCGCCGTGGAAGCCGGCGAGAAGCTCGGGTTCCTTCCCGGCGACCTCGCGGAAAAGATCAATCCGTACCTCCGGCCGCTCTACGACGCCCTCTACGATCTGATGGGATTCGAGAAGGTCGCGAAGCTGATGGAGCGGAGCGTGATCGAAGTCGCGCCGCTCGCCTTCATGCGCGGCCGCACGCTCGCGGACTCGTTCATCATCCTGGACGAGGCGCAGAACACGACGCCCGAGCAGATGAAGATGTTCCTCACGCGGCTGGGGTTCGGGTCGAAGGCGGTGATCACCGGCGACATCACGCAGGTCGACCTCCCGGAAGGGAAGAAGTCGGGGCTGCGGGAGGCGGCGGCGATCCTCCGGAACGTCGAGGGCGTCTCGTTCTTCGCGTTCACCGAGCGCGACGTCGTCCGCCATCCGCTCGTCGGCCGCATCGTCCGCGCCTACGACGCGCACGAGAAAGCGATCGAGGACGCAAAGCCGTAGGGCCGTTCTCCGTGCTCCGTTCTCCGTTCTCCGTCAGCGAAGTCCGACCCTGCCTCGGACCTTCATCTCCAGCGCGTTCATCTCTCCCGCGTCGGTCTCGTGGTCGTGGCCGAACGCGTGGAGCATGCCGTGGAGGATCAGGTACCGCACCTCGGTCGCGAGCGCGTGACCTTCCGCCTTCGCCTGACGCTTCGCCTGGTCGATCGAGATCGCGATGTCCCCGAGAGGGCGCTCTCCGGGGACGTCCTCGAGGCCCTCGCCGGCGAAGGTCAGGACGTCCGTGGTCCTCCGTCTGCCGCGGTAGCGGCGGTTGAGATCCGCCATCGCGCGATCGTTCAGAAAGACGAGCGAGACGTCGGTCGGCACGAAGGTCGTCCCCCGCTCGCGCTCGATCGCGCGCAGCACCTTCCGCGCGAAGGCTTCGATCTCCTTGCGCGTCAGGCGCGGAATCGCGGGGCCGGAGATGTCGACGGCGATCATCAGCAGTCACGGGAGACGCAGGCAGGGGGAAGGGTCGGGAGCCGGGAGGCGCGAAACAGTGACGCGGGCGAGCACCGTGCCTCCCTTTCCCCTGACTCCTTCACCCTGACTCCTCATCTCAGCTCCACGATCTCCTCTCGCACGAGCTTGTGAAAGATCAGCAGCGCGTCGATCTCCCGCATCGGGCTGATCTTGGCGATCGAGCTCGACGTCCCACTGGCCGTTGATGCGCGAGAGGATGAACCCTTCGTTCGGCGAGAAATTCATCCCGCTGAGCTGTTCGATCGGACGGCGCAGGTGGGGCACCTTCTGGTCGCCGATGCCGATCTTCTTCAGCTCCGCGAGGATCAGCGACTCGGCACCCTTCAGGGCGCTTCGCACCCGCGGGCTGTCCGGCTCGATGTTCTGCGCGGCCTTCAGCATGCGGAGGGACTTCTCGAAGTCTCCCTCGCGGAGCCCCGCTTGCGCCCGGGTGAGCAGCGAGGCGATCTCCCCTTCGCTTCCGAGGAATTCCTCGACGGGCGCGGCGGCGGCTTCCGGCTCGAGCACTTCCGGAGCCGCGGGCCCGGCGCCCTCCGCGATCTCCATCGCCCCCGAGGCAACCAGCTCCGCGATCGTGCGGGAGACCACGAAGTTGGACGAGCGGCTCTCGAGCACGATCTGCTCGATGGTCCGCTGCCCGTCGACGCAGCTCGACGATCTTCCGCTGCGCTTCGTTCAGCCCGGAGATCTTCACCTTCTTCTTCACGAGGGGGACGAGCGAAGCGCTCGTGATCACCTTGCGGATCCGTTCCCACTCGTCCACGCGGCGGGAGCCCTCCATGATGATTCCCGTCACGTCCAGGCTCAGCGGGACGAACTCCATCGCGGGGCGCTGGTCGTCGTAGAAATGGAACTCGCCGTCGACCCAGAGGAAGACGTCGTAGATCTCCTCCTCGGCCTTGATCTTCATCAGCCGCCTCAGATCGGCCTCGGTGATCGCCTCGATGATGACGAGGATCTTTCCGAGGAGGATCTTCGACTGCTGCTGGACTTCCATCGCCTTCCGGAGCTCGTCCTCGTCGATGTAGCCGTAGCTCATCAGGAACTGGCCGAGGTACTCGCGGGGGTCGGTGGAGGCCGAGGAAACGATCTTCCCCTTCTGAACGAAAATCGTCTTCTCCACGGACGGGTTGCTGACGACCAGCTTGCCTGTCTTCTGACCGAAGCTGAGCCACTGGAGGAGGTGGCCCGCGGCCATGGTGTGGAGGTGTCCGGAAAGGCTCATCAGCGAATGGGGGCCGGCGCGGCTGAAGGTAACAGACTTCCGCCCAGGATTGAAGCGCGATCGCCGCGGGGCCACTCGTATAAACTCGGCGGCAGCTCACGAGAGGTCCCGATGAAAATTTCCAAGGACGCGCCCGCCGAATCTTCCCGCCTGACGAGCTCCGGCATCGCGATCCCTCCGGCGTGGACGGCACGGGACCTCGAGATCCGCGGGTTCGCTCCCGAGCGGGACCTCGGGACCCCGGGCGAGTTTCCCTTCACGCGGGGGCCGCAGGCGAACATGTACCGGGGGAAGCTCTGGACGATGCGCCAGTACGCCGGCTACTCGACGGCGACCGAGTCGAACCGTCGGTACCGATATCTTCTCGAGCGCGGCACCGACCGGCCTGTCGGTGGCGTTCGACCTCCCGACGCAGATCGGCATGGACTCCGACGATCCTCTCGCCCGCGGCGAGGTCGGCAAGGTCGGCGTCGCGATCGACTCGATCGAGGACATGGAGACGCTCCTCGACGAGGCATCCCGCTCGAGAAGGTCTCGATCTCGATGACGATCAACGCTCCGGCGGCGATCCTTCTCGGGCTTCGTGCTCGTCGTGGCCGAGCGCCGCGGGATTCCGTGGGAGTCGCTCAGCGGCACGATTCAGAACGACATCCTCAAGGAGTACGCGGCGCGCGGCACGTACATCTTTCCGCCGAAGCCGTCCGCTGCGGCTCGTCACGGACGTGTTCGAGTTCTGCGCGCAGCAGCGTGCCGCGGTGGAACACGATCTCGATCTCCGGCTACCACATCCGCGAGGCGGGATCGACGGCCGTCCAGGAAGTCGCGTTCACGCTCGCGAACGGGATCGAATACGTGAAGCACGCGGTCGCCCGCGGGCTCGAGGTCGACCGATTCGCGCCGCGCCTCTCGTTCTTCTTCAACGCGCACAACGACTTTCTGGAGGAAGTCGCGAAGTTCCGCGCCGCCCGGAAGCTCTGGGCGCGCCTGATGGCGGAGCGCTTCGGCGCGAAGGACCCGCGCTCGCTCGCGCTCCGCTTCCACGCGCAGACGGCCGGGTCGACGCTCACCGCCCAGCAGCCGGAGAACAACGTCGTGCGCGTCGCCTACCAGGCGATGGCCGCGGTCCTCGGCGGATGCCAGTCCCTCCACACGAACTCGCGCGACGAGGCGCTCGCCCTCCCCACCGAAGAGTCGGTGAACATCGCGCTGCGCACCCAGCAGATCCTCGCGCACGAGACGGGCGTGGCCGACAGCGCCGACCCGCTCGCCGGATCGTACGCGGTCGAGGCCCTCACCCTCGAGATCGAGCGGCGCGCGCGCGGAGCTGATCGAGACGATCGACGCCATGGGAGGCGCGCTCGCCGCCATCGAGCGCGGCTGGATTCAGAACGAGATCGGCGATTCCGCGTACAAGGCGCAGAGGAGCCTCGAGGACGGGAGCTCCGTCGTCGTCGGGGTGAATCGCTTCGTGGAGGAGTCGGGCGTCCCGCTCCCGCTCCTGGTCATCGACGAATCCGTCGAACGGGACCAGCTCGGGCGGCTCGGGGAGTTCCGCCGGCGCCGCGAAGCGGACGCGGCAGGCCGGCGGGGGCATCGCGAAGCGCTCGCGCGGCTCGACGCCGCCGCGAAAGCGGACCGCAATTTGCTCAGTCCCATCCTCGACGCCATCCGGAACGACGCCACCGTGGGAGAGATCACCGGCACCTTGAAGGACACTTTCGGCGCGCATCGGGACCAGGTTTTCTGAGGGATGAAGAGACATTTCAAGACAACCGCCCGATTCGTGGCGGGCGTCGTCTTTCTGGCGCTCGGCGTCGTGGGCGCTCTTCTTCCCGTCCTCCAGGGATGGATCTTCTTCCTGCTCGCCGCGCTCATGTTCTTCCCGAACCATCCGCGGGCCGAAAAAGGTCTCCAGAAGCTCGAGCGGCGCCTTCCCCGCTTCGTCGGATGGCTGCGGCGACTCGGCTTCGGCCGGATCGACGATGAGCTGGCGAACCTGGATGTCACCGTGTGGGTCCACGAGCACGCTCCCTTTCACCACCATCACCCGGGCCACGCGACCCCCGGGGCTCACAGCGCGCGCCCACGCGGGGAGGAGTTCGACGAGGTGAACCGGCGGAGGGAAGGGGAACGGTGAGAGTGCCTCCGAGTGCCTCTATAATCGCGACCGCCATGATCGCCCGCCTCATTCTCGAAGACGGCTCCCTGTTCGAAGGGGAGTCGTTCGGCTCGTCCAGTCCCGCGATCGGGGAAGTCGTCTTCAACACGTCGATGACGGGATACCAGGAGATCGCGACCGATCCCTCGTACCGGTTCCAGATCGTAGTCATGACGTATCCCCACATGGGGAACTACGGCGTGGAAGCGCTCGCCGAGCAGAGCGCACGCCCTCAGGTGGCGGGCTTCGCGGTGCGCGAGCTGACGGCTCCGGTCAGCCATCCCGATGCGCCGGTCGGGCTCGGCGAGTATCTCGGCCGCCACGGAGTCCCGGCGATCCGCGGGATCGACACGCGCGCCGTGACGCGGAAGCTCCGCATGCACGGCTCGATGATGGGCATGATCACCACCGACGATCGCCCCCTCGACGAGATCGTCCGCGAGATCAAGGCGGCGCCCTCGATGGCCGGCCTGGATCTCGTCCAGAAAGTCACGACCTCGGAGCCCTATTCGATTCCCGCCGAAGGGAACGCCCGGCGGCGGATCGCCGTCTACGATTTCGGCGTCAAGCGCGACATTCTCCGCCGCCTCCAGATCGAAGGATGCGAGGTGACCGTCTTCCCCGCGAAGACGCCCGCGTCCGACCTCCTCTCGAAGAAATTCGACGGGGTGCTTCTCTCGAATGGTCCCGGGGATCCGGAGCCGGTCACCTACGCGCAGGAAAACATCCGCCAGCTGATCGGCCGCACCCCGATCCTCGGGATCTGTCTGGGGCATCAGCTCCTCGGCATCGCTCTGGGAGGCAGGACCTACAAGCTGAAGTTCGGCCACCACGGCGGGAACCATCCGGTCCGGGAGATCGACAGCGGCAAGGTCGAGATCACCGCCCAGAACCACGGCTTCTCCGTCGACGGCGACACCCTTCCCTCCTCGGACATCGAGTTCACGCACGTGAACCTCAACGATGGGACCGTCGAAGGCTTCCGCTCCCGGAAGGACCCGCTGATCGCCGTGCAGTATCATCCGGAAGCAGCGCCGGGGCCGCACGACTCGTTTCACGTGTTCTCCGAGTTTCTCCGGATGATCGAGGAGCGGTCCGGGCGCCAGGGATGAGCGCGTCGCCCGGGACCGGCCGCATCGTGAATCTGCCGCTCGAAATCGCCTGGCGCTACCTCAAGCGCCCCGCCGACAGGCTCATATCGGCCGTCGGCCTCGTATCGGTCCTCGGCCTCGTCATCGGCGTCATGGCCCTCGTCATCTCGATGGCGCTCATGACCGGATACCGCGAAGACCTCCAGGAGAAGCTCCTCGGAGGAAACGCGGAGATCTTCGTCTACTCGCTCGGCGGGAGCATCCGCGACACGCCGGAGCTCGCGGCGGAGCTCGGGCGGATCCCCGGCGTCGTCGACGCGTCCCCGGTCGTCTTCCAGCAGGCGCTCATCACCTCGGAGCTCCACGCGACCGGCGAGCAGATCATGCTCAAGGGGATCGAGCCGACTCGAGCGCGCGAGTCGGCGATGATCGCGAAGATCGCGGGGAAGGCGGCGTTCGCGACGGGCGACGGCGCCGCCGGCGTGGCCGTCGGCAGCTGGCTCGCGAAGAAGCTGCAGGTTTCGGTCGGTTCGCCGGTGATCCTCACCGTCCCCTCTCAGGAAGAGGGGACTCTGCTCCCGCGCTCGTCCTCGTTCGTGGTGACGAACGTTTTCGACACCGGCTTTTTCGAGTTCGACTCCCGCTGGGTCTTCATGTCGCTCCCGGCGGCCCAGGAGCTCCTTCAGACCGAGGGGAAATCGAACCTGATCGAGATCAAGATCGACACCCCCGATCGCATTGCCGAGATGGTGTCGCTCATCCGCCGGAAGGCCGGCAGCGAATTCGCCGTCACCGACTGGCGCGAGATGAACGAGCAGCTCTTCCGTCTCCTGAAAATCCAGCAGCTCGTCCTCTTCATCGTCATCGGCCTGATCGTCTTCGTCTCGACGTTCAACATCGTGTCCACGCTCATCATGACGGTTCACGAGAAGCGGAAGGAGATCGGCATCCTCCTCTCGATGGGGAGCGACCGCGGGCTCATCCGCCGCATCTTCGTCTACTACGGCACGCTCGTCGGCCTTTTCGGCACCGGCGCTGGGCATCCTCCTCGGCGTCGTGACGAACTGGGTGATCACCCGCTACGAGCTGGTCTCGTTCGGACCGGAGATCGCCGAGGTCTATTTCGTCTCGTCGATTCCGTTCGTGACGCGGTGGCGCGACGTCCTGATCGTCGGACTCTTCGCCGTCGGCGTCTCGTTCCTCTCGACGCTCCTTCCCTCGGCCCGCGCCGCACGGATCTCCCCCGCCGAAGCCGTGCGATACGAGTAGCGGCGCGCAGCGTTCTCCGTTGTCCGTTCGTCCGTTCTCCGTTCTCCGTTCTGGCCGCCGTTCCCTTGCCGAGAAACCGCTATTCGTCCAGCATGTACATGGGACCGTGAGAAGGCGAAGCGAACGGGAGAACGGAGAACGGCAAACGGAGAGCGGAGAACGGTTACGCCGCGTGCGCGATCGCGATCGCGAGGATGGTCGCTGTCCCGTACCCGATCTCGGTGAAGCCGACGCGGCGCGCGGACGCGGCCTTCCGCAAGGGGGAGACGCCGACCGCGCAGCGCGCGAGCAGAACCGCGAAGGCGATCGGGACCACGAGAGGAGCGATCCCGGATGCGTAGAGGGCGATCCCGCCGCCGAGCGCGACGAGGTGGGAGGCGACCGGCCACGGGCCGAACGCCGCTCCGGTCCTCTCGCCGAGAACGCGCGCGCGGATGTAGAGGATCGCGGGAATCGCGCGGCCGAGCATGACCGCCCAGAGCGCCGCGGCGGCCGCGAGCGCAGCGCCGTCCGCGAGCGCGATGCTCGCGACCACGCCGCTCATCGCGATCGCTCCCGAGAGCTCGGGCAGGAGCCTCCGACTGTCATTGCGCGCGTCGTAGACGATCTGAACGAGGGCGAGGGGGGCCGCGACGGCGAGGGGAATCGCGAGCGCCCACCCGGCCACCGCGACGGCGAGGGCGAACGCGGCGGCGCCCGCGAGCGCGATGAGAAGCGCCGTCGCCAGAGCCACGCGCGTTCGCGGGTAGCTCTTCCCGCGCGTCCGATCCACGAGCGCGATCTTGAGCGGCTGGCGGGCGAAGAACGCCGCCACGGCCGCGAGCGCAACGAGAAAGCCGCCGCGGGACGGCGCGGCGACGAGCCCCAGGACGATCGGCTCGAGAAGGATCCCCCATCCGCCGTGCTCGACGGGCATCACGAGCTTCCGGATCGAGACGTTCGGCGGGAAGATCGCGGCGAGCCGCGAGCGCCGCTCGGGGGCGAAGATCGTGCTCACCACCATGGAACGTACCGCGCGGCCTCGCGCGGTGCCATGACGAAGCTCATACGAGCCGATCAGTCGAGAAAGCCCCTCCGCGAGGCTTCGATGAAGTCCACGTACGGAGGCGTGACCCCCGCGGCCCGGAACAGCGTCGCAATCTGTGCGCGGTGATGCACCCCGTGGGCGAACACGTGCGTGAGCACGTCGGCGACGGGGCTCGTCCACGGCTCGCCTTTCGTGTTCGTGTAGGAGATCGTCCCAGCCAGAACGCCATCCCCTTCCGCCAGGAGCCGCCCCCACTCCTCGCGAAGGGGCTCGAGCTCGTCGGTGCATTCGGCGGCGCTGAAGTCCGGCCAGACGGGGAGCTCGCGGCCGGGGCGTCCGAGCCGCCGGAGCCAGAGCCATTCAGCCGCGACGATGTGCGCGAGAAGACGGCTCGCTCCCTCGGGCCCCCCGGAGCCCAGCGCGCGGCCGATCTCCCGGTTCGCCCAGTGGTCGAAGACGAAGAGGCGATGGAAGTGAGCGAGCATTTTCAATTCAGCTTGATCCTGCCCCGGTATCCTTCCTCGTAGCCGTGAAAATACTCGAGCGTCTTCTCCGGATGGCGCCAGCAGTAGTAGCCGGCGCCGCTGTCGAAGTCGACGAGCCAGAGGCCCTTGATCTCGACGCCGAGGGCGAGAATCCGCTCGGCCCAATCGGAGACAATCCGCTCGTACTCGGCGGCGAGCTCCGGCGGGATCTCGACCTCTTCCTCGACCGCGGTGTCGATCGCCAGCAGCTCGTCGAGTTTCCCGGCTGCCTCGGCGGTGATTCGCTGAACTTCGGGGAGGCTCGCGAGGGCCTCTTCGTACGTGAAGATCATTTTCGGGGTCGGCATCGGGAGGGGAGATCCTACCGCACGGTTTCGGCCTGAGGGGACTCCTGTTCCTTTCCGCCGTCCCAGTTCGCCTTCACCTCGGCCACCCAGGCGTCGAAGTCGCGCCTCAGCTTGCGCGCGTCCAGCTCCTTCCCGGACTTCCGGAGCCTGGTCTCCAGCTCGTCGACGCGGCGGCCGATCTCCTCGAGGTTGGTCGCGACGACGCCGTCGCCCGCGCGTTCCCACGACGGCAGCTCGCGCTTCCACTCCTCGAGCCGCCGCATCGCGTCCTCCCTTCCGGTCCAGCGCGCCGCTTCTTCGCGGACGCGGCCGACGATCGGCGCGCCCGCGGCCTCGAGCCATCGCGCGATCCGCGAGGGACGGGCATAGAGGATCTCCCCCTCTTCGACAGGGCGTCCGAACGCGAGCATCGAGGAGACGCGAAGGATCGCCCCGGCGCCCTCGCCTTCGATCGAGAAGCGCGAGTCGACGAGAAACTCCTCCCGGTGCGCCGCTTCGATCCGGACGCTGACGGCGTCTCGCGCCTGGACCTGCGTCACTTTCGCGACCTCGCCGATGACGAGCGATTTGGAGACGACGGGCGCCCCCGCTGCGAGCTCATCCGCGTTGTCGAATATGATCGTCGCCTCGAGATCGTCCCGGCCGGCCAGCCATCGGACCCCGAACCAGACGGCGGCCGCGACGGCCACGAGAAATACGATCGCGAGAAACGCTCGTCCCATCCCCTCTCCCCCCTCGCCGGCGGTGCGGGAATTGCGAACCGAGGCGAGGGTTCTAAGATAGACGATCCGCCGGGCTTATGCTAAAAGGTCGAATTCACGAGTCCAGCTGAGTACTGGAAAAGGAGTCACGGAATGTCCGTTGAGGAGAGAGTCAAATCGATCATCGTGGAGCAGCTCGGAGTCGACGCCGAGGAAGTCACGGCTGAAGCTTCCTTCGTGGAAGACCTCGGTGCCGATTCGCTCGACACGGTCGAGTTGATCATGGCGTTCGAAGAAGAGTTCGGCGTCGAGATTTCCGATGAGGAAGCCGAGAAGATCAAGCGCGTCAAGGATGCCGTCGAGTACATCGACAGCCACGCCAAAGCGCAATAACGAATCCAGCAGCGACCGCACCTGATCGGGTCGGCCGACCCGATTGCTCCCCCCACTCCCAATCCGCCTAGAGGATGATTTTGGAAAAACGAAGGGTCGTCATCACCGGCATCGGAATGATCTCGCCCCTGGGGACAGGAAACGCCGTCACCTGGGACGGACTTCTTGCGGGAAAGTCGGGAGTCGGCCCGATCACCAAGTTCGACGTCAGCGCCTACGACTGCCGCATCGCCGGCGAAGTCCCCGACTTCCGTCCGGAAGAGTGGATCGAGAAGAAGGAGCTGAAGAAGTCGGACACCTTCATTCAATACGCGATCGCGGCGTCGCAGCTCGCGTGGGACGACGCCTCCCTCGCGGGAGCGGGGTACGCCCCCGAGCGGATCGGGGTCGTCATCGGCTCCGGGATCGGCGGGCTCCCCGCGATCGAGGAGACGCACAAGAAGCTGCTCGATCGCGGGCCGGGGCGCGTCTCGCCCTTCTTCATCCCGAGCCTGATCGTGAACCTCGCCGCGGGGCAGGTGTCCATCCGCTTCGGCGCGAAAGGGCCGAACTCGGCGCCCGCCACGGCGTGCGCGACGGGCGCCCACGCGATCGGCGATTCGCTCGAGATCATCCAGCGCGGCGACGCGGACGCGATGATCTGCGGCGGCACGGAGGCGGTGATCACCCCTCTCGCGCTCGGCGGGTTCGCGGCGATGAAGGCGCTCTCGACGCGCAACGACGAGCCGCAGCGCGCCTCCCGCCCGTTGGACGCGGAGCGCGACGGCTTCGTGATGGGCGAGGGCTCGGGCATCGTCATCCTCGAGGAGCGCGAGCACGCGATCCGGCGCGGGGCGCGCATCTACTGCGAGCTGACCGGCTACGGGATGACGTCCGACGCGTACCACATCACGGCGCCGTCGGAAGACGGCGACGGCATGAAGCGCGTGATGCGCGCCGCCCTCAAGGACGCCGGGCTCGCGCCCGACGAGATCGACTACATCAACGCGCACGGCACGTCGACGCCGGTCGGCGATCGCGCGGAGACCGCCGCGATCAGCAGCGTCTTCGGCGAGCACGCGCGCAAGCTCGCGATCAGCTCGACCAAGTCCATGACCGGCCACCTCCTCGGCGCCGCCGGCGGACTCGAGGCGGCGATCACGGCGCTCGTCCTCCACACCGGGTCGCTCCCGCCGACGATCAACTACGAGAACCCGGACCCGGAGTGCGATCTCGACTACGTGCCGAATCAGGCGCGGCGCGCGCACGTCCGCCACGCCCTGTCGAACTCCTTCGGCTTCGGCGGCACGAACGCCACCCTCGCGTTCAGCCAGCACGAATCGTAGGGGCGGCCTGCGGCCGCCCGGAATCTCGATCCCGCCGAAACCGAAGATCCCGGCGCGCGCAGCGCTTCCCTACGGCGTCGTCGTGGTCGGCGTGCTGTCGTGGTCGGCGGCGGCTCTTCGCGCGGTTCCTCCGGGAGGGGCGTCGGCAACGTCACGGGGGGATTCGTCGTCGTCGGCGGCGTTTGCCGATCAGGGAAGGCTCCCCCTCCCAGCACGGGCTTTGGACGATCCGGCAGGGCGGTCGAGATCGGCGGCCCGGGTTCGGAGGGAACGACGCTGTCCGTGGTCGCAGGCATCTCTCCCGCGGGCAGCGGCAAACCGTCCGGGCCGACGACGATCGGATTCCCATACGCGTCGACCATCATCGGGGGGCGTGCCTGATGAATCGGGCACGGCATGCGCGGCTCGGTCCCTGCCTTGAAGGCTTCCTGCACCACGCTGCCGTCTCGGGCATTGGGGGGTCGCCAGGCCGCCGGTCGCGACGTCCGTTTCGACGAACACGATCCCCCCCGGAACGGGGAACTCGGCGCCCTCGCTGTCTGCCGTAATCGCGTTCATGTAGCGGGCCCAGATCGGAACCGCGCCGTCGGAACCGGAGATGCCCATCGGCTCGTTGTCGTCGAACCCGACCCAGGTGAGAGCCAGCGTCCTGGGGGTGAACCCGATGAACCACGCGTCCCGCTTGTCGTTCGTCGTTCCGGTCTTTCCCGCGGCCGGCTTGCGGAAACCGAGGTCCCGCGAGGCGCGCGGCGGTCCCACGATTCACCACGCCCTCCATGAGGTGGACCGTGAGGAAGACGTCGCGCGGGGGAAAGACCTGCACGGGCTGGATCTCGGACTGGGAGATCGAGGTCCCCGTCGTCGTCGGTGACGTAGCGGATGGCGCGCAGGGGCATGCGCGACCCGAGGCGCGCGAGCGTCGTGTACGCCTCGGCCATCTCGATCGGAGAGACGTCGACGGCGCCGAGGATGAGCGCCGGGATTCGGTTCGAGCTTCGTGTCGACGCCGAGCGACGTTCGCCGTCCTGATGATCGATTCGACTCCGGTCGCGAGGCCGAGGCGCACCGACGCGGCGTTCAGCGACTGCTCGAGCGCCTGCCGCACCGTGACGACGCCGTGGTAGCGCCCTTCGTAGTTGCGCGGCGACCAGTCCTTCGAGAACCGCCGCTCGAGGACGAACCGCGTGTCGTTGACGAGCGTCGCCGGCGTGATGTTCTGGTGCGAGAGCTGCGGCTCGAACGCGGCGAGATAGACGAACGGCTTGAAGAGCGAGCCGACCTGACGCCGCGCGCTGAGGACGCGGTTGAACTGGCTCCGGTCGTAATTGCGCCCGCCGACGAGCGCGCGGATCTCGCCGGTCTGGACGTCGACGGCGATGATCGCCCCCTGGAGCGGATCGTCTTTCCGGCGCAGCCTGCGGCTCGACTTCTCGAGCCTGCGAGGCCCGCGCTCGAGCTCCCGTGTCGCGGCGTCCTGCCAGTCGAGATCGATCGCGGTGTAGATCTTGAGGCCGCGGCCCTGCGCGTCTTCGACGCCGTAGTCGCGCCGGATCTCCTGAAGGACGCGATCGACGTAGTACGGAATCGAGCCGAGCCCGCTCCGCTCCCGGAACGGCTTCTCCGGAAGCGGTTCGGCGCGATCGCCGCCGGCGCAGCTCGGTCGTGATCTTCTTGCGCGCCTCCATCTGGCGCAGGACGGTGTCGCGCCGCGCCTTCGCCCTGGCCGCGTCGACGAACGGCGAGTAATTGTTCGGCGACGGATCATCGCCGCGAGCAGCGCGGCTTCCGCGATCGAGATCTCCGAAACGGGCTTGCCGAAATAGAAGCGCGACGCCTCGCCGACTCCCAGGATCGAGATCGACCGGTTCCGTCCGAGATAGATGTCGTTGAGGTACGCCTCGATGATCTCGTTCTTCGAGTACTTGGCGTCGAGGATGACCGCCATGAACGCCTCGATCATCTTCCGCCGGAGCGTCCTCTCGTTCGTCAGGTAGTAGTTCTTCACCAGCTGCTGGGTGAGCGTCGACCCACCCTCCGGCCGTCGCCCCCGGCGCGGATGTTCCGAAAGAGCGCGCGGAAGATGCCGATCGGGTCGACTCCCGGATGCTGCAAGAAGCGCGCGTCCTCCGCGACGACGACCGCGTCGATCGAGGTGCTGCGGGACCGCGTCGAGCTTCACGGGGCTCCGGTTCTCCAGCCGCTCCCCCATGAGGGAGGCGAGCAGCTCCGGTTCGAGCGCGGGCGCCGCCGTCTCGCCGGCGGTGACGTCGGCGGACGCAACGCGGTCTTGGTCCACGGACAGGCGCACGACCGCGGGTTCCCGGTCCCCCGTCGGATGACGGAAGGCGCGAAGATGGATTTCCCACGCGCCGCCGACCTTTCTGTAGGTCCCGGGCTGCCTCGAGACTCTTGGATTCGTGGTAGCCGAGCCGATCGAGCTTCTCGCTGAGCGCGTCCGCCGTGAGCGGCGCCCCCGCCTCGAGCGGCGTGATGTCGGTGTAGATCCGCGTCGGAAGGGAAACGCGACGCACCTCGAAGGTGCGGATCGACTCGATGTAGAGCCAGGCGCCGACCGCGATGACGAGAACGAGGAGAACGACCGTGCCGACCGTCAGGACTCGAAAGACGGTCCCACGGCTCGGGCGACTGCGGAATGAATTGGGCATGGGTTTCCCTGCCCCTCTATCCGAAATTCATGCCTGAATGACCACCGCGAGCACCCGGCCGGAGGCGTTCCGGTCGCGCCGCCAGGAATGGAAGACCGACCCGTCGCACCGGGTACAGAGCCCCGAATCGACGACCGAGCCGGAAGGGAGGCCCGCCTCCGCGAGGAGGCGCGCCGTCAGGCGTACCAGGTCGAAGTGCGGGCGCACTCCCTGCGCCGGGGACGACGCACTCCGTCACGTCTCCGTAACGGGCCCGGAACGCGTCGACGACTTCTTCTCCGACCTCGAAACAGCAGGCCCGGATCGAGGGGCCGAGCCAGACGCGCGCGCTCGCGATCGAAAAGCTCGAGACGCGCTGCATCGCTTCGATCGTCCGGCGAACGATCGCCCCGGAGGCGCCGCGCCATCCCGAGTGAATGTTCGCCATCGCCCCGTGCGCGGCGTCGATGATGGTCACCGGAAGGCAATCGGCGACCTTGATCCCGATCGCCACCTTCGGCCGGTCGCTCCAGATCGCGTCGCACTCGCCGGCCACCCGCCATTCCGCCGAGGGCTCTGCGCGAAGACGACATCGGTCCCGTGCACCTGCGTGCACGTGATCAGACCGATCCGAGGTCCCCACCGGCGATCGATGAGCGCCGTGAGAGCGTCGAGCTCCTCGCCCGCGAGCCGGCCCTGGAAATCGAGCGTGGTGTAGAAGAGGCCGAAGCCTTCCGGCACCTCGGGCGCGAGAAGGATCCGGCCGACCTCGGGCGTGGTGACTACGTTCCAGCCGGTCATCGTCGATTGCGGATCGCAGCTCAATTCCGGACTTTCAATCTGCAATCTGCAATCCGCGATCTGCGATCTGCGATCGTCGCCTATCCCGCCGCGCGCAGATGCTGGGCGATGTCGGCGCGGAGTTGCTCGGCCACGGCGGAACCGCGAAGGAGCGAGGTGGTCTTCTCGAGCTCCCGGATCATCTCGCGGATCGCGCCCGCTCCCCCGCCCGCGCGGATCGAGTCCACCGCCACCTCGAACTGTCGCTGGACCGATTTCGATCCCCCCGCTCCGATGTGTTTCTCCGCGAGAAGCCGGATCCGCCCCGCGAGATCGACCATCGCCGCGACTTCGGTGTCGTCCGTGACGGGCGGCGCCGCAGGCTGCGAGGGGGCTGCCGGGCGGGAGGGCTCGGCGGCCGGCTCCGGCCGCGGCGCCTCCTTCCCGAGGACCGCCAGCTCCGCCGTCAGCAATCCGTAGAGGATCTTCGCCACTTCGAAGGGGGAGATCTCGAGCAGCGGCGCGATCTCGGCGATCGACCTTCGCCCGTCGATCTTGGTGACGAGCATCCATTCCTGGGGATTCAGCGTGATCTGGTCGTGCCGGGTCGGACGCGCGTCGAGCGCCGGCACCATGTCGACCGATGCGATCTTGCGCGAGAGGACTTTCCACTCGTCGAGGCGGCGCGCCGCCTCCATCAGCAGGTTCGTGTTCGACCGTTTGACCGTCTGCTCGGTGGTCTCCTCGGCAGGGACGAAGAGGAACTCCCCTTCGTTCCAGATCGCCAGCGCGTAGATCGCTTCCTCGCCGACCAGCTCGCCCACGTGCGCGTGAACGATCTTGCCGTTCCGGAGGAAGATGACCCCCTCCTCCCCCTCCCGGCTCAGCGTGAATCTGCCGGTTTTCCCGCCGACGCTCATGAGCTGAATGATGTCGGGGAGGGGCAGCTCCTTGAGCGAACCTTGGAATGCCATTCTGCTCCGGGCGCGGATCGGAAAGGGATGCGAATTCCTCCGATCTAGCTGATTTGTAACGATTTCCGCCGAAGTGTTCGGAGGCGATACAGCGTAGCGCATCGGCAGGATCAGTTCAAGCCGCACAGGGCGCCGCACGTCGTGGGTCGCGAAGGCGGCCTGGGTGCTACTTGCTCCTTGCTGCTGCGTCCTCCCCCGAAGGGCCTGCCGCCGAAACCCGCGACAGGAGCCACACGAGAGCGACGGCCCCTGCGGGAAATCCCGTGAGGAACCGGAGCAGGTTCGAGCTCTCGCGGAGGCCGCTCGCCTGCGACAGGCCGTCGATCGCCATCGGGACGAGGGAGATCAGGAGCCATCCGAGATGAATCGGCGCCCGGGACCAGAGCCCCAGGACGAAGAAAAGGCCGATTCCGGCGAGGGCTCCGACGTAGATCGCGAAACAGCGGGCGCAGATCGGCATCGCGACCCCCGCGATCGAAAGCGAGCGCGAGTCGATCCCGTGACAGACGAGCCGGAACGGGAGGTCGAGCCAGGCGGGTGCGCCGGCCAGACGCGCGGCCATCACCGCGAGCGCCGCCGCCGGGACGATCCCGACGGCGAACGCCAGAAGCGCCGCGGTGAGCCGTGCGGTCGTGGTCATCGAACCGGAGAGTAGCGGTACGCCTCACCGAAAGCGTGGGTGGTCGCGAGCTGCGCCCAGAAGGCCGTGAAGAGGAGGCCGACGCACAGGAGGAAGAAGCCGAACTGCGCGAGGAAGCCGGCGATGAAGTGGACGGCGATCGCGAGCACGTAGTTCGCCCCGTTTTGCCCGATGTAGGCGAACACCGCGCTCAGGTCGAACGCGGCGCTGAAGCTGCGGCGCATCACGGCGAGCGTCAGCGCGGCGGGAAGGATCACCGCGATCGCGAGCGCGAGGATATAGATCAGGCACATCCCGATGCTGAACATCCCCCCGGAGAGGGCCGCGAGGGCGTCGGCGCCCGTATCGTCCGCGAGAGCGCCGAGGATCGCGGTCCCGCCCAGGCCGAGGACGACGAGCGCCATGACGGGGATGTAGTAGATGAGGACGATCACGAAGAGCTTGAGCCCTTCCACGAAGTCCTCTCCCCACTGGTCCCACTCGGGCAGCGGGCGCGCGGCGCCCGCCGCGACGTTCCGCGCGAGGCGCGCGCAGTAGCCGAACACGAAGAAGATCCCGATCAGCAGGAACGAGAGCAGGTACATCAGCCCGCCCACGAGGACTTTCCGGATCCAGTCCGGATCGTCGAAGACGAACGTGAACGGGCGCCCGAAATCGATCGTCCGCCGCGCGGGAGCCGAGGGTGGCGGAGCGGCAGTCGGTGGAGCGGGATAGTCGGTCACGGAAGGCCTCCTGATGGATTGTACGTTCAGATCGCCGGGCAGTTCTCGCCCCGGAGCCCAGACCGCAGACTCCAGACCCCAGACCCCAGACCCCAGGCCCCAGGCCTCAGGCCTCAGGCCTCAGGCCTCGGATGTTGAATCGAAGCAGAAAGCCCGGAACATGAAAGCGGCGCCTGCGGGCGCCGCACTCCAAAACGCCAGGCGCACGCTCGTACTGAGGGCAGCGCCTCTCGGCTCATCACGTCCTTGCCAGCGGTACAGCCGCGAGATTCGCCTCTTTGGAGTGCGGTGCGAAGCGCCGCTCTCCGCTCCGGTCGCCACCGACATGAAGGCGATTTCATTCTGCATTCTGCATTCTGCATTGCCTGCGTAGCCTGAGGCCTGAGGTCTGAGGCCTGAGGTCTGAGGTCTGAGGTCTGAGGTCGAGATGGAACAAACGTCGCTCCCGCATCCTTTTTCCCGGCGAGGCCGTCAACCTCAAGAGAAAGCCGTTGGATCGACCTTTTCAGTACCTCGAGCAGGCTGCCGAACCGGAGGGAACCGCCCTCGGCATCGGCGTGTCTCTGACGCTCCACGTCGCGGTGCTCCTGGTCCTCTTCTTCGGCATGCGCGAAGCGGCTCAGGAAAAGAAAGAGCCGCTCCGCTACGTGCAGCTCGTCCCCCAGCGTTCGGCCCCCTCGTCCCCTCCGCGCAATTTCGTGGAGGCGCCGGGCGCCCCGCTCGAGCAGGCGCCATCCCCCGCCGCGTCCCTTTCGGATGCGAACCGCCGCGCTGCGGCGCCGAGCTCCACGGGCGCCGAGCGCACCGCCCGGCCGGGCGACGGCTCGGGAGGGCTCCACATCCCGGGCGCTTCGGCCTCCGCGCCGGGCGCCGAGGCCGCGCGGCCGCAGCCGCCCGCGACCGGCGCCGCGAGAAGCGAGGAGAGCGGCGCAGCCGTGTCGGACGACCGCTTCGCGTACCGGGTCGAATCGCGAGAGCGAAGGGGGTCCGCATCGACCGTCGCGCCGCCGATCGACTGGAACTCCGCGATCCGCGACGCCGCCCGCGCGCAACCGGCCGGAGACGGCGGACGGATCGGAGGCGAGCAGGGGTTCGCCGAGAGCGGTCCGATCTCCTTCGAGACGCAGTGGTACGACTGGGGACCCTACGCCGCGGCGATGGTCGCGAAGATCCGCCTTCACTGGTACGAGAACATGCCCGAAGTCATCCGCCTCGGGCTCAAGGGCGTCGTCGTGATCCGATTCACGATTCAGCGCGACGGGCGGATCACCGATGTGACCACGCTCCAGAGCTCGGGCGTGCCGCCGTTCGACTTCGCGGCGGCCAAGGCGATCGAGCTCGCGTCCCCTCTCTCGCCCCTGCCGAAGGATTTTCCCGAGCCGAACGAACGAGTGACGGCGGCCTTCTACTACAACATGACGCCGCCGAAACGGTAGGGCTCCGATTCACGCGCAGCCGAAATTTCCCCTCTCCCCCTCCCGTTCTTGACCCTGCCGCAGCCGGAGTGTTAGCGTTCGCGCGCCCTCCGGGGCGTCAAGGTTTCGGGGCCGTAGCTCAGCTGGGAGAGCGCCTGAATGGCATTCAGGAGGTCGTGAGTTCGATCCTCATCGGCTCCACCAAATCCGTGACCATCCCAGAAAGCCGATCCGCGAGGATCGGCTTTCTTTTTCCGTGTCCGCTCCGTGACAGTCCTCGCGCATGCCGCCGCCCCGCGCGATCGGGAACGGAGTTTTCAGGCGGCTCTCCTCGTTCGCGTTTGCGGAGATGTTCGACCGGATCCTCATCGAGTCGGCGAAGCAGAAGCGCGAGCGCCGAGCGCGCCGTGCCGGCGCTCGTGTCGGCCGTTCTGCACGTTCTCTTCGTCGGCGGCGTGATGCTCGCGTTCCTCTCGGGAGCGGCTCCGCAGGCCGTGACCGAACCGATCCGGGCGTTCATGGTGGGCGGAGGCGATCCCGCCCCCCCACCGCCCCCGCCCCCTCCACCTCCCGGAGCCTCCGCCGGCCCGTCCGTCCCGCTCACCGAGACCGCCGAGCCGGAGCCCACGCCGACCGACGACACGTTCGTCGCGCCGAGGGAAGTCCCGCGCGAAGTCCCGAAGGCGAGTCTTCCGCAGTCCGCTGAAGACGCCGACGGCGGGATGGCGGGCGGCGCGGAGGGAGGCGTCGAAGGGGGCGTCGTGGGAGGCGTGATCGGGGGCGTGATCGGCGGCGTCGTCGGCGGGACCCCCGGGGGAGTTCTCGGCGGCACCCTCGGCGGCACGGGGACGGGAACCGGGCCGCGCCGCGTCGGCGGAAACGTCAAGCCCCCCCAAGTCGTCTACCGTGTGGAACCGGATTACACCGAGGAGGCCCGCAAGTCCCGCCTCCAGGGAATCGTCATCATCGAAGCGATCATCGACATCGAAGGAAACGTCACGGAAGCGCGCGTGCTCAAGGGCCTGGCCGGAGGGCTGGACACCTCGGCGCTGGTGGCCGTCCGCCAGTGGAAGTTCCGCCCCGGGACGCTCGAAGGCAGACCGGTGCCGGTCATCTTCGACCTGATGGTCCGCTTCCGCCTGCAATGAAGCCGTTCGGAATGGAGCCTGTCGTGAAGCGGTTCGTCCGGGCGTGATGTAGCGGCGCGCGAGCGCACGAGGAGGTTGTAGCCGTATGGACTCGACTCAGTTCACCATCGCAGGAATGTGGGCCTCGCTGGGGCCGACTGCGAGGGTCGTCGTCATCATCCTCGCCATCATGTCGATGTGGTCTCTGGCGATCGCGATCGACCGGTTCTGGCGCTTTCACAAGGCGCGGAAGGAATCGCTCCAGGTCGCCTCCATCGTCGGGCCGCTGCTGCAGAAGAGGCAGTACGCAGAGGCGGTCTCGGTCGCAGGCGAGCGCCGCTTTCACAACAGCCACGTCGCGCGGGTGCTGCGCGCCGGCCTCGAGGAGTTTCGCTGGGGAACGAGCAACGAGGTTCCCTCCGACTACGATCCGATCG
Source organism: uncultured Acidobacteriota bacterium (assembly GCA_963793695.1). Taxonomy (GTDB): domain Bacteria; phylum Acidobacteriota; class Thermoanaerobaculia; order Gp7-AA8; family Gp7-AA8; genus CAWCBB01. The sequence continues at coordinate 291,021 of CAWCBB010000016.1, read as the reverse complement.
AGTCCTCGCGCCGCGCGATCGAGCGCGAAGCGCTGATGACGGCGGCGGACCTGAAGAAGGGCATCGGCAACCTGGCGACGATCTCGACCACCGCGCCCTTCATCGGCCTCTTCGGAACGGTCGTCGGCATCATCAACTCGTTCCGCGGGATGGCCGCGTCGGGATCGGGAGGTCTCGGCGCCGTCTCGGAGGGGATCGCGGAAGCGCTCTTCGCCACCGCGCTCGGGCTCGCCGTCGCGATCCCCGCCGTCTGGCTCTACAACCACTTCGTCAACAAGATCGAGCGCTTCAATGTCGAGATGACCAACGCCTCCTCGGAGCTCCTCGACTACTACGCGAAGACGAAGAGGGTCTGAGGCGATGGCGTTCGGCGGCGGCAACGGGATGGACGTCAAGGGGGACATCAACGTCACCCCGCTCGTCGACGTCTGCCTCGTGCTGCTGATCATCTTCATGGTCGTCACGCCGATGCTCCAGCAGGGCGTCGACGTCCTCCTGCCGCAGGGCCCGCACGCGGAAAAAAAGCCGGGCGACAAGGACGACCTCGTCATCTCGATCCGGGACGACGGCTCGGTGTTCGTCGGCCAGAGCTGGATCCCGGATCAGGACCTCGTCCGCTACCTCCGGGCCGAGCACGAGAAGGAGCCGGGGCGGACCGTGATGCTCAAGGGTGACGCGCGCCTCCGGTTCGGGAAGGTGCGCGAGGTCATGAAGAAGGCGACCGAGGCGGACTTCCGGCAGGTCGCGATCCTGACCGAGAACGCGCAGGCGAGGTGACCCCGCGATGGCGATGGGAAGCAGCACCGGAATTCGCGGCGACATCAACATCACGCCCCTCGTCGACGTGGTCCTCGTCCTTCTCATCATCTTCATGGTGACCACGCCGGTCCTCCAGATGGGGCTCGACGTCGAAGTGCCGCCGAAGGTGGAGGTCACCGAGCCGCCGCCCGAGCCGCTGGCGACCCAGCTCGTCATCGACGTCCGCCCCGACGGGTTCTGGCTGAACCAGGAGAAGGTCGGCGCCCTGACCGACCGCGAGCTCACGACGCCTGCGCGACCGCCTCGCCCCGTTGATGGTCTCGCGCGGAACCGAGGAGCGGGTCGTCTTCATCAACGCGTCCGACGCCGTCGCCTTCGAGCAGGCGGTGCGAGCGATGGACACCGCGCACGCCGCGGGCGCCCGGAAGATCGGGTTCCTCACCGAACAGGTCGGAGGACAGTAGGGCCGCGCGGCGCGCGGCCGTTCTGTGGTCTAGCGCGGAGCGTGATATGGGGCTAGATTCTCGGGCTCGGGCTCGGGCGCGGAAACCAGGGAGGCGAATGGGGTCTGGCGGCCCCCGCGGTCTTCAAAACCGTTGTTTCGGCACGGAAGTGTCGAAAGGTTGGTTCGATTCCAACACGCCTCCGCCAAATTCAAACAACATTCAGGGCTTCACGCTTCTCGTGCGACTGTTGAATGGTGAATGCCGAATTACCCGCCCACCCGCCCGCTCCTCCGCTCGAGAATCACGGTGTCCCGCCAGACCCCGTGCTGCCGCGCGATCCGCTCGCGCCGTCCGACGACGCGGAAGCCGCGCCGTTCGCAGAGCGCGACGCTCGCGGCGTTCTCCGGGAAGATCGACGCCTGGAGCGTCCAGATTCCGTATTCTTCGGACGACGCGATCAGCGCTTCGAGGAGCGTGCGGCCGACTCCGGCGCGGCGCGACTCTCCGCGAACGTAGACGCTCGCCTCCGCGACGCCCGCATAGACGGCGCGCCGAGAGACGGGCGAGAGCGCGGCCCATCCGAGGATCGCATCTCCGTCGACGGCGAGGAGCCGCGAATGAGTCAGATGCCCGCCGTCCCACGCGTCCCATGGGGGGACGGACGTCTCGAACGTCGCCTCCCCGCCCTCGATCCCCTCGAGATAGATCGCCGCGACCGACGGCCAGTCCGCCGATTCCATGAGACGGATCTTCACGGCCTACTCGAGCGTCTCGATCGCCGGGTGGTAGGTGACCATCGCCTCGAGCTCGGTGAGGATCTCTTCCCGGATCGGATAGACCATGAAGTAGGGATCGTACGATTCGCTGCGCCACCGGAGCGTGGGCGCGCCGCGCCGGAACCCGAAACGGAGGTAATACGCAGGGTCGCCGAGGACGACGACGAAGTCCTCGTTGCGCCGCCTGGCCTCGGCGATCGACTCGCGGACCAGGGCCCCGCCGATTCCTCTTCCGCGGAACTCGGGGGCCACGGCGAGCGGGGCCATGCCGATCCCGCGCGCGTCCTCGCCGCGCCGCGTCGCGAGGTCGACCTGCGTGAGGACCACCTGTCCCGCGACTTCGCCATCCACCACGGCGACGAACCCGGCGTAGCCGCGGCCCGAGCGGCGGAGTTGTTCGACGACATCCGCCTCTTTCCCCAGCGGAAACGCGGCTCGGTAGACGGCGCGGATCCGATCGAAATCCGCGGGCTGCTCGGGGCGGACGACGGGCTCGCTCATGGGGCGATTTTCTCACTAAACGAAAGGCGCGGCGCGCGCGGCGCGTCCCATGGTTTTCCGGAAGTGACGGGCCCCTGCGCACGAATGGGGTAAACTGCCCGCGGCCAATCCCCACAAATTGCGAATCGAGGTGTCCGCGATGAAATCCCGCACTCTTCTGATCCTGGTGCTGATGTGCCTCTCCGCCGCGATGATCGCTGCCGCGGCCGACAGACCCGTCGTAGCCGTCAACGAGTTCCGAAACAACACATCCTCCGCAGGATGGTGGTACAGCGGGGTCGAGAGAGATCTCGCCGACATGCTCGCCAGCGAGCTGGCCTCGACCGGCGAGTTCAAGGTGGTCGAGCGGAAGAAGCTCGGCGCCGTCCTCGACGAGCAGGACCTGGCCGAGAGCGGCCGCGTCGCCCCCGCGACCGGCGCGAAGATCGGAAAGCTCACCGGAGCGCAGTACCTGATCGTCTCCACCGTCACCTCGTATGAAGAGAAGTCGCAGGGATCCGGCGGCGGAATCGGCTACCGCGGCATCTCCCTCGGAGGCAAGAAGGACGACGCCTACATCGCGATCGACCTGCGGGTCATCGACACGACCACCGGCGAGATCGAGTACGCCCGCACCGTCGAAGCGCGGGCGGGTGGATACGGCGTCGCCGTCGGCGTCTGGAAGAACGGCGTCGCCGCCGGGTTCGACAAATACAAGAACACTCCGGCGGGAAAGGCGATCCGCGCCGTGACGCTCGAGATCGTCGACTACCTCACGTGCGCGATGGTCGTCCAGGACGACTGCATGAGCGAGTACCGCGCGAAGGACTCGAGCCGCCGCGCGAAGACCAAGAAGGCCGTCAAGCTGGACTGACAGTTGTAAGTAGGAAGTAGGAAGTAGGAGGGAAGTAGTCAGGGGCGCAGGGGGCATCGACACCTCCTGCGCCTTTCTTCTTTGACGCGACGCCCCGGACGCCCCAGACGCTACAATCCTCCGCTGCAGGCCGTTCCATTCGGTCTGCTCGACGGGGGATTCTTCGATGAAGCGTACGCTCGCGCGCGCCGCGGCTTCTCCTTCTCGCCTCTCCTCCTCTCTTTCGCGCAGATCGACCCCGACCTGCTCGCGGGGCTGAAGGCCCGCTCGATCGGGCCGGCGACGATGAGCGGCCGCGTCGCCGCGATCGACGCCGTCGCGTCGGATCCCGACGTCATCTATGTCGGCGCGGCCACGGGCGGCGTCTGGAAGTCCGTCGACGGCGGGCTCACCTGGAGCCGGTCTTCGACGACCAGCCGGTCGCCGCGATCGGCGCGATCGCGATCGACCAGCAGAACCCCGACATCGTCTGGGTCGGCACGGGCGAAGGGAACGTCCGCAACAGCGCCTCGGTCGGCAACGGCGTCTACCGCTCGATCGACGGCGGGCGCACCTGGACGCACGTCGGGCCTCGACGGGACGGAGCGGATCCACCGGATCCTCCTCCATCCCCGCGACCCGAACACGGCGTGGGTCGCCGCGCTGGGCCGCGGCGTGGGGCGAGAACGCCGAGCGCGGCGTCTTCCGGACCGACGGACGGCGGAAAGAGCTGGAAGAAAGTCCTCTACGTCGACGAGCGCACCGGCGCCGCCGACCTCGCGCTCGACCCGTCGAACCCGAACAAGCTCCTCGCGGCGATGTGGGACTACCGGCGCTGGCCGTGGTTCTTCCGCTCCGGCGGCCCCGGGTCGGGCCTCTTCATCACGCACGACGGCGGCGGCGAGCTGGAAGCGCCTCACCGAGGAGGACGGGCTGCCGAAAGGGAGCTCGGACGCATCGGCGTCGCGTTCGCTCCGTTCCGACCCGTCGATCGTCTACGCGCTCGTCGAGGCGGAGAAGAGCGCGCTGCTCCGCTCGGAGGACGGCGGCCAGGAGCTGGAAGACGATGAACGCCGAGAACGACGTCGACTCCGCGCCCGTTCTACTACGCCGACATCCGCGTCGACCCGCAGGACCCGAACCGCGTCTACAGCCTCGCGACGATCGTGCGGTCTCCGAGGACGGCGGCAAGACGCTTCCGGACGCTGATCCCGTACAACAAGATCCACCCCGACCACCACGCGATGTGGATCGACCCGAACGATCCGCGCACGATCCTCGAAGGGAACGACGGCGGCGTTGCGATCAGCCGCGACCGCGGCGCGACTGGCGCTTCGTCGGCAACCTTCCGCTCGGGCAGTACTACCACGTCGCGGTCGACATGGAGACGCCGTACAACGTCTACGGCGGCATGCAGGACAACGGCTCGTGGCGCGGCCCGTGCGCGGTGTGGGAGAACGGCGGCATCCGCAACCACCACTGGCAGGAGGTCGGCTTCGGCGACGGATTCGCGACCGCTCGCGATCCGACGAGACCGGACGACCGGGTTACTCGATGAGCCAGGAGGGAAACCTCATGCGCTGGAACCGTCGCGACCGGCGAGCGGAAGGACGTCCGCCCGCGCCGGCCCGTCGGGAGCTCCGCTCCGCTTCAACTGGAACGCCGCGATCGCGCTCGACCCGTTCGACCCCGGCACCGTCTACTACGGCAGCCAGTTCGTCCACCGCTCGACCGACCGCGGCGAGACCTGGACGATCATCAGCCCCGACCTGACGACGAACAACCCCGCGTGGCAGAAGCAGGCGAAGAGCGGCGGCCTCACGCTCGACGTGACGGGCGCCGAGAACTACACGACGATCATCACGATCGCGCCGAGCGCCGTCGAGAAGGGCGTGATCTGGGCCGGCACGGACGACGGGCGCGTCCACGTCACGCGCGACGGCGGCGCGCAGTGGACGTCGCGTCGAAGCGAACATCAAGGGTCTTCCGAAGAACACCTGGGTCCCGCACATCGAGCCCTCGAAGTTCGACGCGGCGACAGCCTTCGCCGTCTTCGACGACCACCGCCGCTCGAACTGGACGCCCTACGTCTACCGCACCGACGACTTCGGCCAGCACGCTGGACGAGCCTCGCGACGAAGGACGTTCGCGGCTACGCCCTCGCGATCGAGCAGGACCCCGTCGATCCCGACCTCCTCTTCCTCGGCACCGAGTTCGGCCTCTGGATCTCGCTCGACGGCGGGAAGCAGTGGCTCCGCTTCCGTCACGGCTTCCCGACGGTCTCGGTCGATGGCTCTGACGGTCCATCCGCGCGATCACGACCTCGTCGATCGGCACGCACGGGCGCGCCGCGTACATCATCGACGACGTCCGGCCGCTGCGGGATCTCACCGCGCGACGTTCTCGGCCAGGCCGCTGCATCTCTTCGAGATCGCCGACGCGCAGCAGTACCGCGTCGCGCAGACCGGCGGCGAGCGCTTCGCCGGGCGACAGGAGTTCCGCGGCGAGAACCGCCCCTACGGCGCGCTGCTGACCTACGCGCTCGCCTTCGACGACCTTCCGCACCCGATCGAGGAGAAGGAGCGGGAGCGGAAGGAAAAGCTCCGCCAGGCCGAACAGAAGGCCCTGCCGGTCACCAGCGAGGGAGTCCCGCAGGAGATCGAAACGCTCCCGAAGGGACCCGAGGGGGAAAAGGCGCAGCCGCCGTCGGACGGGGCCGGGCGTGCCGGCGAGGCGGAGAAAGGACCCCAGGTCGACATCACCGTCACGGACGAATCGGGCGCGATCATCCGGACGTTCAAGGCGCCCGCGGTGCGCGGCATCAACCGCGCCGCCTGGAACCTCCGCCGCGACCCGTTCAAGGAGCCGCCGCGCGAGCGGGACGCGTTCCGCGGCGAGCGGTCGGGCCCGGAGGTCCTCCCGGGAACGTACACGGTCACGGTGAAATACAAGGACCAGCAGGCTTCGCGCACGGTGCGCGTGGTCTCCGACCCCCGCTTCTCGATCCCGATCGAAGCGCGGCTCGAGAAACAGGCGACCACGATGCGCGCGGGGGCGCTGCAGGAGCGGGCGACCGCGGCGATCGCCAGGGTGACGCGCGCGAAGAACGACCTCGACGCGATCGCGGCGCGCATCCGCGCGGACGAGGAGCAGGCGCGGAAGGCGGGAGACGCGCCGAAGGAGCCCGATCCGCTCGCCCGCCAGAGCGGGGAGCTGAAGAAGAAGCTCGAGACGATCGAGCGCATGCTCTGGATTCCTCCGAAGACGGCGGGGATCGTGGACGACTCGAGCGTCGCGCTCTCCCGGATCTCGCGCGTCCTCTCGTCCCTCGGCTCGTCGTGGGACGCCCCGACACCGGCGCAGCTCCAGTACCTGGCCGAGGCCGAGCAGATCCTCGATCGGGCGGTGGCGGAGGTGGATCGATTCTTCGCGGATGAGCTGCCCGCCTATCGCGAAGCGGTGCGGAAGAGGGAGATCGGGCTTCTCATGCCGTAGGGCGCCGCGCGCGCGGATACAATCGGAGCCTTGAGACGTCCCACGATCCTGGCGGCGATTTTCATGGTCGCGTTCCTCCTGCGGGCCGTGGCCATTCTCGTGACGGGGGGTGGCGAGATCGGTTTCGGCGACGCGCCCGACTACCTGGCGGCCGCGAGGACGATCTGCACGGAGGGGGATTACCCGAGCCGGGGCAACCTTCCGTTCTTCCGCGCGCCGGGCCTGCCGTCGTTCCTCGCGATCGCGACGGGGTGCCGGCCCGAACGGGTCCTGAGAGCAAAGCTCGCGATTGCGCTCGTGGACTCGCTCCTGCCGCTTCTGGTCTTCAGCCTCGCTCTCGCCGTGACGGGCCGTCCGTCCGTCGCGCTCCTGGCGGCCCTCGCGGCCGCCCTCCATCCCGGGCTCATCTACCAGACGACCGACATCCGATCCGAGCCGCTCTTCACGGTCATGCTGACCGCGTCGCTCGCCTCATTCGTGCTCGCACGGCGCGCCGCTCGCGACTCGCTCTTCTTCGCCGCGGGCGCGGCCGCGGCGATGGCGGCTCTGATCCGGCCGGTGGGTCTCGTCGCGATCGCGTTCTTCGCGGCCGCGTCGCTCGCGCGGCGCCTGCCGTTCCGCCGGAGGCTCGCCGCGGCCCTGCTCGTCGCAGCCGGAGCGGCCGCCGCCCTCGCTCCGTGGACGGCGTTCATGGCGCGGAAACATGGAGAGCTGATCCTGGTGAACGACGCGGGCGGCTACAACCTCTGGCGAGGCTCGCACCCGGCGCTCTACGGGGCTCTCACCACGGAGAGCCTAGAGGAGTACCGCGCGCGCAGCCTCGAGTTCGAGCTCGAGATCTCGCCGCGGGAAGCGGCGTCGGTCGAATCGGCCGCGCGCACGCCGATGAAGAGGAGCGCGGAGTGGAGACGGCGCGCGATCGGACTCGCCCGCTCCGACCCGGGACTCTTCGCGCGCTACACGGTCTGGAAGGCCGCGGACTTCTGGCAGCCGTCGCTCAACCGGTTCGAGTACCCGCCGAAGGTGGTCTGGGGGAGCGCGGCATTCAACGTCGCCCTCTACGCGCTCGCGCTCGGCGGGATCGCTGTGCTATGGAGATCCGACCGCTCCACCTCGCTGCTGCTCGTCGCGTGGATCGCGACGTTCTGGCTCGCGCACGTCCCCTTCCAGGTCGTGAGCCGCTTCCGAACCGCGTCCCTCGAGCCGGTCCTGCTCCTTCTCGCCGCGATCGCGGTGGACGCATTTCTGAAGAAACGCAGGAATCACCCTTTATTACACGTCGCTCGTCATGATGAAGATCGGCTGGCGGTGGAAGTTGTAGATCGGCCGGAGCCGCTCGGTGTTGTAGTGCTGCGAGACGTCGACGACCTTCTTGCGGCTCCCGGCGACGACGTCGATCGGAACGTTGTCGTAGACGCCGTTGCGGACGTTGACGAGCCTGCCCGGTCACCCCCTTCATGACGAGGTCGAGCGCGAGGTTGCCGTACGCCATCGGGACGATGGAGTCGAGAGCGTCGGGCTCCCCGGAGCGCACCATGTATCCGAGCCGCTGGTTGACGACGTTGACGCGGCGGCCGCCGTTGAACTTCGCTGAGAGATCCTTGAGCCGTTCGGCGATCTTGTCGCCGATCCCGCCGAGCTTCCGGTGGCCGTACTGATCCGACTCTCCTCCTTCGTACGACAGCTCCGTCTGATCGATCATCCGGGCGCCCTCGGAAACGAGGACGACGCTGTACCGGCTCGGATGGCGGTTGCGGTCGTAGATGAGGAGCTCGGTCAGCTGCTCGATGTCGAACGCGTGCTCGGGAATCACGCAACGGTCGGCGGCGCCGGCCATGGTCGGCAGGAGCGCGGTGAACCCTGCGTAGCGGCCGAACACCTCGATCACGAGAAAGCGCTCGTGCGATCCCGCCGTCGTGCGCAGGCGATGCGCGAGCTCGATCGTGCGGGTGACGCACGTGCTGAAGCCGATGCAGTAGTCCGTCCCGGGGACGTCGTTGTCCATCGTCTTCGGAATGGCGATGACCTTGACCCCTTCCTTGTGGAGCCGCGCGCCGTAGCTGAGCGTGTCGTCCCCGCCGATCGGGATCAGATAGTCGATTCCGAGGCGTTCGATGTTGCCGAGCACGTCGGGAGTGATGTCGTTGATGTCGTTTTCGTACTTGTCGCGAAGATGGAGCGGAACGACCGCCTTCGGCAGATGGCTCGGCCGGGTGCGCGAGGTGTGGAGAAACGTGCCGCCGGTCCGGCCGGCACGATTGACGATGTCTTCGCTGAGCACCTGAATGTTCTCGCTGTTGTCGGCGTCCTTCTCCGGCAGCAGGTCGACGAGGCCCGCCCAGCCGCGGCGGATCCCGAGCACGCGATATCCTTCGCGCACCGCGCGGATCGTGATCGAGCGGATCGCCGGATTGAGTCCCGGCACGTCGCCGCCACCGGTGAGGATGGCGATGGTTCCCTTGACAGCCACGCAACTACCTCCTGGGCCCGGCTCCGGGGCATTCTGTGACGAGCCGGCGCTGCCTCGGTCGAGGCTATCACAGCCGTTTCTCCGGCTCCCGTGTCGTCCGTCGCGGAAGCCCGGTCCGCGCCTCGGGGCACGCCGTGTTTTCCACCCGAAACCCTGTAACCGCGATGAAACTATGATGAGTTGCGGACCTCCCCTTGCCGAACGAGAGGAGCGAACCTAGATTGATCGTCGCTTGGATGGAATGCGCCATCGCGCGCTGCCAACCGTCCGGCGAAAACGTCGTGAGGCGATGGCTCCGACGGAGAGGCGGTTCGGATGCTCCTTCGCGGATGTTAACGAACCGAGAATGGCCCCGAGGTGCGAAGGACCTCGGGGCTCTTTTTTTCGAACAGAACGCGATGATCAGGCCGGGGCAGGTGCTGCGGCTTCCATGATGCGCCCGTGTCGCGCGAAGGACGAGATCGAACGCTACTTCCTTCCGCCTGCGTCGACGAGCTCGAAGCGTTTCTCCCGGGTCTCCCGCTCCACCCCGCCCGGGCCGAACGACCGCTCCACGAAAACGCACTCTCCGGCGTCCCCGATGAGAATCACCGACGAGGAGCGGGTTCCGTAGTCCTCTCCCCGGATGAAGATCGGCGAGAGCATCCGCTCCCGCTCGATGCCGATGCCGGTCGTGGGGAGCGCGTCGTCGTCGGCCGATTTCGAATCGGAGAGGACCTCCAGCAGGGGCGCGACGAGGTCCGCGCGCGGGCCGGCGGCGACCGCGCTCGCGAACCGTTCGCGTCCCCGCACCACCTTCGGCCATGGATCGCCCATCAGACCATTGCTGATCCCGTAGATCCCCGGCTCGAGGAGCGAGACGTGCCCGCCCCGGTTCGAATAATGTCCCACCTGCCGGAAGTCGCTCACGAAGAGGCTGAATCCGGCGAACATCGCGGCGCCGGGCGCGAGCGAGTCGAGCCAGCGGCGCGGCTCCCCTCCCTGGGCGAGATAGGAGGCGACGAGGCTCCCGCGGCTTGGCGCATCCGGCACGAGCGGCAGGGGCTCCCTGAAATTCGTCAGCGCGGCGAAACGGCCGCTCGCGTGCACGCCCATCCACGTGCCGCCGCCCCACAGATCGCGCCCGCCGATGAGGCCTGGCTCGTCCTCCCACTCCTCCATCGCCGCCGTCGGCCGGTCATGAAACTCGTCGCGGTTCGCCGCCACGATGAGGCGGTACCGAGAGTGGGAGAGGAACGCGAGATAGATCACGCACATAAGCGTCTGGGGCGTCTTGAGCGTCTGGGGCGTCTTGGGCGCTCGAGGCGCCGACGCATTGGATCGACAGGCGCTCACACGCTGCGGACGCGCGAGACGCGCAGACGCGCCTCACTCGTAGATCAGGTACTTCGCCCTCCGTTCGAGGAAGCTCTCGAGCGACGGCGCCCAGAGGCGCTGGATCGCTTCGGCGGGATCGCCCCGTTTGATCGCGTCGATCGTCGCCGGATGCTGGAGGAGGACATTGATCTTCTCGACCTCGAGCTGCGCCGGATAGAGGCGGTAGAGCGTCGTCGCGAGAACGGCGCCGAGCTCGAGCGCGTTGAGCCGGTCGCGGTCGAGGAGCTCGATCCTCACGCCGCCGCAGCTCTCGCCCGTATAGAGGCTGGCGTTCGGCGTCTGCGCCATCGGATGGAACCGCACGCCGCCGGGAGCCGCGGCGTTCAGCTCGCGCGCGAGCACCTCTCCGTCGATCCACGGCGCGCCGACCCATTCGAAGGGGATCGGGGTCCCCCGCCCCATCGAGAGTTTCGTCCGCTCGAGAATGCACACGCCCGGATAGAGCGTCGCGGCCGTCAGGTTCCGGATGTTCGGCGAGGTGTTCACCCAGGGAAGCCCGGTCTGGTCGTACCAGCGCTCGCGAGTCCAGTTGCGCACCTGCACGACCTCGAGATCCGCTCCGATCTTCCGCTCGTCGTTGAACATCCGCGCCAGCTCTCCCTCGGTCATCCCGTGGCGGATCGCGATCGGATGCCACGCCGTGAAGCTCTCATCCGTGACGTCGGCCGGACCTTCGACGAGAGCGCCGCCGATCGGATTGACCCGATCGAGCACGATGAATTTCACCCCCGCCTTCGCGGCGGCGTCCATCGAGAGCCCCATCGTCGAGGTGTACGTGTAGAAGCGGGCGCCGATGTCCTGAATGTCGAAGACGAGCGCATCGAGCCCGCGCAGCTGCTCGGGCGAAGGCGCCCGCCGCTCCCCGTAGAGGCTGTAAACCGGAAGCCCACTGACCGCGTCGGTCGTGTCGGAGATCTTCTCGTCCTGTTCGCCGCGAATCCCGTGCTCGGGACTGAAGAGCGCGACCAAATCGATCCCCGGCGCGCTCCGGAGAATGTCGATCGTCAGATTGCCGTTCCCGTCCCGTCCGGTGTGGTTGGTGATGAGCCCGATCCTCTTTCCCTTCAACAGGCGGTAGTCCTCCGCCATGACGACGTCGATGCCGTTCCTCGCGGACCCGCCGCCCATGGGCACGATCCGTTTGGGCCGCGTGTCCTCCCCATAATCCGCGCCGATGACCGCGTGCGAAGCGAGGCGTCCCATCTCCGCCCGCAGCTCGTTGATGTTCCCCTTCCCATCGGGATGCACCCGGTTGGTCAGGAACATGTAGAACGTCCGCGAGGCGGGATCGATCCAGAGGGTCGGACCCGTGTACCCCGTATGTCCGAACGAGCCGAATGGAAAATCGCCGCGCAGCCGGGAGTACATCGTCTCCATGTCCCACCCGAGGCTGCGGCGCGGCGCCACGTTGGCGGGCGACCCGTCGCTGGTCATGAGCTGGACGGTCTCGGGGCGCATGACTCGAACGCCGTCGAGCTCTCCCCCGCCGAGGATCATCCCGACGTACCTGCGAAGGTCGTCGACGGTGGAGAAGAGGCCCGCATGGCCGGCGACGCCGCCCATCCGGCGGGACGTCGGATCGTGCACGACGCCGTGGAGCATCCCCTCTTTTTCGGACCGCTCGGTCGGCGCGATCCTGGCGAGCTTCGCGCGCGGAGGGAGAAAGCCGGTGTCTTTCATCCTGAGCGGCCCGTAGATCTCCGTCCGCGCGAACTCGTTGAGCGGTATGCCCGAGACCCTGCGAACGACTTCGCCGAGGAGAATGAAGTTGATGTCGCTGTAGCGGAAGATGTATCCGGGACGGTTCGTCGGGATCTCGGCGGCCGCGCGCCGGATCCCTTCGTCGTACCCGGACCAGGGATCGGCGAGGGAAAGTCCTGCCTTCAGCCCCGAGGTATGAGTCAGCAGATGGCGGATCGTGATGTCGGGATCCGCCATCTCCGGGATGTACGTCCTGACGGGCGCGTCGATCGCGATCTTTCCCCGCTCGACGAGGATCATGATCGAGGGCGCGGTCGCGGCGACTTTGGTCACCGAGGCCATGTCGTAAATGTTGTCGTAGCGAACCGGCTCGCGCCGCGGCTCGACGGCGCCGAGCCCGAAGGTGCGGCCGTAGCGTTCCCCGCCGCTCTCCATGAAGAAGACGCCTCCGATGGTGTTTCCGGCGGCGATCGCGCGCTCGATGGCGGCATCGATCGCGTCCAGCGACGGGCGATCGAGCTTCCCGGTGACGGGCCGCACGGTCGCGCACGCGGAAACGAGGAGAACGAGAAGCAGGGCGACGGAGGACCGGACGACATGGCTCGCGTATCTCATGGGGCGAATCATACCGCCGGGCGAATTCCGGCGACGTCCATCCAGGCTCTGCAGGATGCGGGTTTTTGGCCAGAGGGCCGGCTCCCTGCGAGTTACCCCCTTGCTACTTACTCCTCAACTGCCGTCTACTGCTGCCCTCGCGGGCGGCCCGGAACGCGATGGGGCCGTCGATGGATGGCCGACCACGGTATGTTCGGAAACACTCTCACGCTCTTCCGCCTCGCCGGCTTTGAGGTCCGCGTCGACCTGACGTGGCTGATCCTCTTCGCGCTCATCGTCTGGTCGCTCGCGTCCGGAGCCTTTCCGGGCGCATATCCGGGGCTCTCGCACACCGCGTACTGGTCGATGGGCCTCGCGGGCGCGGCGGCGCTCTTCCTCTCGATCCTCCTTCACGAGCTGGCCCATGCGAAGGTCGCGCGGCGCTACGGTCTCCAGGTCCGGTCGATCACGCTTTTCATCTTCGGCGGCGTCGCCGATCTGCGGGAGGAACCTCCCCACCCGCGCGCCGAGATGAGGATGGCGCTCGCCGGCCCTGCGATGAGCCTCGCGCTCGCGGTGGTCCTCCTGCTCGTCGGCGCCGCCGGGCGCGCCAGCGGCCTCGCCGGTCCCCTCTGGACGCTCGTCGGATACCTCGGCTGGATGAACGGCGCGCTCTTCCTCTTCAACATGCTTCCCGCCTTTCCGCTCGACGGCGGCCGCCTTCTTCGCGGGTGGCTCTGGAAGCGCTCGGGCAACGTTCGCTCGGCCACGAAGGCTTCGGCCGCGTCCGGAAACGTCCTCGGGATGCTTCTCATGGCGATCGGCGTCCTCGCGCTCGTCATGGGGCACTTCATCATCGGCTTCTGGTGGATCCTGATCGGATTTTTCATCCGGAGCGCGGGGCAGGTTTCGTATCACCAGCTCTTCATTCGCGAAACGCTCGCGGGCGAGCCGGTTCGAGCGTTCATGACGACGAACCCCGTCACGGTCCCGCGGGTCATCTCCGTCAAGGAGCTCGTCGAGACGTACGTCTTCAAATACCACCACAAGCTCTACCCGGTGATGGAGGAGGACCGCCTCGTCGGCTGCGTGACCACGCAGGCGATCCGCGACCTTCCGGCCGAGGAATGGGCCCGACAGACCGTCGGAGCGATCGCCGAGCCGTGCGCTCCCGAGAACACGATCTCGCCGGACGAAGAGGCGGTCGAGGCGCTGGCGCGCATGAGCCGCGGCCGCCGCTCGCGCCTCATCGTCACGCGCGAGGGACGCCTCGAAGGGATCGTCACGCTGAGCGATCTGGTCAAGTTCCTCTCGCTGAGGATGGAGTTCGAGCATGCGGAGAGGAAGGAGACGTAGGCCGTTCTCCGTCTCCGTTCTCGTTCCCCGTTTCTCCGTTCCCCGTTTTGCGTTCTGCGTTCTGCGTTCTCCGTTCTCCGTTCTCCGCGTTTGCTGTCACGAGTAGGTCGCAAGCCGAGGTACAATCCATGGCCCCACCCGAATGCTGTCGGTCGCTTGCCTCGGCATCGACAGATAATGAACTACCGAGACTTGAAAGCTTGGCAGGCAGCCATCGATTTCTCGATTTGCGTCTTCGAGACCGTCCGGTCTTTCCCGAATCGCGAGGCGCGTGCCCTCTCGGATCAGATGAGGTCAGCCGCCGTCTCGATCCCGTCGAATGTCGCCGAAGCGATGGGGCGATTTTCGTACCGGGACCAGCGGCAGTTCGTCTTTCGTGCTCGAGGTTCTCTGCTCGAGTTAGAAACACAGCTCGAAATGGCGCGACGGCTCAGGTTCATCGAGCCAGCATCCGCCAAGCGACTCGATGACGATGCTGCTCGCGTGGGGCAACTCTTGAACGGGTTGATTCGCTATCTCTCGCGGCAGGCAAGGAAGCAGGAGGAGGCGGCGCCGAAGCGCAAGGCGCGCCGGGACCTCCGCCCTCTGGATTAGCTCGAACTCCGGAGAAACGAAGAAACGGAGAACGGAGAACGGAGAACGGAGAACGGAGAACGGAGAACGGAGAACGGCGAACGGCGAACGCCCCCTGCGTTAAGCGCTCTTCTCCAACGCTTCCGCGAAGTCCTCCGCCAGGTCCTCGACGTGCTCGATCCCGACGGAGATGCGCACGAGGCCGTCCGGGATGCCGATCGCCTCCCGCTCCTCGCGCGCCATCGAGACGTGCGAGGTCTCGGCGGGCCGGGTGACGAGCGTCTCGACCCCGCCGAGGCTGGGAGCGACGATCGCGAGCCGGAGCGCGCCGCAGAAACGCCGCGCGGCGGGGAGTCCGCCCCGGAGCACGATGCTGAGCATCCCTCCGAACCCGTCGAGCAACGCGAGCGCGCGGGCGTGAGAGGGCGACCCCACGAGGCCGGGGTAGTTCACGCGCTCGACGGCGGGATGCGCCTCGAGCATCTCGGCGAGCCGCTGGGCGCTCGCGTTCTGCTGGCGGACGCGGAGGGCGAGAGTCTTGAGGCCCCGGTGGAGCAGAAAGCACGCGTGAGGATCGAGAGAGCCCCCGAGATGGTCGAGCTTCATCGCGATGCGGCGGACGAGATCGCGCCGCCCGATCACCGCGCCCGCGATCAGGTCGGTGTGCCCGTTCAGGTATTTGGTCGCGCTGTGGACCGACAAATCGTATCCGTGCTCGGCGGGGCGGAAGTTCACCGGCGAGGCGAAGGTGTTGTCGGTGATCGAGACGAGGCCATGCTCCTTCGCGAACCGGACGACCGCGTCGTGATCGGCGACCTCCATCGTCGGGTTCGTGATCGTCTCGACGTAGATCGCCCGGGTATTCGGCCGAAGCGCCGCGTTCCAGCCCGAGGGGTCCGTCGCGTCGATCGTGGTGAAGGAGAGGCCGAGGGACGGGAAGTCGTGGTCGGCGAAGCTGCGCGTCCCGCCGTAGAGGACCCGGTGAAAGAGGATGTGATCGCCCGCGCCGAGGATCGTGAGCAGAGCCGTCGTGATGGCCGCCATCCCGCTCGCCGTCACGAGCGCGGCCTCGGCGTTCTCGAGAGCCGCGAGCTTCGCGTGGAGCGCGAGGTGGTTCGGCGTGTTGCTCAGCCGCGCGTAGCGGATCTCGTGGTATCCCTCCTCCGTCCCCGTCGTCTCGAAGGTCGACGACTGGAAGATCGGAATGGAGATCGATCCTCCGGGACGAGGGTCGGGTTCCCCGGCGTGAATGAGTTTCGTGTCGATCCGCTGCGCCATCGGAGCCTCCGCGCGAAAGTCTATCGCGCGGAGAGCTCACCGCGGCGGAGGGAATGGCCGGGCGCCGCGCCGGCCTACGGCGCAGGCGCGGCGACGGTCAGTTGCGTGGACAGCCGGTCGGCTTCCATCGGTGCCACCGAGCTCCGCCGGGATCGGGACTCCGGCCGAAAACCCTCGATCTCCCGGACCGTACACTCTAGTATCCCCTCACGGGGAGCTGAGGAATGGCTCGTTTCCATGATTGGGTCGAACTGACTGGCACCACGATCCGCTCGGTGGGATCCCGGGGCGTCGCCGACCTCTACGAGCGGGAATGGCCGGCCGTCCGCCACAAACTCCTCGAAGACCACCTCGACGCGATCGAGCGGGAGCCGAAACGCTGGAAACGATGGGGGCGAACGGCGAGCGCGCTCGGGTATGGCCTCACGGCACGCCTCGCGCCGGCGCGCCGCCTCCTCTTCCTCATCGCCCTCGCCCTCGGCCTCGTGTCCCTCCTCAACCTCGCGGGCGCCGCGCGCGAATCGAGCTCCGGCCAAGGGATCGTCGGTCTGTTCATCTCGTTCGGGATCATGGTCTTCCTCCTCTCGCTCGAGCTGATCGACAAAATCCACTTTCGCGACGAGCTGGAGCTGGCGCGCGAGCTCCAGGCGAGCCTCATCCCCAACGAGATGCCCTCGGTTCCGGACATGGAGATCTCCGCGTTCAACCGGATCGCGAACACCGTGGGCGGCGATCTCTACGACTTCGTCGTGCTTCCCGACGGCCGCCTCGCGATGCTGTTCGGCGACGCGTCGGGGCACGGGATGGCTGCGGGCCTGGTCATGGCGGTCGCACAGGCGGCGTTCCGGACGCAGCTCGACGTCTCGGCCGATCCCGACGCCCTGATCTCGATCCTCAACCGCCTCCTCTGCCGCACGGGGGGGCCCCGCTCCTTCTTCTCCGCCTGCTACCTCCTGCTCGAGCCGGGCGGTCATTACACGGCGATCGTCGCCGGACATCCTCCGGTGCTCCACTTCGACTCCTCCGCCACCCTCCTCCGTCGCCTCGGCTGCGGCTCCTACCCTCTCGGCATCAAGACCCCGGCTCGGTGGCAGCAGGAATCCGGCGTCCTCGCCGCGGGAGACTCGCTCGTGTTCTGCTCGGACGGCATCCCGGAGTCGCGCAACGCCGCGGACGAGGTCTTCGGCTACGACCGGCTCGAAGCCACGTGCGCGCGCCACGCGGCGACCCCCGACGCGGCGCAGCGCATCTTCGCGGAGTGGGAGTCGTTCGCGGGGGGCTTCATCGAGGACGACGTGTCGGTGGCCGTCCTGCGGAGGACCGCGGATCAGCCGGCGTAGGGGCTCGCCGCGCGCGCCCGTAATCGCGTCCGGCGCATCACGAAATCCCGGGCGCCCGCAGGGCGCCCCTACACGAACGCCCCCACGGGCACGTCCTCCGGCGACTGCGCCGCCAGCGCGAGCCCCTCTTCGAATGCATCGCGCAGGATCGTGAATCCCTCCAGCCCGACGCTCAGGCGGATCAATCCTTCGGTGATGCCGCGTTTCGCGCGGTCCGCCGGGGGGACGGCGCTGTGGGTCATGCTCGCGGGGTGCTGGATGTAGCTGATGACGCTCCCGAGGCTGACGGCGAGCTCCATCGGCGTGTCGTGGCGGGCGAAATAGTTCATGAGCCGGACGCCGGGATCGTAGCCGCCCTTGAGCTCGAAGGCGAGGATCGAGCCGCCGCTCCTCATCTGTTTTCCGATGAGATGGTGCTGCGGATGCGACGGCAGCCCGGGATACCAGATCCGATCGACGGCGGGATGGGCCGAGAGCCATTCCGCGAGCTTCTGCGCCGTGGCGCACGCCGCATCGATCCGCTGCGGGAGCGTCTGAACGCAGACGGAATTGAGCCAGCTGTCCATCGGGCTGGGCGTCGGACCGAGGTCCTTGGCCATCTCGAAGAAGGGGCCGGACATGAACGGGAACGGACCGAGCGTGTTTCCTCCGACCGAGGTCGAGTGGCCGTTGACGTATTTGGTCAGGCTCTGGACGACGATGTCGGCGCCGAGGCGAAAGGGCTGCTGGAGCCAGGCGCTGCAGAACGTGTTGTCGACGATCAGGAGCGCGCCGTGGCGCGTCGTGACCCGGGAGACCTCCCGGATGTCGGCCATGCCGAGGTTGGGGTTTTCGGGCGTCTCGAGGAAAACGACCGACACGTTCGGGTGGTCCGTAAGGCAGCGATCGATCTCGTCGGGGTCCGTGGTGTCGACGAAGTGATGGTCGATGCGGAAGCGGTCCGTGAGGATCCGGAGGAGCGAGTCGGTGCAGCCGTAGACGTTTCCCGCGACGACGCCGTCGCCGGTGCGGAGAAGGGCGAGCAGGGTCGTCGAGATCGCCGCCATACCGGAGGCGACGACCATGCTGCCGACCGTCGGCTCCGTCTCGTCCGCGTCGAGCGCGCGATCGATCATGTGCTGGCATTCGAGCCGGAACAGGACGCGCTCGAGATATTCGGTGGTCGGATTGCCCAGACGCGTGTAGATGCGCGCGAAGGGTTTCTCGCCATACTGCGACTTTCCGATGAAACGATCCGCGCCGTCGCGCGCGCTCCGGAAAGCGAACATGCTCCTCTGCTCGATCGCCGGCAGGCCGGTTCCGACACAGAGGGAGGCGAAGCGGTCGTAGTCGCTGAAGGGCTCGTCGGTGAGCAGGTACTTCTGCTTCCGCTCCTGCCACCAGTTCCACCACTCGAATCGAGGCATGGCGCGCCCCCTTCCTGCAGGAAAGATGTCAGCGGAAGGGGCGGGGCGGGAGGACCGCGGTCACGTGTCCCAGTGAGAGGCGATCAAAAGACGACTGCAGAATGCAGCGAGGCGTTTACACCTCTACAGCCGCCACTTCCGGCGCCGTTTCCTTCCGCGCCGAGCTCTTCCACAGCCGCCCGAACCACCCCGCCGCCCCTTCCACGCCCATGTCGATGTAGGGGAGGACGATCAGCGTGAGGAACGTCGAGGAGATCAGGCCGCCCATGACGGTTCGCGCCAGCGGGAAGTAGAAGAGGCCGCCCACGTTCGATCCGCCGATCGCGAGCGGGAGGAGTCCGATGACGGTCGTCGCCGCGGTCATCAGAATCGCGCGAAGCCGGTCCCTCCCTGCCTGGAGAACCGCCTCTTCGCGGCCCATGCCCGCGCGCCGGAGCTGGTTCATGTGATCGAGCAGGACGATGCCGTTGTTGACGACGATCCCCATGAGGATCAGCAGCCCGATCTGCGCCATCAGGTTGAACGGCGTGCGCGTCGCCGCGAGCAACCAGACCGCTCCCGGGACCGCGAACGGAATCGAAAAGAGGATCGAGAACGGCTGGGCGAGCGACTCGAACAGAGACGCCATCACCAGGTAGACGAGCATCAGCGCGAGCAGGTAGTTGATGCCCATCTCCTTCCCCTGAGTATCCTGCTCGAGGATCCGATCGTCCCACGACCAGGAGTAGCCGGCGGGAAGCTCGAACTGATTCATGAGCGCCTCGATCTCCTTGCGCCGGCTCGTCCCACTTCTCGCCTTCGTAGCTGCCGTTCACCGCGACGCGGACCTTCCGGTCCTCGCGCCGGATCGCGTTCGCTTTCCTGATGACCTCGAAATGCGCGACGTCGCCGAGGAGCACGTCGGTCCCGGACGGTGTCCGCATCTGGAGGTTCCGCAGATCCGCGAGGTTCTCCCGGTCCTCATCGCGGAGGGCGAGCCAGCTCTCGACTTCCTTGTTGCCCGCGTTGAAACGGCGCAGGCGCACGCCGCCGAGGGTGAACGAGAAGATGTCGGAGAGATCCTGCGCCGTGAGGCCCGAGCTGAGCCGCTTTCGCGCGGTCGATCACGACCTGGATCTCGTTGCGGCCGCGATTGAGGCCCGTGTTGAGATCCTCGATCCCCTTCGAGCGTGTCGAGCCGCCGCTCCGCCTCGTCGGCGAGCCCCTGGAGGACGCCGGAGTCCTGGCCGAAGAACTTCACGGCGAACCGCCGCGAGTTTCCTCCTTCCTCGGGATCTTCGTCGAAGAAGACGCGGACGCCCGCGATCTGAGGGAGCTTCGCCCGGATCCTCTTGCGCAGGTCGCGCACTTCGTCGTCCGACAGGTCTTCGCGCGTGAGCGTGATCGAGGTCGACGCCTCGTTTTCGGCGTACCAGCTGTAGAGGCCCGCCACCATGAACTCTTTCCCGTTCGCGGTCAGGAACTTCTCGACCTGCGTCACGGCGCGCTCGGAATCCGACTCGTACGCGAAGTCGGCGAACTCGTACGCGACGCGGATCCTCTCGTTCTTCGCCGCGGTGAACATCCCCGTCTTGACCCACTTGGCCGCGAACGGTATGACCGTCAGCGCCGCGACCGCCAGGATGGCGAAGAACGTCTTGATGCGGTGATGCAGCGTCCACCGGAGCACGCCGACGTACTTCTCCTCGAGCCATTCGACGAACCGGTTCCGCTTCGGCTCCCTGAGCTTCAGCCAGTGCGCCGACATCAGTGGAATCATCGTGAGCGACGCGAACAGCGAGCAGGCGAGAGCGAGGGAAATCGCCATGCCGACCTCGCCGAGCCAGACGGTCAACTCCGTCTTGCCTCCGACGATCAGCGGAAGGAAGACGATGAGCGACGTCAACGTCGAGGCGATCACCGCGATCGCCACCGCCGCGGCTCCCTCGGTCGCCGCCTTGCGCGCATTCGCGTTCCACTCTCTGCCGGCGGTCGATGGACTCGAGAACCACGATCGCATTGTCGACGAGCATCCCGACGCCGAGCATCAGCCCCATCATCGACAGGACGTTGAGCGACATCCCGAGGAAGTACATGATCCCTGTCGCGGCGATGATCGAGAAGGGAATCGAGAGAGAGACGATGAGCGTCGAGGAAAACCGCCTCAGGAAGAAGTAGAGGACGACGATCGCGAGCAGGCCGCCCTGCAGGCCGGACGACGTCAGCCCCTGGAGGCCACCGACGATCTGGTCCGCCTGATCGTCCCACGTGAACACCCGGATGCCCTGGAGCAGCGGGTCGTTCTTGATGTCGCCGTTGATGACCTTCATGACGGCGCGAACCACGTCGACGGTGTTCGCGGTCGACTCCTTGTAGACGTTGAGCGCGACGGCGTACTTGCCGTCGAGATGCCGCCCGAAGTCGATCGGCGGCTCCTCGTAGGTCACCTGCGCGATGTCGGAGATCCGGAGCCCGCGCGCGTCGATGATCATGTCGCTTGATCGCGTCGACGGACTCGAACGCGCCCACCGCGCGGACGGTGTAGCGCATCCCCTTTTCGTCCACCTGGCCGAGGACGAGATTCGACGACGCGCCCTGCAGCTTCTGAATCAACCCGCCGATGTCGACGTTGTGCTCCTTCACCTTGTCGATGATCAGATCGACGTTGATCTCCGGGGGCGCGACCCCGTTCAGGTCCACGCGCGCCACGCCGGGGACACGGCGCAGCCGATTGAGGATCCGCGCCTCGATCACGTCGTAATTCCGCGACAGATCCACGCCCTCGGATGCGACGCGCGCGTCGACCACCGGAATGTCGTTCGTGTTGAACGAGTAGATCAGGATCTGGCCGATCCCCACCGGAGAGGCTCGGCCGGATCTGGTCCATCTTCTCGCTCACCTGCATCCGGATGATGTCGACGTCGAAGCCCCAGTCGAACTCCATCTGGAACTCGGCCGAGTCCGCGTTCGCCGTCGAGCGGAGCTTCCGGACGTTCGGCAGCGTCGCGAGCAGTTCCTCGACCGGTTTCACGATCTCGCGCTCGACCTGCCATGGGTTCGAGTTCGGATAGGCGATCTGGACGCCGATGAACGGCGCGTCGATCTCCGGAAGGAACGCGAGCGGGATCCGCGTGATCGCGATCCCTCCGATGATCATGATGCTCAGGAGCAACATGATCATCGTCACGGGCCGGCTGACGGAAAAGCTGGAGAGCTTCACGGCGTCACCTCGGATCCGAGTGCACCATCGGGCGGAACCGTCATCGCCGGTGCGGCGGCCGCGGCGGGAACGCCTCTCGTTCCGGTCGAGCAGCTCGTACACGACCGGGAATCACGATCAGCGTCAGGAGCGTCGCGACCGAAAGCCCCCCGATGACGGTGATCGCGAGCGGCGCGCGCAGCTCGGCGCCCTCGCCGAGCCCGAGGGCCATCGGCACGAGCCCGAGAATGGTCGTCAGAGACGTCATCAGGATGGGCCGCATGCGGCGAGGCCCGCTTCGACGAGCGCCTCGCGGCGCGGGACCCCGCGCCGGCGCAGCTGGTTGACCCAGTCGATCAGCACGATCCCGTTGTTCACGACGATGCCCGCCAGCATCACGATCCCGATCATCGCGACGAGCGAGATCGATCGCCCGGTGACGAAGCAGCGACAGGACCACGCCGATCGAGCCCGAGCGGCAGCGTGAACATGATGACGAACGGATGGATCAGCGACTCGAACTGCGAGGCCATCACCAAGTAGACCAGGAAGATCGCGAGTCGCAATCGCGAGGAGCAGCGATCGCATCGACCTCTGCATCTCCTCCTCCTGCCCGCTCAGCCCCGCGACGACGCCCGGCGGAAGCGACAAGCCCGGCCATGGCCGCACGCACGTCCGCGGCGACCGCTCCCATGTCGCGGCCGTGCAGGTTACCGGACACCACCGCCGCGCGCTTCTGGCCGATCCGGCGGATCTCGCTCGGACCCATCGCCAGCTCGACGGTCGCGACCGACTTCAGGTGGATCGGGCGCCCCTCCTTCTGCCCGACGATCATGTCGCGGACGTCCTCGACGCTCGCCGCCCCCAGCTCGACCGAACGCACGAGGATGTCGATCTCACGATCTCCCTGCATGAAGCGCGTGGCGACCTCGCCCTGCACCTTGTTCCGGATCGTCGAGGCGACCTGGAAGAGATCGAGACCGAGAGAGGCGAGCTGCTCGCGGCTGAATTGACCTGCAGCTCCGGATTGCCCAGCTCCGAGCTCGAGCGGACGTCCACCAGGCCGTCGATGCCTCCGATTGCAGCGCGCACCGCCTCGGCGCTCTGGTGAACCTCCGACGAGATCGTCGCCGAAGATCTCGATCTCGATCGGAGTCCGGAACGTGAAGTACGTCGGCCGCTCGAACTCGAATCGGGCCGAGCCGGACTGCTCGAGCCGCGCGCGGAGCGCCGCGATGACCGCCTCCTCCTGCTCCTGCGTCGCGTCCGGCTTCATCTGCACCTGGATGCGCGCGCTGTTCTCTCCCTCCGTTCCGGTGTTCGAGAGCGACAGCCCCGCGCCGCCGGAGATGACCGACCAGCTCGCGACGGCCGTCGTTCATCCGCGATGACCGCCGCGACGTCGCCTACGATAACGATCCGTCACCTCGATCGGCGTCCCTTCGGGAAGCTCGACGCGGAACTGGAACTCCCCCTGCGTGAACGTGGGGATCAGATCGAAGCCGAGACGCGGGACGAGCAGCAGCGAGACCCGGCGAACAGAAGCGTCGTGATCCCGAGCACCGTCCAGCGCGCATCGAGAGCCCGCCGGAGAACCCGCGGATACGCTCCATGAAGAGATGCGAAGCCGCGATCGAACGTGGCGGAGAAGGGCCGGAGAACGACGGCGATCCCCCGGTGAACTGCCCGCGCCCGATGCGGACCCAGAACAGCAGCCGCGCGGGGCCACCCTGTGAAGATCGCCCGCAGGATCCGTCGGGTTCTTCCTCCGCGCGCCTCCTGCGCCTCGCCTGCCTCCGCCGGCCCCCCTCCCGCGAGCGCTGCCATCATCGGGATGAGCGTCAGGGAGACCGCGAGAGAGGCCATGAGCGAGAAGGAGACGGTCAGCGCCTGATCCTTGAACAGCTGCGCTGCGATTCCCTCCAGGAACACGACCGGCAGGAAGACGGCTACGGTGGTCAACGTCGACGCGACGACGGCCATCCCGACGTCGGTCGCGCCATGGCGCGCGGCATCGATCGATCGCTCCCCCTTTTCCTTCCGCTTGAAAATCGCCTCCAGCACGACGATGGCGTTGTCGACGAGCATGCCGACGCCGAGGGCCAGGCCGCCGAGTGACATGATGTTCAGCGTGGTCCCCGTGCGATACATCAGGAAGAATGTCGCGATGATCGAGATCGGGATCGAGACGGCGATGATGATCGTGCTCCGGAGGTCCTTGAGGAAGAACAGGAGGACCACGATCGCCATGAAGCCTCCGACGACGGCGTTCGAGAGCACCTCGTCCACGGAAGCCTGAATGAAGCGGGACTGGTCGCCGCCGGAAACGAGCTCGATCCCTTCCGGAAGCTCCTTCTTCACGCGCTCGAGGCGGTTCCGGACCGCGCGCGCGACGTTGACGATGTTCGCGTCGCCTTCCTTGTAGAGCGCCAGCTCGACCGCCTCTTTGCCGCCGAACCGGGTGATCACGTCGCGCTTCTTGTGGCCGCGGACGATCGTCGCCACGTCGGACATCAGAATGTTCCGCCCGTCGCGGGTCACGAGGACGGTGTCCATGATGTCGCGAAGGCCCTCGAACTCGTTGCGCGAGCGGACCAGATAGCGAGCCTCCTTCTCATAGAGGCTCCCCCCGGCCTGGTTCACATTCTCGCGCTGGAGTTTCGCGTTCACCTCGGAGATCGGGATGCCGATGAGGGAGAGCTTTCCCTCGTCGACGCGGACCTCGATCTCTTCTTCGAAGCCGCCGTTCACCTTGATGGCGGCGACGCCTTCGGTCGACTCGAGGTCCTTCTTGAGAACCTCCTCCGCGACGTAGCGGAGCTGGTAGAGGCTCTCGCCGCCCGTCAGATAGAGCCGCATGAACGGATCGTTCGCGGGGTCGAACCGGAGGATCACGGGCTTGTCCGACTCGCGCGGAAGCGTCAGCATGTCGAGCTTCTGCCGGACGTCGAGGGCGGCGAAGTCCATGTTCCGTCCCCAGTCGAACTCGAGGGTCACCTGAGAGAGGCCGGGGCGCGACGCGGACGTCATCCGCTGCACGCCGCTGACGATCCCGACGACTTCCTCGATCCGCCGCGTGACGAGCGCTTCGACCTCGTTCGGCGCGGCTCCCGGAAAGCGGGTCTCGACCGTGATGCTCGGATAGGAGATCTCGGGCAGAAGGTTCATCGGCAGCCGCGTGAAGGCGACCACGCCGAAGATCACCAGCGCGACCGCGACCATCGACACCGTGACGCGGCGCTTCAGCGAAAAGTCGACCAGTCCCATGGGAGCTCCTGTTTGACGCGTTCTGTCGTTGGTCGTCGATCGTTGGTCGTTGATCGTCGTTCGAGATCACGACCCGCAATCAAACGATCGAGCAACGATCAACGATCAACGATCAACGAAACGGCGCTACAACCCGGCGACTTTCACCTGTGCTGCGCCGAGGATCCGGATCGGCGAGCCGTCTTTGAGGCCCCCCTGGCCGGCGACGATCACCTGCTCGCCCGCTCTCACGCCGCTGAGCACTTCGACCCTGTCTCCCTCTTCGATTCCGAGCGTGACGCTCCTCTTCTTCGCAACGCCCTTTTCGGCGACGAATACGTGCGAGGCCTGCAACTCGCGGAGGACCGCTTCACGCGGGAGCACGGTCGCCGCCGGGCGGGTGTTGCGAACGATGTCGACGGCGACGAACGCTCCGGGTCGGACCGTCTCGGGAGGATGGATCGCCTCGACCGTCACCTTGACGGTTCCCGTGGCCGTGTCGACCACAGGGCTGATCTGCCGGATCCGGCCGGCGAAGCGCACCTGCTCGGTCGCGCGTAGCGTGAGCCGAACCTGGCGGCCGACTTCGAGCCCGACCACATCCCCTTCGGGAAGGTAGATGCGCGCGACCAGCGGATCGAAATCCGTGATCGTGAAGAGCGAGTCGCCGGGGCGGACATGCTGTCCCTGGCTGACCGTCCGGACCGCGATGACGCCATCGAAGGGCGCCCGCACCGTCGTCTTGCTCAGCCGCCACTGCGCCTCGGCGAGCTCCTGCTGCGCGACGTCCTTCTCCATGACGACCTTGTCGTAGTCGCCCTGGCTCGTCAGCCCCTTCTCGAACATCCCCTTCGCACGCTCCCATGCGACCCGGGAGTTGGCGAACCGGACGCGCGTCTTCGCCTCCGCCATCTCCGCATCACCGCGCACCAGCTGAACCAGTGGAGAGCCCTTCCGAACGAACGCGCCCTCCTCGACGAGGAGCGATGCGACCCGCCCCTCGGCCTCCGAGAGGACCTTGACCTCGTTTTCTGCGACGAGATTCGCCGTCGACGTGATGTAGGAGGAGATCGGAGCCACCCCGATCGCGGCGACGCTCACCGGAACGGGCGCCTTTTCCTTCCCGTTCTTTTCGTCTTTTCCGTTCTTCCCGGCGGCGACGGCGGCCGCGTTCTTCTTGTCGCCCGCCTCGGAGCCGTCGGTCGCCGCCGCTTTTCGGTCCGAGGCCGAGCCGGCCCGCGCCTTGAGGAGGAGGCCGCCTGCGATCGCGAGCGCCAGGATGAGGGTCAGACCCGCCACCAGGAACAGCTTCTTTCTGTCCATTGACCCTCCAACGGGGGCATCCAGTCGCGCTTCCATCGTCGTCCTCCACGAGTGCGGTCAATCAGGGATACGACGAACCGAGGGCACGGTTTCAGAATGGAGCCCCCCTCCGCCTTCACTTCCGGATCCCGCTCTCGTGTCGGGAGATACGCCCAAGAGAAAAAAAGGTTGCGGCTCTGGCATTCCCATTGCGTTGTAGCGAAGGCGAGCGTTGCACTCCGGACGCCCCAATGGAGGACGAATGAACATTCTCGGATGGATTGTCTTTGGTCTGGTCGTCGGCGCGATCGCGAAGCTTCTCATGCCCGGCCGCGACCCTGGTGGATGGATCGTGACGATCCTGCTCGGTATCGCGGGATCGTTCGTCGGCGGGTTCCTTGGTCAGATGTTCTTCCAGAGCGCCAGCGATACCGCAGGGTGGATCGGATCGATCATCGGCGCGATCCTCCTCCTTCTCATCTACCGGATGGTCGT
The DNA here is from genome assembly GCA_963793695.1 of uncultured Acidobacteriota bacterium. Lineage (GTDB taxonomy): Bacteria > Acidobacteriota > Thermoanaerobaculia > Gp7-AA8 > Gp7-AA8 > CAWCBB01. The sequence goes on along the minus strand of CAWCBB010000016.1, from coordinate 263,896 downwards.
CGGACGGCGTCGCGTCGTCTGATCTGCTGGTTCAAACAGGGAAAAGCCCCGCGTAGACGCGGGGCTTTTTCCTGCCCTGGCATTACCCGGCCGGGTGCGCCGGGGCGCGCCTCGCCAGGAAGACGAGCTTGGTGGGATCGGCTTCCCCCTCGGCGAACGGATCGAACGGGGTGACCTCCAGAGTTTCGAGGCCCGCATTGCCGAGAGCCTCGCGCAGCTCGCGCTCGGTCCAGGCGCGCTGGCGCCGCCGCTCGTCGATCTGAACCACGCCCTTCTCGGTCAGGGCCCAGCCGTGGACCCTCGCCTCTCCCCTCCGCATGGCCGCGAGCCAGCGCGTGTCGATCGTGAGCCGGTGGTCGGCGGCGGACGACTCGTACGGGTCGATCGCGCCCCATACGCGAGGGTAGGCGCGCGGGTGGTTCACGTCGAACAGAAACCTTCCCCCGGGGACGAGACATCGCGCCACCTCCCGGAAGGTCGCCGAGAGATCCCGCCGGGAGAGAAGGTGGTTGAGGCTGTCGTACAGAGAGGTCGCGACCGCGAAGGTCCCGCGAAACGGCATCGCGCGCATATCCGCGGCGACGAGGCGCCCGGCGCGGCTCCGCGCGACTCCGAGCATGGGGACCGATGCGTCGAGACCGACCGAGCGGAAGCCGCGGCGCTCGAACCACCCCACGGCAAGCCCGCTTCCGCACGCGACGTCGAGATGGAGCCCTCCCTGCGGCAGCCCCGGCAGGAGCGATTCGAGCAGCGGTTCGACGGCGGAGAAGAAACGCTCCCCGAGGGCGGGGTCGTAGGCGAAGGCGAAGGCGCCGTAGGCTTCGGATTGCGGGGATCGCTTCATGCGTGGGCCGGGCCGGCCCCTACGCCTCCCACGAATAGAACCCGCGCCCCGTCTTCTTTCCGAGCTTCCCTTCCTGAACCATCTTTCTGAGCAGAGCGGGGGGATCGAAGCGGGGTCCGAGCGTGGAGTTGAGATACTCGGCGACGCCGAGGCGAACGTCGAGCCCGATGAGATCGCTAAGGCGGAGGGGCCCCATCGGGTGGTTGTACCCGAGCTCCATCGCGCGGTCGATGTCGGCGGGGGAAGCGACGCCGTCCTCGAGCATGCGGATCGCCTCGAGTCCGAGCGCGAGGCCGAGGCGGGAGGTGGCGAAACCGGGGACGTCGTTGACGACGATCGTCTCCTTGCCGAGGCGCGCGGCGACCGCGCGGCACGCTTCGACGGTGGCGTCCGAGGTGCGCTCTCCGCGAACGATCTCGATGAGCTTCATCGCGTGAACGGGATTGAAGAAGTGGAGTCCGACGAATTTCTCGCGGCGCTCGACCGCGCCCGCGAGCGTCGTGATCGAGATCGACGAGGTGTTCGACGCGAGGATCGTCTCCTCGGCGCAGAAGAGGTCGACCTGCGAGAAGAGCTCCTGCTTGAGGCCCGGATCCTCCGGGACGGCCTCGATGATCAGGTGGGCCTCGCGAGCCGCCGCTTCGAGGTCGGAAAGCCAGCGGATCCGCTCGAAGGACTCCTCGGCTGCGTCCCGATCGATCTTGCCGCGGTCGATCGCCTGCGCGAAGAGCTCCGCGACGGCTTCCCGCGCGGAGACGAGCAACTCCTCGGCGATGTCGTTGACCGTCGTGTCGAAGCCGGAACGGGCGGCGATGTAGGCGATCCCCCGTCCCATCGTCCCGCTGCCGAGCACCGTGATGTTCTGGATTTCCATCGGGCCTCCCGAAAATGACGACACCGCCGCGGAGCCGGGCCGCAGCGTCAGAGCGGCCGGAGCGCCAGCGAGACGATCTCCCGGTGCGTGAAGTAGTTCACGCCGGGATCGTCGAGGTGGAACGCCCAGGTGAACCGCTCGCCCGTATCGGCCATGAACACGATCCGCTGATACCGCGCCGGATCTCCCTCGGGGAACTCCTTGAGGTTCTCTTCTTCGGCGTTGGCGGGATCGACCGATACGACGCGGTAGAGCTTCTGCGCCGTGATCGGGAGATCGTCCGGCGGATAGTGGATGAACTGGATGGCGTAGATCGATTTCGGATCGATCTCGCGCGGCGGATAGTGCTCGCCGGCCGCGATCGGCCCGCCCGTGAACCACGCTTCCTCTTCCTTGAAGAGCACGAGGCTCGCGGACTGCTCGGTCAGCGGCAGATAGACCCGGTCGAGATGAATATGCTGCTCGCGGTTCTCGGCGCCCCGGAGCTGCGTGAGCAGGTCGATCAGGTACTGGAGGCCCTGGTCGGTCCCCGTGATCGCGACTTCGTCCTCGTCGTCGGCGATCCAGATGTCGAGCCACGCCCCTTTCGGAAGCTTGACGCGGTTCTCGAGCTCGTTGAACGAGATGGCCGCGAAGCCGAGCCTCTCGGCCGCGGCCGTCAGGAAGAGGTCGCAGGAGGGATCGTCGATCAGATTCTCGCGCGCGTAGTCGATCGCCGCCTCGTACGCCTGCTTGCGCCCGAAGTCGTGCGACAGATCGAATGGAAGAATGATCTGGTCGAGAAGCTGAGACACCTGTTCTGGCTTGGGCATTTCGCTGGCACCGGCTTCCGGCGACGACCGGAACCCGGAGTCCAATCTAGCATATTTCGCCGGGACGGCTCAGCCCGCCGAACGGGTGCGCGTCCGCCAGTCCTCGTCCAGATCCGGGCGGGTCAATCCGAGGGAGCGTCGGTCACGATGCGCGTCGCCTCGGTCATCTCCTCGGGCGTCTGCCGCGTCAGGAAGATGCGGAGCAGCGGCGGCGTGATGAACGTGGTCGCGATCACCATCGCCACGACCGAGCTGTAGAGGCCCGTGCTGAGGATGCCCGCCGCGAGGCCCATCCGCGCGAAGATCAGACCGACCTCGCCCCGGGGGATCATCCCGATCCCGATCACGTGGCGCTTGAGGCCCTTCCCTCGCGCGGCCCATCCCGCGACGAACTTCCCGAGGATCGCGATCAGGGTGAGGACCAGACCGAAGATGACGAACGGGCGCGCCACCGGATCGAAGGGATTCAGGGTCCGGAGATCGATCGCGGCTCCGACCGAGACGAAGAAGATCGGGATGAAGAACTGCGCGAGGTCGTGGACCTCCCGCTCGATCTGTGGACCGTGCTCGGTTCGCGCCAGAACGAGCCCCGCGGCGAACGCGCCGACGATCATCGCCGAACCGATCTCTTCGGCGATCCACGCGAGGACGAAGGCGAACATGAGCGAAGCGAAGAGGACGGCTTTCGCCACGCGAAGCCTCGAGATCATCCGGATCAGCCAGGGAGCCAGGAAGCCGCCGAGGACGATGGCGGCGATGACGAACCCGAACGCGACGAGCGTAACCCGCGTCACGCCCCAGACCGAGATCGCTGCCCCGCTCGCGAGGCCGCCGACGACGGCCAGGATCACCAGCCCGATGACGTCGTCGATGACGGCGGCGCCGAGGACGACCTGCGATTCCGGGTCCTTCAGGTGCCCCAGATCGCTCAGCACGCGCGCGGTGATCCCGACCGAGGTGGCGGTCAGGGCGGCGCCGAGGAAAATCGAGATTATTTTGGGGTGGCCGAGCATGACCCCGGCGCCGTACCCGAGGATGAACGGCAGTACGACCCCGACGACGGCGACCGCAAACGCCGACCCCCCGACCGAGAGAAGCCGCTTGAGGTCGGTCTCGAGACCGATCATGAAAAGGAGGAGGATGACGCCCAGCTCGCTCAGCAGGTGGATCGTCGGATCGTGAGCGTCGACCAGATGGAGTCCGGAGACGCCGACGACGATCCCGGCGATCAGCTCGCCGAGCACGGCCGGCTGGCCGATCCGCTCGGCGAGCTCGCCGAAAATCTTCGCCGAAGCGAAAATCGCGATGAGCGTGAGGAGGAACGCGGCGACGGTCATGGTGCGTCTGGGAGTCTAGGCGCCTGCGGTTCTGGGAGTCTAGGCGCCTGCGGTTCTGGGAGTCTAGGAGTCCAAGCGTCGAAGCGTCGAAGCGTCGATCTCCCCACGCGGGCCTGGGGGCGATCCGGAAATCTACGAGACCGACTCCGGACCCATAGACGCCCAGACCGACTCCAAGACTCCCAGACCCGCAGACTCCGAGACTGGCATCTAGCCGCGGAAAAGCTTCCGCTGCGCCTCGAGCGTGTAGGGTGAATCCGGGTATTCGTTCACGATCCGCTGGTACGCGTCGCGCGCCTTCTGCGGCTGCCTGGCGGTCTCGTACGCGCGCGCCAGGAGCGTCAGCGCCACGTCCTGCGGCAGTTGCCCTTCCGTCGAAGCGACGTCCTTCTCGAGGTCCGCGATCACCTGCTGCGCCTCCCCCGCCGCCAGCCTCAGATCGACGAGGCTCACGCGGGCAGCCTGCGCGAGGAGATGGTCGGGGTGTCCGTCGATGAAGGCTTCGAGCTTCCCGCGCGCGGCCTTCGTGTCGCCCCGTCCGATCTCGATTCTCGCGAGATAGAGGCTCGCAACGTCCGCCGCGTCGCTCGATCCGTACTTGTCGGCGACCTCGCGGAAGACCGGCTCCGCCTTGGCGATCTTCTCCTGCTCGGAAGCATAGGTCCCGGGAGCGGGGGCCGTCGTCTCGCCCGGAACGGCCACCGGCGCTTCGATCGTCCGAATCCCTTCGGCGAGCCGTTTCTGGGCGGCGCTCTCCTGCCGCGTTCGCCACAGGGTGAACGCCACGATGGCCACGATCAGAACGAGCGCGCCCACCACCGACCAGAGAACGACGGGCGCATTCCGCCGCGCGACCGCGTACGCGGTCTCCATCTCTTCGACGAATTTGTCGTGTTTGATTTCTTTTCTTGAAAAACGATCCGCCATGCGGGAAAGGACCTCCGGAAAAAAGCGCCCCAATCTATCCCAGCGCGAGCGCGGAAACAACCCACCGGAAGAGGCAGGAGCCGCAACTCGGGAGTCCGGGGGCCGGCCGTGCGAGAGCGGCTCCGCGCAGGGCTCGCCGCGCGCCCAGCGAGCGCGACCGGAGCCCCTCGAGGCCGACTCTCGGGTTTCCCCCTCCGACTCCCGACCGCCGCTCCCCCGGTATCCGGTTTGCAGCGGCCATCGGAAGCCAATCGACGGAGTCTCTCCACCATGCTCGTGCGGGTAGCCGCAGTCCTCACTCTTTTCCTCACCTTCGTCCCGGCGGCCCTCCGCGCGCAGGACCCCCCGACTGCGGTCATCCTCGCCTACCATATCGTCCAGTCGCCCAACGACACGGTCTACTCGATGAGCCGCGCCGCCTTCCGGCGGCAGATGGACTACCTCCGAGCGACCGGATATACGGTGATCTCGCTCGGGGAGCTTCACGACTACGTCACCGGCAAACGCGAGTCGATCCCCGATCCGTCGGTCGTCATCACGATCGACGACGGGTGGAAGTGCACCTACACCGAGATCTTCCCGGTCATGAAGGAGCTCGGATTCCCGTTCACCGTCTTCGTTTATCCGAAGTTCATCGGCCAGAGCGCCTACGCGCTCTCCTGGAAGGAAGTCGCGCAGATGGCCGAGGACGGGGTGGACATCCAGAGCCATTCGAACTCCCATCCCTACCTCACGAAGCGCTCGAAGACGGCCCTTCGCGCCGAGCTCGTCGAGAGCCGCCAGACGATCGAGCGAAAGACCGGAAGGCCCGTCCGCTTCCTGGCGTACCCGTACGGCGACTACAACGAGCGGGTCATGCAGGCGGCCGAAGCCGCCGGGTACGACGCGGGTCTCACCTGCAATTTCGGGCCGGTCGAAAAGGGATCGAATCCCTATCGGCTCAAGCGGGTCGTCCTTTTGGAGAAGACGACGTTCGCCTCCTTCCGGAAGCTTCTCGGAAGCCAGGAGCTGAAGCTCGCGCAGGTTTCCCCCAGGCCCGGAGGAGAGTTCGACCCGGGCGAGCCGGTCGTCGCCGCGCGGATCGCCGACTTCGAGTCGCTCGAGCCGGAGTCGGTGAACCTCGCAATCCTCGGAATGAAACGCGCGCCCTACTCCTACGACCCGCGCGACGGGTCGATTTCCCTGGTCCTGCGGGACGCGCCGGCGGGCCGCAAGTACAGCGCCGCAATCTGGGGCATCGACCGGAAAACCGGCAGGCGTCGCGAGGCAGTCTGGACGTTCACCCTTCCCGATCGCGAGCTCCTCGCCGCGCGCGCTGCGGCGCGCGGGGCCTCCGATGGCGCCGCGGCCGCTGTGGCCATGTCCGGACAGAGGTAAGCTGTCCGGATGGAGTACAGCACCGAACAACGCAAACACCTCCGCGGACTCGCCCACGAGCTCGAGCCCGTCGTCCGCATCGGCAAGGCGAGAGTCACCCCGGAGGTGGCGGCCGAAGCCGACCGCTCGCTCGAAGCGCACGAGCTGATCAAGGTGCGGATCGACGTCGAGGGGGGAGACGAGCGGCGGGCGCTGGCCGAGGACCTCGCGGAACGAACCCGCTCCGCCGTCATCACCTCGATCGGGAAGATCGCCGTCCTCTACCGCCCGCGGGAAGAGAATCCGAAGATCCGGCTGCCGGGGGAAGTAGGAAGTGCTCACCGCTCACCGCACCCGCTTCATCCTCTCGAGGAACGGCTCCGCCTTCTCGAACCCGGTCAGCCGCGCGTCCTTCCTCTCCTCGCCGGTCGAGCTGATGAAGACGATCGTCGGCACGCCGAGGATCGAGTACTGATCGGAGAGCTGGCGCACCTTCTCGTCGCCTGTGCGAGTGAGGTCGGCCTTGAGCCGAACGAAGCGCTCCGATTCCGCGATGACGGCCGGGTCGTTGAACGTTTTCTCGTCGAGCTCCTTACACGGGAGGCACCAGTCCGCGTAAAAGTCGATCAGGACGGGTTTCCCCGTCGAGCGCGCGCCTGCGAGCGCGGCCGCTTCGTACTTCGTCCACTCGATCTCGGCCGAAGCCTGCCGTGGCCAGAGGAAGTAGAGACCGCCCGCGAGCAGAAGGAGTGCGCTCACGGCGCGGATCGCGCGGGCGCCCGGAGCGGGTCGCAGCAACAGAAAGGCCGCACCGACCAGAAGGCTCAGCCCCGCCCCCCAGTGGTACACGATGTCCCCGGTGAGAGGGCGGAGGAAGTAGAACGCCATCGCGATCAGCACGAAGCCGAGCGCCTGTTTGATCTGGACCATCCATGCGCCCGATCGCGGGATCGAGCGGATCGAGCTCGAGAAGACGCCGAGGATCAGGTAAGGAAATCCGAGGCCGAGCGCGAGGACGAAGAAGAGGAGAAAACCGAAGCCCACGCTCCCTCTCTGGCCGACCAGAGCGATGAGCGAGATGATGAACGGCCCCACGCAGGGAGCCGCGACGATCCCCGCGAGGAGCCCCATCATCATCGCGCCCGCATAGCCGGAGCGCGCCCCCGCTCGATCGGAGATGAAGTGGGGAACGCGGATCTCGAAGGCGCCGAACATCGACGCGGAGAGCGCGAGCATCAGGACGGCAAAAAAGACCAGGACGCCCGGGAGTTGGAGCCACGCCCCGAACAGTTTCCCCGAGAGGGCCGAGAAGACCCCGAGCGCCGAGTACATCGCGGCGAGCCCCAGGACGTAGCTCGTCGCGAGACCGAACCTGCGGCTCGCTTTCCCTTCCGTCTGCGCGCTGAAGAACGCGAGCGTGAGCGGGATGAGTGGATAGACACAGGGAGTGAGGTTGAGCGCGAGACCGAGGACGAAAACGACGAGGAGGGTGAGGGCGAGCCCGCGGCTCTCGAACGTCGATCCGATGTCGCCCGAGAAGAGGCCCCTCCCGGACTCGGCGGCGCGCGGCGCATCCTCGAGCGGCGTGAATCCCGCGGCCGGCGCGGATCCCGCGGAGCTCGGGCTCGGAATCACGGCGACGCCGTCGGCGCCGATCTCCACGCTCGCTCGCTCGCTCCGCGGCGGGAGGCAGACGCGGTCGTTGCAGGCCTGGTAGGAGACGATCGCGTCGATCGCGACCGCGCCGTCCGCCGTGCGCGTCCCCGCGAACGGAATCGACACGTCGCCCTCGTACACCGCCAGCAGCTCTCCCCCGGCGAACGCGAACGGCCGCTCGACGTGCGGCGGGTAGGTCAGCTCGCCGAACCGCACGCTCGACGATTCGAGCTTCGCGACGGTGGGGATCGAAAAATCGTCCTTCGGATGCGCCGAGTTGATGTGCCACCCGTCGGCGACCGTGATCGCGAGAGTGCCGTGGACGGGGTCGCCTGCGCGTCCCCCGCCTTCGCCGATGGCGATCGTCAGCGCGATCAGCCGCTCGGGCGGCGCCCCTCCGCCGAGCGAGGGGCCGAGCGAAGGCCCGCCGCCCGGTGGGGCGACGACCGGCTCCTGCGCCGGCAGAGCGATGGAGAGGAACGCGGAGAGAAGGAGCAGGAACCCGACGCGCGACTTCATTTCTTACCGCTGGTCTGCGCCGCTACGACAGGCTCGAGCTGCGAAGCCCAGAAATTCGCCGTCTGCAGGTGAGCCGAGCCGGGGAACGAGCGCTGGAACTTCTTGTAGTCGGCGAGCGCGGCCGGAAGGTTCTTCTGCTCGCGATAGATCTCCGCGCGCAGGAGCCACGCCCGTTCGACGGCGTCCCCCTTGCCTTTCGCTCCGAGGAGCTTGGTGAGCGTCGCGACCGCGTCCGTGGCCTTGCCGGAGGCCCACTGCGCGTAGCCGAGCAGGTAGGACGCTTCTTCCCGGACGCCGGCCGGACCCGTCGTCGCCAGTTTCTGCAGCCGGGGGATCGCCGAGGGGTACTCGTACCGCGCGGTCAGCTCGGTGGCGATCTCGAGACGCTGCTCGGGAGTCTTCGTCCCCTCGATCTTGATGTCCGCCTTCAGCTTCTGGTACTTCGCGAGCTCTCCGTTCATCCTCTGGACGAACTCGGTGGCGGGGGCGTAGCCCTGGATGATCCCCGCGATCGACTCCTGCGGCGTGAGCACGACGAAGGTCGGGAGGCGGGAGACGTTGTACTTCCGCGCGAACGCGGTCCCTTCTCCCCGGTCCTCGGTGTCGACGCGCAGCAGGATCATGTCCTTCGTGGCGTTCTGAAACGCCTCGGACGGAACGATCTCCCGGTCGAACCGATGGCACCAGGTGCACCACTCGGCGAAGAAGTCGACGAAAATCAGCTTGTTCGACGCTTTCGCGGCCGCCCTCGCTTCGTCGACCTTCTTGTAAAAGGTCGCGGCGTGCGCGGCGCTGCCGAGCAGCATGAGAATGGATAGAGCTCCGAGAGTTCGCTTCACAGGGCCTCCGCCGGGCGAAACGAGGCCGTTTCCGGTGCTATTCCGATCGATCACCCGCGCGCGCCGCGCTTCGCCCGTTCCCGCGCGGCGGCGATGAATGCCTCGAATACGGGATCCGCGGCGCCCTCTCCGGCCATGTCCTCCGGATGCCACTGCACGCCGAGGAAGAACGGATGCGCCGCATCCTCCAGCGCCTCGATGACTCCGTCGTCCGCTGCCGCCGTGAACGCGATGCCCGCCCCCGCGGTGCGAACCGCCTGGTGGTGGGTCGAGTTCACGTCGTGCCGGCCCGCGCCGATCAGGGACGCGAGGCGTGAGCCTTCGCCGACCGTCACCGCGTGCCGCGCCCGTTTCGAGACGTCTCCCCCATGGGTGACCTGGCCTCCCACCTGAGACGGGATGTCCTGGATCAAGGTTCCGCCGGCGGCGATGTTCATGATCTGCATGCCGAGACAGATCCCGAGCGTCGGAACGGCCCGCTCGCGAGCGGCCTTCGCGAGCGCGAGATCGCTGCGCTGGCGCCGCGGATTCATCGGCTCGATCGAGGGGTGCGGCTCTTCGCCGAACACCGAAGGGTCGCAGTCATTCCCGCCGACCAGGAGAAGGGCGTCCACGCGCTCGAGGATCGCCGCCGCGGAATCGTCGCCCGGAGGGACGAGAACCGGAATCCCTCCGGCACGCCGGACCGCGTCGATGTAGCTGGAGTAAACGAAAGAGCGCTCGCGCGCGCTCCGTTCGGGACGCCGATGTCGGCGGCGATCGCGATCAGGGGTTTAGGCATGGCGGATAGGATACCGGACCTCAGACCTCAGACCTCGGGCCTCGGACCTCAGACCTCAGACCTCGGGCCTCGGACCTCAGACCTCAGATGCCGGCCCGCGCGCCAGACGGATTCCCATGTCCGATCCGGAGAACACCGGAATCCTGGAACGGACAGAACGTGGAGCCACATGCCTCAGGTCCGCGCCCGACGTCGTAGCTGAGGTCTGAGGTCTGAGGCCTGAGGTCTGAGGTCTGAGGCCTGAGTTCCGGGCCCGATATAGAATCCCCGCCATGCTGTCCCGCGACTATCTCCGTGAATCCGCCGAAGACTATCGTCAGGCGCTCCGCAACCGGCGCGCGAGCGCCGATCTCGATCGCTTTCTCGATCTCGACCGCGAGCGGCGCGAGGTCATCAAGCGGGTCGAAGTGCTCAAGAACCAGCGAAACACCGCCTCGCAGGAGATCGCGACGCTGAAGAAGGCGAAGCAGGACGCGACGGCGCAGATCGAGGCGATGAAGAGCGTCGGCGACGAGATCAGAACGCTCGACGAGCGCCTCGCCGCCCTCGAGAGCGAGCTCCACGAAGTCGAGATGGGCTTCCCCAACGTTCCCGACCCCGAAGTGCCCGTCGGCGCGGACGAGAGCGCGAACCGCGTCGAGCGCGTATGGGGAGAGGCTCCTTCGTTCGGATTCGAGCCGAAGGCGCACTGGGACCTCGGCCCCGCTCTCGGCATCCTCGATTTCGATCGCGCGGCGAAGATCTCCGGCGCGCGCTTCTCGATCCTCATCGGCGAAGGAGCCCGGCTCGAGAGAGCGCTCATCTCCTTCATGCTCGACCTGCACAGCCGCCGGCACGGGTACACGGAAGTCTGGCCGCCGGCGATGGTCAACGCGGACTCGCTCCGCGGGACGGGGCAGCTCCCGAAGTTCGAAGAGGACCTCTTCAAGCTCGCCGGAGACCGCGGCCTCTACCTGATCCCGACGGCCGAGGTCCCCGTCACGAATCTCCATCGCGACGAGATCATCCCCGGCGAGCAGCTCCCGATCTCCTACTGCGCCTACACCCCCTGCTTCCGGAGCGAGGCGGGATCGTACGGGAAGGACACGCGCGGGCTGATCCGGCAGCACCAGTTCGACAAGGTGGAGCTCGTGAAGCTCACCGCGCCCGAAGAATCGACCGCGGCGCTCGAGCGCCTCACGCGCGACGCGCAGGCCGTCCTCGAGGAGCTCGGGCTTCATCACCGGGTCATCACTCTCTCGACGGGGGACATGGGATTCGGGAGCGCGAGGACCTACGACATCGAGGTATGGCTGCCGGGACAGAACGCGTTCCGGGAGATCTCCTCCTGCACGAACTTCCGCGATTTCCAGGCGCGGCGGGCGAACATCCGCTTCCGCGGCGAGAACCGCAAGACCGGTTTCGTCCACACGCTCAACGGCTCGGGTCTCGCGGTCGGCCGGACGCTCGTCGCCATCCTCGAGAACTATCAGCAGGCGGACGGCTCGGTCGTCGTGCCCGAGAAGCTCCGGCCGTACATGGGCGGGCTCGAGAAGATCACGGTCGTGGGTCGTTGATCGTGGATCGTGGGTCGTTGGTTTCGCGTTGATCCGCGATCAACGACCCACGATCAACGACGCACGACCCGCCGTCGTGAGGATTCCGGCGCGAGGTCCCCCGCGACGACGACGGCGAAGGGTTGACGCTGTCCCGCGGTGACGCGGTACCCGTGAACGCGAACGAGCCACTCCCCCACCGCCGCGCGCTCGATGTCCGCCTTCTCGACGTTGTTCGCGCGATCGAACGCGCCGCCGGTGAGCGACGCGTTGCCTGCGGCGCGCGTCCCCGCGGGGCCGATCAGCTCGAGGTCGAGATCGTGCACGAGCTCGGCGGACGGAGGATCCATCCAGACGAGCGTCGCGGAAAGCTTGGCTTCGCTCGAAGTGCGGACCTTCATCTCGAACGCGTCCCCCTGCGCGATCCCCTCGGCGCGGTCGGCGACGCGCATCCGCGGCGCGCCCCCTTCGAAAGAGAGAACGTCGGAGAGCACCGGGATGCCGAACCCCTGTTCCCACGACGGCACCGGGTCCGCCGGAAGATGCGCTCCGTTCCTGACGATGTAGGGAACGCGGCGCGCGGACGCGATCAGCGTCGCCTTGACGAGAGCCGCCGACGGCCCGAGCGCGTCCCGCGCTCGCGGCGTCCCGCTCGGGTAGAACCCGTCCCGATAGTACTGGCGGACCAGAGCGGCCGCTCCGGCCAGAAGCGGCGCCGACCAGGAGGTTCCGGTGGTGTACGTCCCCTCGCAGCTCGGCGCGTCGACCCGCCCGTTTCCCCATGCACCATAGATATAGGAAGGGACGACCAGGTCGGGCTTGATCCTTCCCCCCGCCGCGGGCCCCCGCCCGCTCCGCTCCCACACCACCGAATCGTCGAAATTCATCTCGCGCGTGCCGCCCGCCTGGATCGTGTTCTTCGCCAGGCCCGGGCCCGTCACGGAGGCGGCTCCCGCCTCTCCCGCATTGCCGGCGTTGAAAATCAGCACGGAGTCCGGATGCGACGCGGCGAACGCATCGAGCTGGAGCGAGAGGATCGAGTACGTTCCCATCCGATCGCCCCACTCCTGCGACTGGATCCTGGCTCCCTGCCGGTAGGCCTGCTCGAGAATCGGCGTGAGATCCGTCGGGGGGCAGCCGAGGCCGGGGATCTGACAGGGAGAGGCCGCCACGAATCCCGCATCCTGAATGATGAGCTGCGCTCCCGGCGCGAGACCGTCCCCCTCGGCCGCGACGCCGAACGGCGCCGCATCTCCCGCGGCGATCGAAGCCACGATCGTGCCGTGACCGCTGTTGTCCCAGGCGCGCGGGTTCGACGGGTCGTCGCAGCCGATGCGGCCCGGAACCTGATCGCAGGAGTAGAGGAAGTCGTACGCGATCACCTTTCGGCGCGCGCGATCGACGTTTTGCCAGCCGAGGCCGTCCTGGGCGGTCCCGGTGTTGACGGGCGGCAGCGATCCATCGACCTCGGCGAACGCGCAGGAATCGACGTCCGCTCCCGTGTCGACGATCGCGATGATCTCGCCGCGTCCGTCGACCCCGCGCTCGTGCATCGCCATCGTGCCGAAGGGCGTGCCCGACTGCAGAACCCGAATCGCGGTCAGGTCGGCGCCGAGAGGTGCGGCTGAAAGGACGAGGAGAAGAAGGACGAGGGAGCGGCGCACCAATTTCGGAACGGAGCGAAGGCCGAAGCCATTCCGCGTGGACATGAGGGCGCGCCGCGCGGCCCGGGCTTTCGTTCTTTCTATTTCGTCACCGGCGCGCTCTTCCGCACCCGCTCGGCCCAGCGTGCGATCGCGGGGCTGTTCGGCAGCACCTGCTTCGCCTGCTCGAGGGCCTCGAGCGCGTCGGCGTTCCGATCGAGGACGAGAAGGACCTGCACCTTCAGTTCCATCAGCCGCTGGTAGATGCCGAGATCGGGATGCTCTTCCGTCTCGAGCAGAGCGAGGCCGCGCGAAGCGAACTTGAGCGCGGTCTCGGGCTTCGACTCGTTGAGCGCGTCCGCCGCGAAGCGGTGGAGGAGGCGCGGCGAGTCGCCGAGGAAGGACTTGGCCTCGACGAACTGGTGGAGCGCCTCGCCGACGAGCGCGTCGGCGTTCGGAAACCAGCCGTCCCGGACGATCCGGTCGATGTGGCGCGCGAGCTCCGGGGTGATCTCGGTCGTGATCTTTGGCATCGGCGGACTCCGGGTTAAGTATGGCGCATTTCGGACCTCGGGCCTCGACCTCAGGCCTCCGGCCCAGATCTCAATCAGCGGCTTCTCCGAGAATCCGCCTGATCGAGGCCTGAGGCGAGGTCTGAGGTCGCGGATGGAACGCCCGCGCCAGCCGGCAGCGCGCAGGTCAGCGAGCGTCGCTGGGAGTCTCGTCATCTCGCTTCGGCTCCGGCTCGGGGTCGCGGTTGAAGGTATTCATCGCGCGGCGCAGGTCCCCGCGGGCGAAAAGGAGCAGCGCGTCCGTCGCGCGCGCGAGCGCGTTCCCGACGAGCGATTCCTCCTCCGGATCGAAGTCGTCGAGGACGTAGCGGGCGAGGTCGACCGACTGCGAGTACTCCGTGCCGCGGATCCCGAATCGTAGCCGCGGAAACGCGCCCGTTTCAAGCGTCGAGAGGATCGATTCCATCCCGTTGTGCGTTCCCGCCGATCCCTGCTCGCGGATGCGGAGCTTTCCCAGAGGAAGATCGATGTCGTCGTAGACGACGAGCAGGTCCTCGGAGGATTCGACGTACGCGCGCACGAGAAGAGAGACGGCCTTTCCGGAGAGGTTCATGAAGGTGAGCGGCTTGGCCAGCATCACGGCCCGCCCCGCCACCCGCCCCTTCCCCGTCAGCGCGTCCTTTTCGTGCGTGGCGACCTCGAGCCGGTATTTCGCGGCGAACGCGTCGACGACGCGATACCCGACGTTGTGCCGCGTCTTCTCGTAACGCGCGCCTGGATTCCCGAGACCGACGATGAGTCGCATTGAGATTTCCGGATCGGAATAGTACAGTAACCGGCCCGATGAGCCCGGAGCCCGAGACGACCGAGCGCATCGTCATCATTGACGACAACGCGCGCGACGCGGCCATCGTCCGCCGGATGCTGGAACGCTCCGGTTTCCACGTCCACTACGCACCGTCCGGCGAAGAAGGCCTCGCAATCATCGCGCGCGAGCCGCCCGACGCCGTCCTCGTCGACTACCGCATGCCCGGGCTCGACGGCTACGAAGTCTGCCGCCGCATCAAGAGCGATCCCGCGACGCAGAACATCCCGGTGCTGATGCTCACCGGCGCCGATTCCGCGCGGAACCTCGTCGAGGGGCTCGAGTCCGGCGCCGACGACTACGTCACGAAGGCCGCCGACTTCGAGATCATCCTCGCGCGCGTTCGCGCCCTGCTTCGCGTCAAGGCGTATCAGGACGAGCTCCGGCAGCACAACCAGCGGCTCCAGAGCGACCTCGAGTTCGCCCGCCGCGTTCAGGAAGCGCTCCTGCCGCAGCACGACTTCCGCGCGCGCCACGTCGAGATCCGCTCCGCCTACATCCCCAGCGAGACGCTCTCCGGCGACTTCTACGACTTCTTCGAAGCCGACGGAACGCTCTTCCTGCTGATCGCCGACGTTTCCGGGCACGGCCTTCCCGCCGCGATCCTCGTGTCGCTCCTCAAGAGCTTCTTCCACTCGGAGGTCGCGGAGACCTCGCCGGCCGAGTTCATGAACCGCCTCAACGATTTCCTCTCGACCGCGAGCCTTCCCACCCAGTTCGCGACCGCGCAGCTGTTCCGCCTCGAGCCGGAGGGGCGGCTCATGACCTTCGCGACGGCGGCGCACCCGCCGTTCGTGCTCTATCGCGCCAACCACGACGAGGTCTTCTCCCCGGAAGTCCCGGGGTATCTCCTCGGCATCGCCAGCGGCGCGCGGTTCGAGGAGCACCAGATCGAGCTCGAGCAGGGCGATCTCCTCTTCTGCTACACGGATGGCCTCACGGACCGGCGCACCGCGGCGGGAGAGTTCTACTCGATCGACCGCATCGTCGCGATCCTGCGGGAAAACGCCGCCGGGACGAGCGATCAGATCTACGCCGCGATCATGAGCGACGTGACGTCCTTCTCCCCGACCGAGGAGTTCCGGGACGACGTCGCGTTCACGCTGACGAGGATCTCGTAGTAGTCAGGGAAAAGGAGTCAGGGGAAGGAAGGGGCCTTCTCCCGGGCAACTTCTGTCCTGGAAAGTCGTTCTGGACGACGTGCGTAAACGTTGACGATCTCATGGAAGCCAGAGAAAAGTGTGGGATAAAGGGAGGACCCTTCTCCCTGACCTCCCCCGACTCCTCTACCCCACCCGCCCCAGCAGCTCCACCGCCTTCGGCTTGTTCTCGTAGCGGACCGCGGATGCGGTGACGCGCTCGAGGCACGCGCGCGCATCCTCCATCCGTCCCTGTTTGATGCGCGCCTTCGCGAGCCAGAAGTACGTGTCCATGAGCGACTCGTTGTCCTGGAACCGGTGCGAAGCGATCGCGCGCTCGAACGTGTCCGCCGCCTCGTCCCACCGGCCGCGCAGATACGAGGTCCGGCCGAGCTGCACGAGCGCGTCGAAATGATCGTACGAGCTTTCCTCGACCTCGTCGAGAACGGCCCGGTAGCACTCGGCCGCCTTCTCATAGCTCTTCCGGGAGTAGTGGATCGATCCGCAGAAGATCAGCGCGTTCCGGTGAAAGTACGAGTTGAAGAACGGAGCGTCGCGGTCGAACAGCTGGATCGAGCGCTCGAAGAGCTCGAGCGCCTCGTCGTAGTCCTTCAGGGCGTAGCTGTTGAGCGCCTTGAACGCGAGCGCCTGCGCCGTCACGTTGTCGTTCGACGAATAGCGGAGCGAGGCGTCGTGGAGCTCCAGCGCCCGCTGGTAGTCGTGCTCCTCGTGAGAGAGATTGCCGAGGATGACGTACGACTTGTACTTGATGTCGTTCGCCTCGTCGGATTCCTCCGACTCGCACGCGGCGAGAAATCCCTGCCGCGCGGTCAGGCGATCGTTCGCATACAGGGCGGCGATCGCGCGGTAGTAGGTCGACTCGAGCGGCGTGAGGATCGTGCTCCCCGTCGCCAGCAGGTCCCCGATGAAGCGGTCCACGAGCGTGGCGAGCATCCGGTTGTCGGAGGTGGGATCGACGGCGAAGTGCTGCAGGTAGACGAGCTTGTTCTCGAGGATCCGCATGATCTCGAGCATGATCGTCGTCCGCTGCGATTCGTCGCGCGACTGGCCGAACAGATGCGCGAGGGCCCGCTGCAGGCGCGCGTAGGATGTCTCGTAATGACCCAGCTTCGCGCTGCTGTCCTCGCTCGGCTCTTCCTGCAGCCGCTTCTCCAGCGCGACCCGCTCCGCGACGATCTCCGCGAGCTTTGCCGACACGTCCGCCTCATTACTCATAGATAATTTCTCCCGGGGGGATTCTACCCTCCTCGGTAGTCAGGGGGAAAGTCGTCAGGGGAAGACGAGAAGGGTCGCCGCGCGAGGTCTGACTGAGTCCGGGTCTGAGGAAAGTCGCGACCTTCGTCTCAGCCGTCCGCCGCCCCGCGGAGGCGCTTCCCGCTCCGACACCGGGTCGCCCGCAGCCTCGAGCAGCCGGAATCCGATCTGGCGGCGATCCTCGTCGACGTCGTAGACCTCGACCAGCACGTGCTCGCCGAGGCGGAACTCGCGCCCCGAGCTCTGGCCGCGGAGCCGGTGCTCCCGATCGGCGAATGCCCAGAAGTCGCCGCCGATCGTCGACACGGGCACGAGGCCCTGCACGAAGATCTCGTCCAGCTCGACGAAAAGGCCGAACGGCAGAACGCCGGTGATCCGCCCGGCGAACTTCTCGCCGACCTTCTCGCGCATGTAGATGACCTTCTTCCATTCGACGACTTCGCGCTCGGCGTCTTCGGCGCGTTTCTCGCGCTCGCTCGACTGCGCGGCCTGGAGCGGAAGCTTCGCGGTCGCCCGGTCGAGCTTCTCTCCGATGAGCGCCCCCGACGCGAGCATCTCGCCCAGCATCCGATGCACCACGAGGTCGGGGTAGCGGCGGATCGGCGAGGTGAAGTGGCAGTAGAACTGGAGCGCGAGCGCGAAGTGGCCGAGGTTCTCCTCCGAATAGAGCGCGCGCTTCATCGAGCGCAGGACCAGCTCGGTGAGGAATCTCTCCTCGGGGGTTCCTTCCACCTGCTTGAGGACCCGCTGGAGCTCCCGGGGGCGGAGCTGCTCGGGGTCGGCGCGGAGCTTGTGCCCGAACTCCTCGAGCATCTTCTTGAGGTCCTCGATCTTCTGGGCGTCGGGCGGCATGTGGACGCGGAAGATCCCGGGCTGTCGCCCCGAGCTGGAGGCGCTCGGCGACGACCTCGTTCGCGGCGAGCATGAACTCTTCGATGAGCCGGTGCGCGACGTTGCGCGACGAAGGGAGGATGGCCTCGATCTCGCCGAGCTCGCCGAGCAGGATCTCGCTCTCCGGCAGGTCGAAGTCGATCGACCCCCGCGACTCGCGCCGCTGCCGCAGGACCTCGAAGAGCTCGTGCATCCGCCGGAAGTCGTCCAGCAGCGGCGCGTAGCGCTCGAGGAGCTCGGGCGTCGGCTCGGTGAGGATCGCGTTGACGTCCGTGTACGTCATCCGCTCCTTCGTGCGGATCACGGAGCGGTAGAACTTCTTCTCGAGAAACCTTCCGTTCCGGTCGATCTCGATCTCGGCCGAGAACGTCAACCGGTCCACGCGCGGGTTGAGCGAGCAGATCCCGTTGGAGAGGCGCTCGGGCAGCATCGGAACGGCGCGGCCGGGGAAGTAGACCGAGGTCGCCCGCTCGAACGCTTCGCGATCGATCGCCGCCCCTTCCCGGACGTAGTACGAGACGTCGGCGATGTGGACGCCGAGGCGGTAGTGGCCGTTCGGAAGGATCGAGACATCGACGGCGTCGTCGAAGTCCTTCGCCGTCTCCCCGTCGATGGTGACGATGTTCCGCCCGCGCAGATCGACCCGCGAGCCGACCTCCGCCGGGTCGATCTCCTCGGGGATGGCGTCCGCCGCCGCGAGAACGTCGGGCGGGAACTGGTGCGGGATGTGGAACTTCCGGATGACGACCTCGATGTCGACGCCCGGCTCGCCGAGCATGCCCAGTTTCTCGATCACGCGGCCGAACGCGAGCGATTCGGAGCCGGGATAGCGCTCGATGTCGACGTTGACCATCTCGCCCTCGCGCGCGCCCATCGTCGCGCCCGGATCGATCTCGATGTCCTCGTCGAGGCGGGTGTCGAACGGGCGAAGGAAGGGCGGGGTCGCCTGATGGAAGCGGCCGACGACCGTGCTGTGCTCCCGCTGGAGGACGCGCGCGATCTCTCCCTCGAGATACTCCCGCTGGCGGAGCATTTTCACCTTCGGGCGGCGCGGGTCGAGACGGACCAGAACGACGTCGCCGTTCATCGCCCCTGTCATCTTCCGCCGGTCGATGTAGAGATCGGCCTCTCCTTCCGCCCCGTAAACGATTCCGTACCCCTCCGGGAAGACGCGGATCTTCCCCGCGCGGAAGCTCGTGAACTCGAGAAGGGAGTAGCGCTTGCCGCGGGCGGCGACGAGCGCGCCGGAGCGCTCGAGCCCCTCGACGGCGGTCTCGACGCCCTCGCGCGAGACCGCGGGGTCGCCCAGCCGGTCGTGGATGTCCTTGACGGCGAGGACGCGGCTTCCCTTCGCGCGGAGGAGCGAAAGGATGCGCTGGCTCAGAGATTCATCGGTTCGGTTCGTCACGGCGGAACCGTCTGCAAAAGGCGGTGCAGATCACTTCTTGGTGACCCGCTTGCGGGAGGAAACGCGGGCGGCGGCGGTCTTTTTCGAGGAGGAACGGCCCGGCCGGAGCGCGGCGACGTACCCGTTGAGACGCGACTGGGAGCGGAGCTTGTTGTGGATCGTGTTGCGGTGAACCCCCAGAAGCAGCGAGGCGCGCGTCACGTTTCCCTGGTTCTCGGCCATCGCGACGCCGATGTACTTGCACTCGAACGCTTCCACCGCCTGCTCGAGGGTGATGCCGTTGGAGATGAGCTCGCGAATGATCTGCGTTAGGCGATCGTCAATGCTCGACATCGAAGCTGCCTCGGAGCAAATTGATTTTTTTGTGGACGCGGCATTCTACACCGCCGCGATCGAATGGATGCCCACTTTTACTCGCCTTCTTTCCGCGATGGAAGTCTTGACTTCGCATCGACGAAGGACTAGCGGGAAACCGATTGCAGATCAGGCTGCCCAACTCGTGAAGATCGATCGCAGCCGACCCCGGGACATGGAATCCCTCGACTCTGCGCAGAGTCGCGATCGCGTCACACGGTCGCGCCCGACGGGCTCTGCGTCGAACGGGTCTTCTTCCGCTTCAGCGCGAAGACGGCG
The DNA here is from genome assembly GCA_963793695.1 of uncultured Acidobacteriota bacterium. Classification (GTDB taxonomy): domain Bacteria; phylum Acidobacteriota; class Thermoanaerobaculia; order Gp7-AA8; family Gp7-AA8; genus CAWCBB01. Next base: position 244,050 of record CAWCBB010000016.1, on the reverse strand, counting down.
AGGAGAAGGAGCGCGAAGCCCGTCACCGCGGCGCCGACGGAAAGCGAAAGCGGCCGGTACGTCCAGCGCACGCGATGAGGCCCCGCGCCGACTTCGACGCCGCGAAACAATCCGTCGACCAGCAGATCGCGCGCCGGCGCGCCGTCGACTTCGACGCGCCATCCATCCGCCGCGAGCTGCGTCAGCACGACGAGGCCGGCCGAGGGAGCGACGATGTCCGCCTCCGCCGACGATCCGTCGTGACGCAGCCGAACGGGAATCGAAGCCCGATGCCCTTCGCCGCGCGCGGCAACCAGGGGAAAATCGACCTCGGCGTGCCGACGCGGGTCGTGCTCCTCCGCCAGCAGCCGCTCGAGCGGGTCTTCTCCCCCACGCGCCGCCCCCGTCCAGAACTGGATCGGAGGGAGCGCCCCGCGATTCTCGAAAAGGCGGACCTTTCTTTCCTCGAACGGAGTCGGCGCGTACCCGCGCGGAAGGCGCGGGCGGGTCGACAGGACCCACCGGACGCCCGCGAGATCGACCAGATCGTCGCGGTCGCCCTTCGTCGCGGCTCGGAAGAACGACAGAAATCGCGAGGGGACCACGGGCGCGGGCGTGGCGAAGTCGAATCGGCGCGCGTAGAGGTTCTGATAGCCGAGCAGCCACCGGTCGCCTCGAAGGAAGGATTCCTCCTTGGCCGACCGCGCGATCCGGACGAAGCGCCAGGGTGGCGCGAGCCGCGCGCTCCAGCCGGCGGGATCGCGCACGAGCGGACCGTGGGCGAGCAGCGGGCGCGCGCTCCAGAGGAGGTCGCCCGCCAGCAGCGCGACGAGCAGCAGGGCCACTCTCCGGTCCGCGAGCCATCGCGGAGCCGCGGCGTACGCGAGGCCGAACAGAACGATCCACGCGAGGAAGATCGCGAACCGGAGCAGCGTCGCCGGCCGCGAGAGCGGCTCGACCGCGAGAAAACGGATCCCGCCGAGGAGCGCGATCCAGAACGTCACGCCGACTCGCCAGCTGAGCGGCTCTTTCCGCACGCGATCGAGGCCGATCGCCGCCAGGGCCGCGATGACGAGCGCGCCGATCGGCACGAGCCGCGCAGGATAGCGGATCGCGTTGAACCGGACCGCGAGGAGCCACTCGCGCACGGGGCCGAACCGAGGCGCCGCGGCGAGCAGGAGCACCGCCGCGAAGGAAAAGAAGAGGATCGCGATGGTCCGCCGCCTCTCCGGATCCTCGCTGCGAAGCGATCCCACTCCCGCTCCGAGAGCGAGGATCACGACGGCGACCCCCATGTAGAGCGACGGAAGAAAGGTCTGCTCCACGCGGAGCGGAACGTACTGCCCGCCGGGGGCGGCGGTCGAAATCGCGAGGGCGAGCCAGTCGCCGGCCGCCATCGCGCTTCGGAACGCTTCCGCGGGATCGAGCCCCGCCGTCCGGTCGCTCTCGCGAATCCACGCGAGGAACGGGAAGAGCTGGACCGCGCTCAGAGAGATGGCCCAGAGGGCGCTTTTCGCGAGGCCGCTCCAGTCGCGCCTTCCGGCCAGCGCCGCCGCGACGACGAGCGCGCCGATCGAAGCGTACAGCGGCTCCCCTCCCAGGAACATCATCGCCAGCGCCGCTCCCAAGGCGAGCGGGGGACGCGAGCGGTCCGCGCGCCGTTCGAGGGCGAGGCGGATCACGAGCGGGAGCCATGCGAAGCTCGTCAGATTGTTCCCGACGTCGAGCAGCGACACGATCGGCCCGCAGAACATGAGGGCCACGGCGCCGAACGCGGCTGGCACCTCCCCTCCCCATCGCCGGAAGAGCGAGAACGCCCCCGCGCCGAGAAGGGCGAGGTGGAGCCAGAGAAACGCGACGTAGGCGGTCTCGAACGGCAGGACCAGAAAGATCCACGCCGGAGGATAGAAGACGGCCGTCTGCGGATTCGCGGCCCACGGCTCTCCCAGTCCGTTCCACGCGTTCCAGAGAGGGAGATCTCCGGCGGACAGCGACGACGCCGTGTGCCAGCGGAGCGGAACAAAATAGGTCTCGTGGTCGCGAAAGAGAGGGACGTCCCCGCGCGCGAGCATTCCCGCGAACGGCACGAGCGCGAGCAGGAGGAAGACGGCCGGAAGAAGACGACGGCTCATAGCTGCGGCGCGGTCGCCGCCCGCCGCACGATCCGTCGCATGAGCCGAACGCCGCGCGAGAAGAAGCGGGCGCGGATCCGCTCGTCGGCTGCGTGGACGTTCGCGCCATCGTAGTAGTTCACTGGAAACGGATTGAATCCGTAGGCGACCTTTCCCTTCTCGCGGAAGAAGCGGCTGTCGGTGCTCCCGGCCGAGACGTAGGGACCCGCGCGCGAGCCGGGGCTCGACTCGATCGCGGTCTCCGAGAGGATCCGGAAGAGCGGCGTGTCGACGGGGGAAGAAGCGACGGCCGAGCCGGCGAGGATGACTTCGACTTCGATGTCTTTGCCCGCCGCGTCGCGGATCGACCGGAGCGCGGGCGCCGGATCGGAGCCGGGGACGAGGCGGACATCGAGCTCCGCGGTCGCAACGGGCGGGATCACGTTGACGGAACTGCCGGCGCGAAGCACGCTCAAGGCGATCGTGTCCCGCAGCAGCGCCCTGGCGCCCGCGGGAAGCCGCTCCATCTCCGGCCTACCGATGTACGCGGCCGGGTCGAGCATGATCGGGCGCCGCGCGTCGAGCGGCGGCCTGGCTCCGCCCAGCGAGCGCAGGTGCGCTTCCACGCTCGGCGTGAGACGCCAGGGCGCGGGGATCTCGGCGATCGCGGCCAGCGCGCGCACGAGCGCGAAGGGCGCCCCGCCGCCGGGAGGAGGAAGCGAGCCGTGTCCCGGCTGGCCGCGCGCCACGATCCGAACCCAGAGGGGGACCTTCTGGTCGATCTCGACTCCCCACCACGTCACGCGATCGACGATCGTCTCGGTGGCGCCCCCCTCATTGAGCACGAAGCCGACGTCGCCGAACAGTTCGGGGTACGCCTCGAGCAGCGGCTTCGCGCCGCGCATCCCTCCCGCCTCCTCGTCCGCGACGGCGAGAAAGACGACGTCGCGCGCGAGCGGCACCCGCGCCCGGTGGAGCTCGAGCATCGCCATCAGGTGCGCGATCCCGAGCGACTTGATGTCGAGCGCTCCTCTCCCCCAGATGTAACCGTTCGCCCGCCGCCCTTCGAAGGGAGGAACGCTCCACTCGGAAGGATCCGCGGGAACCACGTCGAGATGATGGAGAAGCAGCAGCGCCGGAGCGTCGCTACCCGACTCGAGCCGCGCGTAGATCGACTGCCGGTTCGGATCGTCGCCGAGAAGGCGCGAGGCGATCTGTTCGCGGTCGAGGACCTCTTTGAAGAAGCGGGCGCCCCGCGTCTCGTTGCCGGGAGGATTCGACGTGTCGATCCGGAGGTAGCGGACGAGCAGATCCTCCGCCTCGGTCTCGACGGGATCCCGATCGACCGCTTCGCCGCGCCTGCAGGAGAGTCCGGGAAGGACGGCGACGATCGTCGCGAGGAGTGCGACTGGAAGGAGGCGCCGTCTCATGGACCGGAGGCGAGTATAGCGCGGGAGGTGAACGCCTCGCTGCGCGAGGCTTCCAATGAAAAGGGCGCCCCGAAGGGCGCCCTCGAAAGCGCTGCTGTAGAGCCGACTACTGGGAGGCCTGCGTTCCTTCCGGCCACTGAACGAAGTTGCCGTTCTCGTAGACGATGTCGCAGTCGAAGTCGGTCGTCTTGGTGTTGTCGGCGCCCACGGCCCCGGCTGAGCCATCGCGGCCGTAGGAGATGAGCTGGTACCGCTGGGCTGCCGTGGCAGCGCCCCAGCCGATTTCCGCGCCGAAGTACCAGGTGTTGCCCCATCCGTCCTTGTCCGGGAACTGGCGGATGTAGGTCGGGGTGATGCCGCTCTTCAGATCCGAGTAGGTGACCTCGGTCAGCATGGACCAGCCTGCGGCGTTGTAGCTGTTCGTGTCGGTCGCGCGCGCTTCCCACGCCGTCGCGATCGACCGCATGTCCGCCATCGTCCTCTTCTGCTTCGACCGCTGCATCGCGGTCAGAAGGTTCGGAATCGCGATCGCGGCGAGGATGCCGATGATGGCGACGACGATGAGCAGCTCGATGAGCGTGAAACCCTTCTGGTTACGGGAAATTTTGAACATAATCCCTCCTGTCTCTAGGTTGTCGGTGTTACCGATCCGACACCTCCAACCTCAAGCGCCATGCCATGCACAATAACTAGGAAGACCCTGTGTTCACAATGGCTTAGCTCAGGCTCTCGCCCGCGCTCGACAATCTTCGACCAGGTGGGATGACAAATCGCGTCACCGCGGCCCCTGGTCCGCTCCCCCCTGCCGGGTCCCGAAGGCCCACGCCCGGACCAGCTCTCCGGTCAGGTCGATTCCATCCTGAAACCAGTCGAGCCGGACCCGCTCGTCCGGGCCGTGAATCCCCTTCGTCTGAAAGTAATCGACCCGATAGGGCCAGAAGCCGTACGCGTCGATCCCGCGCCTCCGGAGGAATCTCGAGTCGGTCGCGATCGAGCTCATGACGAGAGGGCCCGTCGCCACGCCGGGGTGGTGGCGGCGGATCGAATCGGTGAGGTCCCGGAAGAACGGCGATTTCGTGGAGGAGAGCGGCGCGCGCGGCGGCATGTAGGTCGTCTCGACCGTCACGGGATATTCGCGCTCGAGGCGCCGCGCGAGATCCTCGACCTTCACCGCGGGGTCCGTTCCGGGGAGCATCGCGAGGTTCACGGTCATCGACGCGCGCGCCCCGTCGTCCCGGATGCCGCCCGCGGCGAGGAAGGTCGCCGCCAGGCGGCGGTACGGCGGATCGAGGATCCAGAAGAAGCCGCGCTCGACGGTCCGGTCGATGTCGGCCAGGAATTTCGCGTGCTCTCCGCGATAGGGAGCGATGGCCGCGAAATACTCCCGCACCTGCGGGAGAATCGCTTCCGCCTCCCGCGGATCGAACAGGGGCTCGAGGCCGATCCGGAGCCTCTCGAGCGTCGCGCGATCGCCTCGGACCGCGAGGTCGGCGACCTGGCTCGAGCCGACCTCGATCCCGAAGTAGACGATCTCGCCTCGGACGGTCTCGGTCACGCCCCCTTCGTTGACCGCGTAGCGGATTCCCTCCACCACGTCGGGCCGGTTCGCGACGAGCCATTCCATCCCGAGCTTCCCGCCCCGCTCCTCGTCCGCGACGGCGAGGAAGACGACGTCGCGGAGCAGAGGCCGTCCGGAGCGCGCGAGCTCGGCGAACGCGAGGAGGTGCGCGATGCCGATCGATTTCATGTCCAGGGCGCCGCGCCCCCAGAGCTGGTTCCGCGCGATCGTCCCGGCGAAGGGAGGGTAGGTCCACTGTTTCGGATCCGCCGGGACGACGTCGATGTGGCTCAGGAGCATGAGGCCCTCTCCGGGTCTCGTGCCGCGGAGGCGCGCGTAGACGTTTCCTCTTCCCGGCGCCGACTCGATGATCTCGGCCTCGATTCCCTGCTCGCGGAGGAGCCGCGCGAGAAACCGGGCGCCGGCGATCTCGTTGCCGGGCGGGTTCGTCGTGTCGATCCGCAGGTACTCCTGAAGCATGCGGATCTCCGGCGTGATCACTTCCTCTTTCGGGATGTACAGCCCGTCCACGGGGGAGCGCGTCAGGCGCGGGAGGACGATCGCGCCCGCTCCGGCGAGGACGAGCACCGCCAGCAGCGTCAGGTAGAATCCGCGCGAAAAGCGATTTCCTTTGATGACCTCACCCCCCCACGAGCCGCGCGATCTCCCCGTTTCGGTGGTCGTCCCCGCGTACAACGAGCAGCGAAGGCTCCCGCAGAGTGTACGGAAGATCCTCGCCTGGATGCGAGCCAATCCGTCGGTGCGCGAGCTCGTCCTCGTCGACGACGGCAGCTCGGACGAGACGCCGGCAATCGCGCGGCGGTTCGCTGCCGAGGACCCGCACGTCCGCGCGGTCTCCTACTGGCCGAACGGCGGGAAGGGATACGCGATCCGGCGCGGCGTCCTCGAAGCGAGCGCGGGGCACGCCGTCCTTCTGACGGACGCGGACCTCTCGACGCCGATCGAGGACCTCACGGTTCTGCTGGGCGCGCTGGAGGCGCACGAGGTCGCGATCGGGTCGCGCGCGCTCGCCCTCTCGCGCATCGGCGAGCAGCAGGCCGCCCACCGGCGCTGGATGGGGAAGACGTTCAACCGGGTCATGCGCTCGCTCACCGGACTTCCGTTCCCCGACACGCAGTGCGGCTTCAAGCTCTTCAGCCCCGAGGCCGCGAAACGGGTTTTCGCGGAAGCGACCATCGACCGTTTCGCCTATGACGTCGAGGCGCTCCTGATCGCCGACAAGCTCGGGTTCTCCATCGGCGAGGTCCCGGTCCGGTGGGACAACTCACCCGACTCGCGGGTCCGGATCGTCCGGGACTCGTTCCGGATGCTCGTCGACGTTCTCCGCGCCCGCCTCCGCCACGGGCGGTTCCGCGGGCGCCGGAGCTGACGCCTCTTCCCTCGCGGCCTTGCGCTTGGAGCCGACCGCGATTCCCGCGAGCAGAAGGAACGCGCCCGCCGACACCGCCGCCGCTTGGTTCACGAGCGTGTTCTCGTACCGCATTTCGATGTGATGACGCCCCGCGGGGACGACGACGCCCTGGTATCCGAGGTTCACGACGTGCAGCGCGGCGGGGGCGCCGTCGATCGTCGCTGTCCAGTAGTGGTGCGGGGTCACGCTCGCGACGAGGAGACCCCGCCCCGCGGCTTCGACGTCGATCCGCGCCGTGTTCGCGGTCTCGACCGCTCGGAGGACCCGCCCGGGGGCGGCCTTCATGCGGAGCGATTCGACGAACGCCACGCCATCGCTCCACCGCCGCCGCTTGAGCTTCTCGATGAAGTCTCCCTTTCCGCGGATCGGCACGATCTCGTCGGCGAAGTAGTAGCGCGGCGGCTCGCCGCCTTTCCGGAAGTCCAGAGCCTGCGCGCGCCTGAGCTCCCCTTTCACGCGCGCCTTCTCCGCCGCGAACGGCCTGTATTCGGTGTAGTACCAGGCGTTCGACATCGCCATGAACTGCGAGCGCCACCAGGTCGCACCGCCGTCGCGCACTTTCCACATCGCGTCCGTGAGGTCGACCGTCGGCAGGAGCGCCGTCTTGTCGTAGTCGCGCTCGAGCGCCATGCCGAAGCCCCAGGTCGCCGGCGTCTGGGGGAAGATCCCGTTCCTCACGATCCAGTAGACCGCCTCGCCGGTCCCGAAGTAGCTCTTCGCCACCGGCGTCGCTCCGTACCAGTCCGCCTCCGGGAAAATCCTGTACCGATCCGCCCGCGGGTCGAGCTGGCTCACGACCGCCGGCCGGTCGCCGAAGCTCCTGTCGAGCCGCGGCACCACGTCCCACGAGACCGGGGCGAGATCCGCGATCACGAAGAGGATCGCCGCGCCGAACCACCCGCGGCTCCGCATCGCGGCGCCGGCGCGCGCCCCCCACAGGAGGGCGAGCGCGATCGTGCCGCGCGCCGCGCCCATCCACCAGTCGCGCCCCGAGAGCGACGCCATCCACTCCGCGCCCTTCGGGTTTTTCAGCCCCCAGAGACGCGCGAAGAGCGGCTCGTAGAGGTCGGTGAGCGAGAAGAGGGCGAGCCCGAGCGCGACGAGCGTCACGGCCGCCGTGAATCCGATCGCCCCGTCGATCAGCCTCCGATCCCCTTCGATCAGCCGGTCGAACATCATCGCCCCGAAGACGAGCAGCGCGAAGAGCCCGATGAACATCCACTTCTCCGGATAGCGGACCGACTTCGCGACGCCCGCGTCGTAGAGAAAACGGAACAGCGGCGTGTGCCCTCCGAGCGCCAGAAGAGCGGACACGGCGGCGAGGCCGACGACGTAGCGGCCGCCGCGCGGCCGCAGGGCGAGGCTCCCGCCGAGGAGGGCCGCGAGGAGGATTCCCCCGATAGACGCTGAACAGAAAGGGAGATCCGGTGCCGGGATAGAGCCCGGACGCCCAGTAGTGCGTCCCCTTCTCGTAGATGTGGCCGAAGACGTGAGGAAAGATGATCTCGAGCGGCCGCGCCCACGGCATGCTCCACGCCGTCACCAGCGAGAAGTCGAACGGCCGCGCGCGCGCCGACTCGGCCGCGTGCTCCGCGGCCGGAATCAGCTGCGCCGCTCCCGCGGTCACGCCGGCGAGGCCGAGCGCGAGCGCCACGCCGACCGGAGCGAGGGCGCGCGCGAGCCCCTCCCGGCGGGCGTCCCACGCGCGATAGAACGAGTAGGTCCCGATGAGGAACCACGTCTGCACGAGCGAGGTCGGCTCCCCCGCCAGGGCCTGCACGCCCAGAAGGAGCGCCGCGATCGACGCGTCCCTCAGGTTCGGCTGCAGCATCGCGCGCCGCGCGAAGAGAAAGATCAGAGGACACCAGGCGAGGACGAACAGCAGGGGCAGAAGGTTGACCATCGAGACGATCAACCCGCCCCCCGCGAAGACCACGCCTCCGAACACCCCGCTCTCCCAACGCGTCCCGAGCGAGCGGAGGAAGGCGTACATGCCGATGCCGGCCAACACGAGGTGGATGAGGATGTGAAGCCGGTATCCGAAGTCGAAATCCGGCAGCAGAACGAGCAGCTGGAGCGGATAGAAGACCTCGTACTCCGGGTTGGCCGCCATCGGCTGTCCCGCGAGGTAGGAACGATTCCAGTACGGGAACTCCCCCCCGAGAATCACCTCGCGGACGATCTTCTTGGTCGGGTAGTAGTAGCGCGTGAGATCGCGGATGAAGAACCGGTTCCCGAGCGCGAGGACGTCGGCGAAGAGCAGGCCGACCACGCAGACGATGAGCGCCGCGGCGCGGAGGTGGTCCCGGCTCGAAGGAGTGAGGTTCATGGGCGGCGGGATTCTATAGGAGGGTTAGGACCGATAGGACAGATGGGACAGAGGGGACGGGCGATGGGCCTTTTCGCGGTTCGCGGCTGTCATCCTGAGCGAAGCGAAGGATCTCAAAATGCGCGAACCGCGATTCTCGCATTTTGAGATCCTTCGGCCGCTTCGCGCGCTCAGGATGACCCGGTATCGCTTCTCGGCCTCCGGACCTCCTCACCCCGGGCTGACGACCCCGGTCGTCCCGTCGCTCCCCGTTCGACGCTTCGACGCGCGACGCCCGACTCTCGACTCCTGACTCCCGACGCGTTATCCTCCCCCGCCGGCTCTCGCCGGTCCCGACCATGCCCCCTCCCCGTGACAGGAAAGTCGTCGTCGTCCTGCCGGCCTACAACGCGGAGAAGACGCTCGAGCGCACCTACGACGACATCCCGAAGGACTGGGTCGACGAGATCCTGCTCGTGGACGACGCTTCGAGCGATCGCACCGTCGAGGTAGCGCGGCAGCTCGGGATCCCACGTCGTCCACCCGGAGAACCGCGGCTACGGCGGCAACCAGAAGACCTGCTACCGCGACGGCGCTGGCGAGCTCGGGCGGCGACATCGTGGTCATGGTCCATCCCGACCATCAGTACGATCCGACGGTCATCCCGCATCTGGTCCAGCCGCTTCTCGACGGGGAGTGCGACGCCGTGTTCGGCTGCCGCATGCTCGGCGGCCGCCCGATCGAGGGAGGCATGCCGAAGTGGAAGTACTTCGCGCAACCTCTTCCTGACGACGGTCGAGAACGCGACCTTCTACATCTTCCTGTCCGAGTACCACTGCGGCTTTCGCGCCTACTCGCGCCGCTATCTCGAGTCCGTCGACTTCGAGGCGAACTCCGACGACTTCGTCTTCGACACCGAGATCATCGCCCAGGGCGTGGCCAAGGGGATGCGGATCCGCGAGGTCCCGATCGAGACGCGCTATTTCGACGAGGCCTCGCAGATCGGCTTCTGGCGCTCGGTGCGCTACGGCCTCGCGATCCTGAAGACCATGGTCCTCTACAAGCTCCACAAGAAGAGGATCTGGTCGCACCGGATCTTCCGCGATCCGCTCCCGCGCCCGACGCCCGCGGCGGGAAGCCTTCCCGCGCGACGGGACGCTCGGCGCCGCAAACCGGCTAAGATCGCTTCATGAGACCCGCCTCCCGGGGGCTTCCATGTGGCGCCGTCGCGAGAGCTCCGCAATGAACCGGCGCCCGGGACAGACGCGTCGTGCTCGCGATCGTCGCTCGCCCATCTTCTCGCAGCGGTGGCTCTCACGCCGGGATATCTCAAGCCCGATTCCGTCGCGGCGTTCGCGTGGATCCGCTCTCTTGGTCTTCGACGGCGACTTTCTTTTCTTCGACGAGTGGAATGGCTTCGGCCTGATCGAGCGCGGGGTGCCGCTACTTCAAGGAAGTGAGCCGGCCGGCGCGCTCGCGAACCACTGGGGGTCGGCGCAGCCTTCTCTCCGCTCCCGCCTATCTGCTCGCGCAGCCGCCTCCGGCGGGGCTGCCGCGGCGAACGGATTCAGCGGCCTCCACGCGCTCGCTCTGGCGGGATGTCGGTCCTCTTCGGCGATCGCTGCGATTCTCGGCGCGCTCTCGATCCTCAGCGCGCCGGAGTCGGCGCTCGCACCACGGTCGCGCGATCGCCGCTCGTCACGCTCGGGTCCCCGATGCTCTGGTACGAGGTGCGATTCCCACTCGGCACGCACATGGCGGGCTTCTTCTGCGTCGGAATGCTCGTGCTCGCGCTCGCCCGCATGGCGGATCGCGCCGGACGCGCCGACTTTCTCGCCGGCATCTTCTCGGCCTGGCGATCGTCACGCGGATCCAGCACGTCATGCTCGTCCCCGCCGTCGCGCTCCACCTGGGCGTCGGGGGCCGCCTTTGGCGCTCGGGGCTCGCCGCCGCGGGCGCGGCGTTTCCCCTTCTCCTTCAGGCGATCGCATGGACGGCGGTATACGGGCAGCCCCTCGGCCCGCTGGTCTCCGGAGCGGCCCTCTCGGCGGAACGTGGATGGCTTTCGGAGCGAACGCTCTCGCGGAGAGCCTCTTCTCGAGCTATCACGGCCTTCTTCCGTGGGCGCCGATCTTCGCGCTCGCGATCGCCGGATGGTCCCTCGAGCTCCGGCGCGCTCCTGCTCGCCGGCGACGCTGCTCGCTATGTTCGCTCGCCGAATGGGTCGCGAACGGCCTGCTTCGACCGCTACTTCTGGGGAGGCATGTCGTTCGGGCCGCGGCGCTTCGTCGATCTCGCCGTCCCCTTCGATGATCGGCCTCGGCTGGTTTCTGCGGCGGACGTCGGTCGGGGCGGCTCGCGGCCGCGGCGGCCGCGACGTGGACGACGCTGCTCTTTCTTGCCGCCGCCGCCGGGACGCTCGATCTGGCGGCAGACGTCCGCGGCGGAGAGCTTCTCGCGTCCATCGCGGCGATCCGATGGGCCGAGATTCCGGCGGCTCTCTGGAGGGGAGCGGCGATGGTCCGGGCACCGTCCCTCTTTCTCGCCGGCGCGCCATCGCCGCGCTCGTCGGAGGGGCCGGGGCCCTCCTCGTGCGGTCGCGACGGGGAGCCCTGCCGGCCTGCTCGCGCTGCTCGCGGCCGGCCTCCTCGCGGCCGGCGCGGCACGCCGACCCACGCGGGACGGCGCACGGGGCGAGGCCGCGCGTTACCGCATCGACGTGAGCGCGCCGCGCAAGGCCGGGCCGCTGCTCGATGCGCGAGCTCTGTTCTCGACGAGCTCCAGTTCCGGCGCAACGGCGGAAGAGACGACGAGGCCCGCGAGACGGAAGCGCTGATCCGGAAGATCGACCGCGCGCTCCCGCGAGCGCAGCGCGCGGCCCTTCCCCCCCGAGATCAATAGATCGGGAAGCTCCGGCAGAGCGCGAGGACCTTCTCCCGCACGGCCCCCACCGTCGCGTCGTCGCCCTTCGCGTCGAGCACGCGGGCGATCAGCCCGCCGATCGTCTTCATCTCCGTCCTCGCGCATGCCCGCGGGTCGTCACGGCCGGCGTTCCGATGCGGATCCCGGAGGCGACCATCGGCTTGTTCTGGTCGAAGGGGATCGTGTTCTTGTTGACGGTGATGTTCGCCGCCTCGAGCATCTTCTCGCCGTCCTTGCCGGTGATCCCCTTCGAGAAGACGTCGGTCATGAAAAGGTGGTTGTCGGTGCCGCCGGAGACGATGCGGAAGCCCGCGCCGCGCGACCGCCGTCGCAGAGCGCCTTCGCGTTCGTCGACGATCTGCCTCTGGTACTCCGCGGAACTCGGGCGTGGAGCGCCTCGCGGAACGCCACCGCCTTCGCGGCGATGATGTGCACGAGCGGCCCGCCCTGGACGCCGGGGAAGACCGCGCGGTCGAGATCCTTCGCGTACTGCTCCTTGCAGAGGATCAGGCCCGCGCGCGGGCCGCGCAGCGTCTTGTGCGTGGTCGTCGTGACGAAGTCGGCGTAGGGAACCGGCGAGGGGTGGAGTCCCGCGACGACGAGGCCCGCGATGTGGGCGATGTCGGCCATCATCAGCGCGCCGACCGAGTCGGCGATCTCGCGGATGCGCTTGAAGTCGATGATCCGCGAGTACGCCGACGCGCCGCAGATGATCATCCGCGGCCGATGCTCCTCGGCGAGCGCCCGCATCTGCGTCGTAGTCGATCGTCTCGGTCTCGCGCTCGACCCCGTAGGCGACGACCTTGAAATCGCGGCCGCTGTAGGAGAGCGGGTGGCCGTGCGTGAGATGCCCGCCGTGCGAGAGGTCCATCCCCATGATCGTGTCGCCCGGCTTGAGCATGGCGAAGTAGACGGCCATGTTCGCCTGCGAGCCGGAGTGCGGCTGCACGTTCGCGTGCTCGGCGCCGAAGAGCTGCTTTCGCGCGCTCGATCGCGAGGTTCTCGACCACGTCCGTCGGACCGCATCCGCCGTAGTAACGCTTGCCCGGATACCCCTCGGCGTACTTGTTCGTGAAGACCGATCCCATCGCCGTCAGGACGGCTTCCGAGACGTGGTTCTCCGAGGCGATCAGCTCGATCGTCTCGTTCTGTCTCGTCGTTTCCGAACGGATCGCTTCAGCGACTTCGGAGTCGACCTCCGAGAGGGAGCGGTGGAGAAAATCGCGGCCAGTGGCGGCCGCTTCTTCGGCGCGAGTCGTCATTGCTTGACCTCCGGAAAATCCGGTCCGCATTCTCTCCCGTACCCGCGGCCGCCGCAACCAGCGTCGTGAGCCGGGGCTCAGGCTTCCCCGGCGGATGCGGACGGCGAGGAAACCGGGACGGCGGCGGGCTCCTTCGGCCCGGCGACCCATGCTCCGACGCGCCACGCCAGCCACGCGAGAATCACCCCGCCGACGGCGTCGATCAGGTAGTGCCACCCGGTGATCACGGAGCCGATGAACACCACGGCGAGCAGGACCCAGCCCAGGAGGCGGATCCTCGGAACGAGCCGCTGCAGCCAGAACGCGAAGTGCGCGTGAAACGCGACGTGAAGCGAGGGAAACGCCGCGATGCCCATATGGACGTTGATGCCGAGGTTCCGCTCCCCCTCCGCGAGCCGAAGGACCAGCAGATGATTCTGGAGGAGCATGTTCTGAATGCTCGTCGTCATCGGGAAGGACTCCCGCACCCTGTCCCATACGTCGTAGAAGGCGTATGCGGGGCCGAGGGAAGGGACGGCTAGATAGAGCCAGGCGCCGCCCAGCCAGAGAACGGCGCTCCCCGCGAGAAAGCCCACGCGGTCCCGGTTGTCCCGCCATCCGAACATGAGGACGAACGAGGCCATCATCGTGATTCCGAACGCGACGGCATAGAGCCGGTCGAAGGCCCTGTAGAAGAGGGGATGAGAGAACGCTTCGAGCAGAAAGACGTTGGGCGAGACCCCGAGCATCAGCCAGCGGTCGATCTCCCACAACGCCGCGTCGAAATTCACGCGCCGCACCAGATGCACCGTGATCTTGAGGACCCCGTACTCGTAGCCGAGGACCGAGACCCCGAAGACCAGCAGGAGCGTGGTCGCGATCCAGCGCCAGCTTCGGATGATGCGAAGGTGGAGCCGCAGCTCGCGGCGGAGCGCCGAGAGGATCACGCCGGCCACGATGCCGGGAAGAACGAGGTGCGCGAAGTTGAACGCCGTCCGGAGGACCCACTTGAGGCTGGGCATCGGATGGCCCGCGGAGGCGAGAATCGCCGCGTTGGCCAGGTACTGGAGGGCGAAGATCCCGAGCAGGACCGCGATCGCGATCGGTACGCGGCGCTCTTTGTTCATCGGCGCAGGCATTCTGTAGGATGGTCGGCGGAATGCGCAACGGGTATGTGCGGCTGGCCGCCGTTGCGGCGATCCTCCTCGCCGCGGCGGTCTCGCCCTCGATCTTCTTCTACTGGCGCGACAACTTCTCGACCCACTTTCCCTATCGATCCGTGATGGCGGGCGCTCCCGCGCTCCATCTATGGAATCCGCTCGCCGGGGGAGGCCAGCCGCTGGCGGGCAATCCGAACGCGCTCGCGTTCTATCCCGACTGGATCCTCTTCGCGCTCCTCCCGCCGATGGCGGCCTTCAACCTCCATTTCCTTCTCCATTGGATCGGCGGCGCCTTCGCGATGCGGGCCCTCCTCCGCGCGTGGCGCATCCCCTCTCCCTACGATGCCGCCGGCGCGGCGCTCTGGGTGCTCTCGGGGGCGGCGATCTCGACGCTCGCCTTCTACAACCTCGCTCCGTCCGTGACGCTGATTCCCCTCGCGCTCGTCGCCGCGCAGCGGCTCGCCGAGCGGCCGGAGAGGCGGACGGCGCTCTTCTTCGGCGGGACGTTCGGGCTTCTCGCGCTCGCGGGCGAACCGGTGACGCTGCTCGCGACGGCGGCGCTCGCCGCGACGATCCTCCTCCCGGCGCTCCGGTCCGCGCGCGCCTGGACGGCCTGCGCCGTCGCGGTACTCGTCACGCTCGTCATCGCGTCTCCGCTGCTCCTCGCGTGGAGCGAGATCGCTCCTGAAACCGAGCGGGGCGTCCGGGCTTACTCGGCGGAGACGGTGCTCTCCGCGTCGCTCTCTCCGTGGCAGCTCGCCGAGGCCCTCCTGGGGCCCGTTCGCGGCCTGCCGACGGACCTGGGCGACGCGGGATGGAGAGCCTCCGGGGCGGCCTCGCGCTGGCCCCCGTTCTTCCTCTATCTCTATCTCGGCGCGCTCGCCCTGCCGGCGCTGGCCTCCCCTCCGCGGCCGCTCCGACGAGTGCAGGTGGCCGCGCTCGCGCTCCTCTTTTTCGCTCTCGGCCGCTTCAATCCCGTCGTCGTCTGGATCGTCGACACCTTCCCGGCCGCGCGGCTGCTGCGCTATCCCGAGAAGCTCGCGCTTCCTTTCGCGGCGCTCGTGACGGCGCTCGTCGCGGGATGGCTCGCAAAGGAGAGCCGCAGCGCGCTCGATCGCGTGTCGGCCGCGGCCGGCGGAACCCTCATCGCGCTGCTCGCAATCCGCGCCGCGGGCGGAGCCCCCTGGTCTTCCGCGATGAGGGAACGCGTGCTCATCGGGGCCGCGATCGCGATTCCCGTTCTGGCGGTGGCCGCGCTTCGGCCGACGCGCCTCACGCGCCGGGCGCTCGCGGCGATCACGCTGGGAACTGCGGCGGTCTTCGCCGTCCTCGCGGCCCCGGTCGATCTCGCGCGCCATTACCGCGAGGGGCCGGCGTGGGCCGCGCGTCCGCGGATCGTGAGGGTCGTCTCCGGAGGCCCGCGCGGCGGCGCGGCGCGCGATGAGTACCGCCGCGCCGCCGCGACCGGGGAGCCGCTGTGGGCCGCGGCCTTCGGCGCCGGCTACGCGCTCGAAAAGTCGCCCGACGGCATGTACTCGTTCCTCTCCCGGATCGTTCACGAGCGCGCCCGCTCGGGAGATCCCCGCCTCCTGGCGCGATGGAGCCGTCTCGCGGGCGCGTCCGCCGTGGTCACCGAACGTCCGCTCGAGGCGGCCGAGCTCGGCGCGCCCCGTCCGCTGGACGGCGGGGCCCGGCCCCTCTTCGAGCAGGAGGTCCGGCGTCCCGTCCCGCTCGTGCATCCCGTGCGCGTGAGTCCGACCGCATCGATCGGCGAGGCGATCGAGCTCCTCGAGAAGAAGGAGACGGACGTCCTTCGCGTGGCGGCGGGACCGCCGGGCTCCGCGAGCGAGGGCGTCGTTGCGGTGCGCCATGCGGAGCGGATCCGCGACGGATGGCGGATCGAGGTCGATCCCCGCACGAACGGGACGCTGCTGGTCAACGAGAGCTGGTTCCGCGCGTGGCGAGCGGTCGATCAGCGGGGGAACGCGGCTGAGCGTCGGGCCGCTCAACGTCGATCGCGTGGGGATCTCGATCCCGCGGGGGGCCTCGTCGGTCGAGCTCCGCTTCGGGAGGATGCGGGCGGCGATCGCCGCGGGGTGGATCGCGAGCTCGCTGGCTCTGCTCGCGGTCGCTCTCGTCGCGCTGCGAAGCGGGAGCAGGCAGGAAGAAGCAGGCAAAGGGCAAGAGGACGGGCCCGCTCCCGCCTCGTCCTGAGGAGCGCGTAGCGCGCTCACGGTTCAATGCTTCCGACTGCTGGCTGCCGCCTTTCCCCTCTCCCCCATCCGATCCAGCATCGCGATGGCTTCTCCCGCGAGATAGAGGGAGCCGCAGACGAGCACGGAGGCCGCCGACTCGGTCGCGGCGGCGATGGCGGCGCGCGGGCGGCGGATCGCGCGCAGGCCCGTGAATCGAGACGAGAGGCTCTGTTTCGCGCTGCGCGCGGAGACCGCGCGGTCCGATTCCGGCTCGGTCAGGATCACGGAATCGAAGAGCGGAAAGAGAATCTGCGCCATCTCCACGTAGTCCTTCTCGCGGAGCACGCCGAAGACGAGCGCCCGCGGCCGCGGAAGGTGGCGCCGGACGAACTCGGCGACGCGTCGGAGCGCATGCGGATTGTGCCCGCCGTCGACCCAGACCCGGGTCTCCCCGAGCGTGAACTGCTCGAGGCGGCCGCGCCACCGGGTGGCGGCGATGCCGCGCTCGATCGCCCCCCCGTCGACGAGCGGCAGCTCCTCGGCGAGAAGCTCCGCGGCGCGCGCGGCGAGCGCCACGTTCTGCGCCTGATGCTCTCCCGCGAGCGGCGAACGGAGGCGCATGGTCCCCCGGTCGCTGCGATAGCGGAACGAAACCCCGCCGGCGCCCGATCGGAGATTCTCGATCGCGACCTCGCGCTCGAGGCGGTGGAGCGGAGTCCCCGCCCGAGCCGCGCGCGCCGCGAGCACGGCGAGCGCGCCGGGGTCCTCCACGGACGTGACGGCGATCGAGCCGCGGTGAATGATGCCCGCTTTCTCCCTCGCAATGCGCGGGATCGTCGTCCCGAGCCACTCCGTGTGATCGAGGCCGATCGGAGTGACCAGCGAGGCGATCGGTCGCACGACGTTCGTCGCGTCGAGACGCCCGCCCATTCCAACCTCGAGGACGGCGACCTCGACGCCCAGGTCCGCGAAGATCAGGAACGCGAGGAGTGTGAGCGCTTCGAAATACGTCGGCTCGGTGCCGAGCCGGCCGTCGATCTCGCGCAAGCGCCGGATCGCTTCCCGGAGCGGCTGCGACCCGACCGGCTCCCCCTGGATCGACCACCGCTCCCGGATGGAGACGAGGTGCGGCGAGGTGTAGAGAGCCGTCCTGTATCCCGCGACCGTGAGGACCGAGGCGAGCGTCGCCGCAGTCGATCCCTTTCCGTTCGTCCCGGCGACCAGGACCGACCGGAAGCGGCGGTGCGGGTTGCCGGCTTCGCGGAGGAACATCCGCATGCGCCGGAGTCCGGGGCGGATGCCGCTCCCCTGGAGCGAGTCGAGATAGCGGAGCTCGTCGGTCACGGCGGAGGAATCAGGCGTCGCGTGATTGCTGATTGCTGAGGGACGGTCGCTGCGGCTTCGCGAACCCACGATCAACGATCAACGAAGGCTAATCTGCAATCTGCAATCAGAGATCTAGGCAGGCGCGAGGAGTCTCAGGCACTTCGCCAGCGTCGCCTTCATCTCGCTCCGCTCGACGATGAAATCGACCATCCCGTGCTCGACGAGGAACTCGGAGCGTTGGAATCCTTCGGGCAGCGTCTGCCGGATCGTCTGCTCGATCACGCGCGGGCCCGCGAAGCCGATCAGCGCCTTCGGCTCGGCAACGTTGAGATCGCCGAGCATCGCGTACGAGGCGGTGACGCCGCCCGTCGTCGGGTCGGTCAGCACCGAGATGTACGGCAGCGCGGCGTCGACGAGCTTGCGCAGCGCGGCCGAGATCTTCGCCATCTGCATCAGGGAGAGGATCCCTTCCTGCATCCGCGCGCCGCCAGAACAGGAGATGACGACCAGGGGGAGCTTCCGATCGAGGCATCTCTCGGCCGCGAGCGTGATCTTCTCGCCCACGACCGATCCCATCGAGCCCCCCATGAAGGCATACTCCATCGCGCAGACGACCGCCGACTGCCCCTCGATCTTCCCCTCGGCGCAGAGAACGGCGTCGCCCGGGCCGACCCTCGACTCGTAGACCTTCAGCCGGTCGCGGTAGCGCTTCGTGTCGCGGAACCGGAGCGGGTCGGCCGACCGGATGTCGGTCGCGAACAGGCGGTACGCCCCGTCGTCGAACAGCATCTCGAGCCGCTCGACCGCCGTGAGCCGGAAGTGATAGTCGCACCGCGGGCAGACCAGCCCCTTCGCCTCGGCGTCCTTCCGGAGGATGATCTCGCGGCACCCCTCGCACTTGATCCACATCCCCTCGGGGATGCGCGCGGCGCTCTCGATCGGCTCCTTCGGCTTCTTCTCTTTCTTGAACCAGGCCATGGGGGGAGCAGTTAAACCCAGGCGGGCGTATTCGTCAACGAAAGAGGCGCGCGCAGCGTCCAGGAGGCTGGGAGTCAAGGAGTCTAGGAGTCTAGGGGTCTAGGGGTCGGTCTCAGAGTCCAGGAGCCTAAGAGTCTAAGAGTCTGCGAAAACGACTCCTTGACGCTCGGACTTCAAGACGGACCCCTAGACTCCCAGACTCCTAGACCCCTCTAGGGTCTCTCAGACTCCAGGAGCCTCAGAGAACTAGACTCCCGACTCCTGACCCCGACCCGCCCCGCCCTCTTCATCGCCGACGCCGCTTCGCGGTCCGCTTCCTTGGTCCGCTCGGTCTCGCGCTTGTCGTGGAGCTTCTTCCCGCGGACGACCGCGACCTCCACCTTGACCACGCCGCGGCGGAAGTAGAGCCGGAGCGGAACCACGGAAAGGCCCTTGTCGCGCACCGCGGACTCGAGCTTGTCGATCTCGCGGCGGTGGAGCAGCAGCTTGCGCGTCCGGAGGGGGTCGTGGTTCTCGCGGTTCCCATGAGTGTACGGAGAGATGTGCGCGTTGAGGAGGAACGCCTCTCCCTCACGGACGATGACGTAGCTGTCCGAGAGATTCGCTCTCCCTTCCCGGAGGGACTTCACCTCGGTGCCGGTCAAGGCGATCCCCGCCTCGTGCCGGTCGAGCACGAAGTAGTCGTGGAACGCCTTGCGGTTGGAAGCGATGAGCTTCTCGCCGCTGTCTGAATCCTTCTTCGCCATCCGGCGCATTCTAACGGCAGACCTCAGACCTCAGACCCCGGACCTCAGGCCCCGGACCTCGGACCTCAGACCCCGAGTCTGCCCCGATCTGTCGCCCCCACGCGACGGCAGTGTTGCGCCGGAGCCACACTCCGCGGCCGTAACCACCCGTTCACAATGAGCTAAACCGCTGAAGCACCGATAGTTGGCTCAATCAAGGTCCACGGGGTCCGGTGGCACCGTCATCGCTCTAGGGAACAGCAGGATCATCCATGACCATAGAGCGAAAAACTGTCGGCACACCGGTCGCGATCGAAGGGATCGGCATCCATAGCGGCATTTACACCAAAGTCGAGCTGCATCCGGCCGCCGCCGGCGCGGGCCTGTCCTTCGTCCGGACCGATCTGCACCACCTTCGGATCCCCGCTCTGCTCGCCTCCACCACCGCCCTCGACTACGCGACTTCGGTCGGCAAGGACGACGTCTCCATCGGCACGGTCGAACATCTCCTGTCGGCGGTCCACGCCGCCGGGATCACCGATCTCGATATCCGGATCGACGGCCCCGAAGTTCCGATCGTCGACGGGAGCGCTCTTCCGTTCGTGCACCTCATTGAAGCAGCCGGGACGCGCGATCTCGGCCAGAGGATCGGGGCCCTCCGGATCCGGAAGCCGATCGAGATCGCCGAAGGGAGCAAGCAGATCCGGATCGAGCCGTCGGACCACCTCTCGATCGAGTACCGGATCGACTTCGACCATCCCGCGATCGGCAGGCAGCGCCTTTCGTTCGATTACGACTACCGCACGTTCGCGAACGACATCGCCCCCGCGCGGACGTACGGCTTCATCCGCGACGTCGAGAAGCTCCGCGCCGCCGGACTGGCGCGCGGCGGCTCGGTCGAGAACTGCATCGTCCTCGACGAGGGGGGCGTCATGAACGGGCCGCTCCGCTTCGGCGACGAGTTCGTCCGCCACAAAGTCCTCGATCTTCTGGGCGACCTCGCGCTCCTCGGCCGCCCGATCACCGGGAAGATCACGGCCGTCCGCGCCGGCCACGCGCTCCACTCCCGCCTCGTCGCCGCGATCCTCCGCGAGCACGAAGCGTGGGAGCTGGAAGGCGACGAAACGACCGCGGCGGTCAGCGCCCCGTCCTGGGCGTGACGAAGGAACCGAGCCCGAATCTCGAGCCCTTCGAGCCCGCGGGGCCTAACCCCCGCCCCCTCATATGTGGTAAAAAAGCCACACATGCGGCGCTTCCTCCCTTTCGGGCTGCTTCTTCTGCTGGCCGCCCCCCTTGTCGCCGCCGGAGATCCGCGGATCCGCGAGCTCGCAGCCACGGAACAGAACGGGATGGTCTCGGTTCGCTTCCGGCTCGAAGACGTCTTCCGCAAACCGGAGATCCTCCAGGCGATCGAGTCGGGTCTGCCGACGGTGCTCGCCTACGAGATCGAGCTGGTCCGGAAGCGGCCGAACTGGTTCGATGACCTGGTGGGAAGCTCGCGGATCGAGATGGTCGCGACCTACAACTCGGTGACCCGGGAGTACCTGCTCAACTACCGTCGCGATCGGAAGCTGGTGAGCTCCGAGATTCTATCGTCGCTCGAGGAGCTTCAGCGGAGGATGACGTCGATCCGCGAGGCCGATCTCCTCTCCACCGCGGGGCGGAAGCCGTGGAAGCTCCGCGTCCGCGTGCGCGCCGAGCTGAGCCGGCGCTACGTCTGGTACCTGATTCCCTGGGACGTCTCGACCGATTGGGAGGAGACGCGGGTGGAGAGCGCCGCCGCCCGGCAGCGCGGAGCGGCCCGGTGAAAGCCCGCGCGCTCCTGGTCCGTTACAGGAAGGACCCGAGGATCGTCGTCGCGATTCCGCTGCTCGTCATCCTCGCGACGACCTTCATCTACTACCTCACGCAGCGGGCGAACGAGCTCTCGGCCGAAGCGCTGGGAAACCGGCTTCTCCTCTTCGTCCTCTGGAACATCAACCTGATCCTGGTCATCGGCGTCCTCTTCGTCCTGCTCCGGGGGCTCATCAAGGTCCTGCTCGAGCGGCAGCGGGGAATCCTGGGCTCGCGGTTCCGGACGAAGCTGGTCGTCACGTACGTGCTGATCTCGATCCTTCCGATCGGGCTGCTGTTCGTGGTCGCGACGGACCTTCTGCGGGTCTCGATCGACCGCTGGTTCAACACGCCGGTGCGAACGCTGCTCGAGAACGCGGAGGAGGTCGCCCGTTACGCGCAGGACCGGGCGATCCGCCAGGCGGAGGGCGCGGCGCGCGAGATCGCGGCAGGTGGGGACGACCTCGATCGATCGCTCGCGCACGTGCGCCAGTGGCACGACGTCGACCTCGTCGGCCTTTACGAGAACGGGTCGGTCGTGAAGATCCTCGCCGACCCGCGCTCCCCCGTTCACGCGATCGCGGAGCCTTCCGCGCGGTTCTTCGACGAAGTGCGCCGCCTCGGCGCGGCGAGCCGGATCGATCCGGGGCCGGAGGGAAGCTGGATCCGGGTGGCGGTGGCGGCGCGGGAGGGGCGCGCGGCGATCGCGGGAATCTTCGTTCCGGCCGAGGTGAGCCGGAAGCTCGACCAGAACATCATCGCGTGGCACGACTTTCAGCAGCTCGAGCTGCAGCGGCCCGCGCTGAAGGCGGCGCAGACCTCGCTCTTCCTGACGATCACGCTCGCCATCCTTCTGTTCGCGCTCCTGGTCGCGATCTACGTCTCGCGGCGAATCACGGTTCCGATCGCGGCGCTCGCCGAGGGGACGAAGACGCTCGCCGCGGGCGATTACGGCCACCGCATCAGCGTTCAGGCGACCGACGAGTTCGGGCTGCTCATCGGATCGTTCAACTCCATGGCCGAACAGCTCGAGCAGCAGCGGGGCGCGCTGACGAGCTCCAACCGGGAGCTCGCCGACGAGCGCGCGTATCTCGCCACGGTCCTCGGCAGCGTCTCGACCGGGATCCTCGCATTCAACGACCGGTTCGAGCTCCTGAGCATCAATCCCGCGGCCGTCCGGATCCTGCAGATCGAGGCGACGGCCGCCGGCGCGCCGATCGACCGCGTCCTCGGCGGGGAGCTCCAGCCGCTCGCGGACCACCTCCGCGAGCTCGGGGAGCGCACCGCCCGCTCGCGCGAGGTCACGGTCATGCGCGGCGGCGAGATCCGCTATCTCGAGGTATCGGCCGCGCGCATGGGCGGGCTCGCGGACGGCGGCGGATGGGTCGTCGGAATCGAGGACCTCACCCAGCTCGTGCAGGCGCAGAAGCTCGCCGCGTGGAGCGAGGCGGGACGGCGGATCGCACACGAGATCAAGAACCCGCTCACGCCGATCCAGCTCTCGGCCGAGCGCATCGTCCGCAAACTCCGCCGCCGCGACCCCGATCTCGAGCGCGCCGTCGAGGACGGCTGCCGCACCATCGTCAACGAAGTCGCACAGCTCCAGCGGATGGTCGACGAGTTTTCCCGCTTCGCGCGCATGCCGGCGATCCACCTCCGCGAAACGAACCTCGGAGAGATCCTCCGCGACGTCGCGGGCCTTTACGCCGACCTCAAGCCGGACGTCCTCGTGACCATCGACGCACCGGCCGAGCTTCGAGCCGTCGTCGATCCCGAGCAGATCCGCCGCGCGCTCATCAACCTTCTCGACAACGCGATGGAAGCCACCGACTCCGGCTCCGTCTCGCTCGCCGCCCGCGTCGCCGAGCGGACCGTCGTCCTCGAAGTGTCCGATACCGGCCGCGGCGTTTCCGACCGGGACAAGGAAAAACTCTTCCTCCCCCACTTCTCGACCAAGGGACGCGGCACCGGTCTGGGCCTCGCGATCGTCCATCGCATCGTTCACGACCACGACGGCACCATCTCGGTCCACGACAACCGCCCGACGGGAACGCGGTTTCTGATTCAGATCCCGGCGTGAGCGCATGACGAGTGGCAAGAATCCTCATCGTCGACGACGAACCCTCGATCCGGGAGACGCTCCGCGACATCCTCGAGGACGAAGGGCACCGCTGCACGCTGTGCGAGTCCGGCGGAGGAGGCGCTCGCGGCTTATGCTCGCGAGGACTTCGACCTGATTCTCCTGGACGTCTGGCTGCCCGGGATCGACGGACTGGCTCTGCTCGAGCGCCTTCGCGCGGTGGGGTCGATGCCGCCGGTCCTCGTGATCTCCGGCCACGGGAGCGTCGAGACGGCGGTGCGCGCCACCCGTCTCGGCGCGTACGACTTCCTCGAGAAGCCGCTCTCGCTCGAGCGCGTCCTTCTGACTGTCGCTCACGCGCTCGCCGACCGGAACCTTCGCCAGGAAGTGCGCGAGCTCAAGCGCTCGCTCACCTTCGATGAAGTGCTCATCGGCGAGAGCGAGCCGATGAAACGCCTCGAACAGCAGATCCGCAGCGCCGGGCGGTCCGGATCGCGCGTCCTGGTCCGCGGCGAGAACGGAAGCGGCAAGGAGATCGTCGCGCGGATGCTCCACCGCCAGTCCCCGCGCGCCGAGCAGCCGTTCATCGCGGTCAACTGCGCCGCGATCCCCGACGAGCTCATCGAGTCGGAGCTCTTCGGCCACAAAAAGGGCGCCTTCACCGGCGCGAGCGAGGACCGGAAGGGAAAGTTCGAGCTCGCCGATGGCGGAACGCTCTTCCTCGACGAGATCGGCGACATGTCGCTCCGCACCCAGGCCAAGGTTCTCCGCGTACTGCAGGAGCAGCAGTTCCAGCGCGTGGGCGGCCACCAGACGATCGAGGTCGACGTCCGCGTCATCGCCGCGACCAACAAGGAGCTGGAGGAGGAGATCCGCAACGGCACGTTCCGCGAGGATCTCTATTTCCGCCTCAACGTCCTGCCCGATCGCAGTCCCTCCGCTGCGCGACCGCGGCCGCGACATCCTCCTGCTCGCGGACCACTTCCTCCGCCGCTTTGCCGCCGAGACGAGGCAGAAGCCGAAAAGGCTGAGCTCCGCCGCCGAGCAGAAGCTGCTCGGCTACCACTGGCCGGGAAACGTCCGCGAGCTACGGAATCTGATGGAGCGGCTCACGATCCTCGAGCCGGGCGAGGTCATCGACGCCGCGGCGATCGTCCTCGGTTCCCGCGCCCCCCGAGAGCCGCGTCGGCTGATGAATCCCTCTCGCTGCGCGAGGCGCGGGAGGAGTTCGAGCGGGAGCTCATCCTCCGCCGCCTCCAGGAATTCGGGGGCAACGTCAGCCGCACCGCCGAGGCTCTCGGCGTCGAACGCTCGAACCTCTACCGGAAGCTCAATGCGTATGGGATTCGCGTGGATCGGAAGGCGTAAGGCAGAATGGCGTTCTCCGTTCTCCGTTCTCCGTTCTCCGTTCCCCGTTCCCCGTTCCCCGTTCCCCGTTCTCCGTTCTTCGTTTCGGACCTCGGACCTTGGACGCGTAGGGACCGCCCGCGGCGGTCCGTCTCCGGTTCAGCCTTGACGGAAAACGGACCGGCGCAGCCGGTCCCTACGCCCCAGCCCGAACGAAAAAGGCCGCCTTGCGGCGGCCTTACGGGTGATCGATTGGAGCGGGAAACGGGGGTCGAACCCGCGACTTCAACCTTGGCAAGGTTGCGCTCTACCACTGAGCTATTCCCGCGTGGTCCGGACAATCTAGGAGATCGCCCGAGAGCGTGTCAAGTAACGATCCGGCCGGTATCTCTATTCCTCGGGAAGGCCGTGAAACGCCCCGAAAACCGGCCCCGCACTCTTGGGCGCGGAGAACGGAGAACGGAGCAGACGGACAACGCCTCAACGCCTCTTCACCCCACCCGCGGCCTTCCCCGCTCCCCGGCCCTCCCCTCGATGTAGAACGCGTCCCGCAGGTGGCGGACGCGGAAACGCCATCCGTCCCAGAATACGGTCACCACGTCGAAGTGAAGGCTGCAGCCCTCGAACGGGCTTCCGGCGAGATACCGCTCGGCGATCCGGGCGATCTGCGCCTGCTTCTTCGAGTCGACCGCTTCCGCCGGCGCGCCCTTCTCCTGTCGGCTCTTGACCTCGACGAACGCCACGCGGCGGCCGCGGCGGACGACGAGATCGATCTCCCCTTCGCGGAGGCGGACGTTCCTCTCGACGATGCGATAGCCTCGGAGCCTCAGGTGGAGCGCGGCCCTCCGTTCGCCGACCCTGCCGAGCGCGGCCGGCGTGAACGAGCGGCGGAAGAGGCGAGCGAGCCGCGCGAACATCCGCCCCTTCTCACTTCCTGTGAAAGTGCTTTTCGATGTCGAGGTGGCGGATGTCGACGATGATCGGCCGTCCGTGAGGGCAGGCGAACGGGTTCGATGAATCGAGCAGCTCGGCGACGAGCCGGCTCATCTCGTCCCCGGAGAGAGGGCGATGGACTTTGATCGCGGCCTGGCAGGCGAGAGAGGCGACGATCCGGTCGCGGATCCGCGATGCGTGCGATCCCTTTTCCTCCGCCGCGGCGTCCACGACTTTCGCGAGGAAGGAGCCGAGGCTCTCGCGCCCGAGCAGATGAGGGACGGCGGCGATCGCGAAGCTGTTGCCCGAGAAGCGCTCGATGTCGAAGCCGAGCGCGCGCAACTCGCCCAGGTGCGAGTCGAGCAGCGCGGCCTCGGCCGCGCCGGTGTCGTAGAGGAACGGCTCGAGCAGCCGCTGCACCTGGGGCGCCGAGGAGAGCGAGGCGTCGATGCGGTCGTAAAGAACGCGCTCGTGCGCCACGTGCTGATCGACGAGCCGGAGCCCCTCCGGCGTGTCGAGGAGGATGTAGCTGTCGCGGTACTGGCCGACCACGCGCCCCGCAAGGGCGCCGACCGTCGACGTGTCGTATCGCGGAGGAGGGCGGCTGCACCAAGGAGCGCTCGCGAAACAGAGGGGTGGCCCCCCACACGGGCGTGCCGAACGGCACCTGCGGCGCGTCGGAAACGAGCGTCGCCTGAGCGCCGGCCGGCTCCCCCGCCGCGGGCGCCCACGGCATCGGGGCCGTCGCCGGGGCGGCTCATGAGCGCGGCGCCGCGCGCGGGCGCCCCGAGCGCTCGCCGCACCGACTCCTCCACCAGAACGTGGATGCGTCCCGAGTCGCGAAAGCGGACTTCGGTCTTCGCGGGATGCACGTTCACGTCGACGAGCTCCGGGTCGATCTCGAGGAAGAGGACGATCGCCGGGTGGCGATCGTAGTCGAAGGTCTCGACGGCCCTGCTCGCGGCGTGCGTGAGGACGCGGTCGCGCACCGAGCGGCCGTTGACGAAGAAGAACTGATTGCGCCGGCTCCCCAGAGACGCTCCGCGCGAGACGAACCCCGCCGCCGAGCAGTTCTCCATCGCGAACTCGACGGGCGCGAGATCGCGCGCCGCGCGCGAACCGATCACCTGGAGCGTCCGCTCCCTCATCGTTTCGACGGCCGGGAGATCGAGGACGACCCTTCCGTTGTGCGCGACGCGGAAGGCGCGGTGCGGAGCGGGGAGAGCGTAGGCGGAGACGACCGCGACGATGGCGCGGAACTCGGCGTCGGCGCTCCTGAGGAACTTCTGCCGCGCCGGCACGTTCTCGAAGAGGTCCTCGACCCGAAGCGTCGTGCCTCGATCGCGCGCCGCCGGTCGGATCTCGGGCGGCCGCCCCGGCACGCAGAACGACCTCGGTCGCCACGCCGTCCGTCGTCGCGGACGTGATCAGCGTGAATCGCGAGACGCTCGCGATCGAGGGGAGCGCCTCGCCGCGAAATCCGAGCGTCGCGGATGGAGACGAGATCTTCGAAGCGCGAGATCTTCGAGGTCGCGTGGCGCTCGAGCGCGAGCACCGCTTCCTCTTCGGTCATGCCGCAGCCGTCGTCGGCGATCTCGATCCTTTTCTTTCCGCCGTTGTGCAGGTCGAGGTCGATCGCCGTCGCCCCGGCGTCGATGGCGTTCTCCACGAGCTCCTTCACGACCGAGGCGGGGCGCTCGACGACCTCTCCCGCGGCGATCTTGTTGACGAGGTCGGAGGAAAGGACGTGGATGCGCGGCGCCGCCCCGGCGGCGGAGGAGAGGGAAACCATTGGACCTCTATTTTACCGGACTTCGTGAGGATCTTCCTCACGAGGCGCGTGCGGCGCTCCCGAGGAAACCCGCAGGACCACCTTCCCGAACGCGGCCCTCTCCTCGAGCGCCCTGTGGCCCGCGGCGATCTCCTCGAGCGGGAGAATCCGATCGACCACGGGGCGGAGCTTCCCTTCTTCCACGTGGCGCATGATCTCGTGAAGCTCGGCGAGGCTACCCATCGTGGAGCCGAGAATCGAGAGGAGCTTGAAGAAGACGAGCCGGAGATTGATCTCGACTTCCGCTCCGGTCGTCGCCCCGCAGGTCACCAGACGCCCCCCGCGGGCGAGCGAGCGCATCGATCCCGCGAACGTCTCCGCGCCGACGTGCTCGAAGACCACGTCGACGCCCCGTTTCGAAGTGAGCCGGCGCACTTCCTCGGCGAAGTCGCGCTCGCGATAGAGGATCACCTCGTCGGCGCCGAGCTCGCGCGCGCGTTGCTCCTTCTCGCGCGAGCCCACCGTGGCGAAGACCGTCGCGCCCCACAGCTTCGCGATCTGCACTCCCGCGCTTCCGACTCCCGATCCTCCCGCATGAACGAGCACCGTCTCGCCCGGACGCAGCTCCGCACGGGCCACGAGCATGTGCCACGCCGTCTGGAAATCGAGCGGCACGGCAGCCGCCTCTTCGAACGAGAGCCGCTTGGGCTTTCGAATGAGATTGCGGACGGGAACGGCGATCCTCTCCGCGCAGCCGCCGTTGGCCGATTCTCCGTAGATGCCGAAATGACGGCAAAGCGGGTCGTTTCCACTCAGGCAGGCGAGGCAGGCACCGCAGCTGTAACCGGGCGCGACGATGACCTCGTCGCCCACGTTCCACCCCGTGGCACCGACCGGAAGCGAGGCGATGACACCGCTGACTTCGCTTCCCGGGACCATCGGTAGCGGAAAACGATGGCCCGGGACGCCCCGCCGGAGCCAGATGTCGAGATGGTTGAGGGCGACTGCGCGGACGGCGACGACGGCGAGATCGGGGGAGGCGGGGGCTTCGACCTCGGCGAGCTCCAGTTTCTCGTAGCCGCCGTGTTCGCGGACGAGCACGGCTTTCATGCGCTCCATTTTAGCTGGCCGTGGCGCTCCCGTGTCGGTGGTATTCTCCGGCCACTCCGTGGCATATCGGTTGCTTCGATTGGGAGAAGTACCCACCGCGATGCTTCGACGATTGAGCGCCCTGATCGGAATCATTCTCCTCGCTGCGATTCTGATCGCTCTCGTCTGGACTGTGCACGAACATCGGACCCGGACCGTCCACGAGACGGGAGAGACGCAGGTGCGACTCGATCGGGACAACGCGGCAGGTCGGATGGAAGGAGAACGATCATGCTAGAGAACCGCCTTCGAGAGCTCGCGACACGAGAGAGCAGGGGCCCCTTCCTCAGCCTCTACCTCGACACCCAGCGCGGAGACGATGCGCAGAAGGACCGCATTCGCGTCTTCCTGAAAAACGAGACGCACCGCATTCGTGAGACCCTCGAGGGAAACGGCCACGATCACGAGATCGAACGGGGAATCCGCCAGATCGAGGCGTACATCGAGAACGACCTGCAACCCGGCACCAGGGGCGTCGCGATCTTCTCCTGCCCCACCGAGGACGTCTTCATCCCGCTCCAGCTTCCCGTCCCGGTGCGCCCGGAGCTCTCCATCGGAGCGCGTCCCCACCTGCGCCAGCTCACCGCGATCCGCAAGCGCCACCCCCGAGTCGTCCTCGCGATGATCGACGCAAAGTCGGCGCGCCTGTTCACCCTCGAGTTCGGAAAGATCCTCGGCGAGCTCGATCTGAGCGACCCGGAGATGCCGCGGCGGCACGATCAGGGCGGCTGGTCCCAGGCGAACATGCAGCGGCACGTCCAGGACCACATCGACCGCCACCACAAGGACGTGGCCGACGTCGTCGCCCGGATGATCGAGAAGAACCAGTTCGAGTACCTGATCCTCTCCGGACAGGAGCGGAGCCTGGCGAACTTCCGGACCTTCCTGCCGAAACGCGTCGAGGAGAAGGTCATCGGCACGCTCCGGCTCGACATCCGGAGCGCGGAGGAGGAAGCGCTCTCGGCCTGCCGCGCGATCATCGAAGGGCAGCAACTCCTCGAGCTCCGCTCGCGCGTGGGAGAGCTCGAGGAAGCCGCCCGCTCCGCGGGGCGCGGTGCGATCGGAATCGCGGCCGTCGCCGGCGCCGTCAACCAGAGGCGGCTGGCGCGGCTCTTCGTCCTCGAGAACGCCAGCGCCCACGGATGGCGCTGCACGAGCTGCGGCACCCTGGGGGAGTCGATCCCCGTCGGCTGTCCGGTCTGCGGCGAGGCGATCGTCACGGTCGAGCTCGTCGAGGAGTTCATCGCAGCCGCGCAGCGGGCCGACGCCGAGGTCGATTTCGTGCCGCGCGGCTCGACGTTGCTGAACGAGGGCAGCGGCGTGGGCGCCCTCCTGCGATTCTGACGCGACGGCCCTTGGCAGGAAGCGGCCCCCGAAAGGGGGCCGCTTTTGTTTTCCGTCACTTACGAGATGCTGAACACGTCAAATAAGTGGCGCGTCCCTTGCTCTACCCTATTCCATGAATACTAACAATAAGCTGGCTTCGGCGCTCCTCGCCGCAGCGCTCGTCGCAACCCTCGCCCCCGCCCAGGCTCATGCCGCCGACCCCGTCCAGCAGGCTGACCAGCAGCTCACGGCGCTCGGCGTCGTCGATCTTCGCCTGGTGCCGATCGAGGGAATCATGATCGTTCGCGGAAAGGTCCGCGACCGCGCCACATGGGAAGCGGTCGAAGGGCGTCTCCATGCGCTCGGGTTCGTCCGCGTCGCGAACCTCACGCGCATCGTCCCGCTCCCCTCGGATGAGTTGCTCACCAGACTCGCCGAACGGCAGCTCTCGCTCGCGCGCGGCCTTGCCGGATCGAACCTTCGGGTCGCCGCCCACGGGGGCGTCGTGACGATCCAGGGTACCGTTCACAACCACTCGCAGATGGATGCCGCGGCCGACCTGGTCCGGCGCATCGACGGAGTCAGCGACGTCCGGATCATCACGTCGTCCATCTGAGGGACTTCAGATCGCATCTCGAGTCTTCCGATCGAGAAAAGGAGCCGGGCTGCTGCAGCCCGGCTCTTTCCGTATGCGCGACCGCCGACGCCGGAGGTCCGAGGTCCGGGGGCCGATCTATCGCGAAGTCCGCGCCGAAACGAGGAACTCTCCCCCGTCCATCTCGTCCGGCTTGACGAGCGGAGCCGCGTAGATCGCCGAGAGGATGACGTCGTAGTGGCGGATGCGCATTCCGATCTCGAAGCCGAGGCCTGCGTCGAGCACCCATCGGTCGGTTTCCGTGAGGTCGGCCGTGCCGTACGTCGCGATCCCGGCGCCCGTGTAGCCGATCGCGAACAGATCGGTGAATCGCGCGCCCAGCTTCCGGTACTCGCGATTCCGGAAGACGGGGTACAGATACTCCGCCATTCCGTGGATCTCATCCGTTCCGCGCACTTCCCCGTCGACACCTTTGAGAAGGTCGCGCCCTCCGAGCTTGAACAGCTCGTAGCGGGGGATCGAGAATTTGTAGAACTCCTCGAGGGTCTGGTCCTCTTCGGGGATCAGGCGCGTTTTGGTCGCGAACGTGCCGGCGTGAACCCGCGTGATGAGGACGGACTCGTTCCCGTAATCGAAGCGGTTGAGGAGCTCTCCCTCCACCTTGAGGTATTCGAACTCGCTGCCGATGGCCTCGAGCGACGAGGTCACCGCGATTGCGACGCCCATCTGGCGCGGACCGATGTCGCGGTACGCGGTGAGCACCGGGATGATCCGCCCGCGCGTCTCCCCGATGATCGCGTTGAGCCTCTCGTCGGTTTCGGTCCCGAACTGGTAGCCGAGCTTGGTGTAGACGTTCGTCTTGTCGTTGTCGGGGCGCGAGAGGTCCCCGTACGCGAGCGAATCGACCTGGGTGAGGAGCGTGTATCGGGTGTCGTAGTCCTTCGGATAGCTGATCATGAAGAGCCCGCCGCGGACGCGGTCGAACTCGGCGGTGGCTCCCCCAAGCTGGTCGAACTCGAGCTCGTCGAAGACGCCGAGCTTGTAGGCGAAATCGCGCGCGTAGTACTTGTAGCGGAGGAACGTGGAGACGTCCCCGTCGACGAAGTTGTAGTTGATCTGCCCCTCGAAGAGCGCGTTCTGGATCAGTTTTCGGACCTTGATGTCCAGCTCCCCTTCAGGGAGATAAATGTTCGCGTCCGGAAAAATGTCGCCTCTCGTTTTGGCTTCCGCCGGGAGGGGGGCGATCGCCGGCTCGTCCGGCTGCGGTTCCGAGGCAGGGGGCAGAGCCTGCGGCTGCGGCTCCTCGGGAGCGGCCGGTTCGGTCCGCCCTTCCCGGAGGGGACCGCCTCCTCCTCCGGGGGGGAACCGGAGGCGGAACCTCCTGCGCGCCCAAAGGGATGGCGAGAAGTGCGATCAGGGAGGCGGAGCGGAGCCAGAGCATCACGGGCGTGGGTCTCCTTCCGGCGTGACTCGCGGGGCAGGGGCGGCCGGAGCGCGAATTTCCTCGCCGAAGAAACGTGGAGTAAGCTTTTGCCGGGCCAAATCTTACCATCGGGTGGGTTTGCACGATCTCTGGCATATGATTTGTAGGCCGCGATCCTTGTCCCTCGCGGCGGACTTCGCCTCGGGGACCGTGCGATGAGGTCAGGAGGAGTGGAATGTTGAGAAAAACCCGCATCATGACACCGCTGTTGATGCTGGCGCTGCTGATCGTCCCTGCAGCGTCGGCTCAGATGATCAGCTATGCGGACCAGGTGAGGCTGGTGGCTCCCGCGACGAGCGGAGAAATCGGTCTGTTCACGACGATCACCGGCGACACGCTGCGCCAGGGTGACTGGTCCTTCAGTATTTACTACAACAACTACGACTATCTCGCCGCCCCGGCACCCGAGTTCCGACCTGCGTCGCGTCGCGACTATCGCGACATGGACCTCGAGGACAGCCGCGTTTCCCTCTCCCTCGGATACGGCCTGACCGACCGCTGGGAAGCTGGTGGCGTCCATTCCCGTACATCATGCTCGAGAACAACGCCAACGACCTGGCCGGTTTCGTCAACGGCTATCTGGCCGTCGGCGAGTTCGATGAGAGCGGGATCGGGAATCTCCACCTCGGAACGAAGTTCGCGCTCACGCCGCTCGACTCGGCCAACCGCGTCGCGCTGTCGCTCTTCTACGACATGCCGACCGGCGACGACGTCGTCACGAGCGGAGAGGGCGATTACGGCGTCGGCCTGCACTGGACCCGCGGCATCGGAACCCTCGGTGCGACCTACAAGATCACGGGCGAACCCGATGACGACGACTTCGAGCAGGCATTCGTGACGGACGTCGCGAACGAGCTCCACGTCGACGGCGGCCTGAACGTGCCGCTCTCGTTCTGGGAAACGACCAACTGGGTCAACGAGGTCAACGGGATCTTCTTCCAGGGCGCCGATCGCGAGCCCGACGATATCGTCTACCTGATGACGGGCCTTCGCCACTGGTTCGGTACCAGCGGCTGGTCGCTGAGCGCAGGCATTCGCCTCAATGCGACGATGCTCGGAAGCGACAACAACTCCTGCCCGTGGGGCGGCGTCCTCGGCCTCGGCTTCGCGCCGATGCACCTGACGCCGCGTCGCGGCTCCCCCGCCTCCGCCTCCGCCTCCGCCTCCGCCCGTGGCACCGCCGCCTCCGCCGGTCACGCCTCCGCCTCCGCCGGTGGCGCCGCCGCCGCAGCCCCAGGTCATCCGCACCGACGAGATCCACTTCGAAGCCGGATCGGCGCGCCTGACCAATATCGCCAAGGCGATCCTCGACGACGTCGCTCTCCGCATGAAGCAGGAGCCGCGCGCCAACGCGATCGTCATCGGCTACACCGATGACCGCGAAGCCACCGGCCCGAACGCCGATCTCGATCGGCGCCGCGCCGAAGCGGTCCGCGACTACCTGGTCAGCCGCCACGGAATCGATCCTTCCCGGATCCGCATCGAAGCGAGCGGAACCCAGGATCCGGTCGGCGACAACACGACGGCCGAGGGACGCCTCCGCAATCGCCGCGTCGTCATCCGGCTGCAAACCGACTGATCGCACGCTGACGCTGTAAACGAAAAGCCCCCGCGGACGATCGCGGGGGCTTTTTCGCGTCTAGGGGAGCGTCGGGGCGGCCTGCGGCCGCCCGGAATCTCGATCGTCGCGAATCGAGATTCCGGGCGCGCGCAGCGCGCCCCTACGCTCGCCGATCGTCTGTTATCCTTCCAGCAGAAATCCACGACGATTCCGGGAGACTCATTGGACGGTTACAAGGGAGGCTCGATCGAGATCATCGCCGGAGGGATGTTCTCCGGCAAATCGGAGGAGCTCATCCGCAGGCTGCGTCGCGCGGTGATCGCGCGCCAGCGGGTCCAGGTGTTCAAGCCGCTCCTCGATGACCGCTTCAGCCTCGAGGAGGTCGTCTCCCGGGACGACCGCCGGCTGAAGGCGATTCCCGTCCCCACCTCCGACGAGCTGCTCGGACGCGTCGAGCTGGGCGTGCAGGTCATCGGGATCGACGAGGTCCAGTTCTTCGACCCGGGGATCGTCGGAGTCGCCATGCAGCTCGCGGATGCCGGGATTCGCGTCATCGCGGCGGGCCTCGATCAGGATTACCTCCGGCGCCCGTTCGGGCCGATGCCCGCGCTCCTCTCGCTCGCCGAGGACGTCTCGAAGATGCACGCGGTCTGCGTACGGTGCGGCGGGCCGGCTCACTACTCGCAGCGGATCGCCGGCGGAAGCTCTCAGGTCGAAGTCGGCGACACCTCCTACGAGGCGCGCTGCCGTTTCTGCTACGAGCCGTACCGCCCCGGGGTCGAAGAAGAACAGCCGGCGGTGCAGATGGCGATGCCTGTAGGCAGGGAGAAGTAGTCCCTGACTGACGCCCTCACGCCAGCGCGCGCGTCAGATGCTGGTAGAGCCGGTCGTGAAAGGCGCGCGCATCGCGATAGATCTGCGGGAACGACCCGAGGTCCTTGTTCGCGACGACGAGGTTGACGTTGAAGAGGAACGCGGCGTTCCCGTCGAGCGTCTTGACCCCGTCCGCCACGAGAACGTAGAACGCGCGCCGCCGGTCCGCGGGGCTGACGGAGGTGAGGGGAACCATCTCCTGGATCGGCGGCTGGGTGAGCTGGTGGGGGCAGAAGAAGACGATCGGCGGGTACTCCTGGAGATAGAAGTCCCGCGAGGCTTCGGGCGCGCCGAGGTAGAGGGGGGCAAAGCCGATCGCCTTCGAAGCCTGCCGGACGGCGGGGGAGTCGATGCCGACCAGGAGCGCTTTTTCCGCGAATTCCTCGTCGTCGTCATGCTGCGCCAGGACCGAGGGAACGTCTTCGGTCGCGGCGCGTCGGTCGAACGTGATCTTCGCCTTGCAGGAGGGACAGGGGAACTGGACCTCCTTCATTGGAAGCTTCGTCTCGTCGATCGAGAGCGCTTTCTGGCATGAGGGGCAGTGAATTTTCACGATTTACTCCAGCAGGGACATCATTTCGTCGTCGCTCTTCTCGGCCTCGGTCGCGGCGGGCTTGTCTTCCTCGGTGAGGCGGAGCGCGAGGTTCGTGGGGTTCGTCGCGTTCACGAGGGCCGTCTCGCGGCTGATGACGCTCTCGCTCCAGAGCTTCTCGAGCTCGTCGTCGAACGTCTGCATCCCGTCGACCTGCCCGTCGTGCATCGCGTCCGTCAGCGACCGCCCTTCCGATTCGCCCTTCATGATGTACTCGCGGGTCCGCATCGACGATTTGAGGACCTCCATCACCGCGATCGCGGCCGCCGCCGGTCTTCGGCACGAGCCGCTGCGAGATGATGTAGCTTGAACGACTGCGCGAGCCGCGTCCGGATCTGCTGCTCCTGTTCCTTCGGGAACACGCCGACGATCCGGTCGACGGTCTTCGACGCGTCGATCGTGTGGAGCGTCGAGAGGACGAGGTGACCCGTCTCCGCCGCCTCCATCGCGATCTCGATCGTCTCCACGTCGCGCATCTCGCCGATGAGGATGACCTTCGGCGCCTGGCGAAGCGCGGCGCGCAACGCCAGCGCGAACGTCTTCGTGTCCGAGCCGACCTCGCGCTGGTTCACCGTCGATTTCGCGTGCTTGTGCATGTACTCGACCGGGTCCTCGATCGTGACGATGTGATACGCGTATTCTTGATTGATCTGATTGATGATCGCCGCGAGCGTCGTCGACTTGCCCGATCCCGTGGGGCCGGTCACGAGCACCACCCCGTTCTTGAGCTTCGCGATGTTGTGCAGCTCCTGGGGCATGCCGAGGCCATCGAGCGTCGGGATCCCCTCGGGAATGACCCGGAGCACGATCGCGTACGTCCCCCGCTGCGAGAAGACGTTCACGCGGAACCGGGTCTTCTGCGGGATCGAGTACGACAGATCGACGCTGCCCTGGTTGATCAGCGTCTCGGTCAGCTCGCGATCTCCCCGCAGCATGATGGAGCACGATCGTCTCCGTCTGATACGGCGTCAGCCGCGGCAGCCCGGG
This sequence comes from uncultured Acidobacteriota bacterium, assembly GCA_963793695.1. GTDB lineage: Bacteria > Acidobacteriota > Thermoanaerobaculia > Gp7-AA8 > Gp7-AA8 > CAWCBB01. The sequence goes on along the minus strand of CAWCBB010000016.1, from coordinate 208,155 downwards.
GAAGGTGACCGGCGTGAGCTGCCCGTCCACCTCGACCTGCGGAGGACGGCCGACCGAAAAGTTCAGGTCGGAGACGCGATCCGACACCTTGAGCATCGCCTCGAGAATGGCGTCGAGATTGAAGTTTTTCATGAGGAGTCCTCTGTCCGGGAGCCGTCATTCTATCGAGGTTCCGCCGGCCCGTCAGCATTCCTGCGGGCGCGGGAGGGATTTCGTACAATCGGCCCCGCATGACCACCCTCGCCGTCGATTACGGAACCCGCAGGATCGGGATCGCCGTGAGCTCCTCCGGCGTGCTCGCCACCCCCCACTCGATCATCCCGAACGAGGGCAACCTCGCCGACGTCGTCGACCGCATCGCGGCCCTCGCCGAGCAGGTCGGGGCCGAGCGCTTCGTCGTCGGGCTCCCCCGGCGGGCCCGCAGCGGCTCCGATGACCCCGCCCTCGCCCCCTATCGCCTCCTCGCCGAGGCCCTCGGGCAGAAAACCCGCAAGGAGGTCATCCTCTGGGACGAGGGGTTCTCGACCACGGAGGCCGCCTCGAAGCGGCGCGAGCGCGGCGGCCGGTCCCGCCGCCGCGGCGCCGACAACATCGACATGGAAGCCGCTGCCATCATTCTTCAGTCATTCCTCGACGAGGCGGGGCGCGGGTGATGCCGGCCCGCCGCCGCGGGGGATGCCTCGCCACCCTCACGCGATCCGTCGCGACGCTCGTCTTCTTCGCGATCCTCTTCGCCGTCGGCGCCGGCGTCTTCGCCTGGAACGCGCTGAATAAGCCGTTCCGCGGCTGGCAGGGACCCGCGCTCATCGTCGAGGTTTCGCGTGGATGGAACAGCGGCCAGATCCTCGAGCACCTCCGGAGCGAGGGCGTCCTGCGCGACGACTTCGTGCCGCTCGTCTATCTCAAGGTCCTCCGTCGGGGAGAGTCGCTCAAGGCCGGAGTTTACGAGTTCCGGGAGCCGATGAGCCCCATCGCCGTCCTCGACAAGCTCGTCCGCGGCGACGTCATCCTCCGGACGGTCGTCATCCGCGAAGGGCTCGACCGCTTCGCCGTCGGCGAGGCGATGGCCGCCGCCGGCTTCGGCTCCCCGGACGACTGGAAACGGGTCACCTCCGAGGCCGATCTGGTCCGCGACCTGAGCCCCGAGGCCGAATCGCTCGAGGGATACCTTTTTCCCGACACCTACAAGCTCGCCCCCGGCACGCCCCCCGCGCGGATCGCGGCCCTCATGATCCAGAACTTCCGGGATCAATTCGGCGACCAGCTCGCCTTCATCTCGACGGGCCTGAGCGTTCACCAGACGGTCACCCTCGCTTCGATCATCGAGTCCGAGGCGCAGCTTCCCGCCGAGCGGCCGGTCATCGCGTCCGTCTATAGGAACCGGATCGGCAGAAACATGCTCCTTCAGGCCGATCCGACCGTCATCTACGCCCTCAAGCTCACGGGGCGGTGGGATGGCAACATCAGGAAGGGCGACCTGAAGATGGACTCGCCCTACAACACCTACCGCAAACCGGGCCTCCCCCCCGGCCCGATCGCGAATCCGGGACTCGCGTCGCTGAAGGCGGCGGCGAGTCCGGCAAAGACCTCGTTCCTCTACTTCGTCTCCAGGAACGACGGCTCCCATGTCTTCTCCGGCTCCCTCGCCGAGCACAATCGCCACGTCCAGGAGTACCAGCGCAACTACTTCCGGCGACTGCGCGACGCGAAGTGAGAGCTCGCTCGTGCCGAGCGACGATCTGAGCGACCCCCTCGCTCGCGCCTCCCCAATGCCCTCGAAACGTTGACTGCTCCGTAACGCTCGGGTACTTTCCCTACGTTCCAGCTCGAGGGGAAACCATGGATAACCGTGCTCTGCCTTACCAGATGGTCGGCAACTTCGTTCTTTTCCGGAAACTCGAGGAGGGGACGCTGTCGGACCTCTGGCGAGGCGCTTCGGTCGGGGGATCCGCCGCGGGCACGGTCGTGGCGATCCACCGATTCAAAGGCGGCGATTCCGCGGCGCTCCGGCAGGCGGCTGCCGCGGCGGGGGCCCCGCTCGGCCAGATCGTCGGAGCGACGATCGTGCGGGGCCAGGCGCTCGAGATCGCGGACGGCACGACGGTGCTCGCGCACGAGTACTCCGGAGGGCGCTCGCTGCGCGGGATCGTGGAGCGGGCCTCGCGGCCCACCTCGCCCCATCCGATTCCCGTGGACCAGTCGCTGGCGATCGCCGAGCGCATCTCCGCCTCGCTCCAGGCGCTCCACTCCTTTCGGGAGGGGGGAGCGCGCCTCGTTCACGGCGCTCTGATTCCGCAGTTCGTCTGGATCACCGAGGACGGCGAGGTGCGGCTCGCGGGGCAGCACCTCGCGAAGGGAATCATCGCGTCGCTGCAGGACCGGAGCGTGCGCGGCGAGATCGGCCCTTTCCTCGCCCCCGAGATCCACGCCGGCGGCGCGCCGTCCGTCGCGGCGGATATCTACTCGGTCGGCGCGATCCTCCATCTCACGCTCACCGGGAAGCCCCCTGCGGCAATCCCGCAGGGGGGATCGCTCGCCACGGCGCTCGACGCCGCGACCCTGCACTTCGACGACGATCCGATTCCTCCGGCTCTTCGCGCGATCCTCGAGAAGACGATCGCGCCCGACCCCGCGCAGCGATTCGGATCGCACGAGGATCTCCACCAGGCGCTCACCCGCATCGCGGCGGGAGGCGATTACGCCCCCACGACGTTCAACCTCGCCTTCTACCTCCATACGCTGATGAAGAAGGAAAAGGAGGAGGAACCCGAGGAGCGCCGCCGCGAACAGAGCGCGGATCTCGCGGCGATCGCCGCGCGCACGAGGGAAGAAAGAAAGGCGGCAGTGCCCCTCGCCGCTCCCGCGACCGACGCCGCCGCGCCCGCCCCTTTTCTCTCGCCGCTCTCTCAGCCGGCGAGCTCCCGATCGAAAGCGCCGTTCCTGGCCGCGGCCGCGCTGCTCCTCGTCTCGGCGGCAGCGGGGGCGTTCTTCATGCTCCGCTCGCGAAGCGATGCTGCGCCCGCGGCGGCGGCTCCCGCGCAGACCGCGACTCTCGCCTCCTCGGCGCCTCCCCTCGCTCCGATCCTGACGGCGGTGGCCGATCCCGTCCCCTCCACGACGGGAGAAGAGCAGGCGCTGGCTGCCGCGACGGCGACGACGGATGAGGGCGCGGGCCGCAAAGCGTTCGAAGACGAGGTCAACCGGCGGTTGCAGACCGAAGTGGCGCGGCTGCAGGCGGATTACGAGAAGCAGCTCGCGGCCGAGCGCGCGAAGGCGGCTCCGCGCACGAGCTCCGAGCCCCAGCAGACGGCTCGCGCGAATGCCGCGCCTCCCCCGGCCGCTCCGGTGACCGAGCTCGCCGGCGCGGACCGCCTCAACCAGCAGCGGCTCGAAGAGCTGCGCGTGCACCCCGCCCAGGTCCCCGCGGCTCCCGCGGTCGACACGGCCGGCGCGCCCCCGCGCGAGGGAGCGGCATCACCCTCCGTTGCCGAGGAGCCGCCCGCCGCCCCCGCGGTCCGCGAGGGAGATCTCATCGAGCTCTCCGCGCTCGACCGGGCGCCTTCGCTCGTCCGGAGCGTCGCGCCCGAATATCCTCCGTTCGCGCGCCAGCAGAAATTCGGCGCGACCGTGATCGTCACCGTTCTGGTCACCGAGACCGGCGAGGTCGCCGAGGTGCGCGTGCTCCGCGGAGACGCACGGAAGCTCGGCTTCGACGAGTCGGCGGTCAAAGCCGTGCGCCAGGCGAAGTTCTCCCCGCCGATGAAGGACGGCAAACGCGTCCGCACGTGGCTCGCCATGCCGGTCAACTTCCAGCCCCGCTAGTCGAGCGCAGGGAGTCTGGGAGTCTGGGAGTCTCCGAGTCTGGGAGTCGCGCGAAAGACTCGTCCCCTGACTCCTGACTCGAACGGCGGGCCCGAAGGCCCGCCGTTCGAGTCCGAGGATGCGGGTGGCGCGCCGCGCGCCCCTACCGCAGCATTCCGAGCTGCCACATCAAGAAGATCCGCTGGTCCGCGACGTCGCGAATCCGGAGATCGAGCGGCTTCCCCTGTCCGTGACCCGCCGAGCGATCGACCCAGAGCAGGATCGGATCTTCCTTCGGATCGCCGGCCGTCGACGCCTGGAGCAGCGCCGTCATCTTCCGGGCATGGAGAGGATGGACGCGCGCGTCGTTCTCGCCGGCCGTCAGGAGGACGGCCGGATACCTCGTTCCCTGTTTCACGTTGTGGTACGGCGAATACTTCCGGAGGAACTCGAACTGCTCGGCGCTCTCGGCCGACCCGTACTCGGGCACCCAGTAGCGGGCCATCAGGAAGTTCTGGTACCGGAGCATGTCGAGGAGCGGAACGCCCGAGATGACGGCGGCGAACAGGTCCGGCCGCTGCACGAGCGCCGCGCCGGTGAGAAGGCCGCCGTTCGATCCGCCGAAGACCGCGAGCTTTTTCGGGTTCGTGTAGCCGTTTGCGACCAGCCACTCCGCGGCGGCGATGAAATCGTCGAACACGTTCTGCTTCTGCTCGAGCATCCCGGCCCGGTGCCAGGCCTCGCCATACTCGCTTCCTCCCCGCAGGTTCGCGACCGCGTAGACGCCTCCGGCGGCGTACCACTGGAACATGCTCGCGCTGAAGCTCGGAGCCGTCGCGGCGTTGAATCCGCCGTAGCCGTACAGCAGCGTCGGGTTCTTCCCGTCGAGCTTCAGCCCTTTCTCGTGCACGAGGAACATCGGGACCTTCGTGCCGTCTTTCGACGGATAGAAGACCTGCTTGACCTCGATCGTGGAGGGATCGACCGGCACGTCGGGGCGCGCCCAGAGCGTCCTGTCCCCTTTTGCGAGATCGACCCGGTAGATGCTCGGCGGCTCGTTGAAGCTGCGGAACGAGATGAACGCCTCGTCGCGGTCCTCTTCGGTCGAGATGCCGGCCGAGCCGATCCCGGGGAGCTCGAGCGTCGCGGACGGGCTTCCCGTCGAACTCGAAGAGCTCGACCCGGTTCGTGACGTCCTTCAGGTACGTCGCCGCGAGATAGCTGCGCGCGACCGAGAGGTCCTCGAGGGTCGCGTCCTTCCGCTCGGGCAGGACGACCTTCCATCGCGAGCGCTCCGGCTTGCCCAGGTCGACGGCGATGACGCGGCCGTTCGGCGCGTCGAGCGTCGTGGTCATGTAGAGAGTGTCGCCGACGATCGACCCGCTCGCCGTCGCCGTCTCGCCGGTGACGATCGGAACGCGCTCGAACTCCCCGCTGCGGAACCAGCGGTCGAGATCGACGACCCAGAGGTCGTTCGAGTTCGTCCCGGTCCAGTAGCCGACGATCATCCATCGCGCGTCGCGGCTGATCCCGGCGAAGGGACCCCACGTCGTCGCGAGCGGCCCCTCTTTGTACTGCTCGAACAGGAGCGGATCCTGCCGCTCGTGCGTGCCGAGGCGGTGATAGCGGATCTGGCGCGAGTAGGGGTTCTTCACGTCGGCGAGCTTCGAGTAGAAGAAGCCCTTCGAATTCGGGGTCCACTGCACGCCGCCGACCTTCCCGGCGATCTCGTCGGCCAGCCAGTCGCCCGTGTCGACGTCCATCACGTACAGCGTCGTGTTCTCGTCGCCCGCGTAATAGAGGCCGAACGCGGCGAGCGTGCCGTCGTGGTTCGGCGTGAGGAACGACGGCGCGGCCAGCCCCGCCGCGTCGAGCCCGTTCGCGTCGAGGAGCACCTTGGGCGTCCCCTTCGCTCCGACCTGCACGAAATAGACGGGCTGGGCCTGCTTGCCGTCACGCTTGCTGAAGAAGTAGCGGTCGCGCCGCATCGAGGGAGCGCTCACGCTGCCGACTTCCATCAGTGGCCGGAGCGTCTCCTCGAGAGCCTTCCGCCCGGGAAGGGCGTCGAGCACCGAGCGGGTATAGCCGTTCTGCGCGTCCGTCCACGCCGAGACGCGCGCGTCGAGCTCCGCGTCCTTCTTCCCCGCGAGCTCGGGAGCCGCGCTCCCTTCCAGCCATCGATACGGATCGACGATCTCGACGCCATGGACCGTCTCACGGACCGGCCGTGCCTCCGTCTTCGGCACCTCTGCCGCCTGCGCCGCCGTCAGCGCGAGCACGCCCGCGAGAGAAATCAGATATCTGTTCATGCGAAATCCTCCTGGAGAGTAGTCAGGGAAAAGAAGTCTCAGAATGTCTGACCGATCCAGAACGAGGTCTCGAACCCTTCGTCCCCCGCGTCCTCGAGATCGGTCTTCTTCGCGAAGTTCCAGTTCAGGTTCAGCCCGAAGAGGTTGAGCGAGACGCCGTAGCCGTACGACGCCTTCCCGTCGATGAGCCGCCCGATCCTCGAGGAAGGTGAAGTCGTCGCCCTGGAAATAGGCGCCGCCGACGTCCACGAAGATCGATCCGCGGATCTGCGAGAGCGCGATCCCCGGCATGACGAGATAGTCGATGAGCGGGAAGCGGAGCTCGAGGTTCGTGTAGAAGGCGCGGTTCCCGTAGATCGAGCGGAAGTCGTAGCCTCGCAGGGTGTCCATTCCGCCGAAGTAATAGAAGTTCGGGAAGCTTCCGCTCGAGGCGGCTCCGAAGGCGCGCAAGGCGAGCAGGCTCCGCGAGGTCAGCTGCAGGTACTGGCGGAAGTCGACCACGGTGTCCTGGCTCAGCGTCCCTCCCTCGTCCATGTCGTACCCGTAGGTCGAGGTGACCTGGTAGCGCCGTCCCGCGACCGGACCGAAGCTCTTGAAGACGGCGCTGTCGCCCGTGAACGTCGCGCTCGCGAGCGGGAACTCGTCGTTCCTCTGGAAGAAGACCACGTTCCCGTCCGGAGTCGTCCCGAGCGGGTAGTCGATGTCGCGCACCATGTAGCCGCCCCCGAAATCGAGGCGATGGTAGCGGTCGAACGGGTAGCTCAGGATCCCGATCGCCGCCGTCTGCCGGTAGAGGCGCCGACGGTCGAACTCCTCGGTCTCGAAATCGAACGTGGTGAAGTACGTCCGGTCGTCGAAGAGGCGGAAGCCCCAGTTGAGGCGCTGCCGCATGTCGAGATAGAGGAAATCGAAGTTCGCGAACGTCGAGACCGAATCGAGCGAGGCGATGAAGCGCCGGCTCCCGAGCATGTCGCTCATGTAGATGACGGACCTCGAGAGGAGCGTCTGGTCGGAGTTGACGCCGCCCTGCACCTGGACGTCGTCGATGTGGAGCTTGAATCCGTCGTAGGCGGTGAGCTTCTCGGGATCGAGCGCGACCTCGACGGGCGGAAGAAAGGGCGTGCGCTCCTCCTCGGCGAGGGGCGCCGTCGGAAGCTCGACCGTCTCCACCTCGGCCAGCGGCTTGTCGACGTTCGCGACGTACAGATCCCATCGCTGTTTGTAGTACGAGCTGAAGACGACCCGCTCTTTCCCCTCCTCGCCCGTGAACGCCACGGGCGTGAAGCATCCCCCGACGACGTCCGTGAACTGCAGGACCTTTCCGCTCTCGAGATCGAGCGAGTAAATGTTGAACGCGGCGTAGTTCTCGGGATTCGTGGCGCTCTTCTCCTCCCCTTCCTCGCCGCGGCGGCCCAGCTCCTCGGAGACCCTGGCGGCCTTCTGGCGAATCTCTTCCTCGAGAGAGGTCCTCTTCGTGAGGCGGTCGGATGCGAAATAGATCCGCTTGCCGTCCGGCGACGGATAGGCGTCGATGTCGTTCGCGTCTCCCCGCGTCATCTGGAAGCGGCGCTCCGGGCTCGCGAGCTCGAGCCGGAAGATCTTCGCCTTCCCGTTCGACGACCGACGAGTAGTAGATCCACTGCCCGTCCGGCGAGAAGACGGGCGCCGCGTCGAAGAAGGCGTCGCCGGTGAGGTTGACGACGCGGTCCGTCTCGGGTCGTAGAGGAAGATGTCGGCCTGATTTCCGGAGAAGGCGTGGAACGACGATCTTCTTCCCGTCCGGCGAGAAGGAGGGGTTGAGCTGCTGCTCGACGTCCATGGAGACCGACTTCATCAGCTCGCCCGAGAGGGCGTTGATGATCATCAGGTTGCGCCCCTTCTCCTTCTTGACGAAGAAGGCGATGTGATCGCCGCTCGGGCTGAACGCGAGGTCGCGCCCCATCACCGGGCCGGTCGTGAGCATCTGCGCGATGACGTACTCGTACTGCTTCGCGTACCCCTTCGTCAGGTTCCGGAGCAGCTTCCGCTCCGGGACGTTGAAGAGGACCACGTCGAGGTCCTCTTCGGCGGTCGTCATCGCGGCGAGGAGATCTCCCGAGGGAGAGGGCGCCGGAGAGACCTCCTGGCTCTGCGCCTCGACGCGGAAGCGCTCGCCGTACTCCTGCGGCTCGCCGCTGCGAGACGAGCACCGGCAGGTACTGCTTGCGCAGCCACGTGCGGAACCTCGAGTCGAACTCCTCGGGGGTGATCTCGAAGGCGCGCTTGAGGGGCCGGTCGATGTTGCTGCCGAGGGTGTTGCGGTATTCGTAGATGAAATCGCGAAGGCCGTCCTATCCCCACTCGTCGACCATGAAGCGGAAGACCGCGTGCCCGAAGCGATACGCGAAGTAGCCGCCGAAATCGCGCGTGATCGAGGGGATCTGATCGTTCACGACCGCGTCGCGGAGGACCATCCGGTCCTTCGCAGTCCTCGTCCTGCGCCATGAAGGAGGCCAGGCCCTCCATGATCCAGGTCGGCAGACGGTTGCGTGATCTCCCGCCCGAAGCGCCCCTGATAGAGAATCTCGTACTCGAAGATGTGCGTCAGCTCGTGGGGGATCAGCTGCGAGCAGCTCTTCGTCCGGCATGTCGATCGGAAGGACCATCCGGTTCCGCGCCGGCTCGGCGAATGCTCCGACGCCCTCCGGAATGAACTTGAGGATGACGTTCGTCTGCTCGAACGTCCGAGTGCGTCGCGTAGATAGATCAGCGGGATGCGGTTCGGAGATCTGAAAGTTGAACTTCCGCGCGAGATCGTCGTAGGCGCTCTCGGCGAAACTGACGACCTTCTGGAGCGCCTTCTCCTCTTCCTTGTAGAAGTAGATGTCGAAATGCGTCGAGCGGTAGATGCTCCACTCGAACTTGTCGTACGCGATCTTGTTCTTGCCGAACGCGAGGAGGTCCGATCCCGCCGCCGAGAGGAATAGAACGAACGATCAGAGCGAAAGCGACTCTTCTGTGCACGCGACCTCCATCGAAGTGTTTCCGGGCGGACCCGTCTGGATCCGGGCGGCCGCAGGCCGCCCCTACTTCGTGAACATGTACCGCGTCGCGGACGTCTCCTGCGAAACGAAGATGCCGATCAGCTGGCTCTCCAGCGCACGGAGATTCTCGAACAGCCCGAGGATCTCGTCGTAGTTGCGCTGGTCGAATTCCTTGAAGTCGCGAAAATTCTCCTCGATCCGCTTCTCCCCCGTGTCGCCGTCGAAGACGGCCACGACGATGTCGAAGACGAACCCGGTGCTCTCGACGAGGACCTGCCGGTAGTACGTCCGGCCGTCGATCGGAGAAACGTACTCCTCGGTCTTGTAGCCGCTCTTGTCCTCGATGTCGAAGTCGATCACGCCCGGACAGCACGAACGCCGCCCCCGTCGCCTCGGCGATGTCCCGCCAGTAGTCGCGGTTCGCCTGAAGCTCCTCCCAGTCCGCCGTCGGCGCCCGCTGGTCCGTCGCATCCACCACCTCGAGCTTCGTGGACTTCGCGATCTGCTTCTTCAGATACCGCGCGAACTCCGCCTGCACGTCGACGCGCCCGGACCGCCCCCGCGTGTCCTTGTCGTCCGCCGCGATGATGAAGGGAGCGATCGCGACCGTCTCCCCCTCCGCGACCGCGAGGCGAGGCTTGAGCGGGAGCTTGAGCGGAACTTCGATCACGCCGGCATCGAGCGCGCCGGCGGCCAGAGTGAGAGTCAGCAGAATTCCGAGGCTCTTCATGCGGCACCTCCGGGGGGCGGCGGGGTCGGGGGCGCCGGATCGGGCGGAACGTCGGAGACGGGGATCTCCCCGGGCTTCGGCGGCTCTTTCGGCTTCGAGAGCTCCACGGGCCCGGCCGGCGCCTCCGGCTCGGCTGGAGACGTCGCTTCGCCCTTCTTCGCGGCGTCGGCCTTCTCGAGCTCCTGGAGCTTCTGCTCCCGCTTGCGGTTCCTCGAGTAGAACTCCACGAACCGGCTGTAGTTCTTCTGAATGTGCTCGTTCCCCTTGTCGGCGCGGAGAGCGCGGGCATACGCATCGCGCGCCTTCTCGAACTCTCCGATGCCTTCGTAGGCGACGGCCAGGTTGTTGAGCGCTTCCGCGTTTTCCGGGTCGATCTCGACGGCGCGCTCGAAGCGGAAGAGCGCTTCGCGCCACAGGTTCGCGCGCGCCATGCGGACGCCGAACTCCATTTGCGTGGACGAGCGCGTCAGATCGAGACGGCTCGAGCAGGCCCCTCCCGCGAGAGCGGCGATCGCCAGCGTGACCCCGAGCCGACCTTCGCGCCTGTTCGCATGGTCCTCTCCTCGATGGGGCGGACGACCCTGATGGATCTCCTGTCCTGGTGTAACGAGAGTGCCGGCATTATAATGCGCGGTACCCCACCCACAACCGCTGCCGCCGTCGCAGGGGCGCCATGCGGCGCCCGGAATTTCATCGTCGTTCGCTCCGGCCGCAGCGCCATGCGCCAACTCGACCGCCGTTCGCTTCTTCTCGCCTGGTCCCTTCTCCCCTTCTTGACGCCCTCGAAGAAGCGGATCCTCCTCGGCCGCTTCGATCCTCCCGAATCCGCGTGCGAACACGAGGCGGGGGATCTCGCGACTCTCCTCTCGATCCGGCGGAGCGATGCCGCGATCGTGGGGAATCCCGCCCTGCTCCCCCCTCTGCTCCGCCAGATGCGCGCGCTGGCGGCGGAAGCGATCGTCCTCGGCGATCCGGACTATCCGCCGCGCCTGGCCGCGATCTCCGACCCACCGCTCGCCCTCTTCGCGCGGGGCCGTCGCGAGCTCGCGGCGACCGATTCGATCGCCGTCGTCGGGTCGCGACGGGCTTCGCCGTACGGCGAGAACGCCGCGCGCCGTCTCGCCGGGGGGCTGGCGTCCCGGGGAATCACCGTCGTCTCCGGAATGGCGCGCGGTATCGACGCCGCCGCACATGTCGCCGCCCTCGGCGCCGGCGGCCCCACACTCGCCGTTCTGGGGACGGGACTCGACCTCGTTTACCCTCCCGAGCATCGGGATCTCCGCGACCGGATCGCGGCCGAAGGGCTGCTCCTGAGCGAGTTCCCTCCCGGCGCTCCGCCGCTGCGCGAACACTTTCCGATCCGCAACCGGATCATCGCGGGCCTCTCGCTCGGCGTCCTCGTCATCGAAGCGGGGGAAAAGAGCGGCTCGCTCATCACCGCGCGGCTCGCGGCGGAGGAGGGGCGGGAAGTCTTCGCGGTCCCGGGGTCGATCTTCTCGCGCAACTCGGTCGGCGCGCACCGCCTCATTCAGGACGGAGCGAAGCTGGCCGGGAGCGTCGAGGACATCCTCGAGGAGATCGGAGAGCTCGCGGCGGCGCGGGCGCCCGCGGCTCCGAAGAGGGCGCCGGTCGAGCCGGAGCTCGCGCGCATTCTCGCGGCCCTCTCGCCCGACGACGGAGTGGCGCTGGACGTCGCGGCGGCGCAGCTGGGGGTCGGCGTCGAATGGCTCGCGCCGCGGCTGCTCGCGCTCGAGCTCGCGGGGGAAGTGCGGGCGCTGCCGGGAACGCGCTACATCATCACGGCGGGATCGTGAGCGGCTGCGTCCCGGCGGCGCTTCACGATCGTGAGGGCGAGCCAAACGGGAACGCCGAGCTGCACGCTCCGGAGGAGAACGCGCGGAATGCCGAGGCCGACGAGGAAACCGAAGGCGGCGCCGGCGGCGAGAAGCTGCGGCGCGTGCTCGGCGGCCATCTCCCGGAAATTCAGCTGATCGCGCAGCCGCCCGTCGAGCTCGTCGATCCGCTCGCTCACCCGCTCCCGCGCGCGGTCGATCGCGACCTCGATGTGCTGCCTGGTGTGCTCACGGCTCATCCTCGTCCCTCCCCCGCGCGCGCTTCAGCTCCGAGCGGATCATGCCCACGTCCTCTTTCATCCCGCGGATCGCTTCCATCGGCGCGATCTCCGTCTTCCTCAGACGGCTCCGGCCCAGGAGCGCAGCGCCCGCGGCGAGAGCGAACAGCACGAGGGCGACGAGAAGCGTCGCGCCCCAGGCGGGCATCACCAGCGCGAGCAACAGGACCAGCGTCACGAAAAGGAAGGCCAGGCCCAGGAGCACGAAAAGCACCGCCCCGGCGAAGAGCGCCGCGACCCCGCCGAGCCCGGCGATCGCCTGCCGGATCTCGATCTTCGCGAGGGCGATCTCGCTCCGGAACAGCGTCGAGATGTCCTCGAGCAGCCCGCGGACCAGCGTCCCGAGCGACTCGGGTGGACGTTCTTCGCGCGTCGATGTCACGATTCCGACCTCAGCAAAACGAGTGCCCTTGCACAGGGGAAGCGAATTGGGGAAACTGCGCCCCATGGACCGCCCCGTCGTCGAGCTGGTAAAGACCTTCAACTTCGAGGCGGCTCATTATCTACCGAACCTCCCCGAAGGGCACAAGTGCCTCCGGATGCACGGCCACTCCTTCCACGGCGAGATCGCCGTCCGGGGAACGATCGACCCGGCCACGGGGTGGCTCATCGACTTCGGCGAGCTCAAGGCGATCGCGCGGCCCCTCGTCGATCGGCTCGACCATTACGTCCTCAACGACGTTCCCGGCCTCGAGAACCCCACGTCCGAGAACCTCGCCGTCTGGATCTGGCGCCAGCTCGCCCCCTCCCTCCCGATCCTGCATCGCGTCACGATCGAAGAGACCTGCACGTCGCGATGCAACTATTACGGGGAGTAGAGGCGTTCTCCGTTCTCCGGTCTCCGGTCTCCCGGTCTCCGTCGCCCGCGCCCGCGCCCGCGCCCGAAATAGGCGTCATTCCAACGGAGACCGGAGACCGGAGAACGGCCCCCGGCCGACAATTTGCAGTCCTGCCCGACTCGTGACGGCCTACATCATCCGCCGGCTCCTCCAGGTCATCCCGATCACCTTCGGGATCATGACGCTGATCTTCGCGCTGATCCACATGATCCCGGGCGATCCGGCGGTGCAGATCGCCGGGGAGAACGCGCGGGCCGCCGACGTCGAGCGGGTGCGCCATCAGCTCGGCCTCGACAAGCCGCTCTGGGAGCAGTACGTCGACTACCTCGCCGGGATCGCGCGCGGCGATCTGGGCGTCTCGTTCCGCACGCAGCAGCCCGTCGCCGCAGCAGATCTTCGCAGCGCTATCCCGCGACGCTCCAGCTCGCGTTCGGCGGCATGCTCGTCGCGCTCCTCGTCGCGTTCCCGCTCGGGATCGTCTCGGCCATCTACCGGAACTCCTGGATCGACAACGTCGCGCGCTTCTTCGCGCTCGCCGGCGTCTCGATGCCGAGCTTCTGGTTCGGGCCGCTGCTGATCATCGCGTTCGCCATCCACCTCGGATGGTTTCCCGTGTCGGGGCGCGACGCCGGCCTCCGCTCGATGGTCCTCCCCTCGCTCACGATGGGCCTCGCGCTCGCGGCGATCCTCACGCGCATGATCCGGGTGAGCCTCGCCGACGAGCTGGACCAGCTCTACGTGACGACGGCGCTCGCGAAAGGCGTCGGGAGGCAGAAGGCGATCTTCGTCCACGGCCTCCGCAACGCGCTCATCCCCGTGATCACGATCGTCGGCCTGCAGTTCGGCTCCCTGCTGACCGGCGCGATCATCACCGAGCAGATCTTCTCCTGGCCGGGCCTCGGCCGCCTGCTGATCCAGTCGATCAACGCGCGCGACTACCCGCAGGTGCAGGCGTCGATCCTCGTCATCGCGCTCACGTACATCCTGATCAACCTGTTCACCGACATCCTCTACGCGTTCGTCGATCCGCGGATCTCGTACGACTAGGCAGAGGGCATGGCAAAGACAACGTTCCGGAAGACGTTCCTCGGGAACTTCGCGCTGACCGTCCGGCGCGCTGATCACGATCGCCCTCGTCGTCGTCGCGCTCGCCGCGCCGTCTCATCGCGCCGCACGACCCGACTGGCAGGAGACGTCGCGCCGGCTCGAGGGGCCGTCGCGCGAGCATCCTGCTCGGGCTCGACGATCTCGGGCGCGACGTCCTCTCGCGCGTCGTCTACGGCGCGCGCGTCTCGCTGCGCGTCGGCTTCAGCGTCGTCCTCCTCGCCTCGACCGTCGGCGTCTTCCTCGGCGCGGTCGCCGGCTACTTCGGCGGCGACGGTCGACACGCTCATCATGCGGCTCTCCGACATGCTCCTCGCGTTTCCCGGCATCCTCCTCGCGATCGCGCTCGTCGCGGTCCTCGGGCCGAGCCTCAACAACGTGATCCTCGCGCTCTCGGTCATCGGCTGGGTCGGCTACGCGCGCCTCGTGCGGGGTCAGATCCTGAAGGTGCGGCAGATGGAGTTCGTCATCGCCGCGCGAGGCGCTCGGCGCGCGCTCGCCCGCGGATCATCTTCCGGCATCTGCTGCCGAACGTCCTCAGCCCGGTCATCGTCATGGCGACGCTCGGCCTCGCCGGCGCGATCCTCGCCGAAGCGGCGCTCTCGTTCCTCGGCCTCGGCGTGCAGCCGCCGACGCCGTCATGGGGCGCGATGCTCACCGACCGGGCGCCAGTACCTCGGCCTCGCGAACCATCTCGCGATCTATCCCGGGCATCGCCATCATGCTCGCCGTCATGGGCCTCAACTTCCTCGGCGACGGCCTGATCGACGCGCTCGATCCGAAGTACCGGAAGGAAATGTGAGTCTGGGAGTCTAGGGGTCTCGGAGTGTAGGAGTCTGGTCAGGGCGTCTCCGGGCAAGAGTCGGTCGAGAAGACTCTGGACGCCTCGACTCCCGACCGACTCCTAGACTCCTGAGACGCTTAGACATCCTAGACGCTCCACTAGTCCGGAAAGATCTTCATCGGGTTGAGGATCCCCTTCGGATCGAAGACGTCCTTGATCTGCCTCATGAGCGCGATCTCCGCGGCGCCCTGCGTGATCGGCAGATACTCGCGCTGGACGTACCCGATCCCGTGCTCGCCCGAGACCTGCCCGCCGAGCTTCGCGGTGTGCTCGAAGATCTCGCGGATCGGCGACGGGGAGGACGCTCCCCCACGTCTCGTCGTCGACGGTCTTGATGATGTTGCAGTGGATGTTGCCGTCGCCGGCGTGGCCGTAGCAGATCGTCATGAGGCCGTAGCGCCGCGGCGATCTCCTTGACGCCGCGCGATGAGCTCCGGGATGCGGTTGCGCGGGACGACCGTGTCCTCTTCCTTGTAGATGTTGATCGACTTGACCGCCTCGCCGATCGAGCGCCGCAACGCCCAGAGCTCCTGCATCCTCGGGCCGTCCTCCGCGATCAGCACGTCCTCCGCGCCCGCCTCGACGCACGCCTCGCCGATCAGCATCGCCTCCTCGTCGACGCGCTCGGCCGAGTGGCCGTCCGTCTCGAGGAGCACGTGCGCCGCGGCGTCCGCGTGCGGCCAGTTCTTGCCGAGCTGCCGCACCGCGCAGTCGACCGCGTCTTTCTCCATCAGCTCGCACGCGCTCGGCTGCACGCCCTTGCGTGAAGACGTTCACCACGGCGCGCGCCGCCGCCTCGAGCGAGTCGAACGGCGCGAGGAGCACTTTCCGATGCGGCGGCCAGGGGATCAGCTTCATGTAGAGCTTCGTGAGGATCGCGAGCGTCCCCTCCGAGCCGACGAGAAGCTGCGTGCAGGTTGTAGCCCGTGACGTCCTTGTACAGCTTCCCGCCGCGTTGATGAGCGTCCCGTCGGGAAGCACCGCCTCGATTCCCAGGACGTAGTCCTTCGTGACGCCGTACTTGACGGCGCGCGGGCCGCCGGCGTTCTCGGCGACGTTCCCGCCGAGCGTGCACGAGCCGCGCGAGGCCGGGTCCGGCGGATAGAAGAGGCCGACCTTCTCGACTTCCTCCTGGAAACCTGCGTGATGACCCCCGGCTCGACGACGCCGACGAGGTTCTCCGCGGTCGATCTCGAGGATCCGGTTCATCCGGTGGCAGGAGAAGAGGATCCCGCCGAGGATCGGCAGAGCGCCCGCCGGACAGTCCGGTGCCGCCGGCGCGCGGAGTGAGCGGGATCGAGTGGCGGTGCGCGATGCGGACCATCGCCTGGACCTGCTCGGTGGTGCGCGGCAGGACCGCGACCTCCGGCAGGAAGACGAGGTCCTCGGTGTAATCGGAGGCGAACGGCCGCAGCTCGTCCGCGTCGGTGACGACCGCGTCCTCGCCGACCGCGCGCCTCAGCTCTTCGATGATCTCGGGAGTGACTTTGCCGTAGTTCATTCGTGTAGTTGATCGTTGATCGTTCGATCGTTGATCGTCGTTCGTCGTCTGGATGATCCCCGAAGAAGCACGAATCGGCAAATCGGCTCCATTCGGCAGAGAGGTATCCCGGCCCTCACCCCGTCCCCTCTCCCCGGGATGAGCATCATCTCTCCTCAGGATCATCCTCGCCGGGGAGAGGGGTATACGAATCCGCGCAATCTCATACCCCTCTCCCCGGCGCGAACGGTCTCTCGCAAACGCGGACGTCGCGTTCCGGGGCCGAGCGGGCAGATGCCTCGCACGGGCATAAAAGCGACGTGCCGGATCACGTGCTCGAACACCTCCCGCAGGAACGCCAACCCTTTCGCCGTCCGCGTCCCGTGCCACGTGAAGAGGTGGCCCGGGAACGGACCGATCACGCGGCCGTCGAACCTCGACCTCGCATCGGCGGCATCCTTCTCCGAGAACGCGTACGGCTCGTCCGGGAGGAAGATCACGTCGGGCGCGCGGGCGACGACGTCCTCGAGCGACGCCTTCGGATAGCGCGCCTCCCCTCCCAGCACGTTGGTTCCTCCCGCGGTGGTGATGAGGTCCGACACGTAGGTGTCGCCCCCGCACCACATCCAGGGGCCCTTCCAGATCGCGCAGGCGAAGGAGAACGGCCTCGACTCTCCGGCGCGCGCGATCTCGCGCGAGATCCGCTCCTTCCAGTTCGCGGCGTCGTCGTCGCGGCGGTGGATCCTGCCGAGATCCGTCAGGAGATGGAGAACGCCGGCTACGGTTTTCGGCTCCGTCGGGAAGACGGGCGCGAACCTCGCGATCGCGCTCCGCGTCCCGCGCGAGGTTCTCTTCGACGTTCACGTAGACGAGGTCGGGAGCGAGGGCGCGGATCGCGTCGACGCGGGGGGTTTTCGTCCCGCCGATCCGCGGAAGAAGCGGAGAGCTTCCCTTCCGGGAAGATGCAGAACTCCGTGACGGCGGCGACGGAGTTTCCCGCGCCGAGATCGAAGAGCGTTTCCGTCAGCGACGGGACGAGAGAGACGACCCGCTCGGGCGGGCGGCCGAACGAATGCACGCGGCCGAGGACGTCGGCGACATCGATCATCCGCGTGCGTTGTTTTTCGGAGACGTTCTCGTTGTCCGCGAGACCCGACTCATTCGACGTGGCGTCTTCTCCGGAATGCTCCTCGCGTCCGGCGCCCGGGTAGCCGAGGACCTCGTCTCCCTGGATGACCTCGATCCTCTCGATGTCGGACTCGACCGCCCCCTTGGCGTCGGGCGCCTCGGACTCGTCGTCGCCTCGATACTCTTTCGGCATGGCGCTCGCCTCCTACATCAGCTCCTGCATGATCGTCTCCAGCGCTTCCGCGGCCCGGGCGCGCGTCCGCTTCGCCGAGGTGGACCAGAGGCGTCGTCGACGAGGTTCAGGAGTTTGATGAAGCTCTGCTTCTCCGGCCGGAGGTGGACGATGCCCGTGAGGATCTGCTTCGCCTCCTCCGCCGCGTGGAGGCGCGGCGAGCGCCTGCATCGGGTCGCGTCGGGTCGTAGTCCTCTTCGAGCTTTCTGAGCAGGACCTTCGAGCCGTCGTGCATGCGCGACTTCCTTGCACTTCGCCCGGCGCGTACTCGACTTCGATCTGCTCGTACGCCGGAACGAAACCGATCTGCTGGAGGATCTCCTGGTGCTCCTTCGAGTACTGGTAGCCCTTGGTCGACCCTTCGTGGTTGTTGAAGGTGACGCAGGGCGAGATGACGTCGATCACCGCAGAGCCCGTCATGCGCGAGGGCGGTCTTGAGGATCGTTCACCATCTGCTTCGGATCGCCCGCGAAGCCGCGCGCGACGAAGCCGCATCCGAGCTGCACGGCGAGCGCGCAGAGGTCCATCGGAGGAAGGTCGTTGACGACGCCCGTCTTGAGCTTCGACCCCTCGTCGGCGGTCGCGGAGAACTGCCCCTTCGTCAGGCCGTACACGCCGTTGTTCTCGATGATGTAGATCGTCGGGATGTTCCGCCGGACCATGTGCATGAACTGGCCGAGGCCGATCGAGGCCGTATCCCCGTCTCCGGAGACGCCGATGCCGATCAGGTGGTGATTCGCGAGCGCCGCGCCCGTGGCGACCGCCGGCATGCGGCCGTGAACCGAGTTGAAGCCGTGCGCGCGGTTGAGAAAGTAGGCGGGCGTCTTCGACGAGCAGCCGATCCCGGAGAACTTCGCGACGCTGCTCCGGCCGGACGCTCATCTCGAAGAAGGCGCGGACGATCTGATTGCTGATCGCGTCGTGGCCGCAGCCCGCGCAGAGCGTCGACTTCCCGCCCTGGTAATCGAGCGGCTTGAGGCCGAGGCGGTTTTCCTTCGGCGCTTCGGATGCTGGTCTTCAGAACGCTGTCTGCCATCTTTTACCTCCACGTTGATCGTTGACCGTTGACCGTTGATCGAAGGCGCCCGTCGGACGTGTCATTCCGAGCGTAGCGAGGAATCCGGGTGGGGGTGCGGTGCACGAATCGCAGTTTCGCACCGCCCACCCGGCCAGATCCCTCGCTACGCTCGGGATGACATCCTGCCAACGATCAACGATCAACGATCACCTTCCATCTCGATCACCGCATCCGTCACGTACCGCGCGTGACAGGGCAGACCGTCGTAGTGGAGGATCTTCCGGATCCGCCCCTGTTCCTCGCCGACTTCGAGCCGGATCAGGTCGGCCATCTGGCCGTCGCGATTCTGCTCGACGACGTAGACGCGCTCGTGCGCCGCGACGAACGCGCGAGCTCGTCGCGTGCAGCGGCAGCGCGCGCAGCCGCATGTAGCTCGTCTCGATCCCCCGCTCGCTCCGGAGCTGGTGGCGCGACTCCTCGACCGAGAAATCCGTCGTGCCGTAGGCGATGAACGCGATCCTCGCCCCGTCGCGCCTGTCGACGACCGGCGGCGGCACCTGGTCGCGCGCGGTCTCGTACTTCTTCCGGAGGCGGTCGACCGTCGCCTTGTAGTCTTCAGGGCGCTCGGAGTAGCGCGCCTGCGCGTCGTGCCCCGAGCCGCGCGTGAAGTACGACGCCATCGGATGTTCGGTCCCCGGAAGCGTGCGCCACGGAATCCCGTCGCCGTCGACGTCGTCGTAGCGCCCCCACTTCCCGCCGAGCTCCTCGAGCTCGCTCCTTCGTCAGCACCTTGCCGCGGCGGATCGGTCGGTCCGGATAGCGGAACGGATCGGACATCCAGTTGTTCATGCCGAGGTCGAGATCCGAGAGGACGAAGATGGGCGTCTGGAACAGCCTCGGCGAGATCGAGAGCGTCGATCGCGAACTCGAAGCACTCCTCGACCGAGCCCGGGATCAGCGCGATGTGCTGCGTGTCGCCGTGCGAGAGCAGAGCGACCGAGAGGACGTCTCCCTGGGCGGTGCGCGTGGGAAGCCCGGTCGAGGGGCCCACCCGCTGGATGTCCCAGATCACGCCCGGGATCTCGGCGAAGTAGCCGAGCCCCGCGAACTCCGCCATCAGCGAGATGCCGGGGCCGGAGGTCGCCGTCATGGAGCGCGCTCCCGCCCATCCGGCGCCGAGGACCATCCCGACGGCGGCGAGCTCGTCCTCGGCCTGCACGATGGCGAACGTCGCCTTGCCGTCGCGGACCGCGGAACCGCTTCATGTAGTCGATCAGGCTCTCGCAGAGCGAAGACGACGGGGTGATCGGATACCACGTCACGACGGTGACGCCGCCGAACATGGCGCCGATCGCGGCGGCGGCGTTCCCGTCGATGATGATCTTGCCGCGCGTGGCGTCCATCCGCTCGACGCGCCAGCGCGACTGGCGCTGCGAAGTTCGCCTTCGCGTACTCGAGCCCCTTGTCGACCGCCCTGACGTTGAGGTCGATCGCTTTCTGCTTTCCCTTGAACTGCTTCCCGACCGCGGCGACGATCTCTTCCCGCTCGATCCCGATCAGGTCCGCGACGATCCCGACGTAGATCATGTTCGCGAGGAGCTTCTTGAGGCGCGAGTCGTCGGTGACTTCCGCGGCGAGCTTCGCGAACGGAACGGGGTAGAAGCCGAGGTCCGCGCGGAACGTCTCGCACTTGAGCGGCGCGTCGTAGACGCAGATCGATCCCGGCCTCGAGCGCCTCGACGTCGTCGCGAGCCGTCGCCGGGTTCATGGCGACCAGGATGTCGACCTCGCGCTTCCGCGCGATCCAGCCGTCGCGGTTCGCCCGGATCGTGAACCACGTCGGGAGCCCCGCGATATTCGAGGGAAACATGTTCTTCCCGCTGACGGGGATCCCCATCTGAAAGATGGAGCGCATCAGCACGCTGTTCGAGGACTGCGATCCCGATCCGTTGACGGTCGCGACGTGGATCGTCAGATCGTTGACCTTCGGCTCGCGGGGCGGGACTTCGGGCCGCTCTAGGACGGCGGCGGACGGCTGATCGGACACCTCTCGCTCCTCCCGGGGTGCGCCCGCGAAACGGGCGTTCTTACGTCTCGCGTTCTTACGTCTGTGAAGGGGGGATTGTAACGTAGGGGCGCCCTGCGGGCGCCCGGATTCCCGTTTCGCCGCGATCAGATTCCGGGCGCGCGCAGCGCGCCCCTACGGTCTACAATTCCGCCTCCGATGTTGCGAACGGCTTTTCTCATCCTGGTCGCAGTGCCGGTCTCGGCGGTGGCGGCGCTACTGGTCGCACTGATCGGACTGTTCCGCTCGAGCTCGCGCCTGATCGACTGGCTCATCCGGATCTGGGCGCGAACGGTCCTCGCCGCCGCGGGGGTCGAGGTCATCGTCGAGGGCGCCGCGAAGCTCGACCCCTCCCGCCGCTACGTTCTCGTCGCGAACCACGCGAGCATTCTCGACATCCCCGTCCTCTTCGTCGCGATCCCCCAACCGCTCCGCTTCTTCGCGAAGCGAAGCCTCTTCCAGATCCCGGTCTTCGGCTGGGGCCTCCGCGCGAGCGGCTTCATCCCGATCGACCGGAAGAAGCGAAGCCGCAACGTCGCGTCGTTCGACCTGGCGACCACGCGCATCGCCAAGGGGAACTCGATCATGATCTTCCCGGAGGAGGGACGCTCGCGCGAGCCGCAGATGCGCCCCTTCAAGCGAGGGGCGTTCCTGCTCGCGCTCAAGTCCGACCTTCCGATCGTCCCGGCCGCGATCGCGGGGACCTGGGACGTGCTCCCGGCCACGCGCAGCTCCCTGCGTCCCGGGAAAGTGCTCGTCCGCATCGGCGACCCCATCGAGACCGCGGACCTCTCGATCCGCCAGAAGGACGAGCTGATGCGCGACGCGAGAACGCGGATCGCCGACCTGCTGGTGGGAACGAGCCAGGAACAGAGGGGGGAGGAGTTGGCTGAGTGAGATTCAAAAGAGAAATGCAGAATGCAGAATGTAAAGTCAAAAAAGGGCAAACCGGGGTTCTCTTTTTGTATTTTTCATTTTGCATTTTGCATTCTGCATTTGCCGCCGCAGGCGGCGTTATCAACTGATACGATCGCGCCATGCAGGACCCTCAGATCACCCCCGCCCTCGTCGCCTCGCACGGCCTTTCGCCCGACGAGTTCGACCGGATCCGGCAGATCCTCGGGCGCGAGCCGAACTACCTCGAGCTCGGCATCTTCTCGGTCATGTGGTCCGAGCACTGCTCGTACAAATCGAGCCGCGTTCACCTGCGGAAGTTCCCCACCTCCGGGCCGCGCGTCGTGCAGGGGCCGGGCGAGAACGCCGGCGTGATCTACATCGGCGACGGCTGGCTCGCCGCATTCAAGATGGAGTCGCACAACCACCCGTCGTTCATCGAGCCCTACCAGGGGGCGGCGACCGGCGTCGGCGGGATCCTCCGCGACATCTTCACCATGGGCGCGCGCCCGATCGCGTCTCTCGACTCGCTCCGGTTCGGATCGCTCGACGCGCCGCGCATGAAGTACCTCGTCGACGGCGTCGTCCGCGGGATCTCCGGCTACGGCAACTGCATCGGCGTCCCGACGATCGGCGGCGAGACCTCGTTCCATGCGTCGTACGACGGCAACATCCTCGTCAACGTCTTCGCTCTCGGGATCGCGCGCGAGGGGATGATCTTCAAGGGAGAAGCGACCGGCGTCGGCAATCCGGTGATCTACGTCGGCTCGAAGACGGGGCGCGACGGCATCCACGGCGCGACGATGGCGTCCGCCGAGTTCGACGAGGAGTCGGAACAGAAGCGCCCGACCGTGCAGGTCGGCGACCCGTTCACCGAGAAGCTGCTCCTCGAGGCGTGCCTCGAGCTGATGGAGACCGACGCGATCGTCGGCATCCAGGACATGGGCGCGGCGGGGCTCACCTCCTCCTCGTTCGAGATGGCCGGCCGCGGCGGGACCGGGCATCCGCCTCGATCTCGACCGGGTCCCGATGCGCGAGAGCGGCATGACGCCCTACGAGATCATGCTCTCGGAATCGCAGGAGCGGATGCTGATCGTCGCGAAGAAGGGGCGCGAGCAGGAGGTCCTCGACATCTTTCGAAAGTGGGATCTCGACGCCGCGGTGATCGGCGAAGTGACCGACGACGGCCTCGTGCGGCTCTTCTGGCACGGCGAGCTCGCCGCCGCGATCCCCGTCGACCCGATCTCGACCGAGGCGCCGGTATACGAGCGGCCGATCGCCGAGCCGGCGTCACGCCGGCTCATCGCGCGAGCGCCTCGAGCGCGCCCGCCGAGCGCGACGGCGATCTCACCGGCCGCCTCTTCCGCCTCCTCGCCTCGCCGAATCTCTGCTCGAAAGCACTGGATCTGGGAGCAGTACGACACGACGCGTCCGGACGAACACGATCGCGAAGCCGGAACGGAGCGACGCCGCGGTCGTCCGCGTCAAGGGCACGCGGCCGCGCGCTCGCGATCACGTCCGACGTGAACCCCGTCTACTGCTGCGCTCGATCCGTACGAGGGAGGCAAGCAGGCGGTCGCCGAGGCGGCGCGCAACGTCGCGTGCACCGGCGCGGCGCCCCGCGGCGATCACCGATTGCCTCAACTTCGGCTCCCCCGAGCGGCCCGAGATCATGTGGCAGTTCGCCGAGGCGATCCGCGGGATCAGCGACGCGTGCCGCGCGCTCGACACGCCGGTCGTTTCGGGCAACGTCTCGTTCTACAACGAGACCGAGGGGCGTCCCGTGAACCCGACGCCGACGATCGGCATGGTCGGGATCGTCGAGGACGCGGAGCGCGTCCTCGGACTGCCGCTTCGAGCGTCCGGTCGAGGCGATCGTCCTCCTCGGCGAGACGCGCGACGAGCTCGGCGGCTCCGAGTATCAGCAGATGTTCCATCCCGACGCGCTCGCCGCTCCCGCCGCGCGTCGACCTGCGAAGCGCGAGCGCGCCCTCATCGAGCTGCTGCTCGAGCTCTGGAAGGACGAGCGGATCTCGATGGCGCACGACCTCTCGAACGGCGGGCTCGCCGTCGCGCTCGCCGAATCGGCCATGGACGGGGTCGGCGTCGAGATCGACCTCGGCGCGCACGCGGACGAGATCGACCCGGTCGCGCTCCTCTTCGGCGAGAGCCAGGGGCGGGCGGTCGTGGCGGCCCCCGAAGAACAGGTCAGCTCCATCCTCGCCGCGGCCGAGCTCGCCGGAGTCTCCGCGTTCCGAGTGGGAACCACGGTCGATGCCGCCTTCCTCGTCGCGCGCAAAGGAACGATCCTGCTCCGCTCCACGACCCGGGAGCTCGGCAGGATCTGGCGCGAGGCGTTCCCCAAGCTCCTCGCCGGCGATACCCTCGACCAGATCATCGAGGGAACGGGCGAGGTCGCGGAGCTGATACCGCATTAGGGGATCGTTCTCCGTGCTCCGTTCTCCGTTCGCCGTTCTCCGTGCTCCGTTCGCCGTTCTCCGAGGTCTTTGCTTGGAGCCTGGCTGCATGGGGCAATCCCGTCGGAACTCGACCCCTGCGGGTCCATTCGCTATCCTTCACGGAGGCGGGGAGTTTCGGTCCCGCCTTCGGTGTTTTCAGAATGTTCCCCTTCTTGACGCCGCACCACGGAGAACGGAGAACGGAGAACGGAGAACGGGGAACGGAGAACTGAGAACGGCTTCTTCGATGTTCGATAAATTTCACGAAGAGTGCGGCGTCTTCGGCATTCTCGATCACGAGGATGCGGCGAACCTCGTCTATCTCGGCCTCTACGCGCTGCAGCATCGCGGGCAGGAGAGCGCGGGCATCGCCTCGATCTCGACGGATCCCCGCCATTCGGAAGCGAACATCGGACGGGCGGGCGGTACCGACGGGACGGGCGAGCGATTCATCGCGGCCGGGCGCGCCGCAGATCCACGTCGAGAAAGAGATGGGCTACGTCGCCGACATCTTCACGCAGGAGCGCCTGGCGCGGCTCCCCGGGGACACGGCGATCGGGCACGTCCGCTACTCGACCGCCGGCGGATCGCTCCTCTGCAACGCGCAGCCGATCGTCGCCTCGACGCACAAGGGGCCGATCGCGGTCGCGCACAACGGAAACCTCGTCAACGGCGACGAGCTGCGCCGCGAGCTCGAGCTGGAAGGCGCGATCTTCAACACGATGAGCGACACCGAGGTGCATCGTGCACCTGGTCGCGCGATCGAAGGCGCCGAACGTGGAGCTCGCGCTGCTCGACGCCCTCTCGCGCGTCCGCGGCGCCTACTCGATCGTCTTTCTCGCGCCGGGCAAGATCTTCGCCGCCCGCGACCCGTACGGCTTCCGCCCGCTCGTCCTCGGCAGGCTCGACGCCGTCCTCGTGCGTCTCCTCCGAGACCTGCGCGTTCGACCTGATCGAGGCGGAGACGATCCGCGAGATCGAGCCGGGCGAGGTTCTCGTCATCGAGGACGGTCGCGGCCTGACGAACTCCGTCCGCGTTCTCCGCGAGCCCTCCACGGAACGCGAGGCGCGCTGCGTCTTCGAGCACGTCTATTTCGCGCGGCCCGACTCGGTCGTCTTCGGCCAGAACGTCGGCCGAGGTGCGCAAGCGGTTCGGCGCGAAGCTGGCGCGACGAGCATCCGGTCGACGCCGACTCGTCGTCCCCGTTCCCGATTCCGGCGTCTTCGCGGCGCTCGGGTACGCGCAGCGACTCCGGCATCCCGTTCGAGTACGGCCTCGTGCGCAACCACTACGTCGGCCGCACGTTCATCGAGCCGAAGCAGTCGATCCGCCACTTCGGCGTCAAAGTGAAGCTCAACCCGTCCGGGAGATCGTCGCCGGCAAGCGGCTCATCCTCGTCGACGACTCGATCGTCCGCGGGACCACCTCGACGCAAGATCGTCCGGATGCTCAAGGCCGCCGGGCGCGGCCGAAGTGCACATGCGCATCTCCTCGCCGCCGACCACGGGCCCCTGCTACTACGGGATCGACACGCCGAAGCGGCGGGAGCTGATCGCGGGCGACGCACTCGATCGAAGAGATCCGCGAGTTCATCGGCGCCGACTCGCTCGGCTATCTCTCCGAAGAGGGAATGCTTGACGCGGTCGGAGGGGCCACTGATAATCGAAACGAGTACTGTACTGCCTGCTTCAGTGGCCGGTACCCCGTCACATCGGAGAAGGAAGAGGCGTCGCTTGCTACCGTTCGATAGCCGGCTTCCGTGTGCGGAAGGTCGGAGAGTCGATTGAATTTCTCGAGACGATACCTTCTCTGGCTGATCGTACCTCCTCCCCTCATCACCCTTCCCGTCTGCCTCATTTTCCTCTCCCAGGTCCTCCATTCCCGAACGGCCGCGGAATGGCTCTCGATCGTGGGGTTCTTCGTGGCCGTCGGCGCGATCGGTGAGCTGATCTTCTTCTCGTCCCTGCGCGCGTCGCTCGCGCGCATCGAGGGAGGCGACACGGGCTCCGAGGCGATCTCGCTGTGCCTCCGTCGCACGGTCGACGGAAGCCTCGCGGGATGGAGCGCGGGAGTCGCGCTCATCACGGTCGGAGGCGCACTCCTTTTTCACCGTTCGCCCCTCGGGTTCGCGTACTTCCTCGTGGCCGCGCTCGGGTCGGCCGTCCCGTCGATCTGCTGGAGCTACGCCGCCGGGAAACGGCTGCTCGAGAAGGTCGCCACGACCGGAGAGACGCGATGGGTCGGCCGCCGCATGCCGATCGGCCGGAAGATCGGCGTCGTCTTCATCGGCTTTTTCCTCGTGTCCGCGGTGGCGCTGGTCCTCCTGGTCTCCTCGAAAGTTTCCAGGGCGGTCGAGGAGCTCGCGCTGGCGGGTGCGGAGGAGACCTTCAACGGGGTCCTCGCGCTCGCCCGCACCGGCGGGGCCTCCGATGACCAGCTGCGCGAGCTCGGCAGTTACGTCGAAGGCGAGTTCGAGATCTACCACATCACTCCGACGGGACCGCGAAGTCGGCCGGGGCCGGGGTGGCCGAAGGGCTCTCGGCGCGGGAGATCGACTGGATCCTCAAACGGAGGAGCGGCAACAGCGTCCCCCTCGACTCCCGTCACGCGCTGCGGTTCGAGGCTCTCCCCGACGGGTCGGTCATCGCGGTGTCCGTGCCCTGGGAGCAGTACCGTTCGCTCCCCTTCGAGATCGGCCTCTACGCGCTCGTCATCACGGTGGCCACCCTCGTGATCTTCGCTCTCGCCATCTATTTTCTCTCCCAGGACATCCGCCGTCCGCTCGACAGGCTCTCGGCGGCGGCCGAGGCGATGGCGCGCGGGGATTTCCGCGTGTCTCCTTCCGTCTTCTCCGACGACGAGCTCGGGCTCCTGGGCGAGCGATTCGCCTCGACCCGGGCGAACCTGCAGCGCCTCATCGCCCGGGTCGGGTCGGGCGGAAGGACGATGACGGACGGCGTCCGGGGCATCACGGGCGGCTCGAGCGAGCTCCTTCGCCGCTCGCAGGAGCAGGCGGAGCTCACCGAGAACTCCTCGATCTCGCTGGGGAGCGCGCGCGAGGGAGCCGAGGAAGTTCTCAAAGCCGCCGAGGGAGTCGCGAACCGGACCGAGGACGCTTCGAGCCGCTCGCTCGAGATGCAGGCCTCGTCCGAAGAAGTCGCCCGCAGCATGGACTACCTGTTCCAGTCCGTCGAGAAGACCTCCTCTTCGACGACCCAGATGGATGCCTCGGCCCGCGAGATGTCCGGGAGGACGAGCTTCCTCATCGACATCGCGGAAGAAGTCGTCTCCTTCGTCACCGAGATGGACAGCACGATCGAGGAACTGAGAAAGCGCGCACAGGCGACCGCCGAGATCTCCCGGCAGGTCCGCGAGAATGCCGAGACCGGAGGCACGGCCGTCACCGCGACGGTCGACGGGATCCGGAAAACGCAGGACTCGACGCGGAAGACGGCCGAGGTCCTCGACGAGCTTCAGAGCCGCGTCGGCCAGATCAGCCAGATCGTCAACGTGATCGAGGACATCACGGAACGGACGAACCTGCTGTCGCTGAACGCGGCGATCATCGCGGCGCAGGCCGGAGAGCACGGAGCCGGCTTCAGCGTCGTCGCCGGAGAGATCCGGGAGCTCGCGGACCGGACGCGCGGCTCGACCAAGGAGATCGGCGCGATCATCAAAGCCGTGCAGAGCGGCTCGCGCGCGGCGGTGCGATCGATGAAGGAAGGCGTCGCGCAGGTGGAGGACAACGTCCAGCTCGCGCAGAACGCCTCGAGCTCGCTCGAGAAGATCCTGGCGCGCGCGAACGACTCCTACGAGATGGCGAACCGGATCTCCGCCGCGCTCGAGGAGCAGGCGTCCGCGACGCGGCACCTCCACGAGGTCACCTCGCGAATGTCCGACCACGTCGCGGAGATCAACCGCGCGACCCAGGAGCAGGCGCGGGGGACGAAGCTGCTGGCCGAGGAGTCCGAGCGGGTCCGGGAGATCGCGCTGCAGGTCAGGAACTCCACGGACGAACAGTCGCACGGCCGGGCGTGGAATCACGGTCGCGATGGAGCAGATCGCCGCCGACGTCCGCCGGATCCGCGATCTCCTCGAAGCGCAGCTCAGCGACATGGCGAAAATCGCCGAGGCGTCCCAGACCATGCTGATGATCTCGCAACGGAATGAGGTGCTCTCCCGCGACTTCGAGTCCTCGATGCGCGCCCTCTCGGGCAGCAGCCAGGAGTTCGAATCGGAAGTCGCGTCGTTCCGGGTGGAGTGAACCGCCCGCGCGACAGCATTGCAGATTGCAGATTGCTCAGGTGCGGTGCGCTGACCGTGCAGTGCGCGTCGCCTCACCCTCGAATCCCTCGATCACCCTTCTAAGGAATGCGACGCCGCGAAGCGGCGCCAGAGAATAGCCGGGGGTGAGCGAAGCGAACCCCCGGGAACCGTGGCGGAGAAACAGGGTCGAGCCCCGAAGGGGCGATGAGATTTGGGTCTGTCGCCCCTTCGGGGCTCGGGATTCGTATCCGCCGCCTACGGGGCTCGCTTCGCTCGCCCCCGCTATGTCTCCCGCCGCTTCGCGGGAGCGACGCCGCGAAGCGGCGCAGAGAATACGGGGGTGAACCCCCCAGAGAAACAGGGTCGAGCCCCGAGGGGCGACTAACATCCCTTCATTCCACTCCACCCGCGGGCGGCCGGTTCATTAGAAGCACAGCGAGGGATGACATAGAATCCGGCTGCTGCGCTCGCCCAATCTGCAATCCGCAATCTGCAATCTCCAATCCGAAGGAAACCCCACCATGCCCCTCCTCTCCACCCTCCAGTCCGAGCTCGATCAGATGAAGCAGGCCGGGACGCTCAAGCGCGAGCTGCAGCTCCAGGGGCCGCAGGACGCCGTCGTCGACGTCAAAGGCCACGGCGAGGTGGTCATGCTCACCTCGAACAACTACCTCGGCCTCGCCAATCACCCGGCCGTCGTCGAGGCGGCCGAAAAGGCCGAGCGCGACTACGGCTACGGCCTCGCCTCCGTCCGCTTCATCTGCGGCACCCAGGACATCCACAAGCAGCTCGAAGCGACGCATCGCCGTCGTTCTTCGGCACCGAGGACACGATCCTCTACGGCTCCTGCTGGAACGCGAACGAGGGACTCTTCCAGGCGGTCATGCAGCGAAGAGGACGCGATCTTCTCCGACGAGCTGAATCACGCCTCGATCATCGACGGCATCCGCCTCGCGAAGTGCGCGCAAGCTGCGCTACCAGCAACCGCGACGCGGCGGACCTGCGGCAGGCTGCTCGAGGAGAACACGCGACGTCGCGGCAACAAGCTGATCATGACCGACGGCGTCTTCTCGATGGAAGGCTCGCTCGCGCCCCTTCCCGAGCTGGTCGAGATCGCGAGCGAGTACGGCGCGTTCCTCGTCGTCGACGAGTCGCACGGCACGGGCGTTCTCGGCGAGACCGGCCGCGGCACCGCCGGAGGAGCTCGGCGTCTTCGGCCGATCGACGCCTACACCTCCACGCTCGGCAAGGCCCTCGGCGGCTCGCACGGCGGATTCACCACCGGCCCCGCGCATCCTCGTCGAGTACCTCCGGCAGAAGTCGCGCCCCTACCTCTTCTCGAACACGCTCCCGCCCGCGGTGGTCATGGGGTCGCTCGCGGCGTTCGACCTTCTCGAGAAAGACCGCTCGTTCGTCCGGCGCCTGCGCGAGAACACGATGTACTTCCGCCAGAAGGTCTGACGGCAGCTCGGCCTCAACGTCCGCGAGGGGATCCACCCGATCGTCCCGATCATCATCGGCGACACGGCGAAGGCGATCGCGATGTCGGCGAAGCTCCTCGAGCGCGGCGTCTACGTCTCGGGCTTCGGCTTTCCCGTCGTGCCGCAGGGGCAGGCGCGCCTGCGCTGCCAGATCAGCGCGGCGCACACGCGCGAACATCTCGACCGGGCCGTGGACGCGATCCGCGCCGTCGCGCAGGAGTTCGGCGCGATCTGAACGCCGAGGGTCCGGGCGGCCGCAGGCCGCCCCTACGGGGTCTCGACGGCGCGGAGGACCTCGCCGAGGATGCCGCGCATCGCGACGAGGTCCGCGTGGAGATAGCGATCGGCGTTCCAGGGCGCGACGCTCCCGCGGATCGTCCGGTGAGCCCGTTCGATGGGCTCGGAGGAGCGGAGAGGGCGGCGGAACTCGAGGGCCTGCGCCGCACAGATCGCTTCGATCGCGAGAACGTTCTCGAGGTTGTCGACGATGCGCTCGAGCTTCCGCGCCGCGATCGGCCCCATCGAGACGTGGTCCTCCTTGTTCGCGGACGTGGGGATCGAGTCGACGGAGGCGGGATGGGCCAGCACCTTCGACTCGCTCACGAGGGCCGCGGCGGTGACCTGCGCGATCATGAAGCCGCTGTGAAGCCCTCCGTCCGCGACGAGGAACGGCGGCAGGCCGGAGAGGTTCGAGTTCACGAGTCTCTCGATCCTCCTCTCGGAGATCGACGCGAGGTCCGTCAGCGCGAGCGCCGCGACGTCCGCCGCCATCGCGACCGGAGCCCCGTGGAAATTGCCGCCCGACAGGACGTCGCCGTTCGGAAAGACGAGCGGGTTGTCGGTCGCCGAGTTGATCTCGATCTCGAATTTGGCGGCGGCGAACTCCACGCGCGTCGCGAGTGGACCCGTGAACCTGCGGAATGCAGCGGAGCGAGTAGGCGTCCTGGACCTTCCCGCAGCCGCGGTGCGATTCCCGGAGCGGGCTCCCGGCGAGCAGAGCGCGCATGCGCGCGGCGACGAGCTTCTGCCCTTCGTGCGGCCGCGCCTCGTGAATCCTCGCGTCGAAGGCGACGTCCGTTCCCTGGAGCGCATCGAGCGTCATCGCCGCGAAGATGTCGGCGAGCGCGAGCAGGCGCCGGGCGCGGGCGATCGCCAGCCCGCCGATCGCCGAGATCGCCTGCGTCCCGTTGATCATCGCGAGCCCTTCCTTCGCCGCGAACGTCACCGGGGCGGCGCCGATCGCCCGCAGCCCCCCGGCCGCGTCCATTCGGTCCCCGCGCAGCCGGACCTCTCCCACCCCCATCATCGCAGCCGCCAGGTGAGCCAGAGGCGCGAGATCGCCGGAGGCGCCGACCGACCCCTGGGAGGGGATGACCGGCACCAGGTCTTCGTTCAGCATCCGGAGAAGGAGCTCGACGAGCTCGACGCGGATCCCCGAGAACCCGAGCGCCAGCGCGTTCGCGCGCAGCGCCATCATCGCCCGGACCACGCGCGCGTCGAGCGGCTCTCCCACCCCGGCGCAGTGCGACAGGATCAGGTTCCGCTGCAGCTCCACGCTCTTCTCGGGGGAGATCGCGACATCCGCGAAGACGCCGAACCCGGTCGTCACGCCGTATACGGTCTTCCCCTCGGCGACGTAGCGCTCCACGATCTCCCGCGAGCGCCGCATTCTTCCGGCCGCCGCGGCCTCCAGCACCGCCTCCGCCTCCCCCCGCGCGATCCGTTCCAGCTTCGCGAGCGTCAGGCCCGCCCCGTCGATGTCGATCCGTTCCATACCGAGATCATATCGGTTCTCGCGTCCCGATTTGCCGGGCGACGCGAGCCGTTATACGCTCCCCCTGCCGATGGCTGAAACCGAAAAAGACCAATCTCGCCGTGATCGGAGCCCAGTGGGGCGACGAAGGCAAAGGCAAAATCGTCGACCTCCTCTGCGACCAGTTCGACGTGGTCGCCCGCTACCAGGGAGGCCACAACGCCGGCCACACGGTCAAGTTCGCGGACAAGCACTACTCCCTCCACCTGATCCCCTCCGGGATCCTTCACGAAGGAAAGCTCTGCATCCTCGGGAACGGCATGGTGATCGACCCGGAGGCGCTCCTCAGGGAGATGGATGCGCTGCGCGCGTCCGGCGTCACGATCGACGACAACCTGCTCGATCAGCGACTCCGCGCACTGCATTCTCCCGCTCCATGCGGCCCTCGATCAGGGGCGGGAGGAGCTCGCCGGCGAGGCGAAGATCGGCACCACGGGGCGTGGCATCGGCCCGGCCTACGAGATGAAGATCTCCCGGTTCGGCATCCTCACCCGGGACCTTCTCGACGAGAAGATCCTCCGTGAGAAGCTCGAGCTCGCCTGCCGGGAAAAGAACGCGCTCCTCTCGACCGTGTACGGCAAGCCGACCTTCGAGCCGGAAGCGCTCGTGCGCCACGCGCTCCACTACGGCGAGATCCTCGCCGACCGCATCGTCGACACGACGCTCGTCCTCAACGACGCGATCCGGAACGGCCGCCGCGTCATGTTCGAGGGAGCGCAGGGAACCCTTCTCGACATCGACCACGGAACCTATCCCTTCGTCACCTCTTCGAGCTCGACGGCGGGGGGAATCGCCACGGGCCTCGGCGTCGCGCCGAAGCACATCCACAGGGTCATGGGAGTCGCGAAGGCCTACACCACGCGGGTGGGCGCGGGCCCCTTCCCGACCGAGCTCACGAACGCCACGGGAGACCACCTCCGCGAGCGCGGCAACGAGTACGGCACGACCACCGGACGCCCGCGCCGGACCGGGTGGCTCGACCTGGTCGTCCTCCGCACCGCCACGATGCTGAACGGCCTGGACGAGATCGCCCTCACGAAGCTCGACGTCTTCGACGATCTCGACGAGATCCCGGTCTGCGTCGCGTACGACACGCCGAAGGGTGAAGCGCTCCACTACCCGAAGCGCGCCGTCGAGCGCGGCGAAGCCCGCCCGAGGTTCCGGACGATGAAGGGATGGCGCAAATCGACCGTCGGGACGAGCGAGTTCGAGGACCTCCCCCAGGAAGCGAAGGACTACGTCCGCTTCGTCGAGGACCAGCTCGAGTGCCCGATTTCGGTCGTCTCCACGGGCCCGCGCCGCGAAGAGACGATCATCCGGGCCGGAGTGCTCGCGGGCCAGTAGGGGCGGCCTGCGGCCGCCCGGAAATCTCGATCCTGCGTTCCCAGGCGATCAGATCCCGACCGGGTGGCTCGCGTCCTCGGCGAGCATGATCACGATGTACCAGCCGAGGAGCGTCACGAGGTGATAGCGCTCCGCGTCGACCCCGTCGGCGAGCCAGGTGATGTGCCCTTCGTTCTTTTCCGCCACGGAGAAGTCGCGCTTGAATTCCACGAGGTCGTTGCCGGCGGGATCGGTCCAGCGCCATTCGCCGCGCCAGAAGTTCGCCACGAGCCGGTACTCGAGCCCCGCGGCGAGGCGGAGCACTCCGCCCCCCGAAGCGTCGGGATCGAACCTGCCGATGTTCGACTCCGAGTGCGGCTGGCGGATCGTGACCTTCGGGTGGAGGAACCCGAACCTCTTGAACGTCCAGGCCTCGCTCCCCCACTGCGCCGTCGCGAGCGTCCCCGCTCCTTCGCCCAACGCACCGACGCGAGTTTTCCCTCGGGGCCCTGCAGCTCGTGGTAGCGCTCGGTCGGCTCGGGATGGAACCAGCGGAGCTGCGGCGCCGAGCCGCTTCTCTTGCGCGATGCGAACATGATCAGCCCCCTTCTACCGCAATCCGGCCTGCCGCGCGGCGTCGGCGGCGGCGACTTTCCCCCGGAAGAACTCGATCGTGCGCCGGAGCCCTTCCTCGAGCTGCACCTTCGGCTCCCACCCCAGGATCCTGCGCGCTTTCGTGATGTCGGGTCGACGGACCTTCGGGTCGTCCGCCGGCAGCGCCGCGGAACTCGATCTCCGCGCTGCTTCCGGTGATCTTCCTGATCGCCTCGGCGAACTGCAGCACCGTCATCTCGTTCGGGTTCCCGATGTTGACCGGGTCGACTTCGTCCGACATGAGGAGACGGTAGATCCCGTCGACGAGATCGGACACGTAGCAGAAGGACCGCGTCTGCGAGCCGTCGCCGAAGACCGTGAGCGGCTCTCCCCGGAGCGCCTGAGAGACGAACGCGGGAACGACCCGGCCGTCGTTGAGCCGCATCCGCTCGCCGTACGTGTTGAAGATGCGGACGATGCGGGTGTCCACGCCGTGAAAGCGGTGGTAGGCCATCGTCATCGCCTCGGCGAAGCGCTTCGCCTCGTCGTAGACGCCGCGAGGTCCGACCGGATTGACGTTGCCCCAGTAGTCCTCCTTCTGCGGATGGACGAGCGGATCGCCGTAGACCTCGGAGGTCGAGGCGATCAGGTACCGCGCCCGCTTGTCCTTGGCGACGCCGAGCGTCTTGTGCGTCCCGAGCGAGCCGACCTTCAGCGTCTGGATCGGCTTCTCGAGGTAGTCGATCGGGCTCGCGGGCGACGCGAAGTGGAGGACGTAGTCGAGCGGCCCGTCGACGTGGATGTAGTTCGTGACGTCGTACTTGATGAACTCGAAAGCCCGGCCGGCCGAACAGGTGCGCGATGTTCTGCGGCGATGCCGGTGATGAAGTTGTCCATGCAGACGACTTCGTGGCCCCGCTCCAGAAAGAGCTCGCACAGGTGCGAGCCGAGGAATCCGGCTCCGCCGGTGATGAGAGCGCGACCCATCAGACCTCCGCCATCCAGGTTTTTTCGCGTACCGCGCCCGACAGAGACGTACCGGAAGCCCGCCTCGCGCATGCGCGAGGGATCGTACAGGTTGCGCAGATCGACGATCAGCGGCTGGCGGAGCGCCTTCCGGATCCTGCCCGAGGTTCAACGCGCGGAACTCGTTCCACTCGGTCGACGATGACGAGCGCCTCGCACCCTTCCGCCGTCTCGTAGGCATCGCCGCAGAAGGTCGACGTTCTCGAACATCGCGCGCGCGTTCTCCATCGCCTGCGGGTCGTAGGCGCGGATCGCGGCGCCCCGCTCCTGGAGGCCCTGGATCAGCGGGATCGCGGGCGAGTCGCGCATGTCGTCGGTCTCCGGCTTGAACGCGAGGCCGAGGATCGCGATGCTCCTGCCGTTCAAATCGCCCCCGACCGCGGTCGGCGACCTTGTCGACCATCCGCAGCTTGACCCGGTCGTTGACCGCCATGACCGACTCGATGATGTCGAAACGATATCCGGCTTTCTTCGCGATGTCGGCCATCGCCGAGGTGTCCTTCGGGAAGCAGGACCCGCCGAAGCCGGGGCCCGCCTGGAGGAACTTCGGTCCGATGCGATGGTCGAGCCCCATGCCGAGAGCCACGTCCTGCACGTTCGCGCCGAGGATCTCGCAGAGCTCCGCGATCTCGTTGATGAAGGAGATCTTCGTGGCGAGAAAACCGTTCGACGCGTACTTGATCAGCTCCGACGACTCGACGTTCGTGACGACGAACGGGATCGTCGAGGCTGTGGAGCGGCGCGTAGATCTCCTTCATCAGCGCGACCGCCTCGTCGTCGGACGCGCCGATGACGACCCGGTCGGGCTTCATGAAGTCCTCGATCGCCGAGCCCTCGCGGAGAAACTCGGGATTGGAGACGACCGACACCAGATCGCCTTTGCCGGCCTCGCGCGATGATCTTCTCGATCAGGCGGCCGGTGCCGATCGGCACCGTCGACTTCGTGATGACGAGCTTGGGGCCGTTCATGTGCTGCGCGATCGAGCGCGCGACCTCGGCGACGTATCGGAGGTCGGCCGACCCGTCCGGCTTCGGCGGCGTGCCGACCGCGATGAAGATCGCGCGCGCGCCTTCGACCGCGCTCGACGAGGTCCGTCGTGAACCGAAGGCGGCCCTCCTGCACGTTGCTGCGACGACGATCGCGTCGAGGCCCGGTTCGTAGATCGGGATCTCGCCCTGCTCGAGCGCGGCGATCTTCTTCTCGTCGACGTCGACGCAGATCACCTCGTTGCCGAAGTCGGCCAGTCCGGCGCCCGTGACGAGCCCGACGTAGCCGGTCCCGATGACAGCGATGTTCAATTGCGGCTCCTGGAAGAATATTGATGCGGCAGGCCCCCGGAACCGGAGCATGCGCATGGGCTTAAAGGCGGTCGAATCCTACCATGCCGGCCCGAGCGCGGCGCCCGCACCCCGCTCGCCTCCTAGGCGGGCGGCGGCTCCGGCTCGGAGGGAGGCGCTGTCGATGTCGCCGGCGGCGGCGTTTCCTCCGGCGCGGGCGGCGCCGGCTGGCTTTCCACGGCCGGCGGTTGCTCGTCGACGGGCGGAGGTGGAGGCGCCGCTTCCGGCAGCAGTCTTCGCCGGCGGCAACTCGGCCGCGGGAGTTTTTCCGCTGCTCTCGCCCGAGCCCGTCACCGTCTCGTAGCGCTTCTCGATCCCGGCCGCCTGCCGGTTCCGGATCAGGAAGCGGAGCAGGCGGGACTCGTTGATCCCGATGAGGATGTCGTTCACGGATTCGTAGAGGGAGGGATCGGAGATCAGCTTGCCGGCGCTCCCCTCACCCTCGTCGATCTTCTGCGCGATCGCATTGAGGCGGGTGACGAGGCCGTGGAACTCCTGCAGGACGGTGTCGCCGTACTCGCGGTCGTTGATCAGGCGCGGGACGATCCCTTCGCCTTCGCGGAGGCCGGCCGAGAACGCCGCGATGTTCTCGGAGGCGAGCCTCAGGTTCTCGACGAGCTCGTTGACGCGTGCGCGTCCCTGCGGGTCGGAGATCAGCGCCGGCAGGGCGCCCTCTCCGCTCTCGAAGCTCTGCTGGACGTCGCCGAGGATCGCCTGGAGCGAGCGGGCGCTCGAGCTGAGCGAGGTCGTCAGCTCCGAGGCGTACGCGTCGTCGTAAAGGAGGCGCCCGACCACGCCGCGGCCGCTCTGGGCCTGGTTGAGAAGGGCGTTCGTCCGGTTCAACGTAGCCCGGAGGCTGTCGGTCAGCTTCTGCCCCCCTTCGGGGTCGACGGTCAGCTCGCCGAGGAGGCCCTCGCCATGATCGATCCTGTTGAGCACGTTCTTGAGCGAATGCGAGATCTGAACGAAGTTGTCGACCAGGTCCTCTCCCGACGCGATCAGGGCGTCGACGTCGGCGCCTTCCATCGTAGGGATGAGCGATCCCGGAGGAAGGAGCGGCTGCTCGGGCGAGCCGGGGGTGATGTCGATGTAGGCGTCGGAGGCGATGAGGCCGAGCTTCTTGACGCGGGCGCGCGAGTCGAGCCGGATGCGCTCGCTGTATATCTTCTCGACGGAGATGCGGACCTGGACTTTCTCGTTCTTCGGGTCCCGCGGGAGATAGATGCCCTCCACGGTGCCGACGGTGACGCCCGAGAGCTGGACGGGATTGCCGGCGGCGAGACCCGAGGCGCTCCGGAACTGCGCCCGATAGCGGTTCTTGCTCGAGAAGATCCTCTGTTCCGTGCCGACGAGAAAGAGGAAGACCATGAGGATCAGCGCGGAGGCCGTGACCAGGGCGCCGATCCGGATCGTTCGTTTGGTGTCTTGGTTCATCAGTCGTTCTTCCGCTCGCTCATACCGATGGGCTGAGCCGCCGCCACATTGGACGTCGTGAGGAATTCTCGCAGGCCCTCATGGTCCGCCCGTCGAGCTTCCTCCATCGTTCCGATCCACTCGAACACGCCCTCTTCGAGAAACGCGATCCGGTCGCCGACGTGGAACGCCGCCTGGATGTCGTGCGTGACGACGACGGACGTGACCTTCAGCTTCGCCTGCAGATTGACGATCAATTCGTTGATCCTGTGCGCGGTGACCGGATCGAGTCCGGTCGTGGGCTCGTCGTAGAGAATGACCTGCGGCCCGAGAATGATCGCACGCGCGAGCCCGACGCGCTTCCGCATGCCGCCGGACAGGTCCACCGGCATGAGCTTCCCGGCGTGCGGGAGGTCGACCACGTCGAGGGCCCGCTGCACCATCTGGTCGAGCTCCCCGCCGCGGGTCTGGGTGTGCTCGATGACCGGGTAGGCGATGTTCCCCGCGACGTCGATCGAGTCGAAGAGCGCGCCGCTCTGAAAGAGCATCCCGAACTTCATCCGAACCTCGTAGAGGTCCTCCTCGGAAAAGTCGGTGATGTCCTGCCCTTCGACGATGACGCGGCCGGCATCGGGGCGCTCGAGTCCGAGGATGTGCCGGAGGGTGACCGACTTGCCCGAGCCGGAGCCTCCGAGGATGACGAGGACCTCGCCGCGGAAGATCTGCAGGGACGCGCCCCGGAGGACGCGCTTGTTTCCGTAGGCCTTGTGGACGTCCCGGAACTCGATGTAGACGTCGCGCGCCTGGGTGCGCCTGTCGGCGAACCCTTCGCTGAATTCCGGTGAGACCAAGGGCTCCGTCATGTCATCAGAAGGAAGAGCTTGGTGAGAAAAAAGTCCATGATGAGCACCGAGATCGCCGCCGAAACGACCGTCGCCGTCGTGGCGCGGCCGACGCCGTCCGCTCCTCCCGTCGTCCTCAGGCCGTTGTAGCAGGCGATGAGAGCGATGACGAAGCCGAAGAAGAACGTCTTCCCGATCCCGGAAGCGAGGTCGTTGTAACGGATCGTCGTGATGACGCTCCGAAGATAGAAGTTCGCGCTCAGGTTGAGCGAGGTGACGGCGATCAGCATGCCTCCCGCCGTCCCGACCAGAATGGCGATGACGGTCAGCGCCGGCAGCATGAGCGTCGTCGCCAGGACCTTCGGCACGATCAGCTTGCGCACCGGGTTCGTCGCGAGGGCGCGCAGCGCGTCGATCTGCTCGGTCACCTTCATCGTGCCGATCTCCGCCGTCATCCCGGCGCCGACGCGCCCTCCCACCATCAGCGCCATGAGCACCGGCGCGAGCTCGCGGATGAGCGAGAGCGAGACGACCTTCCCGATGAAGATCTTCCCTCCGAAATCCTGCAGCGCGTAGGCCGTCTGCAGGGCGAGCACCATCCCGATGAACCCGGCCGTGATGATGACGATCGACATCGACTGGACCCCGATCACGTCGAGCTGCGTCGCGAACGCGCGCCCCTCGAACGGTCGCCGGAACGTGAGACGGATCGTCTCCCCCGCGAGCTGCGTCAGCCCGCCGACGTACGACATCGACTTCTGGAACGACTCCTTCACCTTGCAGACTCCGTCACCTGGGGCAGATCAGACCGGGAGCCGAAGAATACCACCGCCCCCTCTCAGAACACCTTGTCGAGCCAGCGCTCGAACGCCGTCTTCTTCTTCTTTCGATCGTCCCGCCCGGGCGGCGCCGATTCGGCCGCTCCTTCCGGCTCTCCGCGCCGCCCCTGCTCGCTCGCCACCTCCCGCGGAACGCCGGGGAAGTCCGAGGGGAACGGGAAATAGCGGTCGCGGTACGACGTGTGGAGGTAACAGGTCTCCGTGGGCTCCGTTCCCGCGACGAAGAGCTCGCTCCGGATCTCGGGGCACGCGGGCGTCGCGAGCAGCCCGCTCAGCGGGTCGATCTCCGCGCTCGTCACGTCGTTCGGCCGCTTGAACTGCGCGTCGGGAATCATCGGGGTCACGCGCTTCATGTAGTCGATCCAGATCGGGAGCGCGCCGTTCGAGCCGCTCAGCCGCGTCGTCCGGTTGTCGTCGAAGCCGATCCAGACGACGGTCAGGATCCGGGGCGTGTAGCCGATGAACCAGGAGTCGCGGTATTCGTTCGTCGTCCCCGTCTTGCCGGCGAACTCCCGGGTGATCCCCGAGCTCCGTATGCGCGCCGCCGTCCCGCGGCGCACCACGTCCTGGAGGATGTCGTTCATGATGTAGCTCGCGCTCGCCGGCGCGACGCGCGCCATCTTCACGTCGCGGCTCTCGAGGACCTTCCCCTCGCGCGTCACCACCGAGAGGATGCTCACCGGGGTCGCCTTCACCCCTTCGTTCGCGAAGACCGAATAGGCGTACGCGATCTCCAGCGGCGTCACCTCGAACGAACCGAGAGCGATCGACGGATACGGCTTGAGGGAGCTCCGCACGCCGACCTCGGAGGCGAGCTCGATGACGTGGCTCACCCCCGCGTCGAGCGCCGCGCGCACGGCCGGGATGTTGTAGGAATGCACCAGCGCCTCGCGTACCGTCGTCCTCCCGTGGAACTCGCCGTCGTAGTTCTGCGGCGTCCACGAGCCGACGCTGATCGGGCTGTCGTCGAGCACGCTCGCGGCCGTCAGCGCCGCCTCTCCCCTCCGGGGGTCCATCGCGGCGACGTAGACGAAGGGCTTGAAGAGGGAGCCCGGCTGGCGTTTCGCCTGGAGCGCCCGGTTGAACTGGCTCTTCCGATAGTCGCGGCCGCCGATGAGCGCCCGGACGTAGCCCGTGCCCGGCTGGATCGTGATCACGACTCCCTGCAGCGGCTGGTCGGCGGTACGGATCGTGCGGTAGCCCTTCCGGAGCGCTTCGACGCCCTCCTCGAGCGAGCGGTCCGCCGCCCGCTGCATCATCGTGTCGAGCGTGGTGAAGACCCGCAGTCCCTCGGTCTCGAGCTGCGTCTCCGGATAGGTCTCGCGGAGCTGGCGCATCACGAAGTCGACGAAATAGGGAGCGCTGTTGCTCGAGCGCGGGAAGCGCGCCGTCTTCATCGGCGCCTTCAGAGCGGCATCGTGCTCGCCCTGCGTGATCCGCTCCTGGCCGAGCATCTGGGCCAGAGCGAGGTTCCGCCGTTCCTTCGCGCGCTCGGGGTTCCGCAGCGGCGAATAGACGTTCGGCGACCGGATGATCCCGGCGATCGTCGCCGCCTCGGGCAGCGTCAGCCGCTTGACGTGCTTGCCGAAGTAGGACTGGGCCGCCTGCTCGACGCCCACGATCTGGACCGCGCCGTTCTGTCCGAGGTAGATCTCGTTGAGATACGCCTCGAGGATCTCGTCCTTCGAGTAGCGCATCTCCAGGATGATCGCCATCAGCGCTTCTTTGATCTTTCGCGTGTAGGTCCGCTCGTGCGTCAGAAAGAGGTTCTTGACCAGCTGCTGGGTCAGCGTGGACCCGCCGGCCACGCGGCCGCCCCGCCGCACGTTCGTCACGAACGCCCGGAGGATGCCGCGGACCGAGATCCCTTCGTGCTGATAGAAGGCCCGGTCCTCGACGGCGAGGATCGCGTCGATCAGGTCCTGCGGAACGTCGGCGAGCGCGACCGGCACCCGGTCCTCCATGACGTCGTTGAAGACCGACGTCACGAGCTCCGGCTCGATCCGGACCCCGCGCAGGTCCATCTCGTCGCCCAGGCGCGTGACCGATCGGACCACCCCATCCGACATGTCGACGCGCACCGGAATGCCGCGGTAATCCATGTCGGGGTAGCGGAAGTTCTGCAGATGGATCTCGAGGTCGCCGTCCACGTAGCGGTACTCGCCCGGATTGCGCGGGGCCCGCTCGACCTCGAAATAACCGAGGTGGTTGAGCTTCGGCTCGAGAAGGGAGCGGGGATACGCGAGCCCGGGGAGGATCGGCGTGGCGTCGGAGTAGATCCGGCTCGGCAGGTCCCACCGGCGGGCGGAGTCGAACTGGCGGGTGATGACGATCCAGGAGTGCCCCACGTACGCCAGCAGGCCCACGAAGAGGGCCATGATGACGAGGGCGAGCCCGAACGAGTGGCGCCAGAAGAAATCGCGGATGCGGCTGCGCTTCGCTTTTGCTTTTCGGCCGGCCATGATGATCGCGAGTCAGAACAGGCGGGCGCCGGAGCTTACTCCGGCCGTAAACGACTGACTCCTCCGCATGAGTTCTTGTACGAAGCGCCGCGCCGTGTCGTTTCAGGCGCGCGCGCCCGCCCGGGTGCGCGCGGGATACCGGTCGCGACCGTGCAAGATCGTCGCCGCACGCGGCTCTGGATTCTCCTGAAACGACGAACCCCGGGCTGGCGCCCCAATGGCGTTAACTTAAGGCGAGATGCCCCGGAGCTGTCATCCCGAGCGTAGCGAGGGATCTGGGCGGGGGCTGCGAAAGAACGCGGCGCCCGAGCAGGGCAGCAGGATCGGCATTCGCTTCGTGGTCGCCAGCGAATTTCGAGCCTGTGCCCTGCTTCGGTGCGGCGTCACGCGCACCACACCCGCCCAGATCCCTCGCTACGCTCGGGATGACATCGTCGCCCGAACCATTGCTTAAGTTAACGCCATTGCGGCTGGCGCCCGGGGCCATACGATGCCGCGCCTGCGGCGCTCATGAGGAGGACCCCGATTACATCGACGACATGGCGTTGAGGAACTCGGAGTTCGTCTTCGTCTTCTCGAGCTTCTCGATGAGGAGCTCCATCGACTCGACGGTCGAGAGGGGGCTGAACACCTTCCGGAGGACCCAGATCCGATTGAGCTCGCTCTTGTCGAGGAGGAGCTCCTCTTTCCGCGTCCCCGACTTGTTGATGTCGATGGCCGGGAAGACGCGCTTCTCGACGAGCTTGCGGTCGAGATGGACTTCCATGTTGCCCGTCCCCTTGAACTCCTCGAAGATGACGTCGTCCATGCGGGAGCCGGTGTCGATGAGGGCGGTCGCGACGATGGTGAGCGAGCCTCCTTCCTCGATGTTCCGCGCCGCGCCGAAAAAGCGTTTCGGCCGCTGGAGCGCGTTCGAGTCGACGCCGCCGGAGAGGACCTTCCCCGAGGGAGGAACGACCGTGTTGTAGGCGCGGGCGAGCCGGGTGATCGAGTCGAGGAGGATCACGACGTCGCGCTTGTGCTCGACGAGCCGCTTGGCTTTCTCGATCACCATCTCGGCGACCTGCACGTGGCGCGAGGCCGGCTCGTCGAAGGTCGAGCTGATGACCTCCCCCTTGACCGACCGCTGCATGTCCGTGACTTCCTCGGGCCGCTCGTCGATCAGCAGGACGATGAGCACGATCTCGGGATGGTTCGTGGTGACCGAGTTCGCGATCGCCTGCAGGATCATCGTCTTGCCGGTGCGCGGCGGGGCGACGATCAGCGCGCGCTGCCCTTTCCCGATCGGAGAGACCAGGTCGAGGACGCGCGACGACATGTTGGTCGGCACCTCGAGCTTGATCCGCTCCTCCGGATAGAGAGGCGTGAGATTGTCGAAGAGCGTCTTCTCGCGCGCGACGTCGGGATGCTCGAAGTTGACGGCTTCGACCTTGATCAGAGCGAAGTAGCGCTCCCCTTCCTTCGGAGGGCGCACCTGGCCGGACACCGTGTCGCCGGTGCGCAGATCGAAACGGCGGATCTGCGAGGGGGAGACGTAGATGTCGTCCGGCCCCGGAAGGTAGTTGTACTCCGGCGCTCGGAGGAACCCGAACCCGTCGGGGAGACATTCGAGAACTCCCTCGGAGAAGATGAAGCCGCTCTTCTCGGTCTGCGCCTGCAGGATCGCGAAGATCAGATCCTGTTTGCGCATCCCGGGGGCGTTCTCGACTCCGAAGTCCTTCGCGATCTTCATCAGATCGGGAAGCCTCATCTCCTTGAGCCCGCGGATGTCGAGCGTGTCCGACGAGGGCTGCTCCCCTTCCGGAACGGCGCGCGCCCTTCTCGGCGGCCTTCGCCGCCTGCTGCGGGAGCTCGGCCTTCCCGCCGTTCTCCGCCGCCTCCTCGGGCTCCTTCTCGGGAGCGTCGGCGGCGGCTTTCGTCGCCGCTTTCTCGGCGGCGGCCGCCTTTTCCTTCTTCGCGCGCGCCGGCTTCTCCGGCTTGTCCCGCTCGCTCCTGGCCGTGGCGGCCGGCGCGTCGTCCTCGATCGTTTCGACGTCTTTGTCCATGCGCTCTTCCATGTTCTTCATAACCGCTCACCGAGCGGTCACTCGCTTTCGTGGTCGTTCATCGTTGGTCGTTGATCGGAAACCCCGCAACGATCAACGATCAACGTCGCAACACCTCGTCGATCACGCTCCACATCTCCGCTACGCCCTTCCGGTTCACTTTCGAGAATCCGATCAGCGCGTCCCGCGACAACCCGGTGACCTCGCCGATCGTCCTGCGGGCCGCCGTCAGCTCATTCCCCGAGAGCTTGTCGGTCTTGGTCAGGACCGCCTGCCACTCGCTCCCCCGCTCTTCCATCCAGTCGCGGACCTCCAGGTCCTGGTCCGAAGGCACCCGCCGGGCGTCCAGCAGGAGGAACAGGAGCCTCAAGTGCTCGCTCTGCTCGAGATACCCGCCCACCAGATCACCCCACGCTCGGGAGACGCTCCGGGAGACCTTCGCGTAGCCGTAACCGGGGAGGTCCACCAAATAGAACGATTCGTTGACGAGATAGAACTGGATCGCCTGTGTCTTTCCGGGCGTCTGCGAGACGCGCGCGAGGCCCTTCCTTCCGAGGATCGCGTTGATCAGGGTCGATTTGCCTACATTCGACCTGCCGACCATGGCGATCTGCGGCCTGCGGTCCCGCGGCAGATCCTCCAGCCGATGAGCCGCCCTCGCGAACGCTACGGAACGAATCTCCAAATCCTGCAGGGTTCCAATGATCTCGTTGTGTGGATTGGTTGTGAGATGAAACGGGGAGCTACGGGGGGCCGCTCTGGGGGCGACGGGCCCATTCTCCCACACTTGTCAACTCGAGGGTCTTGGAGTCTAGGAGTCCAGGCGTCTAGGCGTCATTTCTGATCTCGCAAGCCCTGGGGCTCGCGGTTTCGTGACTGACGCCTAGACCCCTAGACGCCCAGACCCCCAGACGCGTCAATGCGTCAGCGTGTCTTCCCCACCGAGGGCCTTGGACGGTTCCGGCAGCTGTTCTTTGGCGGCGAGCGGAAGGATCGTGCCGTCGAGCGCGATCGCGACCACCTCGTCCATCGACTCGACGAGATTGAATTCCATCCGCCCGCGGACGTCCGCCGGGATGTCCTCGAGATCGCGCTCGTTCTCGCGCGGCAGGATGACGCGGCCGATGCCCGCGCGATCGGCGGCGAGCAGCTTGTCCTTCACGCCGCCGACCGGGAGAACCTTGCCGCGCAGCGTGATCTCGCCCGTCATGGCGACGTCGCGGTGAATCGGGATGCGGGTGACGGCCGACAGAAGAGCGGTCGCCATCGTGATGCCGGCCGAGGGGCCGTCTTTCGG
The DNA here is from genome assembly GCA_963793695.1 of uncultured Acidobacteriota bacterium. Taxonomy (GTDB): domain Bacteria; phylum Acidobacteriota; class Thermoanaerobaculia; order Gp7-AA8; family Gp7-AA8; genus CAWCBB01. The sequence goes on along the minus strand of CAWCBB010000016.1, from coordinate 163,358 downwards.
GATGGCGCCTTCCGGCACGTGGATGTGGATGTCGATCTTGTCGTGGAAGTCGGCGTCGAGGCCGAACAGCTCGGCGCGGGAGCGGACGTACGAGAGCGCGGCGCGCGCCGACTCCTGCATCACGTCACCCAGCTTCCCGGTGAGGGTCAGGTTGCCCTTGCCCCGCGAGAGCGCGACCTCGGTGTGGAGGATCTCCCCGCCCACTTCGGTCCAGGCGAGCCCCGTCGCGACGCCGATCTTCGCTGTTCTCCTCGCGCTTCTGCGAGCCGGAAGCGGGGCTTGCCGAGCAGCTCCCGCACCTTCTCGCCGCCGACCTGGACGGTGTACTGCTCGCCTTCCCTCAGGACGGCGCGCGCGACCTTCCGGAAGATCGAGCCGATCTCCCGCTCGAGGTTCCGCACGCCCGCCTCGCGGGTGTAGGAGTTGATGATCTCCTCGATCGCGTCGTCCGCGACGACGATCTTCGCCTCGTCGAGGCCGTGCTCGTTGCGCTGCTTCCGAACCAGGAACTGCCGCGCGATCGCCAGCTTCTCGAGATGCGTGTAGCCGGAGAGCTGGATGATCTCCATCCGGTCCTTGAGGGGCGCCGGGATGGTGTGCGTCACGTTCGCCGTCGCGATGAACATGACCTTCGAGAGGTCGTACTCGACGTCGAGGTAGTGGTCCGACGAATGAGTTGTTCTGCTCGGGATCGAGGACCTCGAGAAGCGCGGCGGAGGGATCCCCGCGGAAGTCCATCGACATCTTGTCGACTTCGTCGAGCAGGAAGACGGGGTTGATCGTTCCCGCCTTCTTCATGCGCTGGATGATCTGGCCGGGGAACGCGCCGATGTAGGTGCGGCGGTGGCCGCGGATCTCGGCCTCGTCGCGGACGCCGCCGAGCGAGAGGCGGACGAAGCTGCGGCCCGTGGCGCGCGCGATCGATTTCGCGAGCGAGGTCTTGCCGACGCCCGGAGGCCCGACGAAGCAGAGGATCGTCCCCTTGGGGCTCTTGACCAGCTGGCGGACGGCGAGGAACTCGAGGATGCGCTCCTTGATCTTATCGAGGCCGTAGTGGTCCTCGTTGAGGATCTTCTCGGCGAGCTCGATGTCCTTGATCTCCTTGGAGGCCTTCTTCCAGGGAACGGCGACGAGCCACTCGATGTAGTTGCGGGAGACGGTCGCCTCCGCGGAGACCCCGGGCATCGCCTCGAGGCGCTTGAGCTCCTGGAGCGCCTTCTCCTTGGTCGTCCTTCGGCATGCCGGCGGACTCGATCTTCTGCCGGAGCTCCTCGATCTCGTCGGAGCGATCGTCCTTGCGGCCCAGCTCCTGGTGGATCGCCTTGATCTTCTCGTTGAGGTAGTACTCCTTCTGCGCACGCTCCATCTGCTTCTTGACCTTGGAGTTGATGCGCTTGTCGATGTTGATCTTCTCGATCTCGATCTCGAGGAAGTCCTGGAGCTTCTGGAGGCGCTCGTAGGCGTTCGGCGTCTCGAGCAGCTGCTGCTTGTCGGCCGTGCGTGATGAGCAGGTGCGAGGCGAGCGTGTCGGCGAACTTGTCCGGCTCGTCGACCTTGAGCGTCGACATCACCCCCTCGAAGGCGAGGTGGTGCGACATCTTCGCGTACTGCTCGAACAGCTCGAGCAGCTTCTGGATGTAGTCGGAGACCTCGGCGGTCAGGGGGTGATCCCCTTCGATGATGCGGACGTCGACGGAGATGAATCCGTCGCCCTCGCGGGTCTCGACGATCTCGGCGCGCGCGAGGCCCTCGACCATGACTTTGACGTTCTGGTTCGGGAGGCTTGAGGTTCTGGACCACCGTGGCCACCACGCCGATCGAATAGATCTCTTCGAGCTTGGGGTCGTCGATCTTCGGGTCGCGCTGGGTGGCGAGGAAGATCTTCTTCTCGGTGGTCCCGAGCGTCGCCTCCAGCGCGAGGATGGACGCGCGGCGCCCGACGACGAAGGGAGCCATCATCGACGGGAACACGACCATGTCGCGGAGCGGCACGAGCGGGAGATCGGTCAGAGTCATTGTTTTCGACATAAGGGATTGCGAACATCCAAAGCTCCCCGCGGGGAGCGGTCGGATCGCGTCGGATGGAGCAGGAGGGCGGCGCTAGCCCGCCTTCCTGTAGAGCGTGATCGGCTGGCTGCGGTTCTCCACCACCTCACGCGTGATCAGGCACTCCGAGATCGAGTTCTGCGACGGGACGGTGTACATCAGCTCGAGCATCAGCTCTTCGATGATGATCTTGAGCCCGCGCGCGCCGACGCTCCGCTTGAGCGCCTCGTCGGCGATCGCCTCGAGCGCGTCGTCCGTGAAACGGAGCGTCACGTTCTCGAAGCCCATCATCGTCTGGTACTGCCGCACCAGAGAGTTCTTCGGCTCACGGAGGATTTCGATCAGCGCCGCCTTGTCGAGCTCCTCGAGCGTCGCCACCACCGGGAGGCGCCCGACGAACTCGGGGATGAGCCCGAACTTGATCAGGTCTTCCGGATGCACCTGCGCGAGCAGCTCGCCGAGCTTGCGTCTCCTTCTTGGTCGCGATCTTCGCGCCGAAGCCCATGCTCGTCTGCGACATCCGCCGCTCGATCACGTTGTCGAGCCCGACGAACGCGCCCCCGCAGATGAACAGGATGTTCGTCGTGTCGATCTGGATGAATTCCTGGTGCGGGTGCTTCCGGCCGCCCTGCGGCGGCACGTTGGCGACCGTCCCCTCGAGGATCTTGAGCAGCGCCTGCTGGACGCCCTCGCCCGACACGTCGCGGGTGATCGAGGGGTTGTCGCCCTTGCGGCAGATCTTGTCGACCTCGTCGATGTAGACGATGCCGCGCTGGGTCTTGTCCTTGTCGTTCCCCGCCGCCTGGTAGAGCTTGAGGATGATGTTCTCGACGTCCTCGCCGACGTATCCGGCCTCGGTCAGCGTGGTCGCGTCCACGATCGTGAACGGCACCGACAGCATCCGCGCGAGCGTCTGCGCGAGGAGCGTCTTGCCCGTGCCCGTAGGACCGATGAGGATGATGTTCGACTTCTGCAGCTCCACGTCCTGACGGCCGTTCCGCTGCTGGTAGTCGATCCGCTTGTAGTGGTTGTAGACCGCGACCGCGAGCTTCTTCTTCGCCCGCTCCTGGCCGATCACGTACTGGTCGAGGAACTCCTTGATCTCTTTCGGCTTCGGAAGCGCGCCCGCCGCCTCGGCGACGCCGGGCTCTTCCTTCCGGTCTTCCGCGATGATGTCGAGGCAGATGTCGACGCACTCGTCACAGATGTACACCGTGGGCCCGGCGATCAGCTTCTTCACGTCGCGCTGCGACTTGTTGCAGAAGCTGCACCGGAGGACGTCGCCGTTGGTTCCTTTCTTCGACATCGATACGGGTTCCCTTTTTCGCTTTCGGTCATTGTCCGGCCGCGTATGAACAGTGTCAAGGACGCCTCCGGTGCTGATCGAAACAGGCTCCCTCGCGGGGCCATTCCGCTGGCGGAACCCCGCGAATGCCCTGAGGACCGACGGAATGTTTCAGCGCGCGCGGCGTGCCGAGATGCCGTCGCGGCGAGCCCGAACGACGCGTCATCCCGAGCCCACCAACGGCGCGGACGCCGATGAAGCGACGACGGACCCTGTGGGTCATCCTCAGCGAGAGGGGGGCGGGCGTGAAGCGAAGGAGCTCAAAATGCGGGACCTCGGCCACCTCCGCGCCGGTGGTCGTCCTTGGAAGCGCGGCGAGGGATGACCTCCGGTCCGCCCGGACCGCCGCTCTGTTACGCCCGCTTCGAGATCACCTGATCGACGATGCCGTACGTGACCGCGTCGGGAGCCGAGAGGATGTAGTCGCGGTCCGTATCGCGCTCGATCTTCTCCATCGGCTGACCCGTGTGGTCGGAGAGAATCTGGTTGAGCCGCTCCCGCATCCGCATGATGTCCTTCGCGTGGATGTCGATGTCGGTGGCCTGGCCGCCGAGCCCCTGCAGCCATGGCTGGTGGATGAGCACGCGCGAGTTCGGGAGCGCGTAGCGCTTCCCTTTCTTTCCCGCGGCGAGCAGGACCGCCCCCATCGACGCCGCCTGCCCCATGCAGATCGTCGCGACGTCGGGCTTCACGTACTGCATCGCGTCGTAGATCGCCAGGCCGCCGGTGATCGATCCGCCCGGCGAGTTGATGTAGATCCAGATGTCCTTCTCCGGATTCTCCGCCTCGAGAAACAGCATCTGCGCGATGATGAGGTTCGCGACGTTGTCGTCGATCGGCTGGCCGAGGAAGATGACGTTGTCTTTGAGGAGGCGCGAGTAGATGTCGTACGCGCGTTCGCCGCGCGACGTCTGCTCGACGACCATCGGGATCAGCACCATCGGGGACTCCTTTTCGTGTTCCGCGTAACCCTATCGTATACCGCTGCGGAGGGAGACGATCTCCGTTCTCCGTTCGCCGTTCGCCGTTCGCCGTTCTCCGTTCGCCGCGGCAGCGAGGACGGCCTGCGACCTTCGGAACGCCGGCCCTGAATCTTGCCGCGACGGAGAACGGAGAACTCCGCACTTCTCGACGACGTCCGCCGCCTCGACCACCATTTCGAGCGCCTTCTCCTGCGCGATCGACGCGCGCAGCGCTTCGTACCCGCCGTCCGAGCGCAGCCGCTGCCGCACCTCGGCGAACTCCTGGTCCGAGCCCGCCGCGGCCTTCCGGATCTCGGCGTCCACCTCGACCTCGGAGATCTCGATCCCTTCCTTCCGAGCGATCGCCTCGAGGATCAGCGAGCGCCTGACGCGGTCGCGGGCATCCGGCTCGAGGTTCTTTCCGATCTCCTCCCAGTCGAGGTCGGCCTTCTCGATGTCGACGCCCTGCGAGGCGAGAAAGCGCGCGTAGTTGCGCATCGAGCGCGTCATCTCCTCCGAGAGGAGCGCGTACGGCACTTCGAGCTCGTGGCGGGCGACCAGCTCCTTGCCGACCTGCTGGCGCTTCGACTGCTGCGCCTCGTGCTCCTTGTGCTTCCGGATGTCGCCTCGGATCCGGTCGCGCATCTCGGCCGACGGTCTCGCCGAGGTTCGCCGTCTTCGCGAGCTCGTCGTCCACCGGCGGCTTCTCGCGCATCTTCAGGTCCTTGATCACGACGTCGTAGCGCACCGTCTTGTTCCGGACCTGGTCGTTCGGAGCATCCTCTCCATACGCTTTCTCGAAAGAGGCCGAGTCGCCGATCTTCTTCCCGCGGAGCGCGTCGTTGAGCTCGGGAAGGGGCGCGGCCTCCCCCATCTGCATCAGGTAGCCTTCCGAGGTGCGGGTCTCGACCCCCTCGCCGCTGCTCGTGATGTCGATGACCAGATAGTCGCCCTCTTCCGCGCCGCGGTCGCCGGCGGGGATGAACGAGCTCGCGCGATCGCGGTACCTCTCGACGATCTCGTCGACTTCCGCCTCGGTCACTTCCGTCGGCTCCTGAGTGACCTCGATCCCGCGATACTCGCGCAGGACGATCGGGGGCTTGATTTCGAACTCGGCCACGAAGCGGACGGGCTTCCCTTCCTCGAGCGTGTCGACGCTCTTGAGCCCCGGGTTCCCCACGGGCTCGAATTCCTTCCCGGAGATCGCCTCCGAGAAGAACTCCGGCAGCAGCCGGTCCATCACCTCGGTCTCGATGTCCTTCTTGAACCGGGTCCGGATGACTTCCTTCGGCGTCTTGCCGGGGCGGAAGCCGGGCACCTTCGCATGGCGGGCGAACTCTCCCGTCACCTTCTGGAAGGCGGACGCGACGGCTCGGCGGGGATCTCGACTTCGATCTGCTTGCGAATGGGGGAAACGTCACTGAGATCGATCAACATCGGCTGTCACTCTTCCTGGCTGTTCTGGGAGCGGGTGGTGCGAAAGGGGGGACTCGAACCCCCACGGCGCTGGGCCACCAGATCCTAAGTCTGGCGCGTCTGCCAATTCCGCCACTTTCGCACAGGGGATCTCGAGAATACCGGACTCGCCCCGAAATGACGAGGGACCGAGGAGCGCCGCGCTCAGCCCTCAGTCCCTCGGGTCTCGTATCAGATTGTTGGTGCCCCCACTAGGACTCGAACCTAGAACCAACAGATTAAGAGTCTGCTGCTCTACCAATTGAGCTATGGAGGCAGGGAACCTGACTAACCTCGCCGGGTGGAAAGCTATTTCCATCCAGCGGCGGCGGATTGTAGCGTCTAGGGGTCTAGGCGTCTAGGCGTCTGGGCGTCTAGGAGTCTAGGCGTCTAGGCGTCTAGGCGCGTCGGCCGGGACGCTTGCGTCCAGCTCTCGGTCCCACTTCCGGATGTAGTCGAACCCGGAGTAGAGCGTCATCAGCAAGGCGGCGCGATGCGCGGTCCAGAGGAGTGGCGCGGCGATCGGAGCGAGGAACATGTTCGCGCCGATGGTCGCGGCGAGCGCCACGACCTGCACGATCGTGGAGATCTTTCCCGGGACCGAGGGAGGGAACCGCTTCACGCGGATGCGGGTGTAGAGGAGATAGGCGAAAACGACGATCGTCACATCGCGGATGAAGACGGTGAAGGTCAGCCAGGCGGGGAGGCGATACTGGGCGATCGAGGGGATCGTGTAGACGATGTACGTCGTCACCATCATCGTCTTGTCGGCTGCGGGATCGAGGTACGCGCCGAGGCGCGATCTCTGGTCGAAGCGGCGGGCGACCCAGCCGTCCAGCGCGTCCGTGAGCGCCGCGCCGACGAACAGAAAGAACGCCGCGGCGAAATGCCCTTCGATCGAGAGCCAGACGAACAGCGGGATCACCCCCAGCCGGAGGAGGCTCAGGATGTTCGGAACCGTCCAGACCCGTCTCGGACCCCGGCGCGCGGACGCGTCGCTCATCGCGATCAGTTGAGCTCCGTGAACTGGTCGAGGGTCGACTTCCGGAGGTAGAGGATCTTCCCTTTCGAGAGGACGAGCTCCTGCTCGATCAGGTCGTGGAGCAGCCGGGAAACGGTCTCGCGCGAGGTGCCGATCGTGTTCGCGATCGCCTGGTGCGTGGGGCGGGTGACCGCGACGAGACCGTTGTCGAGCGTGGTCCCCTGGTCGCGCGCCAGCTCGAGGAGGAACCGCGCGAGCCGCCCGTAGACATCCATGCTGACCAGAGACTCGATCCGGCGGGAGGCGCGCCGCAGGCGCTTGGAGAGCTCCGCGATGATCTTCCGCGTGATCGTGAAGTCGTCCCGCATGATCTGAAGGAGATCCCGTCCCCAGATCGTGAGGACCTCGAGCGGCTCCATCGCGATCACGGTCGCCGACCGTGGCAGGTCGTCGAGAAGCGACATCTCTCCGAAGAAGTCGCCCGGCCCGAGCATCGAAAGGATGATCTCCTTCCCCTCCGGAGAGATCATCGTCACTTTCACGCGGCCCGAAACGATGAGGCAGAAGACGTCCCCCCGCTCGTCGGCGTGAAAGACGACCTCCTCCTTGTCGTACTTGCGCGGCTTCGCGACCGCCGCGATGAGCTCGAGCTCCCGGCCGTCGAGTTCCGAGAAGAGGTCGAACTTCCTGAAGAGGTCCTTGTCCATCAGGCCGGTTGGATTCTAACTGAAAGGGGTTGGGGGCTGGAGGTCAGGGGCTGGCCGTCACGGGTCGTCATCCGGCTGATGCCGGATTCCGAGAGCAGCGAGCGATGAAGGAAGAACTAGCCCCCAGCCCCTAGTCCCTAACCCCTCCCCCTACGCCGCCGCCCCGTGGCACTTCTTGTACTTCTTGCCCGACCCGCAGGGACAGGGATCGTTGCGGCCGACCTTCGCCTGCTGCCGCTTGACCGGCTGCGCGGCTTCCTTCGGCGGCGCCGAATAGCTCAGCTGCTGGCGCGGGGGCTCGGGGATCCGCTGGCGGCGCTCCTCGCGCCCTTCCGCGACGACCTCGGTCTTCCAGAGGAACTTGACGACGCGGTCCTGAGTCCGCTCCATCATCTCCTGGAACAGATCGAACGACTCCCGCTTGTATTCGATCAGAGGATCGCGCTGGCCGTAGCCCCGCAGGCCGATGCCTTCCTTGAGGTGGTCGATGATCAGGAGGTGGTCCTTCCACTGCGCGTCGATCACCTGCAGGAGGATGTACTTGAGGTGCAGGCGCCATCACCTCGGCGCCGAGGGTCGTGCTCTTTCTCTTCGTAGCGTTTGCGGACGGTCGCGACGATCTCTTCCTTCAGCGCGTCGCGCCCCATCGAGTTCGGGTCGACGCCCGCGTCGCTCATGTGGATGCCGAAGAAGTCGAACAGCTCCGCGTCGAGCTCCGCCTCGTTCCATACTCCCTTGCGCTCGTCCTCCGGGAGGTGCGTGTCGACCAGGTAGGCGGCGATGTCCTCGGCCGCGTTGAGGACGTATTCCTTTCCTTCCTTCCCTTCGAGGATGTTGCGGCGAAGCGTGTAGATCGCTTCGCGCTGCTTGTTCATGACGTCGTCGTACTCGAGCAGGTGCTTGCGGATCTCGAAGTTGCGCCCTTCGACCTGCTTCTGCGCCCGCTCGATGGCGCGCGTCACCATCCGGTGCTCGATCGGAACGCCCTCTTCCATGCCGAGGCGCTCCATGATCCCGCTGATGCGCTCCGAGCCGAAGATCCGCATCAGATCGTCTTCGAGCGAGAGGTAGAAGCGGCTGGCGCCCGGGTCGCCCTGGCGTCCCGAGCGGCCGCGCAGCTGGTTGTCGATGCGGCGCGACTCGTGGCGCTCGGTGCCGATGATGTGGAGCCCGCCGGCGCCCACGACGTCCTCGTGCTCCCGGGCCCATTCGTGCCGGACCTCGCCCTCGAGCGTCTTCCGCTCGGCAGGATCGGTCACCTCGTCGTCCGCGATCGCCTTGGCGAGGGTGAAGTCGGGGTTGCCGCCGAGGATGATGTCGGTGCCGCGGCCGGCCATGTTGGTGGCGATCGTGACGGCGTGCTTCCGCCCCGCCTGCGCGACGATCTCCGCCTCGCGCTCGTGGTACTTCGCGTTGAGGACGACGTGCGGAATGCCGGATCGCTTGAGCTGCGCGGAGAGCCTCTCGGACTTCTCGATCGAGATCGGTGCCGACCAGGACCGGCTGCCCCTTCTCGTTGAGCTCCTTGATCTCGGCGACGATCGCGTCGAACTTCTCGCGCTCCGTTCGGTAGACGAGGTCCGCTTCGTCGTTCCGGATCATCGGCTGGTTCGTCGGGATGACGATGACCTCGAGCTTGTAGATCTTGTCGAACTCGGCGGCCTCGGTGTCGGCCGTTCCCGTCATGCCGGCGAGCTTCTCGTACATCCGGAAGTAGTTCTGGAAGGTGATCGTCGCGAGGGTCTGGTTCTCCGCTTCGATCTTCACGCCTTCCTTCGCCTCGACGGCCTGGTGCAGGCCGTCCGACCAGCGGCGGCCCGGCATGAGCCGGCCCGTGAACTCGTCGACGATGATGACCTCGCCGTCCTTGACCATGTAGTCGACGTCCGGCTTGTAGAGCCTGTGCGCGCGAACGCCCTGGGTGACCGCGTGAAGAATCTCCATGTTGTTCGGGTCGTAGAGATTCTCCACGCCGAGGAGCTTCTCCGCGTGCGCGACGCCCTCCTCGGTGAGGACGGCGGTCTGCTGCTTCTCGTCGACCTGGAAATCGACCTGGGGGTTCAGGCGCGGGATGATCCGGTCGACGTGGTAGTACTTCTCGACCGATTCCTCCGAGGGGCCGCTGATGATGAGCGGCGTGCGCGCCTCGTCGATGAGGATCGAGTCGACCTCGTCGACGATCGCGTAGACGTGCCTCGCGCTGCACCATCGCGCTCGAGCTCGAACTTCATGTTGTCGCGGAGGTAGTCGAACCCGAACTCGTTGTTGGTGCCGTACGTGACGTCGCAGTCGCATAGGCTTCCTGCCGCTCGCGGTCGCCCATGCGAGTGCTGGATCACGCCGACCGTCAGGCCGAGGAAACGGTAGACGCGCCCCATCCACTCGGAGTCGCGGCGGGCGAGGTAGTCGTTGACCGTCACGACGTGGACGCCGCGGCCGGCCAGAGCATTCAGGTAGACCGGCAGCGTCGCGACGAGCGTTTTGCCCTCGCCCGTCTTCATCTCCGCGATCTTCCCCTCGTGAAGCACGATGCCGCCCATGAGCTGGACGTCGAAATGGCGCATGTTCAGCGTCCGCTTGCCCGCCTCGCGGCACACCGCGAACGCCTCGGGGAGCAGAGCGTCGAGCGCGTCGCGGAGCGCCTGCCGGAGCCGCGCGATCTCGGTCTCGTTCTCGAGCTCCTTCTCGGCCGCGGTCAGCTCCTCCACCACCGGGCGGAGCCGTTCGCGGAACTCGGCCGTCTTCGCCCGCAGCCCCTCATCCGTGAGCGCGGAGATCTCCGGCTCGAGGGCGCTGATCTCGGCGACGAGCGGGAGCATCCGCTTGACGTCGCGCTCGTGCTTGGTGCCGAAAATGGAGGTCAGAAGTTTCTCGATCATCAAAGGAAATCCTTGCGGCCGGCGAGGCCGGCAAGCCTACCAAACGGGAGAACTACCGCCAAACAATCCCCTTTTTCCAGAAACGTTCTCCGTTCTTCGTTCTCCGTTCTTCGCGGCACCCCGTCCGGGCGGCGATTCTGATGTGGGTCCCGCGAGCCGTTCGGTCCGGCCGGAGCCCTCGCCGCGGAGAACGAAGAACGGAGAACGGAGAACGCCTTTAGGCCGCCCTACTGGAGGGCCCGCAGCGCCATCAGCTCGCGGTACGTGGCGATCGACTGGTAGCCGAGGATGAAGACGAGCGAGAAATAGGCCACGGCGATGGTGGCTCGCTGCCCGAAGGTGACGTTGTAGAACCTGCGGCGCTTCTCCTCGACGATCGAATGCCAGATCTGCCAGACGCCGAGGAGGAGGATCGGGAGCAGGAGCGGGTTTCTCCACCGGATGAGGAGCGCCAGGAGGATCACCGCGCCGAGGGTCCACATCCACTTGGTGATCGCTCCTGCGATGCGCCCGCCGTCGAGCGGGCCGACGGGAGTCAGATTGAAGAGGTTCAACAGGAATCCGCCGAACGCGAGCGCCAGCCAGAGCGGCTCGCTCGTGGCGTGATAGACGATCAGCGAGATCCCCGATGCGAACGTCCCCGCGATCGGTCCGCCGAGGCCGATCTGCGCGTCGACGAACGCCGATCGCGGCTGGCGGCGAAGCGTGACCGCCCCGCCGATGAACGGAATGAACACCATCGCTCCCGCGCGGAGACCCTTCGCGCGGATCGTGAGCGCGTGGCCGACCTCGTGGATCACGAGGATCGCGAGGAAACCGACGGCGAACGGCACGCCCATCTGCATCGCGTAGGCGGCGAGGCTCAGCACCATCGTCCCCGCCGTGACGGCGAACTGCGCGAGGCCGAACCCCTCGAACGGGTTCGCGAAAAACGGCCTGGCTTTCGCTCCCGCGAAGAAGAGCGCCCCTTTCAGCTTGAGCAGGAGGAGTCCGACCGCGACGAAGCTCCCGGCGATGATGCGCCAGGGCCTTCTCCGCTCCGGCGGGGGCGCGTCGGCGGGGGCGCGTGCGATGAGGGTTGCGGGACCTTCCGGGGAAGGGGCGGTCTGCATGGACGGGCTCGTCCGGGTAGAACGTGCGCTGCAAAGCTAAATTTCAGAGGGTGGAACGCGAGTCACGCGATAGCGAAGGTGGTGCTTGGGACCTGGAATCACCCGTCCCGAACGCCAGGACCGCCCGCCCTGCCCTTCCTACCTCACGTACCCCAGCGACCGGAGCGCCTCGTGGTACTCGGCCTCGTCCGGGCGCTGCCCCGCCGGCGGAGAGGTGCGGCTCCCGAACGAGTCGATCCTCGCCTGAGCCGATCGCTCGAGCAGGCTCCTTCCCGGCATCTCGCGCGAGGCCGGGAATCCGAAGAGATCGAGCAGCGTCGGCGCGAGGTCGGCGGCCGCCGCGTCGCGGCGTTCGAGCGGGAACGTCGCCGCGATCACGCCCGCGCTCTCTCCTTGCTCGGCCGGCGAGCCGATGAGGATCACCTCGAACCCGCGCCTCTCGAGATCCGCCACGGCGGCCGCGATCCGGTCGAGAACCTGGACCGAGAGCGCGAGCTTTCGTTCCTGCCCGACGTTCAGCCGGTTCATCAGGATGTCGAGCGCCGGGAGATACGCCGTCGCGAGTCGCACGGACCGGCCCTCGATCTCCGAAGCGAGCGAGTCGAGGGCGCGCTCGTCGATGGCGACCGCGCGGAGCGCGGGATCGTCCGCCGCGGCGCCGCTGAAGATCGACTCCTGCGAGACGGCTCGGAGGGCTCCCGCCTCGGAGGACGTCGAGACCCACCAGTTGATCGCGACGGCCGGGATCCCCCGGGACGCGAGGATCTCCCATGCGTAATCGCGCTCGCGGATCGCGCTCGGCAGCGGCTGTCGCCGCACGAGCCCCAGGCGCCGAGCGATCCCCGTGGCGAGCGGATCGAAACGGGAGACCTGCTGCAGCGCGCGGTTCCCGATCGGGAGCCGGAGGCTCTCGACCGATCGGACCTGGTGGAGCTCGCGCGCGGTGCCCGTCCCGGCCGAGGCCCAGCGCTCGGCCGCGGAGGAAGAAGGAGGAAAGCGCGCCGCCGCGTCGGAACGAAAGGAGGCGCGCAGCTCGGGCCGCGCGAGATAGAGCTGGCGCGTGAGGCCGTCGACGGCCAGCAGCGCCACCCGGCTCGCCGTCGGTTCCGTGACGATCTGCTGCGGCCGCTCCCGGCGCGGCTGCGGAGTCCCGATCCTCGTGGCGCCGACCGTCAGCAGGATCATCGCGAGGCCGGCGAGAAGGATCGGGAGGGATTTCGACGATCGCGCCACGGCCGGGATCTGTCGCGCCTCGCGCACCGAGAACGAGAGGATCGCCGCCGAGAAAACGACGGCGCCCGCCGCGACGAGAAGCAGGACGAGCAAAGCGACGATGACGCCCTCGAGGGCGCCGGGAGGCTCGGCGAACCCGCTCCACCAGATCGCGATCCAGAGGGAGAGGATGACCGAGAGCCCGAGGGCGATTCCGGTCAGCAGGATGGGATGGCCGATCGCGGTCGCGGCGCGCGCTTTGAGCGCGAGCGCCGTCATCGTCACCAGCGAGACGATGAGAAGGAACGTGAAGAGGAGGTACCCGGCCGCGAGGAGCGCGCCCGCGGCGGCCGGCACCGGGCGGTTCCTCACGATCATCGCCGCGACCATCGGCAGCGCCGCGAAGGGTGCCACGACCGCGCCCGCCTTCGCCGCAACGAGGAGAAGCTCCTGCCAGAAGGTTCGCGAGCTCCAGGGGTCGAGCGCGAACCACCGCTCGACGCCGTGCGTGAGATAGCCGAGCTCCCGAAGGCGGGCGCGGAGGTCGTCGATGGAGTCGGGGGGCATGTCTTGGTAGGGGCGCCCTGCGGGCGCCCGGATTTCCGGGCTTGCAGGATCGAGGTCCCGGGCGGCCGCAGGCCGCCCCTACTCCTTCACCATCAATATGAGCGTCTTGTCGACCACGCGGTCGTTGACGAAATCGAAGTACGGCCGCTGGAGCGTGACGCGCGGCATGTTCGGCTTCGGCGAGACGTGCGCTCCGCGCCAGGGGCCCGAGAGCCCTTCGAACTTCAGTTTCAGCCCCAGCTGCTCGGTGATCGGCTTGATCGCGAGCGACTCGGACAGATCGCCCGAGGTGAAGTAGGCGAGGGGCTTTTCTCCCCCCTCCGGCCCCGCGTTCTCGGCCAGGCCGGGGTAGCCGTACTTGTCGGCGTAGAACTTCGCGACCTCGTCGATCGGCGCGTCCGCCTCGTACATCGCCATCGGAGGAGCGTCGGCCGCGTCCGGATGGAGCACGAAGTGCGAGCGCCGCAGCACGTCGGTCTGCTGCTCGAGAAAGCCCGCGCCGGGGTAGACGTGAAAGTTGTACGCCTGCGCCTGCACTTCGGCGGCTTGCTGCGGGGCCATCGGCTCGAGCTTTTCTTCGCGGCACGACGCCGCCAGCGCGAGCGCGGCCGCGGCAATGAGGAGTCGTTTCAAGATTCTCCCTCCAGTTCGAGGAATCGCTGCGGGGTCTGACCGACCACGTCGCGAAAGACCTCCGAATACGATTTCACGGAGCCCACCGCCTCGTCCAGGAACAGCCGCTCGAGCCGGAAGAGCGGGACGAACATCGTCGCGAGATCGAGCGTCTGGTCCTCCTCCTCGCCGCGCGCGAGCTGCCGGATCCAGTCCTCGAACGAGTCGAGGTTGATGCCGCGGATCGTCATGCCGACCGGGCTGAGCGAGCGGAGGACTCCCCAGAATTTCTCTTTCGGGTTCACGAGGTTGACGATGACGATCGCCCCCCGCTCGAACCCCTCGAGAGTCTCGTCACTGCGCGAAACGCTCATCGCTTTCCTTCCGGCTGGCTCAACTCGATGAGAACCCCGTTGCCCGCGCTCGGGTGGAGAAACGCGACGCGGCAACCGTGTGCGCCCGGAACGGGCGACTCGTTCACGAGGCGATACCCCTTCGCCTTCAGCTTTTCGAGCTCCGCGTCGATGTCGGCGACCCGGAAGCAGAGGTGATGGATCCCCTCCCCCCGCTTCTCGATGTGCTTCGCCACGGGCGAGTCCGGACCGGTCGGCTCCAGCAGCTCGAGGCGCGAGTCCCCGACCGGAAGAAACGCCGTCCTCACCCCCTGCGACTCCACCGTCTCCACGTGATCGATCTCGAGTCCGAGATCGCGGTAGATCCTCGCGGCGTCGAGCGAGCGGACGGCGATGCCGATGTGATCGAGGGTGGGGGCGGGCGCGGGCTTCATCGGAGCGAGAGATTACAGGAAACGGCGGCGGCCGCGTAACGGGTCTAAGGGTCTAGGAGTCTTGGAGTCTTGGAGTCTTGGAGTCGGTCTAAGCGTCTGAGAGTCTAAGCGTCGGTCTAAACGCAATGGCCTTAACTTAAGCGAGTTGCCCGCGAAGCTGTCATCCCGAGTGTAGCGAGGGATCTGGGCGGGTGGGTTACGCGTGACGCGGCACCGAAGCACGGCGGCAGGGTCGAGATTCGCCTGCGATCACGAAGCGAATGCCGATCCTCCTGCCCTGCACCGGCGCCGCGTTCTTTCGCAGCCCCCGCCCAGATCCCTCGCTACGCTCGGGATGACATCGTCGTCGAAACCATCGCTTAAGTTAAGGCCATTGGGTCTAAACGTCGGAGTCTGGCGTCGGCCCGGGTGTCGTGTTCGGAGTCATTTCACGACTCCAACCCTGACCCTCAGACTCGACTCCAAGACCGACTCCCAGACCCCTAGACTCCTAGACCCCTAGACTCCCAGACCCCTAGACTCCTAGACCCCTAGACTCCCAGACCCCTAGACTCCGCGCGCGTCCGCTCCCCAGATCAGCTTGTGCAGCTGGATCTGGAGCCGCGCCTCGATCCTGTCCTCGAGCATCCAGGCTGCGAGGTCCTTCAGATCGAGCGATCCCCACACGGGGGAGAAAAGCAGCGCCCGCCCCTCGAGGCCGTGCTCCCGGATCACGCCGAGGGCGTAGTCGTAATCGGCACGGTCGGCGAGCACGAATTTGACCTCGTCGTGCGCGCGGAGTTTCGCGAGGTTGGGCCAGAAGTTCTTCCGCTCCTCCCCCGAGCCGGGGCACTTCACGTCGAGGATGATCTTCGCCCTCGGGTCGACCGGCTCGATGTCGATCGATCCGGACGTCTCGATCAGGACCTCGTAGCCGGCGTCGGCGAGCCGGCGGATCAACTCGAGCGACTCCTTCTGCGCGAGCGGCTCTCCGCCCGTCACCTCGACGAGACGGCAATCCCACGTCGCGATCGTCTCGAGAATCGACTCGATCGACATCGGCTCGCCGCCGGTGAACGTGTACGCGGAATCGCACCAGCTGCAGCGGAGATTGCAGCCCGTGAGGCGGATGAAGATGCAGGGGCGCCCCGCGTGCGTGGACTCTCCCTGAATCGAATGGAAGATCTCGGTGATGCGAATCATCGGTAGCGAGTCGGGTCGGCGACGCCCGCGGCGGCGAATCCCTCCTTCCGCAGAAGGCAGGAGTCGCAGTGGCCGCAGGCCCACCCCTTTCCGTCGGGGTCGTAACAGGAGACCGTCAGAGAAAAATCGACCCCCAGGGCGGTGCCGGTACGGATGATCTCCCCTTTCGACATCTCGAGGAGCGGCGCCACTACGCGCGGCTCTCCGCGGTCCACGCCGCTCCGCGTTCCGGTGAGGATCACCCGCCGGAACGCCTCGAGAAACTCCGGCCGGCAGTCGGGGTACCCGCTGAAGTCGACCGCGTTCACCCCGAGCCAGATCTCCTTCGCGCCGCGCGCTTCGGCATAGGCGAGCGCCAGAGAAAGAAAGACGGTATTCCGCGCAGGAACGTACGTGACCGGAACCGCGTCGCGCCCCAGCGCGTCTTTCGGGACATCGATGTCGTCCGTGAGAGCGCTCCCGCCGAAGGCGCGCAGGTCGACCGGCACGATACGTGTCTCGCGGCGCCGAGGGAGGAAGCGACCCGCGCCGCCGCCTCGAGCTCGACCCGGTGGCGCTGCCCGTAGTCGAACGACAGCGCCGACACCTCGCGCCCCTCGCGCCGCGCAAGCGCGAGCACGGTCGCGGAGTCGAGGCCGCCGCTCAGGAGGACTACAGCGTGTATTGGTGGGTGGGGCATATCAAAAGACAAATGCAAAATGCAAAATGCAAAATGTAAAGTCCAAGAAGGAAGCTGCCGGTGAATCCCGGGCCGGTTTCCTTTTCGTATTTTTCATTTTGCATTCTGCATTTTGCATTTGTCTTTCCCCCGGGACCATACAATAGCGCCGATGCCGTCCTTCTCCCCCTACGAGCTCCTCAACCACAAGCGCCGCGGCGAGGAGCTGTCCTCCGACGAGATCGCCTGGATCGTCCGCGGGTTCACCGCGGGGGAGATCGCCGACTATCAGATGAGCGCGTTCCTCATGGCCGTGGCGACCCGCGGGATGACCCGCGGCGAGACCGCCGCGCTGACCGCCGCCGTGGTCGGCTCGGGGGAGCAGTGGAACCTGCGCGACGAGCTCGGCTTCGTCGCCGACAAGCACTCGACGGGCGGAGTCGGAGACAAGATCTCGCTCGTTCTCGCCCCCTGGGTCGCGGCCTGCGGGGTTCGAATCGGGATGCTCTCCGGCCGGGGGCTGGGGCACACCGGGGGGACCCTCGACAAGCTCGAGACGATCCCGGGATTCAACGCGCGCCTCTCGAAGCGCGAGCTGATCTCGGTCATCGAGCACACCGGCTGCGCGATCGCGACCTCGACCGAGGCGATCGCCCCCGCCGACCGGAAGATGTACGCCCTGCGCGACGTCACCGGGACGGTCGAGTCCCTCCCTCTGATCACGGCGTCGATCATGTCGAAGAAGCTCGCGTTCGGATCGAGCTTCCTCCTCCTCGACGTGAAGACGGGAAGCGGCGCGTTCATGCCGAGCTACGAGAGCGCGCACCAGCTCGCGCGCTCGCTGCTCGACGCGGCCGCCGGAAGCGGCATGCGGGCCGAGGCGATGATCACCGACATGGACCAGCCGCTGGGGCGGGCGATCGGGAACGCGAACGAGGTCGTCGAGGCGTTCGCCGTCCTCGCGGGGAAGGGGCCCGGCGACGTCCGCGCGCTCACCCGCGCCCAGGCCGAGCGGATCCTGCTCGCCAGCGGACGATTCGGCCGCGACACAGCCGGGAAAGCTCTCGACGACGCTCTCACCTCCGGCGCCGCGCTCGCGAAAGGGAAAGCAGTGGGTCGAGGCGCAGGGAGGGAACCCCGATTTCATCGAAGCGCCCGGGAAGCTGGGGACCGCGAAACGGCGGATCGAAGTCCGCGCGCCGCGCGGCGGCTGGGTCGACTCGATGGAGACCTGGCGCATCGGCATGATCGCGCTCGAGCTCGGCGCCGGCCGGCGGCGTCAGGACGACGAGGTCGACCCCACGGCCGGCATCGAGCTGCTCGCATCCGTCGGCGATGAAGTCCGCGGCGGCGACGTCCTCGCCGTCCTCTCCTGGTCGCGCGACTCCATCTCCGGCGACGAGCAGTCCCGCCGCTTCCTCCAGGCGCTCGCGATCGCGGACGCCCCGCCTCCGCGCCGTCCCCTCGTTCACGACATCCTCACCCCGGAGCCCGCATGAACCGCCCCCGCGCCATCATTCTCGTCTGCGACTCGCTCGGCGTGGGAGAGCTCCCCGACGCCCCGGCGTACGGCGACGCCGGCTCCGACACGCTCGGCCACATCCTTCGCGACGCCTCCCCGCGCCTGCCGAACCTCGAGCGGCTCGGCCTTCTCCGGACGCTCGCCGCGCCGCGCAGCGAGCTCGCCCCCCGCGGCGCGTGGGGACGCATGGCCGAGCTCTCCGCCGGGAAAGACACCACGACCGGGCACTGGGAGATGATGGGCCTCGTCGTCGAAGAACCGTTCCGGACGTATCCCGACGGGTTCCCCGAGGAGGTCATCCGCGAGTACGAGCGGCGGATCGGGCGCCAGGTGTTCGCGATCGGCCCCGCGTCCGGCACCGAGATCATCGACCGGCTCGGCGAGGAGCACATGCGCACCGGAAAGCCGATCGTCTACACCTCGGGCGATTCCGTCTTCCAGGTCGCCGCTCACGAGAACGTGATCCCGATCGAGGAGCTCTGGCGGATCTGCGCCGTCGCCCGCGAGCTGATGCGGGGAGAGCACAACATCGGCCGCGTCATCGCGCGACCTTTCGTCGGGCCGGGCAAGGGACGGTTCACCAGAACGGCGAACCGTCGCGATTTCTCCGTGACTCCGACCGGCGAGACCGTCCTCGATCGCGTGAGGAGCGCGGGCGGGAAGGTCGTCGGCGTCGGCAAGATCGCCGACATCTTCGACCGCGTCGGGATCGACGAGGAGATCCGGAGCGAGTCGAACGCCGACGGCATGGCGAAGACGACCGAGCTGGCGGCCGGCTCGGACGCCTCGCTCATCTTCACGAACCTCGTCGATTTCGACTCGAAGTACGGCCATCGCAACGACGTTCACGGCTACGCCCGCGCGCTCGAGGAGCTCGACGCGCGGATCCCGGCGCTGCTGGCCGCTCTCCGCCCCGACGACATCCTTTTCCTCACCGCGGACCACGGATGCGACCCGACCGACGTCTCGACCGACCACACGCGCGAGTACGTGCCGCTGGTCGCCGCCGGGCCGAAGGTCAGGCCGGGGATCTCGGCATCCGCTCCACCTTCGCGGACCTGGGAGCCACGGTCGCCGAGCACCTCGGCGCCTCGCGCCGCGGACTTCCCGGCCGGAGCGCTCTCGATACGATCTTCGATCCACGCGCGTCGAACCCTTCAGGAGAAACCCGATGAAGAACTTTTTTTCGAGCGCAATCGCCCTCCTCTTCGCATTCCAGGCGGCGGCGCAGGTCTCTTCGACGGAAGATCGCGAGATCGCGCGCCAGGTGTACGAGGACGCGAAGGTGATGCGCCGCATCGCCGACGTCGCGCGGCGGGACCTCCCCCGCGACGTCCTGGAAAAGATCGTCGCGGAGGACTTGGAGACGCTCCGCGGCAGGATCTCGGACTACGAGTACCGGTATGCGGCCTACGCCCGCACCGAGGCGGATCGGAACGAAGAGCGGTTCACCGTCAAGACGAACAAGGAGAAGCCGGAGCTCGACTCGTTCGAGCTGAAGGGAAAGCTCGCGTACCGCTTCCGCATCCAGACGCCCGGGCGCCGCGTGCTGCTGCTCAACAACCGCCACGTCTACGTCGACCGGGTCGAGTTGACTTACCTCCCCATCGGGCGCGAGAGCGCCGTCTCGGAGACCATCGCCGTGAAGACGTGGCTGGAGCCGGGCGAGGAACGCATGATCGAGGTGCCGCAGATCGCCCGGGAGGCGACGGCGACCGCTATGGGTCAGCACGGATCCGGGAGAGAAGGGCTCGGTCGATCTCGCCGTCTATCGAGCGACGCTCGTCGACAATCCGGACAGCCCGTTCGCCACGATCGTGCGCAGGGTCGGGGTCTTGGAAGACGCGGTGGGCGAGCGCGACTACCGCAAGCTCCGCAACGCCGCCGATGAAGTCATGGCGCTGCTCGAATCGCGCGTCGGAAGCGCGGCTGCGCCTCGGATCGCAGCCGTCCCGCCGCCAGCGGCACAGACGGCCCACGACGACGATATCTACTTCGAGCTCAGAGAGATACAGGTGCGCCTGCTCGGCGACGAGGCCAGCCGCAAGGACGGGCTGGAACGCCTCCAGAAACTCCTCGATCGGCTCCGTCCCTGAGCCCCGCCGGCCGCCTTCCGGCGGTCGGCAAAGTAGCGTCCGGTGTGATCCCTCGGCGTGACAAGGCTGGGTCTCTGTGCGATAATCCTCTCCTGCCGCGCATAGCCTCGGCAGGGCTCTCCTCCGATCCGCTCTTTATCCTCTCAGTCTCTTACGGATCGGTTCATCTTTGACAGAAGGAGCGACTGGTGTCTTTCAAAGTCGGAGAAAAGGTTGTTTATCCGAATCACGGTGTGACCGTCATTGAGCAGATTGGCGATTCCGACATTGCCGGGGTCGACAATATCTTTCTTCATCTGCGGCTCCTCTCGAACAACTCGCGTCTCATGGTTCCGGTCGGCAACAGCGACCGGGTCGGGCTCCGCCCTCTGTACCGGCAGAGCCAGATCAAAAGCCTCTTTTCCCTCCTCGAGGAGCGTCCCTCCCACGCCGCGCGCGACTGGAAGGACCGCTACCGCGATAACCTCGAGAAGATGAAGAGCGGCAAGCTCGAGGACGTCGCGGACGTGCTCAAGAACCTCACGCAGGTCTCGAAGCGGAAGAGCCTCTCGTTCCGCGAGAAGAAGATGTACGAGCGCGCCAAGCATCTGCTCGTTTCCGAGATCGCCGTGGTGAAGGGGATCGAAGAGAAGGAAGCGGAGGCGCTCATCGAGAAGTGCCTCGACAAGTCCCTCGGCGGCATCATCGCCGTCGCCACGGGACACTGACCCGCAGAGTCATTCGGTTTCGACGGGGGCTTCGGCCCCCGTTTTCTTCATTCAACATTCAACATTCAACATTGCTCGCGGGGCAGAACCCGAATGTTGAATGGCGAATGTTGAATGCAGCCGTTACCCCGCTTCTCCGCGATAGAATTCGGCTCCGCATGACCACCCCCTCCCCCCGCCTTCCCGAGTGGATCCGCGAGAAGAAAATCAACCTCGCGGGCCTGCACGAGATCAAGAAGCTTCTGCGCGAGAAGGAGCTCCATTCCGTCTGCGAGTCGCTCGCGTGCCCGAACCGCACCGAATGCTTCACGCGCGGGACGGCGACCTTCATGATCCTGGGAGACATCTGCACGCGGAAGTGCGGCTTCTGCAACGTGACCACCGGGCGGCCCTACGCGCCTCCCGACCCGGAGGAGCCGCGGAACGTCGCCGAGGCGGCGCGGAGGATGAGCCTGCGGCACGTGGTGGTGACGTGCGTGACGCGCGACGATCTGGCCGACGGCGGCGCGGTCCAGTTCGCCCGGACGATCCGCGAGCTGCGCGCCGCGCTCCCCGACGTCGCGGTCGAAGTGCTGACGTCCGACTTTCGCGGAAAGCTCGAGAACGTGGAGACCGTCGTCCGCGAGAAGCCGGATTACTTCAACCACAACGTCGAGACGGTCCCGCGGCTGCACGACCTCGTGCGGCGCGGAGCGCGATTCGAGCGGTCGATCGCGGTCCTCGAGCACGCCAGGAAGACCGAGCCGGCCGTCGTCACGAAGTCCGGCATGATGGTCGGATTCGGCGAGCGGAAGGACGAGGTCCTCGACTCGATGAAGGCCCTGCGGGGCGCCGGCGTCGAGATCCTCACGATCGGCCAGTACCTCCAGCCGAACCGGACGAAGCTGCAGGTCGCGGAGTACGTGCATCCGGACGTCTTCGAGGAGTACCGCCTCGCCGGCCTCGACCTCGGCTTCCGCGCGGTGTTCGCGGGACCGTTCGTTCGCTCTTCCTACATGGCGGACATCGTCGCGCACCAGGCCGTGGCGAAGTAGGGGCGGCCTGCGGCCGCCCGGACCCCCCGGACCTTCCGGACTTTCGATTCGCGCGGATCGAAAGTCCGGGCGCCCGCGGGGCGCCCCTACGGCAGCAAGGGTGGATCGCGTCTGGCGATCGTATGAAGAATCACGATCCCGATCACCAGGCCCGCTGCCGCTCCAGGTAGATTCTTCCCGACGAGATCGAACACCCGCGGCCCCCAAAAAGCGGTGAACGGGTCGAGCGCGGCGCACCAGTTCACGACGAAACCCGCGAGGGCGAAGGCGGCGAGCCCGAGGCTCCACGCGCGGCCGGTCGTCACCCGACGAAGCCGCAGGAGCGGAACCGCGAGCGCGGGAAGAGCGGGGACGAGCAGGCGCGGACCGTACGACGATCCGCCGCGCCAGTCGACCCACGCCGCGGTCACGACGAAATACGCGACGAAGATCGCCGCGCTCGCCCATCCCGCGATGCGGTCGGCGCGATCCCGAGGCGGGACCAGCCATCCGGCGATCGCCAGAAGGAGCAGGGGCGCGAACCAGAGGAGCCCGCGAGCCGGATCGGCGATCAATCCGGCGGCGCCTGAAACGACGTTCCCCGCCTGGAACGGCTGAAAGGTCGAGAAGGGCGTCCCGACGGTGAGGACGTTTTTCACCGCGAACGCCGCCGCATACGCGAGCGGTCCGGCCGAAAGAACCGCCGCCTTCCTCCAGCCGAAGCGAACCGCGGACGCGACGACGATCGGGGCCACGACGAGGAGCGCCGTCTCCTTCATCGCGAGCGCGAACCCCAGCAGGAGCGACGCCACTCCGAAGCCGCCCGCCGCGATCGACGCGACCGCGAGGACCCCGAACGCCCAGATGAACGGCTCGGTGAAGATCGTCCGGCTGTAGAACCAGAGCGGCGAAGCGAAGTAGATCCCGAACAGCAGCAGCCCCGCCTCCCGCCGGCTGCCCGTCACCCGCGCGAGGAGGCGTGCGCCGGCGACGAGCGCCGCGAACGTGACGAGGAGCGCCGTGAGCCCGAACGGGATGTCGGGAGCCGACCCGGGAGCGACCTTCTGCTGCACGGCCGCGATCGGAGCGAGGAGGGCCGGCAGCCCCAGTGGATGCGAGAAGACCTCCGCCCGGCCGACCCGACGGAGATGGAGCTCGAGCGACTCTCCCCTCCGCTTCCTTCCCGCCGCGGCCGAGCCGCGCGCGACATCCTCGTACTCGTCGCGCAAAGCGACGTCGAAGTCGATCGCGATCGAGTGAGCCATCAGCGCGTAATGCGGCTCGTCGCCGCCGATGAGCGCGGGGCGGACCGCGAACGGAAGGATGTGGAGGACGAACGCCGCGGCGAGCAGTCCCGCCGCCCGCTTCCGCGGCTGCGCTCCCGCGGCCGGCGTCATCGATCGGGCCGCTCGCGATCGAGCCACCGCTGCTCCAGATGGCGGACGCGCCCTTCGCGATCCGTGATCCTGACGATCAGGTCCGTATGGAGGTGCACGCCCCGCGGCCACCGCTCGAACCTGCGCTCGAAATGGACCGCCTTCCCTCCTGCGTACCAGGGCATCTTTCGTTCGACGTCGGGCCTCGTTCCGAGATTCGCCTCGTAGCGCACCGTCTCCCCGTCGAAGAGAAGCTCGACCGATCGGATCCCCGCGAGCGAGCCCGCCCATCCGGAGACGAGCAGCGCATCGGTTCCCGTGTTCTGTTCGAGCTGCCCGATGTAGCCCGCCGGCCTGCGCGTGAGGGCGAACCCTTCGCCTCGGAGAAAGTCCCGGAGGTTCTGGAGCGGCGTCCTCCCCGACGGATCGGCGAGCTCCGGATCCCGCCAGGTCGCGGCCAGCGGCTCCGCGCGCGTCAGCGCGAACACCCAGCTCCCCTGGATGTCGGCGTCGAAGTGCTTCACGAATGTGATCCGCCCCTGGCGGATTCCCGCGCGAAGCCACGTCCGGATCGGCTCATCCGGCTTCATCGCGAGCTGGTCCGCGTGGACGACGATCAGCGAGGTCCCGATCGACTCGAGCCGTCCGAGGAGCGCGGGATCGATCGGGTCGGAAGCACTCCATGCCGCGATCTCCCGGTGCGGGAGCGGATCGTATCCGGAGAATCCGTTGACCAGCGGCCTGTGGTGCTCGGTCGCCATGAAGAGATGAGCCATCTCCCATTCCGGCCTCTCCATCGGCAGCTCGACCACGGCTCCCCGGAACGGAGCCGTCTTCAGCCAGGCGTACACCTCCGGCTTCTCCGGCTGCACGAGATACCAGCGGAGGTGTCCCGGATCGAGCTCGACGAGCAGCAGCACGATGACGGCGATCGATGCGACGGCGCCCTGGCGGCGCGGCCAGCGCCGCATCGCCTGGAGGGCGAGCGCCGCGGTGATCGCGAGGCCGGCGTACGCGATGACGGCCCAGCGCGCCGGGGCGCGAATGCCGCGGAATTGAGAGAAGAC
The DNA here is from genome assembly GCA_963793695.1 of uncultured Acidobacteriota bacterium. Classification (GTDB taxonomy): domain Bacteria; phylum Acidobacteriota; class Thermoanaerobaculia; order Gp7-AA8; family Gp7-AA8; genus CAWCBB01. The sequence goes on along the minus strand of CAWCBB010000016.1, from coordinate 139,071 downwards.
GTCGAATAGAAACGTGTGGAACCACGAGTTGAGGCCGAGCGAACCGAGAAACCCGAGGGGGATGAGGGCCATCCCGATCCAGACGCCGGAGGAGAAGCGGCGCCGCGCCCATCGCAGCGGCGCCCATCCTCCGATCGCGAGGAGACGAAACCCGAGGAGCGCGAAGGCCGCGAGAGTGAGTCTCGGCTCGAAGTCGAACCGCAGCCGGTTCGCCTCGCCCATCGGAGTGACGTCCGCACGAGCGACGATCGTCACGAACATCGCCGCGAGCAGCACCTCGACCGCCCGGAGGGCGACCGGCGGCAGCGCTTTCATCTCACCGGTCCCCTCGCCTTCCGGCGGAGAGGGGAGATCCTCACGCCGGATCGCGATCACCCCTGCGATCGAGAGGAGCACGACGAGAAATCCGGGGAACAGCGTCCGCTCGGCGAGACGGAACTCCCGCCCCGGCATACTCGCGTAGGCGCTCGTCCGTCCCGGCGGGACGAGCCAGTCTTCCGGCGTCGCCGAAAAGAACCGGACTTCTTCGGGCTTCCGCCGCAGGTCGTGAATCTTCTTCGCCTCCGAATAGGCGTGGAGCATCGGGAACAGGAGGACCATCGCGAGGGCGAGGGATGCGCCCGCCGGAACCCAGAACCGGATCTCCTTCCAGCGGCGCTCGATCAGCCGCGCCGACGAGGAGCGCGAGGGCCAGGGCGACCGCGCCGAACGCGAACCAGTGGAGGTTCGTGAGGGCGTTCGCGAGGAACGCCGCGCCGAGAAGGATCCCGCTTCGCCAGCCCGGCCTCCTGACGTAGTGGATCGCGGCCGCGAACAGCAGCGCGAGGAACCCGGCCCAGATGTGCTGCAGATGCGGCAGTTGATCGAACCGGTAGGGAACGAACGCGAAGAAGATCCCGCCCGCGACCGCGGGAAGGAGGGATCCGAGAGCCGCGCGGACCATCGCGTACCCGCCGTACCCGGTCAGCGCGAACCCGAGGAGCGTAGCGAGGTTGTAGACGGTGACGGGGCCGGCGCCGAGGAGGCGCGCCGGAAGGAAAATCCAGCCGACGAGAAGCATGTTTTCGCTGAACGTCAGCGCGAGCCGGGAGGGATGAAAAATGGGCGGGTCCCAGACCGACTCGCCGTGGAGGGTCGCGTGCTGGACCCACTCCAGGAGCCAGGTATTGAGGTAGGGGTCTCCCGGATCGGGCAGCGCGCGATCGAGGTGGCGCGCCAACGGCCATGTCATCGCGATCGCGAGCAGAAGAAAGACGAGAAAGACGAGAAGCTCACGGCCCGCGGCGCGCGCGAGGCCGCCGCGATTCGATGTCTCTGCCCGCATCGCAATGTATCCTACGTGGCCCGTTCTCCCCGCGCAAAGTGGTTCACCTCGGAGACAGAGAGCGGACAGGAATGACGGATACCTCGAAATAGCGGTGCCTCAGGATGCTTTCGAGCGGATCGCGCCTGACCCTGTACCTCATCGCTCCCGCTCCGTCGAGCCCTCGTTCGGCTACGAGAACGCCGGGCGACGGGTTGTACGGGAGCCCGCCGGGCGGAAGAATCGTCACGTTCTCCTCGGGGAGGTAGTACTCCGCGAAGGGCGTGAGCGTTCGCTCGACGTACGCGTGTGGCACGGCGCCGGTTTCCATCCGGATACGCAGGTCGCGCATGGCGGCGACCGGCGGTGAGATCGCTGCGCGCACGACCGCGAGCCCTCGACCCGTTCGAGCGAGAAGGAGCGCGCAGAGCAGTGAGGTCACGACCGCCGCGGCGAGCTTCCTACGGCGACCCGCCGCCTCCGTGAGAACCGCGAGCGCCTCGGCCACGGCGAGAGCGACGAACGGGATGCAGGGAAGCATGAACCGGCGCGCGCTCCAGTGGTCGAGGCTCGTGAGCGCGAGGGCGGCGAAGGGGCCGAAGATGAGGAGCGGAAGGACGACGTGCCGCCGGCGGCGATAGAGCGCGGCGGCGAGACCGATCCCCGCGAGCAGCGCGAGAAGGTAATTGAGATCCCCTGCGCCGAGCGACTTCACGAAGAAATCGTCGACGAGCCGATCAAGGGGAGGGCGCGCCGGCGCCCTCCATGTATCGTTCGTCCTGATGTAGTCAGCGTGGGCGCGCACGGCTTCGAGATACCGCCCGACCCCGCCCGACGCGATCGCGACCGCCCCGTACGCCGACGCGATCGTCGCCGCTCCCGTCAGGGCGGCGGCGGCCAGTTGCCCCAGCTTTCGCTCTCGCCACGCCCGGCGAGCCGCGAGGAAGGCGGGCGGCGCGATGAAGAGAAGATTCTGCGCGCGCACGCCCGCGGCGATCCCGCCCACGATCGCGCCCATCAGGAGATTCGACGGACGCCTCTGGACGGACAGGAGAAGGCTGCACGAGAGGAGCGCCAGCGTCAGGCTGAAGACGTCGCTGAATGCCGTCCCCGAGTAGAGCACGACGGTCGGAAAGGCGGCGAACAGCGACAGCGCGATCGTCCGCTCGAGCCGCGGCGCGCCGATCTCACGGAGAAACCACCAGAGGATCGGGATCAGCGCGACCGACGACGCGATCGAGACCGACTGGAGCGCGGTGAAGTCGGAGCGGAATACGAGCCGCGCAATCCGGCCTGCGAGGATGAAGACCGGGAACCCTGGCGGATGCGGCTGATGCTCCGCGACGTCGACCTCGTGGAGAGCCTGCATGAACTGGATCTCGTCCCAGTCCCACGGCGACGCCGCCCTCCCCCACAGCCGAAGCGCAGCCGTGAAGAGGGTCAGCGCAGCGACCCACGCCGCTTCGCCGCGGGCGCTGCTCTCGTGACGGGCCGCCGGGCGCTCCACGCGCGCGAATATGACACGCTGCGCTGCTCTCGCCAAACCTCCGGCGCGGCGGACGCGATATCATCACGGCCGCGCTGAGACCGGAAGGATGCAGATGAAATCGAACCTGATCGTGATGCTCGCTCTCGCCGTCCTTCTCCCCTCCTGCCGATACGAGGCGGGTCCCGGACCGACCGCCGCCGAGGCCGAGGCCCGGAAAGGACCGGGAGCTCCTTCTTACAAGGAAGAGATCCGCGAGTGGCAGGCTGGCCGCGCGAAGGGACTGCTCCGCGACACGGGATGGCTCACGCTCACCGGGCTCTTCTGGCTCGACGAGGGGGAGAGCAGCGTCGGATCGGGGACGGCGAGCCAGATCCGGCTGCCGGAAGGAAAGGCCCCCGAGACGGCCGGAACCCTCACGCGGAGCGGCAGAAGCGTGACGCTGACGACCGCCCCCGGCGCGTTCGTGACCGTCGAGGGAAATCCCGTGGGCACGATCGAGATGAAGCCCGATACGTCCGGGGCGCCGACGATCGCCGAAGTCGGACCCGTACAGTTCTTCGTCATCGAGCGGGGCGACCGCGTCGGCGTGCGCGTGAGGGACCGCGAGCATCCCGCGCTCACCTCGTTCCGCGGCCTCGAGTACTTCCCGACGGACCCGAAGTGGCGCGTCGAGGCGCGTCTCGAGCCGTACACCCCGCCCAAGCAGATCCCGATCCTCAACATCGTCGGCATCGTCGAACCGCTCCCCTCTCCGGGGGCGCTCGTCTTCGAGATCGACGGGAAGGAGTACCGGCTCGACCCGATCCTCGAAGAGGGATCGGACGAGCTCTTCGTGATCTTCGCGGACGAGACGAGCGGGGGCGAGACGTACGGCGCGGGACGCTACCTCTACGCCCAGCCGCCCGGACCCGACGGCAAGACGATCCTCGACTTCAACAAGGCTTACAACCCGCCGTGCGCCTTCACCGAGTTCGCGACCTGCCCCCTGCCGCCGCGGCAGAACAGGCTCCCGATCCGGCTGAAGGCGGGGGAAAAGGCGTACCACCACTAGGCAGTCGGAAGTCAGGGGTCAGGGGGCCCCGCGACCGGCTGGCGGGGTTTTCATATCAACATTCAACATCACTTCAATCATTCAATCCATTCAACATTCAACATTCACTTTACATTCAACATTCAACATTCAACATTCACCATTCAACATTCACGTTCCCCGCGGCTCCGGAATGTTGAATGTTGAATGTTGAATGTTGAATGACTCCCACCTCCCACCTCCCGACTCCCGACTCCCGACTCCCGACTCCCGACTACAATCGTTCCATGCCCCGCCTCCGCCACCCGCGAACGATCGACCCTGAGAAAAAGGAGGCCGGGCCGTTCTTCGTCACGTGGCTCCCGATGTATCTCGACTACCTCGCGGTCGAGAAGGGGCTCGCGGGCAATTCGATCAAGGCGTACGCCGCCGACCTGCGCCATTTCGGCCACTGGCTCGGCGAGCAGAAGCTCGCGCTCGAGGAGGTCGAGCGGGTCAACCTCGTGCGCTACTTCCAGGCGCTGCGCGGAGCCGGCATCTCCGCGCGCTCGGTCGCGCGCGCTCTCGCCGCGATCCGTGGGCTCTACCGGTTCCTGACGGCCGAGCGCCACCTGAAAGCGGATCCGACCGAGAACATCGACAATCCGAAGCTGTGGGGGTCGCTGCCCAAGTCGATCCTCCCCTCCGAGGTGGAGGCGCTGCTCCGGGCTCCCGACGTGTCGACGCCGCTGGGGCTCCGCGACAAGGCGATGCTCGAGATCCTCTACGCGACGGGCCTGCGCGTGAGCGAGCTGATTCGGATCCGGATCGACGATCTGGTGCTCGACGCGGGCTTCCTCCGGACGATCGGGAAGGGCTCGAAGGAGCGGATCGTCCCCTTCGGCGACGCCGCGCGCGACGCCATCCTCGAATGGATGGAGAAGGGGCGGGGGGAGCTCGACCGCTACGGCGACCCGGCGCTCTTTCTGAGCATCCGCGGCCGGCCGCTCTCGAGGCAGTCGATCTGGCTCAAGATCGAAAAATACGCGCGCGCGGCCGGGGTCACCTCCCACATCTCGCCCCACGTCCTCCGCCACTCCTTCGCGACGCATCTGCTCGAGAACGGGGCCGACCTCCGGAGCGTCCAGATGATGCTCGGCCACTCCGACATCTCGACCACACAGATCTACACGCACGTCACCCGCGCCCGCCTGCAGAAGATCTACGACCAGTTCCATCCCAGGGCGTAGGGGCGTTCTTCGGTCTCCGTTCTTCGTTCTCCGTTCTCCGTTCTTCGTTCTCCGTTCTCCGTTCTTCGTTCTTCGTTCTCCGTTCTCCGTTCTTCGTTCTCCGTTCTCCGTTCTTCGTTCTCTGTTCTTCGTTCTTCGGTCTTCGTTCTCCGTTCTTCGTTCTCTGTTCTTCGTTCTTCGGTCTTCGTTCTCCGCGGCACGATCCGGCGTGCGCCGCGAAGCGGCACCACATTGGTAGCACCGGCCGTCAGGCCGGTGTGAGAGAGCCGCACCGAGAACAACGAGCCGCGTCAGCGGCGGCAGATTGTGCCGCCGCTGCGCGGCTCGGATCCGCCTGAGGCGACACGTTCACCCGGCTGACGCCGGGTGCTACCAATATGGCGGCGCTTCGCGCCTCCAGCCCTCGCGCATCCTCACCCTATTTGCCGCGGAGAACGGAGAACGGAGAACGGAGAACGCCTCCGGCGGGCCGGTGTGAGAGAGCTGCACCGAGATGAGCCGCGTCAGCGGCGGCAGATTGTGCCGCCGCTGCGCGGCTCGGATCCGCCTGAGGCGACACGTTCACCCGGCTGACGCCGGGTGCTACCAATATCGCGGCGCTTCGCGCCTCCAGCCCTCGCGCAGCCTCACCCCATTTGCCGCGGAGAACGGAGAACGGAGAACGGAGAACGCCTCCGGCGGGCCGGTGTGAGAGAGCTGCACCAAGATGAGCCGCGTCAGCGGCGGCAGATTGTGCCGCCGCTGCGCGGCTCGGATCCGCCTGAGGCGACACGTTCACCCGGCTGACGCCGGGTGCTACCAATATCGCGGCGCTTCGCGCCTCCAGCCCTCGCGCAGCCTCACCCCATTTGCGCGAACGGAGAACGGAGAACGGAGAACGCCTCCGGCGGGCCGGTGTGAGAGAGCTGCACCAAGATGAGCCGCGTCAGCGGCGGCAGTGTCCGCCGCTGCGCGCTCGGATCCGCCTGAGGCGACACGTTCACCCGGCTGACGCCGGGTGCTACCAATATCGCGGCGCTTCGCGCCTCCAGCCCTCGCGCAGCCTCACCCCATTTGCCGCGGAGAACGGACAACGAAGAACGGAGAACGCCTCCGCGAAAACGGCTTCGCGCCTCCAGCCCTCGCGCAGCCTCACCCCATTTTCAGCGGAGACCGGAGAACGGAGAACGGTCAACGGTCAACGGAGAACGGTCAACGCCTCCGGCGGACAGGACAGGAATGGCATAATCTCCCCGCAGGTCCCGTTAGCTTCCGTAACCTGCGGCCCTCCCCAACGGTCCTACATCAAGATGAAACGCGCCCTCCTCGCCGCCACGCTCGCGCTCGCCGCGACCTCCGCTCAGGCGGAGATCGCCCTCCTCGTCAACGGCCGCACGCTCAAGCTCGCCGCGTACGAGGTGACTGCCAACGTGGCCCGCCTGACGCTCGCGGCGGGAGGCCACGTCGAGATCTCGATCGAGCGCATCGAGCGGATCATCGACGACGAGGTCGTCCCGGTGCCGCCGCCGTCCGGCGCCCTGCCGGAGCGGAGGTGGCGCTTCGCCGAAGACAGCGAACCGCTCTTCGGATCGCGCTTCGATCCGATCATCATCGAGGCCTCGCGCAAATTCGACGTCGACGCCGCGCTCGTCTCGGCGGTCATCAAGGCCGAGTCCGACTACGACCCCCGCATCGTCTCCCGCAAGGGAGCTCAGGGGCTGATGCAGCTCATGCCCGCGACCGCGCGCCGCTTCGGGGTGACCGATCCCTTCGACCCGAGCGCGAACGTCCACGCGGGGGCGCGCTACCTGCGGTTGCTCCTCGACCGCTTCGACGGGAACGCCGAGCTCGCTCTCGCGGGCTACAACGCCGGCGAAGGGAACGTCGCGAAATACGACGGCGTCCCTCCCTTCCGCGAGACCGTCGAGTACATCCGCCGGATCGCCCGCTACTTCGAGCGCGAGCGCGGAACTGCGCTCGTCACCGCATCGATGTAGGGCCGCGGCGCCGGTTCTCCGTTCTCCGTTCTCCGTTGTCCGTTGTCCGTTCTCCGGTCTTCGTTCTCCGGTCTTCGTTCTTCGCGGCACGATCCGGCGTGCGCCGCGAAGCGGCAACACATGGGTAGCACCGGCCGTCAGGGGTTGTTGCTCAACCCGACGTCGTCATCCTGAGGACGCCCTTCGTCGCTTCGCTCCTCAGGGCAGGCTCCGCGGCCGAAGGATCTCAAAATGCGACATCGTAGATTCAACCAGTTGCGCATTTTGAGATCCTTCGCTTCGCTCAGGATGACCCCACGTGAGATCGACGCCGACTTTGGCAACAACCCCGTCAGGCCGGTGTGAGAGAGCCGCACCGAGAAAAATGAGCCGCGTCAGCGGCGGCAGATTGTGCCGCCGCTGCGCGGCTCGAATCCGTTTGAGGCATCACGTTCACCCGGCTGACGCCGGGTGCTACCAATATGGCGGCGCTTCGCGCCTCCAGCCCTCCCGCAGCCTCACCCCATTTGCCGCGGAGAACGGACAACGGAGAACGCCTCCGCGAAAACGGCCGCGCGCCTCCAGCCCTCGCGCAGCCTCACCCCATTTGCCGCGGAGAACGGAGAACGGAGAACGAAGAACGAAGAACGGAATACGGAGAACGGAGAACGAAGAACGAAGAACGAAGAACGAGGATCGGAGAACGGAGAACGGAGAACGAAGACCGTTTCTAGGAAGGGATCGCCGCGATATGGTCGAACCGCAGGGCCATGATCGTCCGGTCGTCGTCGGCCGGGCGACCGCCGGCGTGCTCGGCCACGGCGCTGAGAATCGTCGCCTGGATGTCGGAGGGGCTCGCGTCGACGAGATGAACCAGCAGCCGCTCGAGCTTGTCGAAGCCGAACGGCTCGCCATCCGGGTCCTGCGCTTCGACGATCCCGTCCGACAGATAGAGCAGCGTGTCGCGCTCCTCCATGTCGACCTCGATCGTGTGCGGCGTGATGTCCTGGCGCAGCCCGAGCGGGAACGAAGGGGCTTCGATCGCGCGCGGCGCCTCCCCTTTGCGGAGCAGGTAGGGGTACAGATGTCCCGCGTTCGTGTGACGAAGGCGCCGTTTTGCGAGGTCGAAGATCGTGAAGCCGAGGGTCATGAAGGTCCGGCTGTCGGTGGAGCGGATCACGAGCTCGTTGAGGCGATGGAAGATCGAATCTTCATCCGTCCCCTGCTCGATGAGGGTCGTGATCGCCGCCTTGACCATCGCCATCACGAGGCCGGTCGAGAGCCCGTGCCCCGAGACGTCGCCGATCGTGACGGCGAGCCTGGTCTTGTCGAGGTTGAACAGATCGTAGTAGTCGCCCCCGATCGACGCGGTCGGCTCGAAGTGGGCGGAGAAGGAGATCCCGGCGTGCGTCGGCCCCTGCTTGGGCAGGAGGTTCCGCTGGATCGCGGCGGCGATCGAGATCTCGCTCTGGAGCCGTTCCTGCTCGGCGACGCGCGAGAGCAGAGACGCGATCGACTGCGTCATCGTGTCGAACGAGGTCGCGACCTCGCCGAGCTGGTTCGCGCGCTTCATGTTGATCCGGTAGCTGAAGTCCCCCCGCTCGACCGCCTTGGTTCCCTTGTCGATGCGGTTGATCGCGCGGGAGATCGAGAAGATCAGCCCTCCGGCCAGGAGCGCCGCGAGGAAGTAGACGATCGCGAGCATGCTCGCGACGCCGCCGATCAGCCCGACGATGAACTTCACGTATTTCGAGCTTCCGAAATAGAAGTCGAGCAGATTCGACCAGGGATTCGAGAACAGGACGAAGAGGCCTTCGTTCTCTTGCGGCTCGCCCGTCTCCCACGCGATGATCGAGGGGATCAGGTCGCCCCAGATGACGCCGCGCCGCTTCCACGCGCGCTCGAAGAACGGTCCGACGGCCTTCTCGTCGAGCTCGAAGTTCATCGGCTCGCCGTCGTCGCCCAGCTGGACCGTCCCGTGCCTCGGTTTCTCGCCCGTCGCGCGCGCCTGCGAAGGGGACGTCATCATCCCGGTCCGTTGCTCGAGCTCGCTCGTCCAGTGCGCGTCGAGCGGCTGGACGAAGACGATCGTCCGTCCTTTCCCTCCGGTCTCGAAGCGGCGCCCCGAAATGAACACCGCCTGCGAATTCCGGGAGGCGAGCCCGATGAATGACGTGCGGCGCAACCACGCGGGAGCCTTCGCGACCGAACCGTCGCTCGAATCGTAGATCTCGAGGGTGGGGAGCGCGCTCGCCGGGCGCTTGTTCGTCAGCGCGTACTCGAGGTTCCACTGGTCGAGCTTCTCGAGCATGTTCTGCCGTTCGTTCCGGAAGCTCGCCTGGCTCAGCACGGCCGCCATGAGATAGCCGGAGACGAGCACGAGCACGGCGAAAAAGACGAACGGAAGCGCCCCGAGGAGGAAGTAGCTGAGCGCGAGTCGGCGCCCGACCCGCCAGAAGAGCTTTCGGAGGACGAACCGGACCGCGACGGTCAGCAGATAGAGCGTCAGCGCGCAGAGGGCGACCCACGCCACGAAGGAAACGACGCCGAGAGGAGGGAACCGGAGGTGAAAGTTGGAGAGGATCCGCTCGATCTGGTCGGCGGCGATGATGGTCGCGAGGGCGACCAGCCAGACGACCGCGACCCGTTTTCGAGAGCGTTTCATGATTCGAATCACTGAGTTCGCCGGATCGGCGGTTAAGATAGCAGAGCAGTCCCGGCCGGGCCGGTGAGCGTCCGATGACTATATACGGAGAATTCGACTCGCAGTTCCGGAAAAAGCCGGCCGTCTGGCGGATGTTCCTCCTCGGATTTTCGGCGCTCTTCCTCTCCTCCGTTCTCGTCTCGCTTCTCCTGGGCGCCGGCATCGGCCTTCTCGGCAGGGCGAGCGAGGCGGACGGGACGGCCTCATTCGTCCTTTTCGCGCCCCCCGTCGTGACCGGCTCGATCCTGCTCGATGCCGCGATGGGGACCTTCGAGCCGTTCGCCTGGATCGCGGGGGCCCTCGCTCTGGCCGGCGCGATCCTCGTGATCTTCTTCTGGCCCTCGGAGCCCACGCTCGCCTCGCAGCTCCTGAGCAACGCGTTCGGCTCCGCGCTCGTCGTGTTCGGCGCCATGACCCTGCCGATCGAATCGATCCTCGCCCGCCTGGGCACCCTGGCCGACCCGATCGAGGTGCTCGAGGAGGCTCTCGTGCTCCTCGCCTCCATCGTGATCGCCGTGGCCGGCGAGCGGAAGACGATCGCGCTGCTCTCGAACCTCGTCGCGATGGACGCTCCCTCGCGCCGCGTGCGCCTCTGGCTCGTCAGGCTCGGCATCCCGCTGGCCGTCCTCGGCGCGGCCGCGTGGGTTCTCGGCTCGGTCTCTCCCGCGATCGCTGCGGCCGCGTTCCTCGCCGTGACGCTCTTCGAGAACCTCGCGCGGCGACCCAACGCGCAGTTCGTCCAGCTGCGCGACGTGCAGATGAAGGAGGCGGCCGCAACCCTCCCCCTGCTGGCGGCGATCCTGGTCACCGCCTCCGTCTGGGCATTCGGCGCGGCCCCCGCCCGCCCCCATCGCGCCCTCGTCTGGAAGGGAGGAAGCTCGCTCTCGTTCGCCCCTCTCGCCGACGCCTGGAAGCAGAGCGGCCTCCGGCGGCCCATCCCGCGCGCGAGCGTGATCCGGATCGAGTGGTCCAAGAAACAGAAGAAGTAGGGACCATCTGCGCCGGTCCGTTTGCAATTTCGGACCGGCCGGATTCTCCATTCTCCATTCTGAATTCCGCATTCTGTATTCGTCGCCTCTCCTGATAAGCTTCCTCCCATGCCGGAGACCAGGCCGCTCGTCGGCGTCATCATGGGATCCCAATCCGACTGGGAGACGATGCGGATCGCCGCCGAGGTCCTCGAGGAGTTCGAGGTGCCGCACGAGGCGAGAGTCGTCTCCGCGCACCGCACGCCGGAGTTGATGACCGAGTACGCGCGGTCGGCGGAAGAGCGCGGGCTCGAGGTGATCATCGCGGGCGCCGGCGGGTCCGCGCACCTTCCCGGGATGATCGCCGCGCACACGCTCGTCCCGGTCCTCGGCGTCCCGATCCAGAGCCAGGCGCTCAACGGCCTCGACTCGCTGCTCTCCATCGTCCAGATGCCCGGCGGGATTCCGGTCGGCACGCTCGCGATCGGCAAAGCGGGCGCGAAGAACGCCGCGCTTCTGGCGATCGCGATCCTCGCCAACTCGCGGCCCGACCTGCGCCGGCGGCTCCGCGACTTTCGCGAGAAGCAGTCCGCGGACGTCCGCGGGTCGGTCCTCGAATGACTCCGATCCTGCCCGGCTCGACCATCGGCGTCCTCGGCAGCGGCCAGCTCGGCAGGATGTTCGCGATCGCCGCGCGGCGGATGGGCTACCGCGTCCACACCTACTCCCCCGACAGCGACACCCCCACGGGGCAGGTCGCCGACCTCGAGATCCAGGCCCCCTACGACGACCTCGACGCGGTCGCGGCGTTCGCGCGCGGGGTCGACGTCGTCACCTTCGAGTTCGAGAACGTCCCTTACGCCACGACGATCGCGGCCGAGAAGCACGCTCCGGTCCGCCCCGGCGGGATGGTCCTTCACACATCGCAGCAGCGGCTCCGCGAGAAAGGCTTCCTGCGGAACGCGGGCCTCCCGGTCGCGCCGTTCGTTCCGGTGCGGTCGCTCGAAGACCTGCGGCTCGGTCTCGCGCAGATCGGAACGCCCGCCGTCCTCAAGACCGCCTCGTTCGGCTACGACGGCAAGGGCCAGTCGAAGATCGCGGCGGCCGACGAGGCCGAGCCGGCGTGGCGATCGATCGCGGGACACCAGGCGATCCTCGAACGGTTCGTCGACTTCGAGAGAGAGGTCTCGGTCGTCGCCGCCCGCGGCCTGGACGGCTCCTTCGTCCACTGGGGCCTCATCGAGAACGAGCATCGCGATCACATCCTCGACATCTCGACGGCGCCGGCCGATGCGGCGCCCTCCGTCGTCGCGGATGCGGTGGAGCTCGCGCGTACGGTGCTCGAGCAGCTGCAGGTGGTCGGCGTCCTCTGCGTGGAGATGTTCCTCACGAGCAAAGGGACGCTTCTCATCAACGAGCTGGCGCCGCGACCGCACAACTCGGGCCACCTGACGTTCGACGCGGCCGTCACGAGCCAGTTCGAGCAGCAGCTCCGCGCCGTCTGCGGCCTCCCGCTCGGATCGACCGAGCTGCTCCACCCCGCGGCGATGGCCAACCTCCTCGGCGATCTCTGGAGCGGAGGCGAGCCGCGATGGCCCGAGGCGCTCTCGATCCCGGACGTGAAGCTTCACCTCTACGGCAAGCTCGAGCCGCGCGCCGGAAGAAAGATGGGCCACCTGACCGCTCTCGCCGCGACGCCGCTGGAAGCGAAGGCGAAGGTCATCGAGGCGAGGCGAAGACTGACGGCGCGGTAGGGGCGCCCTGCGGGCGCCCGGAATCTCTGCTCACGCAGATCGAGGGTCCGGGCGGCCGCAGGCCGCTACGGCCGCGCTTCGACGCTACCGCCCCTTCCACACCGGCTTACGCTTTTCCACGAAGGCGATCAGCCCTTCGTTCGCGTCGTGCGTCTTCATCAGCTCGTCCAGGTAGAGGCGTTCGGTGGCGGCGAGCTTCTGCTCGAAGTCTTCGGACGCGGCCAGGCGGAACGCTTTCTTCGCGAGGAGCAGCGAGGAGGGGCTGTGACGCGCGAGCCGGGAGATCCACGCTTCGCACTTCGCATCGAACTCGGCTGCGGGGAAGACCGCGTTGACCATCCCGAGTTGCGCGGCGGCCGAGGCGTCGACCGGGTCGCCGACCAGAAGGAGCTCGAGCCCTTTCCGCGGCGGCACCTGATGCGAGAGCTGCCATGCCGCGACGGGCGGAAAGACGCCGAGGAGAATCTCGGGCTGGCCGAATCTCGCGCGGTCCGACGCGAGGACGAAGTCGCAGGCGAGCGCGAGCTCGCATCCGCCGCCGAGGCAGGCGCCGTTCACCTTCGCGATCGTGACGGCATCGAGGCCGTGCAGGCGCCGCAGGGCCTCATGAAACGCGGCCAGCATCGGCTTGACGTGCTCGCCGAGGTGATCGAGGACGCTCGCGCCGGCGGAGAACGCCTTCTCTCCCGCGCCTTCGACGACCACGAGAGGCCTTCCGCGCGAACCGGCGCCGAGCGCGTCGCGCAGCTCCTCGAGCATCGCCGTATCGAGGATGTTGAGCGGAGGGTCGTCGAGCAGGATCGTGATGCGGTCCGGCTGCTCGGTGATTCGAATTTTCGCCATGGACGAATCGTAACAGCTATCGACGCAGCAGACGCCCGCGCTCGGGAGGAGGCTCGGTCGTCCACCCGTCGAGAAAGGTATCGCCCAGCAGGTGGACCGAGCCGCCGTCGGAAACGACGCCGCGAACGGCTCCGGGCGACGGTGGCGCCGCGACGGACCCGAGCGTCGCTCCCGCGGGCGCGTAGAGGCGAGGCGACGGCTCGCGGCCGACGACGACCAGACAATCGCCCGCCGCGCGGACTTTCTGATCGATGTACGTCACGCGCCCCGAAGGATCCGGCGACCAGGCGTCGAGAAACTCGTCCTGCGGTTGCAGCGTCTCGGAAAAGCGCTGGAGTTTCGATCCGAGAGCCCACACCGAGCCCGCCGCGTGCGCGACCGAGACGGGATCGCCCGTCGCGGCTGCGGAGGTCACGAGCGATGGGAGGGCCGGCGATGTGATGTCGTAGACGCGCACTTCCCGCGGCGTGTCGCTCACCGCCCAGGCGCGGGCGCCGCTCCACACCACATCCAGAATTCCTCCGGGAAGCGAGCTCCGTGACAGCGGCCCCGCCCGACGTGTCGACGATCAGCGCCTTCTTCTCGCAGCCTCCGGAAGCGCAGCCGCTCGTGACCGAGACCCAGAGCGCGCTTCCGACCGCCTGCATCCCGTTCATCTGCTGATCCGGGCCTTCGGCGATCGCGAGCTGCGCCACGACGCGGCCCGCGGCGTCGCGGCCCGTCGAGCTTCCTCCGGCCGCGATAGGGTGTAGAGGTCTCCCCGGCGGCCGCCGCCGCGACGATCGCTCCTCATAGGCGAGCGAGTCGGCGGCGCGGGGAACGCCGAGACCGTCGATCGAGAAGAGGTCCGCGCGCGATCTCTCCACGAGCCAAAGCCGGGATCCGTCTCGATGGATCGATCGGAAAAAGCGCGGCGCATCCCGTGTCAGCGCGACATCCGCGGGGGCCGCGGGCGGGCGGGCGAGGTCGATGAGCGTGAATCCGCTCGACGAGGCGACGATCGCGCGATCGGCGGATGCATGAACCTGTTCCGCGTCCCCGGCGATGTCCCACGAGCTCACCGGCGCGCCATCCTCGAGACGGAACACCTGAAGCTGGTCCGACCCAAGCGCGAGCACCCGGGCGCCTTCGATCTCGAGGTCGCGGACCGGCGAGCCTGCGCTTCCTTCCAAGTAGCGCGCCGGCCCTCCGGCGCCGAGGTCGACGAGGGCGATCCCGCGGAACGTCGCGGCCGCCGCGACTCCCGTCGCCGAAACGGCGATTCCCCCATTCGACGTCCCTTCGATCGTCGCCTCCGCCGGCGTGGTGATCTCCCCTCCCCGGTAGTAGCGGATCACGGTGTTGCCGCCGGAGGTGATCTCACCGAAGGCGAGTCCGCCGCTGCTCGCGTCGACGAACGAGGGCGAGCCTGCGACGGCGAGCTTCGAGGATGTCGCCGCGGCCTGCGAGAGATCGATCGACCACGCGGTCCGATCGGCCAGAACGGCGACGGCTTTCCGGGAACCGGTCATGGCCGCCGAGATCACCGCGCCGCCGAGCGTCGCCGAGGAGAGAGAGACGGGCGTCGAGGGAGCCGCATCCCACAGTTGAAGCGTCGTCCCGGAAGCGGCGAGCACGGCGGAGCCGTCGCCGTCGTGAATCTTCCAGATCCGCGCTTCTTCCCACGATGGCCCCGGGTTCACGACACCCGACGATTCGGTGTAGCGGCGGAGGCCGCCCGCCGGCGGAGCGACGATGGCGCGCTCGGCGGCGACCCACGACGATCCGACCGCGCCGACTTCGATCGACGCGGCGGGGAACGGCGGGGAGAAGCCGGAAAGATTCCAGGCGGCGACGCCCGCGTCGCCGGCGGAGGCGATCAGCAGGCTTCCCGCCGTGGCGAGCGCCGTGATGCGGTTGACGGTCCCCGCGGTCAGCTCCGTCTCCTCCATCGCGAAGACCGTCGGGACGGGGGCGAGGACGTCGATCGCGCGGACGGCGCGATCCGACCCCGCCACGAACCGGAGCGACCCCGCGCCCGCGGCCACGGCGGTCGCACCGAAACGGTAGGAGCCGAGGCGCGTCACCATCGCGGCGCTTCCGCCGAAGACCTCCGTCTGCCGCCCGTCGGAGACGAACAGGTTGTCGACGGCCGAATGGACGGCGAGCGAGCGGGGAAGCGAATCGAACGTGCCGACCTTCTGCGGGATCGTCGGAGTTCCGATGGCGTACACCTCCACGGTGCGGTCGCCGTCGGCCGCATAGAGATGCTGGCCGAGAACCGCGACCGAGAGAGCGCTCCCCGAAGTCGTATTCAGCCGCGTTGCGATGGCGGGGCGCGTGCGGTCGAGGACGTCGATCTGAATGACGCCGGAGCTCGTCGCCGCGTAGAGCCAGCTCCCCGCGGCCACCAGGTCGTTCACCTCGGCATCGAGCTGAAGCGACGAGACGATTCGCAGCGGACGGCTCCGCTCGACGAAGTAGACCCCGCGCCCGCTTCCGGCCCACACTCCTCCCGCCGTCTGCGCGAGGGCGACGGTCGTCTCCGGAACCGCGATCGACGCCGAGGAGACGAGCGTTGCGCCCGAGCGCTCCCAGAGCTCCACGCCGTGCCCGGTCGCGACCCAGACGTCCGCGAAGTCCGCGGCGAGGTCGTACGCCGTCGTCCGGAACCGCATGTCGGCATTGCGGCGGAAATCGCACGGCGCGGGGACGAGGGAAGAAGGGAAGAAGAGAGCGAGGACCACCACCACACACGCGCGCACGGGGATCATCGGGGCATTTTAACCGACACGGGATCGCGCGCAGGTCACCAAAGGTCCCTCGCCTGCGGCTCGGGATGACGTACGCACGATTTCAACCAATGCCGGTCCACCCGTGCGTCATCCTGAGGAGCGCGTGAGCGCGACGAAGGACCTTTGGTGACACCACACAAACCGCGATCGCGCGCGGGTACCGCGATCGCGCGCGGGTACCGCGATCGCGCGCGTGTCACCAAAGTTCCCTCGCCTTCGGCTCGGGATGACGTACGCACGATTTCAACCAATGCCGGTCCACCCGTGCGTCATCCTGAGGAGCGCGTGAGCGCGACGAAGGACCCTTGGTGACACCACACGAACCGCGATCGCGCGCGGGTACCGCGATCGCGCGCGTGTCACCAAAGTTCCCTCGCCTTCGGCTCGGGATGACGTACGCACGATTTCAACCAATGCCGGCCCACCCGTGCGTCATCCTGAGGAGCGCGTGAGCGCGACGAAGGACCTTTGGTGACACCACACGAACCGCGATCGCGCGCGGGTATCGCGATCGCGCGCGTGTCACCAAAGGTCCCTCGCCTTCGGCTCGGGATGACGTACGCACGATTCGCCCTATGGCAGCCTTCCGGCGTCATCCTGAGGAGCGCGTGAGCGCGACGAAGGACCTTTGGCGACACCGCAGGAACCGCGATCGCGCGCAGGTACCGCGATCGCGCGCGTGTCACCAAAGTTCCCTCGCCTTCGGCTCGGGATGACGTACTCACGATTCAGCCAGTTGCGCCCCTCCCGCGTCATCCTGAGGAGCGCGTGAGCGCGACGAAGGACCTTGGTGACACCGCAGGGAACCGCGATCGCGCGCGGGTACCGCGATCGCGCGCGTGTCACCGAAGTTCCCTCGCCTTCGGCTCGGGATGACGTGGCGACGGTCCAGCGCGCTCGGATGAAGCGGGCCTTCATGATCGATACGACCGCCCTCCCGGAGTGAAGACAAGTCCCATTTCGCCGGCGAGGTCCTTCCAGTCGGGGTTCACGGTCTGGATCAGCGCGATCTTCTTCGACCGCCTCCACCCCTTGATTTGCTTTTCGCGCCCGATCGCTTCAGTGATGCTCTGGAATTCTTCGTAGTACACGAGACGGGTGAAGTTGTAACGACTCACGAATGCGCTCCCTCGTCCTTCACCATGTTCGGCCAACCTCGCCGCGAGATCGTTCGTCACACCGGTGTAGAGCGTGTGCGACTTGTTGCTGAGAATGTAGATCCAGGCCATGGGTCGGTCCTACCTCGGCTCCTCGCAGGCGGGGCCAGTCTCCACTCGTTGCGGATTACCCGTCGGCGGGCGGCTTTCAGCACCGCGCGAACGCCAATGCCTTGCGCACGTACGAGGGATGCGGCACGCGATCGAGCGACGAGGGCTCGATCCAGATCGCTTCCTCGGGATTTTCCGCGATCGCGTCGCGTGGCACGGCGCTCCAGACTTCGAAGGAGACGCGGCGGTGCGTGATCGAATGCGAGAAGACCCCCAGCTTCGCGACGGCATCGAAGCGGGCCGAGTCGTCGCGCCCGATGAGATCTCCGCCTCCGTGCGGCAGGTGGAACATCCCGCCGAACGAAGACTCCCGCGGGTTGCGCTGCAGGAGGATCCGTCCGCTCGCGTCGGTCACCAGAAAGAGGCGAACCGTCAGCGGCGCGGGGCGCGGGCGCGGCGCGCGGCGGGGATACGACTCGGGATCGCCCGCCGCCCGCGCCTTGCACGACCGGGCGACCGGGCAACGGGCGCAGAGCGGATTGCGCGGCCTGCAGATCCGCGCGCCGAGCTCCATGAGCGCCTGGTTCAACGCGCGCGGCGAGCGCGCCGCGCCGACGAGCGTCCCGGCCCAATCCCACTCCGCTGTCGAGAGCGCGGCGCTTCCGAGAGGATCGTCCAGCCGCTCGATGCGGCTCGCGACGCGCGCGACATTGCCGTCCACGACGGGCGCCGCGCGCTCGTAGGCGATCGACGCGATCGCGCCTGCCGTGTAGCGGCCGATCCCGGGGACCTCCATCAGATCCTCCGGCCGGTCGGGGACTCTCCCCCCTCTTCCGGCGAGAAACCTCGCGCCGGCGTGAAGCATCCTGGCGCGCCGGTAATAGCCGAGACCCGACCAGACCGCGAGCACGTCGGCCTCGGGCGCCGCCGCGAGAGCTTCGATATCGGGGAAGCGCGCGACGAACCGCTCGAAGTAAGGAACGACGACCTCCATCCGGGTCTGCTGGAGCATCACCTCGGCGACCCAGATCTGGTAGGGCTCGTAGGCGGACCGCCACGGAAGGGCCCTCTGCTCTTCGAGGAACCACCGCTCGAGGTTCGCGGCGAGGGAGCGGATGCGTCGGTTGGCCGTCGGACGAGTCACGCGGAGCGGATTATCGTATCAGGGACCAGCGCAGGCGCGGCCCCGACGTGGAACGCACCCCCGCAGGCGGTCCCTATTCGATGAACTTCCACTTCTCCTTGTGCCATCGCTGTGCGATCGGCATGAGGCGGCCGCTGCCGAAGGCCTTCGTCGTGACGCGGATCGTCGGGGCTGCCTGCTGCCGCTTGAACTCCGCTCCATCGACGAGCCGCGTCACCTTCTCCACGAGCGCGCGCTCGAACCCCTCGGCGATGATCTGATCCGCGTCGTGCAGCTCCTCGATGTAGAGCTTGAGGATCGCGTCGAGGACCGTATACGGCGGGAGAGAATCCTGGTCGGTCTGGTTCGGGCGCAGCTCGGCGGACGGCGCCTTCTCGATCGTGGAGCGCGGGATGATCCGGCGATCGCGGTTGAGCCATCCGGCGAGCTGGTAGACAGTCGTCTTGTAGACGTCGCCGAGAAGGGAGAGCCCGCCCGCCATGTCGCCGTACAGCGTGCAGTAGCCGACGGCCATCTCCGACTTGTTGCCGGTCGTCACGACGAGCGCCCCCGTCTTGTTCGACCACGCCATCAGGAGATTGCCGCGAATGCGCGCCTGCACGTTCTCGTCGGTCACGTCGAATGCGCTGTCGCCGAACATGGTGTCGAACTGCCCGCGGTACGAGCCATAGATCCCGGCGATCGGGATGACGAGCATCGCGATCCCGAGGTTCTCCGCGAGCTCCCGCGCGTCCACGACGCTCCCCTCGGACGAGAACTGGGAGGGCATCGCGATCGCCGTCACGTTCGCGGCGCCGAGCGCCTCGGCCGCGAGGGTCGCGACCACGGCCGAGTCGATCCCTCCCGAGAGCCCGATCACCGCGCGGCTGAACCCGCACTTCCGCGCGTAGTCCCGCAGGCCGAGGACCAGAGCGCCCCCGATCTCCTCGACTTCGCTCATCGGGCGGACCGCCTCGCACGGCGCGCCCGAGAGACGGACCGTCGCCGACTCCTCCACGAACGAGCGACCGCACCAGACGGTCGCGCCGTCGGCGCCGATCACCACGCTCCCTCCGTCGAAGAGCAGCTCGTCGTTACCGCCGACCTGGTTGCAGTAGACGATCGGCAGCCGGTACTCGAGCGCGATGTCGCGGAAGAGGCGGAAGCGCGCCTCCCTCTTTCCGACGTTGAACGGCGAGGCGGAGATGTTGAGGAGGATCTCCGCGCCCCCGCGCGCGAGCGGCTCGACCGGGTTCGTCGAGTAGAGCCGCCTCCCGTTCTGCTCGTCCGCGAACCAGTAGTCCTCGCAGACCGAGACGCCGATTCTCTTTCCGAAGAGCTCCATCACGGTGACGCCGCTCGACGGCTCGAAATAGCGGAGCTCGTCGAAAACGTCGTACGTGGGAAGAAGCGACTTGACCTGCCGGTGGACGACGCGCCCCCCCTGCGCCACGACGGCCACGTTCCGTAGCGGCTTTCCGACCGGGAGCTCGCTCGGCTCGACGCAACCGAAGACGAGCGCCGTCTCTCCCGTCATCGCGACCAGCGCGTCGCGGATCCCGAGGTTCGCGTCGACGAACATCCTCTTGTCGAGAAGGTCTCGCGGGGGATAGCCGGTGATCGCGAGCTCCGGGACGAGCACGATCTGCGCGCCGGCCGAGACGCCGTCGCGGTAAATCGACTCGATCTTCTCCCGATTCGACTCGAGCGCGCCGATCGTCGAGTTCATCTGGCCGACGTGGATCTTCATCGCCGCAAGTCTAACGCGGGTCCGAGGGTCCATGACGTCTGGGGCCCCGGACGCCCTAGACGCCCCGGACGCACTTCCCTAGACTCCCTCGATGGACGACTGGAACACGGTGAACATCAAACCGGGCAGGGGGGGCGTCATCCGCGACATCGACCTTCTCCGCAAACGCTACTCCGATCACCGCGCGGCCCTCGAGCAGCTCGCGGCGGACGCGCCGACCGAGCACCTCGCGCGGCGCTACCGCGATCTGATCGCCGAGGTCGACGCCGCCGTCGCGAAGCTCGACGGGCTCGAGGCGGAGCCCGCCGCCGCCCCGCCCCGCCGCGAAGAGCCGCGGGCGCGCGCCTGGTCCGACGCTCCTCCTTACATCCAGCAGGAGCTGGACGCCCCGCCGCCGCGCCGCACGTCTGCCGGAGGACGAACGATCCTCATCCTCCTCGCCGGGGCGTTCATGATCGCCGTCCTCGCGCTCCTCTTCTGGAACTGGCTTCGGGGAGACGAACCGGAAGCGCCGGCGGTCCGGCCGGAAACGACCCTCACGGAAACGGCGCCCGAGCCTCCGCCGGAAGCGGTGTCGGAGCTCGCGATCGCTCCCAGGCAACAGGACTACGGGACGATCCGCCGCGGCTCCCGAGCCGCGCGCCAGTTCGAGATCCAGAATGAGACCGACGCCACGCTGGCCATCGACGTGAAACGCTCCGCGTGCCGCTGTCTCTGGTTCGAGTACGCGGACACGATTCCGGCCCGGGGCACGACGACGCTCACCGTCACGGTCGATACGTCGAAGATCGCCGCCGGCCGGCTCGAGGAGACCGTCGAGGTCACGTCCCGGAGCGATCCGCCCGTCACGGCGACGTTCGCCGTCACGGCGAACATCGTGAACGGCGCGCAGGCGAAGTGAGGCGGCCGCCTCGTTGTGTTTCCGGAATTTCACTCCCGGGTGCCCGGAGGTCGATTCATCGTCGCGCGGCTCTGGTAATCTCGCTCGCTTCAACGCCATCGCAGTGCCGACCGGCCCCTTCGCCGGCCATGCGTACGACGCCTTGACGAACGACCGGAGCCTCTTGGACCGATGATCTCTCGAGCTCTCCCTGTCTTCCTCCTCGTGGCGGCGGCCCTGCTCGCTCCCGCGGAGGCGCCGGGTCAGGATGTTCCGCTCACGATGGCGCGCGCGATCGAGCTGGCGCAGACGCGAAACGAGCGCGCCCTCCAGGCGGAGGCCCGCGCCGATGCGGCGGGCGCCCGCCTGGCCCGCGCCCGCACGTTCTTTTTTCCCGATCTCGACGTGAGCGGCACGTACACCCGGCGGGCGTACGAGAGCGTCCGGTCGATCGGCGGCGAGGACGTGACGATCCAGAGCTTCAACGCGATGAACGGCAGCGCGACGCTCTCGCAGACGATCTTCGACGCGCGCGCGTTCCCTCTTCTCCGGCAGGCTCGCTATTCATTCGAGGCGGCGAAGCTCGCCTCGGCGGACGCGCGTCGGCAGATCGGATACGAAGCCGCGGACGCGTTCCTCATCACGCTGAGCCGCGATCGCGTGGTCGCGGCGGCCGAAAGGCGCCGGCAGTTCGCCGAGGAGTCGCTGCGGGACGCGCGCGCGCGGTTCGAGGCGGGGCTGGTCAGCTCGAACGACGTCACCCGGAGCGAGCTGGAGCTCGCGACGGCGGAGCGCGGCCTCGCGCAGGCCGCGGGCGAGGCGCAGGCTGCGTATCTGGAGCTCGGAAATCTGCTCAACGAGCCGGTCTCGGGGCCGCTCGCGGCGCCCGACACTCTTCTCGCATCCGCCGCGGCCACCGCGCCGGACGCGAGGACCGCGCTGGAGCAGGCGGGGGGGCAGCGGCTCGACCTCCTCTCGCTCGAGCAGAGCGCCGAGGCGCTCCGCCAGTTCGCGGCGGAGCCCTCCCGCCGCGTCATCCCCCGCTTCAACTTCGTCGGGCAGTACCGCGCGACGAATGAAGGGGGCCTGAGCGGACGGAAGGAGGACGGCTCGGCCGCCCTGACGATGGTGTGGCCGCTCTTCGACGGAGGCGACCGTTCGGCCGAGCGCGCCGAGCGGCTCGCGCTGGTGCGGGAAGCGGAGCTCGGGGCTGTCGCGCTGGGGCGCGAGATCGAGCTCGAGATCCGGAGCGCCGCCGTCGCGCTCGAGAGCGAGCGCGCGTCGCTCCGCGCGGCGACGGTCGCGGCGGCAGCGGCGAGCAAGAACCTTCAGGAGACGACGGAGCTCTACCGGCAGGGGCTGACCGGCGCGCTCGAAGTCGCCGACGCCACCACGCAACTCTTCGCGGCCGAAGTCGAAGAGGCCCGGGCGCGTTACCAGCTCGCGCGGGCATGGCTCGTCTTCCGTGCGGCCACCGGCCTCGCGCCGCTCAGTGAGGTGACCCCGTCATGACGCAGTACCCGATCCGCGGCGCCGCTCTCGCGCTCGCCGCCCTTCTCGCCCTCGCCGGATGCTCGAAGGGGCCCGCCGGAGACGCAGGCGCTCCGCAGCGCCGCGCGATCGCGTTCCCCGTCGAAGTCATCGCCGTCACCGCTCAGCAGGTGACGTACGCGGTCACGGCCGTCGGCTCGGTCGAGGCGTTCGAGCGCGTGGAGGTCACGGCGCGAGTCGCCGGAGCCATCGAGCGCGTTCTCTTCAAGGAAGGGCAGTCGGTCCGGGCGGGTGAAGTCCTGGTCGAGATCGAGCCGGAGCGCTACCGCATCGCGGTCGACGCCGCGCGCGCGAACCTCGACCGCGCCGTCGCGGAACAGGCGGAAGCGCAGGCGAGCCTCGCGCGCCGCCGCTCGGCCAACGAGAAGAACCCCGGGCTGATTCGCGGCGAGGAGATCGCGACCTGGGAGACGCGGGCGCAGACCGCCGCGGCCGAAGTGTCTCAGGCCCGCGCCGCCCTGCGGCAGGCAGAGCTCAATCTGCGCGACGCCTTCGTCCGCGCGCCCGTCAGCGGCGCCGTTCAGACGCGCACCGTCCAGACCGGCCAGTACGTTCCGGTCGGCGCCGTCCTCGCCACGCTGGTCCGCCGCGATCCGCTCCTGGTCCGCTTCCAGGTTCCCGAGCAGGAAGCGACGCCGCTTCGGCCCGGCCAGCGCATGACCTTCGCGGTGAACGAGGACCCGCAGCCGTTCGGGGCCACGATCACGCACGTCGCGGAGTCGGCGGACCGCGCCTCGCGCATGGTCGAGGTCACGGCGACGGTCGACGATCCGCGGCGCGAGCGCCTCACGCCCGGAGCGTTCGCGCGCGTCGCGATTCCGGTCGGGAACGCGAACTCCGCGCCGGTCATCCCGCAGACCGCGATCCGGCCGAGCGAGAAGGGGTTTCTCGCGTTCGTCATCGAGAACGGCGTCGCGCGCGAGCGGACGCTGGCGCTCGGCATGCGGACGCCCACAGGAGCCGTCGAAGTGCGGAGCGGCCTCCGCCCCGGCGACCGCCTCGTCATCCGCGGCGCTGAAGCGCTCCGCGACGGAGCCGCCGTGAAGGTCACCGAAGGGACCTGGGAGCCGATGGCGATCCTCCCCGCGACGTCCGCCGCGGAGGGGGCGGCGCAATGAACATCACCGAAACTGCATCAAGAAGCCCGTCTTCGCCTGGATGATCATGGCGGCGACGATCGTGTTCGGCGCGGTCGCCGGAGCGCGGATCGGCATCAGCCAGTTTCCGGACGTCGACTTCCCGACCATCAACATCGGGGTGACGTGGGAGGGCGCGGCGCCCGAGGTCGGTCGAGCGCGACGTGGTCGAGCCGATCGAAGAGGCCGTCATGCAGGTCGAGGGCGTGAAGTCCGTCACCTCCAGCTCGCGACAGGGCGGCGGCTCGATCACCGTCGAGCTCGACCTCGAGCGCGACGTCGACCTCGCGCTGCAGGACGTCACAGGCGAAAGTCGCGCAGGTCGCAGCGCCGCCTTCCCCGCGACATCGATCCTCCCGACGTCTCGAAGTCGAACCCGGAAGACCAGCCGATCATGTGGATCGGCCTCGCCGGACCCTTCTCGCAGCCAGATGCTCGCGGACTACCGCCCGCTACCGGGTCAAGGAGCAGCTCCAGACCGTGCCCGGCGTCGGCGAGGTCACGCTCGGCGGCTACCAGGAGCGCAACATCCGCATCTGGATCGACGCGAACAAGCTCGACGAGAAGGGACCTGACCGTCGCCGACGTCATCGCGGCGCTCCAGCGCGAGCACGTCGAGCTGCCCGCCGGGCGGCTCGAGACGCAGGGGCGCGAGATCAACGTCCGCGTCCTCGGCGAGGCGTTCGACCTCGAGCCAGCTTCGCAGCCTCGTCGTCCGCGAGTCCGCGGGCGCGCCCGTCTACCTCGCCGACGTCGCCCTCGTCGAGGACGGCTTCGAGGACGTCCGCCGGCTCTCGCGCGTCGAACGGCGTGCCGCGCCAGGGCATCGGCATCCGGAAGCAGCGCGGCGCGAACGCCGTCGCCGTCGCCAAGGGCGTCAAGCGCGGCGCTCGACGAGATCCAGGAAGACGCTGCCGGAGGGGATGCAGCTCGGGATCATCTTCGACTCGACGCAGTTCATCGAGGAGTCGGTCCACGAGATCGAGCTCGAGCTCTTCCTCGCGGTCCTCCTGACCGCGCTCGTCTGCTGGCTCTTCCTCGGGTCGCTCTCGAGCACGCTCAACGTCGTGCTCGCGATCCCGATGTCGCTGCTCGGCACGGTCGCGGCGATCTACTTCCTCGGCTTCACGCTCAACACGTTCACGCTCCTCGGCCTCTCGCTCGCCGTCGGCATCGTCGTCGACGACGCGATCATGGTCCTCGAGAACATCTACCGGCACGGGGAGATGGGGAAGGACCGCGTCGCGGCGGCGCGCGAGGGAACGGCCGAGATCACGTTCGCGGCGCTCGCGGCGACGCTCGCGGTCATCGGCGATCTTCCTCCCCGTCATCTTCATGCAGGGCGTCGATCGGGAAGTTCTTCCTCCAGTTCGGCGTCACGCTCTGCGTCGCGGTCCTGCTCTCGTACCTCGAGGCGATCACGCTCGCGCCCGCGCGGATGTCGCCAGTTGCTCTCGACGGACCGGGAACACCGCAGCCGCTTCGGCCGCGCGATGGATCGGGGGTTCGACGCGCTCGCGGCGCGCTACGCGCGCGTGCTCCGGCTCGGCCTGCGGCGGCCGATCACGGTCCTCGCGGTCGCCTTCATCCTTTTCCTCGCCTCGCTCTGGATCTTCGCGAGCTGCCGATGGAGTTCGTCCCCTCGCAGGATCAGAGCCGGCTGATGCTCCGCGTCCAGACCGCGGTCGGCTCGGACCTGACCGAGACGGACCGCGCGTTCCAGCAGGTCGAGTCGTTTCTGCTCGCGCGCCCCGAGGTCGACCGGATCCTCGCGATCGTCGGCGGATTCGGCGGATCGGGCGTGAACAGCGGAATGATCTTCGTCACGCTGAAGCGACCCGAGCGAGCGCGAGGTCTCGCAGGAGGAGTTCTCCGGCGATCATCCGCAAGGAGTTGAACTCCTATCCCCGGCGTGCAGGTCATCGTTCAGGACCTCTCGCAGCGCGGCTTCACGGCCTCGCGCGGGTTCCCGGTCGAGTTCTCGGTGCGCGGGCCCGACTGGGACCGCCTGATCGAGCTGAGCGAGTCGATGGGCGACAAGCTGAGGGAGAGCGGCCTGGTCGTCGATCTCGACACCGACTACCAGGTCGGCATGCCGGAGCTCCGCATCATTCCCGACCGCGCCCGCGCCGCGGACCTCGGCGTGTCGGTCGACGAGGTCGCCACCGCGATCAACGCGATGGTCGGCGGCGTGCGCGTCGGCAAGTACAACGCGGGCGGGCGGCGCGTCGACGTCCGCATGCGCCTCCTCGCGGATCAGCGCACGCGCCCGGAGGACCTGAGCCGTCTTCACGTCCGCGGCCGCGGCGGCGAGCTCGTGCCGCTCTCCTCGCTCGTGACCCTCGAAGAGCGTCCCGCGCTCCAGGCGATCACGCGCAAGGACCGCGAGCGCGCGATCAGCATCTTCGGCAACGTCGCGCCCGGCCACGCGCAGGACGAGGCGCTCGCGCTACGTCGAGGAGCATCGCGAACGACCTGCCGGCCGGCTATCACGTCGGTGCTCGAGCGGGAGCTCGGTCGCGTTCCGCGAGTCGATCGGCGCCCTCCTCTTCGCGCTCGTCCTCGGGATCATCGTCGCGTACATGGTCCTCGCCTCCCAGTTCAACTCGTTCCTTCATCCGGTGACGGTGCTGACCATCCTTCCGCTCTCGGTCGCCGGCGCCGCGTTCGCGCTCTCGATCGACCGGCAAGAGCCTCAACATCTTCTCCATGATCGGCCTGCTCCTGCTGATCGGCATCGCGAAGAAGAACTCGATCATCCTCGTCGACTACGCGAACCAGATCCAGGCGCGACGGGCGTCGAGCGCGCGCGACGCGATGCTGAAGGCCGGGCCGCTCCGCCTTCGGCCGATCCTGATGACCTCGATCGCGACGATGATGGCGGCCGTCCCGCCCGCCCTCGCGCTCGGCCCCGGCGCCGAGACGCGAGGCGCCGATGGCGATCGCGATCATCGGCGGGCTCATCGTCTCGACGCTGCTCTCCCTCCTCGTCGTCCCGGCGTTCTACGTCGTCGCCGACCGCGCCAGAACGCGCATGGCGTCGTTCTTCGCGCGGCGGCGGGGAGAGGGAAAAACCGCGACTCCGGAGTCGTGGGCCGCGGACTCGTAGCGCCGCTCCCGTCCGCCTACCGGCGCTCGAGGGCGACCCCGGCCGCCGCGGGCGCCACGTGAGCCGGCGCCGGCCGCTCCCGCCCGCTGTGCACCAGGGCCATGCCGGCGAAGATCACGATCATCGCTCCAAGGGAGCTCCAGCCGAGCGGCTCGTCGAGGATGAGCCAGCCGAGGAAGACGGCGACCGCCGGATTCACGTAGGCGTAGAGCGAGACGGTCGAGGTCTTCAGATGCGAGAGCGCGTAGACGTACGACCCGTACGCGACGATGGACCCGAACACGACGAGGTAGAGGAAAGCCGCGAGGGTCCGCCCGTTGAAATGGAACCGGGCCGCGTCGCCGTTCGCCAGGCCGACGAGGGTGACCATCGAGCCGCCGAGAAGCATCTGGAGCGCGGCCGACATGAGCGGCGAGGTCCTGGGAGCGTGATACTTCGAGCGGATCGACCCGAAATTCCACGCGATCGTTCCTCCCTGCAGCGCGAGGACTCCCAGAAGAAAACGGAGATCGAACTTCGAGCCGGTCAGCTCGGGGGCCACGAGCAGGATCACGCCCGCGAATCCCACCGCCATTCCGGCCACTTTCCGCGCGCCGACCCGCTCGCCGCTCGCGCGGAACGACTCCATGAACGCCATCCAGAACGGCGCGGTCGCCACGAGCAGCGCGGCGAATCCGCTCGTCACCGAATGCTCCGCCCAGACGACCGCGACGTTGCCCACGCCGACCATCAGAGCGCCGATGAGCGCGAGGTTCCACCATTCCGGCGCCGTGCGCGGAAGCGGGTCCTTCATCGCGAGGCGGATCGTCATGAGGATCAGCCCGGCGATCGTGAAACGGAGGCCCGGAAAGAGAAAGACCGGAAGCGTCTCGATCGCCACGCGAATCGCCAGGTACGTCGTGCCCCAGACGAAGCAGACCGCGAAGAAGGCAAGGTACGCGAGCCCCTTTTCGTGCTTCATTCGGCACCCGGTCCGGCGAGCGTGATGCCGCCGATCTTCTCGAGATGGGTCTCCATCACGATCGTCGTGCGCGTGCTGAGGTTCAAAGGCGCGGCGGTGAGCTTCGAGATCAGCTCGTTGAGCGAGGAGATGGACTCGGTCCTCACTTTCATGAGGTAGCAGTCCTCCCCCGCGACCGAGTGGACCTCGAGGACGTCCTCGCCGCGGAGAAGGTCGCGGAAGGCGCGGGCGCCCTTCGCGTCGAACGAGCCGGTCTGGCGCGCGGAGACGAAGGCCGTCACGTTCTTGCCGAGCGCGGCGGGATCGACGATGACGGTCGTGCCGCGGATCACGCCGTTCCGCTCGAGCTTCTCCATCCGCTCGGAGATGGCGGGACGGGAGATCCCGATCTGCTCGGCCAGGCTCGAGGCCGTCGCGCGGCCGTCCCCGGCGAGCAGGCGGAGGATCTCCCGGTCGATCGTGTCCAGCTCGTCTGCGCTACGCATGGAAGGCAGTATAGCATACTTGCCTTCTATTGGTAGGATATTTTGGCTCTATGTTTACGATTAGAAACAGGGAGGGGTCAGCGCGCCTCGAACCGATGCGGGTACCGGTACTCCTTCCGGGAGCGCGCGGCGCGCGCGATGTCCTTCTGGAGGTACTCGACTTTCACGTCGCGATTCGGGTCGTCGTGGAGCCGGCGCAGCCCCTCGCGCGAGAAGACGATCGAGGAGAGCTTCCATCCCGGCGTCCCGCGCAGCCGGACGCGGATCGTCCCATCGTCCTCGGCCACGCAATCGGTGCGCGCCCCTTCGACGATTGGCGCGACGACTTCCCTCGCCATTTCGATCTCGAGCGGGTTCGCTTCCACGCAACTCATGACGACCTCCGAATGCCTTTGCCCTAATAGACGTCGAACGGGAGGAAAAGTTCTACGTCTCCTGCAACAGAGTCGCAACGAGTTGGTTCTCCGTTCTTCTCGAGCTTCCATTTCCGCGTGAGCCGCGGAACCGGGGACGAAGGCCGGAAACCGAGCGGGGAACCGAGAACCGCCTACGTCCCCCAGTACGCCGTCGTCAGGCGACACGCGCCGCGCACCACGGCCTGGCAGGCGAGGCGCTCGCCGGCGGGGATCCCGCGCTCGCTCGCGACTCTCCTCTCGATGTCGGTGGGAGGAGAGAGCAGGTCTCCTCCATCGAGAATGACGACCCTGCAGCGCGCGCAGACGCCGACGGCCCCGCACGAGTTGCCGACAGGTGCTCCCGCGCGGCGGGCGGCGTCGAGAATCGTTTCGTTCTCCTTCGCGACGGCGCTCAGCCCGAGCGGCACGAAGTCGACGCGGAAATCGGTCACATGCGCATGGTAATACGGTGAGGCGCGTCCCTACGGCGCGATGAACATCGCGTCCCCATAACTGTAGAAGCGGTACCTCTCCCGAATCGCTTCGGCGTACGCGGCGCGGATCGTCTCCATTCCTCCGAAGGCGGAGACGAGCATCAGAAGAGTCGACTCCGGCAGATGGAAGTTCGTCAGCAGCGCGTCCACGACCTGGAACGGGAACCCGGGCGTGATGAAGAGCCGCGTCTCGCCGCTGCCCTCGAGCACGTTTCCCTCTCCCGCGATCGCCGCGCTCTCGAGCGCCCTCACGGACGTGGTCCCGACGGCGACCACCCGGCTGCCCGAGGCGCGGGCATCGCGGATCGCGCCGACTGTCGCGGCCGGGATCTCGTACCACTTCGGGATCCATCCGGTGGTCGCTGAGCTCCTCGACCTTGACGGGCTTGAATGTTCCCCCGCCCACGTGCAGGGTGACGCGCGCGATCGAGGCGCCACGCGCGCGCACCCGATCGAGGATCTCCTCGGTGAAATGCAGCCCCGCGGTCGGAGCCGCGACCGCGCCCCGGCGGGCCGCGTAGACGGTCTGGTAGCGCTCGCGATCGGCCGCGCGCGGCTCCCCCCGCTCGATGTACGGAGGAAGGGGCGTCCGCCCGATCTGCTCGACCTCGCTCCAGAACTCCTCTTCCCTCTCCAGGTCGAACTCCACCGTCACCCCTTCGGCGGTGCGCTCCGCGACGCGCGCGCGCAGCGCATCGGAGAACTCGAGCACGTCGCCCTGCCGGAGCCTGCGAAGCGGCCGCGCGAGCGCCTCCCAACGGAGCGGCGCGGATTGATGCGTCAGGAAGACCTCGATCGGATTGCGCATGTTTCCCTTCGGCCGCGCGAAGAGGCGCGCAGGAAACACCGCGGTGTCGTTGATGACGAGCAGGTCCCCCGGATCGAGGAGACCGGGAAAGTCGGCGAACGCGCGATGCTCGACCTCCCTCTCCCGCCCGGGGCGCACGACCATGAGGCGCGACTCGCCGCGCGGGAGCGCTTCCTGCGCGATCCGCTCGCGCGGCAGGTCGTAATGGAAATCGGAGCGGCGCATCGTCGGTGAGGGTAGCGAAATCAGGAGGCGGAAAGAAGCAGGCGGAACGGAAGGGTCCGCGCGTCCCGGCCCGACCTTCATATAATCCGCACCATGTCGTCCCCGCCTCGCGCCCGCATCGTCACGTGCAGCGACGCCGCCTCGCGCGGCGAGCGCGAGGACCGCTCCGGCCCTCTTCTTCGCGACGCCCTCGCGCGCCTCGGGTGGGACGTCGACCGGATCGTCGTCGTCCCCGACGAGGAGGAGCGGATCGCGGAAGCGATCGTCGAGGCGACCGATCGCGACGGAATCCTCCTCGTCGTCACCACGGGCGGGACCGGAATCTCACCGCGGGACGTCACCCCCGAGGCCGCGGCGCGCATCGCGCACAAGCGGCTGGAGGGATTCGGGGAGCTCATGCGCCGCCGCTCGCTCGAGACGACGGCGATGGCGCCCCTCTCCCGGGCCGGAGCCGTCACGCGCGGCGCCTCGCTCATTCTCCTCCTGCCGGGAAGCCCCCACGGCGCGGTCGAGAACTTCGAAGCCGTGCAGCATCTCATCGCTCACGCGCTCGAGCTCCTCTCCGGAAACCGCGTCGAGCGCCACCCGCGGGCATGAGGGGCGCATGGCTCATTGCAGATTGCAGATTGCAGATTGCAGATTGTTGAATCGTCTGGAATCGTCTAATTGTTGAATTGTTGATTACGTTGGGCTGTCATCCCGAGCGTAGCGAGGGATCTGGGCGGCGGACGCGCGTGACGCCATTCCGGCCTCTGGCGCGGAGATCGCCCCCACGCAATCTGCAATCCGAAATCCGAAATCCGAAATCCGAGATCGAAGGATCGAGACACCATGAATGTAAAAGTCGGCCTGGAACGCCTCCTCGAACAGCCGAAGCCGATCCAGGGAAGCAGGATCGGGCTGGTGACGAATCAGAGCGCCGTGACGGGCGATCTGAGACATTCCGTGCGGCTCCTCCACGCGGGTCGTGGCTGGAAGCTCGACGACATTGTTCGGCCCGGAGCACGGCATCTGGGGCGAAGTGCAGGACATGGGTCACGTCGACCACTCGACCGACCCGCTGACCGGCCTGCCCGTTTACTCGCTCTACGGGAGCAGCAAGGAGCAGCTCGCGCCGAAAAAGGATCTGCTCGCGGAGCTCGACGCGCTCGTCATCGACCTTCAGGACGTCGGCTCGCGCTACTACACCTTCATCTACACGATGGCCCTCTGCATGCGCGCCGCCGCCGCAGGCGGGAGTCCGCGTCATCGTCCTCGACCGCCCGAATCCGATCGACGGCGTCCACCTCGAAGGGAACATCCGCGAGGAGGAGTACTCGAGCTTCGTCGGCATGTACCCTCTGCCCACGCGCCACGGCATGACGCCCGGCGAGCTCGCGCTCCATTTCAACAAGACGTTCGCCCTCGGCTGCGACCTCCACGTCATTCCCATGGAGGGGTGGAAGCGCTCGATGTGGTTCGGCGATACCGGGCTCCCCTGGGTGATCCCCTCTCCGAACATGCCGACCGTCTCCACGGCGACCGTCTACCCCGGGATGTGCCTCGTCGAGGGCACGAACCTGAGCGAAGGGCGCGGAACGACGCATCCGTTCGAGTTCTTCGGCGCCCCCTGGCTCGACCCCTTCAAGCTCGCCGACGCGCTCAACCGGGTCGACCTCCCCGGCGTGCGCTTCCGCCCTCATTACTTCCTTCCGACGTTTCACAAGCACGCCGACCAGGTGTGCGGCGGCGCCGAGCTCCACATCACCGACCGCGCCGTGTTCGAGCCCTACCGGACCGGGCTCTGGTGCATCAAAGTCGCACGCGACTTCGATCCCGCGAAATTCGACTGGCGGCGGGAGCAGTACGAGTACGAGTCCGACCTTCTCGCGATCGACCTCCTCGCCGGCAGCGCGCGCTATCGAGAGCTCGTGGAAGCGGGAGGAAACCCCGATGACTGGGTCGGAACGTGGGAGAAGGAGCTGCGAGGCTTCGCGAGGATGCGGGAGGAGTTCCTGCTGTACGGTGAGTGATCAGTCGTCCGAAGCCCGGCACCGCAATCCCCGCTCGAGAGCTTCTTCGATGAAATCCTCCGGCAGCGCGGCCGCGACGGTCAGCGGTTCGTTCGTTCCCGGGTGCGTCATCTCGAGCGAGCGCGCGTGCAGCATCGGCCGCGACGCGTTCCTCTCGCCGTAGAGCCAGTCGCCCGCGAGGGGGTGACCGATCGCGGCGAGGTGAACCCGGATCTGATGCGTCCTTCCCGTCAGGAGCCGGATGCGGAGCAGCGAGCCCGCCTCCCCCGCCTCCAGCGGCTCGAGGTGCGTGACGGATCGCTTCCCGCCGTCTCGCACGCCGAAGGAAATCGGTCCCACGCGCGCGAGCGGCGCATCGATCCACTGCCGCGCGCCGACCCTTCCCTCGCAGATCGCGACGTACTCCTTGACGATCCTCTTCCGCTCGAACTGGCGCGTGAGCTTTGCGTTGATCGACGGATCCTTCGAGAAGAAGAGGACTCCGCTCGTCCCCCGGTCGAGCCGCTGCATCAGGATCGCCTGCTCCCCTTTCGCCTTCAGGTACTCCCCCACCACCTCGAGGACGACCGCCTCGGCCGGATCGTAGCCGCGCTGGACGACCATGCCGGGAGGCTTGTCGATGAAAATCAGCCAGTCGTCTTCGTAGAGGATCGGGAGCATCGGCGTCGGGAGTCTGGAGCGAGTCGGCAGTCCGGAGTCAGGAATCGAAGCGCTCGCGTGCTGCGCACGCGAAGTTCGGGCCTCTCCGGATTCTCCATTCTGCATTCTCCATTCTGCATCGCCTCCCCTTTTCCGGCCCCTCCCTTGCTTTAGATCCCATCGACCCCCATCGAATCCGCCACGGATGTCCCCATACGGGGAGGAGCGTCTGCGGCGGAGGACATTTTCTGAGCGCAACGTTTTGCTGCTCAATGATTTACATCGAGCAATTCAGAATAACGGGCGTCGGCTTCGGGTTACCCTATTGTGGAGGCCAACATGAAACGAGCGTTGCGTACGATGCTGCTGCTGGCAGCCCTTCCGATGGCCGCGCTGGCACAGGGCTATTCGGATCTGGACCAGGCGACCGCCAATCTTTCCCGCGGATTCGGCAGTGGCGAGGCCCGGCCCATCGTCGCGGGTCTCGGCGAGAGCGACAAAGTCCAGCTTCAGTTCCCGGGACTCATCGACGAGACCGGATTCTTCGGCCGCGATCAGGCCTCCTACATGCTCGAGAAGCTCTTCAGCGCCGTGAGCCCGTCCGGTTACGCGCGCAAACGCGATCGAAGGGTGACCGCCGAGGATCAGTTCCGGATCGAGGCGGACTGGACGATCACGCGCGACGGAAAGGCCGAGGTCGTCCCCCTCTACCTGACGCTCCAGAAGAACGGCGAGCGGTGGATGCTCGTCTCCGCCCGCTCGGCCAGCAAATAGCGCCGCGCGCCTCCGCGTCGAGCGTCGGCGCGTCCCGGATCGGCTCCCCCGCCTCGCGCCCGGACGCCCGGATGCTTCCTGCGCTATTCTCGCCGGGTCGATGATGCGAACGAGGGAGGGGCTCTTCTCCGCCATCGCGGTGGCCGCGCTGATCGCCGCGGCGCTGCTGCGATACCTCGGCGCCGCGAACGCCTCGGTCCCCCTCGCGATCGCGGCGCTCGCCTCGGCGGCCGTCGCCCTCGCCGCCGCGCGATCCCGATCGATCCGGGTTCTCGCGCTCGGCCTCGCGCTCGCCGCCGCCATCGACGGCTCCTCCTTCTTTCAGGCGCATCGAATCGAGTCCGACTGGAAGGACCGCACGAGCTCGCACCTCGAGGAGGGGGCGGCGAATCTCACCCGCTTCATCCGTTCCGTCGAAGGCGATCTGGGCGCCGACCTGGCGGAGGTCGCGGCTTCCCTCGGTCGCGACCCGGCCGCCGGCCGGCTGGAGATGTTCGACCTGCTCGAAGCGCACTCCTCTCACCCCGACCGCGGGTTCCGCATCATGGATCCCGCCGGACGCTCGATCGCCTGGTGGGGCGAGGAGTTGCCGGGGGTCGACGGCAGGCCGTGGCGCTTCGACGTGACGAACCTCTATGTGAACCGCCGCGCGACGGTGAGGGGCGGGGAGCTGATCGTCGATCACTATCAGCGGATCCCGAATTTCGACTCCGAGCGTTTGCGGGAGGCCGCGGGGAGCTCGATCGAGTCTGCGAAGCTGCACGCCCGCGCGCTGACGCCGGCGCCCGGGAGCCGTCGGTTCGTCGTCGCGAGCGCAGGGGGATCGGAGCTGGAGGCCGACCTGGTCCCCCGCTCCGCCGAGGCGGTCGCGACCGCGCTCCGGCAGCGGGCCGCGACCGCCTCGGGGATCGTCGTCGCCGCGGCCCTGCTCCTGGCGGGCTTCGCAGCCGCGCGGGCCGGCCGGGGCGATCCGCGCCTCCGGAGCGCCGGTGCGATCGGCGCGATCCTGCTCGCACGCGCGGCTCTCCTCGAGATTCGTCCGCCGTACGATCCCGCCTCTCTCTTCGGCTTCGAGATCTACGCCTCCCGGATCCTCGGCCCGTTCACCCGTTCGCCTCTCGACCTGCTCCTGACCGCGCTCGCGCTGCTCTTCGCCGGCCATCTCGCAATGAGAAGGAGAGGGGGATGGGCGATCGCCGCGACGATCGTCCAGTCGACAGCGATCGCCGGGACGGCCTATGCGATCGTGCGCGTCATCGAGAACCTCGTGATCAACTCGAGGATCTCGCCGGTGCCGCAGCACATCATCCCGACGTCGCCGGCGCAGGGAGTTCTGCTCGCTTCGCTCATCCTGCTCGGGCTCGCGGCGATCCAGGCGACGCGCCACGCGGGGTCGTGGAAGGCGACGCTCGCTCCCCTCCTGCTGACGGCGCTCCTCTCCGGAGCGACCGCCGCGGCGATCGGCGAGCCGACCCGGCGCGCCGCGTTCCTTCTCGCGGCCGGAGCGCTTCTGCTCGCGCTCCTCGCGAACGTGCCGTACCGGAACCGGAGAACCGGCGTGCTCGCGCGCGCCCTGCTCGTCGTCGCCCTCGTCTATCCGCCGATCGTGCTTTTCGAGAAGCTGGAAACCGAGGAGTTCGTGCAGGAGACGTACGCTCCGCTGGTCGTCGGCGAGGGAGACCTCGGGATGATCCAGAGCGTCCTCCGGCAGGACCTCTCGAAGGTCGACCTGAGCAGCCTTCTCCCCGACACGTTCGACCGCACGTACCTGCGCGATCTCGCGTACGCGCTCTGGCTGCGCTCGAACCTCGCGGAGTGGGACGTCCCCGTCGTCATCCTCGTGAACGACCTGGACGGGTACCGGCTGAGCCGGTTCGGCGTCGGCGTTCCGCAGTTCAGCGAGAGCGAAGAAGGAGAGACGCTCAAGATCGGCCGGACGACGCGCGAGCTCTCGCACTACGAGTTCGATCTGGTCGAGAACGGCGCGGTCCGCGCCGCGGGGACCGTGCACGTGATCAATCCGGGGGAGCCGGGGTCGACCGCGCTCGCCGACATCTACCGTCCCTTCTTCGCGGATCGGAGAGAGTCGGCTCCGCGGGCGCCGCGCTACCGCATCGAGCCGGTCCTCTTCGACCGCGACGGAGCGTCCTCGGCGCCGCGCGAGATCCGCCTCCTCCGGAGCCCCGCGCGCTACTTCGAGACGCTCGAGGAGGGGCGCGGCCTCTGGGCCGCGCTCGCCGGAGGAGGGCGGGCGTACCTCCGGCGAAGCGGCGACACGCTTTTCGCCTTCCCGCTCGATCTTCCCTCGTCCGCCGAGCACCTCCGCCGCGCCGGCGGCATCGCGCTCTGGTCGGGGCTTGTGGGCGTGATCGCTCTCGGCCTCTACTTCCGGGAGGCGCTCGTCCGCTTCGTCCGGGACCTTCCCGCGAGCCTCAACTTCCGGACGCGCACGTCTCTCTGGCTGACGGCGGTCGTGCTTCTGCCGCTTCTCGTTTTCGTCGTGTTCGTGCGCGCCTATCTGGCTGACCGGCTCGAGTCCCAGTATCTCGAGCGGGGAGAGGCGGCGCTGAACACGGCGCAACGGGTCATCGAGGATTACCTGGACGCCTCGGAAGAGCGCCAGCCCGAACAGGTGCTCAACGACCCCATCCTGACGTGGCTCGCGAGCGTGATCGGGCACGATCTCCACCTGTACGCGGATTCGGAGGTCATCGCCTCGAGCCGGCGAGACCTCTTCACGGCGCACGTCGAGTCGGCGCGCCTTCCCGGCGACGTCTACGCCGAGAGCGTGCTGCGCGGCAGGCGCGTGGTCTTCACCGAGCACCCCGCGATGCCGGAGCGCTTCGTCGAGATGTACAGCCCGCTCCTTCCCGGCGGCGCGCGCGACTACACCCTCGCGCTCCCCTTCATCGTCCAGGCGAGGCAGATCGAAGCGCAGGTCAACGACCTCGCGACGAACATCTACCTGCTGCTTCTCCTCGTCGTGGCGGCGGCGTTGTACGTCGCATGGCGGACTTCGCGGACCGTCACGCGGCCGGTCCAGGAGCTCGTCGCGGGGGCGCGCGACGTCGCCGCGGGCCGGTTCGACACGCCCATGGCGATCCCGCGGGATGCCGATCTCCGCCTCCTGGTCACGACGTTCCGCGACATGTCCGGCTCGATTCAGCGCCAGCAGGAAGACCTCAGGCACGAGCGCGACCGCCTCGGGACGCTGCTCGAGAACATCACGGCGGCGGTCGTCGTGATCGACGGCTCCGAGAGGCTCGTCGCGGCGAACCGCGCGGCCCGAGCCCTCTGGTCGCTGCGCGAGCATCCCGAAGAAACCGGCGCGTTCGATCCCGCGAACCCGGAGGTGGCGCGCCTCCTCGCGGAGCGAAGGCCCGGCAAGGAGCTCTCGGCCGAGCTCGCGCTCGACGTCGAGGGAGCGCCCCGGACGTTCCGCCTCACGATCGTTCCCCTCCCCGACAGCGACGAGGAGATGCTGATCGCGGAAGACGTGACCGAGATCCTCCGCTCGAACCGCCTCGAGGCGTGGTCCGAGATGGCGCGCCAGGTCGCGCACGAGATCAAGAATCCGCTCACGCCGATCCAGCTGACGGCCGAGCACCTTCTCGCGGTCGCGGAAGGAAGATCGACCGGGCTGCCCGCGGCCGTCCGCACCGGCGTCGAGAACATCCTCCGGCAGGTCGAGACCTTGAGGGAGACCGCGCGCGAATTCAGCGACTACGCGTCCCTCCGGCAGCCGAACCGGCGCGAGATGAATCTCGAGGCGCTCATCCGGGAGATCGCGGCGGGATACGCGAGCGGCTCCCCCGCGCGCTCGAGCTCGAGCTCGCGCTCGATCCCGCTACGCCCGGGCGCTACTGGGGCGACGAGAGGCTCCTCCGCGGCGCCCTGACGAACCTGCTGGAGAACGCGTGGCAGGCCAGCCCGCCCGGCGGTCGCGTCGTGCTCGCGACGCGCGTCGCCGAGGGGCGCATCATCATCTCGGTCCTCGACGCGGGGCCTGGAGTCGATCCCGACGTCCTCCCGCGCATCTTCGACCCCTACTTCTCGACGAAATCGACCGGCACCGGCCTCGGCCTCGCGATCGCGCGCAAGTCGATCGAAGAGCATGGAGGAGCGATCCGCGCGGAGAACGGGGAGCGCGGCTTTCTCGTCACCCTCGAGCTCCCGCTGGTGGAGCCGCCGAAATAGGGTCCGGTCGCGCTATACTCGCTCGCTCTCATGGGAAGACTCGGTGGCGCGGCGGTGATCCGGGGAGCGGCGGTCGTGATGATCGCGGCGCTCGTGCCGCTGCGCGCCGGCACGACCGATGCGATCGTGCGCGGAGCGATCCGCGACGAGATGGTCGCGCGCATCAACGCGGACCGGCGCGCGGCGGGCCTGCGCCCGGTGCGCCTCGACGAGGCCCTCTCCCTCCCCGCCGACTCCTACTGTGAGCGGCAGCTCGCCGAGCGAACCGTCGGTCACTTCGCGACCGACGGCCTCGCGCCGTACGTCCGCTACTCCCAGGCCGGAATCAACGACGGCACGGCGGAGAACGCGGTGGCGTGGTCCGCGCAGTATCCGTTCGAGCGCGCCGCGATCCTCGACCTCGCGCGCCGCTCGCACGCCGCGATGGTGGGCGAAACGCCTCCGGATGACTCCCACCGCCGGACGATCCTCGACCCGTGGGCGACGCACGTCGCCGTCGGAAGCGCCTGGTCGGGAGGAGAGTTCCGGATGGTGCAGGTCTTCATCCGTCGCTACATCGAATGGACCGATCCCCCCCCTCGCCATGCCCGCTCCGGCGATCGGGTCCGCGCCTCCGGAAGAGCGCCCTCGGGCTGGGAGATCGCCGGAGCGTCGATTCATTTCGAGCCGCTGCCCCGGCCCCTCTCGCGCGAGAAGGCGAACCGCATCGAAAGCTACTCGCTCCCTCCCGCCATGCGCGAATTTCAGCCCCGCCGTCCCGCGCCTCGCACCGCGGAGAAGCCGACGCTGAGCGGCTGGATCGCCTCGGGCGCGTCGAACGGCGAGCTGCTCACCGCGCCGGCCGGAGGGTTCTCGTTCGTGGCTCCTCTCGATCGCGGCTCCGGAATCTACACGCTCGTGGTCTGGCTCCGCGACGGCTCGTCGGGCCGCCCATCGCGGCGACCCACATCTCCACGATCGTCTCCGATCCCGCCGCGGCCGACACGAACGATTCCCTCGCCGGGCGCTGACGAGCTCCACGTCCGGTCAGATCGAGACAGCGGCCGAGGGAGCCGTCCCGGCGATCGCGATCGGCCGTCGCTCCGCCGCCGCCGCGCAGTCGGGGCGCGCTGCCCTACTCGTCGGCGACCGCCGAGGCTGCGGCGCTCGCCTCGCGCTGCTTCTCGTGCAGGCGCTCGATCTGGATCGAGAGGAACTCGAGCAGCGGCCCCTCTTCGTGGGGACCCATCGGAAGAAAGATGATCGCCGTCCGAAAGACGTACTCGGGCGCGCCGCTGTCGCGCCGCACCTGGACGATCGAGCGGAGAACGCGCGAGGGAACGTAGATCCCGCCGTAGGTCGGGAAGACCAGCGTGCAGACTTCCCCTTCCCGGACCGGGGAGCGATGGATCACCGCGGCGCCCGAGAGGCTCAGATCGATCAGCTCCGCGTCGACGCCTGCGACCTGGACCGGAATGAACGGCGTCTCGTACCGCGTGTCCTTCCTCCGCTCCTGGCCCATGGACGTGATTATATGCAGCTGGGGCCGCCGCGTCGTCACCGCCCCGTTAGGACGGCGGAAAGAAAGGACCGCAGGATCTCGGCGCCCGCCAGCTCGGCCGGCCCGGCGTTCTCCGCGATGATGCCCACGGCGATCGTCGGCCGTCCCGCGGGCGCGAAGGCGAGGAGGAGCGCGTCGTAGTCGCCCGAGGCGTCCCCGGCCGTGCCGGTCTTCATGGCGATGTCGACACCCGGGATCGCCGCGCGGCGCCCGGTTCCGCGCACGTCCGTCACGACCGCCCGGAGCGCTGGGACGACCGCGGCGACGGCCTCCGCCGACGCGACCCGGTTCGACACGGGCGATGGAGGCCCTCCGATCCGCTCGCCGAGAATCGAGCGCCGCGAGCGGACCAGGGACGGGGTCGTCATCGTCCCGCCGTTCGCGAACATGTCGGCGATCATCGCGACGTGGAGCGCGTTGACCCGAAGCACCTCGAGGCCGATCGCGTAATTCGCGGTCATGAACTCGTGATCGACCGGCTTCACCTCCCGCCCCAGCGGCACGTCGAAGAGACCGAGGTCCGCGTTCTCGCCGAAGCGGGCGCGCGTGAAGACATCGTGCAGCCGTTCGCCGCCGAGAGCCAGCCCCATGCTCGCGTACGCGACGTTGCAGGAGACGGCCATCGCCTCCTCGTTCGAAGCGAGCCGTCCGTGGCGCGCCCAATCGAAGAACTGCCTCCCGTCGATCACCGTGAATCCCTCGCAATCCAGAGGGAAGGTCTTCGGCAGAATCCCGCTCTCGAACGCGGCGAGGGCGGTGAGGGGCTTGATGATCGATCCCGGCTCGTAGCTCCCTTCCAGCGCGAGGTTGCGCCGCGCGCCTCCTCCCGGGGAGCTGGCGATCGCGAGGATCTGGTGCGTGCGCGGGTCGATCGCGACGAGGGACGCGCGCCAGGGAGCGAGCGCGGCGAGCGCCGCTCTCTGAAACGCCGGATCGAGCGTGGTCTCGATGAGGCCGGCCGTTCCGATCCGATCGATCTGCGCCTCGATCGTGAGGCGCCCGCCGCTCCGATCGACGAGCGGCTCGAAATCATCGTTGACCGCGACGAGGTCCGCGTTCTCGAGGTGCCAGAGCGCGATCGGCTTGCCGCGCCTGTCCGTGACGAGCGGGAAGGCTCCATCGGCCCTGCGCGCGATCGCCCCCGCGAGAGCGTCCCATCGACCCGGATCGACCGAGTCGCGATCGATCGACCCGAACGTCGTTTTCGCTTCCGCCGTCCGCCCCGCCCCCAGCTCCGCCGCCGCGCGGTAAAGCCGCGCGTCCTGCGACTCCCGCCGCACCCGGACCGCGGAATACCACCGGAGGAGCGGCTCGTAGCGTCCCCGCGCGAGAAAGAGGCGCCCCGCCTCCTCGCGCCGGAGCGCCGGGAAGAAGTCCGGAGCGCGCCGCGCCGCCCTCCCCAGCCACGCCGCGGCCGCGGCGTCGTTTCCCTCGAGCAGGTGCGCGGCCGCCAGGAGCTGCTCGAAATCCTCCGAGCGGAGATGCAGTCGCGCCCACGGCTCGAGAATCCCGATCGCCGCGGCGGCGTCGCTCTCCCGCAGGTGATCCCGTCCCCGCTCGATCGGGATCCCGATCGCCCACCACAGCAGGTACAGGAGGAGCGCGAGAACGGTCAGGAAGACGAAGGAGAGCCGGCTCGGTCTCCTGGTCGCGGCTTCAGGCATCGATTCGATTCACGCGGGCGAACCTCACCCTCTGCATGCGGCCGAGCTGCAAGACGTCTGCCGCGCTCCCGCCGCTGACCGAGATCTCGATCGTCCCGGCGGAACCGACGATGAGAAAGGGATGCGGGCTCCCCTCCATCTCCGCGTACGTGCGCGCGTGCGCCTCGACGGAGCTGCCCCCGGCGCTCGCGCGCCACTGGTCGAGATCGCCGAGAACGCTCGCCTCGACGTCCGTAATCGCGTTGCCGAACCGGTCGAGGGAGAGGATCGTCCCGCGGACTTCGTCGACGCCGATGTGCGGACGCTCGTACGGCAGCGAGACGAGCTGCTCGGCGAGCAGCGCCGGGCCGACCGACTCGGGCGGCGCGCCGCCGGCGATCGCGGCGGCCACCGGCGCGAACCGGTCTCTCCCGTGGAAAGTGGAGGAGCCGCCTGGAAGGAAAAGGGATTCCCGCTCGACGGACCGGAAGCGCCACCCCTCGTCGATCGAGAGGGAGAGAAGGCCGTTGTCGGGCGCGAGGAGCGTCACCTCGCCGCGCGTGGCCGCGACGATCCGGCGCAGGGAGCCCACCCCCGGGTCGATCACCGCGACCACGACCGTCCGGCGGCGCGCCTCGAACGTCCGGAGCGCGAACCTCAGAAATACCGCTCCTTCCATGACGTCGTGACGGGAGATGTCGTGCCCCAGGTCCACGATCTGCGCATCGCACCGGTCGGCGATGACGAGCTTCATCGCCGCGACGTAGGGGTCGCGCGTGCCGAAGTCGGTCAGCAGAGCGACCAGGGGCCTTCGAGACGGGGCCATCGGTCCGATCGTATACTTCGCTCGATCCGATGCGAAGCTTTCCGACGACGTCGAGGCCACCCCAGAAGCTGATCATCTTCGCTCGGGTACCGCAGCCCGGACGCGTGAAGACCCGCCTGGCATCGGAGATCGGGCGCGACCGCGCCGCGCGGATCTACCGCGCGATGATCGAAGACCTCCTCGGGAACTTCGACGCGGCGGACGGGGAGATCGACCTCGAGATCGCGTGGAAGGCGTCCGGCGAGGTCGGGGGATCCGAGCTGCGCGAGGTGTTCGGCGACCGGCGTCTGGCCATGCAGACCGGCCGCGATCTCGGCGAGCGGCTCGTGGTCGCCTTCAGCGAGAGGATCGTGTTTCACCCGACCGAGAAGGTCATCGCGATCGGCGTCGACGAGCCGACGCTCGACCGCGAGTGCGTCCTTCGCGCGTTTCGGGTGCTCGAGGGATGCGACTGGGTCCTGGGCCCCTCGCGCGACGGCGGCTGCTATCTGATCGGATGCCGCGCAGGATCGTTTCATCCATCGGTGTTCGAGAAGATCGAATGGGGGACGCCGCGGGTGTTCTCCGGGATCGAGGCGAGCATCCGCGCCCTCGGAGCGTCGGCCGCGATCCTTCCGGAGCGCGTCGACCTCGAGGTCGCCGGCGACCTGCGGCGGTTCGCCTCGCGGAGCGCGCCCGGCGGTTCGCGCGTGCGCGCGCTCATCGAAGAGTGGGAGCTGGGCTCATGAGAATTCTCGACTCGGACCAGATGCGCTCGATCGATCGCCGCGCGAGCGAGGAGCTCGGTATCCCGTCGATCGTCCTCATGGAGAATGCCGCGATCGCCGTCGCCGACGTGATCGCCGAGCGCTTTCCCGACGCCTCTCGCGTCGCCCTTTTCTGCGGAACCGGAAACAACGGCGGCGACGGGTTCGCGCTCGCGCGCCATCTCGAGAACCGCGGCATCGAGACCGCCACCTTCCTGATCGGCGACCGCAGCCGGATCGCGGGCGACGCTCTGGCCAACCTGGAGGCGTGCGACCGCCTCGGCCTCGCCCTCTCTCCCGTCGACACGGCCGAGCGGCTCGAGGCCGCGATCCTCTTCGCCTCGAGGAGCGCCCTCGTCGTCGATGCGATCTTCGGCACGGGGCTCCAGCGGCCGGCGACGGGGCTCCAGGCGGACGCGATCCTCGCCCTCGGTGCGCTCCAGACCCCCATCCTCGCGATCGATCTCCCGAGCGGGCTCGACGCGTCGAAGGCGAATCCTCCCGGTCCGGCGATCGAAGCGGCGGTCACGGTCACGTTCGCCGCTCCGAAGATCGCTCACGTCTTCTCCCCCGCGGCCGAGTACTGCGGCGAAGTCGTCGTCGCGGACATTTCCATTCCGGCCGAAGCGATCGCCGCCGAGGGCGCGCAGCTCTCGCTGATCACGCCGGACGACGCCCTCGCTCTCTTCGGCCCGCGGGCTGCGGAAACGCACAAGGGGACGTACGGCCATCTCGCGATCGTCGCCGGCTCGGCGGGGCGCAGCGGCGCGGCGATCCTCGCCGCCCGCGGAGCGATCCGGACGGGAGCGGGCCTGGTCACCGTCCTCACCGACATCGCGACCGCGAACCTGGTCGACGCCGCGTCGGCCGAATCGATGACGCACCCCATCTTCAGGACCCGCGCGGGGATCGACCCCGTCCTGGACGCTCTGCAATCGAAGGACGCCGTCGTGATCGGCCCCGGGCTTCCGGACGATGAAGAGAGGCTACGCGTTCCTTCGCGAGCTTCTGCCGCGGATCGAGATTCCGACGGTCGTGGACGCGAGCGCGCTGAACGCGTTCCGCGGCCGGATCGGGGATCTCGCGCGCGAGGGATCGACGCGCATCCTGACGCCGCATCCGGGCGAGCTCGCGCGCCTCATCGAAAGGGACGTCGAGGAGATCCTCGACGACCGCGTCGGCGCGGCGCGCGCCGCCGCCGGCCGCTCGAAGAGCGTCGTCGTCCTCAAGGGGAATCAGACTCTCGTCGCGAGCCCCGACGGGGAGGTCCGCGTCAACCCGACGGGGAACCCGGGGATGGCCTCGGGCGGCATGGGCGACGTCCTCTCCGGGATGATCGGCGCGCTGCTCGCGCAGGGGTCCGAGCCGGCCGAAGCCGCGGCGGCCGCGGTCTGGCTCCACGGGTTCGCCGGAGATCTACTGGCGGAAGAGAGCGCCGACATCGGCCTCGCGGCCCGCGACCTCGCCGAATCGATCCCCCGGGCCATAGGAAAACTCCGCGAGATCGCTCGGTAAGCGCGCAAGGCGAAAACGCTCAGCGAACGGTGATCGCCCTGCTCTCGTCCTCGTTCACGTGGATCTCGATCTCCGCCACCTTCGTCCCGAACTCCGAGAACTCCTGCTTCGGCCATTCGATGAACTTGAGGCCGGGGGACCCGAGCAACTCGTCGATCCCGATCTCGAGCCACTCGCGCCTCCGGCTCGAGAGGCGATAGCCGTCGATGTGAACGATCGTCGCCTTCCCCGCGACCGGGTACTCGTGAACGATCGCGAACGACGGTGACGCGACCTCGGTCGCGTCGGCGCCGAGCGCCGACGCGATGGCGCGAATGAGCGAGGTCTTCCCTGCGCCGAGGTCGCCGGTCACGTGGACGACGCCGTCGGCCGGAAGCTTCTCCGCGAGCTCGCGGCCGATCGCCGCGGTCTCCTCCTCGGACGTCGACCGGAATTCGCGCTCCGTCACGATCCGAGCTCCGCGAGCGCCGCCGCGAGCGATTCGAGCACGGCCCCGTCGTCTTCCGGGAAAACGGTCCGGAGATCGA
This sequence comes from uncultured Acidobacteriota bacterium, assembly GCA_963793695.1. Lineage (GTDB taxonomy): Bacteria > Acidobacteriota > Thermoanaerobaculia > Gp7-AA8 > Gp7-AA8 > CAWCBB01. The sequence continues at coordinate 94,478 of CAWCBB010000016.1, read as the reverse complement.
CGATCACCTCGTCCGATTCGATCCGCGTGACGATCGGGCGCGGCAGGCGGAGCAGCGCCTTCCGGAGCGCATCTGCGCCGGCGGCCGGCAGGAGCGCGACCCCTGCCGAGGGGATCGTTTCCGCGGGCGTGGTTCCGCCGCCGAGAGCCGCGCTCGTCTCCCGCACGGAGGCGCCCTCGAGCTCGCGCGCGATCGCCTCGGCGCGCCGCCGGACCGCCTCGAGCGGCGACGCGAGCATCCCGTAGATCGGGATCAACTCCTCCTGCCTGCCCATGAGGAAGGCGCGAAGCGTCTCCCCCACGACGGCGTAGCTCTCCTTGCCGGCGCGTAGCGCGCGCATCAGAGGATGCCGGGCGCACGCCTCGACGATCGAGCGTTTCCCGAGGATCAGCCCTCCCTGCGTCGCGCCGATCAGCTTGTCCGTCGAGCAGGTGACCGCATCCATTCCCGCCGCGATCAGCTCGCGCAGCGTCGGCCCGGGCGAGAATCCGTAAGGGGCGAGATCGACCACGCGCCCGCTCCCTTCGTCGTAGAAGAGCGGCACCCCCTTCGCGCGAGAGATCTCCACGAGCTCGCCGATTTCGGGCGACTCCGTGAAGCCGACGATCTCGAAATTCGACCGGTGAACCCGCAGGAACGCCGCCGTCTCGCTGCCGCACGCCGCGGCGTAATCCGAGGCGCGCGTCCGGTTGGTCGTCCCGACTTCCCGGAGGATCGCTCCTCCCTGGACGATGACTTCGGGCACCCGGAAGGACCCGCCGATCTCGACGAGCTCTCCCCGCGAGACGATCACCTCACGCCCCCGCGCGGTCGCCGCAAGCAGAAGCAGCACGGCCGAGGCGTTGTTGTTGACCAGGATCGCCGACTCGCATCCGAAGAGGCGCGCGGCGAGCTCCGCGACGTGCTCGTCGCGCTTTCCTCTCGTCCCGTCTTCGAGATCGAACTCGAGGTTCGCGTACGCCGCGATGGGCGCCTCCGCGCCCCGCAGGAGCTCGGCGCCGATCGGCGAGCGTCCGAGGTTCGTGTGGATGATCACGCCGGTCGCGTTGATCAGAGGGCGCAGCGACGGGGCGAGCGCCCGCTCCAGGCGCGCCCCGACGAGCTCGGCGATCGCTGACGGCTCGCCGGCGAGGGTCGACGGATCCCGGCGGAACGCGTCGAGCTGCCGCGCGAGCTCCTCTTTCACCTCGCTCCTCCCCCACCGCTCGAGCAGCGGTGCGAAGGGGTCGCTGCTGAGCAGCGTCTCCACCGAGGGGATCCGGCGGAGTCCGGCGTCCTCGTCCGGACGCGCGGGGCTTTTGACGGAACGGCTGCGGCGCGTCCTCGACATCGATCGAGCCTCGAGAAAATCTCGTGTATTGTAGATGGTCCGAAAGAGATGACCAACGACGAAGCCCTCGACCTCTTCGAGGAAACCCTCCGGAAGCTGAAGATTCAGTACGATCTTTTCTTCAGCGGCCACCGGAAACTCCCGCCGACCGAAGAGCGGCGGCGGCTCGACGCCATGGTGCACGAGATCGGAAAAGACCGGCTGCGCGACAACACCGCCCGGTTCCGCTTCAACACTCTCCTGGGACGGTACAACCAGTTCCGGGAGCTGTGGGGACGCAAGATGCGGGAGCGGGAGGAAGGTCCGCTGGAGTATCGGCGCCGCGCCGCCGCCTTCTCCCCCTCTCCCGAGACGACGAAGGTCCCCGCCCCTCCTCCTCCCGCGCCGCGCGAGCCGGCCGGAACGATGCGGAGCGATGAATCGTATGTAAGAGTGACGGAGGCCACGGCCGCGGCCGCTGCGGAGCGCCTCTATGAGCAGATCGCGGAAGCGCAGAAGCACCTCGGCAAGGGAGGGCTCACCCTCCCCCAGGTCCAACAGCTCGTCCGGACCCAGTCCGATCTGATGCGGTCGAGGTTCTCGGTCGACGCCGTCGGGTTCCGCGTGGAAATCGCCGACGGGAAAGTGAAGTTGAAAGCTAAGCCGCTGCAAAAGGGATCATGAAAAAACTACTCCTCCTCGCTCTCGCATCCTTCGCTCTCGCCGGCTGCCTCTCGATTCAGGAACGGGTCGACCGCGCGCGATTCGGCGAGAATCCGTACATCGAGCCACCCTTCTACTCGCGCTACCTCACCGGCAGCGAGCTCGATCGGAACATCGACGCCTACGTCACCGCTCTGCGGGCGGAGCCGGACAATCCGGCGTACCACAACGAGCTCGGCAGACTTCTCGTCCTCAAGGGATTCCCCAACGACGCCGAGCGCGAGTTCCGGCGCGCGCTTCGGGCCGATGACGAGTTCTACCCCGCCTGGTACAACCTGGCCCTCCTCCGCGCCTCGCGCGGAGAGAGCCGCGCGGCGCTCCGGGCCCTCGACCGGACCCTGGACGCCAAGCCCGGCCACGCGTCCGCCCTCTTCCGGAAAGGGCTGATCCTCGAGCGGCAGGGGCACATCGACGCCGCCGTCGCCGCCTACGTGAAGGCGCTGCGGATCAACTTCGACCTGATCAGGCCGTCGATCAACCCGTTGATCGTCGACAGCCGCCTCATGGACCGCGTCCTGATCGCGCTCTATCCGGACGAGCACGACCGCCGATCCATGTTCCTGCAGCCCACGCCCCCGGAGCTCGTCCCCGTGCGCCGTGCTCCCTCCGAGCTGACCCCGCCCGGGGACATCGTCGCGCCGAGCTCGCCCGACCAGCCCCAGCCTCCCGCGACCGGAGGAACGAGCGCTCCCCCTCCGCCGGGGATGTAATCGCGAGCCTCGAAGGGACCCGCTGCGCCGATCCATATTCATCCTCGACATTCGGAGGCGGACCGCCGCGGGCGGTGCCTACACCCTTTTGATACTCTCTGTCCCGTGCCGAAGCGCCCCATCAATCTCTCCGCCGAGCGAGTGCGCGACCTCAGGAAGTGGCGCAGGGCCACGGAGGAAGTCGCGGCGGACTACTACACGCTGGAGCTGATGCTCGCGCTCTACGACCACGCTCCCGATCTGCTCGACGCCGCCGCGGAGTGGTTCGAGCTCCGGAAGGAAGTCGAAGAGTTGCGCGCGCGCCTCGAGCAGCTCGGGGCGGGAGTCTCATCCTGACCGCCCGGCGGTTTAGAATGCGTGTCTTCGAATGAAGAAACCCGCAGGGGTGCGTGTGTCGGAGCGGATGGCGCGGCTCGGATTCTCGGACATCGTGAAGATCCGGAATCAGGTGCTCGCCATGATCGCGGCGGGAAGGGACGTGATCCGTCTGGAGGGAGGAGAGCCGTTCCCTCCCGCGCCGGATTTCGTGAAAGCGGCGATCAAGCGCGCGCTCGATGAGAACCAGACGCGCTACGCTCCCTCCTCGGGGCTCCCGCAGCTGCTCGAGGCGATCCGCGGGAAGCTGTCGGAGCGGAACGGGCTCGAGGTGAGCGGGAAGCAGATCATCGTCGTGAACGGCGGGGCGCACGGGCTTTTCTGCGCCTTTCAGGCGACCCTGGACGAGGGGGACGAGGCGATCTTTTTCTCCCCGTACTGGACGCCGATCCGCGATCTGGTCAGCTATGCGGGAGCAATGCCCGTGCTCGTTCCATGGGACGAGCTCGCGACGCGACCGGCGGCCGAAGCGATCGAGTCGCGCATCTCGCCGCGCACGCGCGCCCTCTACGTCAACTCCCCCTCCAACCCGACCGGCAACGTCCTCCGTCGCGATCAGCTCGAGGCGATCGCCGAGGTGGCGATCCGCCGCGACCTGGTCGTCGTCGCCGACGAAGCGTACGAAGACCTCTTCTACGACGAGCCGCCTCTGTCGATCGCGACGCTTCCTGGAATGCTCGGCCGGACGATCACCGTCTACACGCTCAGCAAGAGCTTTTCCCTGACGGGCGGTCGGATCGGCTACGTCGTGGCCGACGAACCGTTCATGGACGCCCTCCGCAAGCTCGTCCTCAACTCGACGAACGGAGTCTCGACGCCCACGCAGTTCGGCGCCCTGGCGGCGCTCTCCGACCGATCGGCTTACCTCGCCGAGATGCGCGGGGAGTACCGTCGGCGGCGCGACCTCCTGGTGGCGGCCGCGCGGGACGCCGGGTTCCGCTGCTCCCCTCCCCGGGGGGCGTTTTACCTCTTCGCCGACGTCCGGGAGCGTCTGGGTCCCGACTCGTGGGCGGCGATGCAGACTCTGCTCGAAGCGACGGGAATCTCGACCGTCCCCGGCGCGGTATTCGGGCGCGAAGGAGAGGGGCACCTCAGAATGTCCTTCTCGAATTCGATCGAAGTGCTCGAGCGGGCCGCCGGCGCGCTGCGCGCGCTCTGAAGAACGAAGGGAGGATCGCCGTGACGGAACCCGAGGACGAAAAGAGCGAAACTCCCGAGCACGAACTGATCCGCGTCAGGCGCGAGAAGCTGGCCAACATCGTCGCCGCCGGGTTCGACCCGTGGCCGACGCGCGCCGAGACGACGACCACGATCGCCGCGGTCGTCGGACAGTTCGGCTCCGCGGACGCCGGGGCGCTCGACGCCACCCCGCGCCACGTCGCGATCGCCGGGCGGGTCATGACGGTCCGCGACCACGGCAAGACGGCGTTTCTCGACCTCGCGGAAGGACGCGCGCGCCTGCAGGTCTACGTCAGGAAGGATTCCGTCTCCGACCCCGAGTGGGAGCTCTACCGCAACCTGGACATCGGCGACTGGGCCTCCGTCGAAGGGACCGTCTTCCGCACGAAGAAGGGAGAGCTGTCGGTCAAGGCTTCGAAGCTCGGATTCCTCGCGAAGGCGTACCGTCCGCTTCCGGAGAAGTGGCACGGCCTCACGGACGTCGAGCAGAGATATCGCCAGCGCTATCTCGACCTGATCGTCAACGACGAGGTCAAGCAGACGTTCGAGACGCGGGCGAGGATCGTCCGGTACATCCGGAACTGGTTCGACGCGCGGGGGTACACCGAAGTCGAGACGCCGATGATGCAGGCGATCGCCGGGGGGGCCGCCGCGCGGCCGTTCGTGACGCACCACAACGCGCTCGACATGGACCTCTTCCTCCGGATCGCCCCGGAGCTCTACCTCAAGCGGCTGATCGTCGGAGGAATGCAGCGGGTCTACGAGATCAACCGGAACTTCCGGAACGAGGGGATCTCGATGCAGCACAACCCCGAGTTCACGATGCTCGAGTTCTATCAGGCCTACGCCGACTATCGCGAGCTGATGGATCTGACCGAAGAGCTCCTGAGCGGGCTCGTCTCCGAGGTGAAGGGAACCGAGGCGCTCTCGTGGCGCGGGAAGGAGATCTCTTTCCGTCGCCCCTTCGCCCGTTACACGATGAAGGAAGCGATCCTCGAGTTCGCGGGCCGGAGCGGGAAGCGGATCGAGTCCGCGCAGCTCGAGACCCGGGAGCCGCTCGAAGCGCTCGTGCGGGAGCGGGGCGAGCCGAAGCACGTCCACGCCGACGGGACGGAGGGCCCCTCGAGCGAGGCGCCGACGCCCCTCGCGACGATGAACTACGGAAAGCTCCTCGCGGAGCTCTTCGAGTCCGTCGCGGAAGAGCACCTCCTCTCTCCGACGTTCATCACGGATTTCCCGGTCGAGGTCTCGCCGCTCTCGAAACAGCGGAAGGACGACCCGCGCTGGGTCGAGCGGTTCGAGCTGTACATCGGCGGGATGGAGATCGCGAATGCCTTCTCGGAGCTCAACGACCCCGACGAGCAGGCACGCCGTTTCGCGCAGCAGCTCGGCGAGCGCGATCGTGGAGACGACGAGGCGCATCAGGCCGACGAGGACTACGTCCGCGCTCTCGAGCACGGGCTCCCGCCGACGGGAGGCGAGGGAATCGGCATCGACCGGCTCACCATGATGCTCACGGACGCCGCCTCCATCCGAGACGTCATCCTCTTCCCTCTGATGAGGCCCCGCTCCTGAGGAGACTCCGGTGACGCTCTTCGACAAGTGGGAGATCGGCGTCGCGTTCCGCTACCTCCTGATGGCGCGGAAGCGGGGGCACACGGCCTTTCTCACGATCATCAGCACGCTCGGGCTCGCCGTCGGTGTCGCGACCCTGCTCATCTCGCTGGCGCTTCTCTCGGGCCTGCAGGGGCAGATCAAGGACCGCCTCATCGCCGCGACTCCGCAGATCCTGATCGAGCCGGTCGCTTCGAACGCGATCCTGGACGCGCAGGCGATCGAGACCGAGATCGACCGCTTCGAGGGGGCGACCGTCCGATCGGTCGTGAGTGGAATGGTGTGGGCTTCCGACGCCGCCGGCCAGCGCGGCCGTCCCATCTTCATCCGCTCGCTCGACGAGGGCGAAACCGCTCCTCCCGAAGAGTCGTACGGCAGGACGTTCGCCGCGCGGCCGGACGGCGAGCGCGCGCCCATCTATCTGTCGCGCGATTTCGCGAACGCGATCAACCTCTTTCTCGGCGACGACATCCTCATCGTCAATCCCTCGCGCCAGCGGCTCACTCCCTTCGGCGCCGTCCCCGTCTACCGCTCCTATCGGATCGAGAGGATCGTCCGGCCGGGGATCCAGGACAAGGAGCCGGACGCGCGCCTGCCGTTCGAGGATGCGTCGAGGCTGTTCGGCACCGGCGGCCGCCCGTCCTCGATCGAGGTCTACGCGCCCCTCGAGCTCGCGTCGGAGATCAAGAAGGCACTCGACGCGCGCCGCTGGAACGTGCTCATTCGCGACTGGGAGGAGATCAACAAGCCGCTCTTCCTCGCGCTCCGCCTCGAGAAAGTCGTGATGTTCGTGACGATCTCGCTCATCATCTTCGTCGCGGCGCTCAATCTCGTCTCGTCCGTCGCGATGCTGATCGTCGAGAAGCGCCCGCAGATCGGCGTGCTCCGCACCCTCGGCGCGAGCGAACGCTCGATCCTGACCGTCTATCTGGCCGTCGGCCTCTTCATCGGCATCTTCGGCACCCTCCTCGGAAACATCATCGGGCTCGGCGTTTCGTGGGCGTCCGACCGCTTCCAGCTGATTCCGCTCCCGCAGGACGTCTACGCGATGGCCCACCTTCCGTTTCTCATCGAGCTGCCGGAGGTCGTCGCCGTCAACGCGATCACCGTGGTGCTCTCGATCCTGGCCACTTGGTACCCCGCGCGCCTCGCGGCCCGTCTCGACCCGATCGCCGCCATCAAAGAGGAGTAGGCGCCGCGCCACGGTCCTATAATCCCGCCCATGCCGATGCATCCCTGGCACGACGTGACTCTCGGACCGGACGCTCCCGAGCTCGTCCCCGTCGTGATCGAAGTCCCGAAAGGGTCGAAGAACAAATACGAGCTGGACAAGGCGAGCGGCCTCCTCAAGGTCGACCGCGTGCTCTTCAGCTCCGTTCATTACCCTGCGAACTACGGGTTCATCCCGCGCACGTACTGTGAGGACCACGATCCGCTCGACGTGCTGGTGCTGGGGCAGGACGCCGTCGTCCCGCTCACGATCATGATGGCGAAACCGATCGGCGTCATGAAGATGATCGACCAGGGCGAAGCGGACGACAAGATCATCGCGGTGCACGCGAACGATCCGGAGTACGTGCACTACGACTCGATCCTCCAGCTCCCACCGCACCGGACGATGGAGCTGAGCCGCTTCTTCCAGGACTACAAGATCCTCGAGCACAAGCTCGTCGTGGTGGAACGGTTTCTCGACCGCGACGAGGCGCTCGCGGTGATCCGCGACGCGATCGCGCTCTACGAGAAGGAGAAGCACACTCTCCGCCCGGAGCGCGCGTAGCGCGCCGCGAATGCGGATCGCCGGTTTGCCTCGCGGCTGATCGCCACGCCCCTCTGCTGATCGGCCTCTTGCCAGCGGTACGGCCGCGGATCCGCCTCTTTGGAGTGCGGCGCAAAGCGCCGCTTTCGCTCCGTGGCTACTGGCATGAAAGCGGCGCCTGCGGGCGCCGCACTCCAAAGTCGCCACGGCACGGTCGTACTGATTGGAGCGCCCCTGGGCTGACCACTCGGTTGCCAGGACCGTCGTCCTCACGCATTCTGTGATCTACAATCCGGGATCACGCCTTGCGCCCCGTCCTCCTCACGATGTCGAACTCCCGTCTCGTGAGCGGCGTGACCGAGAGCCGGCTCCCCTTCTGGAGAATCGCCATCGATTCGAGCCCCGGCGCCTCGCGGAGCTCCCCGATCGCGACCGTCCGTGGGAACTTCTCGACATACCCGAGATCGACCGTGTACCAGATCGGGTCTTCGGCAGTGCTCTTCGGATCGAAATATCGATGCCCCTTCTTCAGAGCGAACGGATCGGGATAGGCTTCCCGAACGACTTCCGCCACGCCCGTCGCGCCCGAAGGATCCGCGTTCGAGGCGTAGAAGATCGCGAGGTCTCCCTTCTTCATCTCCCGGATCGAGTTCCGCGCCTGGTAATTGCGCACGCCCTCCCACCCGCACGTCCCGTCGCGCTCGAGGGTCTCGATCGTGTACGCCGCCGGCTCGCATTTCATCAGCCAGTATCTTCTCGCCATGACGGGAAATTATAGACACCAGACCTCAGACCCCAGACCCCAGACACCAGACCGCAGACACCGGACCTCAGGCGTCACGAGACACCGGACCTCAGACTTCACGCGTCTGAGGCCTTGGGTCTTGGCCTGGGGTCTGAGGTCTGAGGTCTGAGGTCTGGCGTCCGGCGTCCGCGATCCGCCCCGCCGCGTCTATAATCGCGCGCTCATGCCGAGACCACTCGCGGCCATTCTCCTGCTCGCGGGCTGCGCGGGGATGGCTCCCGAATCCGTTTCAGTCCCGGCCCGGGGTGTGGTCGAGCTCGAGATTCAGCCCAATCCGGTGCGCGCCCGGCGGGTGGCGGATCAAACCTGGACTTTCCCGTTCGAGGTGGTCCTCCGGGAGGTGGGCGGCGTGGATATTGAAATCGAGGAGATCCGCGCCACCGTCACCATCGCGGGAATCGCCGTCCTCACGCAGGTCGTCGATCCGGAGGAAGGGGAACGCCGCGGCTACGACATGACGATCGACGCAGGAGGCGTCCTGCACGCCGGCTTCTCCCCCACGCGCGCGGTCCCCGACCCGCGCCTCCTCGAGATGGCGCGCGCCGAGTTGACGGTCGTCGCGGTGGATCGGTATGGTCGGCGCTCGGAAGCCAGTCGGACCGTCCGGGTGCAGCTGGAGGAACAGTGACGGCGGGGACCACGGACCAGGAACAACCGACGGGAGTGGCGCGGGGACGAGGCGTCGCGGCCCCACCCGCTCCACCGCCGGGTCCGGGCGGCCGGACCGACCCTTCGGGCAAATACCTCTTCATCCTCTCGCTCACCGCCCTCGGCGTCGTCTACGGAGACATCGGCACGAGTCCTCTGTACGCCATGAAGGAGTGTTTCCACGGCGTTCACGGGATCACCCCCTCGCATCTCAACGTTCTCGGCGTCGTCTCCCTCATCTTCTGGGCCCTCGTCATCATCATCTGCTTCAAATACCTGGCGTTCATTCTGAAAGCCGACAACCGGGGGGAAGGAGGGATCATCGCCCTCATGTCCCTCGTCGTCCCCGCGGGCGAGAAGAAAACGGGAGAGGTCGGAAAAAAGCGCGCCCGCACGATGATCGTCATGGGTCTGTTCGGCGCCGCTCTTCTCTACGGAGACGGGATGATCACGCCGGCGATCTCCGTCATGAGCGCGATCGAGGGGCTCGAAGTCGCGTTTCCGCACGAGGACGTCGCGAGCGTGGCCCCCGTCTTCCCCTCCGAGGTCCCGAGAGAGATCGAGGCGGCCGCCGAGTCGCTCGAGGCGGGCGGCATCGGCGCCATGGTGGTGCCGATCACGATCGTGATCCTCATCGGCCTCTTCTTCGTCCAGAAGCGGGGGACCGCCGGCATCGGCGCGGTATTCGGCCCGGTGACGGGGATCTGGTTCCTGACGCTCGCCGTCCTCGGGATCTGGAACGTGTTCCGAGCTCCAGCAATCCTCGCCGCGATCGCGCCGTGGCCCGCCGTCGAGTTCTTCGTGGAAAACGGATCGCGCGGCTTCCTCGTGCTCGGGTCCGTGTTCCTGGCGGTCACGGGAGCCGAAGCGCTCTACGCCGACATCGGGCACTTCGGGCTCAAGCCGATCCGGTTGACCTGGTACGGGCTCGTCTTCCCGGCGCTCCTTCTGAACTACTTCGGCCAGGGGGCGCTGCTGCTTCGCGACCCGGGAGCCGCCGCGAACCCCTTCTACAACATGGGACCGAAGTGGGCGCTCATCCCGATGGTGGTGATCGCGACGGCGGCGACCGTGATCGCGTCGCAGGCGGTCATCTCCGGGTCGTTCTCGCTCACGCGGCAGGCCATTCAGATGGGGTACATCCCCCGGCTTCGCATCGAGCACACGTCGGCGCGGGAGATCGGCCAGATCTACGTCCCGGCCGTCAACTGGGCTCTCGCGATCGCATGCATCGGCCTGGTGCTCGGCTTCCGCTCCTCGAGCCGTCTCGCCGCGGCGTACGGCGTGGCGGTGACCACCGACATGGTGTTCACGACCATCCTCTTCGCGATCCTCCTCCGGAAGCGATGGAAGTGGGCGCTGCCTCTCGTCTTCGGGTTCACGGCCCTTCTCCTCGTCGTCGACGCTTCCTTCTGGGCCGCGAACCTCATCAAGGTCCCGGATGGAGGGTGGTTCCCGCTGATGGTCGGCGCGATCGCCTTCACGCTGATGACCACGTGGTTCCGCGGCCGGAGGATCCTGACCCAACGGATGAGTGAAGGGCGGCTCTCGGACGAGATGTTCGTCGCCTCGGTCGCTCACCATCCGCCGGTCCGAGTGCCCGGAACGGCCGTCTTCATGGATCGCACGCCGGACGCCATTCCGCACGCGTTGCTCCACAACATCAAGCACAACAAGGTCCTTCACAACCGGGTCGTCCTCATGACGCTCCTCACCGAAGAGCAGCCCCATGTCGCCGAGCAGGAGCGCATCGAAGTCCTGCCGCGCGGGAGCGGCATCTTTCGCGTGATCGTCCGGTACGGGTTCATGGAGGACCCCAACGTCCCGGAGATCATCGCGCGCCTGCCCCACCCCGAGGCGCGGATCAACCCGAACGAAGTCTCCTACTTCCTCGGGAGGGAGTCGTTGATCGCCTCCAGGAACGTGGCCGGAATGGCCGTCTGGCGCGAGAAGCTCTTCGTCTGGATGTCGAACAACTCGGCGTCGGCGGCCCGCTACTTCCGGATCCCGCCGAACCGCGTCGTGGAGCTCGGCGCCCAGATCGAGCTGTAGGGCGGCCTGCGGCCACCTGGAATCCACATCCTCCGTGAACGAGAATCCGGGCGGCCGCGGGAAGCCCCTACGGCCGTTCGCGTCCCTGCTCCACTCCCTCCGGAATCGAGATCGGACCCGCTTCCTCGAAGTCCTGCCTGATGAGGAGATCGAGGAACATCTCCCGCACTCCGTTCTTGCCGGAAACGCGGAACACGCGCCGCACCTCGCCCGGCGAGAGGCGGACGCCGGTCATCGCTTCCAGGTACTGGCAGAAGACGACGGCCCGGCTCCGGAAGGAGATGACGAGGATCGCCAGCAGGATGACCGCGAAGGCGACCAGCGCGGTGCCTCCGAGGCTTTCGATGCGAAACAGAGAGGCGAACGAGATCATGATCGCTCCATCCGGACCACGGCGAAACGAAACTTCCGAGAACCCGATCATACGGCCGCGCGCCGGAAATCCGGTAGGAAGCCCGCGCACGAGAAGCGGCCGCTTGTGTCGCCAGAACGGGAGCGTTAAGATCGCGCAAAGCGGCGCCTCGCGGCGCCGTTTTCCATGACTGAGCCGCCTTCGATCGATCTCCATGCTTCACCGAGAGTCCCGGGCGGCCGGTACCTGTTGACGCTCTCCCTCGGCTCGCTGGGCATCGTCTACGGCGACATCGGCACCAGCCCTCTATACGCGCTCCGGGAATGCTTCGCGCCGGAGCATCACCTCGCCCCCACGGCCGCGAACGTGCTCGGCGTCCTGTCGCTGATCTTCTGGGCGCTGATCATCGTCATCTCGGTCAAATACATCGCGTTCGTAATGCGCGCCGACAACCAGGGGGAAGGGGGAATCGTCGCGCTCATGTCGCTGATCGATCCCCGCGGCGGGTCGAAACGGCGGATGGCTCTGCTCGGCATCGGCCTGTTCGGCGCAGCGCTCCTCTACGGCGACGGGATGATCACTCCGGCCATCTCGGTCCTCTCGGCGGTCGAGGGGCTCGGGGTCGCGACTCCTGCATTCGAGCCGTACATCGTCCCGATCACGATCGCGATCATCATCCTTCTCTTCCTGATCCAGAAACGGGGGACGGCGGGCATCGGCGCGATCTTCGGGCCGGTCACGCTCGTATGGTTCGCCACGATCGCGGCGCTCGGCGCGCATCAGATCGCGAGGAATCCCCACATCCTGCTCGCCGTGAACCCCGCCCACGCGTGGAGGTTCTTCGCGGCGAACGGTGCCGCCGGCTTCTTCGCCCTCGGCGCGGTGTTCCTGGTCGTCACGGGCGGCGAGGCTCTCTACGCCGACATGGGACACTTCGGCTCGCGCCCGATCCGGCTCACGTGGTTCGCGGTCGTCCTTCCCTCGCTGCTCCTCAACTACTTCGGACAGGGTGCGCTGATCCTCGCGAACCCGTACGCCGTGGAGAACCCGTTCTACCTCCTCGCGCCGGAATGGCTCCTCTACCCCCTCGTGGCGCTCGCGACGATGGCGACGGTGATCGCCTCGCAGGCGCTCATCTCGGGGGCGTTCTCGATCACGAGTCAGGCGATGCAGATCGGGCTCACTCCCCGCATGTCCGTCGAGCACACCTCGGCGCGCGAGATCGGACAGATCTACATCCCCGGCGTGAACTGGGCTCTCATGCTCGCGTGCATCGGGCTCGTCCTCGGCTTCCGCTCGTCGACGAACCTCGCGAGCGCGTACGGGGTCGCGGTGACCGCGACGATGGTGATCACCACCCTGCTGTTCTTCGTGGTGGCGCGAGAGCGGTGGCGGTGGTCGCTCGCGCTCAGCGGCACGGTCGCCGGGATCTTCCTCGCCGTCGATCTGGCGTTCTTCGCAGCCAACATCGTGAAGATCGACGACGGCGGATGGTTCCCTCTCCTGGTCGGCGCCATCATCTTCACTCTCATGATGACCTGGAGGCGCGGGCGCGACATCCTCGACCGGCGGCTGAAGGCGGACGCCCTGCCGCTCGAGCTCTTCATCAGCTCGGTCAATGCCTCGCCGATGACCCGCGTCCCCGGCACGGCCGTCTTCCTCCACCGCAATCCCGAGGGAACGCCCACGGCGCTCCTCCACAGCATCAAGCATTACAAGGTTCTCCACGAAAAGGTCGTGCTGCTGACCGTCGAGACCGAACGCGTCCCTCACATCAGCGAACGGCGGCGGGGGACGATCGAATCGCTGGGGAACGGCGTCTGGCGCGCGCGGCTCCACTACGGGTTCATGGAGACCCCGGACATTCCCGCCGAACTCGCGCGGCTGCATGAGCCGGAGCTGAATTTCGAGCCGCTCGCCACGAGCTATTTCCTCGGCCGAGAGACGCTCGTCGTCGGGCCACGCCCCGGAATGTCGTTCTGGCGCGAGCGCCTCTTCGCCTGGATGTCGCAGAACGCGACCAACGCCGCCGCGTTCTTCAACCTCCCGCCGAATCGCGTGGTCGAGCTGGGAGCGCGGATCGAGCTGTAGGGGAAGTAGGAAGTAGGAAGTAGGAAGTTCCTACCCGCGCCGCGATCTCTCCGAGGGCCCCTCGAGAGGCGTCGACTCGAGGCCCGCGTCCTGCGGTCCTCGGGGATCGCCGCCCCTCCGCGAGACCCGCGCACTCATCGAATCACTTCTTGCGCGCCGGCGTTCCGCGGCGCGTCCGCGACCCCGAGGCCGCACTCGCCGCAACGGAGGCCGCGCGTTTCTTCGGCAGCGCTTGTTTCGGGCGACGCCTGACCGACTTTTTCGCCTTCGCTGCGATCGTTCTCGCCGTGGTCGCGGCCGTCGCTCCGACCTTCGCCGCGGCGCGTTTGGTCCTTTTCACCGCCTCCTTCGCTTTCCGCCCCGCCCTCTTCGCGAGGGGCGAGGCGGCGACCTTCGTCACGCCCGCCGAAGCGACGCGCCGCTGACCGCCGGCGCTCTCTCCTCCATCGTCCGGACGAGCCGCCTTCGCCGGCTTCTTCTTCGGGCGGGGCTTCGCCACGCGTGGGACCCCCCCCGCCTCGCGCGCCGGCTGCGCCCGGCGGCTCCGCATCGATTCGAGGCTCCGGTTCCGCTGCTCCGCCCGGGCCGCGAGATCGTGCTGCAGGTCTCCGGATTTCTGTTTGTGCTCGGAGCCGAATTTCTGTTTTTGCTCCGAGGCGATGACATCTTCGCCCTGGCGCTCCCGCCCGGCCACTTTGTAGTGATCGGGGTTGACGTTGATGTTCTTGCTCATCGGACCTCCGGAAAGCGGTAGTCGGGGAGAAGTACGGGAATCAGGGGGGTGGCACGAGTCTCTGCCAATCGCCAAAGACGGCACATCGATCGCGATCGAATCGGCTCCTCCTTCGTCCCTGACTGCTTTCCCCTGGCTCCTTTCCGAATGTGCCAAAGCCGTGCCGGGGAAGGCGTGGTTTCGTAGAATTGACGCGCGCGCAATGGGCGGCGACCTCCGGAAGATCCTTCACGTCGACATGGACGCCTTCTACGCGTCGGTCGAGCAGCGCGACCGGCCGGAGCTGAAGGGACGCCCCGTCGTCGTCGGGTGGGCCGACGCCGCGCGCGGGGTCGTCTGCGCGGCGTCCTACGAAGCGAGGGAGTTCGGCGTTCGCTCCGCGATGCCGATCGGAAAGGCGAAGCGGCTCTGCCCGCAGGCCGAATTCGTCCGCCCCGACTTCTCCCGATACAAGGAAGTCTCGCTCCAGATCCGGCGCATCTTCCTCCGCCACACGCCGCTCGTGGAGCCCCTCTCGCTCGATGAGGCTTACCTCGACGTGACGAGCGAGCTGACCGGATTGCCCTCCGCGACGGCGGCCGCGCGCCGCATCCGCGAAGAAATCCGCGAAGAAACCCGCCTGACCGCCTCCGCCGGCGTCGCGCCGAGCAAGTTCCTCGCGAAGATCGCCTCCGACTGGAAAAAACCCGACGGGCTGTTCGTGATCAAGCCCCATCAGGTCGAGTCCTTCCTCACGCCGCTCGAGATCGGACGTCTACCAGGAGTGGGAAAAGCGACCGAGTCGCTCCTCCAGGAGAAGGGCGTCTACACGGTCGGGAACCTGAGGGAGATCGACCGCGCGGACCTCGTCCGCTGGATGGGCAAGTTCGGCGAGCGGCTCTGGGAGCTCGCCCGCGGGATCGACGACCGCCCGGTCGTCGCCGACCGGCAGGCCAAGCAGATCTCTTCGGAGACGACCTTCGACGTCGACGTGACGCTCGAGCGCATCGTCGCGTGGCTTCGCGCGGCGGCGGAGGAGTTGTGGGAGAGCGTCGCGAGGAAAGAGAGGACCGGGCGGACGGTCACCGTGAAACTGCGCACCGCCGACTACACCACGGCCACCCGGCAGGTCACCCCTCACGCGATTCCCGCGAGCGCGGCGGAACTGGCTGAGATCGCCGTCTCTCTCGTCGAGCGGTTCGACTTCCCCCCCGGGAGCCGCTTCCGCCTCGCCGGAATCGGCGTATCGAATTTCCTCGACGAGGTCGACGACCCGCAACCGCGGTTGTTTTGAGTTCCGAGTATGATTTCCCCCGCATGCTCGTCCGCGAAACGCTGAGGGTCTGGGCCTGGTCGTTCGCGAAAGTCCCCCTTCTCTTCAGCACGCTCCCCGCGGTCCTCGTGTCCGACGAGACGCGAGTCACCGTCCGGATCCGGCTCCGCCGAAAGACGAAGAATCACCTCGGCTCGATGTATTTCGGCGCCCTCTGCATCGGCGCCGACGTCGCGGGGGGCCTCGCCGCGATGCGTGCGATCGAGCGGTCGGGAGGCGGGATCTCGCTGATCTTCAAAGACGTCAACGCCCGCTTTCTGAGACGCCCGGAGGGGGACGTCCTCTTCACGTGCGAGGACGGCGAAGCGATCCGCGAGCTCGTCGCGCTCGCCCGCTCGAGCCGTGCGCGGGAGGAGATGACCGTTCGCGTCGTCGCGACCGTCCCCTCGAAATCCGCCGAGGAGCCCGTGGCGGAATTCGCGCTCACGCTCTCGCTCAAGGAGAAAGCAGCAGGCCCATGAACGAGTCGACTCACACCTACGGCCACCCCCGCCCCGCGGTCACCACAGACATCGCCTTCGTCCGCCACGGGCGCAGCGGGTGGGAAATCCTCCTCGTGAAACGTGCGCGCGACCCGTTCCGCGGCCGTTGGGCCCTACCCGGTGGCTTCGTCGACGAGCTCGAATCGCTCGAATCGGCGGCGGCCCGCGAGCTGAAGGAGGAATGCGGAATCGAGGGCGTCGAGCTCTGGCAATTTCGCGCATTCGGCAACCCCGGGCGCGATCCCCGCGGACACACGATCAGCATCGGCTACCTCGGCATCGCCGGAGCATCCGTCGAGCCCCGCGCCGGCGACGATGCGGGGGAAGTTCGATGGTTTCCGGTCGACGCCCTCCCCGAGCTCGCGTTCGACCACGACGAGATCGTCAACGCCGCGCTCGAGCGGCTGCACCGCATCGAGGTCTGACGCGTCCCGCGTCTCGCGGCGCCAGGCGTCGAGCGCCTTCCGATCGGCGGCGGGCGGGAAGCTTCTCCCCCCTGGCGCCGTTAACGGCACCGGTTCCGAGATCCGACTGGAGGCGCCCTTGACCAAACCGAACCGCAACGAGCCCTGCCCCTGCGGCAGCGGGAAGAAGAACAAGAAGTGCTGTGGCGCGGCCGAGACCGCGATCGCCTCGCGCGGCGTCCTGCTCGCTCTCGCACCCGTGGTTCTTCTCGCCGGCGTCGGAATCTACGCGGCGTTCTCCGGAAGCGACGGGCAGACCACCGCCCCAGACCGCGCCCCCCTCCCCTCGAGCTCGGCTCCGGTCGCCGCTCCCGCCTCGGCGCCGGCGGCCTCGGCTCAGCGACCCGCCCCGCAGCCGGGACCCGCTCCCGCCGGAAAGGTCTGGTTCCCCGAGCACGCCCATTGGCACGACGTCGCCTCACCGTCCTCGCCCAGCCCGATTCAGATCGACATGAACATGGGAAACCCCGCCGTCCAGGCGGACGGATCGGCGATCCGCATCGACGGCAAGGCTCTCGCCGAGGCGGCCAAGGAGATGCGGCTTCCGGGACAGCCCCCCGGCCCCGCACCGGAAGGAAAGGTCTGGTCGACCGAGCATGCACACTGGCACGACAGGCCGACCGCCCCTCCGCCGACGATCCATCTCGGCACGGTGAACCGCCCTTCCGCCCCGGTGCCCCCTCCCGGCCCCGCTCCGGCGGGCCTGATCTGGTCGGCCGAGCACGGTCACTGGCACAAGGCAGGCGCGCAATCGCCCGCGCCTCCGCCCCCCGCGCCGTAGATTCTTGAACGCGAAGTCTGAGGATTCGTCTCTCAGAGTTTACAGAAAAGACCGGGCCCGGGCGCGGGCGCGGGCTCCGGCCCGAGAAAGGCTCAGACGGTTGGAAGTTTGGATTTGATGAGTTTCGTCAGCATCTGTACGACGCGCTCGAGGAGCGCTTTGTTGTCAGACGTGGCAGAGACCGCGATCAGATTCAGCTTGCGACAGACATCGAGCACGGCGGCGCTCTCGGTGGCTGAAGCACGTGCCCGGGTGTAGAAGACCGCTTTGTCTGCCGGGGAGAACTTTCCTGCGCCTTCCGCGATATTCAATACGATGCTCAGCGCCGCCCGCTGGAGCTGGTCGGCGAGGTAGCCCCGTCCTCGAGGCAAATGTTCGATGATGTCGTTGGCGTTGGCGACGAACTCGATGGCCAACTGATACACATCGAGCTTCTCGTGATCGAAAGCCATGGGACCTACTCCATTCTTCTTACTCGCATTACGCAGCCAACAGGTCGATGACCTGCTGGCGCCAACCGCGCGGCCATCCCGGGCCCGCGCCCGCGCCCGCGCCCGTGCTTTGACTCTCAAATTTCAAATATTTTTGGGTAGCCGTAGACGCGCGCCTCCGACCGTCTGCGCGCGGGTGACTACGGCCGCCGCGACCGCGCTTTCGCGTACGGCATCGAAGCGCGATCCCAGATCGCATTCGGCAGGAACCGGCCGACGCGAACGAAGAGCGCCATCGGCAGAGGGAAGCTGCATTCCTTCTTCCGCGCTTCGATCGCGTCGGCGATCCGGCGCGCCGCCTGGTCGGCGTCCATCAGGAACGGCATCCGGAAGCGGTTCCCCGCGGTCATGGCCGTCCGGATGAATCCCGGGTTGATCGTCGTCACGAGGATCCCCCTGGGGCCCAGCTCCACGCGCACCGATTCGAGGAGCGCGCGCATCGCGGCTTTGCTCGCCGAATAGACGGCGCTCCCGGGGAGCCCGCGGAATCCGGCGAGTGAGGCGATGCCGACGATGTGACCGCTTCCCCGCTCGAGCATCGAGGGAATGACGGCGGCGAGCAGATTCAGCGTTCCTTCGACGTTGACCCGGAGCGTCGCGCGCGCCTGCTCGAGGTCGAGCTTCGCGACGGGTCCGGATACTCCGACGCCCGCGTTCGCGATCGCCAGATCGATGGCTCCCCGGCTCGCGACGAGCCCCTCCGCGGCGCGCGCTACGGCGCCCGGGTCCGTGACGTCGCATACGAGGACGTCCGCTTCTCCCCCCGCTCCGGTGATTTGCGAGGAGAGCTCCTCGAGCGCTTCGCGCCGCCGCGCCAGGAGGGCGACGCGCCATCCCCGCTTCGAGAGCTCCAGCGCCAGCTCGCGGCCGATCCCGCTCGACGCGCCCGTGATGAGTGCCGTCCTCATGCGATCCTCCCTCTTTCGTGGTGCGCTACGATACCCCGATGCTCCTCCGATTCAGACTCCTGCCCGATCCGTACGCCGTCGTTCGGCTCGATCCCGCGGCGCCGCTCCCCCTCTTTCCCGCCGTGGAGCGCTTCCTCTCGATCACGCGAACCGCCGAGGAACTGTCGATCGTGTGCCGCGAGGAGATCGTCCCGGATGCAGGTAGCGTCGTGTCCGGGTGGCGCGCGCTCCAGCTCGAAGGGCCGATCCCGTTCGATCAGACCGGCGTCGCTGCCGCGTTCACGACGTCTCTCGCGTCTCGAAATATCGGCGTGTTCGTCATCTCCACATTCGACACCGATTACCTGCTCGTGAAAAAGGAAGATCTCGGGTCGGTGCGCGAGGCCTTTCGCGAGGACGGGATCGAGGTGGTCGCGGAAGCGCGGTGATCGAGGTGAGCCTCATCGCAGCCTCGGCAGCTTCGCGCCTCCCTCGATGGCCGGCCGGAAGAGGTCCCCTTTCTTCGCGAGCCGTTCGGGCATCGTCCTGAGGTTGAATCTCGAAGGGTCGAGCTTTCGCGTCACCTCGCTCCATTCGAGGGGCGCTGAAACGGGCGCGCCGTCGACGGCCCGCAGCGAGTAGGGGGCGACGAGGGTCTTCCCGTACCCGTTCTGTAGGCAATCGAGGTAGAGGCGGCCTTTCCTCTGCGCGATCGCGCGCTCGACGGTGCAGTCGGCCACCTGCGCGCTCACCGCCTCGGCGATGCGGCATGCGAACTCCACCGCGTCCTCGTGCGCATAGCCGGGAACGAGCGGCACGAGCAGGTGGATGCCCCGCTTGCCCGATGTCTTCGGCACGCTCGGCAGCTCGAGCTTCTCGAGCAGCCGCCGGAAGACGAGCGCCGCCTCGATCGCCTGCGCGATCCCTTTCCCCTTCGCGGGATCGAGGTCGAAGATCAGCCAGTCCGGCGAGGCGAGCGAGGGAACGTGCGAGGACCACATGTGGACCGTCAGCGCGGACCGCTGCGCGAGCCACTGCAGCGCGGCCGGGGAGTCGGCGACGAAATGCCGGACGGGCCGGCCGTGCGTCCTCGCCGGCGTCTCGACGATCGTCATCCAGGGCTCTTCCGCGTTCTCCTTGACGCTCTGGTGGAACCACGAGGGCTTGTCGATCCCTCCGTTCCAGTGCTCGAGCGCGAGCGGCCGCCCCTCGAGCGCGCGAAGCATCGCCTCCGAAACGGCCTGGTAGTAGTCGGCCACGTCCCGCTTGGTGATCCGATCCCGCGGGTAGAGCATCCGTTCCGGCGTGGTCAGGGCGACGAGGCTCGCGGGAGCGCGGTCCCGCGCACCCGCGGTCTTCTTCTTTCCTTTCGTTGCCGTCGGGGAGCGCTTCGCTCCCCTGGCCTTGTTCGGCGATTCGGGTGGAGGCGGCGCGGCAGGTCGCTCGCGCACGACCTGCCACGGCGACTTGTCCGGGCGCAATCCGAGAAACGAGGGATGGCGCAGCTTCCCGTCCTCGGTCCATTCGGTGAAGCGCACCTGGGCGACGTGCCTGGGCGCGACCCAGACGACCCCCTTCATCCTCGGTGCTCCCACCACGTCGGCTTTCGCGAGGCGATCGCGATCGAGCAGTTTCCGGAGCTCGGCCCGCTGCCTGGAGCTGTAGCCGGTGCCGACCTTCCCCGCATACCGCATCGTTCCGTCCTCGACGACGCCGAGAAGGAGCGAGCCGATCTCGCTCGCGGAACCGTTCGAGGGGTTGTAGCCGATCACCGCGAGATCCTGCGCGTTGATCGCCTTGAGCTTGACCCAGGCCTTCGAGCGGCGGCTCTCGTAGAGCGACCCCCGCCGCTTCGCGATGAGCCCTTCGTGTCCCGCGGCCGCCGCCGACTCGAGCGCCGCACGAGCGTTTCCCGTCGTTTGCTCCGCGAGGCGGATCGCCCCCGAGGAGCGCTTCCCCACCAGTTTTTCGAGAAGCGCGCGCCTCTCCTCGATCGGACGCGCGCGGAGGTCCTCTCCGTCGAGCCAGACGAGATCGAAGAGGAAGAAGACCGCCTCCCCCTCCTCCCCCTTCTGGAGGAGCTGGAACCGCGGGACCCCTCGCTCGTCGAGGACGACCACTTCTCCGTCCAGCACCGCCTCGGCGGCCTCGATCCTCTTCGCCGCCGCGAGAACACCGGGAAACCGCTCGCCGAGGTCGAGCGCGTTGCGCGACCAGAGCACCGCGTTTCCCTTCGAGATCGCTGCGACGGCGCGGAACCCGTCATATTTCAGCTCGTAGAGCCACTGCGACTCGTCGCTCGGGATCTCCGCCACCAGAGTGGCGAGCATGGGAGGAGAGAGCTTTCGGAGCAGCTCCCTCAGCTGATCGGGATCTTTCCGTTTTAGCCGCACCATGCGGTCCTCCCCCTTGCGCGCAGAATGCCACAGCGGCCCCGGCCTTTCCCACCGGCGGTCCGATCCGCGCTATAGTTGCGCCACTCGAAGAACCCGTGCGGAAGGGTGCGTCTCAACCTGCCCAGGAGGGGACCATGATGTACCGTTTGCCGATTCAGTCGCGGCTGGGGAACCTGCTGCTCATTGCGATCGGTTTCCTGTTTCTGATTGCCGGCACCGCGACGTTCGCGTTCGCGGTGATCTCCACGTGGGGATACGCGGGGCCGACCGACCGCGCGATGCAGATCGTGCTGATCGGATGCGCGACATTCGGAGTGCTCCTCGTCCTGGGAGCCCGGAAGAACCTCTCGTCCGCCGGTCGCGCGGCATCCCGCCGCGCCGCGTAGAAACGGCCGGCCGCTGGACCCCACGAGCACTAGGCCGGTTTGGGGTACGCCTGAGCGAAGGTCGTGTCGCCCGCCGCCAACCGCTCGAGCGCCGGCGAGGGTTTGAATCGCGCTCCGTACTTCCCTTCGAGCTGGCGGAGCTTATCGGCGACGTAGCGCACGCCGATCCGGTCCGCGTAGCGCAGCAGGCCGCCGCGGAACGGCGGAAAGCCCGTCCCCATGATCATCGCCAGGTCGATGTCGGCCGCGGAGTCGGCGACCTTCTCCTCGAGCGATCCGCGACGCCTCGTTGATCATCGTCATGACCATCCGCTCGATCATCTCGTCGCGCTTGCCCGGGGAGGGCGCAGCGACGCCGAGCAGACGGGCGAGGGCCGGGTCGGGCGTCGTACGCTTTCCTTCCTTCCACAGATAGACGCCGCGCCCGTTCTTCTTGCCGAATCTCTGGTCCGCCAGGAGCTTCTCGACGAGCCCCGCCGACGGCATCCGGTCGCCGAAGGCCTCGACGAGAACCATCGCCGCCTTTCCGGCGACGTCGATCCCGACTTCGTCGAGGAGCGCGAGAGGGCCGATCGGCATCCCGAAGTCGACCATCGCCCTGTCGATCGACTCGATCGAGTTGCCCTCGGCGGCGAGGAAGCCCGCTTCATTCATGTAGGGCCCGAGGATCCGGTTGACGATGAATCCGGGAGCGTCGTTGCAGAGCACGACCGTCTTGCCGAGCCGCCGTCCGAACGCCGCCGTCGTGGCGACCGTCTCCTCGGACGTCTTCGCGCCGCGGATCACCTCCACGAGCGGCATCTTGTCGACGGGGCTGAAGAAGTGCATCCCGACGACGTTCTCCGGGCGCGCGGCGGCGGCGGCGATCTTCGAGATCGGGATCGTGGAGGTGTTCGTCGCGAAGATCGCGTCGGGCCGGGCGGCGCCCTCGAACTCGCGGAGGACCTGCTGCTTGATCTCGATCTTCTCGAGCACCGCCTCGATGACGATGTCGACGTCGCCGAAGCCGCTCCAGTCCGTCGTCGTCCCGATGCGCGCGAGCTTCCGCTTCATCTCGCCGCGGTCCATCCGCCGCCGCTCGACCTTCTTCTTCCAGATCCGCGCGGCCGATTTCATGCCGCCGGCGAGCGCGTTCCAGTTGATGTCCTTCATCCGGACGTCGATGTCCGCCTTGTCGACGATCGCCTGCGCGATGCCGCCGCCCATGAGACCCGCGCCGAGAACGCCCGCGGAACGGATCTTCTTCGGCTTCGGCCCGCGCTCCTTCTTCGACTCCTCCATCATGAAATAGAGGCGGACCAGGTTCTCCGTGACGTCGCCGGTCGCGATCTTCACGACCTCGCCGACTTCCGCCGCGAGCCCAGCGGCGTACCCGCCGCTGAAGCCCGCCTCCATCACGTCGATCGCCTTGAGCGGCGCGGGATAATGTCCGCCCGTCTTCTGCCGCACCGACGTCCGCGCCTTCCCGAAGACGACCTTGCGCGCGAGCGGATTTCCTTCGAGGTAGAAGTGCGTGCGCCCGGTGTCGAACCCCCGCTTCCGTCCTCCCTTTCGAGCGACCTGCTTCGCGGCGTCGAGCAGCACGGACGAGGCGGCGACCTCGTCGACGAGGCCGATTTTCTTCGCCCTCTTCCCGTCGAGATTCTTCCCGGTCAGGATCAGGTCGAGCGCCGCCGGGATCCCGACGAGCCGCGGCAGGCGGGTCGTCCCCGCCCACGCCGGAAAGATCCCGAGCTTCACCTCGGGCAGCCCGATCTGCGCCTTCGGGCTGTCGGACATGACGCGGTAGTCGCAGTTGAGCGCGATCTCGGTGCCGCCGCCCATGCACGCGCCGTCGATGGCCGCGACGGTGATCTGGGGAAGCCGGGAGAACCGGGTGAAGACTTCCTGGCCGCGTCGGACGAAACGCGCCGCCTCTTCGCCCGTGGTGAGCTTCGTGAACTCCTCGAGGTCCGCGCCGGCGATGAAGATGCCGGGCTTGGTCGAGGCGAGGACGAGGTAGCGCACCTCGCGCATCGTCTCCAGTCTCGCGATCGCTTCGTCGAGCTGCCCAGGACCGCCCTCGAGAACTTGTTCACCTTCTCCCCGGGCAGATCGAACCAGAGGACGGCCGCATCCCCCTCGGCATCGATACGGAACGGGGTCCGCGCGGGGGTCTCGGGAATCGCGGGCATCGGTCGCCTCCGAGCTCGCCGCCGGCCACAGGCCCGCGGCTTCGTCTTCAGTCCTGCTCGCCCGCGTACATCGCGTCGATCAGGCTCTTGTACTTCCGGTCGATCGCCTTCCGTTTCACCTTGAGCGACGGCGTGATCTCGTCTTCTTCGATCGAGAAGTCGCGGGGGAGGAGGACGAACTTGCGGATCTGCTCGGCTCGCGAGAGCTGCTGGTTGAAGCGGTCGATCTCGTTCTGGACGATCTGCCGGATCCGGTCGTCCGCGACGAGCTCCTCGGGCGAGGAGAAGGAAAGGCCCATCTTGCGCGCTTCGCGCTCGAGCCGCTCGAAGTTCGGGACGATGAGCGCCGTCACGAACTTCCTCCGGTCGCCGATCAGCACCGGCGTCCCGACGTAGGGGGAGGTCTTGAGGAGCCCTTCGAGCGGCTGCGGCGCGATGTTCTTGCCGTAGGCGTTGACGATAATGTCCTTCTTGCGGTCCGTGATCCGGAGGAACCCGTCCGCGTCGATCTCGCCGATGTCCCCCGTGTAGAACCATCCGTCCGGGTCGATCGCCTTCTCGGTCGCCTCGGGGTTGTTGAAGTAGCCGCTCATCACGTGCGGGCCCCGCGTGAGGATCTCGCCGTCCTCGGCGATCTTCACTTCGACTCCGGGGATCGGCCGGCCGACCGTCCCGATGCGCCGGGCCTGGGGCCAGTTCACGGCGATCACCGGAGACGTCTCGGTCAGGCCGTACCCCTCGTAGATGTCGATGCCGGCGCCGATGAAGAACGCGGCGAGCTCGGGCGAGAGCGGAGCGCCGCCGGAGATGATGAAGCGGATGCGCCCGCCGAGGCGATCGACGATCTTGCGGAAGACGAGGCGGTCGGCGACGGCGGCCTTCCACGCGAGCGAGGAAGGCATCGGCTTGTTCTCGACGCGGTACGGCAGCCGCTCGCGCCCGACCCCGAGCGCCCATTTGAAGATCTTCTGGCGCGGAGCGGGCGACTGCGCCACGGTGTCCATGATCCGCGCCTGCATCTTCTCGAAGAGGCGCGGCACCGCCGCGAACATGTTCGGCTTCAGCTCCTGGAGGTTGTCCGCGACGTTCGCGACGTTCTCCGCGTACGCGATCTCGACCCCTTTGTAGAGGTAGATGAAATCCACCATCCGCTCGAGGATGTGGGAGAGCGGGAGGATGTTGAGCGCGCGGTCGCCCGCCTTGATCAGCGTCGGATCGATCGACGACGTCACGTTGCTCGTGATGTTCCCGTGGGTCAGCATCGCCCCTTTCGGGTTGCCCGTCGTTCCGGAGGTATAGACGATCGTGGCGAGATCCTCCGGCCTCCGGTCCCGCAGAACCCTCTCGAAGTGGCCCGCGGGCTCCTCACCCACCGCCGCCTTCCCGTCCGCGAGAAACGACTCGTAGGAGACGACGTTCTCCGGAAGGGCTCCGGAAGGATCGAAGATCACGATCTGCCGGATGGCGGGGCAGTGCCGGCAGACCTCCGTCACCTTCGCGAGTTGCTCCTCGTTCGAGACGAAGACGACGGCCGCCCCCGAGTCGTTGAGGATGTACTCGATCTGCCAGGCGAGCAGGGTCGAGTAGATCGGCACCGACACCGCGTTCGCGGTGAGCGTCGCCAGATCCGCGATCGTCCACTCGGGCCGGTTCTCCGAGAGGATCGCGACCCGGTCGTCCTTCTTCACCCCGATCGAGCGGAGCGCGGTCGAAAGATTCCGGACCGACTCGCCGAGCTCCTCGACGGTGACTGGAACCCACTGGCCGCCGCGCTTGGCGAGCATCGCCGCCCGGCGCGGAATCCCCAGCGAATGCACGAACAGCTCGTTGAGTGTTTCGATCGCCATCCCTCACCCCTTCCGGATCTCGGATCCGCTGAGCGCCCGACTATAGATCAGCGGCGGAACGGGAGTCATCTTCCTTGTTCAGGAGAGTCCGCGCAGGACGAATCCGGCGACCGTCTCCGCGTGGTCGACCGGCGCGTAGTCCTTTTCGGAAAGGATCCACGTCGTCATCAGCTCGTCGAGCATCCCGAAGATCGCGTTGGCGACCACCTGGCGGTGCGGGATCTCGCGGAAGATCCGGGCACGGATCCCCTGCTCGACCACCTCGCGGATCGCCTCGATGTACTCGCGCAGCTCCTCCCGAGAGATCAGGCTGATGAATTTGAGGCTCTGCCGCAGCTCCACCTGAAGCACCACGGCCAGGGGCCGGTCGGCGCCAATCGTTTCGAGGTGGTAGCGGACGATCTCGCGCATCTTCTCGTCCGGCCGCTCGATCCGACCGAGCTCCTCGCGAAGCCCCGCGAGGAAGACGCGCGACTGCTCCCGGAAGATCGTGATCAGCAGGTCTTCCTTCCCCTCGAAATAGAGGTAGATCGTCCCATCCGCGACGCCGGCGGCTCGGGCGATTTCCGAGACCTTCGCGTTGAAGTACCCGGTGCGCGCAAACACGTCGACGGCGGCGCGGAGGATCCGTTCGCGCTTGCCGGTCCCGCGGAAGACTTCTTTCGGGTTGCCGGTAACGGCAGTCATGGCTGAATGAATCGTCATTCATTTCGGCCGGGCGGTCAAGGCGAGTCCTGGCAAGCCCCAGGATCCTGTCGCTCTCCGGTCTCCGGTCTCCGTTCTCCGCAGTCCCCGTTCCGGCAAGCTGGAATGGCAGCCGCTGAAGGTTCGCCGCGGACCTTTCGCTTCCGTGGAGGCCGGAGCCGGTGACTGCGAGAACGAAGAACGGAGAACGGAGAACGGAGAACGACCCGAGGCCAGGATCCCTAGACGTACCCGATGGGGATCTCTAGACTCCGCGGGTGCGCTTCGTCGCGATCTGCGCGGTCCTGTTCACCGCCTCGCTCGCCGTCGCGGTGCTCCTCTTCGACGACGCGTTCCCGGAAGCGTCGATCGATTTCCGCTACGACCGGGCCTCCTCGCGCGCGATCGCCGAAGACGCCCTCGGGCGCATGGGGATCGCGATTCCGGGCGCGAGGTCCGCGGCGAAGTTCGACTGGGACGACGGCGCAAAGATCTTCCTGGAGCGGACCGTCGGCGCGGCCGAGCGCAAGCGACTACTCGCGGGAGACGTCGAGCTCTGGTTCTGGCGCCACCGCTGGTTCAAGCCGCTCGAGGTCGAGCAGGCGCACGTCGACGTCGCGCCCTCCGGCGAGATCGTCGCCTTCGAGCACACGATCGCCGAGGATGCGTCGCGGCCCCCTCTCGCGGAGCGCGAGGCGGAGCCGCGGGCGCGCGCGGTCCTCGCGGCCCTCCGCATCCCCGCGCACGATCTCGAGCTGATCTCCTCCGCGACGCGCCGTCTGCCGAACCGCGTGGACACGACGCTCACGTTCGAATCCTCCTCGCTCCGTCCCGGCGGCGCGCCCTATCGTTTCCGGGTGACGTTCCACGGCGACCGGGTCGGCGCCTTCCGGCAGTACCTCGACGTCCCGGAAAGCTGGATGCGCTCGTACGCGGAGCTCCGCTCCCGGAACGGCGTGGCGGGCGCGGTCGACACGCTGCTCCTGATCGGCATCGTCGTCCCGATGCTCGCGGTCTTCATCGCGCGCCTCCGGCGCGGAGACGTCCCGGTGCGCTTCACGATCACGACGGGCGCGATCGGCGCCGCGCTCGTGGTCCTCGTCGCGGTGAACTCGTGGCCCGACGCGCTCGCCCAGTACGACACGGATGTCTCGTGGAACGCCTTTCTCTCGCAGCAGGCGATCTTCGCGATCTTTCAGGGACTCATCGCGGGCGTTTTCCTCATGGTGCTGGTCGGAGCGGGCGAGCCCCTCTACCGCGCGCGCGTTCCGGAGGCGCTCGCGATTCCCCGCATCTTCACTCCCGCGGCGCTCCGCTCGCGCCGCCTCTTTCGAGGCCTGATTCTCGGCTACACGCTCGTCCCGATCTTCATCGCGTACCAGACCGTGTTCTACGTCGTCGCGGCCCGCTTCGGGGCGTGGTCGCCCGCCGAGATCCCCTACGACGAGATCCTCAACAGCGCGTTCCCGTGGGCGGCCGTCCTCTTCATGGGCTTCTTCCCCGCCGTGTCGGAAGAGTTCATCTTCCGCGCGTTCTCGATTCCCTTCCTCGAGCGCGCGTTCCGATCGAAGTGGGCCGCGGTGATCGCCGCGGGCTTCATCTGGGGCTTCGGCCACGCCGCATATCCGAACCAGCCGTTCTGGATCCGCGGCGTCGAAGTGGGGATCGCGGGGGTCGTCATCGGGCTCCTGATGCTGCGCTTCGGCCTCATCCCGCTCCTCGTCTGGCACTACACGGTCGACGCGGTGTACACGGCGCTCCTCCTGTTCCGCTCGGGGAACCTCTATTACATCGTGTCGTCGGCCCTGGTCAGCCTCGTGTTTCTCATCCCGCTCGTGGCCTCGCTCGTCCTCCTGCTCCGCCATCGGAGCTTCGCGCCGGACGAGGGGCTCACCAATGAAGCGGCGGGAAGCGCGCCCGAGCCCCCGCGGCAGGCCCTCGAGGCCGTGCCCCTTCCGCCGGCGATCGAGCTCTCGCGGACGAAGCTCCTGCTCGGGCTCGCGGCCGCGGCGATCGCGACGGGCGCATGGATCCTCGCGCCCCCTCTCGCGCGCGACGTGATCGACTACCGGATCGGCCCCGACGCGGCCCTCGCGATCGCGCGCGAACACCTCGAGAGCAACGGCATCCCCGTGCCGCAGCGGCGGGAGATCGTCTATGCCTCCGCCGGATTCCGCAGCTGGGCGGATTCAGGAGACGACGGCGGCTCGCCGGCCGGATACGCCCGCGTGGGAGCCGAACGGATCCTCGAGACGGCCGGCGTGGACCCGCTCCTCGGCGTTCAGAGGACGAAGGTCGAGGCGGCGACCTGGGTCGTCCGATTCTTCGAGCCCGGAAAGAAGGAAGAGATCTTCGTCGAGATCGATCCGAGACGGGGCACGGTCGTGGGGTGGCACCGCCTCGTCGAAGAGGCGGAGCCGGGAGCGCGCCTCGAGCTCGCGGAGGCGCTCGCGCTCGCGCGGGCTCAGATGGAGCAGGCGCAGCTCGATCGCGATCGGTTCGAGCTGAAGGAAGCTCTGCCTTTCGATCAGCCGAAGCGGCGCGACTGGCTCTTCCATCTCGACGAGCAGAGCCCGCTCGCCTCCGACGTCGCCAGGCGCGTGAGCGTCCGCGTCAGCGGCGATCAGGTGACGCAGCTCGCGAAGACCGTTCGCGTCGCCGAGAAGATCGTCCGCGAGGAGGAGCGCCAGACCGTGTGGCAGACGCTCCTCGCAACGCTGATGGTGCTCGGAATCCTCGTCCTTCTCGCCACCGCGGCCCACGGGTTCGTCAGCGCCGTGCGCGATCGCGGGATCCGATGGCGCCTCGCCGCGCGCGCGACGCTTCTCCTCTCCCCTCTCGCCGTGCTGGCTGCCGCCGCGCGCACTCCGCTCATGGCGAAGTCGTACGACACGGCGCTCGCCTGGAACACCTTCCTCGTCGGCGCGGCGACGCAGCTCGGCGCGCTCCTCATCGCGCAGCTCGGGCTCGCGTTCCTCGCGCTCCTCCTCATCGAGACGTCGTTTCCCGCGGCCGGAGCGTTTCTCTCCCGCGAAGGGCGGCGCCGCTTCGGGCGCGACGCCGCCGCCGCGGCGCTCCTCCTCGCCGCCCTCGGCGCGCTCGCCTCGCTCGCCCATCCGCTCGCCGTCCGCTGGTGGCCCCATGCCACTCCCGTGGCTTCTCTCGGGGTTCCCTCCTGGATGGACCTCTCGTTCGCTGCGTTTCCGATCCTCTGGCGGGCGGTCGTCACCGGCCTCGTCGTCGCGGCCGGCGCCGCCGCCGCGGCCGCCTCGATCCGCGCGGCCGGCAGGGGGCGCGTGCTCGCCGCCGTCGGCATCGGTCTCGCGCTCTCCGGCCTCGATCCCAGCGCCGACGGAATCGAGATCGTCACATCCATCGTGGCCGCAGCCGCGGGGGCCCTCGCCGTCCTGGTCGCAGCGCGATACGTCTTCGGCAGGAACCCCCTCGCATGGTTCGCGGCTCCCCTTCTCGCGGCACTCGCGCTCGCCATCCCTCCGCTGCTGAAGAGCCGGCCCGAGCACGCCGTCAACGGCGCGGCTCTTCTGGTGATCCTCGCGGCGGGAGCGATCGCGCTCGTGGCGAGCGGCCGCCGAATCAGCACGCCCGCCGAGTGAGCGGATCCTGCGCGGCCGTCTCGAGCGAGCCGCTCAGCCGACGCGGCCGTGCTCGACCATGAGACACCGATCCTGCACGACTTTGATCCCCGCTTCGGCGAGGCGGCCGGCCGCCTCGTCGTTCCGGATCCCGAGCTGAAACCAGACGTACTTCGGCCGCGCCGCGAGGATGTCGTCCACGTGCGCCGGGAAGGTCCTGCGGGCGGCGAAAGACGTTGACCATGTCGACCGGCCGCCCGAGCGCGCCCAGGCTGCGAACCACTTTCTGCCCGAGAATTTCGGTAACGTCCGGATAGTAGACGGGGACCGGGATGATCTCGAACCCATGTCTCTGCAGGTAGGCGGGGACGTAATGCGCGGCCTGCCCCGCATGGCTCTCCGGCTTGATTCCGAGAACGGCGATGGTTTTGGTATCGCGGATCGAGAGCCCCGATCGATGCGTCGTCCTGGATGATGTTATCTGGCGCCACGATTCCTCCTTCTGCGGCCGGCATTCCGCAGAGCCCACCTTGCACGGCCCGTTCCCCACAATCTACATTCATTGTGGACGAGGCAGGAATTAAGTCCGGAGGGGGGACACTTCCACTGATATCACCTCTCAATACGGATCCGGAGACGCGATGAAGTTCCACACCGCCCTGTTCGCCGCGGCGCTGATGGCCGCCTGCGCAGGCGCCGCCCTGGCGGCGCCCGCCGAGAATCAGATGAAGAGCTGGATCGTCGGGACGCGGCGCGGATCGAGCTCCGAGCCGGCGCAGTCGCCGCGCAACCGCCCGGTGCGGCGGTTCGCCTCCGTCGACGCGTACGCGATCCAGATGACGGCGGCAGGAAGCGGCGGCCCTGCGGCTCTCGCCGGGAGTGCGGTACGTGGAGCCGGATTACGAGCGCCATCTCTATCGCAGCCGCCCAGCGGCCGGCCCTCGCCGCGAGGCGGTGGAGACAGGGACGGCGGCTCCGTTCGTCTCGCCTCGGAGCGCCACGCAGTCGACTCCGTACGGGGTCGACCTGGTTCGAGCAAGAACCCTCTGGGGCTACGGCCGTGGCGCCGGAATCAAAGTGGGCGTCATCGACACCGGGATCGATTACAACCATCCCGACCTGAAAGGCGTCTACAAGGGTGGAAAAGACTTCATCAACGGAGACGACGACCCCATGGACGATCACGGCCACGGGACGCATGTCGCGGGGACGATCGCGGCCGAGGACAATCAGCTCGGCGTGGTGGGAGTCGCGCCCGAGGTGGAGATCTACGCGCTGAAGGTCCTCAAGCCCTCGGCCGACGGGTCGGCGACGGGCTCGGTGAGCGCCATCATCCAGGCGATCGACTGGGCGATCGCGAACGGAATCCGGGTGATCAATCTCTCGCTCGGGTCGGACGAATCGTCGATCACCGAGAAAGACGCCTTCGCCCGCGCCTGGGACGCCGGCATCCTCGCCGTCGCGGCCTCCGGGAACGATTACAACGGAACGGATCTGGTCGGCTTCCCCGCTGCGTACCCGAACGTAATCGCGGTCGGAGCGGTCGACGCGAAGGAGGCCCTGGCTTCGTTCTCCCAGCGGGGAACCGAGCTCGCGCTGGTCGCGCCGGGCGTGGGCGTCCTCTCGACGATGCGGGTGGGGACGGCCGTGATCGCCGACGTGCTGGTCGACGGAGAGGCCCTCCCCGAGGTCGAGCCCCCGAGCGGATCTCCCAGGGGGGAGGCGAGCGGAGCGTGGGTGAGCTGCGGGATCGGGAAAGTGAACGAGTTCCCCCCATCGGTGGCGGGAAAGATCGCGCTCATCAGGAGGGGCGAGATCACGTTCAACGAGAAAGCGCGGAACGCGAAGGCGGCCGGGGCGAAGGCCGTGATCATCTTCAACCACGAGAACAGCTCTCTGCTCTGGACGCTCATCCGCAACGATGCGGCCGGCAAACCGATCGCGGACGACTTCCCCGTGACCGTCGGCATCACCAAGAGCGAGGGAGAGGCGCTGCTCGCAAGGCCCGCCGCGACCGTCGCTCTCGCCGTCAGCCCGTACGACTACGGCTCTCTGCAGGGGACCTCGATGGCGACTCCGCACGTGGCGGGCGTTGCGGCGCTCGTCTGGTCGCTCGCCCCTTCGTCGAGCGTCGGCTCAGGTCCGCAACGCGATCACGACCGGCGGCCGCGACCTCGGGAACGCAGGATGGGACACCGCGACCGGCTTCGGCCTGGTCGACGCTCTCCGGGCGGCGCGGACGCTCGCTCCGGAAGTCTTCGGCGTTCCCGCACGGCGACGGACGACGGGACGGTAGCCGTACGAGTCCAGGGGCGTCTAGGAGTCTAGGCGTCACTCATGTAACGCGAGGCCGAGATGACGCAGAGACTCGTAGACGCCTGGACAGACTCCTAGACGCCTAGACGCCTAGACGCCTAGACGCCTAGACTCGTCTTCATGATTCGCGTCGCACTTCTGAAAGACGGCTCGCTCGAGCAGGGAGGGGTGGAGCTGATCGAGCGGTGGTCGGCGGAAGCGGGAGAGCGCCTCTGGGTGGACCTGGAGGGCGAGACCGAGGCCGACGCCGAGCCGCTTCTCGAACAGCGCTTCGGCTTTCACGAGCTCGCCGCGGAAGATTCGTTTTCACAGAGCACGCTTCCGAAACACGATCCGTTCCCCGAGCTACGACTTCTTCATCTTCCGCTCGATCAACCTCAATCTGCTCGACCACGGCGTCGCCACGAGCAAGCTCGCGGTCTTCCTCTCCGCCTCGTACCTGATCACGGTCCACGTCGATCCGCTCGTCTCGGTCGACGCGATCCGGCAGCGGCTGCCCCACGACCGGAGGCTGCTCGAGGAAGGGCCGGACTTTCTATTCCAGTCCATCCTCGACCACCTCACCGACCTTCACTTTCCGCTGATCGAAGAGATCGAAGAGATGGTCGACGAGATCCAGGATCTCGTCTTCCGGACGCCGAACCCGCAGCTTCTCGACGAGCTGCTGAAGGTCAAGAAGGACCTGAACACGCTGCGGCGCTACTCGCTCCCGCAACGCGATCTGCTGAATCAGATCAGCCGGGGGGAGGTGCGCTCCATCACGAGCGATCACCTGATCTACTTCCGCGACCTCTACGACCACATGTTTCGCATCACCGAGTCGATCGACATGGAGCGCGACATGATCGCCTCCACGATGGAGGCCTACCTGTCCGTCGTGGCGAACCGGCTCAACGAGATCATGAAAGTGCTCACCGTCTTCTCCGCGATCATGCTTCCCCTCAACCTCGTCGCGGCGATCTACGGAATGAACTTCGTCCATATGCCGGAGCTGCGCTGGCGGTACGGTTATGCGGTGGCGATCGCGATCATGGCGACCATCGCGTTCGGGATGCTCTTCTACTTCGTCCGCCAGGGGTGGATCTGGAGCCGCAAGGACGTGAGGAAGCTGCGCCGACACGGCTACAAGGCGATCACCTGGCCCGTGCGCCTCGTGCGCGTCGCCGCGAAACGCGCCGTCAGGTAAGGTCTCTGGGTGGAGGGGCGGTGCACCAACCGCAGTCAGCGAACCGCCCATCCGCCCAGATCAGTCGCTCACGCTTCTAATGAACCCGCCGCCCCGAATGGCAGGATGTCATCCCGAGCGTGAGCGAGGGATCTGGGTGGGCGTGCTGCGCGTGACGCCGGACCGAAGCAGGGCAGCAGGATCGAGGTTCGCATTGGACCACGAAGCGAATGCCGATCCTCCTGCCCTTCAGCGGCAGCGCGTTCTTTCGCAGCCCCCCGCCCAGATCCCTCGCTGCTCTCGGGATCGGCTGGGGCGCGGGCGTCTCGCCCGCCGTTGCGGCGGCGTCTCGCCCGCCGTTGGCGCCGCGGGACGCGGCGCCAACGGCGGCCGGGACGGCCGCGCCCCTTGCGCACCGATCCCGGTCATCGGCGGTCGGGCGCAGCCCGCGCCTGCCTACGCTCGGGATGACATCGTCGCGATCGCGAAGTTTCTTCTCCTCAGGTTCGGCGCCCCGCCGTGCTCACGCTCGGGATGACATGTTCGCGAGGGCCGCGGTTTTCTGTTCCTACGGCGCTTCGCGTTTGCGAGCAAAGAAAACCCCGGGCTCGCGCCCGGGGCTGCACGATGATGCCGCTGACGCGGCTCGTGAGGAAGACCTTCGCTACATCAGATTCGCGAGCTCGACGAACTCCTTGTTCTGCGACTCGGCGACGCCCTTGTACGTGATCTTTCCCTTGTAGACGTTCACGCCGGCCGCGAGATCCGGGCTCTGCCGCACGGCGGCGTCGAACCCGAGGTTGGCGATTTTCCGCGTGAAGGGAAGCGTGGCGTTCGTGAGCGCGATCGTCGAGGTGCGAGGGACCGCGCCCGGCATGTTGGCCACGCAGTAGTGGATCACGTCGTCGACCACGTAGATCGGATCGGCGTGCGTGGTCGCGTGCGCCGTCTCCACGCAGCCACCCTGGTCGATGGCGACGTCGACGATGACCGACCCCTTCTTCATGTCGCGAATCATCTCGCGGGTCACGAGCTTCGGCGCGGACGCTCCCGGGATCAGGACGCCGCCCACGAGAATGTCGGCGCGGCGGACCGCCTCGGCGATGTGCGCTTTGTTCGAGGCGAGTGTGGAGAGCCGGCCGTTGAAGATGTCATCCAGGTAGCGGAGCCGGTCGACGTTCGTATCCAGGATCGTGACGCGCGCGCCGAGGCCGACGGCCATCTTCGCGGCGTTGATCCCGACGATGCCGCCGCCGATGATGACCACGTCGGCCGGAAGGAC
Source organism: uncultured Acidobacteriota bacterium (assembly GCA_963793695.1). Taxonomy (GTDB): domain Bacteria; phylum Acidobacteriota; class Thermoanaerobaculia; order Gp7-AA8; family Gp7-AA8; genus CAWCBB01. Next base: position 59,871 of record CAWCBB010000016.1, on the reverse strand, counting down.
TCCCGGCACCCCGCCCAGGAGCACGCCGCGACCCCCGTTCGGCTTCTGCAGGTAGAAGGCGCCGACCTGGATCGACATCCGTCCCGCGACCTCCGACATCGGCGAGAGGAGCGGGAGCGATCCTCCCTTCCCCGTGATCGTCTCGTACGCCACGCCGATGATCTTCTTCTTCAGAAGAGCGTCGGTCAGGTCGGGGACCGGAGCGAGGTGGAGATAGGTGAAGAGGAGTTGGCCGTCCTTCAGACGCTTCAGATCCGCCTCGATCGGTTCCTTGACCTTGACGATCATCTCGGCCTTTTCATAGACCGCGTCCGCGTCGGGGACGACCGTCGCTCCGGCGGCCTTGTACTCCTCGTCCGTGAAGCCGCTTCCCTCGCCCGCCCCCTTCTGCACGAAGACCTGATGGCCGTCGAGGGTGAGGTCGTGCGCTCCGGGAGGGGTCATTCCCACCCGGTACTCGTTGTTCTTGATTTCGGTCGGGACTCCGATCCGCATGTGGTCTCTCCGTTACGAATGAAATCGTGCGGCGGGACCGCCGCAAACGGCGGCATTCTATGTCAATCGCGGCGGGGCAAAAGGGTGGGCGGACTCGGCGGAAGTGCGGGGGCGCACGCGATGGGGTGACACGAATTGCAGATTGCAATCGGCGATGACTTTCCCCGCCCCGCTTGACAACGACCCCTTCCCTCACTATATTGTTAGCACTCGTCCGCGGTGAGTGCTAACAGCTCGCCCCGGCAGAACCGCCCGACACACCATCCGGGAGGCTCTCTTTCCACCCTGCCCGAATGTTACGAAAGGAGAAGCACACATGAGCGTCAAAGTCCGTCCGCTTTACGACCGGATCCTGGTCAAGCGCGTTGAATTGCGCGAGCAGGTCCGCGGCGGGATCATCATCCCCGACACCGCCAAGGAAAAGCCCCAGGAGGCCGAGGTCATCGCCGTCGGCGATGGCAAGTACAACGACGAAGGCAAGCGCATCAAGCTCGACGTCAAGAAGGGCGACAAAGTCCTGATCGGCAAGTACTCGGGCACCGACATCAAGCTCGACGAGGTCGAGTACACCATCCTCCGCGAGGACGAAGTTCTCGCGATCGTCGAGGGTTGATCTCGCGCACCAACGACCGTCAGTTAGGAGATAGCAATGGCAAAAAGAATTACGTATGGTGAGGACGCCCGCCAGGCGATCCTCCGCGGCGTGAACAAGCTCGCCGATGCAGTCAAAGTCACCCTCGGCCCCAAGGGCCGCAACGTCGTCATCGAGAAGAAATTCGGCTCCCCCACGATCACCAAAGACGGCGTGACCGTCGCCAAGGAGATCGAGCTGAAGGACGAGATGGAGAACGCCGGAGCCCAGATGGTCCGCGAGGTCGCTTCCAAGACCTCCGACATGGCCGGCGACGGCACCACCACCGCCACGGTCCTCGCCCAGGCGATCTACCGTGAGGGAATCAAGAACGTCACGGCCGGGGCCAACCCGATGGACGTCAAGCGCGGCATCGAAATCGCCGTGCGCGCCGCCGTCGAGGCGATCGACAAGCTCGCCAAGCCGGTCGAAGGGAAGGACATCGCCCACATCGGCACGATCTCCGCGAACAACGACGAGGAAATCGGCCGCATCATCGCCGAGGCGATGGACAAGGTCGGCAAGGACGGGGTCATCACCGTCGAAGAGGCCAAGGGCCTCGACACGACCCTCGAGGTCGTCGAAGGCATGCAGTTCGACCGCGGCTACCTCTCGCCGTACTTCGTGACCGATCCCGAACGGATGGAAGCGGTCCTCGAGAACGCGAAGGTCCTCCTCTTCGAGAAGAAGATCGCCTCGATGAAGGACCTCCTCCCGGTGCTCGAGCAGGTCGCCAAGCAGGGCAAGCCGCTCCTGATCGTCGCCGAAGACGTCGAGGGCGAGGCCCTCGCGACGCTCGTCGTCAACAAGCTCCGCGGCACCCTCTCGGTCTGCGCCGTCAAGGCTCCCGGATTCGGCGATCGCCGCAAGGCGATGCTCGAGGACATCGCGATCCTCACCGGCGGCAAGCTGATCTCCGAGGACCTCGGCATCAAGCTCGAGAACGTTCAGTGGGCCGACCTCGGCGACTGCAAGCGGATCAGCATCGACAAGGACACCACGACGCTCGTGACCGACACGGATGACAAGGCCCGCAAGGAGACGCTCGCGGGACGCGTCAAGCAGATCCGCACGCAGATCGACGACACGACGTCCGACTACGACCGCGAGAAGCTCCAGGAGCGGCTCGCGAAACTGGTCGGCGGCGTGGCGTCATCAAGGTCGGCGCTGCGACCGAGACCGAGATGAAGGAGAAGAAGGCGCGCGTCGAAGATGCGATGCACGCGACCAAGGCGGCCGTCGAAGAGGGGATCGTCCCCGGCGGCGGCGTGGCCCTGCTTCGCGCGATGGACGCGATGGACAAGGTCAAGGCCGAAGGCGACGTGCAGATCGGCGTCAACATCGTCAGGCGCGCGCTCGAAGAGCCCGCGCGGCAGATCGCGATCAACGCCGGACTCGAAGGCTCCGTCGTCGTCAAGGAGCTGAAGGAGAAGGGCGGCAACTGGGGCCTCAACGCCCAGACCGAGAAGATCGTCGACATGCTCGCCGAGGGAATCATCGACCCGGCGAAGGTCACCAAGCAGGCGCTCCTCAATGCATCTTCCATCGCCGGCCTGATGCTCACGACCGAAGCCCTCGTCTCCGAGATCAAGGAAGAAGAGAAGCCTCCGGGCGGAATGCCCGGCGGCATGGGCGGCGGCATGGGCGGAATGTACTAGTCCCGCGGCAGCCCCGCTTTCTACGCAACGCGCCGCACGGGGCGGCTCCGGCCGCCCCGTTTTGCGCCCGCTGAATGGACCGGGAGAAACCCGCCCCTTCGGGAAACCGGCGCAAAAATCCAAGAAGGCGAAGGCGCGTGTCGTGCTCGACCGGTGTCAGGAGCGTAAACCCTTGGCCTGCCATGAGTTATTTGTGCGCCAGAGTCTTGCCCCATGGCAACGGCCGTGAAATAGCCCGGCACGGAAGATTCGGATATCCCGAACTGCCTTTTGCAGCGCACTACCTTCAGGAGGGTTTATGACGCATTTTCGCAGGCATTTTGTAATTGCCGCCGCGGTCCTGCTCCTCGCGCAACTCGCGCTCGGACAGGGTTTCCAGGTCGGCAGCATCATGGGAACGGTCATGGACGAGAGCGGGGGCGTTCTCCCCGGCGTCACCGTTACCGCCACGCATCAGGACCGGGGCACCGAGCGCGTCGAAGTGACCGACGCGCAGGGCAAGTTCCGGTTCGTCCAGCTCCCGCTCGGACCGTACCGGGTTGAGGCGGCGCTCTCGGGGTTCGAGACGCAGATCCGCAACAACATCCGCGTGGCGCCCGACAAGAGCACCGATCTCGAGCTTCGCCTCGGCCTCGCGGCCACGGCGACCGAGATCACCGTCACGGCGGAAGCTCCGGTCGTCGACCCCACGAACGTGACGCAGACGACCAGCGTCACGGTCGACGAGTTCGAGAAGGCGCCGATCGGCCGCTCCTATCAGACGATCGCGGCGCTCGCGCCCGGAATCAGCAACAATTCAGGCGGCAATCCGAACTCGAACGGCGCGCTCTCCTCGAGCAATCAGTTCCTCTATGACGGCGTCGACGCCACCGACCCGACGACCGGAACCTTCGGCTCGAACATGAACTTCGAGGCGATCCAGGAAGTCACCGTTCTGACGAACGGCGTGTCGGCCGAATACGGCCGCTCCACCGGCGCGATCATCAGCGTCATCACCAAGTCGGGCACCAACGACTTCGCCGGCTCGCTCAAGGCCATCGTCACCAACGACAGCTGGAACGAGCAGAACAAGACGAAGCACTCGTGGACCGGGGCCTCCTTCGCCCGGACCAAGGTCGACAAGAACGACAAGCGCTACGCGGGAACCGTCGGCGGGCCGATCCTCCGCGACCGCGCATGGTTCTTCGGCGCGTACGAGAAGTATGAAGGCTTCCCCGCCCCGGCGACCACCACGATCACGGGCGAGGACTACGCTTCGACGCCGAATCTCGAGCTCTCCAACTACCGCCTCAGCTGGCAGATCAATCCGTCTCACCAGATCTGGGCCCGCTACGGAGAGGACCCGTACACCGGCATCGTCCGCACCTACACGGAAGGAACGGACCTCTTCGTTCTGACCGCGCAGGCCCAGGGCGGCGAACAGAAAGTCGTCCAGTACTCCGGCGTGTTCGGCAGCAACTTCGCCCTCGAAGGAATGTGGGGCACGGCCGGCAGCGTGATCACCGTCGATCCGTACCGGATCGGCCCCTTCGACAACGGCGCCGCGATCTATGACTACACCAGCGGCAAGTACTACAACGGCAATTACTTCGGCATCGACAACGGCGTCGACCGGCCGCGCGATCAGTTCGTCGTCGCCGGCACCTACTTCGCGAACCTGGGCAACACCACCCACGACTTCAAAGTCGGCGTCGACAAACAGTCCACCGAGTCGATGTCCTACTACAGCTATGGCAACAACCGGCTGTACGAGGTCGAGGATTACAACGCGGCCACGGGCACGTTCACCCCGCTCTATCGTTCCGACTACGTCGATCCCGGCCCGCAGCGTTCCGAGGGCGAGATCATGTCGTACTACGTTCGCGACAAGATGACGCTCACCCCGCGGCTCTTCCTCGAGGCGGGCCTCCGCTTCGAGGACCAGTCGGGCAACAATGACGTCGGAGAGAAGATCGTCGACGCGCAGAGCATCGCCCCGCGCCTCGCGGCCACCTACGACCTCACGGGCGACGCCAGGACGATCCTGTCGGCGACCGCCGGCCGCTACTACGACTTCATCATCCAGAGCTTCATCGACGGGTTCGCGGAGAACGCTTCCCGAGCCAATTACGACCTGCACACCTGGAACCCCTCCACCAAGGCCTGGGACTTCACGCGGACGGTCATCACCGCGGGCGGTTCGACTCTGACTCCCAATCTCGACCTCGAACCGGGCGAGATGGACGAGTACACCGTCGGCATCCAGCGCCAGTTCGGCCGGACCATGGGCGTCGGCCTGCGCTACGTCATGCGCGACTGGAGCAACCTCATCGACGACTTCCGTCGTTACGATGAGAACAAGAACATCCAGCGCGACTACGTCAACCTCGACAGCGCCGGCCGCGAGTACCGCGCCCTTCAGGCCACCTTCGAGAAGCGCTTCGCCGATCGCTGGTCGCTGATGGGCAACTACACGTACTCCGAGACCGAAGGAAACCACTTCGGGACGACCTCCACGGCGCTCAACGATCACCCGACCGCCGACTGCCGCAGCACCACCGATCCCACGATCGGCACCGTGCCCTGCTCGCAGGTCACGAATGTCTGGGGAACCGCGGCCTATGATCGCCCGCACGTCCTCAACGTGCTCGGCAGCTACGCGATGAACGTCGGCCCGGTGAACCTCACCTTCGGCGGAGCCGGCTACTGGAACTCCGGCCTCAACTACTCCAAGGTGAACACCATCCGCGTCCTCTTCCCGGACGGTTCGCTTTCGAACCAGTCCTTCACGTACTACTACGAAGGCCGCGGATCCGACAGGCTCCCGGACACATGGTCGATGGACGGTTCCGTCGAAGCCACCTGGAACTTCTTCGCGGACATGGAGGTCGGACTCAAGGGCGAGATCTTCAACCTCTTCGACAACCAGGACCCGGTTTCCACGGCCACCACGACCTGGACCAACGCCGATACGGCGGCAGGCGCCACCGCGCGCTCTCGCTACGGCGCGCAGACCGCGCGGACGCACTTCCAGACCCCGCGCAGCTACCGCGTCACGGCTCTGATCCGCTTCTGATCCGTTCCCCATGGCAACAGGGAGGGCCCCGGTTCGCCGGGGCCCTTTTTGATTGCAGATCTTCGATTGCAGATTGCAGATTTGAAACCACCGGCAGATCCGATTGCCGTTTTGACCGACCCAATGATCGTCTCGTCGTAGGCCGCCACTTACAATCAAAGAGGGTTGCGATCTGCAATCTGCAATTGAAAGAGACCGACTATGAACATGCTCGCCCTCCTCCTCATCCTCGCCGCGGCGAGCTTCCCGAATCCGCAGTCCGAAAGCTGGATCGACAGCGCCGAGGCGTACTTCGTCACCGAGGCCGAGCGGAGCGAATGGACGGCCCTGCCCTCGCGCGAGGCGCGCGATGCGTTCAAGGACCGCTACTGGCTCCGCCGCGATCCGACGCCCGGCACCCCTCCGAACGAGTTCCGCGACACGATCCTCGGCCGCATCCAGTACGCCGACGAGACGTTCCGGATCGAGGACACTCCCGGATCCCGGACCTCCCGCGGCTTTCTCTTCATCGTCTTCGGCTCTCCCGCGCGCGCGAAGCAGGATTACCTGTCCACGGTCAGGCCCGGACAACGCGGCATGATCGGCGAGAACGAAGGAACCGAGACCATCTTCCTCTGGACCTGGGACCGCGAGAGGACCCCGGAGCTGCTGAAGGTCCTCGGGCTGCCGAGGTTCGAGGTCACGGTCATCCTCGAGCCGAACCGCCGGCGCGACCGCATCGAGAATCCCGGCCTCGCAAACCAGTTCCGCGACCTTCTGGCAGAGAAGAGCATCGTGAATCCCGATCTCGTCGCCCCGGAGATGGCCTCCGCCGCTCCCGAAATGGTTCCGCTCCTCCCGCCGACGGGCGAGGAGGCCTGGCGCGCCGCCTCTCAGGGCCCCGCCGCTCCGTCCGCCGCGGGCTCGGCCGTGGTGTTCACTCCCGAGGGGGCGCCGAAGGCCGTGCTCTGGGGATTCGACGAAGGCGGGGGAACCTCGCCCACGGTCGCGCTCCGCCTCGCCCGTGAGGGGGACGCGAACGCGAGCGTCTGGAGCGGGCCCGCCGCGCCGACCCACCGGTTGATCGCATCGCGGCCGGGCACGATCTGGATCGCCGCGCTCGAGTTGCCGGAAGGGACCTGGGACGGAGAGATCGACACGAGCCTCACGGCCGCCGGGCGGCTGCAGATCTCGATCCCTGCCGCGGGAGAGTTCGCCGTCTCCTCTCTGCTGCTCGGCGGCGGTCCCGAAACGGATGTCCCCGCCGATCCTCTCTTCGCGATCGGCCCGGCGCTCTTCCGCCCGCGCGCCGACGGGCAGTTCTCGCCGGGCGAGTCGCTCTGGTACTTCCTCCAGTTCCGCGGCACGCTTCCCGAGGGGGCGCGCCTCGAGCCTCGCCTCATGAAGAAGGGGAAGGGGGTCATCACCGTCTGGCAGCCGGCCGCGCCCGAGCTCGTGCAGGCGGGACCGAACCTTCAGGTCGCCGGCTACGAGATCCCGCTGCAGAGCTTCGAGCCGGGCTCGTACACGCTCTACGTCACGCTCCGCGCCGGCGAGCAGAGCTTCGTGCGAAGATCGGATTTCGAGATCGTGCAGCGGTAGAGAGGAACTCGGGCTCGGGCGGGACGCCGGAGGCGCGCAAAAAAGGGGCGCGCGCGCGCCCCCGTAATCTGCAATCTGCTATGACCTACGGCTCCGTATCGATCTGCGCCCGCTGCAGCCGCGCGGAGTAGTCGACGTAGATCGACTTCCACTCGCAGAACACGTCGATGCCGGCCACGCCCGCCTCGCGGTGGCCGTTGCCCGTCTCCTTCACGCCGCCGAACGGCAGATGCACTTCGGCGCCGATCGTCGGAGCGTTGACGTAGAAGATCCCGGTGTACATGTCGCGCATCGCGAGGAACGCCCGGTTGACGTCGCGCGTGTAGATCGACGACGAGAGGCCGTAGCGGACGCCGTTGCCGATCTCGATCGCCTCTTCGAGCGAGGAGCAGCGGATCACCGCGGTCACCGGCCCGAAGATCTCCTCCTGCGCGATCCGCATCGTCCGGCTTGACGTCCGCGAACACGGTCGGCTGGTGGAAGAAGCCCTTCGCGTGAGCGCCGCTCGTCCGAGGACCTCGCCGCCCGCGACGAGCTTCGCCCCCTCGTCCTTGCCGATCTTGACGTACTCCGCGACCGTTCCCGCTGCCCCTTCGAGACGACCGGCCCCATGTCGATCGACTCGTCGAGCCCGTCGCCGACCTTCATCGCCTTCGCGCGCTTCGCGAGCTTCTCGACGAACTCGTCGTAGACCTTCTCGTGGACCACGAGGCGCGAGGAAGCCGTGCAGCGCTGCCCCGCCGTGCCGAAGGCTCCCCAGAGGGACCCGTCGACCGCGAGATCGACGTCCGCGTCCTCCATGACCATGATCACGTTCTTGCCGCCCATCTCGAGATGCAGCCGCTTGAAGGACGGCGCGCACGCGACCGAGATGTCCCGGCCGACGTCCGTCGACCCCGTGAACGAGACCACGCGGACATCGTTGTGCTTGAGGATCGGCTCGCCGACGGCGCCGCCGCCGCCCGTGACGACGTTGAAGACGCCCTGCGGCAGGCCGGCTTCCTCGAACGCCTCCGCCAGCATGACGACCGAGAGCGGCGTGAGCGACGCCGGCTTGATGACGATCGTGTTGCCCGCAGACGAGCGCCGCCATCGACTTCCACGCCGGGATCGCCATCGGGAAGTTCCACGGGGTGATCAGCCCGCGACGCCCATCGGCATGCGGACCGCCATGTTGAACTTGTTCATGCAGCTCGGAGGTGGTCGTCACGCCGAACAGGCGGCGCCCTTCGCCGCCCATCAGGAACGCCATGTCGATCGCTTCCTGGACGTCGCCGCGGGTCTCCGAGACGACCTTCCCCATCTCGCGCGTCATCTCGCGCGCGATCTTCTCCTTGTCGCGCTTCAGGATCCCGCCGACTTTGTAGAGGAGCTCGCCCCGCGCCGGAGCCGGCGTCAGGCGCCACTTCGCATACGCCCGCTGCGCCGCTTCGACCGCCAGATTCACGTCCGCCGCGGCGGAGTCCTGGAACGTCCCGATCAGGTCGTCCTGGTTCGCCGGGTTCCGGTTCTCGAACGTCTTCCCGCTCTTCGCCGCCACCCATTTGCCGTCGATGAAATTGCGGTACTCGCGCGTCTCGCGCAGGGTCCTGTTCTTCGTTGCCGTATCGGTCGAGGTCATCGCACGTCTCCTTCTTCGGCCGCGCGCGTGGCGCGGGTCCTTCGCTCCGGGATCACTCCCGCGGCTTCTCGCTTCCCATGTCCACCGTCCCGCGGAACTTCGCCCCCTCGGCGACGATGATCTTCGGAGAGCGGATGTTTCCATCCACCGTCGCGGTCGCCACCAGCTCGACGCGGTTCTCCGCCGAGAGATCCCCCATGACGGTCCCTTCCACGAGGACGTTGCGCGCGTGGACCGTCGCTTCGATCCGCGCGCCGGGACCGATCCGGAGATCGCTCCGGAGGTCGATCTCCCCTTTGACCGTCCCTTCGATCAGCAGGTTCTGGTCGCCCCCGATGCGCCCTTCGACGACCAGGTTCGACCCGATCACGGAGGCGGAGCCGGAAGAGGGCGAGCTCGATTGGGGAGCGGGAGCCGTTGCGGGGGGGTCCTTGGCGAACATGGCCATTCGTCTCCTCGGGGAAAACGTGTGAATTCGGGACCGCGGATTCGCAGGAAGGTGAGCGCGGGGGCGGCCGTTTCCGCCGCGGCACGACGCGGCGAGTCGCGTCCCGGGCCGGAGAGTCTAACACAGAAGAAAAATGCAAAATGCAGAATGAAAAATGATCAATCCAAAAAGGGGACCGGCCTGCAAGCAGGACATTCGGTGATTCACCGAGCGCGCTCCCGCGCTCCCTTTTGGGATTTTACATTCTGCATTTTGCATTCTGCATTTCGCTTCTCGTCACCCGGCCGCCTCGGCTGCGCCTCCCGACTCCCGGAGCATCCCCCGCCGCAGGATTCCGGCGATCTCCCGGATCATCGCGTCGCTCTCCTTGCCGAAGTGGTTCCGGACGCCGAAGAGGACCTCGACGGTGAAGTAATTGAGAAAGATCCGGGTGGCGAGCATGACCGACGAGGCGGCGGCCGTGCCGGGATGCAGCCGCCCCTCGATCTCGACCTTCCCGTGCGCGTCGACGAACCGCTCGAAGCGCTTCGCCATCTCCTCGTAGTACTTCCGGATGTGGCTGCCGTCGAACTCGACCACGTCCACGTAGATCAGGGCGACGTACTTGCGGTACTTCCGGACCGACTTCTCCGCCGCTTTCCCGAGCATCTCGAGGTTGTCCGGGAACACTCCGGAGGCGAGCGCCTTGTTGATCGGGAAGTTGGGATCGGCGAGCGCGGTAAAGTACTCGTCGAACAGGGCTCGATAGATCGACTCCTTGTCGGGAAAGTGATGATAGACGCTGCCGGTGGAGAGAAGCGCTCGCTCGGCGATGTCGCGGACGCTGGTCGCCCCGTAGCCGCGGTGGGAGAAAAGATCGAGCGCGGCGTCCATGATCAGGCGCCGGCTGCGTTCGGATTTCAGCTCCTGCTTCATGTCACTCCTTCGGGCGGACCGCCCCCGTGTGGTGCGGGCATCTCGCCCGCCCCCGGTTCAGACGAAACCGAAACCAAAGGCGGGCGGGACGCCCGCACCACACCGTCGCGGGCCAGGAACTCCTCCGCGAGCGCCACGATCCGTCCGGGCGCTTCGACGACCGCCCCGTGACCGACGCCCTCGAGGATCTCGAGCCGCGATCGTGGAATCGCGCGCGCGATCGCGCGCGAGTTTTCGATCGGGAACGTGCGATCGAGCTCGGCCCCGATGACGAGCGCCGGCGCCGCGATGCGCGGCAGGATCTCGCCGAGCTCGAGAGTCCCGAGGGCTTTCATCAGGCCGGCGAGGTCGCCGAACCAGGCGCGCGGCATCGTGGCGGTCGCCTTCGCCCGCTCCTCGACCCAGCCGGCCGGCTGCGTCGCCAGATAGCGCTCGCTGAACGTTCCGGCCGCGAGCAACCGGAACAGCGCCGCGCCGTCGCCCGCCTCGGCGAGACGCTCGAGCGCCTGCGCCTGCCGGCGCATCTCGGGCGTGAGCGCCGCCGTGGCCGTCACCACGACCAGGCGCCGCACGCGCGCCGGCCACCGTCCGGCGACGATCAGAGCCACGAGCCCTCCGAAGGAGGTGCCGAGAAGGTCGGCGCGCTCGATCCCGAGGAAGTCGAGAAGATCGATGACGTCGGAAGCGTGATCCTCCAGCGCGGCCGGGGCCGGGCCGGGCGTCAGCAGCTGGCCTCGGAAATCGAGCCGGATGACTTTCCGCCCGCGCGCGAGGGGGGCGGCGATCGGCTCCCAGGCAGGGATCGACATGAGGCCGCCGTTGAGGAGCAGGAGCGGATCCCCTGCGCCGTCAACGCGATGGGTGACGAGTTTGCCGTTCATGTAAACCGATCCGCCGTTATGTTCTGCCGCCGGCTCCACGGTGTCAAGTGCTGTTGACAAGCGGCCGCGCGCAGGTCTACGCTTCACAAAACATATCGGCCGTTCGATTTTATTTACCCTACAAACCCAACCGCACGGAGGTGCCTCGTATGACCCGCCACAGGCTCCCGGCTTTCGTCTCCCTCCTCCTCCTTCTGTTGTTCGCCCTTCCCCTCGCCGCCCAGGTCGATCGCGGCACCATCGAGCTCGTCGCCACCGACGAGACCGGCGCGACGCTCCCTGGTGTCACCGTCACCGTCCGCAGCGTCGAGACGGGCGCCGAGCACGTGGAAGTCACCGCGACGAACGGCGTCGCGCGCGTCCTCGCTCTCCCGCCGGGGACCTACAGCGTCCGGGCCGAGCTCGCCGGGTTCGCGACGATCACGCAGGAGCAACTGGCGCTCCGCGTCGGTCAGACCGCGCGGCTGAACATCGTGTTGCGCCCTGCGGCGACGGAGGCGATCACGGTGACGGCGGCTTCCGAGATCGTCGACGTCTACAAGACCGACACCTCCTCGAACATCGTTCCCGAGCAGATCGAGATGCTCCCCGTCGCGGACCGCGACTTCCAGCGCCTCGCGTTCATCGCTCCCGGCGTACAGCGCGAGCGCGGCGGATACCGCTTCATCAGCGGCGGCCCCGTGGTCGGCAGCTCGGTCAACGCGAGCCAGGCGACGATCCTCGTCGACGGCGTCGACTACACCGACCCGGCGCTCGGCCTCTCGCGCACCCGGTTCAGCCAGGACGCCGTCCGCGAGTTCCGCGTCATCCAGAACCGCTTCGACACCGAGATCGGCGGCTCGTCCGGCGGCGCCCTCTCGATCGTCACGAAGTCGGGAACCAACGACTTCAACGGGACGGTCTTCGGGTTCTATCGTGACGACTCCCTCCGCGAGCCGGGCGCCCTCGAGATCAGCGCGCTCCCGTTCAGCCGCCACCAGGTCGGGTTCACGTTCGGCGGCCCGCTCGCGATGGATCGCACGCATTTCTTCGCGTCCTACGAGAACGTCGACGAGGAGAACATCACTCTCTTCCGTCCCGGAGGGGCCTACGCAAGCCAGGCCGCGGACATCGAGCTTCCCTTCAAGCAGCACCTTCTGTTCGGATCTCTCGACCACGTGATCAGCGACGCGCAGGCTCTCTCGCTCCGCGCCGTCTGGGAACAGTTTCGTCAGGAGAACTTCCGCGTCGGTGGCATCGTCGACGTATCCGCGGGGCAGGAGCTCCAGCGCGACAACTGGAACGCCTCGGCCGGCCACACCTGGACGGTCTCCTCGAACGCGCTCAACGAGCTGCGCGCGCAGATCGGCCACCACAAGTACTTCGAGCCGACGAACTCGGACGCCATGTCCGAGTTCTTCGCCCTCGGAAACTCCCTTCAGAGCGGCGCCAACATCCTCGGAGACCTGCTGGGCGAAGGCGACTTCGTCGAGGTCCGCGACACGTTCCACCTCGCCCTCGCGGACGGCCGGCACAGCCTGAAAATGGGCGGCGGGCTGCAGATGGTCGACGAGCGGCTCGTCATGGATCTCTACCCGAGCGGCCTCATGATCTGGGCGGACGACGCGCGCGCCGTCCCGTTCGCGTACGCCTATGGCGTCGGCTCGAGCGACGTCACCGCCGACACGAACATCATCAGCGGGTTCGTCGAGGACGAGTACCGCCCGACCGCGCGCCTCACGCTCAACCTCGGCCTCCGCTACGACCTCGACACGGACGGCAACAACCCCGACTTCGAGCATCCGCTCGTTCCGAACGGGCGCGACGCCGACACCGACAACATTCAGCCGCGGCTCGGCTTCACCTGGGACTCGACCGGACGCGGCGACTGGGTCGTCCGCGGCGGCGCCGGCCTCTTCACCGGGCCGCTTCCTTCTCGTGCCGGCCCTCACCGAGCTGCAGCAGAACGGCGTGACGGGCCGACGCCTCTTCCAGACGCGCATCAACGGCTCGTTCTCGGCCTTCCGGCGTTCGCCGCTCGATCCGACGAACCCGACGACGACGGGCTCCCGCTGCAAGGTCGACATCACGCTCCTCGGCCGACGACCTCGAGGCGCCGGAGTCGACCCAGGCCAGCATCGGGTTCACTCACCGGCTCGGCGAGACCGGCCTTCATCTCGACGCCGACATCATTTATGCCGAGGGAGACAACGAGATCGTCGTTCGCGACGTGAACTTCAACCCGACGGCCACGCCGAAGCGGCCCCTCACGCAGTACAACATGATCAACGTCTACACGAACGACGGTCACTCGGAGTACAACGCGCTGATCCTCGGCCTCAACGGCATCGTTCGCGGCGGACACCTGCTGACGGGGTCCGTCACGTTCGCCGACAAGCAGAACATCAACGACGACTTCAGCCCCGAGCTGCCGTTCGGCTATCCCGAACGACCCGGCGAACATCGAGGGCGACTACGGCCGCAGCCGCGCCGACGAGCACTATCGCGTCGTCCTGAGCGGGATCTTCCGCGCGCCGTGGGACGTCACGATCGCTCCGATGTGGGAGTACGGCTCGGGGCAGCCGTGGAACCGCCGTCTCGGCTATGACCTGAACGGCGACGGCAGGAACTCGGACCGCGCTCCCGGCGTGGAGCGCAACTCCGAGGACGGCCCGCGCTTCACGCAGCTCAACCTGCGGCTGACGAAGGCGTTCTCGTTTTCCGCCTCCAACCGTCTCGACGTGATCGTCGAAGCGTTCAACCTGTTCGACACGACGAACTACGACGTGAACTCGATCAACTCCGCGGAGTTCCTCGCGGCGCCGACGGCCACGAACCCGGCAATCCGGTCAACCCGAACTTCGGCAACTATCGCGCGACCTTCCCGGGCCGCGAGATCCAGCTCGGGCTCCGCTACGCGTTCTGATGTTTTCGTGCGGGGGCGCATTCGCGCCCCCGCACCCGTTCTCTGTTCTCCGTTCTCCGTTCTTCGTTCTCCGCGACCTGAATCATCATTTCCGTAAGATCGCCCGACAGGACCTGAAGGACAGCCAGGGCCCGAGTCGTTGCCGCGAAGAACGGAGAACGAAGAACGCCTCTAAACGAAAGGATCAGCAGTGCCTCTCAACACGGGTCTTCGCGACAAGGTCGTCATCGTCACCGGCGCGGCCGCCGGCATCGGCCGCACCACCGCGCTCCGTTTCGCGCGCGAGGGCGCCCAGGTCGCCGCATGGGACGTCACGGACCGCGAGGCCGACGCGCTCACCGCGCAGCTGCTCGCCGCCGGCGCCCCGGCCGCGCGCTTCCAGCGGGTCGACGTCAGCCGTCGCGACCAGGTCGAGGCGGCCGTCGCCGACATCGCCTCCTCGTGGGGCCGCATCGACGTTCTCGTCAACAACGCCGGGATCCTCCGCGACGCGCAGCTCGTCAAATGGAAGGACGGCGAGATCGCTTCCACCATGACCGACGAGCAGTTCGACGCCGTGATCGCCGTGAACCTCAAAGGCGTCTTCGTTTGCACGCGCGCGGTGGTCCCGCACATGATCCGAGAACGCGGCGGCGTGATCCTCAATGCGTCGTCCGTCGTCGGCCTCTACGGGAACTTCGGCCAGACGAACTACGCCGCGACGAAGGCCGCCGTCATCAACATGACGAAGACCTGGGCGCGCGAGCTCGGCCGCTACAACATCCGCGTCAACGCGGTCGCCCCCGGCTTCATCGCCACCGAGATGGTGCAGGCGATGCCGCAGAAGGTCCTCGACTCGATGGTCGCGCAGACGCCGATCGGGAGGATGGGCCAGCCCGACGACATCGCGCGACGCCTACGTCTGGCTCGCTTCGGACGCCGCGAGCTTCGTCCACGGCACCGTGCTCTCGGTCGACGGCGGCATCGTCACGGGAACCTGAGGAAACCATGTACGCGAAAATCACGGCAACCGGCCGCTACGTGCCCGAGCGCGAGATCCCCAACGACCTGCTTCGGGAGCGCTTCGAGCCGCTCATCCCCCAGTTCGTCGACAAGATGGAGGCCTCCAGCGGCATCCGGACGCGCTGGTACGCGCCCGAGGATTGGGCGACGTCCGACATCGCGCTGCGCGCCGCGCAGAGCGCCCTCGAGAAGGCGGGGAAGAAGCCGGAGGAGGTCGATCTCATCGTCCTCGGCACCGACTCGCCCGACTACATCACCCCGGCGACTTCCGTCGTCCTCCAGCACAAGCTCGGCGCCGCCGGGCGCCGGAACCTTCGACGTCGGTTGCGCGTGCGCGTCCTTCCCGACGGGCCTCGCCGCGGCGGCGGGAATCATGGCGACGAACAAGGCGATCCGCACCGTCCTCGTCGTCGGCGTCTACATGATGCACAAGCTCTCGGCGCCGAACGACCCGATGATCTTCTTCTACGGCGACGGCGCCGGCGCCGCGATCCTCGAGCGCTCCGAGATCCCCGGATTTCTCGGCGCGGCGTTCCAGGCCGACGGCCGGTACGCGAAGCACTGGGGGATCTACGCGGGTGCGACCGCCGAGCCTGCGAGCGAAGAAGCCGTCCGCGCCGGACGGACCACCGTGAAGATGATCGAGCGGTATCCCCCCGAGATCAACGATGAGGGGTGGGCGAAGCTCGTCCGGAAGCTTGCATCCGAGAATGGCTTCGCGATCTCGGAGATCGATTTCCTCGTCTTCACCCAGGTCCGGAAGCCGACGATCGAGCTGGTGATGAGCAATCTCGGGCTCCCGATGTCGAAAACGCACACGATCATGGAAAAGTGGGGCTACACCGGATCCGCCTGCATTCCCATGGCCCTCGACGACGCGATCGAGCAAAAGAAAATCCGGCACGGCGACCTGGTCGTCATGGTCGGGTCGGGCGTGGGATACAACCAGGCGGCTGCGGCGATTCGAATGTAGCGGCACACAGCGTGCGCCGTTGTCCGGAAGTAGGAAGTAAGAAGTAAGAAGTAAGAAGTAAGAAGTAAGAAGTAGCGAGATCCAGGGAGGATGTCATCCCGAGCGTAGCGAGGGATCTGGGCGGGGGGCTGCGAAAGAACGCGGCGCCGGTGCAGGGCGGGAGAGCCGCCATTCGCCTTCAACGAGAGCGCGAACCTCGATGCTCCTGCCCTGGTCACGCTCCCGCGTCACACGCAACACGCTCACCCAGATCCCTCGCGGAGCCTGCCCTGAGGAGCGCGAAGCGCGAGGTGAGGGCTCGGGATGACACGGGATGAACGCCTTCGCAGGCCGGACGGTGTGCATGACCAGGACCACACGCAGAATCACATTCGCCTTTCTGCTCCTCCTCCTCGTGGCGATCGGCGCCGTTTTCTGGGGCGCCTTCCGCTTCAAGCGGGAGCCGATCGCGACGCTGGAGGCGATGAGCCGCTTCTCGCTCCGGCGCGCCGGAGCCGAGCCGCGGACCGTAACGGCGCGAACCGGCGAGGTCCGCTACTTCGTCGCGGGCGCTGGCCGCCCGGTCCTTCTCCTTCACGGAGCAAACGACCAGGCAGGACTCTGGGCGAAGACGGTGAAGCCTTTGAAGGGAAGCTACCGCTTCATCGTTCCCGACCTGCCGGGCCATGGAGAGAGTGCGCCATCCTCCGGCCCTCTCGACCTCGGAATGATGCTCGCGGCCGTCGAAGCCGTAATCGATCGCGAATCGAAGCAGGAGCCGGTCACGATCGTCGGGAACTCCATGGGAGGATGGGTCGCGCTGCTCTATGCCGAAGCGCATCCGGACCGCGTGCGTGAGCTCGTTCTGGAGAATGCGGGCGGCCTCTCGGCGGACTACAAAGGCCCCTCGCTTCTGCCGAAGACGCGGGATGAGGCGCGCGCGGCGTTTCGAGCTACGTTCGCCCGGACGCCGATCCCGAACTCGATCCTCGACGACTTCGTCCGCCGCGTTCCGACGAGCCCCGCGGCACGGATGAGCGTTGCCAGCTTCGCGCCGTATCTCCTCGACGGCCGCCTCGCGGCCATCCGCGTCCCCGTCACGCTCGTCTGGGGCGAGAGCGACGGCGTCCTTCCGCTCGATTACGCGCGGAGGATGAAAGAAGCGATCCCCGGGGCGGAGCTCCGGACGATCCCGAACTGCGGTCACGTGCCGCACGGCGAATGCGCGGAGGAGTTCGTCGCGATCCTCCGGGAGGCGCTCGGCTCGTGACGCTGCACGGCGACCTGCTCGGCGAGCGCGCCCGGCTGACGCCCTCCCGGGAGGCGCTCGTCCTCGCCGACGGCTCCGCGCGGCTCACCTACGCCGAGCTCGATGCGCGGGCGGCGCGGGCGGCGCTCGCCATGACGCAGCGCCTCCAGCTCCGAAAAGGCGATCGGATCGGCCTCCTCGCCCACAACTGCATCGAGTTCCTCGAAGTCTTCTTCGGCGGCGCGAAGAGCGGGATCATCGTCGTCCCGCTCTCCACCCGAGCGACGGTTCACGAGCTCGAGGGGATCGCGAAGGACAGCGGCATGCGCGCGCTCGTCTACGGCCGGGGATTCGCCTCTCACGCCGCCGGGCTCCGCGAGCTCTGCGGTCTCGAGGCGATCGCGGGATTCGACCCGTCCGATCTCGCCCCGGCCTCCCTCGACTGGGGAGACCTCGCCGGCGGGCGCGACCCCGGCTCCAGCGCGATTCACCCCGCCCCGAGCCGAAGAGATCTGCGCGCTCCTTTACACGAGCGGCACGACCGGCAAGCCGAAGGGCGTGATGATCTCCCACAGGATGCTCGCCTGGAACGCGTACAACACCGCGGTCAACTGGGGCCTCCGCGAGGACGACCGGAGCCCGATCTTCACGCCGCTGTATCACGCGGGAGGGCTGACGGTTTTCCTCACGCCGCTCTTCGCCGTGGGAGGCACGATCGTCCTTCACGACCGGTTCGACGCATCCGAGGTCTGGCGCGTGATGGAGCGGGAGCGCTGCACGGTCGCTCTCGGCGTTCCGACGATCTGGAAGTTCCTGATGGAGGCTCCCGAGTTCGAAACGGCCGATCTCGGTCACGTGCGCTGGCTCATCAGCGGCGGCGCCCCCCTCCCGGCGTTCATCATCGAGGCGTACCGCCGGCGGGGCATCGTTCTGCGGCAGGGCTTCGGGATGACCGAGGTCGGCGTCAACTGCTTTTCGATGACCTCGGAGGACGCTCACCGGAAGCCCGGATCGATCGGCAAGGCGATGCTCTTCACCGAGGCGCGCCTCGTCCGGGACGACGGAAGCGAATGCGGCCCCGAGGAAGTCGGCGAGCTCCATCTTCGCGGCCTTCACGTGAGCAGCGGCTACTGGAACGATCCCGAGGCGACGAGCCGCGCGTTCTCGGAGGATGGCTGGTTCCGGACCGGCGACTCGGCACGGCGCGACCAGGATGGATTCTTCTACATCGCCGGGCGAAAGAAGGAGATGTTCATCAGCGGCGGGGTCAACGTCTATCCTGCCGAGATCGAGGGGGAGCTTCTCCAGCACCCGGCGCTCGCGGACGCGGCGGTCATCGGCGTCGACGACGCCACCTGGGGAGAGGTCGGCGTCGCGTTCGTCGTCCCCACTGCGGGTGCGAAGCTCGACATTCCGTCGGTCGAATCGTGGCTCGGCGAGCGCCTCAGCCGCCTGAAGATCCCGAAGCGATGGGAGATCGTCGCCGCGCTGCCGCGGAACCCGTACGGAAAAATCGAAAAGACGAAGTTGAGAGAATCGTTGATCGTTGATCGTTGATCGTCAGTGGTGGACCGATGTCATCCCGAGCGTAGCGAGGGATCTGGGTGGTTGGGCGGCGCGTCAATCTCGATTTGCGCACCGCGCCCCCGCCCAGATCCCTCGCTACGCTCGGGATGACATTGCCAACGACCAACGATCAACGATCAACGAAGAACGACCGGAGACCCATTGACGATGCGCTACCTCGATCTCATCGCCGCCCAGCCCCTCGTCTGGATGCTCTTCTTCGCGTACGTCGTCGGCACCTCGTGGCTGGCCTGGATCGGCCACAAGAAGACCGACGATATGGTCAGCTTCTCGATCGGGCGAGGCGACATGCCGGCCTGGGTCGTCGGGATCACGCTCGCAGCCTCCATCGCGTCGACCGCGACGTTCGTGATCAACCCGGGATTCGTCTACGTTCACGGGATCTCGGCGCTGATGCATCTCGGGGTCGCCGCGGGGCTCGGCCTGACGACCGGCCTCATCGTCATGAGCGTCGGCTTCCGGAGGATCGGCGCGAGGACCGCCGCGATCACCCTGCCTCAATGGGTCGGCAACCGGTTCGGCTCCAAGCCCCTCGCGGTTTTCTTCGCCGCGATCAATCTCCTCAGCATCACGTTCGTCGTCCTCATCATCGGAGGGATCTCGATCGTGATGCAGCAGGTGATGCGGCTGACGAACCTCGAAGCTCTCCTCTTCACGATCGTCTTCGTCTTCAGCTACATCTTCATCGGCGGAACGTACGCGCACGCGTACACGAACACGTTCCAGGGGCTGATCATGGTGGTCGTCACCGCGATCATCCTCGCGAGCGGAATCGGTTACCTCGGCGACGGCATCGGTCCGTTCCTCGCGAAGATCGGCCAGAAGGACCCGAATCTCCTGCTCGTCGTGAATCCGTCGAGCTCTCTCTTCTCGAGCACGTTCTCGATCTTCGTCTGCGGCTTCATCATCGGATTCGCGCTCGTCTGCCAGCCGCACATCATGTCGAAGGCTCTCTACGTCAAGAACGACCGGGAAGTCTGGAAGTACCTCGGCGTCTGCTTCGCGGTATCGATCCTCTTCACGTCGCTCCTTCTCATCGGCCTCTGGGCGCGCATCGCGTCCATCCCGCCGCAGGCGCTGATCGACCCTGCGACCGGCGCGTTCCGCCAGGACTTGGTCGTCGCGGCCTACCTGGCGAACACGTTCGGCCCCGCGACTCTCGCCCTGGTGTCGATCGCGATCCTCGCGGCAGGCATGAGCACGCTCGACGGCATCCTCGTCGCCCTCTCCAGCATCGCCTCCAACGACATCGTCATGAACCTCGTCACGCGCGGGACCGAAGAGGAGCGCCGGCACCTCGGCCACCGCGTCAGCCAGGGAATCCTCGTCATCATGGGCATCGTCTCGTTCTGGCTCGCGCTTCACCCGCCGAGACTCCTCGGCATCTTCGGGCAGCTCGGTGTCTACGGCATCGTCGCCGCCAGCACCGTGCCGATCCTCTTCGGAATTCTCTTTCCTTCGATGGGAAAGCGCTCGGCGACCGCCGCGGCGATCACGGGCATCTCGATCCATTTCGGACTTTCCTGGCTCGGGCGCTGGGCGACCGCCCATGGCATCGATCTCGGCGCCGGGTCGGACTCATGGCCGGCCGTTCTCCGGTTCCTCGCCGACACCCGCGCGATCCAGCTGGGGCTCCTGAATCCCGCCGTCACCGCGACGTACGGCCTCCTCGGAAGCGCGGTCGCCGGGGGCTCTGGGGATCCTATTCGCGCGGCGAAGAACGGCGGAACCGGTTCCGGCGGAGTCGTCGCTCTAGACGCGCACCCCGCCTTTCGCGCGTCGTAGGGGCGCCCTGCGGGCCCACAGACGGTGCCCCGCTCCCTTTTCGAAATACCGCCCTCGCGCCCCCCTGTTGTAAGATCCGCTTCACCGAGCGGGCATAGCTCAGTTGGTAGAGCACAAGCTTCCCAAGCTTGGGGTCGCGGGTTCGAATCCCGTTGCCCGCTC
The DNA here is from genome assembly GCA_963793695.1 of uncultured Acidobacteriota bacterium. Lineage (GTDB taxonomy): Bacteria > Acidobacteriota > Thermoanaerobaculia > Gp7-AA8 > Gp7-AA8 > CAWCBB01. The sequence goes on along the minus strand of CAWCBB010000016.1, from coordinate 38,944 downwards.
CAGATCGAAATCTCACGGCGCTCCGGAAGGAGCGCCTTTTCTTTTGCGAAAGGACACCTCGATGAAGATCGTTCCCCCTGTGCGCGCGACCCGGACCTGGCCGCAGCGGCTCGCTGCTGCCCCTGCCCGCGTCTTCCCCCTCCTCTGCCCCGTCCGCGAGACCGAGTGGGTCGAGGGATGGGACCCCTCGCTCGTCGTGACCAGCTCCGGCGTCGCCGAAAAGGATTGCGTGTTCATGACGCCGGAGCCAGAAGCGATCTGGGTCGTCACCGAGTACGAGCCGCCGCGCCGGATCGAGTTCGTCAAGGTCACTCCAGAGCTCACGGTGGCTCGCATCGCGATCCTCCTATCGGAATCAGGTCCCGAGGAGACGCGCGCCGACGTCACCTACACGCACACGGCGCTCACCGAGGCCGGCGAGCGCTTCGTCGCAGCGTTCACGGAGGAGTACTACGAGACGTTCATGAAGGGATGGGAGAAGGCGCTGAACGCGTATCTCGTCAGCTCGAAATGAACCGGTGTCATCCCGAGCAATGGGCGGCTAGCGCCGTACCTGAGAAGAAGAAACGGACTTCGCGCGATGTCATCCCGAGCGTAGCGAGGGATCTGGGTGGGAGGCGCGGACGACGCGGCGACGGCTCTCGGCAGGAGAGCCCGGCAACGCTGTGCTTCCCGCGAATACGGTTGGATCCGCCGATGACGGTCTCCGCGTTACGCGCAATCCGCCGCCCAGATCCCTCGCTACGCTCGGGATGACATGTCGGCCGGGAAGCTCTTATCGCTTCCGGATCGAGAGCCGTGTCGCGGGATCGACGCTGATGCCGCGGTCGGAGCCGGAGCTCCTCTTGACACGCGGAATCGAGAGCTTCGTATAGACCTGCGTCGAGAGGATCGACGCGTGCCCCAGCATCTCCTGCACCGCGTGGATGTCCGCCCCGCCGGAGATCATCATCGACGCCATCGTATGTCGGAGGGCGTGCGGTGTGACGTGCCGCCGGATGTCGGCGTTCCGGACGTACTTCTTGAAGATGTTCTCGATCGAATAGATCGTGAGCCGCGTTCCCGATCGCCCGACGAAGAGCGCCGGGGTCTCGATCGCCCGGTCCTTCCGGAGGCGGAGGTAGTCGCAGAGCGCGTCGAACACCACATCGGACGAGAGCCCGATCTCCCGGCCGCGCGTTCCACGCCCCGTGACCTGGATCGCGCGGTCTTCGATGTCCGCGTCCGACAGGTCGAGCGCGACGAGCTCGCCGATCCGGATCCCTGTCGAGAAGAGGAGCTCGATGATGAGGTTGTCGCGGACGGCGCAAAAATAGCGGTTCTGCGGCCCCGGTGCTGATCGTCCGGTGGTCCGCCAGCTCGGCAATGTGCCGTTTCGGCGCCGAAAGAAGCGCCCGGATCTCTTTGAGAGAAAGAACGTTCGGCACTCTCGCCTCGGCGGGCTGTTTGATCCGCAGGCGCCGCGCCGGCGACTCCACCACCACGCCTTTCTCCTCCAGAAAGCGGAAGAAGACCTTCAGCGCCGCGATCTTCCGCCGGATCGACGTATCGCGATACGTTCCCGCTCCCAGGACCGTCACATAATTCTCGAGGTCGTCCGGCGTGATCTCCGTTACCGTGGCGACCCGCAGCTGGTTGCGGAACTGGGACAGGTCGGACTCGTACGCGCGCAGGGTCCGATCGGACAGGTTCTTTTCGGCCTGACCGTGGGACAGAAACTGTTCGATAGCCTGTTGGGCGTCCATGGGAAGGGGATCCGACCGAGAATCAAATAAATAGGAGGGCCGACACCGAAGTGTCTCGGTTCCGGCTGGCTTTGTCAAGGAAATCCGAAAGTTATTCCCCTCTCACGCCCGTCTTATTTGCACCGACGCCAGGGCCGGAAAAAGCGGCCTCATGAAAGGGATGCGCCTCTTCGTTCGCCCGGTGACGCCCGAGGACGAGCCGCGCCTTCGCTCGTTCTCGAAATCCGAGGCGAGGGAGCCTGTCGCGAGCGCGCCCGGCGGGCTCATCGGTTTCCTGCTCGGCGAGCTCGTCGCCTCCCTTTCCTTCGAGCCGGCGGGCGAGCAACTCCTCATTCGCGACTTCTGGGTGGCGCGGAACCTGCGACGGAAGCGCATCGCCCGGACGATGCTGGCGGAGCTCGACGAGGAGGCGCGACGCCTCGGCTCGCTTCGCCTGGTCATCCGGACTTCAACCGAATTCGTCGACGCATTCCACCGCCTCGGCTTCACGGAGGGGGGCGACGGAATGCTCGTCAGACCTGTGGAGCGTGTGCGGTGACCCGATACCTCGTCCCTTTCCTTCTTCCCCTCTCGATCATTCTCGCCGCCTGCGGAGGCTCTGCCCCCCCCGCCGCGCTTCCTCAGGGCGAGCCGCAGAACGCCGAGCAGGTGGAGGCTCTGCCGCAGGACAGCCGTGAATCGGCGCTTCGAGAGCTGACGCAGTCCGGCGACCCGCAGACCCGCCGTCGCGCGCTGGCCTCGCTCGCACTCTTCTTCCGGCAGGAAGGACGGCTCGAGGAGGCGGAGAAGGCATTCGTCGACGCGGCGGAAGCGAATGCGCTCATCCGATCGCACCTGATGCTGCAGCTCGCCGACGTCCGGAAGCAGCTCGGAGATCTTTCCGGAGCCGCCGACGCTCTCCGGTCGGTCATCGCCGCCGATGCGGACGGGGTCGGATCGATCGCGCGGTTCCGCCTCGCGGCGATTCTCGCCGCCGCCGGAGAGCGCGAAGCCGCCGCCACGGAGCTGCGCGCCGTCGACGCGATCCCGATCGACGAGCTGAATGACGAAGAGTTCGCCCTGCTCGCTGACGGACTGCAGGATGCCGGCCTCGCGGCCGACGCGAACCGGCTCCGCTTCCGGATCCTCTCTCAATACCCCCGCAGCCGATGGACGGAACGGCACTACGGCGCGCTCGCAGCCGCGGCCGACTCACCGATCGCCACGCTCTCGTTCGCCGAGGGCGTGCGGTTGGCCGAGCGGCTCGGAAGAGTGAACCGGTACGACCAGGCGCTCGACCTGCTCGAGCGGATGAAGGCGCGCTTTCCCGAGCGCATCTCGTCGGCCGACTACCGCTACGCGCGCGCGACCTCGCTCTTCAACTCCCGCAGGTACGAGCTCGTCACCGAAGAGCCCTCCGTCCCGGGCGAGCCGTACCACCTCGCGATCGAGCTTCTCCGCGCTCGGGCGTTCTGGCGCTCCGACCGGAACGAGCAGTTCCTTGAGACGCTCGAAACCCTCCTGAAAACCTACCCGGCTTCGAAAGAGGCGGCGGAGGCGAAGATCCTTCTGTCGAAGTACTACCAGACGGACGAGCAGGACCTGGAGCGCTCCGCGCGGCTGCTCGAGGAGGGCATGGCGACCGCCGGACCGGGGGGAGACGGGCAGAACCTCTGGACTCTCGGCTGGATCTGGACGCAGGCGGGAAAGACGAAAGAGGCCCTCGACGCGTTCGACACGTACCTCGGGAAGTATCCGGACGCCGACTACACGTCCAACGCGCTCTTCTGGTCGGCGAAGATCCGCGAGAAGGAGGGGGATCTCGCGCGGCGCGACGAGCTCCTCCGGAGGCTGATTCACAAATTCCCGTACGCCTACTACTCGTACCGCGCCCGGGAGATTCTCGGCGTCGACCTTCTTCCGCCGAACGAGATCGCCAGCGGCTACTCGTTTCCGCAGGAGGCCCTCGCCGAGCCGACTGATCCCCGCCTCGCGATCGCGCTCGAGCTGCGCGCCGTCGGCCTCGACCTCGACGCCGCGCGCGAGCTCAAGCGGATCGCGGCGAACCGAGCGAGCGACCCGGTCCTCTCCTGGCGCCTCGCCGACTTCTATTCCGACGCGGGAGAGCCCCTCCGCGCGATCGGCATTCTCAACCGCGATTTCAAGGACCTGATCCGCCACGGCGGCACGGGGATCCCGCAGCGCTTCTGGGAGGTCCTCTACCCCCGCTTCCGGTGGGACGAGATCCGCGAGGCAGCCGCCTCGACCGGGACCGATCCGTGGCTCATCGCTGCGATCATCCGGCAGGAGAGCGGCTGGGATCCGACGACCGTTTCCAATGCCGGCGCCGTGGGGCTGATGCAGATCATGCCGCCGGAAGCGGCGGCGATCGCCGCTTCCGCGGGCCTCGGCCCCATCGAGCGGGAGGATCTGTTCGATCCGGCGATCAACATTCGGGTCGGAGCGGCCGAGCTGCGCCAGAAACTCGAGGCCATGAACGGCGATCGGCCGCTGGCCATCGCTTCGTATAATGCCGGAGAGTCTGCGGTGCAGCGATGGCTGCAGAGGACCCCGGCCTCGGATCTCGATCGATTCGTCGATTCAATCCCGTACGCGGAAACTCGCCTGTATGTGATGATCGTGACCCGAAACCTCCACGAGTACCGGCGCATCTATGGGGACTCGTGACCGCCGTGCTCGCCTTCCGCGGTAAGGTCTCGCGTTGATCTTTCCGGGCTCCACGGGTTTCCACGCGGGCTCGGAATGAAATTTCACCTTCAGGCGATCTTCTGGTAGACATCCGCAGTCCGTTCGCTGGTTCCCGGGTTCCCCTTTCCCCTGACTCTCCCTGACGACTGCCGCCGATGACCGACCCCCGCCCACCCATCGCGGACGAGATCCGGCGCCTCGTGGCCCGGGCGCCGTTCTTCGACGGGATCGCAGGCGCCGAGGACGCCCTGCGGCGCGTCGAGGTGACCGGCGCCTCGCTCGAGGCGCGCGCGCTTCTCCTCGCCGCGCTCGCCGAGCGAACCGGCGAGCGCATCGCGCTCATCGTCCCCTCGGACGCGATTCTTCAGGACCTGGAACGGGCCCTCGCGCTCTTCCATCCCGCCCCCTCGCGCGTGGTCGTCTATCCGAACCCATCGCTCTCCCCCTACCAGGAGGTCGATCCCTCCCTCGCCGTCGTCCGGGACGAGATCCGCGCCCTCGGCGCGCTGGTCCGAGGCGAGGTCGACCTTCTGATCCTCACTGCGCGCTCCCTGCTCCGCCGCCTTCCGCCGCAGGAGGAATTCCAGTCGCGGATCGCGGAGATCCGGCAGGGGGATGAGCTCGACCTTCGCGCGCTCCTCGAGTCGCTCACCGAAAGGGGGTACTCGCGCGCCGATCTCGTCGGCGAACCGGGCGAGATCGCCTTCCGCGGGGGAATTCTCGACGTCTTTCCTCCGAACGCAGACCAGCCGATCCGGCTCGAGCTCTTCGGCGACACCGTCGAGTCGATCCGCCACTTCGAGCCGGACACGCAGCGGTCCCTCGACGGGATCGAGCGCGTCCTCCTTTATCCGATGTCGCAGTTCCCGCGTTCGCGCCCTTCGCTGCACGCGCTCGCCCAGCTGCTCGCGCGCGAGTTCTCCGACCCGATCTGGAAGCGCGACGTCGCCGAGAAAATCGAGCGCCTCCAGGAACACGGATCCTTCCCGGGGATCGAGAACTTCATCCCGCTCGCCGGCCAGAGCACGGGGTTCCCCGAGATGCTCGCGAGCGGGTGGAGGATCGTCGCGATCGACCCCGACGAGATCACGACGGCGGTCGATCGCTATGAGACGCTTCTCCGCTCCGAGTACGAGTCGGCGACGGAGCGCGGAAAGATCGTGTTCGCCCCCGACCGCTTTCTCCTCCCGCCGGCGCTCGCCCACGACTTTCTGGGCCGCGCCCGCCTGGCGCTGAGCGACCTTCACGTGACCGGCGAGTACGAAGAGCTGCGAGTCCACGCGCCGGCCGCCGGCAGCTGGGTCAATCGGCTCGGGGAGCTCTCGCGGGACCTCGCGGCGCGCCGGGCCGCCGCGCGCAGACAGGTTCTCTTCGCCGCCAGCCGCGGCGGCCGGGAAAAAATCGAGCGCCTGCTCCGCGAATTCGACATCCCGTTCATCGACCAGGGAGAACGGCTCGCGGAGGATCTGGTGGTCGCCCGCGGCTCGCTCGCGCGCGGTTTCGACTTCGACGAGGTGAACCTCGGCGTGATCGCCGAGGCGGATCTGTTCGAGCCGCCGTCGGCGCAGGCGGCGGTTCGGAAGCGGAAAGCGGCGGAAACGTTCGTCACCGACCTCCGCGACCTGAAGGCCGGCGACTACATCGTCCACGTCGATCACGGCATCGGCCGGTTCCTCGGGCTCGAGCGCGTCTCGTTCGGCGCCGACGGAACGGGAGGTGATGCAGCTCGAGTACGCGAACAACGGCAAGCTCCTTCTCCCGATGGAGAGCCTGAATCTGATCCAGAAATACTCGGGCGGCGGCGAGGTGCCGCCGAAGCTCGACAAGCTCGGCGGCACCACCTGGGCCCGGACGAAGGCGTCGGTCAAGAAGGCCATGCGCGACATGGCCGACGAGCTCCTCAGGCTCTACGCGACCCGCCAGATGGTCGCGGGACACTCCTTCAGCCAGGACAGCCCGTGGCAGTTCGAGTTCGAGGAAGCGTTCGAGTTCGAGGAGACGGAGGATCAGCAGGCCGCGATCGACGACATCAAGCACGACATGGAGTCGCGCAAGCCGATGGACCGCCTGCTCTGCGGCGACGTCGGATACGGCAAGACCGAAGTCGCGATGCGCGCGGCGTTCAAGGCCGTGATGGACGGGAAGCAGATCGCCATCCTCGCGCCGACGACGATCCTCGCGTTCCAGCACTACAAGACGCTGCTCCGCCGGTTCGCCTCGTTCCCCGTCACCGTCGAGCTCCTCTCGCGCTACCGCTCGCCGAAGGAGCAGAAGGAGATCGGCGCGAAGATCGAGACCGGCGAGATCGACGTCGTCGTCGGGACGCACCGCATCCTCTCGAAGGACATGAAGTTCAAGGATCTCGGCCTGCTGGTGATCGACGAGGAGCAGCGGTTCGGCGTCGCCCAGAAGGAGCGGCTCAAGCAATTCAAGAAGTCCGTGGACGTGCTGGCGATGTCGGCGACGCCGATCCCCCGCACCCTGCACATGTCGCTCGTGGGGATCCGCGACATCTCGGTCATCGAGACGCCGCCCAAGGATCGGCTCGCGATTCAGACCGCGGTCGTCGCGTTCCAGGACGACTTCATCCGGGAAGCGATCGAGTTCGAGCTCGCCCGCGGAGGACAGATCTTCTTCCTGCACAACCGCGTCGAATCGATCTACGCGATGAAGGACTACCTCGAGCGGCTCGTCCCGGGCCTGCGCGTGATCGTCGGCCACGGGCAGATGGACGAGAAGGAGCTCGAGGACGCGATGATGCGCTTCATCGCGCGCGAGTACGACGTGCTCCTCGCCACGACGATCATCGAGAACGGGATCGACATCCCCGCGGCAACACGATCCTGATCAATCACGCGGAGCGTTTCGGCCTCTCGCAGCTCTACCAGCTCCGCGGGCGCGTCGGGCGCAGCGACCGGCTCGCCTTCTGCTATCTGCTCGTACCCTCCGACCGCGTCCTCGCCGGCGACGCGCGCAAGCGGCTCGCCGCCATCCAGGAGTTCTCCGACCTCGGCGCCGGCTTCCGCATCGCCGCCCGCGACCTCGAGATCCGCGGCGGCGGCAACATCCTCGGCGGACGAGCAGTCGGGCGAGATCGCCGCCGTCGGATTCGAGATGTACACCCGGCTCCTCGACGAAGCCGTCCGCGAGCTCCGCGGCGAGAAGATCGAGGAGGAGATCGAGACCCAGATCAGCCTCGGGCTCGACATCTACATACCCCGCGACTACATCGCCGACGAGAACATCCGCATCACGCTCTACAAGAAGATCGCCGCCGCAAAGCGACCGCGACCGCCTGGGCGAGCTCCGGACCGAGATGCGCGACCGGTTCGGCGCCATCCCTCAGAACGTCGAGACCCTCTTCGGATTCGTCCAGCTCCGCCAGCAGGCCAGACAGCTCGGCGTCGTCTCCATCGTGCGCGACAGGGACATCGTCGCCGTCAAATTCCACCCCACCGCGAAGATCGATCCCGAAAGGCTGCTCGCCCTGCTCGCGGAGCGCCCCGACGCGAAGTTCTCCCCGGGCGGCGTCCTGGCCCTGCCGGTCGCCGACGGCGGGCCGGCCGCGATCCTCGAGGCGATCGAGGATGCGCTGACTGCGGTTCGCGCGGGGAGAGAGGTTGGGGCTTCGGAGATCGGACATTAGATGGGACGGATGGGGCGGATGAAAAACCTCTCCCTCATCGGTCGCATCGGCCCCATGGTTGGCTCGGGTTCATGCGCCGACCGCTCTGCTGGCCCCGCCCTCCATTCTGTTACCATCCGCTCGCCTATGCCGGTCCGCCGACTCGTGCTCGCCTGTCTCTTCCTCGCCGCCTGCGCGAAGAACGAGTCGGCAGCCCCCCCGACGTCGTCGCTCAGATCGGAACGCGAAGCGTCACTCTCGAGGAATTCAATCGGTATCTCGACCGCAACGCGGGCGCCGAGCTCGCGCAGCTCGTCCCCGAAGCCGCGAGTGCCCTTCTCGACCAGCTCGTTCAGGAAGTCCTCCTCTCGGAGTTCGCCACGAAGCGGGGAATCGAAGTCAGCGCGGACCAGGTCGCCGCGGCGGTTCGCGAAGAACCGGGATCCACGGCCGCGGAAAAACGCGACCAGCTCCGGCGCGACGCGCTCGTCACCGACCTCGCGGGCGAGGTCGCTCCTCCCTCGCCCGAAGCCGTGCGCGCCTACTACGAGCAGTACCTCCGCGAGTTCCGGTTCGAGGAGCGCGCGCGCGTACGGCAGATCCTCGTTCAGGACGAGAAGGCCGCGGCGGAAGTCCTCGGGAAGCTCCGCGCCGGCGCCCCCTTCGTCGATCTCTCCGCGACCTATTCGCGCGCCCCGAACGCCGCCGGCGGCGGCGAGATCGGCTGGATCACCCGCAATGAGCTCCCGAAGGTCTTCGAGGAAGCGGTCTTCTCGCTCACCCCCCCCCGCTTCACCGACGTCATCCGCACGGACACCGGCTTCTACATCTTTCAGGTGACCGCCCGCGAGCCCGCCCGCACCCTCTCATTCGAAGAAGCGGAGCCGCTGGTCCGCCAGAGGCTGGCGGAGGATGCCTCCCGCAAGCAGCTCTCGAACCTCCTCATCTCGGCGCGCCAGAACGTGAACGTCTCGATCCTCACGCGGCGCCTCCCGTTCGCCTACAGCGGCAATTTCCCCTCCTCCGACGCCGAATAATTCAGAGCGACCCCCTGTTCCGACCGATACCCCGGAGGCTTCGGCCCCGTCGAATCGGACAGGGATAAACGCTATGAAAAAGCTCATCGCCGGCCTCGCTCTCATGATGGCGGCCGCAACAATCCAGGCGGAAGTGGTCGAGGCGGTGCTCGCGCGCGTCGGAGACCGGATCGTGACGCGATCGCAGTACGAGGCGCGTCTCCGCGGCGGCTACGCCGAGATCGAGAACACCGTGCCACCCCCCGAGGTCGCCGCGCAGAAGGAAAGCTTCCGGAAAAAGCTCCTCGACGAGATGCTCGCCGAGGTCCTCATCAAGGACCGCGCGGACCGGATCGGCCTGACCGTGACCAAGCAGGAAATCGACGAGGCGATCAAACGCCTGATGGAGCAGTACAACCTCAAGAGCGAGGAAGCGTTCGATGCCTCGCTCAAGCAGTCCGGCCTGACCCGCCCCGACATGGAAGCGCGCCTTCGCGATACGCTCCTCACGAACAAGGTCTTCGGTCGCGAGCTTCGCTCCCGGACCGAAATCTCCGACAAGGAGCTGCGCCAGCGCTACGAGAAGGAGAAGGACTCGTACCGTCTCCCCGAGCGCGCGCGGCTCCGCGAGATCGTCATCGTGATCCCCCCCGCAGCCGACCTCGGCGCCCGCGCCCTCCTTCGCGCGAAAGCGGAGGAAGCAGCGACCCGGGCGCGCGCCGGCGAGCCGTTCGCCGCTCTCGTGGGGGAGTTCTCCGACTCTCCCTCGAAAGAAAAGGGTGGCGACATCGGCACCGTCGCGAAGAGCGAGCTCCTCCCCGTGCTCGATCAGAGCGTCTTCGCGACGCCCGCGGGAAGCATCACAGGCCCCGTCGAGTCCCCCGCCGGCTTCCACATCCTCCTCGTCGAAGAGCGGCTCCCCTCGGAGATCCCAGGGTTCGAAGCCGTCAAGGAGCGCCTCCGGACGGAGGCCGACCAGGAAACCTTCAGCCGCGACTACCTCTCGTACATCGAAAGGCTGCGGAAAGAAGCGTTCGTGCAGGTGTTCGAGAACAACATGCCGCGTTCGTGACAGAGCAGGCAGAAGGCAGAAGGACAGGAGGGCGCGAGCCCTCCTTTTGATTTCCCGGGCAGGCTTCGGATCCTTCGAAGCCTTCGGCCGACTGCCTGCTTGCACCCGAACGCCCCAGCCGAGGTACCATACGGCCACCCACCCTCCGCTGGCCGACCGCCGCCGCTTCGGCGAAAAAGAGCCATGCAGGAAACTCTGGAACGAGCGATCCTCTGGATCGAAGAGCACCGCCCCCGCCGCATCACCGCGCTCACGGGCGCCGGAATCTCGGCCGAGAGCGGCATCCCTACATTCCGCGATGCGGGAGGACTCTGGGAGAACCACAGGGCCGAGGAGCTCGCGACGCCACAGGCCTTCGCGAGGGATCCCCGGCTGGTCTGGCGCTGGTACGAATGGCGCCGCAGCGTGATCCGTGAAGCGGTTCCGAACGACGGGCATCTGGCTCTCGCCTCGCTCGAGGATCTGCTCGAGTCGAACGGCGGGTCCCTCGTTCTGATCACGCAGAACGTCGACGCGCTTCACCGCCGAGCCGGCTCGCGCAACCTCATCGAGCTTCACGGAAACATCTTCCGGGTCCGCTGCACCCGCGAGGGAACGTCGGAGGAGCGCACCGAATCGTTCGCAGAGCTTCCGCCCCTCTGTTCGTGCGGCGCGATCCTCCGGCCCGACGTGGTCTGGTTCGGCGAGATGCTCCCGCCGGGCGCGATCGAAGCCGCATCCGATGCGGTCGCGGACTCCGACCTGCTGCTGGTGATCGGGACGTCCGGCGTGGTGCACCCGGCGGCAGGGCTGGTCTCCATGCTCCGCCGTGGAGAGGCGATCGAGGTGAATCCTCAGGAGACGCCGATCACGCGGCTCGCGCTCCTGTCGATTCACGCTCCCGCGGCGATCGTGCTGCCGCGCCTCGCCGCCGCCGTCGAGCGGAGCCTGGGATGAGCGGCGAGCTCATCGCCGACCTCCCACTCGACGAACGACCCCGCGAACGGATGAGGCTGCACGGCGCGACCACCCTCAGCGACGCGGAGCTGATCGCGATCCTCATCGGATCGGGAACGCGGGGCCAGAGCTCGATCCAGCTCGCGCGCGCGCTCCTGGCCGACGGGCTCGCCGCTCTCGCCCGTCGCGACTGGCCCGCCGGCAGGCGGGCCAGCGGCATCGGCCCCGCGAAGGCCTGCCGCATCGCCGCCGCCCTCGAGATCGGACGACGGCTCGCCGCTCACGGCGACGGCGAGCGCGATCCGATCCGCGACGCGGAGTCGATCGCGCGCCCTCTCATCGCCCGCTACTCCCACTACATGCAGGAGCGACTCGGCGCGCTCTTCCTCGACTCGAAGAACCGGATCCTCCGCGAGCGGGAAATCTACGTCGGAACTCTCAACGCGACCACGGTCTCCACGCGCGACGTCCTCCGGCTCGCCCTCGAGGAGAACGCCGCCGGCATCGTCGCCTTCCACAACCACCCCTCCGGCGACCCCTCCCCCTCAGCCGAGGACATCGCCTTCACCCGCAAGCTCAACGAAGCCGCCCGCCTCTTCGGCGTCGAGCTCGTCGATCACCTCATCATCGGAGCGAATCGGTTCGTGTCGCTGCGGGAGCGGGGGGTGATTTGAAGTAGGAAGTAGGAAGTAGAAAGCAAGAACAGGCAACTGACAGCCTGCCGGCCACTTCCCGAGCAGCAGGCGCGCACTCGTTATGGTTAGAGCAGAAGCTGAACCGGGAATCGGAAGAAGAGTAAAAGAAAAGAAGGAGGAAGGGTGGGCCCTTCCTACTTCCTACTTCTTCACTTCTTGACGCGGACGGGTACTGGCGTACGCCACTCGTACCGATCCGCCACGCGGCCGCCGATGTAGTCGAAGTACGCCTTCTGGAGGCGCTCGGTGATCGGCCCGCGCGATCCGCCGCCGATCGAGATGCGGTCGACCGAGCGAACCGGGGTGACCTCGGCCGCCGATCCGGTGAAGAAGACCTCGTCGGCGATGTAGAGCGCTTCCCGCGGGATCAGCGCTTCCTGGACGTCGTAGCCGAGATCGCGCGCGAGCGTGATGACGGTATCGCGCGTGATGCCCGGGAGCACGGAAGCGCCGAGAGGAGGCGTCTTGATCCTTCCGTCGCGAACCAGGAAGACGTTCTCGCCCGAGCCTTCCGAGACGTAGCCGGAGACGTCGAGGGCGATCCCTTCGGCGTACCCGTCCATGCCCGCCTCGGACCGGATGAGGATCGAGTTCATGTAGTTGGCGGTCGCTTTCGCCATCGCGGGGAAGGTGTTCGGCGCCATGCGCGCCCAGGAGGCTACGCGGACGTCTACACCCTGCTCGATCGCCTCCTCGCCCAGATACTTGCCCCACTTCCAGGCGCCGATCGTGATGTCGATCGGGCACTTGCCCGGGTGAGACGCCGAGGGAATGGAAGCCGCGGTAGACGAGCGGCCGGAGGTAGCAGTCTTCGAAATCGTTCGCGACGACGAGGTCGACGCACGCCTGTTCGAATTCGTGAATCGGAATGGGAACTTCGAAACGGTAGATCTTCGCGCTGTCGTAGAGACGCCGGATGTGGTCGTGGAGGCGAAAAATCGCGGGTCCGTTCTCGGTCTTGTAGCACCGGATCCCTTCGAACACCGCGGATCCGTAATGAAGCGCGTGCGTGAAAACGTGAACCTTCGCGTCCGCGAAATCCACCATCCGGCCGTTCATCCAGACCTTCTTTACATCTTCGAAAGCCATCAGAAAGGCTCCTTCGTGGCGGTGGGGCGGGAGAGGCGTGCCCGGCGGAGTATAGGGGGCGCTTCTTTTCAAAGTCAACCGGGCGCCCGCGGGGCCCCGCGGGCCCGAAAGTCCTGAAAATTCCTATAGTTGCAATCGTCCGGAGGGTCGGATACAAAGGCCCCCAGCCATGGATCCGAAGGATCGGCACATCGTCGTGACCGGGGCCTCGAGCGGCATCGGCCGGGCCGCGTCGATCGCGCTCGCGCGGCGCGGCGCGCGCCTCACGATCACGGCCCGGCGCGAGGGGGAGCTCGCGCGGACCGCCACGGCCTGCCGCGCCGCGGGCGCCGAGTGCGAGACCGTCGTGGCGGACCTCTCGCGACAGGAGGAGTGCGTCCGGCTCATCGGCGCCGCGACCGCCCGTTTCGGGCCGGTCGACGTCCTCGTCAACAATGCGGGCTTCGCGATCTTCGACGCGATCGCCCATGCGCGCGCCGAGGACGCCCTCGGAATGATGGCTACGAATTACTTCGGAGCGCTCTGGTGCATCCAGGCGGCTCTCCCGCAGATGCTCGAGCGACGCGCGGGCGCGATCGTCAACGTCGGTTCCATCGCCGGCCTCATGGGGTACGCGCGGATGGGCGGCTACTCCGCATCGAAGTTCGCGCTCACCGGGATGACGGAAGCTCTCCGCGGCAGAGGTCAGGAGAAGGGCGTGAGGGTATCGCTCGTCGGCCCCGGCGACGACGGATACGGAGTTTTTCGTGACGGCCGAACGAGGGAAGATGCCCGGCGCGTCGCGCATGGTCCTCGCCATTCCCCCGGAGCGGGTGGCGAAGGCGATCGTCCGGGCGATCGACGTCGGGACGGCTGCGGATCGATCCTTCCCTTTCCAGCCGCGCTCTTTCCTCCGATTCAAGGAAATCTCTCCCGCGCCCGGCACACTTCCTGATGATGAGCGTCTCCGCGCTGGATCGAAAGGAAACGCCGTTGAAACGACACTCCCCCGTCACGATCGGCCTCATCGCGACCATCTGCGTCGTATTCGGACTCGAGATGCTCGCCGGAGGATCGACCCGCATCCCGGTGCTCGTCTCCCTCGGAGCCATCGTCCCGAATCTTTTCGCCGCGGGCGAGTACTGGCGCCTCCTGGCGGCGATGTTCCTCCACATCGGATTCCTCCACCTCTTCCTGAATCTCTGGGCGCTCTATCAGCTCGGGGGCGTCTTCGAGATGCTCTTCGGGTCGGGGCGGTTCGCGGTGACGTACTTCGCCTCGGGGATCGTGGCCTCCGTCGCGAGCGCATTCTTCACGAACGGCGTGGCCGCCGGCGCGTCCGGCGCGATTTTCGGCATCCTCGGCGCGCTGATCGTCTCGATCCGCCGCTCTCCCCGTTTCCGTCACGCCGCCTGGGGGAAAGGCCTCGTCCAGCAGCTCCTCTTCTGGGCCGCCATCAACATCTTCATCGGATTCACCATGCCGGGCATCGACAACGCGGCCCACATCGGCGGATTCATCACCGGGCTGCTTCTCGGCTTCCAGCCGCACCGCGTCCCGCCTCCGTCCCCGAACGAGATGGTCATCGACGTGGGCCGGGAGCCGTAGGGACGCGCAGCGCCCCGGACGGCGCCCCCGCCGAGGCGTCTCACGCCCGCCTGAGCACCAGCCGCAAATCCTGCGGGGCGAAGAGGATCTCGTTGAGCTGTTCGGCGAGGTGGCGAACCTCGGGCGCGGCGCCTTCGGGGATCGCAACCGGCGGCTGGCCGGGAACGGATGGATCGCGCGGACTTCCTCGACGGCGAAGCCGTACTCGCGCGCGAGGAGCGTCAGAGCCGCGACGTGGCGCGGGGCGAGGTGGGTCGGATCGCGCCAGAAGTCGGAGCCGGAGACCGCCAGCGATTCCGCATTCGGGGTCTCGAGCATGAGGTACCCGCCGGGACGGAGCACCCGGCGCGCCTCGGCATAGAGATCGAGCAGCGCGCTCCCCGGGAGGTGCTCGGCGACGTGCGCGGCGAAGATCGACCCGACCGAAGCGTCCCCGTGGCCGGGCGAAACACGTGGGGATCGCCGCGATCGTCGCGTTGATCCCGCGCGCCTGGAGGTCCGCGACCGACCGGGCATTGGTGTCGTAGCCCGAAGCCTCGATGCCCGCGTCGCGACAGAGCTCGAGGAACTCTCCCCGCCCGCAGCCGACGTCGAGCACCGGAGCCGATCGCCGCGCGTACTCCACGTAGGGAGCGAGCGCCTCCCGCACTTCGGGCTCGCCCCCGCGCAGCCCTTCCTCGAGGCGGCGATACAGCCACTCTTCGGCCGCCTCGCGCGGCGGCGAGGCGAGCAGCGGGAGCGCCACGTCGCGGACACGCGCCAGGGCCGTCTCCGCCTTCCTGTCGACCGCCGAGAGCAGAGCGTCGTTCCGCTCGACGGCGAGGCGGAGGAGCGAGTCGAGCTCGATGCGCGCGGCGGCGACCTCGCGCTGGATCTCCCCCGTGGCGGCCGCGAGCTGGCGCCGTTCGTCTTCGATCAGCTCGAGCAGCGCCAGGTTGAAGTTCCGCTGGCGCTCCCTTTCCGCAAGCGAGGCCCTGCCGACGAGCCGCCGCACGAACCCGAGGATGGTTCCCTTGATGCCCGTGGCCGTCTCGGGAATCGCAGGTCCTCGCGCCAGACCTCGCGCCACCCGCCGAGCCCTTCCGGGGGCCGCTCGATCGTCCGCTCGTCGCTCATCGTGGGGATTCTACTGTAGGGGCGCCCCGCGGGCGCCCGGACTCCCGCAGTCAGGGAACAGGAGTCGGGAAAAAGGAAAAGGCGATCGAGTCCATGAAAACGAAAGGGATCAGAGCGGCGAGGGCAAGTCGCGCCCCGGCACCCTGATCCCTGACGACTTCTCCCTGACTCCTTCGGCTATTCGAGGGCCGGCTGCTCTTCCGCCGGAGCGGCTTCCGCCGGAGGGGCGGCCGCGGCGGGCTCCGCCTGGGGCGTCTTCGGCTCCTCGCCCGGGAGGCGCACTTCGGCGTACTCCTTCTCGACGGCGCCGACGACTTCCACGCGCATCCGGGCGCTGACTTCACGATGGAGATGGACATCCACCTCGTGCGCGCCGAGGGACTTGATCGTCTGCCCGAGCTCGATCCGCCGCTTGTCGATCTCGATCCCGCGGCCGGCGAGCGCGTCCGCGATCTCAGCCGAGGTGACCGAGCCGAAGAGCGTGCCGGTCTCGCCGACGCGCTTGTGAACGACCACGGTCACGCCTTCCAGCTGAACGGCCGCCCGCTGGGAGGCCTCTTTCTCCTGCTGGGTGAGATTCGCCCACTTCTTGCGCTCCATCTCGGCGGCCCGAAGGTTGCCGGAGGTCGCTTCGCGCGCGAGCTGCTTGGGGAGCAGGTAATTCCGGGCATAGCCGTCGCGCACGGTGACGACTTCCCCGCGGCCGCCGAGCCCGCGCACCTCGTCAATCAGAATCACTTTCATGGGGGGCTTCCTTTCGATGAAGATGTCGAAAATCGAAAAATGGATCGAACAGGCCGATCAGGAAAAGGACCACGGGGGTCACCCCGTAGAGGGCGAGCACCGCGATCATCAGCATGGCGAACGTGGTGGCGAGAAGCCGCAGCCGCATGCGCACGTGCTGGAAGCGCAGGACGGCGAGGCCCTGCATCATGTAGAGAAACGCCACGAGGGCCAGCACGCTGAATCCGACGGTGCGGAGCGTGCCGGTCGCGAGCGGCGCCAGTCCTCCGGCGACGAACGCGAACAGAAGCGCGTCCGGAAACGCGAGATTGCGGAACAGAAAGCGCGGGACCATCGTCCGGCCGCTCCGAAGCCGCGGAAGCATCGTGTAACTGAGCGCGAACGTCAGAACCGTGACGATCGCGATGAGCACGGGTATGTAGGAGTCGGCGACGGCGGCGGCGATCCGCTGCATCATCGAGATCGCCTCGGCCGGAATGCCCGCGCCGCGATACGCCTCGATCGACGAGGCGCTGGCCGTGCGGAAGTTCTCCACGATCGCCTGGTAGGGCGAGTACGAGGCGAGCGCTCGCATCGAGAGCTCGACCAGGCCGAAGCCGCCGAAGCCCGCCGCGATCGTCGCGAGGAGCACGGGTCCGAAGAGCCCGCCCCGCAGGACGAGCTCGAGCCCGAGCGCGCTCGGCACGCCGATCTCGAGGAGCATCCGCGCGACCGGCGTGTATCCCGCCGGAGTCCCGATCGCGCTCCCGAGGAGCGCGAGAAGAGCCGCGGCGCCGGCGGTCGAGAGCCACAGGCCCCGCCGCCCGTTGCGCAGACCGGAGCTGAGGACCGCCGCCGGAACGAACAGCGTCAGCGGCGAGACGAACATCAATGCGGCAGCCAGCCCGTGGAGCAGAATGCTCCGCGCGCTCGGCCCGCCGGCGCTCGTCGCGCCCGCGACCGGGATCGTGCCGGTCTCCGTCATCGCCTTCCCGCCACTGTCCGCCTCAGTCCGTGACGAACGGAAGAAGCGCCATGATGCGGGCGCGCTTGATCGCGTTCTGAAGCTTTCGCTGATGCAGCGCGCACGTCCCCGAAATGCGGCGCGGCAGGATCTTTCCGCGCTCCGGGATGAACTGCTGCAGCATCTTGATGTCCTTGTAGTCGATGTACTCGATCTTCTCGACGCAGAACTTGCACACGCGCTTGCGCCGGTAGAAGAACTTCTTCTTGCCGCCTGCGCCGGCGGGGCCCCCGCGACGGGGTCCGCGGTCGCCACGCTCCTGCTGCCGGGAATCGCTCTGCTGGGACTGAACTCCAGCCGTCTGATTCGTGCTCATGGATGGCCTCCTTACTCCGCACCCGGAGTGGTCGCTTCGGGAGTCGTCGGCGCGGCGCTGGGGGCCGGAGCCGGGGCGCTCGCGGCCGGAGCCGCCGTCACGCGCTGCACGCCTTCAGCCCCGGGCTCGGGGCGCGGCCGCCGTTCCTTCTTCGGGTTCTTCTTGGCGAGCTTGATGGCGCGCTTCATGTCCTCGTCGGTGCGCGAGATCAGATGCCGGACCACCACGTCCGAGTTCTTCATCTTCCGGTCGAGCTCGGAAAGCGCATCCGCCTCCGCCTCGAACGTGAAGAGATGGTAGATGCCCTCGTGTCAGCTTGTTGATGGGGTAGGCGAGCCTGCGGCGGCCCCAGGCGTCCTCGCTTACGAGCGTCGCCCCGCCGGTCTCGGCGATCTTCTTGAAATCACCGATCAGGTTCTGGGTGTCCTCTTCCGCGGTTTGCGGATTGAGGATGAATAGGACTTCGTATGTCCTCATGTAGTCTCCTCTCGGCCTGACGGGACCCCCCCGAGGGAGGTCCAAGGAGTCGCAGCCAAATTGTGAAAGTACGCCCCCGTCCGGGCGGAGCAGGGGTCGACGATTCTACCCAAGGCCGGGGGGAAGAGGAAAATTCCGGGGGCGGAAGACAAATGCAAAGTACGGAATGCCAAATATAAAATACAAACAATACATTGGTGTAACAGTCACGTTAATCAGGAGATTTAACTACCGCGTTAAGTCACTCCTATATTTGTCATTTCGCATCCTGCATTTTGCATTTGTCTTTTGACCCGCCTACCATCGCGACCGCCTATGGAATTCAACGCCCTCACGCTCCGCCACCCGCGCACGCTCCTCCGTCTCGCGTGGAAAAAGCTCCTGCGGACCCTCCGCGGGGAGGCGCCGCCGGAAGCGGTCCCCGCGCCGGAACCGGCCCCCGCGCCCGATCGCATCGACGTCCGCGAGCTGATCGCCCGCAGCTCGCTCGACGAGCTGAATCGGAAAGCGGAAGAGTACTTCTCCAGCCTCACGAGCTGGGACTACCACCTCGCCAAGCCGTTCAGCTCCCCCTCGGACACCCCCGCCCTTCTCGTCAACTTTGCCACGGTGATTCAGGGACTGAAGCTCGCTCCGGGGCTCCGCGTCCTCGATTTCGGCGCCGGCACCGGGTGGACGTCCCGCCATCTCACGCAGGTCGGCTGCGAGGTCGTCCTCCTCGACGTCTCCCCCACGGCCCTCGACATCGCGCGCGAGCTCTTCCGCCGCCAGCCGGTGATCGGAATCCAGCCGGCGCCGATCTTCCTCCTCTTCGACGGCCGGCGGATCGACCTTCCCGACGCGAGCGTCGATCGGATCCTCTGCTTCGACGCCTTCCATCACGCGACGGATCCCGGCTCGATGCTCGCCGAGTTCGCGCGCGTCCTCCGTCCCGGCGGGATCGCGGCGTTCGCCGAGCCGGGACCGGAACACTCGAAGACCGAGCAGTCGCAGTTCGAGATGAGGAACTACGGCGTCGTGGAGAACGACGTCGACGTCCACGCGATCTGGAAGAGCGCGCAGGAAGTCGGCTTCGACTCCATCCACCTGGCGGCGTATCACGTCCCGCCGTTCCATGTGACCCCTCGAGCAGTACGACGATCTCCTCGCCGGCGGCGAGACCTACCTCCGATGGGCCGAGCTCACGCGCTCATTCCTCGGCAATGTCCGCACCTTCTTTCTGAAGCGCGCGGGGGAGGAAGCGCTCGACAGCCGGCGGACCGAGGGGCTCGCGGCCGAGATCGAGGTGCGTCTCGCGGCGGACCGCGTGGAACCGGGCACGCCGATCGGGGGGCGGGCGAGGATCAGCAACACGGGCCGCTCGCTCTGGCTTCCCTCAGGCACGATCCCGGGCGGCGTTTCCCTCGGCTCCCACCTGTCCGCCGCGGAAGGGGGCGTCCTCCGCCACGATTTTCACTGGCAGGACCTGACCGCCCCGCCGCGCGCCCTCGCTCCGGGAGAGAGTGTCGAGATCGAGTTCTACCTGCCTCCCCTCGACCGCGGCGAGTACCGCATCGAGTTCGACTGCGTCTCCGACCGCGTCTGCTGGTTCAAGCAGGTCGGCTCGATGAGCGTCACGATCCCGCTCACGGTCGCGTAGGAGCGCCCCGCGGGCGCCCGGGACCGTGACCTGCTGATTACGAATCCGGCGGTGCTTGGGAAGAACTAACGATCTTTCGCGCGCGTCGACGTGTTGTTCTTCTCCGCCTCGAGAACTGCCTGAAGCCACTCATCGAGCACAACCGTTGTGTCTGGATCCTTGGTTGCCGCGAGCACCAGAGAATCAAAAGTGACGGCTGGCAGAACAAACTTTCCAGCCGGTGCAGCGGCCGTCGCCTGGCCCACGATTCCTCTCGCAACGCCGTAGAGAATCGTCAGAGCGTTGTTGACGACCCCTGCGGGAATCGCGGTCGGTTTCAGCTTCCTCATCGAGCGAAAGTCACCGCTTAAAGCGATTGTGCACCGATAGGGCACATTGGGCTTCTTGCTCTTACCGGGAACGTCGCATTGAAAGAGAATACTGAAACGTTGAGGATCCTGTTCGGTCCGGGCGATCGCGAAGGTGGTTTCGATATCCGCGACCGGCGGCTCCTTCGCTTCGTATCCCTGCAAGGGCACGACAGCGAAGGCCAGCAGCTTCGTAATCGAGAATGTTAAGCAGCGGCAGCATACGGAGTCGTGACCTTGTGCGCAGCGCTACCAGCAGAGACGGTCGTCGTCACCGAAGAGTAGGATCCCTCCACTTGTCGAGTTCTCTTCAGAGCCTCTAAGACACGCGCGTAGGTCTCCGAGACTGCTTCGAGCTTCTCGTCTGCCACGGTTTCCCGTTCGCGCCTTCGCATTTCGATTGTCATCGTGAGATCGAGCGCTGTCGCAAGCGAAACGAGGCTTCGGAGAGTCATGTTCTGCGTGCCCGAAAGGCACCGTGTGACGACGGCGCGGTCTACACCTACTCGCTCAGCAAGTTCGCTACGCTTCATGCCCAACTCGACAAGTCGCTCAACGAGTTTCTCGCTGACATCGATCGCCAGCTTCTCAGCTTCATACTCGACGGTTCCAGAGAAGCTCTTGAGCTTCTTACTGAGCCACGTTTCCATAGGTCAGCCTGCCTTCTTGCTGCGCCTTCAGTACTCTTTCGCGTGAACTTCTCGCCCGCGCAAGCTCGCGTGCAGGGATCTTCTGGCTCGATTTCATGAACCCGTGGACGACCACAACCGCATACCGTCGTTCGCGATCGTAAGAGAACACGAGACGAACGGAAGATGCCTTGAGTTCAAACAGGCCATCTCCAAGCACATTGCATTTCTCTCTGTTCTTCAGAAACCCCATGGCTCGCGACGCGTTCGATGAGAGCAGTCACCTTCTGCTGATCCGACTCAGTCAGGCTTTCAATAAACGCAATTGTTCCGGGAACGCCAAAGATGGTGAAGCCGGACCCACCGCCCTTTTCCAGCAACTCAAGTATCACGTTGTTGCCTTTTAAGTCAACATTGCAAGGACGCGGCACATTCGGGAGGGACCCGAATGTAGCACGACGGCAACCGGGTCGCTGTCCAGCGTTGCTGTCATTGAAGGCTGAAGCGGAAAAGGCCACCCATTAGGGTGGCCTAAGTGCTTGAAAACGCTGGAGCCGTTGACCGGACTTGAACCGGTGACCTGCTGATTACGAATCAGCTGCTCTACCAACTGAGCTACAACGGCTTGAAAGCGCGCGCGGCCGGGAGGATCCGTCGCAAGCCGCCTTCTCAACAGGGCGGCCGGCCATTATATTCACGCGATCCGCGCTGTCCAGATCGTCGTCCGGGCCCGCTCTTTCCTTCGAGCGAGAGGCTCGCCTGCGCGCGAATCAGCTCGCGGCCCTCGACGTCGCCTGCTCGTAGATCTGGCAGAGGCTGTGGATCTGGTTTGAGGGTTCCTCCGCGTCGACGGTGAACCCGTCGGAGGGCTGCGAAGCCTCCCCCGTGCAGACGGTCGACCAGGAACAGCCGTTCCAGCACATCCGGAGGAATTCGGCCGCGTCCAGAGGCGAAGCGCCGCCCGCGACCAACCCGTTTCGAAAGACGGGCTCCCCCTGCTCGTCGCCCCGGCCGGAGGCATTCGCCATCTGGAGCGCGATCGAGATCCGGTGCCGCTCCCGGACGATCCGGTCGATGCGCGACACGGTCTCCGGATCGACGCTCAGGAAGGCGAGCCTCGAGCGAAAGACTTTCAGGCTGCTGCCCCACGCGACGGGGAACTTTTCGGAATGGGCGACGCGGCACTTCACCGCGACCCGCTCCCCTTCCCACTCGAGCACCAATATCGCCTCCTCCCCCTCGGGGACGAGCCGGTAGTGCTCGAGCAGCACGCCTTGTGCGCTGTAGTCGATGAGCATCACGCGATGCTCCCCGAGATGCGCCGGAAGGCGGTACGCCGCCTGCGGAGGTGTCTCACCAGCAGCCATCGATTGTCCTTTCACAGACAGTATGCGGTGACTGCTGTCACACCACCGTTATCGGCTGCGTTAGCGCGGCGTCAAAAAAGACCGCAAAACCGCAGAGCCCCGATCTCTACAGGTACAGCCCGCCCGAGACGTTCAGCACGTGGCCGGTGATGTAGCCGGCCTGTTCGGAGGCGAGGAAGGCGACGGCTAGGCGATGTCGTCGGGCGTCCCGAGGCGGCGGAGAGCGATCCTCGCCTTCCATCGCGGCTTTCGCTTCGGCCGTCATCGCTTCGGTCATCGCGGTCGGGATGAATCCGGGGGCGACGGCGTTCACCGTGACGTTGCGCGATCCGATTTCGAGCGCCAGCGCCTTGGTGAAGCCGATGATCCCCGCCTTCGACGCGGCGTAGTTGACCTGCCCCGGGTTGCCGGAGAGGCCCACCACCGAGGAGATGTTGATGACCCTTCCCCACTTCGCGCGGATCATCTTCTTCACGACTTCCTGCGTCACGTGAAACATCGCATCGAGGTTCGTCCGGATGACGATGTCCCACGCCTCCGGCTTCATCCGGATGAAGAGATCGTCGGCCGTGACGCCGGCGTTGTTGACCAGGATGTCGATCCGCTCGTTCTCCTCGAGCAGGGCCCGGATCCTCTCGCGCAGATCGGCTCCGGCGATGTCCAGCTCGACGGCCTTCGCATTTCCCCCGGCGGCGACGATCGCCGCCGCGACGTCCCGGACGCGCTCGGCGGAGCGGGCGGCGCAGAGGACGGTGGCGCCGCTCTCGCCGAGCCGCCGCGCGATCGCTTCGCCGATCCCCCGCGAGGCGCCGGTGACCAGTGCGACTTTCCCACTCAGATCAATCTTCACGCGTATCTCCGTTCTAGGACCTCGGACCTCGGACCTCGGACCTCAGACCTCAGACCTCAGATAGATTTTCTTCGTTGCCATCTGGGGCCTGGGGTCTGGGGCCTGAGGCCTGGGTTCTGGGGCCTGGGGCCTGGGGTCTGAGGCCTGGGTTCTGGGGCCTGGAGTCTCATCGTTCGGCAAACGCGTCCAGGCTCGCGAGGTTGTTGATGTTCACCAGCTCGACGGACGGGTCGATTCTCTTCATCAGACCCGTCAGCACGCTTCCGGGACCGATTTCAATGAAGCGCCGGACACCCATCTCGATCATCTTCCGGACCGAGTCGACCCATCGCACCGGCGAGACCACCTGGCGGATCAGCGCGTTGCGGACGGCGTGCTCGGTTCCGACGGGAGAGGCGTCCACGTTCGTCACGAGCGGGACGAGCAGCGGGCGGAGCTCCGCGGCTTCGAGGATCGGCCGGAGCCGCCCTTCGGCAGGTTTCATGAGGGCGCAATGGAAGGGAGCGGAGACAGGAAGCGGCAGCGCGCGCCGGACTCCTTCGCCTTCGCAATGGCGATCGCGCGGTCGACCGCCCCCTTCGTCCCGGCGATCACGATCTGCCCCGGCGCGTTGATGTTCGCCGGCGAAACCACCTCACCTTCCGAGGCCTCCGCGCAGATCTGCTCGATTTCCTCGAGCGAAGGACCGAGGATCGCGGCCATCGCCCCTTCGCCGACCGGAACCGCGTCCTGCATGAAGAGGGCCGCGGCTCCGCACGATCTTCAGCGCCTCGGGTCCGGGAAGACCCCCGGCCGCGACGATCGCGCTGTATTCGCCAAGCGAGTGCCCCGCGACGATGTCCGCCTCGACGTCGGACCGCTCCCCGAGCGCGGCGAGAAGCGCAATGGACGTCGCCAGGATCGCGGGTTGGCGTCCAGGCCCAGTGTCGGTTCGTCGAGCACCAGCAGCTCAGGCGATTGCGCCAGCGCCAGGGCGAGGTTGAAGCCAGCGCGCTCGCCGCGGGACAGCTGGCCGATCTTCTGCTCCGGCAGCACGTGGTAGTGGCCGATCACCTCGTCGTAGGCGCGCTGGTTCCAGTGCGGATACTGGTGGTGCTGCATCGCGCTCACCTGGTCCACGCGGATCCAGCCAGGCAGCGTGTGCTCCTCGTTGACGAAGCCGATGCGGGCGCGGTCCTGCGGGGTCAGCTGCTGGCTGTCGCGGCCGAGGATGCGCGAACTGCCGGAGGTCGGCGCGAGGAAGCCGAGCAGGATCCGGAACAGCGTCGACTTGCCCGCGCCGTTGGCACCGACGATGGCGTGGATGCGACCGCGCGGAACCTGCAGGTCGAGATGGTCGAGCGCGAGCTTGCGCCCGTAGCGCTTGCTCAGCGCATGGGTCTCGATCACGTAATCGGATGAAGTGGTGGACATGGGAAGTCTCGGGTGCGATTCGGTGGCGAGGTCACGCCGGATCAGGACGGGGACGCATCAGGCGGACTTGCGGGGCGCCAGCGCCTGAAATTCCAGCTGCAGGCGCGCCTGCACCTCGCCAGGCGGGTAATCCAGGGCGATCACGTCATTGATGAACCGGCCGATCGCCTCGTCCAGACGGCGTTCGCGCTCGGCATCGCTGAGTCGTTGGCGCGGCGTGGCCACGTACAGGCCCAGGCCCTGGCGTGATTCCAGCCAGCCTTCGGTCACCAGTTCGGCGTAGGCCTTGGCCACGGTGTTGGGATTGACCGTCAGTTGCTGCGCCAGCCCGCGGACGCTGGGCAACTGGTCGCCGGGTTCAAGTTCGGCGGTGGCGATCTTCATCCGCACCGCGTCGACGATCTGCTTGCCGATCGGGCGCGGATCGCCGGTGGCGATCTGGATCATCAAGGCCTGTGTGCGGGCCATGGGGCTCTCCGGTTGCGTACCATCTGTACTGTGATAACTAGTACAGTGGATACGCCCGCCTGGTGTCAAGCCCTTTTTTGAGCCCGCCCGTCCTCGCCCGCTCGCCCAGCGCCGGACGTGACCGGCACCCGCCCCTCGACAGGTCCGGCGCCGGGACTAATCCAGCAAT
Source organism: uncultured Acidobacteriota bacterium (assembly GCA_963793695.1). Classification (GTDB taxonomy): domain Bacteria; phylum Acidobacteriota; class Thermoanaerobaculia; order Gp7-AA8; family Gp7-AA8; genus CAWCBB01. The sequence goes on along the minus strand of CAWCBB010000016.1, from coordinate 13,953 downwards.
GGCCTCCTGCCACCGAGTGCGTACCAGTCCACCTTGCGCGTCACCACCATGATCGCGGCCAGGATCAGGAACAGCAGCCCGGCACCGAGCACCAGCGCGTTGTCCTCGCGACACCAGCAAGCCGTACAGCGCGGCGTACAGCGTCGCCAGCATCGCCGCGAAGCCCAGGCCACGCGCACGGCTGCGCAGCACGTGGCTGAGGTAGAAGCCCAGCAGTCCGATGCAGGCGACGCTGGCCACCAGGTAGGCCCAGGCGAAGGCGATGTGCTCGCTCAGGCTGACCAGCAGCAGGAAGAAGATCGCCAGCGCCAGGCCGACCAGGCCGTACTGGATCGGGTGGATCGGCAGCTGCTTGATCAGCTCGAACATGAAGAAGCCGACGAACGTCAGCAGCACGAACAGCACGCCGTACTTGCTGGCGCGATCGGCCTGCGAATAGACGTTGACCGGATCGACCAGCGACATCCCGATCGCATCGATGCCTTCGACGCCGATGCCGTCGGCGCGTGCACCGGTCCGCAACTCGTCGATCACGCGCGGCACGGTGCGGCCCGCGGTACTGCGCCTGCGCATTGGTCGCCAGCGACGACACTTCCCAGTGCGCGCGGAAGCCCTTGCTGTCCGATCGCGCGCGTCCGCGGCAGGAAGCCGCCGCGGAACTGCGGATGCGGCCACGTCGACGCGAGCGCGATCACGTTGCGCTTGCGCCAGCGGCACGAGCGCCAGCGATTCGGTGCCGCCGAGCGACGAACTCCACGCGAGTGTCGAACGCGAGCCGTTCCGCCGGCGCGGCGAGCCGCCAGGCGCGCATGCACGCCCGCGCCGTCGCGGCTGCCGAGTCCCTGTTCGAGCGCGGTTTCCGCGCCGGCGACGCGCAGCCACGGCGCGCCGACCAGGCCGCGCACGTCGGCGGACGCCGTAGCTGAGCCAGGGCCGCCCGATCCGGCGCGGTCGCAGCGGGTCCGTCGTCGCGCAGGAATCGCCACGTCGAAACGCGTGCGTCGGCATGGCCGTGCCATTCGTAGACGCGGACTTCGTGCAGGCCGCGCTTGCGCGTGCCGGGTTTCAGCGCGCCACCAAGGTCGAGCGACTGTCGGGAAGAACGTCCAGCGCCCGTCCTGCTCGCGCAGCACCTTGTGCGTCACGCCCTGCGTCGTCCTTCTCCTCGACTTCGACGCGTTCGACGTAACGGCACCACCAGCACCGGCCCGCGAAGGCCTGCGCGCCGGCGTAGCTGCGCGCGATGCTGTCCACCGCCTGCGCGCGATACCGCTGCCGCTCCTTGATGGTGCCGCGGATCATCGCCAGCGGCACCAGGATCGCGAGCGTCATTGCCGAAGACCATCAGTATCTTGAATGCCAAGCGCATGTCCGCCTCCGATCGTGGTGACTGGCGGCAGTATCGGCGAGCCGTGCGGTGCGCGGCGATGGCGCGCGGTGAAGCGAGCGTGAAGTCGCGGCTGCCGCGCTAGCGGAATGCCAGCTCGCGACGGCGCCGCCGCCGTCGCGATTGCGCAGCGTCCGACCGCTGCCGCCGTGCAGTGCGGCGACCTCGGCGACGAAGCACAGCCCCAGGCCGCTGCTGCGGCTGCCGCCGCCGGGCCGCGGCAGCGAATAGAAGCGCTCGAACACGCGCGCGCAGCGCGTAGTCGGGAACGCCCGGGCCGCGATCGGCGACGTCGATCCGCAACCGCGTCGCCGTCGCGTCGCATCGTCAGTTCGATCTCGCCGTGCCTGCCGGCGCGAAATCCGCGGCGTTGTCGATCAGGTTGACCAGCGCCTGGCGCAGCAGGAACGCATCGCCGCGCGACCGCGGCAGTTCCGGTGCAAGCGTCGAGCCGCAGCGCGATGCCGCGCCTGCGCCAGCCGCTGCGCGCAGTGCGTCCGCGGCCTCGTGGGCCAGCGCTCGCCAGCGTCGAGCCGCTCGGGCTGCTCGAGCCGCTGCCGGTGCTCGACCGCAGCCAGCGCCAGCAACTTGTCGATCATCTGCGCCAGCCGTTCGCTCTGCGCGCGGATGCTGGCGACGAAGCGCGCGCGGTCGTGCGGCGGGCATCGGCTGCTGTCCATCCGCATGCTCGAGCAGCTCGGCGCTGCCGCGGATCGCCGCGAGCGGGCTTTTCATTTCGTGGGTCAGGCTGTGCACGTACTGCTCGACGTACTGCTTGCCCTCCAGCCGCGTCGCGCATGGTCTCCAGCGCGCGGCCGAGGTCGCCGAACTCGCCGGCGGCTCCGGGCGGCGGCGCACGTTCGCCGGCGGTCACCGCATGCGGCATAGCGGCGCAGCGCGCCGACCTGGCGCGACAGCCACCACGCCGCCAGCAGTCCGATCACCAGCGCCGCGCCCAGCAGCACCCAGCCCCAGCGCAGGATCGTGTCCTGGCTGCGCGCGATGAACGGCGCGATGCGCGCGGTTGGGCTTGGCGACGGTCAGCACGCCGATGATCGCGGCCCGCCGTCGCGAGATCGGCGCGGCGACGTGCATCACCGTGGAGTTCTCGTCGTCCGGATCGCTGCGGGTCGAGCGCGCGCCGTAGCGGCCGCGCAGGGTCAGGTAGACGTCGTTCCAGCGCGAATAGTCCTTGCCGACGTCGCTGCCCGCCGGATGTCGAACACGACGATGCCGCGCGCGTCGGTGACGTAGATGCGGTAGTCGCACCTGCGCTTGCCGAAGCCCCAGATCTCCGCGCCGAGGTCGCGTCCGTCAATGCGCGCACGCGGCGCGCGAACGCGCCGTCGTCGATCCGCCCGGCGAGCAGGTCGTCGCGTCGCCAGTTCCGCCAGCACGTTGGCGGTGTCGACCAGGGTGTCCTCCATCGCCTGGCGCACGCCCGGGCTTGACCTCCTGCACGAACACCCGCGCCAGCAGCATCGCGGCCAGCGCGACGATCAGGAAATAGCCGAGCAGGATGCGCAGGCCGATCTTCATGTGCATGCCTTCATCGCGCGCCTCGATGGCATGCTCAACCGCCGCGTCCAGCGAATAGCCGAGCCCGCGATGGGTGCGGATCGGATCGGCCGTCGCCGTCGATCTGCGTGCAGCTTCGCGCGCAGTGTCTTGATATGGGTGTCGACGGTGCGGTCGCCGCTGTCCAGCGCCTCGCCCCACACCCGGTCCATCAACTGCGCGCGCGACAGCACCGCGCCGGGGCGCTGCAGCAGCGCTGCCAGCAGGCCGTATTCGTAGCGGGTGAGGTCGAGCAGCTGCCCGCGGTAGCGGATGCGCTGGCCTTCGGCGTCCTGCTCGAACGCGCCGATGCGCTGCCAGCGCGCCGCGGCGGCCTGCGCCGACGGCGCAGCGCGACCCGCACCCGCGCCACCAGTTCGCGCGGCGAAAATGGCTTGGCGATGTAGTCGTCGGCGCCGAGCTCGAAGCCCAGCACGCGATCGGCTTCGGCGCCCTGCGCGGTCAGGAAGATCACCGGCACGCTCGCGACCGCGGCGCAGTTCCCGGCACAGCGTCGAAGCCGCTGATGTCGGGCAGGCCGACGTCGAGCACCACCAGGTCGAAGCCGCACGCCGCGCCTCGCGCAGCGCCTCGCCGCCGGTCAGGCAATGCACCACCGCATGGCCCTCGGCCCGCAGCGCATAGACCACCGTGTCGGCGATCGCGGCTTCGTCTTCGACCAGCAGGATGCGCGACATGGCGGACTCGTTGCGGCGGCAAGGCAAGGATAGAACAGGCTCCCGCGCTAACCTATCCCAGATGAACGTCAGACCCATTGCTCCCAGTCCATGAACTACCGCCACGCCTTCCATGCCGGCAACCATGCCGATGTGCTCAAGCATGTCGTGCTGCTGGCGCTGTGCGATGCGCTGACCGCGAAGCCGTCGCCCTGTTTCGCCCTCGACACCCATGCCGGCCGCGGCCTGTACGCGCTCGACGCCGACGCCGCGCAGCGCACCGGCGAAGCTGCGGGCGGGATCGAACGCCTGCTGGCCACGCCACCGCAAGAGCCGCTGCTGGCGCGCTACCTCGCCGCGATCCACGCCTGCCGCGCCGAACATGGCGAACACGGCTACCCCGGCTCGCCATGGCTGCTGGCGCATGCCCTGCGCGGCGACGACCAGGTCGCCTGCTGCGAGCTGCAACCGGAGGAAGCCGCGCGCACTCAAGCGCAACTTCGCGGATGATCCGCGCGTGGCCGTGCACCAGCGCGACGGCTATGCCGCGTTGAAGGCGCTGCTGCCACCGCGCAGTGGCGCATGCGAAATTCGGACGCGGGCCTGGTCCTGATCGATCCGCCGTACGAAGCGCAGCTGGAGGAGTTCGACACCGCGCTCGCCGCGTTGCGCGACGGCCTCGCGCGCTGGCCACAGGCGACCTATGCGCTGTGGTACCCGATCAAGCAACGGCGGGTCCTGCAGCCGTTCTTCCGCCAGGCGGCCGCACTGCCGGCGAAATCGGCGCTGCTGGTCGAACTGCTGGTACGCCCGGACGATTCGCCGCTGCGCATGAACGGCAGCGGCCTGCTGCTGCTCAACCCGCCGTGGCAACTCGACGCAGCGCTCGCGCCGACGCTGGCCGCGCTGCGCGATGCGCTTGGCGAGGCCGGCGCCAGCACGCGGCTGGAATGGCTGCGCGCACCCGCCTGACGTCGCTCACTCGATCCCGGGTGCCTGCTGCTCGCCGTAATCCTGGTCCGCCAGCTGCCGATGCTCGACTTCCGGCTCGAAGAAACTCCAGCGCACGTCGGGGAAGCGCGCTTTCATCGCCGCCTCGATCCGGTTGATGTCCTCGACCAGCGCGCGCGTCGACGGCCGCTCCTGCATCACCGCCTGCACCGACACCATCACGTCGTTGCCCAGTTGCAGCGTGATCAGGCTGATCACCCTGTCGATCTCCGGGCTGGCCTTCGAGGAAGCTGCGCATCGTCGGCCTGCTGTTCGAGATCGACGCTCTGCCCGATCAGCATCGCCTTGACCTCGATCGCGACGAACACCGCGACCACCACCAGCAGCACGCCGATCGCGATCGTGCCGATCGCATCCCACACCGGGTTGCCGGTGACGACCGACGCCACCACCGCGACCAGCGCGAACGCCAGGCCGAACAGCGCCGCCAGGTCCTCGCCGAAGATCACCACCAGCTCCGCCTGCCGGCTCTGCCGGAACCACTGCCACAGGCTGCGCGTCGCCACGCGCCTTGTCGACTTCCTGCAGGCAGGCGCGCATCGACATGCCTTCGGCGACCAGGCCGAACACCAGCACGCCGACCGCCCACCACCACTGCTTCAGCGGCTCGGGCTGCTGCAGCTTGTGGATGCCTTCGTACAGCGAAAACATGCCGCCGACGGAGAACAGCATCAACGCGACCAGGAACGACCAGAAATAGATCGCCTTGCCGTAGCCGAGCGGATAGTCCGGCGACGCCGGCCGCTTGGCCTGCTTCATGCCCAGCAGCAACAGCAGCTGGTTGCCGCAGTCGGCCAGCGAGTGCACGGTTTCGGCCAGCATCGCGCTGGAGCCGGTGAAGAACGCCGCGACGCCCTTCGCCACGGCGATCGCGAAATTGGCGCCGAGCGCGAACAGGATCGCGCGGGTGGAGTCGCCGTTGGCGGCCATGAATGATCGTTCCGGAGAGTGGGAAACGTCCGCGGCGATGCGCGCGGAAGGCCGGGAAGTCTAGCAAAAGGCCCTGTTCGACCCGCTCCCGAAATGTAAAACCGTGCTTCACCTGCTCCATGCGAGCATCCACCGCATGACTGCCCGCAACCGACTCCCGCCGTGGCACGAACTGATTCGCCTGTCCAACGGCCGCGAGGTGCTGATCCGCCCGATCCGCCCGGACGATGCAGTGCCCCTGCGCGCCGGGTTCCCGCTGCTGCAGCCCGACGAGATCCGCCAGCGCTTCCTGCACGCGGTCAAGGAACTGACACCGGAGATGGCGGACAAGCTGACGCGCCCGGATCCGCGCACGCGAATTCGCGATCGTCGCCGCCGAACCGTTGCCGCCGGGCGAAGCCCTGGTCGGCGCGGTCGCACGGGTATCGATCACCGATGGCGACGGCCGCGAAGCCGAATTCGCGATCCTCGTCAGCCATTACATCGCCGGCATGGGCCTGGGTCGCCACCTGATGCGGCGACTGGTGCGCTGGGCGAAAGGCAAGAAGCTCGAGCGCCTGTATGGCGACGTGCTCGAGCACAACCTGCCGATGCTGACGCTGGCGCAATCGCTCGACTTCCGCCGCGAGGCGTCCGATGCGCCCGGCCTGGCGCGGGTGGTGCTGGACCTGAAACCGCAGCCGAAGTGAGCACGAGCGACGCCGCGAACGCCGTGCGCCTGCCGGCGTCGTTTACAATTTCGCGCCTGATGTCATCCCCCGCCCCGCCCATCTCCCTGCTTCCCAAGCCCGGCCAGCAGCGCGCCTTCTGGCGTGCGCCTGCATCGCCGTCGGCGCTCGCGTGGGCGATCGCGCGGGCCGCCGACCAGCATGACGGGCCATTGCTCGTCGTCGCCCGCGGCAACCACGTCGCGCACCAGCTCGAGTCCGACCTGCGCACGCTGATCGGCGACGACGCCACGCTTGCGGACGGCAGGCTGCCGATCGTCCCGTTCCCCGACTGGGAAACGCTGCCCTACGACCAGTTCAGCCCGCATCCGGACATCGTCTCGCAGCGCCTGTCCGCGTTGCAGCGCCTGCCGGCCTGCAGCGCGGCATCGTCGTGGTTCCGGTCGCGACCCTGATGCAGCGGCTGCCGCCGCTGCGTTACGTGGTCGGCAACAGCTTCGACGTGAAGGTCGGCCAGCGGCTCGACCTCGACGCCGAGAAGCGCCGCCTGGAATCGGCCGGCTACCGCAACGTCCCGCAGGTCTTCGACCCGGGCGACTTCGCCGTGCGCGGCGGCCTGCTCGACGTCTATCCGATGGGCGCGACGCAGCCGTATCGCGTGGAACTGTTCGACGACGTCATCGACACCATCCGCGCGTTCGATCCGGAATCGCAACGCTCGCTCGACCGCACCGAAGCCGTGCAGCTGCTGCCCGGCCGCGAAGTGCCGCTGGACGACGCATCGCTGAAGCGCGCGATGGACGCGCTGCGCGACCGCTTCGACATCGACACCCGCCGCAGCGGCTTGTTCCAGGACCTCAAGGCCGGCGCGGCGCCGGCCGGCATCGAGTACTACCTGCCGCTGTTCTTCGCGCAGACCGCGACGCTGTTCGATTACCTCGGCGAACGCGCCTTGCCCGTCCTCTGCGAAGGCGTCGGCGACGCCGCCGACCAGTTCTGGACGCAGACGCGCGAGCGCTACGAACAGCGCCGCCACGACATCGAACGCCCGCTGCTGCCACCCGACGAGCTGTACCTGTCGCCGGAATCGATGCGCGAACGGCTCAACCTGCGTCCGCGCATCGACGTGCTCGGCAGCGACGATGCCAAGCACGCGCAGGCGCAACCGCTCGGCGTGCAGACGGCGCCGACCTTGCCGATCGCGGCGAAGGACCACGCGGCTGCCGATGCGCTGTCGCTGTTCCTGGCGAGCTATCCCGGACGCGTGCTGGTCGCCGCGGATAGCGCCGGCCGGCGCGAGGCGCTGCTCGGAAGTGCTGCAGGCCGCCGCGCTGCAGCCACGCACGCTCGTCGAGCTGGCGCGCCTTCCTCGCCGGCGACGAACGCTTCGCCATCGCCGTCGCGCCGCTGGACGACGGCTTCGCGCTCGACGACGCCGGCGACGCTGCGCGATCCTCACCGAGCGCCAGCTGTTCCCGGAGCGCGCCGCGCAACCGCGTCGCCGCAAGCGCGCCGGCCGCGAACCCGACGCGATCATCCGCGACCTCGGCGAGCTGACCGAAGGCGCGCCGATCGTGCACGAGGACCACGGCGTCGGTCGCTATCGCGGCCTGATCATGCTCGATGCCGGCGGCATGCCCGCCGAATACCTCGAGATCGAATACGCCAAGGGCGACCGCCTGTACGTGCCGGTCGCGCAGCTGCACCTGATCAACCGCTACTCCGGCGCCTCGCCGGAAACCGCGCCGCTGCATTCGCTCGGCGGCGAGCAGTGGACCAAGGCCAAGCGCAAGGCCGCGGAAAAAGTCCGCGACGTCGCCGCCGAACTGCTGGAAATCCAGGCCAGGCGCCAAGCCCGCGCCGGGCTCGCGCTGCGAGGTCGACCGCGCGATGTACGAACCGTTCGCCGCCGGCTTCCCGTTCGAGGAAACCCCCGACCAGCACGCCGCGATCGAAGCCGTCATCCGCGACCTCTCGCAGTTCGCAGCCGATGGACCGCGTCGTCTGCGGCGACGTCGGCTTCGGCAAGACCGAGGTCGCGGTGCGCGCCGCCTTCGTCGCCGCGGTCGCCGGCAAGCAGGTCGCGGTGCTGGTGCCGACCACCCTGCTCGCCGAACAGCACTACCGCAACTTCCGCGACCGCTTCGCCGACTGGCCGCTGAAGGTCGAAGTGCTGTCGCGCTTCAAGAGCACGAAGGAGATCAAGGCCGAACTCGACAAGCTGGCCGAGGGCAAGATCGACGTCATCGTCGGCACCCACCGCCTGCTGCAGAAGGACGTGCGCTTCAAGGACCTGGGCCTGGTCATCGTCGACGAGGAGCAGCGCTTCGGCGTGCGCCAGAAGGAAGCGCTGAAGGCGCTGCGCGCCAACGTGCACCTGCTGACGCTGACCGCCACCCCGATCCCGCGCACGCTCAACATGGCGATGGCCGGGCTGCGCGACCTCTCGATCATCGCCACCCCGCCGGCGCATCGGCTCGCGGTGCAGACCTTCGTCGCGCCCTGGGACGACGCGCACCCTGCGCGAAGGCCTTCCAGCGCGAGCTCGCGCGCGGCGGCCAGGTCTATTTCCTGCACAACGACGTCGAATCGATCGGCCGCATGCAGCGCGAACTGCGAGGAACTGGTGCCGGAGGCGCGCATCGGCATCGCCCACGGCCAGATGCCCGAGCGCGAGCTGGAACGGGTCATGCTCGACTTCTACAAGCAGCGCTTCAACGTGCTGCTGTGCACGACGATCATCGAATCCGGCATCGACATCCCCAACGCCAACACCATCGTCATCAACCGCGCCGACAAGCTCGGCCTGGCGCAGCTGCACCAGCTGCGCGGCCGCGTCGGCCGCTCGCACCATCGCGCCTACGCCTATCTCGTCGTGCCCGACACGCGCAGCATCACCAGCGACGCGAGCAAGCGGCTGGACGCGATCGCGTCGATGGACGAACTGGGCGCCGGCTTCACCCTGGCCACCCACGACCTGGAGATCCGCGGCGCCGGCGAACTGCTCGGCGAGGACCAGAGCGGGCAGATGGCCGAAGTCGGCTTCAGCCTCTACACCGAATTGCTGGAGCGCGCGGTGCGCAGCATCAAGCAGCGGCAAACTGCCCGACGTCGACGCCACCCATGCCCACGGCGCCGAGATCGAACTGCACATCCCCGCGCTGATCCCCGACGACTACCTGCCCGACGTGCACACCCGCCTGACCCTGTACAAGCGCATCAGCTCCGCGCGCGACGCCGACGCGCTGCGCGAACTGCAGGTGGAGATGATCGACCGCTTCGGCCTGCTGCCCGACCCGGCCAAGCACCTGTTCGCGATCGCCGAACTCAAGCTGCGACGCCACCCAGCTCGGCATCCGCAAGCTCGACCTCGGCGAGAAGGGCGGCCGCGTGCAGTTCGAGTCCAAGCCGCGACGTCGACCCGATGACCGTGATCCAGCTGATCCAGAAGCAGCCGCAGCACTACGCGATGGACGGCCCGGACAAACTGCGGCTCAAGCTCGACCTGCCGGATGCGGACACGCGCCTGAAGGCTGCGCGTGGACTGCTGGCGGTCCTGCGTCCGGCCGCGTAGGCAAGCACGTCGGTCGCCATCGTGGCGGACGAGGATGTCCAGTAGCCGGCAGGCGTTTCGGCGCAACGATCCAGCGGACTCATCACGCCCCCGGCGCCGCGGTTGAGCACGTGCGTGTAGATCTGCGTCGTCGCGACGTCCTTGTGCCCCAGCAGCTCCTGCACCGTGCGGATGTCGTAACCGGCCTCGAGCAGGTGCGTCGCGAACGAATGCCGCAGCGTATGCGCGCTCAGCGGCTTGCTGATCCCCGCGCGCAGGCGCGCCGCCTTCAACGCGCGCTGACAGCATGCCGTCGTCGAAATGATGCCGGCGCTCGATCGCCGTCGCGCGGATCGATCGAACGCTCCGTCGCCGGAAACACGTACTGCCAACCGAACTCGCGCGGCGCGTTCGGATACTTGCGCGCCAGCGCATGCGGCAGCCACACCGCCCCGAACCCCGCCAGCAGGTCGTCGCGCATGCAGCGCCTGCGCACGCTCGACCTCGCGCTGCAGCGGCTCGACCAGCGACTTCGGCAGCACCGTGCGCCGATCCTTGCCGCCCTTGCCATCGCGCACCGTGATCTCGTTGCGGGCGAAGTCGACATCCTTCACCCGCAGCCGCAGGCACTCCATCAGGCGCATCCCGGTTCCGTACAGCAGGCTCGACCAGCAGCCACGGCCGGCCATCCAGTTGCGTCAGCAAGGCCTGCGACCTCCCCGCGCGACAACACCGTCGGCAGGCGCGCGGCCGCTTCGCCCGCACCACGCCCTCCATCCACGGCAGCTCGATCCCCAGCACCTCGCGATACAGGAACAGCAACGCCGACAGCGCCTGGTTCTGCGTGCTGGCCGCCACCTGCCCCTCGACCGCCAGCGTGCGACAGGAACTGCTCCACCTCGAGCACCCCCATCTCCCGCGGATGCGCTTGCCGTTGGCGAGGATGAAGCGCTTGATCCACCCCACGTACACCGTCTCGGTCCGCAGGCTGTAATGCTTCACCCGCAAACGCCGACGAACCTCGTCCAGCAACCGCAGCTTCGGCACCCTCGTCGCCGTCGCCTGCAATTCCCGCATTTCCCGCCTCATAAGACATAGCGCCTCGCATCATTCGATATGCACGACGATGCTGGGCGGTCGATGCGCTTGCCCTGATAGGCTAACCACCTGATTCGCTATAGGGTTTTTCCGCTTGACGCTGTGTTGCGCCACCCTGAATATCCCGTCCATATCCCCGCTTTCTGGGGTCTACTAAGCGTTAGGCGCCCACATGAGAGTTCATGGCGAATTGTTTAACGAGACAGATTCTTGCAGACGGCATCGGCTTTTTGCGCTGGGTCGCTTGGATGCGTTCGAGGCTGAATCATATGCTGACTATCATGCTGCCGTGCCTCGCCCGAAGCTACCAGTACGTTCAAGCTTAGTCCAAAGGTCCGGCAAGAACCCTCATCACGCCGATTGCAGACCCGCATGTGGCCGCTACCAGTTTACGTGGCTTGCATCGCCATTCATCGTCAATGGTCGCTTGCTGCCCGGCAGATCTATGCTCAATCTAGGCGAGCTTGCTACTTGGCCGCGTCTGGCGCTCCGTAAATAACTGCAGGCAAGTGGGCGCCTAACAATTCATTCAAGCCGAAGCCGCTTCGCGGCTCGGCTTAATTCAGGCGTTAGGCCGCCATGGAGAATTACCAGGCAGCATTATCTACCGTTGGCTCATCGCCTTCGACCCTTCTCTGCGTCGGTTCCTGCGAGCATGTTTGACGGCCATCGCCTTTGCGCCAGTTTGCGCGGGTGTTCGGCGCCCGTGGATCGCCGAGCGCAATCTGGCGTTGCGTCCGCATTCCGGAGGTTGGGCCTTATACGCAGGCACGGTGCTCTAGCCAACTGATTCCTGCGCATGCCGGTGAACAGGAACGTTGCATCGTTCGCGGTCCAGACTGTTCGCGTCGGGTCTGTTCGGCCAGCATGGACACGTGACTCTGCCGGAGCCGGATCGTGAGCATGCTGCGTGGCTCGTCAGTCTGACGACTTCGAACGATTGCAGCTGGTACGCGAACGCTGGTTCGTAGCAGCTTGGTCACAATGTACTCCTCTGCGATCCGGTAGGGTGCCTAACAATTCATTCAAGCCGAAGCCGCTTCGCGGCTCGGCTTAATTCAGGCGTTAGGCCGCATGGCAATCGAGCTGAGTTGTCATAGCGACGCATTGGTTGCAGGCTCAGCGCGACGCTCTGCGTGCGTTGGCCAGCGTGACGTATCGCAGCGCTGCTCACGAGGCTGAGCTGCCGATGCTGGCTAGCACGGCATTCGCGAGCGATTGCCAGCTCAGGTAGTCGCTCATCAGGCCTGGCAGTACAAGCTGCGGCCGAGACGTTCGTCACCGCTGCGCTGAGCTGCGCTTGAGTTCCGTCAGACAGTTGCCTAGCCGATGTTCGCATATCGCTGATCGGCACTCCAGGATTGCGCTTAGTGTTTCACTGCGAGCAGGCAGCTACGTGCGGGCCGAGCGGCTAGTGCATCATGGCATGCGGCCTAACAATTCATTCAAGCCGAAGCCGCTTCGCGGCTCGGCTTAATTCAGGCGTTAGGCCGCTATGAGACTAAAAGTAGTCCTCCCTTGCGGTACAGCACTATGCGGCCGCAGATCCTCCGTCTGACGCCGCAGCTTTTGCTGATAGCCACCTCACCGCCCAGCTTAGTGGTCACTGGGGACGACTGGGCTCGCGCAAAGATTTGCCGCTTGCTTTGGAGTGCGCAGTTCGTAGCTCGCCAGGATTTTGCCTTGGCGAGCGGGCCGCCAGTAACGGCGTTCACTTTTCGGTGGCTGCGCAACTTGTACTTGCAACAATCCGTACAGCGAGACGAGCTCAATTTCAGTGGTGTCGCCGTCGTTACGGACAGCCATGAGAAGCTCACTGACTGTCAGTACAGGCCCGTGCTACGAGGGCATCATGTGCCTCGAGCGCATCTCGTGTTCTGGCTAATGCGCGTGATGCAACTTCGGGCGCGACCTAACAATTCATTCAAGCCGAAGCCGCTTCGCGGCTCGGCTTAATTCAGGCGTTAGGCTCAGGAGATATGTCCGTGCGTGTAGCCCTCTTTAAGGACAGTCAGGCATCGTTTCTCCAAGCACTATACGAGGCCGGCATTCCCTACGGCCCGTAGAGCAGGATGCGCGGCCATCATGTTGGGCTCGAGATAGACGACCGGCGCGACCATCGTGCCGGCGACCGCGCCGATGGCCGCCGCCAGGCCCCATCCGAGCGCCAGCATCCAGTCGACCCGGACGCCGACCAGCCGAGCCGAAACGGGATTTTGCGCGGCCGCCCGCATGGCGAGACCGAGCGGCGTGAAGCGGAAGAAGGCGAACAGCGCGACGAGCACCACCAGCGTGACCACGATCATGCCGATCTGGTGCGGGCCGATATAGCCCGAGCCGGCGAACGTCGACCTTCGGGAACGGGCGACGGGAAGGCCTTGATGGTGTGGCTCCAGATGGCGCCGGCCATCGCATGGAAGATCGCGAGCAGCCCGATGAAGACGACCACGATCGCACAGCACCGGCGCATCGTGCAGCGGCCGCAGGATCGACGCGCTCGATGACGACGCCGATGACGAACGAGATCAGCGCGACGATCGGCAAACGCTAGCCAGAAGCTCAGTCCCCACTGCGATCAGCTGCCAGCACATGATAGGCGCTGAACATCGCCATCTCGCCCTGGGCGAAATTGATGTGGTCGGTGGAGACGAAGATCATCACCAGCGCCAGGGCCAGGCAGGCATAGATGGCGCCGTTGGCGAGGCCCGACGCGACCTGCTGGATCAAGCTGCTCCATGGGCGCGATCCGCCCTCAGTAGCCGAGATAGGATTTGCGGATGGCCTCGTCGTTCTTGACGCTCCGCGACTTGCCCGACATCACGACGCGACCGGTCTCCAGCACGTAGGCATGATCGGCGAGATCGAGCGCCAGCGCCGCATTCTGCTCGACCAGCAGCATGCTCACCTTCGCCTCCCGTTGATGCGCCGCAGGATGCGGAAGATTTCCTGCACGATCGAGCGGCGCGAGCCCGAACGAAGGCTCGTCGAGCAGCATCAGGCGTGGCCGCAGCATCAGGGCGCGGCTGATCGCCAGCATCTGCTGCTCGCCGCCCGACAGCGTGCCGGCCTGCT
>CAWCBB010000015.1:0-23491 GCA_963793695.1 uncultured Acidobacteriota bacterium | reverse complement strand
CTGATCCGACTCAGTCAGGCTTTCAATAAACGCAATCGTTCTCGGGAACGCCAAAGATGGTGAACCCGAGACACCGCCCTTCCACGTCAACCATGTATGGCGTTGTTGCCCTTCAATCAACATTGCAAGGACGCGGCACATTCGGGAGGGACCCAAATCTAGCACGACGGCAACCGGGTCGCTGTCAGCGTTGCTGTCATTGAAGGCTGAAGCAGAAAAGGCCACCCATTAGGGTGGCCTAAGTGCTTGAAAACGCTGGAGCCGTTGACCGGACTTGGGCCGGTGGCCTGGTGATTACGAATCAGCTGTCTTCCAACTCAGCTACGACGGCTTGAAAGCGCGCGGCCGGGAGGATCCGTCGCAAGCCGCCTTCTCAACAGGGCGGCCAGCCATTTATTCGCGCGATCGCGCTGTCCAGATCGTCGTCCGGGCCCGCTTCTCCTTCGGCGAGTGGTCGCTGCGCGCGAATCAGCTCGCGGGCCTCGAGCGTCGCCTGCTCGTAGATCTGGCAGAGGCTGTGGATCTCGTTCAAGGGTTCTCCGCGTCGACGGTGAACCCGTCGGAGGGCTGCGAAGCCTCCCGTGCAGACGGTCAACCAGGAACAGCCGTTCCAGCACATCCCGGAGGAATTCGGCCGCCTCCAGAGGCGAGGCGCCGCCCGCAACCAACCTGGTTCGAAAGACCGACTCCCCCTGCTCGTCGCCCCGGCCGGAGGCATTCGCCATCTGGAGCGCGATCAGATCCGGTGCCGCTCCCGGACGATCCGGTCGATGGGCGACGCGGTCTCCGGATCGAGCTCAGGAAGGCGGGCCTCGAGCGAAAGACTTTCAGGCTGCTGCCCCACGCGACGGGGAACTTTTCGGAATGGGCGACGCGGCACTTCACGCGACCCGCTCCCCTTCCCACTCGAGCACCAAATCGCCTCCTCCCCCTCGGGGACGAGCCGGTAGTGCTCGAGCAGCACGCCTTGTGCGCTGTAGTCGATGAGCATCACGCGATGCTCCCCGAGATGCGCCGGAAGGCGGTACGCCGCCTGCGGAGGTGTCTCACCAGCAGCCATCGATTGTCCTTTCACAGACAGTATGCGGTGACTGCTGTCACACCACCGTTATCGGCTGCGTTAGCGCGGCGTCAAAAAAGACCGCAAAACCGCAGAGCCCCGATCTCTACATGTACAGCCCGCCCGAGACGTTCAGCACCGTGCCGGTGATGTAGCCCGCCTGCTCGGAGGCGAGGAACACGACCGACCAGGCGACGTCGTCGGGTGTGCCGAGGCGGCGCAGCGCGATCCGGCCTTCGAGCGCGGCTTTCGCGTCGGCCGTCATCGCGTCGGTCATCGCCGTCGCGATGAAGCCGGGCGCGATCGGCATTGACCGTCACGTTGCGCGATCCGATCTCGAGCGCGAGCGACTTCGTGAAGCCGATGATCGCCGCCTTCGACGCGGCGTAGTTCGTCTGCCCCGGGTTGCCCATAGGCCGACGACCGAGGAGATGTTGATGATGCGGCCCCACTTCGTGCGGATCATCTTCTTCACCACTTCCTGCGTGATGTGAAACAGCGAGTCGAGGTTCGTGCGGATGACGATGTCCCACGCTTCCGGCTTCATCCGGATGAAGAGATCGTCCTCGGTGATGCCGGCGTTGTTGACGAGGATGTCGATGCGCTCGTGCTTCTCGATCAGCGCCGCGATCCGGTCGCGCAGATCGGCGCCGGCGATGTCCAGCTCGACGGCGCTTGCGCATTGCCCCCGGCTTCGACGATCGCCGCGGCGACGTCCTGCACTTTGTCGACGGATGCGCGCGGCGCAGAGCACCGTGGCGCCGCTCTCGCCGAGGCGCCGCGCGATCGCTTCGCCGATGCCGCGCGAGGCGCCGGTGACCAGTGCGACTTTTCCGTCAGGTCGATCTTCATGGTGGCTCCTTCTAGTGACGCTGCGTGTACCAGTCGGACCTCGGACCTACAGACCTCAGCCTCGTGATCTTCGTTGCCTTCTGGGGCCGTGCGGTCTGGGGCCTGAGGCCGGATTCTGGGGCCGGGGCCTGGGGCTGAGGCCGGTTCTGGGGCACTGGAGTCTCGTCGTCCAGCAAACGCTTCCAGCGTCTCGCGACGTTGTTCACGTTCACCAGCTCGACCGACGGGTCGATTCGCTTGATCAGACCCGTCAGCACGCTGCCCGGGCCGATTTCGACGAAGCGCCGCACTCCCATCGCGATCATCTTCTGCACCGACTCGACCCATCGCACCGGCGAGACCACCTGGCGGATCAGCGCGTTGCGCACGGCGTGCGTCGGTTCCGATCGGCGAGGCGTCGACGTTCGTCACGAGCGGCACCCAGAGATCGGGCTGGAGCTGCGCGTCTTCGAGCATCGGCCGCAGCCGCTCTTCGGCAGGTTTCATGAGCGCGCAATGGAAGGGTGCGGAGACGGGAAGCGGCAGCGCGCGCCGGACGCCCTTCGTCCTTCGCGATGTCGATCGCGCGGTCGACGGCCGCCTTCGTCCCGGCGATGACGATCTGCCCCGGCGCGTTGATGTTCGCCGGCGAAACCACCTCACCCTGCGCGGCCTCCGTCGCAGATCGAGCTGCGATTTCCTCGAGCGACGGCCCGATGATCGCGGCCATCGCGCCCTTCGCCGACCGGAACCGCGTCCTGCATGAAGCGTGCCGCGCATGCGCACGATCTTCGCCGCCTCGGGCCGGGTAAGCCCGCCGGCCGCGACGATCGCGCTGTACTCGCCGAGCGAGTGGCCGGCGACGATGTCGCGCCTCGACGTCGGACCGCTCGCCGAGCGCGGCGAGAATCGCGCGACGGACACGGCCAGAATCGCCGGCTGCGTGTTCTCCGTCAGCTTCAGCTCGTCTTCGGGACCTTCGAAGCAGAGGTCGCGAGATCGAGAAGCCGAGCGCATCGTCGATCTCGTCGAAGACGCGCCGCGCCGCCGGATGACGCCTCGGCGATGTCCTTCCCCATCCCGGCATGCTGGCTTCCCTGCCCGGGAAAGATGAATGCGGTGTGGTGCTCGCGGCTCGGCATGGCGCGGAATCGATACAACATTCAACATTCAACATTCAACAGCGCACTGGGACAGATAGGGACGGACGGGAGCAGATGAAAACCGATCAGCTCAGCCTCGGTCCCATCTCGTCCCATCGGTCGCATGCGGTCCCATGGGGTTTCGGTTGTCGGCGCGCTAGCTGCCACTCCTGACGGGTTCCGCCTCGCTACCGTTCCCCGCCGCAGCCCCTGCGTCGAGCTCTTCTCGATGGAGCTCGAGCGATCTTCTCGTGGATCTTGTCGTCGATCCGCGATTCGCGGCGAAGTCGCCGGCGACGCGGATGGCGTTCTTGATCGCGTACGCGGTCGAGCGGCCGTGGCAGACGATGCAGCCGCCGTTGACGCCGAGCAGCGGGCGCGCCGCCGTACTCGGTGTAGTCCATCGACCTTCTGAGCGCCTGGAACGCGCCGCGGGCAAGGAGCGCGCCCAGCGTGCGCCGGAGCGGGTTGCTGAGCAGCTCGGATTCGAGCCGTCTTGCCCATCATCTCGCCGAGGGCTTCGGAGGCTTTCAGCGACGACGTTGCCGATGAACCCGTCGCACACGATCACGTCGGCGTTGCCGTTGAAGATGTCGCGCCCTTCCGCGTTGCCGATGAAATTGAGCCCCGTCTCCTTCAGGACGCGGAACGTCTGGCGCGTCAGCTCGTTGCCCTTCCCCTCCTCCTCGCCGATCGAGAGGAGCCCGACGCGCGGGAGTGCGGAGGCCGAAGAGCATCTGCGCGTAGAAGTGCCCCATGACGGCGAACTCGCGCAGGTGATGCGGCTTGCAGTCGACGTTCGCGCCGACGTCGAGAAGGACGGTGTGCCCGCTGGGATTCGGGACGACGGCGGCGAGCGCGGGGCGGTCGACCCCTTCGATCATCCCCATCACGAGGCGCGCCGAGGTCCACGCCGCGCCGGTGTTGCCGGCGGAAACGAACGACGTCCGCCTTCCCCGCGCGCGACCAGGTTCGGCGCAGACGCGAACTGACGAGTTCTTCTTCTTCCGGATCGGCGCGAGCGCGGTGTCGTTCATCTCGACGACTTCCGCCGCGTCGACGATCTCGACATTGGACGGAACCGAGCTGCGATGAAGCTGGACCTCCCGCCGCAGGTCGGCCTCGCGGCCGACGAGATAGACGACGACGGGGTACTCGGCCGCCGCCAGCAGCGCGCCGAGGACGATTTCGCCGGGAGCGTTATCGCCCCCCATGGCGTCGACTGCGATCCGGGAGGGAGATTTGATGACCGAGCCGGGGCCCGCGCCGCTCATGAGCCTGCGCTCAGACCAGGCCCTTGACGGTGATCACTTCGCGGCCCTTGTAGTAGCCGCACTTGGGCAGACGCGGTGCGGCAGCTTCGCCTCGTGGCAGTTCGGGCAGGTCGACAGCGACTTCTGCGGCAGAAAATCGTGAGCGCGGCGGGTTCGCGTGCGCGCCTTCGAATGGCGTCGTTTCGGATTCGGCATGGTGAGACTCCTTCGTTATGGAACCGGCCGGCGACGCCGGATCGGTCATCAGATCTCTTTCTTCTTCGCCAACTGCTCCCGGATGCCGCGTAACGCATCCCAGCGGGGATCCGATTCCTTGGTGGCGCATTCGCACTCGCCCCGGTTCCGGTTCGCCCCGCAGGTGGGGCACAGGCCGAGACACCCCTCCTCGCAAAGCGGCTTCATCGGGAGGAGCAGCTGAACCTGCTCGAGCACGATCGGCCGGACGTCTACCTGGAGCTCGTCGTAGTAGTCCTCGTCGAGCTCCTCCGGGGCGATCTCGATCTCCTCTCCCTCGACCGAAGCCACCCTCTCGGGGCGGGGAAGGTATCTTAGGGTAAAGTCCGAATGGATCGCAAACGGGAACGGCTCGAGACACCGCGAACAGAGCAGATCGGCCTCGAACGACACCGACCCCTGAACCACGAACTCCCGGGGACGGTCCCCCGGCTCGACCGTCCCTTCCACGCGGACGGGGGAGATCGTCGCGATCTCCTCCCGCTCGGGCTCTGCGGCGGTCAGCGCGATCGAGGCGGAAAACGCCTGGGGGCCGCTCTCGGCGACCCTCTTGAAATCGAGATATTGCGTCATGTTGGACCTGCTACGGGGGGGTTGCAGGATAAGTCGCTGCAACGCGAACGATTAACGTGCGACCCGGGGCAACTATTTCGCGGGAGGACGGAAGGGGGTCCCCCTTCGCAGTCGCTGGCTCCCGCCTGCTACTCGCGCCTTTCCTCCACGATCCGCGCCTCCGCCGTCAGAACCACGAACTCCCCTTCGCGCTCGAGCTGCGCCGTGAGCTCCTCGCTCGGCGGGAGCGCCCGCAGGGTCTTCTCCATGTCGCGGGCGGCGTCGGAAAAGCCGCGAGCCAGCAGGCGCAGCCCCCGGCTCGAGCCGAGCTCGTGGAGAACCGGCAGAAGCTCGAGCGGGCGCGCCCTCAGGGCCCAGCTGGCGCGCCCGTTCCCGGCCGGCGCCTCGCCCGCTTCCAGGAGCCGCTCGAGACTCGCATCATCGAAAGCGAAGAGCATCTCGCCGTTCCGCCGCGCGTACTCCATCGTCAGTCCGAGGCCCTCGCGGTGGGTCACCGTCACGCCACCGATGGTCCGGGTCCTCTCCGGCTGCGCCCCGAGGAGCAGCCCGACCGCCCCCTTCGCCAGCGCGCGATCGACCGCGGCGACCA
This sequence comes from uncultured Acidobacteriota bacterium, assembly GCA_963793695.1. GTDB lineage: Bacteria > Acidobacteriota > Thermoanaerobaculia > Gp7-AA8 > Gp7-AA8 > CAWCBB01. The sequence goes on along the minus strand of CAWCBB010000015.1, from coordinate 17,788 downwards.
TCTGCCGGTACGCCTCGTCGTCGGCCGGAACGCTGAAGGCGATCAGCGGGCGCGGGACCAGCCCGGCATCCTCGGCGCCGTAGAGCGCCACCATCGTCCCTTCCCGGAGGAACCTCCCGAACCGGATCGGAGCCGCCTTCTCCATGGCGACCACGGCGCGCGGCGGCTCGGCGAAACGCGCCGCGAGGAGAGCATTCGCCGGCAATGTCTTTCCCCCGAGCCGAATCGGCTCCGCCCCCTCCCCCGGTGCGGCCCTCCCGCGCGTGACGATCTTCAGGATGCCGTCCTCGAGCCTCACCGCCGTCAGGGCGGGGCGCTCCATCGGCGGATAGGAACCTTCGTCTCCGTGAAGGATGAAGAGGTGGCCCTCGAGCGGTCCGGCGAGCCCCGCGTCCACCGGCCGCCCGGCGCCCGGGGCCTCGCCGCCGAACCGGACGCGCCCATCCTCGAACGCGACCCCGGTCGAGATGAAGGGAGCCCCGAGGCGCAGCAGCATGCGGTGCATCGCGTCGGGACGCGCGAGAGCGCCCCAGCCCGAGTCGGTCGTCCAGATCGCGACCGGCGCGTTTCCGATCGCCCAGGACGCGGCGGAGAGGGAGCGCGCGGAGGCGCGGGACTCGGCCAGCGGCCCGATCAGAGGAGCGAACCGGCGCCAGGTCGCCGCGAAGGTCGGGACCGCGATGACTTGCTCCGCTTCGAGCGGGGCCGCGACCATCATCGCGAGGAGCTCGGGCTCCCGGGCGAGCCGTGCCGTCGCAGGCTGCGAGAAGAGCGGGAGGAGGACTGCCGCGGCGAGGGCGATCCCGAGGGCGGCGAGGATGAGGGCTGCGATTCGCATGGGATCGGCCGCGTTCCGGGCACTCTTCTTCGGACGAGCGCTCGACGGGGATGGTTCGGACGGCTAACATCCGCTTCCGGATGATTCGGCGAATCGTAGGCCGCGCGCGCTCGACGGCGGCTGCGTCTCTCGTGCCACTGCGGCGCGCCGCCGGCGCGATTCCGGCCGCTGCCGCGTTCGTTCCGCACGTCGGGTCCGCCCTCCTCGCCGCCGGCCGCATCGGAGCGAGGCCCAAGGGAGGCCCGATCCGCGTCGGCATCGACATCCGCCCCTTCTACGAGCCGCTGACCGGAGTCGGGTGGTATCTGGCGTTCCTTCTCGAGGAGCTCGCCCGCCGCGACGACCTGGAGATCCTCTGCTTCGGAGATCCGGCGCGCGAGGACCTCTCCCCTCCACTCCACGCCGCCCTCCCACCCGGCCTCGAGCTGATCCAGGTCGATTACCGCGGCATGCCCGTCCCGGGCCGAGCGCGCAGGGCCGCATCCGCGGTCTACCCCGCCCTGGCCTACCTGACGGGGTGCGACCTCTTCTTCGGCCCGAATTACTTTCTCCCGCGCGCTCTCTCGGCCGCCGCAAAACGGCGTGTGATCACGGTTCACGATCTAACCTACAGAAGGTTTCCGGCTCTTCTACAGAAGGAAACGCTGGAGAACCTCGAACGGGAGATGCTCCGGGAGATCACGCGCGCCGACGCCATCATCTGCGTCTCGGAAGCGACGCGCTCGGACCTGCTGGAGCTCTATCCGGCCGATCCCCGAAAGGTGTTCGCGGTGCTCTCCGGCCCTCCTCCCTCCCGTCCGGCAGCCGCCGTGTCGATCGCGCTCCCCGCGCGTTACATCCTCTTCGTCTCGACGATCGAGCCGCGGAAGAACCTCGAGGTTCTCGTCGAAGCATTCGAGCGGCTCAAGGATCGCGGGTATCCGGGTGAGCTGGTCGTTGCGGGGAAAGTCGGATGGAAGGCGGAGCGGACGGTCCGGCGCCTCGGCGAGAGCCGATGGGGAGGGTCGATCCGCCGGCTCGACTATGTGGATCGCGCGCAGCTCCCCTGGCTTTACCGCCGCGCGGAGGCGTTCGTCCTTCCGTCGCTCTACGAAGGATTCGGTTTCCCCATTCTCGAAGCGATGGCGGAGGGGGCGCCGGTGATCGCCGCGGACAACTCCTCGCTGCCGGAGGTGGGCGGCGACGCAGCTCTCTATTTCCCGAGTGGAGACGCGCAGGCCCTCGCGGGGGCCATCGAGCGGGTCACCTCGGACGGGAGCCTCCGGGATCGGCTTCGCGCCCGCGCGGGAGCGAACCTCGCTCGATTCTCGTGGGAGCGGGCCGCTCAGCAGACGGCGGCGATCTTCAGAAAGGTCGCGCGATGAGCTCCCCTCTGCGGGTCGTCATCGACGCGCGGCCGCTCGTGGGACACCGGACGGGGATCGGGGTCCACGCCGCCGAGATCGCGGCGCGGCTCCCGTTCGATCCGCCTCCGCTCCTCGCCTCGCACGCGCCGATCGACGACCGTTCGGGAATCGAGCGCCTGCCGGTCCGTGTCGATCGCGGCATCCGCGGCGCGAGCTGGCAGCAGCTCACGCTTCCCCGGGTGCTCGTCGAGGAGCGCGCCGACGTGGTATGGGGGCCACACGGAACGCTCCCCGTGAGAGGAGGGACGCCGGCCGTCGTCACTCTCCACGACCTGACCTCGATCACGTCACCTGGCGGCCACGAGTTGAAGACGATCCTCGCGTTCAACATGTTCATCTCGGCGAGCCTGCGGAAGGCCGCGGAGATCGCCGCGGTGTCGAGGCGCACCGCGGAAGAGGCCTCGCGCGGCTTCGGGATCCCCCTCGCCCGGATCGAGATCGTGCCGAACGGGGTCTCCGGCGAATTCGCCGCGGACGCGGGCGACTCCTCGCTGCTCCCGCCCGGGCTCGAGCCGGGCGGGTATCTGCTGTTCGTCGGGACGATCGAGCCGCGCAAAGGGATCGGGGACCTCCTCGATGCGTGGGAGACGCTCTCGCCGCGTCCCCGGCTCGTCCTCTGCGGGGACGAAGGATGGGGGCTGGCTCCGCTGCGACGGCGAATCGAGGCGCACCGTCTCGCCGGAGAGATCGTCGTCCCGGGATTCGTCGACCGTCCCACGCTGGTGTCGCTCTATCGATTCGCGAGAGTTTTCGTCTATCCGTCGCGCGAGGAAGGATTCGGCATCCCTCCTCTCGAGGCGATGGCCTCGGGGGTGCCTGTCGTCGCCACGCGCGCGGGTGCGATCCCGGAGATCGCGGGAGACGCGGCGCTCCTCGTCGAGGCGGGAGATGGGGCGGCGCTCGGCGCGGCGCTGCGGCGCCTTCTCTCGGACGAGACACTGCGCGCGGAGCTCGCGGGTCGCGGGATCGAGCGCGCCGCGCTCTACTCGTGGGACCGGAGCGCGGCGGTCATGGCCGAGCTGATGATCCGCGCGGCCGCCCGGTCGCGCTATTCTTGACCCGCGATGCGAATCGGGATCGACTGCCGGAAGATCGCCGATTACGGCATCGGGACCTACATCCGCGGACTTCTCTCGGGCCTGGCCGGCCTCGCCGGAGACGAGACGTTCGTTCTGTTCGGGCCGCGGACGATCGACCCCCTCCTCCCCGCGGGCCTGGACGCCGAGCGCGCGATCGTCGATGCGCCCCATTACTCGATCCGGGAGCTGGGGACCATCGGACTCGCGGCACGGCGCGCCCGCGTCGACGTCTTTCATGCGCCGCACTACGTCGTGCCGTTCGTCTCGGCTCCCGTCGTCGTCACGATCCACGACCTCATCCATCTCCGGATGGTCTACCGCAACCCGCTCCGGCCCATCTATGCGCGCGGCATGATCCGGCGAGCCGTCCGCGCGAGCGCCGCGATCCTCACCGTGACCGAGAGCGTCCGCCGCGAGATCGCGCGGGAGTTCCCGTCCGCGATCGGGAAGCTCGAGTCGATCCCGAACGGAGTCCTCCCCGTTTTCACCGCCGAGCCCGGGCCCGCCGACGATGCGGCCCTCGAAGATCTCGGCGTCTCGCGGCGCGGCTTCTTTCTTTTCGTCGGCAATGACAAGCCGCACAAGCGGCTCGACGTCCTGATCGCCGCATGGCGGAAGATCCGCCCCGAGATGCCGGACATCCGCGTCGTCGTCGCCGGAGCGACTGCCTGGCGATTCGCGGGGGAGCCGGGCGTCGTCGCGGCGGGGCGCGTCTCCGACGAGGGCCTCGCGAGCCTCTACCGCGCCGCCCTCGCGCTCGTGCAGCCGAGCGACTACGAGGGATTCGGCCTCCCGGTTGCGGAAGCCATGGCGAGCGGCACGCCGGTGATCTGCTCCGACATCGAGCCGCTGCGGGAAGTGGCCGGAGGGGTCGGGCGTTTTTTCGAGCCCGGAGACGCCCCGTCGCTCGCGCGCGTCATGATGGCGATGCGGGAGTCGGATCCTGGACGCGGCATCGCCGCGGGTCTCCGCCGCGCGGCGGAGCTCACGTGGCCCGCGGCTGCCGAGCGGACCCTCGCGGTGTACCGGCGCGTCGGCGCTCGGTAGGGACTCGCCCTCCTTCCTCACCCTTCGTTCTTCGGGATCCTCCGTGCGTCGCGGCGCGCCCCGTGCCTCGAATCTCGACTCGCATCTACTGGTTCTCATTAATCGAACGAAAAGACTCCTGATCTGATCACGATAAAAAAGTGGCGTAAGGGTCGACAAAAAGCTTGACATTAATGTTTCGCCATCGCATAGTGTGTTCAAACGAAATGGAAGCCCGGAAGCGATCGGTCGATCTGGGGGCGCGCGGCGGGGTCGGAAGCAGGGACTCAGCCGCATTCCGTTCATATGAAAAACGGTTACGAGATTCGTCGGCTCAGCCGGCGTGGTGCCAAGGAAGCGCGACCGCGAGGTCCCGTAAGGCATGAAAGGTGGTGAATAGAGATGGCCACGAAGAAAGCCGCTCCTAAGAAGAAAGCCAGCAAAGCCAAAGCGAAGAAGAAGTAAGCGCTAAGCTTCTTTCGTCAGGTAAAGGGCTCCTCATTTCGAGGAGTCCTTTTCTTGTGTCTGGGGCGTCCTGGCGTCGGGAGTCTCGGAGTCGGCGCGCGGGACGACGATGCAGGCACAGACTCCGCACCTGGACGCCGGGACGCCCCGCCCCTAGACTCCCTCCGTGCGTTTCTCCCCTCGGCTCCGTGGCGCTCTCGCCGGCTCGGCATTCGGCGTGATCGTCGTCCTTCTCCTGCGGGCCGCCCCCTCGCTCTTCGGCCTCGAGTGGCTCTGGGGGGACATCTGGACGCGCTCTCTTGCGGCCGACCTGCGTCCCGATCCGGCGATCGTCATCATCGCGGTCAACGAAAAGTCCGTCGCGACGCTCGAGCCCTACTACGGCCGCCCCCCCTGGACGCGCGAACTGATGGCGCGCGCCGTCGAGGAGGCGGCGCACGGCGGGGCTCGGGCCGTCGCCTTCGACATCCTCTTCTCCGAAGAGAATCGCAACGACCCGGCGGGGGACCGCCGCCTCGCCGCCGCGTTGGAATCGCTGCCGACCATCCTCGGCGCGCAGACGGGAGGGAAAGCGGCCGGCGGAAGCCCCGCTGCCTGGCGCCCCTCGCTCTGGAAGATCGAGCGCGCCCCCGAGCGCGAGCCCCAGCCCCTCATCGGGCCTCACCCGCTCTTTTCGACGGCTCATTCGATCGGGACCATGCAGCACTACCTCGAGCGGCGGGCCTCCATCGCCCGCCGTTACCGAACACTCGTCCCCGTGGGGGAGGGAGAGTGGGTGCCCTCGCTCGCTCTCGCCGTCGCGGCGGCGGTCCGTCCGCTGCCGGCCACGGCGCGATGGTCGCCGCGTGTCGGGGACGATCTCCTCGAGGTGGGGGACCTCGCGATTCCGATCGACGGCGAAGCGACCTTCTCGATCCGGTGGCACGGGGCGCGCGAAGGGCGCGGCGCCGACGATATGAGCTACGCGACCGTCGACTTCGACAAGCTCGTCGCGGCCTCGCTGCAGCGCGAGGAGACGCCCGCCGCCGCGGCCGAGCTCGACGCGCAGCTCCGTGCGCTCTTCGAGGGGAAGATCGCCATCGTCGGCTACACCGCCAGCGGGCTCGTCGATCTGCGGGCGACGCCTCTTTCCGCCACGTCCGCCGGAGTCGAGATTCACGCGAATGCTCTCGATAACCTGCTCAGGGGGCAGTTCAACCGTGCGGCCGATCCCCGCGTCGTCCTCCCGCTGATCGTCCTCGCCGCGGCGCTCTTCGGCGCGATCGCGGCGTCGCTCCAGTCCCAGGCCGCGACGGCGGCGTTGTTCGCTTTCTTCGCGGGAGCGTGGCTCGCGGCCACTCCCCTTCTCCTCCGGCCCTGCATCGTGGCGGCCGCGGTCGGACCCGCGCTCGCGATCGCGGCCACCTGGGTGACGATCACCCTCGTCCGGTTCGTCGCGGAACAGCGCCGCAGCTCGCTCCTGAAGGGAACGTTCGGCCGCTACGTCTCTCCGCAGATCCTCGACTACCTCCTCGAGAACCCCGACAAGGTTCGCCTCGGCGGGGAGCGGCGCGACCTGACGATCCTCTTCTCCGACATCCGGGGGTTCACCACCATCTCCGAGGCGAGCGAGCCGGAAGAGGTCGTCGAGATGCTCAACGAGTACCTCACCCGGATGGTCGACATCCTCCTCAGTCACGGAGGAACGCTCGACAAGTTCATCGGCGACGCCGTGATGGGTTTCTGGAATGCGCCGACCGCCGTCGGCGATCACGCGCGGCGCGCGGTCCTCTGCGCGATCGACATGATCGAGGAGACGGCCCGCCTCCGCGAGGAGTGGGAAGGCCAGGGGAAGCCGTCGCTCCGGATCGGAGTCGGAGTGAATACCGGGGAAGCGGTCGTCGGCAACATCGGCTCGAGCCGCGTTTTCGGATACACCGTCATCGGCGACGCGGTGAACCTCGCCTCCCGCCTCGAAGGCAAGAACAAGGACTACGGAACCGAGATCATCGTCAGCGAATCGACGAAGGAGCGAATGGGAAACGACATCCCTGCGTTCTATCTGGACGAAGTCCGAGTCAAAGGGAAGAATCTACCCGTGAAAATCTACGAAATCCGAGGACGCTCGTCATGAAACCAATCGCATGGACCGCCGTGCTGGCGGCGGTCGCCGCGCTCGCCGCGCCGCCCCTGTTCGAGTCGCCGTCGGAATCGACGTGGGCCGTGTCGTCGCAGGGGAAAGCGGTCGCGACCGTAACTCTGTTGACGGACGGCAAGAGCGTCCGAGCCGAATGGAAAGGCTCGACCGCGCCCATGGTATTCGTCGGCACGCAGGGAAAAATCTGGCTCAAGCAGACCGGAGGCGATCTCGAGCTGGCATCCGCCCCGGCGGGAGTCGAGCGGCAGGTCGTTCCCGCGCTTCTCCTCCCCTACCTCACCACCGGCAAAGACAAGACGACGCTCGCGTCCGGCAAGCTCTCCACGTACTCCTGGGGAACCTCGTCGGCGACCTACGCGTGGGATGCCAAGGGGCCGGCGACCGTCGAGGTGAAGTCCGGAACGAAAGCCTGGACGCTCACGCGGACGAAGCTCGGAAAGCCGGCCTCCTCTCAGGCGACCCTCTTCGCAGTCCAGCCGAAAAAGACGGCGGCGACTCGCCTCGCTTCCGTCGCGGGCGGGCTCCTCGGACCGTCGGACCGATCCGTCTCCGCGACCGCGGGCGGACGCGGCGTCGAAAAGGGAGCCAAGTTCAAGGACGGCGGCGACTACGAGGCTCTCGCCCGGCTCGAATCGCGAGACGAAGAGTGGAGCAAGAAGTTGACCGCCGCCCTCGAGACGTTCCAGAAACAGGGAAAGGTCGGCGAAGGCCGCGGAGGTGACCGATGAAAGCGATTCTCGTGGTCGTAGTCACGATCCTGGCCGCGCAGCCGGCGCTCGCGCAGTGGAACCAGCTCCTCAAGAACGCGGACCGCCTGAAGAAGGGCGCGAAGGTCGCGCAGGCGATGACGCGCGAGTTCACGGAAGAGGAAGAGATCGCGATCGGGCGGATCGTCGCGGCCCGCATTCTCGCGACCTACCCCCTCGCCGATGACGAAACGCTCCAGCAGTACGCGACTCTGGTCGGGCGCACCGTCGCCGCGTACTCGCAGCGGCCGAATCTCCCGTGGCACTTCGCCGTCATCGAGACCCCGGTGGTCAACGCCTTCTCGTGCCCCGGCGGCTACATCTTCGTGACGACGGCCGCGCTCGACCAGATGGAGTCGGAAGCGGAGCTCGCCGCGGTTCTGGGACATGAGATCGCGCACGCGACCGAGAAGCACATCCTCCATGAGATCAAACGCGCGAACGTCATTACGGAAGGGCTCAACCTGGCGCAGTCGGAGGCCGGCCAGGGCGGCATGACCGACGAGCTGGCACGGAAGGTTGGCAATATCGCCTACGACAAGCTCTTCAACACCGGGATCGGTCGGAAAGAGGAGCTCGACGCCGATCGCATCGGCGCGGCGCTCGCCGCCGAGGCGGGCTATCGCTCGGCGGCGTACTCGCACTTCCTCGAGGCCCTCGAGGCCCTGGCCGGCGAGAAAAGCGCCTCCTTCACCCAGCTCGCGTCCACCCACCCGAAGCCGGCTGACCGGCTCCGCGCCGTCCGCCCCTCGCTGGCGGATCAGGGCGAGGTGCTGGCCGAGCGCTGGGCGTCCGCCTGGTAGGAGCGTTTCGGCGCCGGAACCTCGAGCGTCATGCGTCCGGGCCGGGCGCATGACGCTCGAAACCTTCTCGTGGCAAATCCGTTCACACCAGTGAGGGAGACGGGATGAAACGCATTCTCGCAACAGCTCTGTTCGGGCTCGTCTGGAGCGGCGCGCTACTGGCCGAAGGAGAGGTCGTCAGGGAGCTCCGGCAGACGGCGTCCGCGCACGGGATCCGGAAGGTCCGCATCGAGATCCCCATCGCCGAAATCGAAGTGCTGAATGGCCCCGCCTCGGCGGTCGAGCTCACGGGGACGATCCGCCAGCGCTACGACGGCCGCGACGAACAGGAGTGGGCGACCGACATCGTCGAATCGACCAAGCTCCTGCTCGAGGTCCGTGGAGACGTCGTCTTCATCCGGCGCGAGACCGGACCCGAGGCTCGCGGCTGGCGCGCGAAGAAATCTCCCTCGTCGATTCGCGCGACGATTCACGTCCCTACCGGGATCGCTGTCGACATCGAGCAGTCGATCGGAGAGGTCGACATGAACGGGTCATTCGGAGACATCGACCTTTCGATCCGCATCGGCGAAGTGTCGATCCGCGTCCCCAAGCGCGACATCCGCCACCTGAGCGCGTCGGCGAAGATCGGCGAGGTGAAGACCAACCTCGGGGATCGGGTCATCACGAAAGAGGGACTCTTCGCGGGCGAGACGTACTACGAGAACGAGGGCGGAAAGCACGACCTGAGGGCGCGCGTGCAGATCGGCGAGATCGAGATCGATCTCATCGATTGACCCCCGTCGCGCGCGCGCGGATCCAGCCGAGCGCCTCGTCCTTCGATCGGACCCGCCCCGCGATCTGCTCGAGCAGCAGCTCCCTCTTGAGCCGGCCGACCTCCGGTCCCGCCTCGACTCCCGCCGCGGCGCGGATCTCGTCTCCGTCGAGGAGCGGCTCGATCGAGAAGAGCTCGTTCCCCCGGACCTCCAGCCGTTCGCGCACCGCGTTTGCGATCTCCTCCTCTCGGCATGCGCCGGCGAGCGCGATGATCCGCTGCGCGTCGAGAGAGCCCGCGTCGTAGAGGACCGCGTCGATGCGTTCGGGATCCGCCCCGCTCGCTTCCACCTCGCGAAGGGCCCGCAAGAGGGATGACACCTCCGAGGCGAGCGCGGCCGGCCAGCGGAGCTTCTTCGCCCTCGACCGCAGCTCCTCGCCGTCCGCGTCCCTGAAGATCGCGGCCCAGATCGCCACCGGATCCCCTTTCGCCAGACGCGAGATCGCGCCGGGAACCGGGCGGCCGAAGAGGACCACGTCGATTCCGGTGTCGCGCAGCAGCGGCCCGAACGTCTCGGGCGTCCCGCCGGAGAACATCATCTCGAGCTCCGACCCAATGCGTTCCCCGGCGATCGTCGACAGCAGGGCCGCCTCTGCGGCGCAGGCGCGGAGGGTCTCCGGCTCGACCTCGAAACCGAGAGTCGCCGCGAGGCGCGCGGCCTTCAGGATCCGGAGCGGATCGTCGGCGAGATTCTGCCGCGAAACCATGCGGACGATCCTCGCTTCGATGTCCCCGACCCCGCCGAAGGGATCGATAAGATGGGCGGCGCCGTCCAGCGGAAGGGCGATCGCGTTGATCGTGAAGTCACGCCGCGCCAGATCGTCCTCGATCCCGGCTCCGATGACGTCGCTGATGTCGCACGCTCGATCGCCGAGGATGACGCGCCACGTCGGAAAGCGCTCGCGCCCGAGGGGGACGATCCTGCCGCGGGCGCTCGAGGCGAGCGCCTGCGCGGCGGCGAGCCCGGACGAGGCGGCGAGATCGACGTCGGCCGGAACCCTGCCGAGGATGAGGTCGCGGATCGCGCCGCCGACGAACCACGCCGGAGCCGGGAGGGCGCGCAGCTCCGGAAACGCCTCGAGGAGCTCGTCGCGGAGCCTCGCGCCGTCCGGGATCACGGCGCGGCGGCCCGCACCCGGTTCCGCAGGACCCCGATCCCCTCGATCTCCACCTCGACCTTGTCGCCCGGGCTCATCGGAGCGACTCCCGCGGGCGTCCCCGTGAGGATCACGTCGCCCGGCTCGAGCGTCATGATCGCCGTGATGAACTCGAAGAGCTGCGCCGGAGAAGAGATCATGTCCGAGGTGCGCGCCGACTGCCTGACTTCGCCGTTGAGGCGCGTGGTCACCGCCAGGTCCGCGGGATCCAGGGTCGTGACGATCGCCGGGCCGAGCGGACAGAAGGTGTCGAAGCTCTTGCCGCGCGTGAACTGGACGTCGCGCTTCTGGAGGTCGCGCGCGGTGACGTCGTTCGCGCAGGTGAATCCGAGAATGTATGAGCGCCAGTCGGCCGCGCGGACCCGCCGGGCTCTGCGGCCGACGACGATCGCGAGCTCCCCTTCGAAGTCGACGCGCTCGGACATCGGCGGGATCTCGATCTCTCCATTCGGATCGAGCAGAGAGGAGGGAGCCTTCAGGAAGATGATCGGCTCGGCGGGGACCTCGTTGCCGAGCTCCTTCGCATGGTCCGCGTAATTTCTTCCGACGGCGACGATTTTCCCAGGCACCACGGGGGCGAGAAGGCGCGCCTCGGCGAGAGGGACTTCCGCTCCGGTTCCGGCGGTCGCGCTCGCGAGCTCGCCGGGAGAGTTCGCGAGCGTGAGTCTCGCGACCGAATCGTCGCCGAGGGCATATCGCGCTGAGCCGTTGTAGAGAAGGCGATAGATTTTCACGAGCGGAGTTATATCAGACCGGACAGCGGACGTCAGGACCTCAGTGCCTCAGACCTCAGGCCTCAGGCCTCAGAGGATCGAGCGTACTGGGGTCTGGGGTCTGGGGTCCCCTGGGGGGTCCGGGGTCCTGGGGTCCTGGGGTCCTGGGGCCGGATCAAGGATTCGCCCAGAGATCGTAAATGAGCCACAGCCCCGAGAAGGCGCGCAGAAGGCGCAGGCGCGAGCGATAGAGGCGGTGGAGATCGCGAGGATTCGAGAGATTGACTCCCTCGTGCAGGAAGTCCTTGAACTGCAGGTCGAGCTGTTTCGCGCGGTCGAGGCTGGCTTTCACGCCGCCGAGAAACGGGGCGCCGGGGGAGCCGTCCCTCGGATGCGTCGAGAGGCGGCCCGCCTCCTCCTCGATTCTCATCCGGAGGGCCGCCGCGCGGATATAGAGGAGGAACAGCTCCTCCTGCTCCGCCGCGCCGCCCGGGTGAAACAACTTCTGGAATGCGCTGATCTCCCACGGCTCGAGGCGGAGCGACGAGAGGATCTCCGCGTGGGGCTGTTCCTCCGCCGGCAGATTGCGGTCGAGCGTGTCGAGAGCCGCGGCGATCCTTCCGAGGTAGCGCGCGAGGAGCGGGTCGTCGCCGAAGACGCGATTCACCGCGTTCGCCCGGTCGATCTCGAGCAGAAAGTCGTCGGAGACCGCCTCCACCTCGGAGGACGGCCCGAGTCCGCGGTCGAGCTGGGCGAGGATGTTGTTCATGCTCATCTTGAGGCGCGTGATCACGATGTGCTTGACGTCGTGCCTGGCGCGCGAGTCATCGAACTGCTGCTTGGCCTGCTTGAAGCGCTCCATCTCCTCGAGCAGGTCGGGGTTGCTCTCGCCGAAGCCGCGGGCGATTGCTTCCTCGTTTGCGAGCAGCCGGCTCGACTCCTCGAGGATCCCCTTCTCCTCTTCCGCGTAGAGCTTCGAGAACTTGTTCTTCGCCGTGATGTTGCACTCGACGACCGCGAGGAGCACGTCCGGCAGGAGGAAGTGCTCGCCGAGCGATTCCTTCACCTCACGCGCGCGGCCGAGCAGGTTCGCCTGCGTGAGCTGCTCGAAAGTCCCGACGGCCTGGATCTCTTCCCGGACGGCGCGAATCGCCTTGATCATCCGGATCATCTCGTCCTGGGACGCGACGCTCGCCGGCCGGACGCCGACCAGGCCCTGAAACAGTCTCCGGAGCTCGAGCGTGTCTTTCGGCGAGTACTCTGCCCGTTCCTCGACGAAATCTTCTCCCACGCGCGTGAAAAGGAAGTCGAGCTTGTCCCTTCGATCGCCCGTCGTGCCGCCGGCGTAGAGATAGAACTTGATGACGTTGAAGAGGATCTTCTCGTCCTGGCGTTTGAGCCCGTCGAAGAATCGACGGAGGACGGAGGCGGAGATCGCATCATCGGCGCGGAGCAGCTCGGCGAGCGCGCCTTCGAGCTGCTGGTCGCAGCGGTCCATCATCGGCCCGGCGCTCAGCGACGCCGCCGACTGGATCACGTCGGACGCGCGCTTGATCTCGTCGTAGTACGCCTGGAAATCGATGCGGTAGGGCAGCTCGGCCTCGAGCAGGCTCTTGAAAACGCCGCTCGCGAACTGGTGATACGTCCACGCCGCCTTGAACTTCTCCGAGAGGCGGACGTACCGCGTGTGGAGCAGCCCGATCTCCGCTACCGACATTCCCTCTCCCCGGCCGACGGACCTTCCCTGTTAGAATTCTTGCACAGATGGGCTATGCCACGTTAATCAGCGGTTCCGACATCCGAAAACGCGTCTCCGAGCTCGCTCGCCAGATCGCCTCCGACTTTCACGATGAAGAGCTGATCGCCCTCATCGTGCTCAAGGGCTCGATGTTTTTCGCCGTCGACCTGCTTCGCGAGATGGACATGGATCTCGCGGTCGACGTCATCCAGGTCTCGAGCTACGGCAAGGAGAAGTACAGCTCGGGCGTCGTCACGATCCTCAAGGAGCCCCAGCTGGACATGCACGGCAAGGGCGTTCTCATCATCGAGGACATCGTCGACAGCGGCTTCACGATCCGCGAGGTCCACCGCTATATCGAGGGGCGCGGCGCCTCCCGCGTGAAAGTGGTCTCGTTCCTCGACAAGCCCGCGGCGCGCAAGGTTCCTTTCGTCCCGGACTACATCGGCTTCACGATCGAGCCCCACTTCGTCGTCGGCTACGGGCTCGATTACGCCGAGAAGTACCGGAACGTTCCCGAGGTGCGGGTGCTGACCGAATAGGATCCAGGTCTTCCTCAGCGAAGAGGAACGATGTCGCCGCTCAAGGAAGACCTGGTTCCCTATCCCTGCGGCCGGAGCATCCCCGCGAGCAACAGGCCCACGATGACCGCGCCCAGCGCGATGCGGTAGACGATGAAGAGTCCCGTGGTGTGCGTCCGGAGATACCGCAGCAGGAAGTAGATCGAGAGCCACCCCGAGAGGAACGAGACGGCGACGGCGATCCCGATCGCGCCCCAGCCCAGGCTCGCGAGATGGTCCCATTCGGCGACCAGCTCGAACAGGCCGCTCGCGAAGATCGCCGGAATGCTCAGGAGAAACGAGAAGCGGGCAGCGCCCTCGTGCGTCAGGCGCCGGAACAGCCCCGTCATGATCGTCGTCCCGCTCCGGGAGGACCCCGGGATCAGGGCAAGGCACTGTCCGAGACCGATCAGGATCGCGTCCGCGAACGTCAGGTCGCCGATCACGCGCAGCTGCGAGCGCGCAGCGACCCGCTCGGCGATCCAGAGGAAGAGCGCGAGGCCGATCAGGGACGCGGCGATGATCCAGAGGCTTCGGGCGCCCGTCTCGATGAAATCCTTGAACGCGATCCCCATGACGCCGATCGGAACCGACCCCGCGATGATGAACCACCCCAACCGCGCGTCGTACGCTTCGAACGGCTTTCCCGCGGACACGCCTTTGAAGAACGCCGCGGTGATCCTCGCGATGTCGCGCGCGAAATAGATCAGCACCGCGAGCAGGGTCCCCAGCTGGATCACGGCCGACGCCGCGGCGCCGGGATCTTCCCAGCCGAGGAGCGCCGGGACGATCCGGAGATGCGCGGTGGAGCTGATCGGGATGAATTCGGTGAGGCCCTGAACGAGCCCGAGAACGATCGCTTCGAGTGCCGTCACTACATCTCCCAGACGACCGGAAGGATCATCGGCCGCCGCTCGAGTTTCTTTCGGAAGTAGCGTTTGAGGACGGCCCGCATCTTCTCCTGGACGATCTCCGCGTCCCGCATCTCCTCGGGGCTTCCTTCCCTGACGACGCTGGCAAGCAATTCACGGACCTCATCGAGCATCTCCCGGCTCGCATCCACGTGGAGCAGTCCGCGCGTGATGATCTCCGGCTCCCGGATCAGCTCCCCTGTGTTCGTGTTCAGAGCCACCACGACGATCACGAAGCCGTCCTCGGCGAGATGCTGCCGGTCGCGCACCACCGGCTCGGCGACCTCCTCGAACTGATGGTCGATGAAGACCTTCCCCGCCGGCACCTTCTCCTCGAGCACCCGCCCCGCCGAGGCGTCGAGCTCGAGGACCTCTCCGTTCGTGATGACGAAGATGTTGCTCTTGGGGATGCCGACGGACTCGGCGATCTGCGCGTGGCGGATCAGGTGGCGAAGATTGCCGTGCATCGGGACGAAGTACCGCGGGCGCGCGAGATTGATCATGATCCGCAGCTCCTCGGCGTACCCATGTCCCGAAACGTGGATCCCCGGCACCTCGTCGTGGATGACGTCCGCGCCGCGACGGAGCAGGTGATCGATCACGCGCGTGACGGCCCGCTCGTTTCCGGGGATGGTTCGCGACGAGAGGATGACGGCGTCGCCCGGCTCGAGCTGGACCGTCCGATGCTCGTCGAGCGCGATGCGCGTGAGCGCCGATCCCGGCTCCCCCTGGGTGCCCGCCGTCACGATCACGACCTCGGCCGGATTCATGTCGGCGGGTTTTCCGACGCCGGGTCTCACCGAGCGCGGCACGCGCATATGCCCCAGGCGCTCGGCCGTTTCGACGTTCTCGATGACGGACCGTCCCACGAAAAACACCTTCCGCCCGACTCGGGCCGCCTGATCGACGACCTGCTGGATCCGGTGAATATGAGAGGCGAAGGTCGTGAATACGATCTTCCCCTTCGCCTTCGAGAAGAGACTCTCGAGCGTCGACGCGACGAGAGATTCCGAGCCCGAGACACCCTCGTAGATGGAGTTCGTCGAATCACTGACGAGCGCGAGAACCCCCTGCTCCCCCCACGAGGCGAGCATCGAGAGATCCGTCGGGCGGCCGTCGATCGGCCGCTGGTCGAGCTTGAAGTCTCCCGTGTGGACGATCAGGCCCTCCGGCGTGCGGATCCCGAACGCGAGCGCGTCCACGATCGAGTGCGTCACGTGGACCGCTTCGACGGTGAAGTCGCCCGCGGTCACCGGCCGCCGCGGCTCGAGGATCCGGAGGTCCGCCCCTTCCCGCGAGCCGAACTCGTCGAGCTTGTCCTCGATGAAGCCGAGCGTGAGCGGCGATCCCCAGACCGGCGCCTTCACCTTGTCGAGGAGGAACGGGACCGCCCCGACGTGGTCCTCATGCCCGTGCGTGAGGAAGATGCCGGCGATCTTCTCCGCCCGCTCGAAGACCCACGTCATGTCGGGCACGACCACGTCGACCCCGAGCACGGACGTGTCGGGGAACATCATCCCGCAATCGACGACGATCGCGGAATGGTCGGTCTCGTAGACCATCATGTTCATCCCGAACTCTCCGAGACCGCCGATCGGGATGATGCGCGTGCTCATAATTGCTGGAGAAGCGTTCTCCGTTCTCCGTTCTTCGTTCGCCGCGGCCAGACGGATGAAGCCCCGTCCGCTGAAGGAAATCTATACGAGATCGAGCCCAGCCGAGAACGGGGAACGGCAAACGGAGAACGCCTCTGAATCAGGGATAGATCCGGTTCAGCATCCGCGGGTACGGGATGCACTCGCGCAGGTGCGGGACGCCGCGACATCCAGGCGACGAAGCGCTCGATCCCCATCCCGAAGCCGGAGTGCGGGAACGTCCCGTACTTCCTGCACGTCGAGGTACCACTGGAACGCCTCGACGGGCAGCTCGTGCTCCCGGATCCGCGAAAGCAGGAGGTCGTGGTCGTGGATGCGCTGCGACCCGCCGATGATCTCGCCGTACCCCTCGGGGCGAGCATGTCCATGCCGAGCGCGACGTCCGGGTCCTCCGGGTCGGGCTGCATGTAGAACGCCTTGATCGCGGCCGGGTAGCGGGTGACCATCACCGGCCGGTCGAACGCCTCGGCGAGCACCGTCTCCTCGTCGCCGCCGAGGTCGTCGCCGAACTTCACGGTCATCCCTTTCTTCTGCAGGATCTCGATCGCCTCGCGGTAGGTGATCCTGCGGGAACGGCCGCCGCACGTTCTCGAGCTTCGTAGAGTCGCGCTCGAGCGATCTCGAGGTCCTCCTTCCGCCGCTCGACGGCCCGCTGCGACGACGTACTCGACGAACTCCTCGGCGAGCTCCTGCAGGCCGTCGAACTCGAGGAACGCGACCTCGGGCTCGACCATCCAGAACTCCATGCAGGTGGCGGCGCGTCTTCGACTTCTCGGCGCGGAAGGTCGGACCGAAGCAGTAGACCTTGCCGAACGCCGCGGCCGCGGGCTCGAGGTAGAGCTGCCCGGACTGCGAGAGGTAGGCCTTCTCGCCGAAGTAGTCGGTCTCGAAGAGCGTCGAGGTCCCCTCGCACGCGGCGGGCGTGAGGATCGGCGAGTCGATCAGCACGAAGTCGCGCTCGTAGAAGAAGTCGCGGATCGCCTGCTCGACCTCGCTGCGCACCCGCAGGACGGCGTGCTGCTTCGAGGAGCGGAGCCAGAGGTGGCGGTGGTCCATGAGGAACGCGGTGCCGTGCTCCTTCGGCGTGATCGGGTACTCGGGAGCCCGGTCGAGCAGCTCGAACGCCGGTGACGTGGAGCTCGACCCCGCCGGGGGCGCGCTTCTCCTCGCGCACCGTGCCCGTGATCCGCACGGTCGACTCCTGCGTCGCCTCGTCGCCGCGCTCCAGGTCGACTCGTCGACTTCCTTCCGGGAAAGCACGCACTGCAGATAGCCGCTCCCGTCGCGGACGATCGGGAACTGGAGCTTGCCCGAGCTACGCTTGTTGTAGAGCCATCCCTTGATCGTGACCGTCTGTCCGACGTGGCCGGGGAGATCCTTGATTCGTACCTTCGTCATCGCCTCACTCAATTGACCGCCATTCTACCCGGCCCACAACCGGCGGCTCAGGCCGGCGTATTTCTCGGAACGCGCACGTTGAGCGCGCGCCGCACGATCGTGATCACGAGCGGCGTCGCGACCTCGCGCAACTCGCCGTCGAGCCCGACCCTCATCGACACGCGGGCCGACTGCACCCGCAGGCTCGTCGTCCGGAGGGACCGGATCGCCCCGTCGGCCCCCATCTTCCCCCGCAGATACCGCCCCACGGTCAGGACGAATTGGTGTTTCGGCAGGTCGGGCAGCCAGTAGACGGAGAGGAACCCCCCGTCGAGGCTCTCGCGCGGCGCGAGGATCCCCGGC
>CAWCBB010000014.1:0-19420 GCA_963793695.1 uncultured Acidobacteriota bacterium | reverse complement strand
TGACGCTGAATTCGCTATCGGCGCGTGAACGGAAGTTCGCTTCGTTTTTCGGAGCGTGGCTCGATTCTCCCGCCGATTCCCGCGCTCGCGTGTCGCGCAGCCCACCGCCCAGATCCCTCGCTACGCTCGGGATGACATGGCCACGTTGTTTTTCCGCGGCCGCGCCCGCGCCGGTGTTGGGCGGTGAGAGCGCGACAGAAAGGAACTCACGATGAACGACCTCGAAAAACTCAGAATCCTTTCCGTCTTCCACTACGTCGTCGGCGCTCTCTCCTTCCTCCTCGCGCTCTTCCCGTCGATCCATCTCATCATGGGGATCACGATGCTCACGGGGAGATTCGCGCACGAACAGGATTTTCCGGCGCGGCCGATGGGATGGTTCTTCACCATCCTCGCGCTTCTCTTCATGACGGTGGCGCTCGTCCTCGGCTTCGCGCTCATCGCGGCGGGCCGCTTCCTTGCCGCCCGGACGCACTACACCTTCTGCATCACGGTCGCCGGCCTTTCGACTCTCCTCTTCCCCTTCGGCACCGTCCTCGGCGTATTCACGATCATGACGCTGGCGAAGGACTCCGTGCGGGCGCTGTTCGAGCCGGCCGCCGTCGACGTTTCGCGCCCCTAGGGCGGAAACTTTCGGTCACGACGCGCGCAGATCGCTCCTTGGCCACAACCGCCGCACCGGAACGGCATTACCATTTTCACCAGAACCCGGTTTCCACCTTCCGAGTCTCAACTGCTGATGCCGAACGCTTCCGCCCGATCACTCTTCCTTCTCCTCCTGGCGGGGGCCGCGACGATGCTTCCCGGCTGTTCGTCCGATCTTCCGGCCGCGCAGTCGCAGCAGAAGGGAGCGGCCGAGCTTCGGGTTCGCCGCGGCGCTTTCACCGAGACCTTCCTCCTGAGCGGCGAGCTCGAAGCGGCCGAGGGATCCGTGATCGCCGTCCCCCGTTTGCCGAGCTGGCAGACGACCATCAAGTGGATGGCCGCTGAAGGGACCGAGGTGAAGGAGGGGGAGCCCGTCGTGGAGCTCGACAACAGCGAGTTCGCGGAAGGCATCGAGCAGAAGCGCATCGACGTCACGCAGGCCGAGCACGGGGTCTCGCAGAAGCGCTCGGAGCTCTCCGCGTCCCTCGGCGAAAAGAAATACGATCTGGAGCGGCGCAGGAGTGACCTCGACAAGGCGCGCATCAACGCCGCCGTTCCCGCCGATCTCGTCGCGAAGCGCGAGCACGAAGACCGCCGCCTCGCTCTCGAGCGTGCCGAGACCGAGCACGCGAAAGCTCGCTCTACCTTCGAGGCTGCAAGGGTCAAAGGAGAGTCCGAGATCCGCAACCTCGGGCTGACGCTGATGAAAGCGCGCAGGGAGCTGACGGTCGCCGAGGACGCGATCCGGACGCTGACGCTCACCGCGCCGCGCCCCGGCATCGTCGTCTTCAGCGAGCATCCGTGGGAAGGGCGCAAGCTCCAGCTCGGCGACGGCGTCTTCGTCGGGATTCCGGTCGCGGAGATCCCGAATCTCGCGACCCTGCAGGTCATCGGGATGCTGCCCGACGTCGACGACGGGAAGATCGCCGCCGGCATGCCGGTGCGGCTCACCATCGACGCCTATCCGGACAGGAGCTATCGCGGCCGCGTGAAGGGATCGCGCCGGTCGCTCAGGAGCTCGGCCGGGGCTCGCTCCGCCGCGGCTTCCGCGTCGTCATTCCTCTCGAGACGATCGACCGCGATCGGATGCGTCCGGGACTCTCCGTGCTGGTCGAGGTCGAGAAGTTCTCGGCAAGGAATGCTCTTCTGGCGCCGCGGGCCGCTCTCGACACGCGCACGAAAAAGGCCCGCATGGCGGACGGTCGCGTCGTCGAGGTCGGGATCGGGGCCTGTAACGCGCAGGAGTGCGTCGTCTCGAAAGGTCTGGACGAGAACGCGCGCCTCGCCCCCTGGATCTCGATCGGAGGTGGCGCGTGAAGCGCGGGCTGATCGTCGCGGCGCTGATCCTCGCGGCTCTATCCGCCGGCTGGGTCGTGCAGAACCGCTTTCTGATGGCGCGCGAAGGGGAGTGGGTCGAAGTCGAGAAAGGAGACCTCGTCCTCGGCATCGAAGTGACCGGCGCGCTCGAGGCGGTCGATTCGAATCGCCTCGGTCCTCCGATGATCCGGGACATGTGGAGGTTCCGGATCTCGATGATGGCGCCGGAAGGGTCCGAGGTGAAGAAGGGACAGCCGGTCCTGGCGTTCGATCCTTCGCAGCTGCAGAAGACGCTGGAGATGAAGACGGCGGAGCGCGATTCGGCGCGGAAGCAGATCGAGAAGGCGCGCGCGGATCTGGCGATCCGGAAGGAGCAGGAGGAGCTCGCTCTCGCGCAGGCAGAGGCGGCGATGAAGAAGGCGGCTCTCAAGCTCGAAGCGCCTCTCGAGGTGCAGAAGGGAGGGCTCAACGAAAGGAAGCAGATTCAGCTCGAGCACGATCTCGCACGGACCGAGACCTATCACCGGAAAGAGCGCCTCACGTCCTTCGCAGGGGCTGCGCGGCTCGAGATCGAGATGCTGACGGCGAGAGAGGCGCGTGCCGCCGCGATCGTCGAGGAGACGCAGGAGAAGATCCGGAAGCTGACGGTCCGTGCGCCGCGCGACGGCACCGTCGTTTACCTCGACGAGCTGGCGCGACGAAAAGAAGAAGGTCGGCGACGACCTGCATCGGATGGAGACGCTCTCGAGATCCCCGACCTCCGCTCGATGATCGCGCGCGGCGAAGTCGACGAGGCCGACGCGGGCGGTTCGGGTGAGCCAGCGGGTCACGCTGCGACTCGACGCCCACCCGGACGACGAGTTTCCGGGCACGGTGTCGTCGATCGCGCGAACGGTCCAGCGGCAGTCGCCGCGCACTCCCCTCAAGGTCCTCAAGATCGACGTCGCGCTCGACCGCACCGATCCCGAGAAGATGCGGCCCGGGCATGCGCTTCCGGGGCCGGCTCGAGACCGGGCGCGCGAAGGACGTCGTCCTCATACCCCAGGAAGCCGTCTTCACGGCCGCGGAAGGGCCCGTCGCAGTGCGCCGCACGATCAGCGGCCGGGAGACCGTTCCGCTCCAGCTGGGGCGCCGGAACGACTCGCACATCGAGGTCCTCGAGGGGCTGAGGCCCGGCGACCGCGTCCTCCTGCGCGAAGCCGGAGAAGACGAAGAGGAGAAGGGATCGTGACGCGGAAGGCCAGGACGATCGGCGCGGTCGCTGCGGGAGCCGTCATTCTCGCGGGAGCGATCGCCGTCGCGGTCGCCGGGAGCGACGAGCTCCCGATTCCGACGATGACGGTGAAGAAAGCACCGTACGTCCGTGAGGTCACCGCCGAGGGAAATCTGAAGGCGGTCAAGGCGACGCCGGTGTCCGCGCCGCGCGAAGCGCAGATGCCGCTGAGGATCGCCTGGCTCGCCGATGACGGCGCCGCCGTGCGTTCAGGAGGCGACCGATCGTCCGGTTCGACTCGATCGATTTCGAGCGAGACCTGCTCGAGGGACAACAGGACCGGAGCAACACGACGAACAGGATCACGGGAGCCGAAGCGGATGCGGGTGCGGTGCAGACGAACCTCCGTCGCGACGCGACGATGGCCGACCGCGAGCTGGAGGCGGCACGCCTCTTCCCGCAGCGCGATGCGGACATCTTCTCCCGCTACGAGGTCATCGAATCGCGACATCGACGAGAGTCTCGCCGTCGAGAGGAAGGAGTTCGCGGAGCAGATGCAGCTCGTGCGCGACCAGCTCTTCCGCGCCGAACGCGAGATCCTCGGCATCGACGAGCGGAAAGCAGCCATCCGGATCGGCCGCGCGGAGCAGGCTCTCGCGGCGCTCGAGGTCACGGCGCCGCACGACGGCATCCTCGTCCTCCAGCGCGACTGGCGCGGCGAGCTCCCGCGCGTCGGCGAGGAACCGTCTTGCCGGGGAAGCCGCTCGGAGAGATCCCCGAGCTCTCGTCGATGCAGGCCGAGGTGTTCGTCCTCGAGGCCGACGCAGGCGGCATCGCCGCGGGCCAGGCGGCCGCAGTGATCGTCGAGTCCAGACCCGATCGCGTCGTTCAGGGCGAAAAGTCGAGAAAGTCGACACGATCGCCAAGCCGCGATTCCGCGGATCGTCCCGTGCAGTACTTCGGCGTGACGCTCGCGCTCGACGAGACCGATCCCAAGGTCATGAAGCCCGGGGCGCGCGTGCGCGCGACGATCACGCTCGAGAAGAGCGACAGCGCCATCGCGTCCCTCGCCAGGCGATCTTCGAGAAGGACGGGAAGAGGATCGTCTACCGCGAGGAAGGGCGGCGAGTTCGAGCCGGTCGAGGTCGAGCTGGGTACCTCCACGTCGGCGCGTCTCGGTGACGAAGGGGCTGGCGGAAGGGGACGTGATCGCGCTCGAGCGAGCCGGACGACGTACCCGCGCACAGCGTGCGCCCGGCCCCGGAGGGGTGGGGCGGTAATGGACCTTCGCGAAGCCATTCAGAGCGCTCTGTCGCAACCTCGCCGCGCACAAGCTCCGCACGGCGCTGACCATGCTCGGGATGATCTTCGGCGTCGGCGCGGTCATCGCGATGCTCTCGATCGGCGGCGGCGCCGAAAAGACAGGCGCTCGAGATGATCGACCGGCTGGGTCTGCACAACGTCATCGTCGAGACGAAGGAGATCAAGGACGAAGAGCTCCAGGAAGTGCGCAAGAAGTCGCTCGGCGTGTCCCCGCGCGACGGCGAGGCGATCCGGCGAGGCGATCCCCGGCGTCGAGAGGGTCGCTGCCGCGCGTCGAGGTCAAGAGCCGGAAGATCCGTCGCGCAGGCGGACCAAGAGCGAGGCCAAGGTCTTCGGCGTCTCGCACCGCCAGCCGGAAGTCGCCGCGGTGCCGCTCGCGCGAGGGACGCTTCTTCGACGGGCGTCGACGAGCGCGACACGCGCAGGTGTGCGTGATCGGCGAGGCGGTCCGCCGCGACCTGTTCGGCTACGGCCCGGCGCTCGGCAAGCGGATCAAGGTCAACGAGCTCTGGCTCGAGGTCATCGGCGTCCTCGCGCCGGAAGCCGCGGCCACCGGATCAGCAGGGGATCGCCGGTCGGGTCGACGGAGAACGAGATCTGCATCCCGGTCACGACGGCGATGCGGAAATTCGATCGCGATCCGCTCGAGGCGCCGCTCGACGAGCTGGTCGTGCGCCTCGCGCCGGGCGTCTCCAGCCGCGCGGCCGCCGAGCAGATCGACGCGCTCCTCGACCGCCTGCACGGCGGCGCGGACGACTACGAGCTGGTCGTCCCTGAAGCGCTGCTCGAACAGAGCCGCAGGACGCAGCGGATCTTCAACATCGTGATGGGATCGCATCGCCGGCATCTCGCTGCTGGTCGGCGGCATCGGCATCATGAACATCATGCTCGCCTCGGTCCTCGAGCGGACCCGCGAGATCGGCGTCCGCCGCGCCCTCGGCGCGACGCAAGAAAGACATCCGCTCGCAGTTCGTGATCGAGACCTTCGCGATCAGCCTCCTCGGCGGCTTCGTCGGGGTGGCGATCGGCGTCTTTCTCGCGCGAATCGTCGCGGCGTGGGCCGACTGGCCGACGGTGGTGACGCTCTGGTCGCTGCTGCTCTCGACCGGCGTGTCGATCGCGGTGGGTCTGGCGAGCGGCATCTACCCGGCGGCGCGCGCCGCGGAGCTCGACCCGATCGAAGCGCTGAGATACGAGTAGGGACCGGCTGCGCCGGTCCGTTTCTCAACGTGGTGGCCGGCGTCCCTGTACGTACCGGGGAGTAGAAGGCCTGCTTCCAGGCGCGCACCATGCCGCTTCTCGGAATAGGGCGCACGAGGTCACCGAGGTCATAGTCGATCGGCGGAAGCGTCTCAGGGTAGGACCGGACGCTCACACCATAGCGCGAAGCGTCGGAAGGCGCGCACCAGGTGCTCCCGCACCGTCTCGGTTCGCTCGTTGTCACATGCCTCTCGCGGATCAGACACCCACAGACAAACGGCAAGGACGAGCGCACGGAAGATACGGCGGCTGATGCGGAACCAGGGCTCCCGCTATCATGACTAACGCACGTGTCCACCACCGGGAGACTTTAAAGGTCACTTCGCGATTGCCACGGGTCGGTGCTACCCGCTGACGATGCTCGATGATCACTACAACCACGAGCGGCCTCACGAGGCGCTGGGACTCGAGGTCCCAGACCTCGCGCCATCGATCGAAGGCTTGCTGCACCTCGCTCAGTGTCGAGAACCAGCGATTCGTCAGCACTTCCGGGTTGCGACGATCGATGGTGGCAACCCGCTCCCGGCAGAAATAGACGTCCCAGATGCCGTCGAGAGGAGTGGCTCTGAGGGCGAGCGTCTCCCCGGCGAAGGCTTCTCCTATGTGCGTTCCAGACCGGATGGTCATCTCGAAGCGAAAGAACGAGCGCTTCGATCTCCGGTTCGGTTCGATTCGGCGAGCCGTGAGGTCGCCGAGAACGGTCTTCAAACGTCTCCGCCGCATCGCCCCCGCGATGGATCCACTTATAGGCAGTCGTTGGCGAAACGCCGTAGCGTCCACAGAGCGCCCTCACGTTCGCTCCGGGCTGACGGGCCAAGCTTACGAACTCTCGTCTTGCAGACACGGTCGACACCTCGGTCCACCCCATCGGAACAGCCTCCTTCGAGGCTGCCCTTTTCGGCGGTGGGTGTCCACCATGTCTCCGGCCACCCGTCCACTATGTCCCCGGTACGTACACCCCCGCCGCCCAACCCAACCGAACGACAAACCGAAACGTGAATCGCGCGCCCCGGCGTTCTCACCTCACCACCGTCCGCTGCCGCTGCGCCGGGACCTCCACGAGGTTCGACTCGACCGGGCCGGACGGTGTGGTGGCTACGACCCTGAACGCTCTGGCGTGCGGAACGTCGTACGCGCGGGCCTCCGGCCCGATTCGCGCTGCCGTTTCCCACCGGCGGACGAGACGGTAGATCGTGAAGCCTGTGACGCCCACGACGTCGCTCGTCCAGGCGAGGCGGACCTGGCGACCCGAGATCGGCGTTGCGCTGAGCGCGAGCGTCGTGGCGATCGGTTCCGTCACCTCGTCGAGGAACTGACCGAACACCCCTGGCGATCCTGCGGAGATCTGGCTCTCGCGTTGAAAGAACGCGAGGGGCCGATGCTCGCCGACGAGGTCCGGATGCCGCTCATGCTCGATCGACCGCGTGAGCGGATATCGGGTCTCGACGTCCCGGAGGGATCCCGTCGCGCTCCATCCATGAAAGAGCCCGCTCCGCGAATACCACACGGTCGACGCCGACCAGGCGAGGCGCCATCCGTTCCTTTCCGGCAGGATGGACACGTCGCCCCGTGCGTAGAGGAGAGGCTGCCGCGCCGCGTCGAGGAGACGCCCGTTGCGCGCGATGCGACCGGCGGTGGTGGGCGACCATGCGATGAGCCACGCGTCCTGCGCGTCGCTCCACGACGCATCGAGGTCGCTGACGGGCTCGTACTGGCCGCTCAGACGAATCGGCATCGCGTCGAGGGGGGAGAGATCCTGATCGATTCGCTTCCCCACGATCGAGGGATCGGGCGGGGCGCAGGTGATTCGGCACTCGAACGGGTCGGAAGGACCGTGCCAGGCGATAAAACATGTGCTCTCGCCGTCGCACGCGACGATCGGTTCGTAGTGCGAACCGGCGTCTGAGATCGCGCGTGGCGCCGTGTCGAGAACGACCCCTCCGGGCGAGACGCGCTTCGCCACGATCTGTTCGGCCGAGCTGGTCGCGACGACCCACGCGCTTCCGCTCCAGTCGATTCCCGGTTTCGAGCTGTGGTAGGAAGAGTCCGCGAAAACTTCGATGGGATCGTCGTCCAGAAGGCGACCACTCGCGTCGAGGCGCGATGCCTTGATCGCACCGACTGCGTCCGTCGCCTCCGACCAGGCGACGAAGAAGGACGAACCGTCGGATGCGACGACGGGATTCTTCTGATCGCCTTCACCCGCGGGCATCGTGACCGCCCCGCCGAGAGGCATTCCCTGCGTGTCGAACGCTCTCGCCCTCACGACGAAGCGCTCCTCGAGCGTCCGCTCCACCCAGGCGACGAGTCTCACCGGTCCGGCATGCGCCGCCGACGGGTGTATCTGCGGGGCCGGGCCGAGAGAAATGGTCGCGGGGGCCCGGACGGGCGTGCCGGCGTCGTCGAAAATCGCGATCCGCGCCGCGTTGAATCGGTAGTCGGGGTCGATCGCGTCGCTGGTAGGCGTCGTCCAGACAAGAGCCGCCCGGTCGCCCCGCGCTGCCGCATCGATCAGGACGCTGGAGATTCCCGGCATCGGTACGCCCGCCACCGGGCCGACGGATCCATCGCGCGCGACCGGGATCATCAGCGCGCGCTCCCAGCCGGCCGCCGAGACCATCCACCCGTCGTCGGTCGCCGACACGCGCGGCATCGCGGTCGCGTCACCGAGGGGAAACCACCCGGTGAGCTGCGCGAGACCGGCGTCGAAGATCGCCGCGCGCATCGTCGGCTCGTTCGCGCGGAGCGGCGTGACCACTACGAGGATGCGGTCGCCGGAGCTCTCGATTCGCACCTGGGAGATCTCGAACGGCGGCGCGAGCGGAACGGTCGCCTCGGCGCGGGAATCGGAGAGCCTGCTCAGGACGTGACCGCCCGGCGCGCCCCACGCGACGAAATACGTCCCGTTGATCGCCGCAGCGGACGTCCACTGCGAGCCCGGATCCCAGGCGCCGAGGACGATCGGCTCGCCGGCGACGCCGTCCGCGGAGACGGGGATCGCGACGGCCTGCTTCGTCTGCGACAGAGTGAACGTGACGAGGAAGTCTTCCCCGTCGGACGCGAGGACGGGTGCCACCGGTTGCGAGATCGGCAGCAGCGTCGAGCCGACGTAATCGCCGGCGGACGTGAACCGGGCGAGCGTGAGGCGACGCTCGAACTCGCCCGTCATGACTCCCGCCAGGAGGACCTGATCGCCGTTCGATGCAGCGTCGTACCATTGAAAGGAAGCGGGGAGCAGCCACGCGGTATTGCGCCGTTCGAGCTCGCCGTCGCGCGAGAACCGCGCGATCTGCGCGAAACCTTCCATGCCATACGTGGTGGTCGTTCGCCAGAACGCGAGAAAGCCCTCGTCCGTCGCGACGACGCGCGCGTCGCGCGAGTCTCCCAGCGTCGGCGCGAGCGCTCGGTTCTCCGTTACGGGAAACTCGGCGCGCGCGGTGAGAGCGAAGAGGAAAACCAGAAAGAGGAAACGCATCCGTGGCATTATCATGAAAGTGTATGTTTCGCGACGAATCCTGAACGTGATCTGCGCGACATCGACGCGCTGCTAGCGCCCGCGAATCGCTTCCGCGCGGGCTCGGTTCTCTCCGAACGCCTATCGCCCCGCCGTCCGCCGCCGCAGGCCGTCGATTTCGACAACGTTGGACATCACCGACTCGTCTTTCGTCATCGCAACGACCCGGAACCTGGTCGCGGTTGCCGCAGCGACGTCGATGCTCCGGATCGACGGCCCGACGTCCTTCACGTAGCGCCACGCCGAATCGAACGCCTGAACCCAGAACCCGGTGATGCCGGGGAGATCCGTCGCCCATGAGAGGCGCACGACTCCGCTCGCAGTTCGCTCCGCCGTGAGGACGATCTCCGCCGGCACCGGCTCGTCGGACTCGTCGAGGAACCGCGCCAGGACCGTCGGCGATCCGGCGTCGATCTGGCTCTCGCGCTGGAACAGCGCCAGCGGGCGGGGGGCAGCGATAAGCGTCGGATCCCACTCGCGCTCGGGCGAGCGCGTCAGAAAGAAGCGTGAGGTGATGCCGGGGACGTCGCCTGTCTCGCTCCACCCGTGGAAGAGGTCTCCTCGGCCGTCGCTCGACCAGGCGATCCTCCACCCCTGACGCTCGGGAATCGCGGACACCGTACCGGAGGCGGAGACGGTCGCATCGTCGTTCGAGCCCGTCGGAAACCCGTTGCGCCCGATCCGCTGCTGTCCGTCACGCGACCACGAGACGAGCCACGCCTCGGCGGTTTCGTTCCAGCGGACGCCGATCGCCGTGACCTTCTCCCATGCGACGGTCAGGAGCCAAGGGGCCGCGTCGAGCAACGTCGCATCGGATGCGATGCGGCTCGCGCGCACCGAGGGCGTCGAAGGCTCGCACGTGATCCTGCAGTCGTCCGGAAGCGGCGGGCCCTGCCAGGCGACGAGGCACTCGGCTCCGTTGCAGTCGAGGACCGGCACGGAGTCCGCTCCCTGGGTCTCGCTCACGGTCGGCGATATCTGGGTCGGCGCGGAGTCGAGAATCGCTCCCGCGGGCGAGACCCTCTTCGCCACGATCCGCCATCGCTCGTCGGATGTGACGACGATCCAGGAGGAGCCGCTCCAATCCACGTCCGCTGCGCGATTCCCGTCCCATCGGAACGGCGCGGGACCAAACAGCCCGATCGGATCGGAGTCCAGGAGTCGCCCGTCGGCCGCAACGCGCGCGCCGTAGATCCGGTCGTCGCCGGAGAGCCCTTCGGTCCAGACGACGAAAAACGAGTTTCCGTCCGACGCGACGGATGGGCGGAGCTGCGAGGAGCCGCGGAACGGCATCGCCACGATCGCCGTGAACGGGCCCCCTGCCGCGTCGAACGTTCTCGTTTTCACGACGAACTCGCCGCCGGCGGCGCGCTCACTCCATGCGACGAGCGTGACCCCGCCGCCATGCGCGCCCGCCGGATGAATCTGCGGAGCAGGCCCGAGGGAGATCGTCGCGGGACCGTGCACCAGGGTGCCTCCGCCGTCGAAGATCGCCATGCGCGCCGAGATTCCGAAGAACCCGGGCTCCTGACGCGTCCAGACGACCGCGGCTCGATCACCGGCTCCGGCTGCGTCGACGGAGGGCCGCACGCCGTTCTCCAGCGGGCGCGCCGGACCGTGGCGACCGGCGCGCGTGATCGGCTGGACTGTCGTGCCGGCGTTGCTGGACATCGCGAGAATCCAGCCGGAGGATGTCGGGGCGATCGCCGGATACGAAGAACCGCCGTCGAGCGGGGACCAGTCGAGGTCGACGCCGAGCGCCGCGTCGAAGATCGCGAACCGCGCCGCGGGCGAGGAGGTGATCACGAGGAGCCGGTCCCCGGAGCTCTCGACGCGCACCTGCCCGTAGCCGGTTGTGGCCGATAGAGGGACGGAGCCATTCACCTCGCCGTCGGCGACGCGCGCGAGGACGTGCTGCGCGGTATTGCTGAAAGTCACGTAATACGAGCTGCCGATCGCCGTGACGGAGACGGCCTGCGAAGTCACAGCCCCGTCGGCGACGAGGATCGTCGCGCCGACGGCACCTTCGCTCGAGACCGGGATCGCGAGGATCTCCCGAGGACTCGCGGTGCCGAACACGACGAGAAACCCGTCTCCGTTCGAGGCGACCGCGGGCCAGATCGGCTCCCGGATCGGAATCGTGATCAGACCGAGAAAATCACCCTCGGCCGAGAACCGCGCGAGGCAGAGAGGGCGGGTGTAGCCGGGCGCGCACATTCCCGCGAGGAGGACCTGATCGCCGTTCGATGCCGCGTCGTGCCAGACGAAGGATGGCGGCAGCGTCCACGCCGTCGCGCGCCGCTCGAGAACGCCTTCGGGCGAGAACCGCCCCACCTGCGCCAGACCGGGCGCGCCACCGTACGACGTGTTCGTCGACCAGAAGGCGAGGAAGCCGGAGTCGGTCGCGACGACGCGGGTGTTTCCCGAGGAGCCGAGCGTCGGCGCAAGGCCGCGCTCTTCGGATACCGGGATCTGAGCGTGCGCCGTGAAGGAGAAAAGGAGGAGAAGAAGGAGGAGGCGGGGGCACCGGGACATGACGGTTTGACTATACGGTGACGGTTGCGGTCCGTCCATCCCGCGGGAATCGAGGCCTTTGTCGGTCATCGTTGGAGCAGTCGGCGGCGCGCGAACTCGACGAGGGCGGGTTGAGTCCGTTCGTCATCGCATAGATTCGCGCGCGTGGCGGGTCGAATGCGGGCGTCCCGCCCGGCGCTCACCGCGCAGCGGTTCGACCCGCGCGCCGTGAACGGACGGTGGACGGCGTACCTGGTGTGACACCGGTCGCAATCGAGCTCAGTGGCCACGGCGTCCCTGCCCTCAGCGCAGGACCGTGCGCCGTCGGGCGCCCGGAATGTCGACGACGTTGGATTCGATCGGGCCTGACGGTGACCCGATGATGATGCGGAATCTCGCCGCATTGCCTTCCGGCAGGTCGACGTCTACGAACCGGGTCGAAGGGTCGGTCACCATCGTGACCCATTTCCAGTACCGGTCGAACCGCTGTACCTGCACGTGCCTCACGTCGTCGATGGCGGTCGACCAGGAGAGCCGGACGTGCAGCGCGTCGATTCTGCTCGCGCGGAGCACGAGCTCCGTCGACAGCAGTTCGGATTCGTCGAGGAAGCGTCCGAACAGCTGAGGAGATCCCGCCGTGATCTGACTTTCCCGGAGGAAGAGCGCGAGAGGCCTCCGCGCCTCGACGAGAACCGGATTCCACTCGCGATGCGGCGAGCGCACCAGCGCGTGGCGCTCGCGCACCTCCGTGACTCTTCCGGTCGGGCTCCATCCATGGAACACGTCGCCGGACGATTGCGGCGCCCATGCGACACGCCAGCCGTCGCCCTCGGGCATCGCGGCGATGATGCCCTCACCGTACGGCGACTGAGGTCCGTGCGTATCGAGAAGCCGGCCGTCGCGCGTGACGCGCTGGCGCCCTTCCGGCGACCAGGCGACGAGCCACGCCTCCTCCGTCGGATTCCACGAGGTCACAAGGGTGTACACCTCGTCATAGTCGCCTTTGAGGTGGACAGGAGAAGGATCGAGCGGCGTCACGTCGGGCGCGACGCGTCTGCCGAAGATTTGCGGCGAAGGGGGGATGCACGGGTCGAACCGGCACTGCCACTCGATGGCCCTCCGCCAGACGACGAGACACTCCTGTCCCGTGCAATCGACCAGCGGATCGTAATCGGGCTGCTCGCCCTTCGGCGCGACCGGCACCGGGGTGGTGTCGAGAACGATCCCACCCGGAGAGATCCGCGTCGCGACGATTTGAAACTCGCGGTCGCCAGCAACGACGATCCATGCGGTGCCGCTCCAATCGACATCCGCCGCGCCTGAGGAATCCGAGATTCGGATGCCTTCAGGATCGAGCACGCGACCATCGCGCGCGACGCGCGCGCCGTAAACGCTCGCCCCCTCGGACCATGCCACGAAGAAGGAGCTGCCGTCCGTCGCCACCCGCGGAATCGTCTGAAACGTCCCGCGCGACGGGATCGCGGCCGGGGGAGCGAGAGGGGTGCCTGCCCCGTCGAAAGGGCGCGTCCTGATTGCGAACGTCCCCTCCGGGGTCGCCTCCGTCCATGCCGTGAGCGTGACTCCTCCCGCATGCGCGGCCGCGGGTTGGATCTGCGGGGCGGGGCCGACGGAGATCGTCACCGGCGCGCGAAGCTCGGCGCCGCTCGCATCGTGGATCGAGAACCTTACCCTGCCGGTGAGAAACGGCTCGTTGTTCAGATGACCAGAAACGAGAGCGATCCGGGTACCTCCGGCGACGTCGTAGTCCCACGACGGCTCGACGGTGCGGCCGGCGCCCGCTTCGCCCGATCGCGACACCGCGACCAGCGTCGTTTCCGGCGTGCGCGAGGCCACGATCCACCCGTCGGCGGTCGGCGCGATGCGCGGAGTCGCCTGGCCGTCGAGGGGCGCCCACGCGGTGGTCTGATTGAGAGCGGCGTCGAAGAGGGAGAACCGGAGCCTCCGGTCGGCCGACGGGGACCATGGCGTCGTCGCGACGGCGAGGAGCCGGTCGCCCGAGCTCTCCACCGCGATTTCTTCGGCGAACGCGGAGGAGAGCTCGACGCTCTTGGTGATCGTCAGGCCGTTGATCCGCGCGAGGACCGGGCCGTTTTCCGTGTGGTACGTCGAATAGTACGTGCTGCCGATCGCCGTCGCCGTGGGCGACCGCCAGGGTACGCGATCCGAGATCGTCGTGAGGACCACCGGATCGCCGAACTCGCCGTTAGAGGAGACCGGGACGCCCGCGATCTCCCACCGAGGGCGCGACGTGGCGAGGATTACGAGAAAGCCGTCGCCGTCGGAGGCGACCGCCGCCCGGATCGGATAGGGATAGGGAAGCTGCGTATGCCCGAGGAAATCTCCCGCGGCGGAGAACTGGGCGAGGCAGTGAAACGGTTCCTGCCCGTAGGAGCAGGAGCCCGCGAGAACGACCCGCTCCCCGTTCGACGCGGCATCGAAAGGGAGGAACGTCGGGATCTCCCACGCCGTCGCGCGCCGCTCGAGCGCGCCGTCGTGCGACATCCGCGCGAGCTGGAGCAGCCCGTCGGACCCGTAGCTCGTCGTGGTCGTCCAGAACGCGAGAATGCCGCGATCGGTCGCGACGACGCGCACGTTTCCGTAGAGTCCGAGCGTCGGCGCGAGCGGACGTTCGTCCGAAACCGGGAACTCGGCTCGAGCGGCGAAGCAGAGAAGAAGGAGCGGGAGAAGGAATCGGAAGACCGGGGGCATGATTCCACGATCATACGACGCGAGCGTCCGGTTCATCGGAAGCCTCTCGCCACCCGGCAGCGCCCGAGCTCGATTGTGCATCACGGCTCCCGTCGAGCAAAACGGCTCCGATTCCCCGGGAGCACGGCCACGTTCGATTCGACCGGTCCCGGCGCCGAGTACGCGCGGACGACGAACTCTCCCGCGCGGCCGGCCGGGAGGTTGAATTCGAAGCTCCGCGCCGTCGGGCCGAGCCAGACCTTGTGCCAGGAGATGTCGTAGCGGCCGTCGAACCGAAGGATCGTGAACTGCGTCACGCCGGGTATGTCGGCCGTCCATGAGATTCGGACGGTCGTGTCGTCGACCCGCGTCGCGGTCGCGACGATGTGCGCCGGTACGACGTCCGTTTCGTCGAGGAATTGCCCGAGGATCTGCGGGGATCCTGCGGAGATCTGGCTCTCGCGCAGGAAGAGCGCCAGGGGACGCGGTGCCGCGACCAGCAGCGGATCCCACTCGCGCTCCGCGGTCATCGCGATCGCGCGGCGCTCCTCGATGTCCCTGATCGTACCGGTCGGGCTCCAGCCGTGAAATGCGTCGGAGCCGGACGTCGCCCCGTAGCGCACCGGAATCGAGTCCGGAGTCCACGCGAGGCGCCATCCATCCCGTTCGGCGATCGCGGAGACGGCTCCGTCGAAGCGGCTTCCCTCGTCGGTTCGCTCCAATGGGTCGAGAAGGAGCCCCGCCGCGCTGACGCGCTGCCGGCCGTCGAGCGACCACGCGACGATCCATGCGCCCGCCTCGCCGTTCCACGAGACCGCGAGGGTGCTGACGTCTTCGTACCGGTTCATCAGGCGCAGCGGAATCGGGTCGAGGACCGCGAGGTCGGGCGCGATGCGGGTCACGTCGATGGCCGGCTCCGGTTGCACGCACTCGAAGTGACACTCGGACGGCGGATACGTCTCCCAGGCGACGAGGCACGCGCTTGCGTTGCAGTCGATCTCACTCCTGCCGGCGCCCCAGTCGGAAGGAAGCAGCAGCGAGATCGGGACCGGCGTCGGATCGAGAACGGTTCCTGATGCAGAGATGCGCGTCGCTGCGATCCGTCCGGTCGCCGAGACGACGACCCACGCCGATCCGTTCCAGTCCACGTCGGCGTACGTTCCCGCTTCCGCGATGCGGATCTCCTCGGCGTCGAGAAGCAGGCCGTCCGGCGTCACGCGCGCCCCGAGGGTCGCCGTTCCTGCCGGCGTCGCCTGCGACCAGATCACGAGGAACGAGGTGTTGCCCCAGGCGACGTCCGGCGCGAACTGATCGGCTCCGGAGAACGGCATCGCGACCGCGGGCGCGAACGGAGATCCGGCGGCATCGAACGCGCGCGCCTTCACGACGAACGCGCCGTCGGGAGCGCGCTCCGTCCACGCGGCGAGCGTCGCGCCGCCGCCATGCGCTGCCGCGGGATCGACCTGCGGCGCCGGGCCGAGGGAGATCGTCGCCGCGTCTCGTGCCAGGGCGGCCGAAGCATCGAACACCGCGAGGCGTACCTCGTTCGAGAGGTAAGCGGGGATCCGATAGCCGTTCTGCGTCGTCCAGACGAGCGCGGCACGATCGTCACGGCCGGCGACGTCGACGAACCAGCCGTTCACTCCCGGCACGCTCGTCGGCTGACCGATGAATCCGCTCCGCGAAATCGCGACGATGGAGGCGTCGGTCGCGCCGGAAGGGCCGTGCATCCACGTCGTGACGAGCCATCCCGATGAGGTTGGGGCGATCGCCGCGGCCTGCCACGCGCCGTCCAGGGGGAGCCATTCGGTCCTGCGAAGCAGATCCCGGTCGAAGATTGCCGCGCGCATGCGATCGGCGGTAGGAGTCTTCGGCGTCGCGACGACGAGCAGCAGATCACCCGAGGCTTCGATGGAGGCGTGCGCCAACTCGAATGGAGGATCGATGGGCACGGTGAGCTCGACTCCGGACGCGGAGACGCGCGTGAGCACCTGATCCGTTCCAGGGCCGAACGCAGCGACGTACGCGTCGCCGATCGCCGCCACGGAGATCCACTGGGAGGCCGGCTGCCAGAAGTTCCAGCCGCCTAGAAGGATTCGGTTGCCGGCGACTCCTTCGCGCGTGACGCGGATCCCGACGACGCGTCCGTCCTGGGTCTGCGCGGCGACGAGGAATCCGTCTCCGTTCGAGGCGACCGCCGTTCCGACGGCCTTGACGTCCGGCAGCAGCGTGGTTCCGACCAGATCCCCTTCCGCGGTCAGACGGACCGCGCAGAACGCTCCGCCCGAGGGATCGTTGCAGTGCCCTGCAAGCAGGACCTGATCGCCGCTCGATGCCGCGCCGGACCACGAGAAGAGCGGGAGATCCCACAGGGTCGACCGCGCCTCGAGCGCTCCGTCGGGCGAGAAGAGTCCGACCTGCGGCATCCCGTTGCCGCCCCAGGTCGTAGTGGTCTTCCACAACGCAAGGAACCCCGAGTCGGTTGGGACGACCGTCGCGTCCTCCGAGATGCCTAGCGTCGGCGCGAGGGGGCGGACCTCCGTGAGCGGGAACTCGGCGCGAGCCGCACCCGGCGGCAGGAAGAAGAAGATGAGGACGGCGATCAATTTGCGCATGGGTCGAGTCGTTTTCCGAGTCTCGCGCCGCTCTTTATCTCGCCACGATGCGGTGACGGGGGAACTCGACGATGAGAGGTTCCGACAGGAGTCCGTCCGTGATCGCGTAGACCCGTGCCCGGACCGGCGCCTCGCCCGAGAACCAGGTAGCGACGCTCTCATCACCGGGGACGAGGCGGTAGTTCGTCCAATAGGGACGATCGTTGAACGGCCAGGGATTGGGGCGGTGAAGCGATTGGACGAGATAGGCGGTCGCGCCGGGCACCGGCGTCCAGCGGACCTCCCAGAAGTGGTCGCCGAGGCCACGCAGCGTCGCGCTGGCTGGTGTGGCGGGCGCGCCGGGGTGGACGCTCATGTCGCTCCCGAACGATCCGTGCACGCGAAGAGAATCCAGTCGCGTCGGGTCAGAGCTCTCCTGCGCGATGAACGTGACGAGCGATTCGCCGCCGGCGGTCGCGATGTCGAGGTCGAAAGGAGTCCAGCCGAAGGCGTCGAGCTGCGGCAGTTCCGTCCATCGGATGGCCCCGGCGAGTGATCCTTCATCGGAGAGTGGCGCGATGAAGAGAGCGAACCTCCACCGGGTGTCCCCCGGCGACCATAGCTGCGAAATCCACGATGCGACGAACCCGGAAGATGAGGGCGCGATCGCAACCTTCAAGACTGGATTTCCGCGCGCGATCGCGGTTCGCCTGGTGGGCGAGCCATCGAGGCCGAGGACGATCGTTTCGACTGTTCTGCGATCGGTGAGCACGACCACCGTGCTGTTTTCGTTCGAGGCGATATCGATACTCGGCTCAAGCGGCGCCCGATCGCTCACGAGAAGAGAAGGGAGGACCTCATGGACGACCGACTGTCCCGTCGAGCTCGTTCCGATGACGACCGCCCGCATGTAATACGGTGATGCAGCCGAAGTCTCGGTGATCTCCGTCGCCGCGATGACGAGAGGGTCTGCGGCGAGCCGGGGGTTCGGCAGGTAGGCCGTCGGAATCGAGCCGGCATTGCTCACCACTCCCCCCGGAGAGATGCGGGCGGTTCGAAGAGAACACGCGTACGGTCTTTTCGCGAAGTCACACGCCTCCGTTCGTGGCGATCGCCGGCCGCAGCTGCGGGGCGCCCCGGTGCGGCATCGCGACCGCAGCGGCGAGGGGCACGCCCGCCGCATCGAACGGTCGCGCGCGCACGCTCCAACCGCCATCTGGCGTCCGCTCGCTCCATGCGACCATCGTGACGCCGTCTGCGTGCGCAGCGGCAGGATGAATCTGGGGGGCGGGGCCGACGGATATCGTCGACGGCCCCTTGATGGGTGCGGCGTCGGCGCTGAACATCGCGATGCGGGCGAGGTGATAATGAAAGTCCGGCAGCGTAATCTCCGGACCTTCGCGCCAGACGACCGCGACTCGATCGCCGCGCGCAGCCGCGTCGATAACGAATCCGCGGACCTTCGGGATCGACGCGACACTCGCCTGAATGCCCTCGAGCGATACAGGAACGACGGTCGCGTCATCGAACCTCTCAGCCGCGACGATCCAACCGGTGGCTGTGGCGCCGAGTCGCGGGAGCGAGCTCCCGCCAGAAAGCGGCATCCAGTCGGTCAGGCGCGCGAGGTTCCGATCGAAGATCGCCGCGCGCATCCGCGCGTCCGGAATCGAGGCAGGCGCCCGCGGCGTGGTAACTACGAGGATCCTCTCGCCGATCCCTCGATCCTGACCTGGGAGATGGCGAACGGCGGATCGAGAGGGACGGTCGCTTCTATTCCGGAGGCGGAGAGCCGCGCGAGGACGTGAGCGCCGGTCGTTCCCCACGCGGCGTAATACGTGCCCTCGGCAGCGGTCGGAGATGTCCACTGCGACCCGGCGTCCCAGGCGCCGAGATCGAGTGGGGTGCCGGCGGATCCGTCGCGCGACACCGGCACCGCGAAGGCGCGCCGCGTCGACGCGACCGAGAACGTCACGAGGAATCCGTCGCCGTTCGACGCGACCGTTGGCGCGACGGGCCCCTCGATGGGGACGACGGTGAAGCCGAGAAGGTCGCCCGCGGAGGAGAAGCGCGCGAGACAGAGCGGCTTCGTCGCCTCGGCGGTGCAGATGCCCGTCAGCACGACCTCGTCGCCGTTGGACGCCGCGTCGTACCAGCTGAACGTCGATGGGATCTCCGTGGGCGTCACACGCCGCTCCAGAACACCGTCGCGGGAGAGGTGCGCGACCTGAAGCTGCGCCGGCTGGCCGACACCGAAAACGTTGCCGGGTGCCGCGCCGACCGTCGCCCAGAACGCAAGAAACCCTGAGTGGGTCGCCTCCACGCGCACGTTGG
>CAWCBB010000013.1:0-7986 GCA_963793695.1 uncultured Acidobacteriota bacterium | reverse complement strand
TGACGTTTCGCGCCCCTAGGGCGGAAACTTTCGGTCACGACGCGCGCAGATCGCTCCTTGGCCACAACCGCCGCACCGGAACGGCATTACCATTTTCACCAGAACCCGGTTTCCACCTTCCGAGTCTCAACTGCTGATGCCGAACGCTTCCGCCCGATCACTCTTCCTTCTCCTCCTGGCGGGGGCCGCGACGATGCTTCCCGGCTGTTCGTCCGATCTTCCGGCCGCGCAGTCGCAGCAGAAGGGAGCGGCCGAGCTTCGGGTTCGCCGCGGCGATCTCACCGAGACCTTCCTCTTGAGCGGCGAGCTCGAAGCAGCCGAGGGATCCGTGATCGCCGTCCCACGCCTGCCGAGCTGGCAGACGACCATCAAATGGATGGCCGTCGAAGGGACCGAGGTGAAGGAGGGGGAGCCGGTCGTGGAGCTCGACAACAGCGAGTTCGCGGAAGGCATCGAGCAGAAGCGAATCGACGTCACGCAGGCCGAGCACGCGGTTTCGCAGAAGCGCTCGGATCTCTCCGCATCCCTCGGCGAGAAGAAATACGATCTGGAGCGGCGCAAGAGTGATCTCGACAAGGCGCGCATCGACGCCGCGGTCCCTGCCGATCTCATCGCGAAGCGCGAGCACGAAGACCGCCGCCTCGCTCTCGAGCGCGCCGAGACGGAGCACGCGAAAGCTCGCTCCACCTTCGAGGCCGCAAGGGTCAAAGGAGAGTCCGAGATCCGCAACCTCGAGCTGACGCTGATGAAAGCGCGCAGGGAGCTGACGGTCGCCGAGGAGGCCATCCGGACGCTGACGCTCACCGCGCCGAGGCCCGGCATCGTCGTCATCAGCGAGCATCCGTGGGAGGGGCGCAAGTTCCAGCTCGGCGACAGCGTCTTCATCGGGCTCCCGGTCGCGGAGATCCCGAATCTCGCGACGCTGCAGGTGATCGGCATGCTCCCCGACGTCGACGACGGGAAGATTGCCGCCGGGATGCCGGTGCGGCTCACGATCGACGCCTATCCGGACAGGAGCTATCGCGGCCGGGTGAAGGAGATCGCTCCGGTCGCGCAGGAGCTCGGCCGCGGCTCGCTCCGTCGCGGGTTCCGCGTGGTCATTCCTCTGGAGGCGATCGACCGCGATCGGATGCGTCCTGGGCTCTCGGTGCTGGTGGAGGTCGAGAAGTCTTCGGCGAAGAATGCTCTTCTGGCGCCGCGGGCCGCGCTCGACACGATCACGAAGAAGGCCCGCATGGCGGACGGTCGCGTCGTCGAGGTCGGGATCGGCGCCTGCAACGCGCAGGAATGCGTCGTCTCGAAAGGCCTGGACGAGAGCTCGCCTCGCCCCCTGGAGCGCGATCGGAGGTGGCGCGTGAAGCGCGGGCTGATCGTCGCGGGGCTGATCCTCGCGGCTCTATCCGCCGGCTGGGTGGTGCAGAACCGCTTCCTGATGGCACGCGAAGGGGAGTGGGTCGAAGTCGAGAAAGGCGACCTCGTCCTCGGCATCGAAGCGACCGGTGCGCTCGAGGCGGTCGATTCGAATCGTCTCGGTCCTCCGATGATCCGGGACATGTGGAGGTTCCGGATCTCGATGATGGCGCCGGAAGGGTCCGAGGTGAAGAAGGGGCAGCCGGTCCTGGCGTTCGATCCTTCGCAGCTGCAGAAGACGCTGGAGATGAAGACGGCGGAGCGCGATTCGGCGCGGAAGCAGATCGAGAAGGCGCGCGCGGATCTGGCGATCCGGAAGGAGCAGGAGGAGCTCGCTCTCGCGCAGGCAGAGGCGGCGATGAAGAAGGCGGCTC
The DNA here is from genome assembly GCA_963793695.1 of uncultured Acidobacteriota bacterium. Classification (GTDB taxonomy): domain Bacteria; phylum Acidobacteriota; class Thermoanaerobaculia; order Gp7-AA8; family Gp7-AA8; genus CAWCBB01. The sequence continues at coordinate 6,202 of CAWCBB010000013.1, read as the reverse complement.
TCAAGCTCGAAGCGCCTCTCGAGGTGCAGAAGGGAGGGCTCAACGAGCGGAAGCAGATTCAGCTCGAGCACGACCTCGCCCGGACCGAGACCTATCACCGGAAAGAGCGCCTCACGTCCTTCGCAGGGGCTGCGCGGCTCGAGATCGAGATGCTGACGGCGAGAGAGGCGCGTGCCGCCGCGATCGTCGAGGAGACGCAGGAGAAGATCCGGAAGCTGACGGTCCGCGCGCCGCGGGACGGCACCGTGGTCTACCTCACGAGCTGGCGCGACGAAAAGAAGAAGGTCGGCGATGACCTGCATCGGATGGAGACTGCTCTCGAGATCCCGACCTCCGCTCGATGATCGCGCGCGGCGAAGTCGACGAGGCCGATGCGGGCAAGGTTCGGGTGAACCAGCGTGTGACGGTGCGACTCGACGCCCATCCGGACGACGAGTTTCCGGGTCGGTGTCGTCGATCGCGCGGACGGTCCAGCGGCAGTCGCCGCGCACCCCCCTCAAGATCCTCAAGATCGACATCGCTCTGGACCGCACCGATCCCGCGAAGATGCGGCCCGGAATGCGGTTCCGGGGCCGGCTGGAGACCGGCCGGGCGAAAGACGTCGTCCTCATTCCGCACGAAGCCGTCTTTACCGCGGCGGAAGGTCCCGTCGCGGTGCGCCGCACGCTGAGCGGGCGGGAGAGCGTTCCGCTCCAGCTCGGCCGCCGGAACGACGAGCACATCGAGGTCCTGAAGGGACTCAGCCCGGGCGACCGCATCCTGCTGCGCGAGGCGGGAGAAGACGAAGAGGAGAAGGATCGTGACGCGGAAGACCAGAACGATCGGCGCGGTCGCTGCGGGAGCCGTCATTCTCGCGGGCGTGATCGCCGTCGCGGTCGCCGGGGGCGACGAGCTTCCGATTCCGACGATGACCGTCAAGAAGGCGCCGTACGTCCGCGAGGTCACCGCCGAAGGCAATCTGAAGGCGGTCAAGGCGACGCCGGTGTCCGCGCCGCGCGAAGCGCAGATGCCGCTGAGGATCGCCTGGCTCGCCGACGATGGCGCCGCGGTGCGCGCTGGCGAGCCGATCGTCCGCTTCGACTCGATCGATTTCGAGCGCGATCTGCTCGAGGGGGAACAGGACCGGAGCAATACGACGAACAGGATCACCGGAGCCGAAGCGGACGCGGGAGCGGTGCAGAAGAACCTCCGTCGCGACGCGACGATGGCCGATCACGAGCTGGAGGCGGCGCGCCTCTTCCCGCAACGCGATGCGGACATCTTCTCGCGCTACGAAGTCATCGAAAGCGACATCGACGAGGGACTGGCCGTAGAGCGGAAGGAGTTCGCGGAGCAGATGCAGCTGGTGCGCGATCAGCTCTTCCGCGCCGAGCGCGAGATCCTCGGCATCGACGAGCGCAAGGCCTCCATCCGGATCGGCCGCGCGGAGCAGGCTCTCTCCGCGCTCGAGGTGACGGCGCCCCACGACGGCATCCTGGTCCTCCAGCGCGACTGGCGCGGCGAGCTCCCGCGCGTGGAGGAACCGCCTTCGGGGGGATGCCGCTTGGAGAGATCCCCGAGCTCTCGTCGATGAAGGTCGAGGCGTTCGTCCTCGAGGCGGACGCGGGTGGGATCGCCGAGGGGCAGGCGGTCGCCGTGATCGTCGAGTCGCAGGCCCGATCGCGTCTTCAAGGGGAAGGTAGAGAACGTCGAGCCGATCGCGAAGCCGCGCTTCCGCGGCTCGCCGGTGCAGTACTTCGGCGTGACGCTCGCTCTCGACGAGACCGACCCGACGATCATGAAGCCCGGCGCCCGCGTGCGCGCGACGATCACGCTCGAGAAAAGCGACAGCGCCATCGCGATCCCTCGCCAGGCGATTTTCGAAAAGGATGGCAAGAGGATCGTCTACCGGAGGAAGGACGGAGAGTTCGAGCCGGTCGAGATCCAGCTCGGCACCTCCACGGTCGGCGCGATCTCGGTGACGAAGGGGCTGGCCGAGGCGACGTGATCGCGCTCGAGAGCCGACGATGCCGTAGCGGCGCACAGCGTGCGCCGTTCCCCCGCCCGTGGTGATCGAGAGGACCGCTGATGATTTCCGCGAAACCATTCAGGGCGCTCTCTCCAACCTCGCGGCGCGCAAGCTGCGCACCGCGCTCACCATGCTCGGGATGATCTTCGGCGTCGGCGCCGTGATCGCGATGCTCTCGATCGGCGGCGGCGCCGAAAGAAATCGCTCGAAATGATCGACCGCCTCGGCCTGCACAACGTCATCGTCAAGACGAAAGAGATCAAGGAAGAAGAGCAGCAGGAGGTCCGCAAGAAGTCCCTCGGCGTCTCGCCGCGCGACGGCGAGGCGATCCGCCAGGCTGTCGCCGGCGTCGAGATGGTCCTTCCCGCGCGTCGAAGTCGAAGCGCTGGAAGATCCGCGCGGAGGGGACCAAGAGCGACGCGAAGGTATCGGCGTCTCGCACAGCAGCCCGACGTGGCCGCTGTGCCGATCCGCGAAGGGCGGTTCTTCGACGCGGCCGAGGAGTCGGGACACGCGCAGGTCGCGCGTGATCGGCGAGAGCGTGCGGCGCGATCTGTTCGGCTACGGTTCCGCCGCTCGGCAAGCGGATCAAGATCAACGAGCTCTGGCTCGAGGTCATCGGCGTTGCTCGCGCCGGAGGCGTCGGCGACGCGACCAGCAGGGGATGCCGGTCGGCTCGACCGAGAACGAGATCTGGATCCCGGTGACGACGGCGATGCGGAAGTTCGACCGCGATCCTCTGGAGGCGCCGCTCGACGAGCTGATCGTGCGGCTCGCGCCGGGCGTCTCGCGCCGGGCCGCGGCGGAGCAGATCGACGCGCTCCTCGACCGCCTGCACGGCGGCGCGACGACTACGAGCTCGTCGTCCCGAAGCGCTGCTCGAACAGAGCCGGCGGACGCAGCGGATCTTCAACATCGTGATGGGGTCGCATCGCCGGCATCTCGCTGCTGGTCGGCGGCATCGGGATCATGAACATCATGCTCGCCTCGGTGCTCGAGCGGACCCGCGAGATCGGCGTCCGCCGCGCCCTCGGCGCGACGCGAAGGACATCCGCTCGCAGTTCGTGATCGAGTCCTTCGCGATCAGCCTCCTCGGCGGCTTCGTCGGGCGTGGCGATCGGCGTCGTCCTCGCGAGAATCGTCGCGGCGTGGGCCGACTGGCCGACCGTCGTGACGCTCTGGTCGCTGATTCTGTCGACCGGCGTCTCGATCGCCGTCGGCCTCGCGTCCGGCATCTATCCCGCGGCAAGAGCCGCGGAGCTGGACCCGATCGAAGCGCTCCGGTACGAGTAGGGGAGCCCTGCGGGCGCCCGGAATCCCGTCGCGCCAGGGTGGGTGGGCCGCAAAGTGGCGGGCGGCGTCTCGCCGCCCAGCCCAACCGAACGAAGAAGTCAGAGGTGAATCGTGCGCGCCGGTGTCGTGCGGGCGTCCCGCCCGCCGCGCCGACGTCGCGTCAGCGGCAACACATTGGTAGCGCCGGCCGTCAGGCCGGTGTAGGAGACCCGTTCAAAGAATCCGAGCCGCGCAGCGGCGACACATGTGCCGCCGCTGCGCGGCTCCGCTAGTCATTGAGCGCCTCGCGAGCACCGGGCTGACGGGACTGTTGCTAAAGTCGGCGTCGATCTCACGCGGGGTCATCCTGAGCGAAGCGAAGGATCTCAAAATGCGCAACTGGTTGAATCAACGATGTCGCATTTTGAGATCCTTCGGCCGCTCGCGTCATCAGGATGACGACGTCGGGTTGAGCAACAGCCCCTGACGCCCGGTGCTACCAATCTGCCGGCGCTTCGCGCCTCCGGCTCGCTATCTCGCCACCGTGCGCCGCCGCGGCGAGACGAGCTTGAACACGTTCGACTGGATCAATCCGGAAGGTGTTCCGGCCGTGACGACGATCCGCGTCGCGTACGACATCATGCCCGGAGTCAGGAAGAAGTGCCGCACCGAGGGGACGAGGTTTCCCACTCCGTACCAGCCGTCGCCGCCGGAGAAGTTCTTTTGGAACACCGAAACGACGAAGTACGAGACCTCGTCCAGATTCGTCGTCCAGTCGAGGCGCATGTCGCCGCCAGAGAGGCGCGTCGCCGTGAGATTGAGATTCACGATCGTCGGAGCGGGCGATTCGTCGAGGAAGCGAACCACGACTTCCGGTGATCCGGCCGTGCGCGGGCTCTCGCGGAGAAACAACGCGAGCGGGCGCGGTGCATCGACGGCTCGGGCGTCCCACTCGGCGTCTTCGGACGCCGCGAGCACCGGACGTTCCCGGATGGCCGCGATCTCTGCCGTGTTGGTCCACCCGTGGAAGAGGTCCGGCTGGCTGTACGGCGCCCATACGATTCGCCACCCCTCGCGTTCCGGTATGGACGATGTGCTGCCGCCGTACCCGAGTGCATCGCGCGGCCCGAGGAGCGCGCCGTCGCGGGCGATCCGCTGCTGGCCTCTGAGCGACCATGAGACCAGCCAGGCGTCGGCGATGTCGTTCCAGGACGCATCGAGGCTGCGAAAGTCGGACGAAGGCTCCTCCCACGGTTCCGTCAGAGGGGGCAGCCGATGCCGGACCTCGAGATCGGGCGTGATGATCGCCGCGCGAATCGACGGCGGCGGTATCGGGCAGGTGATCTGGCATCCTCCAAAGCCGACCGGGGGGCCGTGCCACGCGACGAGACATTCGGCTCCGCTGCATTCGACGACGGGAGCGAAATCCATCGCCGAGCCGTATTCGGGCATCGTCGAGATCGCGTGCGCGGTTACGTCGAGCATCGAGCCGCCTGGCGAGACGCGCGCCGCAACCAGCTGCCAGGCCTCGTTCGAGGATGCGACGATCCACGTGCTGCCGCTCCAGTCGACATCCGCGGTGCGGTACGACGACGACGAAAGCGGGACGGCACCGAAGAGCGCGATCCCTCCGCGTCGAGCAGCGTCCCGTCGGCGGCGACCCGCGCCCCGTAGACGCCTGCAACCCCCGCTGGCCCTTCGGACCAGACGACGAAGAACGACGCGCCGTGACGCCACGGCCGGGCGCAGCTGCGCAACTCCACGGTAAGGCATCGAGACCGCCGGAGCGAGCGGAGCCCCGTTCGCGTCGAACGGCCGCGTCTTCACGACGAATCGGCCGTCGGGCGCGCGCTCCACCCACACAGCCATGGTCACGCCGTTTCCGTGTGCGGCTGCGGGATGAATCTGCGGCGCGGGACCGAGGGAGATGGGGCGGGCTCGCGGACGGGCGCAGCAGCATCGTCGAACACGGCAAGCTTCACCGCATTGTGGGGGAAGTCGGGAATCGTAGGTCGGCCTCCGTCGGCCGACGAGCACCGCGCGATCGCCAAGCTGCGCCCCGGCGGCGTCGATGACGAATCCGCGCACGCCGGGCACCGAGCTGAGCTCTCCCACGCCGCCGGCCCGGGAGATCGCCAGCAGCGTCGCCTCTCCGGAACCTTCCGCCGCAACGATCCATCCGGAGGCGGTCGGCGCGATTCGCGGCATCGAGTTTCCCCCGGGAGGGAGAGCCATTCCGTCGTCCGAGCGAGGTCGGATCGAACATGGCCGCGCGCAAGCCCGGGTTCGCCGCCGTCGTGAACGCGTTGACGACGAGGAGCTTGTCGCCGGAGCTCTCGATCCGGACCTGTCCTCCTGGTGTCGACAGCGGAACGCTCGCTTCGACGCCGCTCGCGGAGAGACGCACGAGCACGTGCCCGTCGGTCGTTCCGAACGTGACGTAGTACGTGCCGTCGATCGCCGCCGCGGACGGCCAGTGGGAGAACGGATTCCACGCGCCGAGAATCACCGCGTTTCCGGTTGTTCCATCGGGGGACGGGGAGGGCGAGTACCGTCCATCCGGGGACGGGGGCGGCGAAGACGACGAGGAAGCCGTCGCCGTCCGACGCGACGACCGGCGCGGACGGACGCGCGAAGGGAGTCCGGCTCAGCCCGAGAAAGTCCCCCCGGCGGAGAACCGCGCGAGGCAGAGCGTCCCGTCCCAGGTGCCCTCGCACCATCCTGCCAGGAGCACCTGATCGCCGCTCGATTCGGCTCGTACCAGGTGAACGAGGCGGGAAGCTCCCACGCCGCCGCGCGCCGCTCGAGGGATTCCGTCCGGCGAGTAGCGGCCGACCTGCGCTGAGCCCACCTTTCGCATCGGGGGTGCCGTCCACCAGAACGCGAGGAACCCCGAGTCCGTTGCGACCACGCGCGCGTTGC
>CAWCBB010000012.1:0-12033 GCA_963793695.1 uncultured Acidobacteriota bacterium | reverse complement strand
GAGATCCTCTTCTGCGGCATCTGCCACTCCGACCTGCACATGGTCCGAAACGAGTGGAGCGCCGCCCTCCCGACCGTCTACCCGATCGTCCCCGGCCACGAGATCGTCGGCCGCGTGACCGCGGTCGGCTCCGCCGTGACGAAGTTCAAGCCGGCGACCTCGTCGGCGTCGGCTGCCTCGTCGACTCCGACGGCACCTGCGCCGCGTGCAGCGCCGGCCTCGAGCAGTTCTGCCCGAACGCGACGTTCACCTACGGCGCCCCCGACAAGCACCTCGGCGGCGTCACCTACGGCGGCTACTCCGACAGCGTCGTCGTCGATGAGCGCTTCGTCGTGCGCGTCCCCGGGAACCTCGATCCCGCCGGCGCCGCGCCGCTCCTCTGCGCCGGGATCACGACGTACTCGCCGATGCGCCACTGGGGCGTCGCGAAGGGGAAGAAAGTCGGCGTCGTCGGCCTCGGCGGGCTCGGCCACATGGGCGTGAAGTTCGCCCGCGCGTTCGGCGCCCACGTCGTCGTCTTCACCACCTCGCCCGGCAAGAAGGACGACGCGCTCCGCCTCGGCGCGGACGAAGTCGTCATCTCGCGCAATGCCGATGAGATGCAGAAGCACGCCGGAAGCTTCGATTTCATCCTCGACACCGTCTCCGCCGACCACGACATCGACGCCTATCTCAACCTGCTCCGCACCGACGGCAACCTCACGCTCGTCGGCGCGCCCTCGAAGCCGCTGGCCGTTTCGGCGTTCGGCCTGATCATGGGCCGCCGCAGTCTCTCGGGCTCGAACATCGGCGGGATCGCCGAGACCCAGGAGATGCTCGACTTCTGCGGCAAGCACGGCATCACCGCGGACGTCGAAGTCATCCCGATCCAGAAGGTCAACGAAGCGTACGAGCGGCTGCTGAAGTCGGACGTGAAGTACCGCTTCTCGATCGACATGGCGTCGCTGAAGGCCGAATGAGGGCGGCGGCGATCGGACTCAGCGGTTGCGAAGCTCGCCGCACTCATCGGCGCCCACGCTCCGTACGACGGGATCTTCGAGCTGCGCGTCCCAGGCGTGCACGCGATCAAGGTGTCGCGCACGAACGAGGAGGTGACTCACGCGCTCCAGAGCGCGTCGGTCTGCATCGTCGCCCAGGGAGCGAAGACCGTGCTCCTCGGCGAGGAGATGTACCCGTACGAGGCATCGCAGATCGCGGTGTACTCGGTCGACGTCCCCATCGCCGCGCAGATCACGCGCGCCAGTCACGCGGCGCCGTACCTGAATCTGATGATCGATCTCGACGCGCAGAAGGTCGCCGAGATGGCCGCCCGGGTGTTTCCGCACGGCCTGCCGCCCCAGCCGCGAGACCAGCGCGCCCTCTACGTCGGCCAGGCCGATGCGCGGATCCTCGACGCGGCGACGCGCCTCGTCGAGCTGATGGCGCAGCCGGTCGACGCCGAGCTGCTCGCGCCGCTCGTGATCGACGAGATCCTCATCCGCCTGCTCCGGACTCCGATGGGAAGCCGGATCGCGCGGATGGGGCAGGCCGACTCCAGCCTGCAGAGAGTCGCGAAGGCCGTCTCCTGGTTGCGGGACCACTTCGACCAGCCCATCGACGTCGAAGAGCTGGCGGCCCTCGTGAACATGAGCGTCTCGTCGTTTCACCGGCAATTCAAAGCCGTCACGTCGATGAGCCCTCTGCAGTACCAGAAGGCGCTGCGCCTTCAGGAAGCGCGGCGCCTGATGCTCACCGCGATGCTGGACGCGGGAGACGCGAGCCGCCGCGTCGGATATGTGAGCGCTTCGCAGTTCAGCCGGGAGTACGGACGCTTCTTCGGGAGTCCGCCGACGCGAGACATCCATCGCCTCCGCGAAGGCGGGCTCGCCGCGGCGGACGCGTCCGCATAGCGCCCCGGTGTGGTGCGGGCGTCCCGCCCATACGCGCTGACTTGCCGGACGACCCCGATGTCATTCCGAGCCCTCACGTCGCGCTTCGCGCTCCTCAGGGCAGGCTCCGCGAGGAATCCGGGCGAGTGTGCGGTGCGCAAATCGATTCTACGCACCTCCCGACCCACCAGATCCCTCGCTAACGCTTCCAAGAAACTCACGGAGGGACCGTGAGCCTGTCATCCCGAGCGTAGCGAGGGATCTGGGTGGGCGGGTACCCGTAACGCCGGACCGAAGCAGGGCAGCAGGATCGAGGTTCGCATTGGACCACGAAGCGAATGCCGATCCTCCTGCCCTGCACCGGCGCCGCGTTCTTTCTCAGCCCCCTACCCAGATCCCTCGCTACGCTCGGGATGACATCGTCGCGAGCGCGAAGTTTCTTCTCCTCAGGTTTGGCGCCCGCCGTGCCCCCGCTCTGGATGGCATCTCGCGAGTCGAAACGTTAGCGCGTGCGTGCGGCCGTTCCCCGGGCCCGCGCGCATCACGACGGAAGGCGTACAATCACGCGACCGGACAATTTGGGGGGCATCATGCCGTCATCGCTCGACGTAGCCAACCGTCTCGCCGGCGTCGTTGCGGCGCAGCAGGCGATTCTGAACGCCATCACCAAGCCCGATCGCGTCCTGCAGGTCATCGCCGACCGCACCGCCGAGCTCACCGAGGGGAAAGGCGCGCTCATCGAGCTCGTGCATGGCGACGATCTCGTGATTCGAGCGGTGTCGGGTGCCGAGAAACGGCTCGTCGGATTCCACCTCCCGATGAGCGAGAGCCTCTCCGGAGAGGCGGTGCGGCAACGTGCGGTCATGCGTTGTGACGACGCGGATACCGATCCCCGCGTCGACCGCGAGGCGCGCCAGACGATCGGCGTGCGCTCGCTCATCATCGCGCCGCTTCTCGAAGGCGACCGCGTCACGGGCGTATTGACCGCGTTCTCGGATCGCGCGAACGCCTTCGACGATCTCAGCGCGCACGTCATCCAACTCCTCGCGGGCATGGCGTCCGGCGCTCTGTTGCAGGCCGCGACGTTCGAACGGTACCGCCTCCTCTTCGAGCGCAACGTGGCGGGGGTGTTCCGCAGCACGCGCGACGGCAGGATCCTCGACTGCAACGACGCGCTGGTCTCGTATTTCGGTTATGCCTCGCGGGACGAGCTCATGGCGCAAACCACGTGGAACCTGTATCAGAACCGCGCCGACCGCGAGGCCCTCCTCGAAGGGCTCGCCAGCGGCGCCGCGCTGACGAACGTGCGCCTGCGCTTCAAGCGCAAGGACGGCTCGCCGATGACAGGCCTGATGACGGTGAGCCTCCTCAACTCCGCGGGCGGCGAGCAGCTCCTCGGCACCATCGTCGAGACGAAGTGACATGGAGCCGGCGATCGCATGCCGGCCGCGACGGGAAGGCCGCGGCGACCGGGAATGAAGTCCGCGCTGGATCAGGCGAAGGAGCGGTCGAACCAGGGCGGTCACGGGCTCAGGTTCGAGAACGCCGCTACGGCGTTCGACGATCGATTCGCCCCCGGCTGGGACGATGCCGAGCGCGCGGGCGAGAGCTCGTGGAACGTCCACGAACCGACGCGGCCGCCTCGGCTCGCGTCCGGGGCGATCTCCATCGTCACGTACCCCTTCGCTTCGTTGCGCTCGGCGGCGCTCGTCCTCGCGGTGGACCCGGGGTAGAAGACCGGCGCCGCGAGCGCGCGGCCCCGCAGGTCCACCCCGAAGACCTGGTGGCGGTGGATGTGTCCCGCGAGCACCGCGGCGAATCCGGCCGGGATCGCGCGGCCGGGAATCACGTCGGGAGCGGAGCGGAAGGTGAACCCGACGGGACCGACCGACGCTCCCTCCACCGTCTGGTGCATGGCGAGCAGGCGGACATCCGGAGAGCGCGATCTCCACTCCGTCCGTTCCAGCAGGCGGTCGAACGTCTCGCGGATCCGATCGCGCTCGTTCGGGAAGCCGGAGATCGCGACGGTCATTCCGCGCACGGTGAGCGAGACGGTGCGAGGGCGGTCGACGATGTGGACGCCGGGATGCGCGGCGAGGAGTGGGAAGGGAATCGCGGACCGTTCGTGGTTTCCCGGGACGACGACGACCGGCACCCCGGCGTCCGCGACCCGCTTGAGCGGCGCGAACGCCCGCAGCACGAGATCCGGCTTCACCTTGCTGCGAAACAGGACGTCACCGCCGTGAACGACGAGATCGACCTCGCCGCGATGCGCAGGGAGCAGCGCGCGCTCGAAGCTGGAGAAGAACTCGGTCGAAGGGAGACCGAGGTGGGTGTCGGCGAGCAGGAGGAGGCGGAGGGTTCCGCAAGACATCCCCGAAACGTACTCTGTGACGGCGGCGCGCGGGTTCGGTTCGTGACGTTCCCGAGGGGAGCGGATGAGCCGAGCCGGTTCGAATCCACGGGTCGTGGAGGGCGGCGGCGGCGAAGGGTCGCCTCCTTCGAGATCGGAAGAGGTTGGGGCCGGACCTTTCATCGCGTGTGACGCGCAGGAGCTCGACCTTCTGTAGATCGCCGCTCGCGGCACGAATGATCGGCGCGGGGGAACGTCGGCGATTTTGCATCCTACGCAAGCGTTGCTGCACCTCCTGCCGCCCTGAAACCTCTCGCGATGCGCTCCCGTACCAATCGTTCGAGCTCCGCGAGCACGCACTCCTGCGGAGTCGATGAACCCGGGTAGAACCGATAGCTACGAAGGAGGCGCCCAAATGCTGCCGATGCTCCGAAGTTGTTTTCTCCTCGTTCTCGCCTTCCTCTGCGGAGCGTGCGCGTCTGCGCCGGCGCCGAGGTCCGGAGACTCGCCGTCCGGAGCGAACGTCATCGCGTTTCTCCACGCGACGGTCATCCCGATGGACGAGGAGCGCCTCCTTCCGGACCAGACGGTGGTCGTCGCCGATGGGAAGATCGTCGAGATCGGCCCCGCGCGCGGCGTGAAGGTGCCGGCGGGCGCGCTACGCGTCGACGCGAAGGGGCGGTATCTGATCCCGGCTCTCTCCGACATGCACGTCCATCTGCTGGGCGAGGCATGGAACATCATGCTGCCACCGGAGGTGCAGGCCTCCACGAAAGACATTCCGTTCGACACATTTCTCTTCCCCTTCGTGGCCAACGGAGTGACGACGATTCAATCGATGTCGGCGACGCCGGAGGAGCTCGCCGTGCGCGAGCGGATCAGACGCGGGGAGCTACTCGGTCCCCGCATGATCCTCGCGCCGATGATCGACGGGCCGAAGAAGGCGTGGCCCCCTCCCCTGAGCACGTGGGTGGCGTCGGGAGCCGAGGCCGAGGGTGCCGTCCGTCGCGCGAAGGAGCAGGGCTTCGACAAGATCAAGGTCTATTCGTTCCTGAGCCGCGAGTCCTACGACGCGATCATCGCCACCTCGCGGGAAGTGAACATGGACGTGATCGGGCACATCCCGATGGCCCTGTCACTCGATTACGTCCTCGAGGCGGGGCAGAAGCTGATCGCGCACTCCGAAGAGGTGGCGAAGCACGCCGGCGGCGACCACAGCGCCGCGCACATCCATGACCTCGCGCACAGAATGGCGGCGCGCGGGGTGTGGATGACCCCGACGCTGGTGACGACCCGGAGCATCATGGAGATCTTCACCGACTCCGACGCGCTCCTCGGCCGGCCGGAGGCCGTCTATTTCGGGCACCCGATGCAGCAGGGCGTCTGGAACTTCATCACGGAGAATCTCTACAAGCCGATTCCCACGGCGGCGCGAACGAAGATCCGAACGGATTTCGAGACGCTTCAGCAGCCGCTCACCCTGTCGTTTCACGAGCAGGGAGGAAAGATGATGACCGGCACGGATACGCTGCTTCCCGGGCTGGTCGCGGGCTTCGCCGTCCACCGCGAGCTGCGCGAGATGGTCGGCGTCGGGCTGACGCCGTACGAAGCACTCCGGACGTCGACGACGAGCCCCTTCGAGTACCTCGGCGAGAGCGAGAAGGCTGGTACGATCGAGATCGGCAAGCAAACCGACCTGCTTCTCCTGGACCAGAACCCCCTCGAGGACGTATCGGCCGCATCGAAGATCGCAGGAGTGTTGATCCAAGGCCGCTGGGTCGGAGCAGCAGAGATCGAGAAGAGGATGCAGGAGCTTGCGGCATCGAACGCACCGGCCCGGCCATCCCATGGTGAATGAGTGCAATGAGGAAGCGGCTGCCGCATGCATTGACGGTGCACCGCGTTGCAGCGTGGAGGTTTCGTGATGGAGTTCAGAAACGCCTATGAGGACGCGCAGATGGCTGCGGCCTACTCCCGGCTGGAGTTTCCCGCAACGTACTATTTAGCGTACAGGGACCTTCCAGGGATCTTCGCCGACCACGTTCGCGGGCGTCGCGCTCTCGATTTCGGTTGTGGTGCGGGCCGATCGACCCGCTTCGTTCGCACTTGCGGGTTCGACGTCATCGGAGTCGACATCGCCGAGACCATGCTCGGCCGGGCGAAGGCGATCGATCCGGACGGCGATTACCGTCTGATGACCGGCACCGACTTCGGCCCGGTCGCCGGCTCTTCGTTCGACCTCGTTCTCTCTGCGTTCACGTTCGACAACGTCCCGACGATGTCGACGAAGGTGGCGCTCTTCGAGGCGCTCGGCGGTCTCCTGGGACCGGAAGGCAGAATCGTGAACCTCGTCTCGTCGCCCGAGATCTATCGTCACGAGTGGGCGTCATTCTCGACAGCGGACTTTCCCGAGAACCTGCGCGCGCGCGCCGGCGACGTCGTTCGCATCATCAACACGGCGATCGAGGATCGCAGGCCCGTCGAGGACATCTTGTGGCCGGACGAGGCATACCGCGAAGTCTACGAACGCGCCGGGCTGACCATCGTCGATACCCGTGCGCCCCTGGCGCGGGACGACGAGCCTTACACCTGGATCAATGAGACCCGGATCGCTCCCTGGGTGATCTACGTCCTGAAGCGACACGAGGCCTGAGCCATGACCGTCAACCAATCACGAACCTGAACGACGTCGAGCTGCGCACGACGTTCGCATCTCGTTCCGCTCGCGAAGCCCCGCCTCAACCTTTCCCCGGAGCGCGCCACCCCGCGACCCCCATCGCGAGGGCAAGAAGCGCCAGCATCAGCGGCGAGAGCGCGGGGATCCCCGCGGCGAGATCGTCGTCCGCGATCGTGACGGTGACTGAACCGATCGCGCCGACCGACGCCCCTCCGGCCGGATTCGAGAGAACGATCGTAAACGTCTCGCCGTCGTCGGGAACGACGTCGTCGAGGATCGTGATCGTCACGCTCTTCGGCGCGACGTCTCCGTCGCCCCACGAGAGAGCTCCGCCCGCGGTCTGGAAGTCGCTCCCGGGCGTCGCGGTTCCTCCGGCCGTCGCATACTGGACCGAGATTGCGCCGGCGCTCCCGCCGCTGCGGGAGACCGTGAGCGTGAAGGATCCCGCTCCTTCCGCGGCGCTCGCCGCCGCCGCGCCGCTGAACGCAACGGTTCCTGCTGATGCGCTCGTCTCGTCGTCGGTGATCGTCACGACGGTTGCGCTCAGCGCGTCGAGGGTCGCGCCGCCGGAGGGGCTCGAGAGAGCGACCGAAAAGGTCTCATTTCCCTCGGCGGCAGCGTCGTCGAGGACGGGAACGACGATGGTCTTCGCCGCGCTGTCCCCGTCACTCCATGTGAGCGTCCCCGTGACCGCCTGGAAATCGGCGGCGGCGGATGCCGTGCCGGGCAAGGTCGTGTATTGAACCGAGACGGCCCCGCTGCTCGACGCGTTCCGGAGCGCGCTCAAGGTGACGGATCCCGCCGCTTCCCCCACGGAAAGCGAAGCGACCGCCATCCCGATCGACCCCGAAGGCGGCGGAGCTCCGTCGTTGTCGTTGATCGTGACCGTCATTTCCGACGGCGTGCCGATTCCGGCGCCGCCGGTGACGGCCGTGATCCGGATCGTGAAGGTCTCCGGAAATTCGGCGATCGCGTCGTTCCCGATCTCGACCTCCATGAACCGCGACCCTCCGTCTGCGTGGTTCCATTGCACGAAGGGACCGCCGAGGAACGTGAAGTCGGTGTTCTCGACGGCGGTTCCGGCGACGACCTCGACCGTGCCGATGACCAGACCGATCGTGTTGCCGACCCGGTCGACCTGGATCAGGAAGCTCGCGCCTCCCTCGGTCACCGTGAGGGACGTGATCGCAAACTGCACGAGCCCCGAGCTCGCGGGCGTGCGGTCGTCGTCGACGATGCGGATCGTGTCCGTCGCGGACCCGACGATCGTCGCTCCTCCCGTCGGATTCGAGAGGGTCACGGAGAGGGTCTCGTCGGGCTCCGGCGTCGCGTCGTCGACGATCGCGACCGTGATGTTTTTTTGCGCCGTGTCGCCATCGGGCCACGAGAGCGTTCCCGTCGTGGCCTGGTAGTCGGTTCCGGGCTGCGCATCGATTGGAGCAGCCGCGAAGTCGACGGTGACCGCGCCCGCGCTCCCGCCCACGCGCGCGACGGTGAGCGTCGCCGAGCCGCCGTTCTCGATCGCCATGCCGTCGGGGAACACGGTCGCGAATTGAATCGTCCCGGGCGGCCGGATCGGCGCGACGTCGTCGTTGTCGGCGATCGTCACGGTGGCCGTCGAAGGACTCCCCATGGTCGCGCCATTCGCGGCGCTGAGCACCACCGTGAACGTTTCACCCGGATCGAGCAGGTCGTCGTCCGTGATCGCCACCGTGATCGTTTTCGGGTCGGCGTTTCCCGCCGCCCACGAGAGGAAACTGAACACGGGCGTGAAATCGCTGAAATCCGCGGTCCCGATCACCGTCCGGTAGCTGACGGACGCGCCTCCGCTGCTTCCTCCGACTCTCTCGACCGTGACGGTCGCCGTGCGCGTCGCTTCGCTTCCCGAGAACGACGCCGCGGAGAAACGCACGATGCCGGGGTTCGAGCTCTCGTCGTCGTCGATCCTGACCGTCTGGGATCCCGTCCCGATCGTCGAGCCTCCCGCAGGGTTCATCAGCTCGACGACGAACGTCTCCGCCGGATCGACCAGAGCGTCGTCGAGGATCGGGATCGTGAACGTCTTCACCGAGCTGTCGCCGTCGGCCCACGAGAGCGTTCCGGCGACGCCCTGAAAATCGCTGCCCGCCGTTGCACTCCCTGCGACGGTGCGATAGTCGACGGCGACGGCGCCCGTCGATCCGCTGAACCGGAATACGCTCACGGTAATCGACGGCGTGAGCTCGTTGACACTGCTCGGGGTGAAGAGAGAAAACCGCCCGGGACCGACGGGCGCCGGCGCGTCACTGTCGGTGATCGTCGCCGTGAACGTCGACGGCGCGCCGGTCGTCGCGCCGCCCGTCACCTCCGTGAAACCGAGGGTGAACGTCTCGGCGGGCTCGGCGACGGTATCGTCGATCACCTCGACGAACAGGTCGGCGACGCGGGTTCCCCCTTCACCATCGCCGAACGAGACGTAGACGGGACGCAGCACGTAATCGGTTCCCGGCAGCGCCGTTCCCGGGGAGGGGACGACGTAGGCGGAAACCGTCCCCGACGTTCCTCCGACGCGCTCGACGTCGACCCACACGAAATTGCTCTCGGCGAACGACCCGGCGGACGCCGTGAACTGGAGCGTTCCCGGCGTGCCGGCCGGAGGCGCGGCGGCCGCCGTCGCTCCCGATTCGACGGCTCCCGAATCGCACTGCGCTCCGGAGGGTCGAGCGAGTCCGCGCTGGTCGCCGTACGGAGGAGGGCACCCGACGACGCGGTCGATCGCAGGGCTCCCCGGAAGAGGCGCGCGCGTCAGGGTCGGTCCCCCGTTGTCCGCGAGCGGCCCGAGCATCGGATCGGTGTTCTGCAGGTCGCTCGCCGACGCGAAGGCGCAATCCCCGCCCGGGGAGATGTTCCCGCCCTGTGAGATCGGCGGGCTGAACCCGCAGCCGTCGACGATGGAGTTCCTGATGAGGGGTCGGTCGATGATCGTGGCGTTCTGGTCTCCGGCCCTGTTCAATCCGCGTCCGGTGTTCGCGACGATCGTCGAGTTCACGATTACGACGGGGTGGAGTCCTTCCACGGCGACGGCGCCGGAGAATCCCGACGTGTTGCCGCTGATGGTCGAGTTCTCGATGCGGAGCGACTCCTCCCGCGACTGCCCGATGTTCACGTAGAAGATCGCGCCGCCGTCGGCGCCGGTGCCGGTCGTATCGTTCCCATAGAGAGCGCACTCGCGGAACGTCGTTCTCCCTCCGCCGGCGAAGCCGCCGCCGGGGCGGTTCGTCACGCGGTTGTTTCGCAATGTGCAGCCCGTGAACGTGAGATCGAAGCCGTCCTCGGCGGCCTGGACGCCGCGGATCCCGTTCTGGATCGTGATGCCGCTGATGTCGATCCGCGCGCCGATGAGCTCCGCATCGAGCGTCGGATCGATGTCGAATACGAGCGTGTTTCCGCCGCCGTCGACGATGGTCGTCGCCGCGCCCGCGCCGGTGATCGTCACACCGTCCGTGATGTGCAGCGGCTGGTTGCGTGTGAGAAGGTACGTGCCGGAGGGGACGACGATGGAGTCCATCCCGAATCGCGCGTTCGCTTCGTGCACCGCCGCGCGCAGCGTGCAGGGCCCTCCCGGCGCCGCGCAGACGCCGTCTCCCAGCGCCGCGTCGGGCGCATCGACGGTGCTGTTCACCGTGAAGACGGCTGCCGAGCCGTCCGTCGCGAGCAGGAGCGCAGCCAGCACAAGAGGACGCATCATGTGTCGCCTCGCAGGATTCAGTTGTCGGGAAGTTCGCGCGAGGCTATCACGGGTCGCGCGCCGGAAAACCTGCCAACACTGGAAACTCGATCACCCGCTGGCGCTCGCCCCGGCCGCGGGGGCGAGCGGATCCGCGGAAAACGCTTCGTCCCGTAGCGGCGGTCCAACCGCCACTCCCCCGCGGGCGGGCGTGGCGGGGGGCGGGTCTCCACCCGACTTCGGGGTGCATCCCACGTTCGTTCTGCACCGGCGAAAGGAGGATAGCGAGCGATTGACGGATATCGATCGCGGAGTACGAGTTCCGCGGCTTGCGATAGGATGAAAGCGAACTCGACTCGAAGGAGGCCGTCATGAACGGCAAGACACTTCGCACTTCCCTCGCCGCACTGGCGCTGGTCCTTTTCGCGATCACGGCAGGCGCGGACGAGCTGACCGTGAGCACCATCCTGACCAGCCACAAGGCAGGCGCCACCGCGGAAGGGCTCGTCGCCGTCGTCACCGACCCGCAGAACACGCTCGCGATCAAAGCGGAAGACATCGAGACGCTGCAGGCCGCCGGCGTGCCGGAGGCGGTGATCGCCGCGATCCGCGAGCGACTCGCGACCGCGCCCGCCCTGAAGCCGGCCGTCGAGCCGGCGAAGCCCGACGATCCCCGTCTCGCCGAGATCGCGCGTCTGTCGAAGGCCGGGATCTCCGAGTCGATCATCGCCGGCCAGATCCGGCAGTCGGGCGACCTCTACGCGCTCACCGTCAACGACCTGCTGTACCTGAAGCAGGAGGGCGTGCAGGACTCGATCATCGCGGTGCTCCTCGCGTCGAAGGCGAGCGCGAAACCGGAGGCGCCCTCGGAGATCGTCTTCAACGACCTGCTGCTGGTACGCGGCCTCCTCAGGAACGACCGCCCGGGCCGCCTGGTCCTCGCAGGCGAGACGCTCTCGTGGGTCGACGGCGTCGATCCGAGGCAGAACTTCGAGCTCTCCGTGCCGGGTCTCGAGAAGATCTGGTACACCTGCCAGGCGCAGACGTCCGGCGAAGTCTGCTACCAGATCAATCTCCGGGCCGTGCGCGGCGAGACGAACTCGTTCGGCGACGTGAACCGCGCGACGGGATCGACCGAGCACGTCGCGGCCGTGATGAACGCGCTGCGCGAGCGGTTCCCGAAGGCGCCGTTCGGCGCGCCGTCGCACTGAGGGGCGCTGCCCTCCCCTCTCCATGCGATCAGTGCAAACGCCGCGGTGCAGAGCATGATTCGTCGCGCTCTCAATACTGGCGAACAGCCCGCTGAGAATTAGAAAAGCGCAGGTCAGGACCGACAAAACCAACGTGCGGAAGAGCAACCTCTCGTCGCGCGCAACACGGGGAACGGCTGCACGGTGCGCCCCTACGGTTGGCGATTCGCGTTTGCGCG
>CAWCBB010000011.1:0-9900 GCA_963793695.1 uncultured Acidobacteriota bacterium | reverse complement strand
GCCCATACGCGCCAACTTGCCACTCGCGAGGTGTCATCCCGAGCGTTAGCGAGGGATCTGGGGGTCGGGAGGTGCGTAGAACTTCGATTTGCGCCCCGCACACCCGCGCAGATTCCTCGCTACGCTCGGAATCTCCCGCATCAGCCGGAATGCGCGCCGCGAAGCGGCGCCAGAGAATAGCCGGGGGTGAGCGAAGCGAACCCCCGGGAACCGTGGCGGAGAAACGCGGTCGAGCCCCGAAGGGGCGACAGACGATTCGGGTCTTCTGTCGCCCCTTCGGGGCTCGGGATTCGTGATCCGCCGCCTACCGGGGGCTCGCTTCGCTCGCCCCCGGCTATGGTCTCCCGCCGCTTCGCGGCGGAGCGACGCGATCGACGCAATTCCGATCGACGGCGGCCGGGCGCAGCCCGCGCCTGCCTACGCTCGGAATGACATCGGCGTCGTCCCGAAAGTCAGCGCATATGGGCGTCCCGCCCGCCTCCGGGTGGGGCTCGGAATCGAGCTGATCCCGCAGGCCTGCCGGATCGAGATCGCGCGAAGACAGAGGCGGGCAGGGACGCCCGCACCACACGACGGGGACCGCCGGCCCCCCAGGCGCTCGTTCGGCGCAGTCAGAGCCGTGACCCGGCTCACAGCGCGCGTTCGGCAGGGGGGGCAACAGTAGGGACGCCGCCCTCGCCTTGGCTCGCCGGCCGGTTCTTCGGCAAGAAGTCTGAGGCCGGGGCGAAAGAAAGGGAGGATTGCCGATATGTCGTTCGAGGATTCGGTCAACCAGGCGCTCGAGAAGGTCCGCGGAAAGTTCCCGAAGGCGAAGATTTCCGCGACGACCGACAAGAAGGTCGTGACGCTTCGCGGCGAGGCCGCCGATCTGGGGATGAAGACCAAGATCATGGCGGAGTTCAACTCGCTCGTGAAGACGGAGAACACGATCAACCAGATCAGCATCCCGAAGCCCGCTGCCGAGCCGCGCGTCGCCGCGGGCCCGGCCGTTCCGCCCGCGGGACCCAAGGGCGCGCCCGCCGCGGCCGGCGGCGAGAAGTTCCACGAAGTCGTCAAAGGCGACACCCTGAGCGGCCTCGCGAAGAAGTACTACGGCGACGGCGGCAAGTACATGAAGATCTTCGACGCGAACAAGGACAAGCTGAAGGACCCGGACAAGATCCAGGTCGGGCAGAAGCTGCGGATCCCGTAACGTTCGCCGCCGCCATTGCGTGCGTAGGGACCGGCTGCGGTCCCTACGCCGTTTTCTTCTCCGCGGTCCCCGACCCCACGACGTCCTCGCCGTTCGCCTTGCGCGCGTGAACGTAGAGCAGCGAGAACGCGATCGAGAAGACCGGCATCATCCACACGATATTCAACGAGGCGAGCGCGACCCCGGTGACGACCGCGACGCCCGATGAGACGGGGAGGCGCATCGCTCCGAGAAGCGTGTACCCGAAGATCGCCTCGAGGGCGGGGATCAGGAGGACACTCACGATCAGGGAACCCCGGATCCATGCATAGGCGCGCTGCACCGGTGCGGCGAGGAGATCCGCGCGCGGTCCGGCCTGCTCCGGGGGAAGATCCTCGATGGCAGCGATGAGGAACGACAGATCACCCGATCCGAGCTTCGCCTCGAGCTCGCATCGGAAGTAAAACGGCAAAAGCCTCAGAAACCGGCGTACGAAGCCCGTGCCCCGCGGCAAGCCGAGCATGGCGGTCACCTCCGCGTCCACGGTCCCGGAATCGACCGGTGTGAGCGGCTGCTCGCGAAGGCGCCGCATGGCGAACCCGAAGGCGGCGTGGATCGTCGTCGTCATCCACACGAAGAGGCCCCCGGCCGTGAACCAGACGGCGAAGAAGACCGGCACAAAGACGAAGTCGGGAGGACGAGTCACAAGGACCCCGAGCGCCGCGGCAAGGACGAGGAGATTCGCGAGGACGAGCGGCCGCAGCTGCGCGTACGCGAACGGAAAGAGCACATCGAACCGCTCGCTGTAAATCGCGATCGCGCGGCGCAGGACCGTGCTCGGCCCCTCGGCGGCCGCGCCGAGGGATCCGGCGAACGCCGTCGCCGTGGGATGCCTCCGCTCCGGATCCTTTTCGAGCGATCGCGCGATCACGCGGTCCATCGCCGCCGGAACCGCACGGAATGCCGACACCGGCGGCGGCGCCTCGGCGAGGTGCTTGGTCATTACGTCCGCGCGGCTTCCGTCGAACGCCTGCCGTCCGGCGAGCATCTCGAACGCGACCAGCGCCAGCGCGTAGACGTCGCTTCTCGCATCGATGCGCTCTCCGCGCATCTGCTCGGGCGACATGTACGCCGGCGTGCCGACGATCGCCCCCGCCCCTGTCAGCCGCGGTGAGGCAGCGACGCCGTAGAGGGAGGTCGCCGCATCGCGGACGGTGGTGACGCCCTCTTCTTCGGCGCCGTCTTCGGCGAGTGCGGGCGTGAGCACCGCGGCGCCCGGCGGAACCAGGGCGGCCACGGCCTCTTCAGGGTGATGCGGCGCGTTCTCCTCGAGGAGCGACGCGATGCCGAAGTCGAGGACCTTCACGGCGTAGCCGCCGCGCGCGTCGGGGATGAGCGCGACGTTGTCGGGCTTGAGGTCGCGGTGCAGGACGCCCGCGTCGTGCGCGGCACGGAGCGCGAGAGCGATCTGCTCGACGATGTCGACGACCGTGGCGATCGGGATCGGCTCGTTCCGCTTCAGGATCTCGCGCAACGTCGTCCCGCTCGCGTACTCCATGACGATGTACGCCGTCGCGACGCCGTCGACCGCGCTCACGCCGAAGTCGGTCACCTCGATGACGTTGGGATGGTAGAGGCGTCCGGCCGCGCGCGCCTCGAGGCGGAAGCGCTCCTCCGCCTCGCGCCGCCCGACGAGCTCGGGGAGGATCAGCTTCACGGCGACGCGCCGCCCGATCGCGATGTGCTCCGCCTGGAACACGCCGCCCATCCCCCCGCGCCCGATGAGCCGCTCGAGCCGGTATTTCCCGTCGAGGACCTGACCGACGAGCCTCTCCATGACGCCTCCCGCGCGCCCATTCTAGCGCCGGGTCCCCGGCGTCGGATGCGCGCGCGCCGGCGGCGTCACTTCCGATCAGCCGCGAGCTTCTCGAATTCGACGAGCCGCACGTGAACCATCCGGCCGAGGAGCTCCTCGACGAACGGCTTGTGCGCGGACCCGATGATCAGCAGGACGCGCTCGGCGCGCGGCGACGCGGTCTGTTCGACCACCCGGGCCGCGATGTCGATGTTTCTCCTTTCCCACAGGGCGAACCGCAGCCGGTCGAGGCCTGAGTCGAGCCGCGACTTCCAGTACCACGCCCACTGCGCCTCGACGTCGCCGTCGAGATACGCGGTTGCATTGAAATGGCGATAGACCGGAAGAAAGTCTTCGGCCGCGATGCCGGAGGCGATCGCCGCGTTCGAGCGGCTGTAAACCGCGGCCTTCGAGACCTCCTTCTGGAGCGGATGGCCGAACAGTTCGGCCATCGCTTCCTCTCCGGCGGCGAGGAGCTTCGCCGCGCTCCGGTGGCTGTCGACCGGCTCGAGCGACTGGAGGCCCAGGCGTCGCGCCAGAGGGATCGCGACCGTTGCGAGCTCGTTGTTCGAGGCGAGCCGTTTCTCCAGCCACGCTTTCACCTCGTCGGGTACGAGCGGCGTCGAGGCGCGGAACTCCGCCGGGAGATACGACCACTGCAGCATCGCCGACGAATAATCGTAGGCGGCCATCAGGTACGAGACGAGCCTCGCGCGCTCGTCGTTGCTCGGCGCACGGCCATCGCGGATCTGGCCGGCGCGCCGGAGAGCCTCGAGCCGCGAGACCTTCATCGACTCCCGCAGCCCGCGGCCGAGCGCCATCGGCTCCTTCGCGAACATCTCCGCGATCTCCTCGCTCGCCCCTCCCGCCTCCTCCATCGCGGCGAGGTCCTCACCCGGCATGACCTCGACGCAAACGATCGTCGGACGGAAGGTCTCGAGAACGTCGATGACGGGCGAGGCGAAACGCGGCTGAAAACCTTCGACGCTGGCGAGATGCGGCGTCCCCAGGACGAGGACTTCGGTGCGCGGCGATCCTCCGGCGACCGGGTCGAGAACGCCACGGACCGAATCGGCGAGGAGGGGTACAGCGACTGCGAGCGCGAAAACGAACGAGACGAACCGGCGCATCGAAGGCCTCCGGCCACTAACACGTTGCCGGGGGGAAAAGGTTGCAGGCGGGCTGATCTCGTCGAGCGAGCGAAGCGTTTCTCCGCCCGGCGGAGGCCGCCGGGCGGAGATCTCTACGCTTACTGACTCTTTTTCCTGAACGCGCCCTCGGACAGATCGGGCCGCATCCAGCCGATCTTCCGGTCGAATTTCCGGGTCACGGCCAGGGCGCGGGCGTCGAGCGCCTGCCCTTCCTTCCCGAGCTTCTCCTCCATGAGCGCGCTCCGTTCGGCGAGGTCGACGGCGTTTTTCGCCGGGACGACGACCACGAGCGCCGGGAGATCCGCGCCGAGCAGGAGCTGGTAGCTCGTGAAAGCGCCCTCGATCCCGTGCTTCTTCATCAGGGCCGCGTAGTCCTTCGCGATCTGTTCGGCGGCGAGCTCGGTTCCCGGTTTCAGATAGTAGAAGTTGTACTCAACGACCTTGATCTCTTCCGGCTTCAGCGCCGTCGCGGGCTTGTAGCTGAGATCATCGCGGCGCATGAGCACGAGCGCGTTCGTGTACTCGGAGGTCTTTCCCGACTCCTCCATGATCCGGCCGAACTTCTCCGGCCCGACCGCCTTCATCATCTTCTCCATCTCCTGATGCATGGCGTCGATCGCCGCCATGCCGGGGATCGGGATGACGTAGACGTAATGGAAATCGTCGGTCATGATCGCCGACCACTTCGCCTGCGGCATCTGGTCGGCGAGAATCTGAAAGAACTCCTTCGATGACTTCTCGTACGCCTGGATGCTGTCGGGCTTCACGACCTCGTCGTAGACGAGGATCATCGGGGGAGGCTGCTGCGCGAAGGCGCTGACACTCAGGGAAAGGGCGAGCAGCACGATAGCCACAATGGTGCGCTTCATCGGGGGACCCTCCTTCGTTTGTTACGGTGCGCCGAAGAGAATACTCCCGAACCGCGCGGGGCGAATGGGGCGACATTTATTTGTATTCAGTGCGCCCGTGGCGCGCCGCGGGGCTTCTCACGGCTCGAGCTTGCCTTCGATGGTCGATCCGTATGCTCGCGCAGAACGCAGCGACGCGACTCGGCGGAGGAATCAAGCCACGTTGATCCACTACAAGCGAAGGCCGTTCCCTTCGCCGATTCCGGCTCCCGCGTCATACGCTACCCGCCGCCCAGATCCCTCGCTACGCTCGGGATGACATCCTGCCCGCCTCTTGACGCACGCCTCGGCCGCCGACGTCTCATCGTGAAAGCCGCATAAACACTGGAAGTTTCTTGGAAGCGTCGCGAGGGATGACACAAAGCCACTTAGGGGCCGACGACCCACCATCGATTCATCGATCAACGATCAACGATCGACGACCAACGATCGACGGAGAACGGCGCACGCTGTGCGCCGCTACAGGGCGGAGGCCCAGTTCAACACGATCGTGAGCGGTTCCTCGGACTCGTCCATGAGAGGCTGATTGACGAGGAAACGCTGCCCGTCGGGCGAGACGTCGTACTGCCATCCGCCGCCCATCTTCTGGCGGACCGTGAAGAGCTCCTGAGGAAGACCCGCTTCCAGCGAACCGCCGCTCGCGCGAATCTCGAGCGCCATCACTTTTGCATCTGGGTTCATGTAATAGAGCTCGCGGCCATCCCTGCGCCACCTCGCCTGCGAGCCGCCGGCCGTCGAGATGGGCCATCGTTCTCCGGCGGCCGGGAAACCCTGGATGAAGATGTCCGGGCGTGTCAAATGCGCGCGGTTGTATGCAAGCCATTTCCCGTCGGGAGAAAGGCGCGGCACGGAATCGCCGAACTGAGACGTGATGTAGGGGGCGGGGGCGGCTTTCTTCGTCTCGAAGGAGTAGAACCCCACCTCGAGAAGCCCGGTTCCCGTTTTGGAGGCGTGGTAGAAGAGAAACTGTCCGTCCGCCGACCAGTCCGTCAGGGCGAGCTCACCGAGGGGAGCGTCGAAGAGCGCCTCCGGGCGCCCCGCCCCGTTCGAGAGCGACCGGCGAGCCTCGCGCCCCACGCCCCCGGGCCGTTCCGCGACGAATGCGATCCAGCGGTCGTCCGGGCTCCAGACCGCGTGCGACTCACGCGCCGAATCGAACGTGAAGCGGGTCACGGCCGCGCGGCCGATGTCATGAATCCAGATGTCGGTCAGGCCCTGAGAATCGGCGACCTCGTACGCGATCCGGCGGCCATCGTGCGACCACGACGGCCGGAGAATGTCCGCGGGAGCGCCGACCTTCGCGATCTCCTTGCCGCTCCTGTCGAGGATCACCATCTGCGAAAGCTGTCCCGCGGCCTGCTGGTATGCCAGCTCACCACGCGCCGAGACGGAAAACGCGGCGAGCGCCAGGTACGAGTTGACGCGGACGCCGTCGGCGATGAGCGAAGGGTCACCGGGACTGAGTTCGAGCTTCCGCGGATCGAAGCGATGGGCGACGAGGGCTCCGTCGCGGACGTGGAGGATGAACCCGAGCGGCGAATAGACGGCCGACCCCGTGGAGTCGAAGAGGACCTTGCGAACCGACCCGTCGACGCTGCCGAGAACGATCGTCCCGAGGCCGTCGCCGTTCTTTGCGAGGTAGAGAAAGTGTTTCCCATCGGGGAGGAACGACGGGAACCGATGGCTCGTCTCACCCTTTTCCAGGCGCGTGACCGCGACCGGCGCGCCGCCGGATGCCGCAACGCGTTGGATCGGCGATCGCGGCGTCGGCGCGAAGACGATCGTACCTTCACTCCCCCAGCTTCCGCCCGAGCCGACGGACCCCACTTCGGCCAGGATCTGCGCAGGACCGCCGGACGAGTCGATCTTCTGGAGCTTGCCGTTCGCGAAGAATCCGATGAACCGGCTGTCGGGCGACCAGAATGGAAGGTACGCGCTCTCCGTCCCCGGGATCGTCTGGCTCGCGCCATTGTCGAGGCGGCGCTGCCAAAGCCGGCCAACCCCCTCCTTGTCGCGGGCCGGAATGAGGAGCCGCGTTCCGTCGGGCGAAAGCATCGGCGGGGCCACGACGAGGCGAGCTCCCTGCGGCGTCAGGACGGAAACCTCGACGCGCCGCGGCGGCTCCGCGGTCGCGCGGCGCCACTGCCAGGCGAACAGGAACGTCGACACGACGAAAAACGCCGCGAGCGCCCAGGCGCTCCACTCGCGATGCTTCCTCCGGCGCGCCATCGGCGCCGCGACGCCCGCCTGCGATCCCCCCTCGGCAATCCAGCGAAGCTGCAGCAGGACGTCGTGCGCGGTCTGCCAGCGCTCGTCCGGATCTTTCGCGAGGCAGGCTTTCACGAGCCGCTCGAACGCGGGCGGCGCCAGCGGCTGAATCTCCGACATTGGCTGCGGCTCGGCGTCGACGATTGCGGCGATGAGCGAGGTCTTCGTCTTCCCCACGAACGCGCGCGTTCCCGTCGCCATCTCGTAGAGGAGCGCGCCGAACGCGAAGATGTCCGTCCGCGCGTCGGCTTCCGCTCCCTCGAGCTGCTCGGGCGCCATGTACTGAAAGGTCCCGACGATCATTCCCTCGGTCGTGAGCGGCCGGCGCTCGGTCGGCCCGGTCGTCACGCTGACCGCCGAAATCTTGCTCGCCGCGGGCTTCGCCAGGCCGAAGTCGAGGAGTTTCGCGCCCCCCTTCGTCAGCACGATGTTCGCCGGCTTGAGGTCGCGGTGCACGATCTCCTTACGGTGCGCCTTGTCGAGCGCTGCGGCGATCTCGATTCCGTATCCGGAGGACCTGCTCCATCGGCAGCGCGCCGCGCCGCAGGCGCTCGGCGAGCGACTCGCCTTCCAGATACTCCATCACCAGGAAGTCGAACCCGTCCTCGCTGCCGACGTCGTAGAGGGTGCAGATGTGCGGATCGTTGAGGGCGGAGATCGCCTTCGCCTCGCGGGCGAAACGGAGCTTGAACTGCGCGTTGTTCGCAAGCTCGGCGGGGAGGACCTTCACGGCGACCGTCCGGTCCAGCCGCGTGTCGCGCGCGCGATAGACCTCCCCCATGCCGCCCGCGCCGATCGGCGCGACGATCTCGTACGGCCCGAGTCGGACACCCGCGGCGAGCGTCATGTCTGGAAGAACGGCATTATAGACCCCCGCCCTCGCGGACACTTCCCCGAGGACCGCGCCTCATTGATGCCAACGCCCGATCCGCGATACAACAGGGGCGAGCACGAATTCAGGGGAGGGGTCGACATCGCATCGCGATGCGCGGTCCGCTTCCGCACCAGGGAGAGCGACATGCCCGTCACGCAGCAGATCACTCCGCAAAACGGCGACACCCTCCTCCTCGTCGGGACGATGAAAGGAGCGTTCCTCTTCCGCGCGGGCGACCGGCGCTCCTGGGAGAGGGGCGGCCCGCATTTCCCCGGCAGCGCGGTCTACGCGATGGCGTACGACGGCCGCGCGGGGCGCCGGCGCATCTGGGCCGGGCCGCACAGCATGCACTGGGGCGGAGTCCTCCGCTCGAGCGACGACTTCGGCCGGAGCTGGACGAACCCGGAAGAAGCGAACGTGAAGTTTCCCGAGAGCGCCGGGGTCGCGCTCTCGCAGATCTGGCAGATCGTGCCGGGTCGCGCGAGCGAGCCCGACTCGCTCTATTGCGGAGTCGAGCCCGCGGCGCTTTTCGTTTCTCGCGACGGCGGCGCGTCCTGGTCGCTGAACGAAGGGCTGTGGAACCACCCGCAGCGCCCGCGCTGGCAGCCGGGAGGAGGAGGACTCTGCCTCCACACCGTTCTCCTCGATCCGGAGGACGACCGCCGGATGCGCATCGCCGTTTCCTCGGCCGGCATGTATGCGACCGAGGATGGATCGGCGTGGCGGCCGTCGAACCGGGGGGTGCGCGCGGAGTTCCTTCCGGAGAAGTACCCGGAGTTCGGGCAGTGCGTGCACAAGGTCGTGCAGGCGAACGCGCGGCCCGAGCGGATGTTTCTCCAGAACCACTGGGGGCTGTATCGCAGCGACGACCGCGGCGAGAACTGGTCCGACATCGCGAACGGAGTCCCGTCCGATTTCGGGTTCGCGATGGCGATCCATCCGCGGGACCCCGATTGCGCGTTCATCGTCCCGATCGAGTCGGACGAGTTTCGGTGCACGCCGGAGGGGAAGCTCCGCGTCTATCGGACGGGCAACGCCGGATCGAGCTGGGAAGGGATGACGAAGGGGCTGCCGCAGAAGGACGCTCTGGAGACGGTTCTGCGCGATGCGCTCGCGACGGATTCGCTCGATCCCGCCGGCGTCTACTTCGGGACGCGCAGCGGAAAGCTCTTCGCGTCCGCCGACGAGGGAGAGAGCTGGTCGCAGCTCGCCGACGGCCTTCCCCCGATCGTCTCGGTGAAAGCCGCGGTCATCGGAGGCGCGTGATGGCGCTGAGCTTCGTGATCCCGGGGCCGCTGCGCGAGCTCGCGGGCGATCGCGACGAGATTCGCGTCGACTCCGAGGCCGGTTCCGTCGCGGAGGCCCTGGCGCTGCTCTGGGGGCGATGCCCGGCGCTGCGCGACCGCGTGATGACCGAGACCGGCGAAGTGCGCCCGCACGTCAACGTCTTCGTCGACGGCGAGAGCATCCGCTTTCTCGGCGGCCTCGACGCGCAGGTCCGCGAGGGGGCGGAGATCGTCATCCTCCCGGCGATCAGCGGCGGTTAGCGAAGCGGATTCCGCAGTTCGGAGATTCAGGTTGCCTGCCGGCTCGTGCGGGACATGCTGAAGGATCCCGACAAGATCAAAGTCGGCCAGCGGTCGAGAATCCCGTGAACGATCTCCGCCCGGCCC
>CAWCBB010000010.1:0-177490 GCA_963793695.1 uncultured Acidobacteriota bacterium | reverse complement strand
TCTGCTCCCGCGCCCAGCCGTAGCGGAAGGGAACGAAGTTCGCGGTGAGCTCGGCGCCCACGACCTCCAGCGGAAGCGATCGCTTCGAGTTGGCGAAGAACTCCTGCCGAAGCTCGTGCTGCACGGTCTGCGGGAGCGCTTCGAGGATCGGCAGCATGAAGATCGCGGTCGCCGCGATCGCGAGAACGCCGGCGGCCGCCGCGCGGACGATCACTCTCCACATCCCGGGCGGCCGGACGGCGATCAGCTCCCAGATTCCGTAGACCGCGCCGATCGCGACCACGTGAAGGACGCTCTCGGGATGTCCCGCGACGATCGAGAAGGCGAAGGCGAGAGCCAGGAGGGTGGTCGCTTTCGTGTCCCGATCCCTGATGAGCCGCCGCACGCCGAGGAAGACCAGCGGCGTCCAGCGGAAGGTGGCGCCGAGAGGCCATTCCAGCCAGAAGACCAGAAAATCGCCGAACATCCACCCGGCGGCGCCGAGGATCGCGGCGTCGTCCCGGCAGCCCAGGTCGCGCAGCCATGCGTACATCCAGAGGCCGCCGATGAAGAGGGTGACCGTCGCCAGAAACGTGAGGCTCACCGCCATCGGCAGGAGGAGACTCACGAGGAAGAACGGATCGTACGGAGCGGCCTGCGCGGAGCCCGCGAGGATGTCGCCCGCGAACATGTACGGGTTCCAGAGGGGCCACTCGCCGTGGCGCCACGCGTCGCGCACCGCCTTCTTCCACGGAATGATCTGCGAGTAGACGTCCGAGAGGGTGCCGTTGTGCGCTTCCTCGATCCCGAAGTCGGCGCGATGCGCCTTCATCGGCGGAGCCGCGAAGGGGATGTCGATGGGAGCGTAGACCCGGCCGGTGAGCAGCGCCGGACCGGTGAAGAGGAGGGGAAGGAGCGCCAGCAGGAGAGCGGCTCGCCGGTCGAGCGGAACGAGCCAGCGGTGGGTCACCCAGAGAAGCCCGGCGGCGGTGGCGGCGTAGAGAATGGGAGCGGTCAGCGCGCCGAGCATCGGGGGGAGAGTCTAGCGCGTCTAGAGGCCCCTCGCGACGTGCGGCGCCTGCGGGGTGATGATGTAGCGAATCACCGTCTTGGGATCTCCCTCGGTCTCGCTGATCTGCAGGATCACGCTGCGGTCGGTGGTCTTGATCTCCGAGCCGGGGACGAAGGGGTCCTGCATCGCCTCGCTGAGGTTGACCTCGAGGCTTCTCCACTGCTTTCTCCTCGGGAGGGTAGGGAGAGGCGGGATCCCACGCGCGGTACTGTGAC
This sequence comes from uncultured Acidobacteriota bacterium, assembly GCA_963793695.1. Lineage (GTDB taxonomy): Bacteria > Acidobacteriota > Thermoanaerobaculia > Gp7-AA8 > Gp7-AA8 > CAWCBB01. Next base: position 176,224 of record CAWCBB010000010.1, on the reverse strand, counting down.
AGATACGTCACGTAGTAATGCCACACCTTCGGCAGGGGATCGTTGGAGGTCAGCGTGATGACTTCGGACCGATCGCCGAACTGGTTGCGGATCATCACCTCGTCGCGGCGCGTGAAGTCGGCGCGGTAGCTCGCTCCGGCGTAGAGGGGGATCGCAGGGCTGAGCTGCCGGAGGTCGGCCTCGGGGTCGACCGCGGCGGCCTGCTGCTGGGGCCCCTTCTCTTCTTCGATCATCTGTGCGGAGGTTTCCTGGCCGCCGGTGCAGGCGGCCAAGAGGAGAGCGGCCGCGAGGGTTCCTGTCGCGAGAATCCGTCGATCCATGCGCGGGGTAGAGAGCAAGGGATATGCCGCGGAGCGCGTCACGTCGCTTCCGCCCGAAGAGTCCGCCTCGACCAGTCGCGAAGCCGGTCGAGAGCCGTCTCGCCTCCGAAGCGCGCGACGATCCGCTCGTCGTAGCTGTCGGAGGTGGACGCGACGTTGTTCAGGGAAGCGAGCAGCTGGGGCGCCTGGAGGTGGCGGCCCAGGAACGAGTGCGAGAAGAAGATGTCGGTTCCGACCATGCTGAAGGCGCCCATCGGGATTTCGGCGTTGACGCGGAGCAACTCGAGCATGAGCTCCGGGGTCGGCTCGACTCCCTGGACGCAGTACGCGAGGACCTCGATGACGGCGTTGTCGTCCTCGTACGGCTCGATCGAGATCTCGATGACCGTGGTCCCGTACTTGAGGTAGAAGTCGCAATGCTCGGCGTCGTCGAAAATCTCGTCCGACAGCTCATCGAGCATCGACCGCACGTCGCGGTAGACCTCTTCCTGGCAGGCGCTGTGGAAGGATCGGGTGATCACGAGGTGATTATCTCGTAATAAGTCGGAAGTAGGAAGTAGGAAGCAGGAAGTGGGGCGGCGAAGGGCTCGTTGTGCGCGGCTGAACGATCTTCCGCCCGGCGCCCTCTGCCTTCTCCCAGCCCCTCTGTGGACTCCGTTACACTCGCGCCGATGAATCCGTTCGCCAGCCGCCGCAGCGTGTTCCTCCGTCCGGGCCGCGAGAAGTCGCTCCGGAACCGCCACCCGTGGGTATTCGACGGGGCGATCGCGCGGGAAGAAGGACCGCGCGAGGCGGCCATCGCGGACGTATTCGACGCCCGCGGAACCCGCGTCGCCTCGGGTTTCTATTCGGCCCACTCGCAGATCCGCGTGCGTGCGATCGCGTTCGGCGAGCAGGAGCTGACCGAGGACCTCCTGCGCGCTCGCATCCGCGCGGCGATCGCGCGCCGCGCGGCGATCCTCGGAGAGTCGACGACTGCGTGCCGGCTCATCCACTCCGAAGGGGACGATCTGAGCGGGCTGATCGTCGACCGGTACGGGGACGCTCTCGTCATGGAGATCACCTCCGCGGGACTCGAGAAGCTGAGCGAGCTCGTCATCTCCGAGGCGCGCGCCGCGACGGGACTCTCGTCGATTCACATCAAGAACGATCTTCCGGCGCGGAAGCTCGAGCGGCTGCCGCTCGAGGATCGGGTGGTCGGCGAGCCGCCGCGCGACGGGACGATCCTGGAGAACGCGCACCCGTTCCGCGTTCTCCCCGGCGCGGGACAGAAGACGGGTTTCTTTCTCGATCAGAGGGAGAATCGCGCGCTCGTGGGAACCCTCGCGGGAGAGCGGGAAGTCCTCAACCTCTTCTCGTACAGCGGAGGATTCGGGGTCTACGCGGCGGCGGGAGGCGCGCGCTCGGTCGAAGAGGTGGACGTCTCGGAGGACGCGATCGCGCTCGCGCGGGAGAACCACGAGCTGAACGGGAGCGCCCAGGTTGCGACGCTCGTCGTCGCCGACGCGTTCCAGTACGTCCGCCGGCTCGCCTCCGAAGGACGCCGCTACGATCTCATCGTCTCCGATCCTCCCGCGTTCGCGCGGAGCCGGGGCGAGGTCGAGCGCGCGGCGCGCGGGTACAAGGACATCAACCTGTACGCGTTCCGCCTCCTGCGCGAGCGGGGACTCCTCGCGACCTTCTCCTGTTCCGGCCACATGGGGACGGACCTGTTCCAGAAGATCGTTTTCTCGGCCGCCCTCGACGCAGGCCGCGAAGCGCGCATCCTTCACCGCCTCGGCGCCGGCCCGGATCACCCGATCTCGATCTACTGTCCGGAAGGGGAGTACCTGAAGGGGCTGCTGGTGGAGGTGACGTAGTCTTTTCCCGAGCCCGAGCCCGAGCGCGGCCCGAGCAGCAGAGAGGACAGGCCGATACGCCCTACAATAGCCGCTGCATGCCCACCGCCCAGCCCCAGCGCCGCAACGTCGAGCTGACCGTCGCGTATCTGGGCGATCTGCTGCGGAGCGCGGGATTCATCGACGACCAGCAGCGCGCCGAGATCGAAGCGCTCGACCGGCACGCCCGCGCGCGCGGGGGGAAACGGGGCGACGAGGCCCCGAGCCCGTTCAAGACGATCTCGTCTCTGAACCTCAACGACGCGTCGGGCCAGGAGAGCCGGATCGACGAGTTCCTCCTCGCGCGGCTCGTCGCCGAGGATGCCGGGCTCGAGTTCTTCAAGATCGACCCGCTCAAGCTCGACGTCGAGCTGATCGAGTCGAAGATCTCGCGTCCCTTCGCCAAGAAGCACCGGATGGTGCCGGTGCACGTGCGCGACGGCAAGCTCCTCGTCGCGGTCGTGAACCCGTTCGACGCGGCCGCGATCGAAGCCTACCGGCCGATCGCGGGGCAGGACCTCCGCGCTCGTCGTCTCCGCCGAGACCGACGTCATGTCGGTCATCAACGAGTACTACGGCTTCCGCACCTCGGTCACGAAGGCGGAGAAGCGACCTGAAGGGCGGATTCGACCTCGGCAACCTCGAGCAGTACGTGAAGCTCAAGTCGGGAGCCGAGATCGAGGCGAGCGATCAGCACATCGTCAACGCGGTCGATTTCCTGCTCCAGCACGCCTACGACTCGCGCGCGTCCGACATCCACGTCGAGCCGAAGCGCGACCATGCGCAGATCCGGTTCCGCATCGACGGCGTGCTCCACGAGATCCAGCGCGTGCCGAAGCTCGTCAACCTCGCCGTCACCTCGCGCCTCAAGACGATGTGCCGGATGGACATCGCCGAGAAGCGCCGGCCGCAGGACGGGCGCATCAAGACCGCGCGCGAAGGCAAGGAGATCGAGCTTCGCGTCTCGACCCTTCCGACCGCCTTCGGCGAGAAGGTCGTCATGCGGATCTTCGACCCGGACGTCCTCATCCGCGACCTCTCGGGCCTCGGCTTCTACGAAGACGAGCTCAAGCTGTTCGACGAGTGGATCGCGCCGCCCCCACGGGATCATCCTCGTCACCGGCCCGACCGGGATCGGGCAAGACCGTCACGCTCTACTCGGCGCTCAAGCACATCTCGACGCCCGAGATCAACATCACCACGATCGAAGATCCGATCGAGATGGTGCTACGAGGACTTCAACCAGACGGCGGTGCAGCCGAAGATCGGGATCACCTTCGCCTCCGCGCTGCGCACGATCCTCCGCCAGGATCCCGACATCATCATGGTCGGCGAGATCCGCGACGGCGAGACCGCGCAGAACGCGATCCAGGCGGCGCTCACGGGCCACCTGGTCTTCTCGACGCTCCACACGAACGACGCCGCGTCCTCGATCACGCGCCTCATCGACCTCGGCATCGAGCCGTTCCTGATCTCGTCCTCGCTGATCGGCGCGATGGCCCAGCGGCTGGTCCGCACGATCTGCCGCGACTGCAAGCGAAACCGCCCGCTCACGCTCGAGGAAGCCGCGATGCTGAACCTCCAGGCGCCGCCCGGCAAACGGATCATCGTCAAGGAAGGCGCCGGCTGCATCCGCTGCCGCAACACCGGCTACTTCGGCCGCAGCGGCATCTTCGAGATCCTTCCGATCGACAACGCGATCCGCGACCTCATCGACCACGGCGAGGACTTCCTCAAGATCAAGGACATGGCGATCAAGCGCGGCATGCGGACGCTCCGCCAATCGGCGCTCCGCAAGCTCGCCGAAGGGAGCACGACGTTCGAGGAAGTCGTCAGCGTCACGGGCATCTAGCGTCTGGGCGTGTCACCGGATCACCGGGCTTGCGCCCGGTGTTCGGTTTCGTCACCGCGTCAGATCATCGTCCTCCACCACGAGGTCATGCCGCGCGAGGAGCGCATTGAGCTCTTCCCGGAAGGTCCGCTGTCGATGGTGCTCCTCCTGACGCTCGATGTATCGACGCACGGCCGTGAGGTTCGAGAAGCTGACCGAAAAAGCGCCATATCCCCGTTGCCACCCAAAGCGCCTGAGATCGGGGTACGTTTCCTTGATCCACTTCGATGAGTTCGCCTTCAGCTTCTCGAGGACATCGGCGACCGGGACGGTTGCTTTTAGCCGAAGGAGCCCGTGTACATGATCGACATGGCCGCCAAACGCGTATGGCTCGCAGCCGAGATTGCGGGAGATGCCCGCGAGGTAAGCGTGGACGTGCTGACGCACGTCGGGCGGCGAGAAGAAGGGTGCGTGATGGAGTGTTCCGAAAACCAGGTGGAGAAATACCGAGCTATACGTATGCATCGCGTCTTTTTCGACGCGAGGAAGTCCCCGGGGAAATTGTACCTCGGCGGAACGCAGGGCCACGCCCGGTGCTGTCGGAACACCGGGCTTGCGCCCGGTGCTGTCGTCCGTGTCGCCGCTGCGCGGCTCGGCGTGGCGGCTGGCGTCGGAACACCGGGCTTGCGCCCGGTGCTGTCGATTGTTCCGGCGCTTCGCGCCTTCCACGTTGCCGCGCAGCGGCGACACAATCGCCAGCACCGGGCGTCAGCCCGGTGGGTACGGCACCGCAACATTGCGAGCCGCGCAGCGGCGACACAATCGCCAGCACCGGGCGTCAGCCCGGTGGGGCACCGGCGTCAGCCCGGTGGGTACGGCACCGCAACGGATTGCGAGCCGCGCAGCGGCGACACAATCGCCAGCACCGGGCGTCAGCCCGGTGGTTGGGACACGAACGGCGTTCGTGCCTGGACGCGAAAAGGCGGGCCTTGCGGCCCGCCTTGGGTTCGATTCCGAGTGATCGGAGTTAGATCGCGACGACGTTCGCCGCCTGCAGGCCTTTGGGGCCGTTGACGACATCGAACTCGACCGCGGCTCCCTCGGCGAGGGAACGGAAGCCGTTGCCCTGGATCGCCGAGAAATGAACGAACACGTCCTGTCCGTCCTCAGACGTGATGAAGCCGAAGCCCTTCGCGTCGTTGAACCACTTTACGTTACCAGTCTTTCTCATGGAATCTCCTTTCTGTGCTGCCTGTACTCGGAGATTCGGAAAGTGGTTCTTCGTCTCGCGGTGCGGCAAATCACGTGTTGACGGAAATCAGAAGCGTCCACCCGGCAGGTTAATTCCACGACCCCTCAAAAATAATGAATGGCCGTTCAGCGTGCGCGCCGCCTGCATCCGGCCAGGCTGGTGGGCCCGACGGGTCGGCCGCTCTCCCTCTATAATGTCCCTCCGTCCAGAGCGGATCCGGCCGGCCCTGACTCGGCCGCCTCCCATGTCCCCGTCGTCCGTTTCCAACGTGCCGTTCACGCCCGGTCCCCGGATCGGGCTCCGCAATCGAAGGAGGATCCATGTCCCGGTTCCGTCGTTCCGTTGCCCCCCTGCTCGCGGCGCTCATCACGCTGCTGGCGCTCGGATGCGCGACCGCCCCTCCGCCGCCCGCGGCGACGCAGGCCGCGCCCGCGTCCTCGAGCTACCTCGACCGCCTTCCGCCGCTCATCGATCGAACGCTCTTTTTCGACGATCCGAAGCTCGCGAGCGCGCAGATCTCGCCCGACGGCCGCTTCATCTCGTTCCGCAAGCCCTACAAGGACGTGATGAACATCTGGGTGAAGAAGACCGAAGAGCCCTTCGACGCGGCGCGGCCGATCACGGCCGATACCGCGCGCCCGGTTCCCGCCTACTTCTGGGCCGAGGACGGCTCGTACATTCTCTACGTCCAGGACAAGGGAGGGAACGAGAACTACCACGTCTACGCCGTCGACCCCGCGGCCCCCGCGGACGCGACGACGGGGGTTCCTTCCTCGCGCGACCTCACTCCGTTCGAGAACGTCCGGGCGATGATCTACGCCGTCCCCGAGGGGACGCCGAACGAGATCCTGGTGGGCCTCAACGACCGCGACGCGGCGCTTCACGACGTCCACCGGCTGAACATCCGCACCGGAGAGCACAAACTCCTGGTCCGCAACGACCAGAACATTGCGGCGTGGGTGGCGGACCTCGAGGGGCGCGTCGGGCTGGCGTATCGCCAGACTCCCGACGGCGGTTCCGAGATGATCCTCGTCGAGAACGGCGCGCTCGGACGGGTCCTCTACTCCTGCACGTTCGAGGAGACCTGTCAGCCGGTCCGGTTCCACAAGAACGGGAAACAGGTCTACATCATCAGCGACAAGGGCGCGGAGGTGAACCTCTCGCGCCTCATGCTCCTCGACCTCGACAGCGGCGCGACGACCCTGGTCGAAGGCGATCCCGAGAACCAGGTCGATTTCGCCCAGCCGATCTTCTCGGACAAGACCGAGGAGCTGATCGGGACCGCGTACATCGGGGACCGGGTCCGGATCTATCCGCGCGACGACGAGTTCGCGCGCGTGCTCGCCGAGGTCCGCTCGAAGCTTCCGGACGGAGAGCTCGGGTTCAGCTCGTCCACCGAGGACGAGAGGTTCATGACGATCGTGGTCAGCCGCGACGTGAATCCTGGCTCCGTGTACCTTTACGACGCATCGTCGGGGACCGTCAATAAACTCTACGACTCCCGTCCCGAGCTGCCGACCGAGAGCCTCGCTCCGATGCAGGCGATCCGCTACAAGGCGCGCGACGGGCGGGAGATCCCCGCGTACCTGACGATCCCGAAGGGCGCCGAGCCGAAGGGGCTGCCGGTCGTGATCTTCCCGCACGGCGGGCCGTGGGCGCGGGACATGTGGGGCTACAACTCGAACGCGCAATTCCTGGCGAACCGCGGCTACGCGGTCCTGTCGATGAACTTCCGCGGCTCGACGGGCTACGGAAAGTCGCACCTCAACGCCGGCAACGACGAATGGGGCACGGGCGCGATGCAGCACGACATCACGGACGGGGTCCGCTATCTGATCGATCAGGGGATCGCCGATCCGAAGCGGGTCGCGATCATGGGCGGCTCGTACGGCGGTTACGCGACCCTCGCGGGGGTGACCTTCACGCCCGATCTCTACGCGGCGGGCGTCGACATCGTCGGTCCCTCGAACATCGTCACGCTCCTGAACTCGATCCCGGCCTACTGGGGACCGATCCGGAAGATCTTCACGATGCGGGTCGGCGACCCCGACATCCCCGAGGAGAAGGCGCGGCTCGAGCAGCAGTCGCCGCTGTTCCGCGCGGCGGACATCAAGGCGCCGCTGCTCGTGATCCAGGGGGCCAACGACCCGCGGGTGAAGAAAGCCGAAGCCGACCAGATCGTGATCGCGCTGCGGGACCTGGGGCGCCAGGTCGAGTACATGGTCGCGCCGGACGAAGGGCATGGGTTCGCGGGCCGCGAAAACCGCCTCGCGATGTTCGCGCGCATCGAGGAATTCCTCGCGAAGCACCTCGACGGGCGCTATCAGGAGTCGATGGAGCCGAAGATCAGCGAGAAGCTCGCCTCCATCACGGTCGACCCGAAATCGGTCGAGCTGCCGAAGCTGGCGACCGCGGCCGACGCGGCGGCGATCGCCCCGCTTCCGACGGTCGACGTCGCCATGCTCGCGCCGGCGAAGTTCTCCTACCAGACCCACGTGAGCGTCGGCGGCCGCGAGATGGACATCAAGAGCAGCCGCGTCGTGAGGAAGGCGACCGAAGGCGGCGAGGCGCTCTGGGTGATCGAGAGCGAAGTCGACACGCCGATGGGGAAGGGAAGCGACGTCTATCGCCTCAGGCAGGCGTCGCTGCTTCCCGTCAGCCGCGAGGTCAGGCAGGGGCCGGCCACGATCGCGATGCAGTTCGGCGACGGGGGAGTCACCGGCTCGATCAAGGCGGGGCCGCAGGAGATGCCGATCGACGTGAAGCAGACCGCGCCTCTCTACGGCGACGAAGCGGCGACCGACCTGGTCGTCTCGGCGCTCCCGCTCGCCGCGGGGTACCGCACGACGTTCCGCGCGTTCGAGCTCGGGATGCAGCCGCGACAGCGCATCTGGTCGCTGCGCGTCGATGGAGACGAGAGCGTCACGGTCGGCGCGGGAACGTTCGACACGTGGCGCGTCGTCCTCGAGCCGCTCGACGGCGAGGGGGGCGGGGAGACGATGTGGGTCTCGAAGGCGAAGCCCCGCTTCGTGGTCAAGAACGAAGGAAAGATGCCGCCCCAGGCGGGCGGAGGCACCACCACGACGACGCTCGTGTCGCGCGAGGCCGTTCCGTAGGGGCGGCCTGCAGCCGCCCGGAACTCGTCATCGACACAACGCGCCGCCGCCCGAAAGGGCGGCGGCGCTGTTGGTTCCCATTTCCCCGTTCCCGGTTCCCGGTTCCCAGTCTTGCCTTGAAGGTCGACCGGCGAAACATAGACCCCTCTCCCCGGCGGGAACCGCGCGGAAACTCCGGTTCGTGTTCCGGGGAGAGGGGCAGGGGTGAGGGGTTGAAACTTTCCTGCTTTGTGCAATCGGGAGCTTCCTTTGTGCCCCTCACCCCTTCCCCTCTCCCCGGAATGTCGATTCTGTCCCGAAGTTCAGTTCCCGCCGGGGAGAGGGGTATAGAGCCGCCGCCGACAGATCTGCGAACCAGGGGAGAACGGAGAACGAAGAACGGAGAACGGAGAACGGAGAACGGAGAACGCTTACCTCCGCTCCCACTCCTCGAGTGTCCCGATCGTCTTCCGCATCAGGATCTCGTCGTACCCGCGGACGAGGTAATCGCGCAGGACGCCGACGACCTCGTAACCCGATTTCTCGTACAGCCGCTTCGCTCCTTCGTTGAAGGAAGAGACGCAGAGGAACACGTTCGGGGACACGCGGTGAATCCTCTCCTCCGCGAACGTGAGCAGGGCCGACCCGACGCCGCGGCCCCGCATCGTCTCGGCTACGACGATCGTCTGGAGATAGCCGGTGAACGGCCCGGTCATGTTGAGGATGATGAATCCGGCGATCGCGCCCTCGCGCCGCGCGATCCACCGCTCGCGGCTCGCGTCGCCGAGGGCGCGCGCGCAGGCGTCCTCGCCGCGGCGCAGCGTGAGCCAGGGGTCGGAGGCGGCCATCATGCGCGCGCAGGCGACGATGTCGGCGGGGTCGGTGAGAGGGTCGATCGCGAGATCTCGCACGGGGCGATGGTAGCAGGCATGAGCGGAATGAGAGCGGCGGCTCGTGAGCGTCGAGTGACGCCTGGACTCCGAGACTCCGAGACGCTGAGACGCCGAGACGCCCAGACGCTGAGACTCCGAGACGCAATACTTTCCGCCCCATCCGCGTTCGTCTACAATCGCAACCCTCCGACGGGCGCCCATAGCTCAGCTGGATAGAGCGACAGCCTCCGGAGCTGTAGGTCGCAGGTTCGAATCCTGCTGGGCGCACCACCACCTCCCGCACTCCCCAGACCCATCCTGATCGATTGAAATCGCGACGCTACGCTATAATGCGCGCCGTCGTACCTGGTCCGCCCCCTCCGCATCGCCATTCGCTCATGTCGATATACGGATCGCTCAAAGTCTTTTCCGGCCGGGCCCACCCGACCCTCGGGCAGGAGATCTGCCGCCTTCTCGGCATCGAGCCGGGCAAGATCTCGCTGTACAACTTCTCCGACGGGGAGAGCTACGCGCAGATCGACGAGAACGTCCGCGGCGCGGACGTCTTCATCCTCCAGCCCACCTGTCCCCCGGTGAACGACAACCTGGTCGAGCTGCTCATCATGCTCGACGCCTTCAAGCGCTCCTCCGCCAGCAGGATCACGGCCGTCCTTCCGTACTACGGCTATGCGCGGCAGGACCGGAAGGACAAGCCCCGGGTCCCGATCACCTCGAAGCTGGTGGCCGACCTCATCTCCGCGGCCGGGGCGAGCCGCGTCCTCACGCTCGACCTCCACGCCCCGCAGATCCAGGGGTTCTTCGACATCCCCGTCGACCACCTCTTCGCCGCGCCCGTGCTCGTGGGCCACCTCAAATCGCTCGCCCTCGACGAGCTGACGATCGTTTCCCCCGACGCCGGCGGCGTCGAGCGCGCCCGCGCCTACGCGAAGCGGCTCGGCGCCCAGCTCGCGATCATCGACAAGCGGCGCACCGGAAAGAACCAGACCGAGGTGATGAACGTCATCGGCGAGGTCGAGGGGCGGAACGTCTTCATCGTCGACGACATCATCGACACGGCGGGGACCCTGATCCATACGGTCGAGGTCCTTCACAAGCAGGGGGCGAAGTCGATCTCGGCCGCCTGCAGCCACGCCGTGCTCTCGGGCCCGGCGATCGGCCGCATCAACGGCTCGAAGCTCGACAAGGTCATCGTGACGAACTCGATGCCGACCGCGGACAAGGAAGCGGAGTGCAGCCGGCTCAAGACCCTCTCGATCGCCAACCTGCTCTCGGAGGCGATCCAGCGGATTCACGAGGAGGATTCCGTCAGCTCCCTCTTCGAGATGGACTGGGCGAAGGCGCGCTGAGCCCGTCCGGGGCGCGGCGGGCGGCCCGGGCCCCGGGGGACCGCGGATCCGGCGGAAATCCTTCGGAAGATGGAATTTTGGCCCCCCCGATCGGCTTGATTGCCGGAGGTTGCAGGGGCGCTCCGCGCGCCCGGCAATTCACGCAGGGGCGCGCAGCGCGCGCCCGGAACAGGGAGCTTCTTATGGCGGAAATCACACTGGAAGTCGCGGCCCGCGAGAAGCGAGGCAAGGGAGCGGCAGGGCGGCTTCGGCGCGAGGGCAAAGTCCCGGCGGTGATCTACGGCGGCGGGCGTGAGCCGGTCGCGATCACGGTCGACAAGAAGGAGATCACCGATCTGATCGCGAAGAGCGAGCACGGCGCGCGGTCGATCTTCCTCCTTTCCCTCGCCGGAACGGACCAGAAGCGCCACGTCATGCTCAAGGACGTGCAGGTCGACCCGATCAAGGGAGGGATGAAGCACATCGACTTCGTCCGCGTCATGATGGACCAGAAGGTCCGGACGACGGTCCCGGTCCACGTCATCGGCCTCGCCGACGGAGTGAAGAACCAGGGCGGCATCCTCGAGTTCCAGGTGCGCGACGTCCACGTCGAGTGCCTTCCCGGCGCGATTCCCGACTCGATCGAAGTCGACGTCACCGCGCTCGGCATCCACGACGTCCTCCGCGTGAGCGACCTGAAGGTCCCCGAGGGAGTCCAGATTCTCGAGGATGTGGAGCGCGTCGTGATCTCGATCGGCGTGCCGCGAGCGGAAGTCGTCGCGGAAGTCACGCCGGAAGCGGAAGCGGTCGTGGCGGAGCCGGAGCTCATCAAGAAGGGCAAGACCGAGGAAGCCGAGGAAAAGTAAGCTCGGCTTCGAATGGATTTTCGAGACCCCGCTGCGAAGCGGGGTCTCGTGCGTCTGGGGGTCGGGAGTCGGGGAGTCCAGGAGTCGGGCGTGAGGGACGGTCGCTGATGCCCTCTTCGAGAGGCTGAGCGCGCACTGGGGGGAGGGAGAGATGGTCGAGATTACCGAGATGGCGGCCCTGTTCAACGATTTCAATCGAGTCGCGAACTCGCTGCAGATCCATCCGACGCAGCCGGGAGAAGGGCTGTGAGGCGGCGGGGCTGGCTTCTCCTCGTTCTGCTCCTCGGTCTCGCAGCCGGGTGCGGCGAGAAGCGCGCCGTTTCCGAGCGCGCCGATGCGCCGGCGACGAAATCGGCGGGCGCGCAGCCTTCCGCCATGCCCACGCTCGGCCCGCCGGTCGATTTGCCGGTTCCCTCGGGCGCGGGCGCGGGCGAGCCGTTCCTCGAAGTCACGCCCGGGGGGGCGCTCCTCATGAGCTGGATCGAGCGGAAGGATGACCTTGCCGCCGTGAAGATGGCGCGGTTCGACGGCAGCGCGTGGAGCGCCCCCTCGACGATCGTCGAAGAGGCCGATCTCTTCGTGAACTGGGCCGACTTCCCCTCGATCCACGCTCTCGAGGGCGAAGAGCTCGCCGCGCACTGGCTCCGGAAGAGAGGGAGCAGCGCATCTTCCTACGACGTCCGGATCGCGCGGTCGACCGACGGAGGGAGGACGTGGAGCGACCGCGGTCACCCCGCACAAGGACGGGACGGAGACCGAACATGGGTTCGTCTCCCTCGGCCACGCGCCCGGCTCCCGCGAGCTGCAGGCGGTGTGGCTCGACGGCCGCCTGATGACGCCGGGAGGAGAGGGCCATGGCGGGGGAGACATGACGCTCCGCTGGGCGCGCTTCGCCCCCGACGGCTCGACCCTCCAGGAGCAGGAGCTCGACCGGCGAACGTGCGAGTGCTGCCAGACCGCGATGACGATGACGCCGATGGGCGCGGTCGTCGCGTACCGGGACCGTTCCCCGAAGGAAGTCCGCGACATCGCCCTCGTGCGGCAGACGCCCGCGGGGTGGACGCCTCCGACGATCGTGCACGCGGACGGCTGGACCGTCCCCGGCTGCCCGGTGAACGGGCCGCAGCTCGCCTCGCACGGCCCCCGCGTCGCGCTCGCGTGGTTCACGGTCCCGAAGGATGAAGGGATCGTGAACCTCGCGTTTTCCGACGACGCGGGAGCGCGATGGAGCGCGCCCGTGCGGGTGGATCAGGGAAATCCGATCGGGCGCGTCGACGTGCTGATGCCGGACGCCGGTTACGCCGTTGTCACATGGCTCGAGCGGACCGGCGAGGCGGCCGAGATCCGGTCGCGCATCGTCGCCCGTGACGGTACGATGGGGCCGCCGCTGGTGGTCGGTCGCTCGACCACGGCGCGCGCCGCCGGTTTTCCTCGGGCAGCCCTGGTCGGAAACAACATCTACGTCGCATGGACCGAGCCGGGAGAGCAGGCGCGGATCCGATTCGCAGGAGTGAAGGTCAATCCATGAAGATCCGGTTCGTTCTCCTCGTCGCCGTTCTCGCCCTCTCGCTCGCGGCCTGCCGCAAGGAAAAGACCGCGGCCGAAGCCGCGCCCGCCGGCGACACCGCCGCGGCGGTGCAGCCGGAGAGCGGAAGCTCGCCCAGCGAGGCCGTCGGCGTCGGTGCGGCCATGCCTCCCTACACGGCGAAAACGCTCGAGGGAGGGGAGTTCGACCTCGCGAGCACGAAGGGCAATGTCGTGCTCCTCAACATCTGGGCGACCTGGTGCGGCCCCTGCCGCTACGAGATCCCCGAGCTGATCAAGCTCCACCAGACCTACGGGGCGAAGGGCTTCCAGGTCCTCGGCGTGAGCGTCGACGGAACGGAGTCGATGAAGGACGTCGCGCCGATGGTGAAGGATCGCGGCATCAACTACCCCGTGATTCTCGATTCCGACGGAAAGATCGCCGACATCTTCGAGACGAACGTCATCCCGACCTCGGCGCTCCTGAATCGGGAGGGGAAAGTCCTCTGGACGAGAATCGGAACGATCGAGGCGGACGACAAGGAGTTGATCGCCGCGATCGAGGGAGCGCTCTGACGGAGCAGGCGGCGGGGCCCTACGGCGGGCCCGCCACGCTCCCGGGCTCCTCGTCCGAAGGCGCGCGCCGCTCGACGTCGCGCCTCTCGTTCCGGCGGCGCTCGTCGTCCTCCCGCTTCTCCTCCGCCGAGCGTTCCGCGTAGGGCGGGGGACTCTTCCTCCGATCCCCCGTTTCCCGCGGGGCCGTCCGACGCTCGCTGCGACGCTCGACCCATTCGCGCAGCCTTCCCCGAACGCTTTTCGCCATGCCGAACACGAGCAGGCGGAGCGGGAGGAAGGCGAGCGCGAGCGCGAACAGCAGGGCGGCGGCGGCAAAGAGGAGACTGACGATCGCGGAAGTCATGGTCGGATGGCCGGGAGTCCGGCCCTTCCCTCCGTTATGCAGTTGCTTCGCCAGATCCGTCGCGGAAGCGGCCGGCGCAGCCGGTTGCGGCTAGTGGAACCACGAACCGCCGTTGACGTCCACGGTGGCGCCATTCAGATAGTCCGCCCAGGAGGACGCGAGGAACACGATGACGCCGGCGATGTCGGCCACGGTCGCGATCCTGCCGAGAGGGACCTGGGCACGAAGCTCGTTTCCCTGCGCGGCGATCGCTTCGGCGGCCATGTCGGTTTCGACGAACCCCGGAGCGACCGCGACCGCGGTGATTCCCTCGGGTCCGCACGCGCGCGCGATCGAGCGCGTGAGGTTGACGAGCGCCGCCTTCGAGGCGCCGTAGTCGGCGAATTCCGTCTCGCCGCGGAACGCCGCGCGCGACGCGACGTTGATGATCTTTCCCCCGCCGCTCTTTCGCATGTGGCGCATGGCGAGAAAGGCCGCGTTCGCGGCGCCGAACACGTTCACGCCGAAGGTCCGGCCCCATCCCCGCTGCCACGCCTCGTAGTCGTCGGAATCGAAGCGGTTCAGATCGAAAATCGCCGCGTTGTTGACGAGGACGTCGAGGCGGCCGAAGCGGGCGACCATCCGCTCGATCATCCGCTCGACCGCCGCGGGATCGGCCATGTCCGCCTGGATCGCTTCCGCCCGCGCCTCGCCGATCTCTCGAACCAGCGCCGCCGCGGCCGCTTCGCTCCGGATGTAGTTGACTCCGACGCTGGCCCCGGCCTCTCCGAGAAGCCGCGCCGCCGCCGCGCCGATGCCGCGCGAAGCGCCGGTCACGAGGATGGACTTGCCGGTGAGGTCGATCGCGAGCATGAACGGAGTCTAAGAGTCTAGGAGTCCAGGAGTCCAGGAGTCCAGGCTCGCGGCAAGTGCGAATGGCTCGGCCGGATGCTGGGACGCTGGGACTTCCAGACGCCTGGACGCCTGGACTCCAAGACGCCTAGACTCGGGTCATGGATCGCCCGGAAATCCTCCTCTACACGCGCAAGGCCTGTCATCTCTGCGACGTCGCGAAGGACGCGATGGCGCGGATCGCCGCCGAGGGCGTCGAGTTCGAGCTCCGCGAGATCGACATCGATCGGGATCCCGGACTGAAGCTGAAGTTCGGGAACGACATCCCGGTGATCTTCATCGGTGGAAAAGAGGCCATGCGCCACCGTGTGGACCCCGAGCGTTTCCGGCAGCTGCTCTCGGGCGCGTCCGCGCCCGCCGCGTCGAGCGAGCTGGCGTCCATGAAATGCGTCCCATGCCGCGGCGGCGTCCCGCCGATGGGGGAGCCCGAGATCCGCCGCACCCAAGAGCGCCTCGGCGGGGGATGGGACGTCGTCGAAGGGCATCACCTCCGGAAGGAGTTCCGCTTCCGCGACTTCGCGGAAGCGCTCGCATTCACGAACCGCGTGGGAGCGATCGCGGAAGAGCAGGGGCATCACCCCGACATCGAGCTCGCCTGGGGGCGCGTCGTCGCGACGATCTGGACCCACAAGATCGACGGGCTCACCGAGAGCGATTTCGTGCTGGCCGCGAAGATCGATCGTGCGTAGGGGAGGGCGTCGAGCGTCAGGCGTCGGGGGCGAACACCGTCGTCGAGTCATCCTGAGCGAAGCGAAGGATCTCAACATGCCTGAAACACGGTTTTCGTATCTCGAGATCCTTCGTCGCGGCCTCCGGCCGCTCCTCAGGATGACCGGACGAGGGACGAGGCTCTGCCGCCTGCCGCCCGACGCTACACCAGCCGTTTTTCCTGCAGCTCCCGCTTGACGAAGGTGTAGAAGACGGGGCCGAGGATGACCCCTTGGAGCCCGAACGCGGCTTCGCCGATCAGGATCGCCATCAGGATCTCCCAGATCTGCGAGCCGGTCTTGGATCCGACGATCTTCGAGTTCACGACGTACTCGAGCTTGTGGATGAGGATCAGGAAGCCGAGGGAGGCGAAGGCGACGCCGAGCGAGGAGCCGAGCGAGACGATGACGATGACCGTGTTCGAGATGAGGTTCCCGAGGACCGGGATCAGGCCCGCGACGAAGGTGATGAAGATCATCGTCATGGTGAACGGCAGCCGCCGCCCGAGAAAGAGCGGAAGGACGCCGAGAAGGTAAAACGCCGTGAGGAGAGTGTTGATCGTCGAGATCTTCACCTGCGCCGACACGACCTGCGCGAACGCAGCCGTGAACCGCCCGACCTTCTGCTTGAGGTAACGCGCGAGAGGGCGGCGCGTGACCGTGTCTCCTTCGGCGACGGTGCGCGCGTGGCGGAGGAACACCATCACCGCGAGAAGGAGCGCCATGATGATGTGGACGAGCGCGATCGAGAACCCTTCGCCGAGCGCTCCGATCGATCCCGAATGCTCCTGCAGCCACGTCACGACCAGCTGCTTGAGGTCCTCCGCGTCGCGGATCGCCTCCGGCGCGAGGACGTAGCCCCCGATCGCGCCGAGCAGGATCTGGGTCGACCCGAGGATCTCGGCCATCCGCCCGAGAAGCGCGGGGATGTTCGCCATCTGCGCCCGCACGATGAAGATCAGGAGAGCGATCGCTCCCGCGACCGCGGCGCCGCCGACGATCACACCGACCAGGACGGCGATCGGGCGGAGCGCCCGCCCCGAGATCCAGCGCGCGAGGGTTCCCGCGGTGGTGTCGAGCAGGAGGTAGAAGACGAGCCCCACGACGAGAGCGGGGGTGAGATCGCGCGCGATCACCAGAAGGAGCGTCGCGGCGAGCATGGCCCAGGCGGCGATCTCCTCACGATGGATCGGGTGATGCGACGGGAGCGGCCGCTGACCGGCGGCGGCTTCCGGTTCTTCGGGAGGGGCAGTGAAGGGTGCGGTGGCGATGGGCGTTGCCTCGACGGTTCATTGTAACGCGAGGAGCGCGGGGATTTCGGACGTCGGGGCGGCCTGCGGCCGCCCGGAACCTCGATCGTACCGAAGCGAGAGTCCGGGCGGCCGCAGGCCGCCCCGACTCATCAATGAAAATCGTGGCTCTGGATCGGGCCGAAATTCTCCAGCGGCCAGAAGCGCTCGGCGCGGACCGAGGGCTGGCCGGTGTCGTTCTGGAGGATCCCTTCGACGACCAGGCCCGCCGAGCCGACGATCAGCGCGCGGTACGTCCGGAACAGGTCGGGATGGACGATCGCCTGCGCCATCCCGCACTCGTCTTCGAGCGTCAGGAAGACGAACCCTTTCGCGGTGCCTGGGCGCTGGCGGACGATCACGGCTCCCGCCGTCGCGACCTTCCGCCCCGAGGGGAGGTGCGTGAGCTCGCGGGTCGAACGGACCCCCTTGCTGCGGAGCTCCGCGCGGTAGTGCTGCATCAGATGCGGGCCGGTCGTGAGGTCCATCGAGCCGTAGTCGGCGAGCGTCTCGTCGAAGGGGGACATTTCGGGGAGGGGAGAGGCGGGTGGATCGTTCGTCTGTTCGTCCCGAGCGTAGCGAGGGACCTGGGTGGGGGGAGGCGAGAGACGCGGGGCTCGAAATCGGCGGGAGGGACGAACGTGCGTCGTTCGTGGTCCGACGAATACCGGAATTCGAGCCGATCGCGTTCTCCGCGTCATCCGTTTCTCCTCACCCGGATCCCTCGCTACGCTCGGGATGACATCTCTGCCTGTCGCGCGGCGTTTTCCCGAACAGCGGCCCCGGATCCTTCGCGGCCTTCGCGACCTGCCAGAGCGCGGCGCGGCGCGTCAGGCCGAACGACGCGAGCGCGCCGGCGTAGGCGAGCCGTCACGAGCTCGTCCTCGCGCAGCCGCAGCGCCGCGCGAGGTCGTCGACGTCGCGGAACGGCGCCGCTCGCCTGCTCGCGCTCGATCGCGCGTCCCGTCTCCTCGCGCAGCCCCTTGACGAACCGCATGCCGAGGCGGACGGCGCCCTCCTCCCAGCGGCACTTCCAGCCGGAGCGCGTGACGTCGATCGGCCAGCACCGTCGACGCCGTGGCGCTGCGCGTCCTTGACGAGCGTCGCCGGGTGGTAGAAGCCCATCGGCCAGGCGTTGAGGAGCGCGACGAAGAACGCCGCCGGGTGGTGCGCCTTGAGGTACGCGCTCGCGTAGGCGATGAGCGCGAAGCTCGCGGCGTGCGACTCGGGGAAGCCGTAGAGCGCGAACGAGGTGATCGACTTGACGATCTGCTCCTGCGCCTGCGCCGTCGATGCCGCGCGCGCGTCATCCCGTCGCGCAGCCGCGCCTCGATCGACGTCCATCCGCTCGACCGAGCGCTTGAAGCCCATCGCGCGCCGCAGCTCCTCGGCCTCGCCGCCGGTGAAGCCCGCCGCGACCATCGCGATCCGCAGGAGCTGCTCCTGGAAGAGCGGCACGCCGAGCGTGCGCTTCGAGGATCGGCTCGAGGCAGGGGTGCGGGTACTCGACCGGCGCGCTGCCCCTGCCGCCGGTCGAAGAACGGGTGGACCATGCCGCCGACGATCGGCCCGGGCCGGATGATCGCGACCTGGACGACGATGTCGTAGAAGCGCTTCGGCGCGTTGCGCGGCAGCGACGCCATCTGCGCGCGGCTCTCGACCTGGAAGAGGCCGACCGTGTCGGCCGCGTTCAGCATCCCGTAGACCGTCGGGGTCGTCCGGCGGCAGGTGCGCGAGGTCGACCTCGACCCTCTCGTGCGTCGCGGATCATCGGGATCGCCTCCTCGAGCGCGGCGAGCATCCCGAGGCCGAGGAGGTCGACCTTGATGATCCCGAGGTCGGCGCAGTCGTCCTTGTCCCACTGCACGACGACGCGCCCCGGCATCGACGCCGGCTCGAGCGGCACGACCTCGTCGAGCCGCCCGCGCGGCGATGACCATGCCGCCCGAGTGCTGGCCGAGGTGGCGCGGCAGGTTCTGGATCTGCGAGCAAGAGGCGCAGAAGTGCCGCGCGCGCCGCTCCTCGCGGGTCGAAGCCCGCGGCGCGCGATCTCCCTCGCGAGCTCCTCGATCGGCTCGCGGATCTCGCCGAAGTTCCAGCGCGCCGAGCTGCTTGCGAGCCGGTCGACCTGCTCGGGCGAGTAGCCGAGCGCCTTGCCGACCTCGCGCGCCGCGGAGCGGTCGCGGTAGGTGATGACGTTCGCCGTCATCGCCGGCGCCGTGCGGCGCCGTACTTCTCGTAGACGTGCTGGATGACCTTCTCGCGCTGGTCGCCCGAGGGCAGGTCGAGGTCGATGTCGGGCCACTCGCCGCGCTCCTCCGAGAGGAAGCGCTCGAAGAGGAGCTCCATCTTCACCGGGTCGACGGCGGTGATCGAGAGCGCGTAGCAGACGGCGCTGTTCGCGGCCGAGCCGCGCCCCTGCACGAGGATCTTCTCGCGCCGGCAGAACCGGACGATGTCCCAGACGATCAGGAAGTAGCCGGCGAGGTCGAGCTTCTCGATCATCGCGAGCTCCTTCTCGATCTGCGCCTGGGCGCGCGCCGTGAGCGGGCGGAAGCGCGCGCGCGCGCCGTTCCAGGTGATCTGCCGCAGGTACGAGGACGGCGTCTCGCCCGGCGGGCAGCGGGTAGTCGGGGAAGCGGTAGCCGAGGTCGGCGAGCGTGAAGTCGAGCCGCTGCGACGAGCTCCGACGCGCCGTCGAGCGCGCTGCGGGGAGGTCGGCGAAGAGCGCGCGCCATCTCGGCGGCGCCCTTGAGGTGCCGCTCGCGCTGCGCGCGCGAGGAGCGCGCCCGGCGCTGTCGAGCGTCGGTGTGGTGGCGGATGCAGGTCAGGACGTCGTGGAGCTCCTTGTCGCGCGCGGCGGGCGTAGCGCACGCCGTTCGTGGCGACGAGCGGGAGGCGGAGCGCGCCGGCGAGGTCGACGAGCGCGCGGTTGCGCTGCTCCTCGTCGCGGAGGCGGTGGCGCTGCAGCTCGACGTGGAGGCGGCCCGGGAAGACGCGCCGGAGCTCGTCGAGAAGTTGCCGCGCCGCGTCGGCGCCGTCCGACCGCGAGCAGCGCGCGGCGACCGGCCCCTCGTCGCCGCCGGTCAGGCAGGTGAGCCCCTCGGCGTGCTGCGGCGACTCCTCCCAGCGTAGCCGCGCCTGCCCCTTTCGGCTTGCCGAGCGCGCCGGCGGTGAGCAGGCGGCAGAGGTTCCGGTAGCCGGCGCGGTTCTCGACGAGCAGCGTGACGCGCGGCGGCGAGCTTCGGGTCGGAGCGCCGCGATGGTCCGATCCGCCACCGCCTGGAGCGGCGCCGCGCGGCGGGACGCAGGCGCTCTCCTCGAGCACCACCTCCGCGCCGACGAGCGCGCGCAGCCCGGCCTTCTTCGCCGCCTTGTAGAACCGCGGCGCGCCGTAGACGCCGTTGCGGTCGACGAGCGCGATCGCCGGGAGGCCGCGCTCGGCGGCGCGCTCGACCAGGTCCTCGGGCAGCGAGGCGCCGTCGAGGAACGAGAAGGCGGAGGCGGCGCGCAGCTCGACGTAGGGAATCGTCGATTTCTTCGCCGGACGCTGCCAGTCGCGCTGGCGCAGTTGTTCCTTCATCGCGCCGGGTGCGGGGCGGAAGGTTTTTGCGTCGAGGTCCCGCGTTGGAGGGCGTTTGTTCACGGGGAGCCGGATCAGGAATGTTGAATGTTGAATGTTGAATGTTGAATGCGACGCCTGCCCGGGTTGGACGATGCTTTCTTGATGATCGTGGTAAGGATAGCGACGAGCTCATTCGCTTCTTTGATGAGAGGAGTGATGCGCTGGCGCGACACGAGGTTTGTTGCGGCAAGTAATCGCAGCCAGTAGTGCGTCTCTCTCATTTCTTTCGCGGCGATGGAACACTTTCCGATGAAGTCGGCCTTGCTTTGGGCTGCGTCGGCTTCCTCGAGGTTCGCTCCAACCGAGGTTCCTGACCTCAACACTTGTGTAGCCATTGTTCGGGCTGTGCCTCGCCGAGACGAGAGATACTTGTGTAGTTCAACAACTCGACAAGCAAAATCGAACGAGCGGTCCTGAATGCGATACGTAGCCATAGTCCGGTTCTCCTTTCAACATTCAAAATTCACCATTCAACATTCGCATTCAGTCGTACACGCCATCAACGAACCACTCACCCTTTCCCTCGTTCCGATACATCCTGTAGACCCCATTCGCCGCTTCCACGTCCCAGTACTCGCGCACGACCGGCGCGTCGCTCCACCACGCGTCTTCGAGCTTCCATGGGCCGGATGCGACGCGAACCGCTCCGTTGATCTCCACCTTCTTTTCCTTCGGATCCGATGGCGCGATCGTCCGGATCGAACACGGCTGTAGCGAGTCGTCCACGTGGACCTCGACCGCGAGCGCCGGGCGCAGCACGCGCACGCCGAGAAGGCCGCGGCTCGGGCGCGCGGTGCGGCGCATCGCCGGCGACGGGGGCGGATCGAACGCCGCGAGCGCGAACCGCTCCGGCAGGTGGCCGTCGACCGTGCGCGGCGAGCCGACGCGTTCGGGGCCGACCATCGAGGCGATCCGCGCGATCGTCGCCGCCACCTTGTCGGGCGAAAGAGCGGGCGGGCCGAACAGGTCGAGCTGCGCGCGCCGCGGCCGGTCGGGATGCGCGGAGATCGTGAACGCCGCCACCGGCGCGCCGGGAGGCTTCGCCTCGAGATCGAGCTTCACGAGCGTCAGCAGCGTCTTGACGTCGCGCGTCGGCGCGGGGAGATCGATCGCGCGCGCATGATGGCCGTCGGGATCGAGCCGGAGCGTCAGCTCGAGGCGCCGGCAGGAGTAGCCCGCCTCCTCCATCCGCCGGACCATCCGGTCGAGCGCCGCGTTCGCGACGAACAGGAACGGCTCGAGCGTCACCAGCGGCCACTCCAGCTCCATCCCCTCGGTGAACGACGGCGGAGGCTGCGAGGGGACGAGCGGCCGCGGATCGACCCCGCGCGCCGCGTAGAGCAGATCGCGCCCCGCTTCGCCGAGGCGCGCGGCGACTTCCGCCTCGGGGAGGCGGGCGAGATCGCCGATCGAGGCGATCCCCCAGCGGCCCAGCGTCGCCATCACCTCGAGCTCCGGGGCGAGACGGAAGAGAGGAAGGGGAGAGAGAAAGCGCCCCTCCTCTCCGTCCGGAACGATCGTCGGCGTCTCCGGGAGCTCCGCCGCGATGCGCGCGGCGAGCTTGCTCGAGGCGATCCCGATGCGGCAGAGAAGCCCGGACGAGGGCGCGGCGGCGACGATCGCCTGCGCCAGGTTGTGCTCCCAATCGTCTCCCGGTGTGGTGCGGGCGTCTCGCCCGCCCCTCGTCTCGGAAGAACCAGAGGCGGGCGGGACGCCCGCACCACACGGGCCCCCGAAGATCCGCTCCAGACCCGAGAGGTCGATGTACGCGGCCCCCTCGCCGCCGTCCTCGATCCGAGGCGAGAAGCGCTCGGCGAGATCGAGGAGCGCGTCCTGCGCGGCGCGTTCGCACTCGGGGTCGCGCCCCCGCACGATCGCGCGCGGCAGGATCGCGCGCGTCTGCGGGAGCGTCAGCCCGGGCCGCACGCCCGCGCGCCGCGCGCGCCGCGTCGCCGCGACGACATGCGCGGCGCTCCCGTTGCCTTCGACGATGACCACCGCCTCCTCGCGCAGCTCCGGCTCGCTCCGCAGCCGGGCCGCGAGAGGGAAAAGAGGGACGAAGAGGGAGGCGAGGCGCATGGATTTCGGCGGCTTTCAACATTCAACATTCAACATTCAACATTTCGCATGCGACGACAAAATGTTCGAATGTTGAATGTTGAATGTTGAAAGGACTGAGGCCTCGCCACCAGTCGAATTCAGATTCTCCATCGCACCCCTTCCTTTCTCCCTTCACGCACGTGGCGATGCTTTTCGACCTCGAGCTCGGCGCCGATCGACTCGAGAAGCGGCGGGGCGCCGCCGAGGCGGTTCCAGAGGGGGCGGCCGCGCCAGGCGCGGATCGATGCGTCGGCCGCTGTTCCCGCGAGCGGCCATGGAGAGGCGACGACGAGGACCGCGCCGAACGAGGAGGCCGCGCGCGCGAGGCGGATCCACGATGCGTCCGGGACGCGCGCGCCTCTGGGGCGAAGGCCGCACTCGACGACGACCAGAGGAAATCCGGCCGCGAGGAGAAGCTCGGCGCTCGCGACGCAATCTTTCATGTGCTCCGGCGCCACCCAGAGGAGCCGCTCGAGCTCGACCCCCCCGTTCGCCGCCGTCTCGGGATCGAACTGCCCGCCGTGATCGACGAGCGCAGCCGGCTCGCCGCAGCCCGTCGTTCCCGCGAGCGCCGCGATGACGGAGGACCATCGCCCCGACGTGCCGCGCCCGATGAGCGCGGTCAGCTTGCCGCGCTCGAGACCGCCGCCGAGGAGGCGGTCGAGGGGAGCGAGCCCCGTCGCGACGGACGAGCGGATCTCCCGCTCGCTGCGCCGGAGCAGCTCCCGCCCGCTCCAGACCTGCCGCGCGTGCTCGCCGAGCGAGGCGCGCAGGCGCGCCACGTCCTCCCGTTCCGCCGGGGGAGGCGGCGGGAGAGGCGCCGGGCGCGGCCGCTCCCAAGAGAGCGGCACCTGGAGAACCAGAGGTGCGGAAGACATCGCAATGTTGAGGGCCCGGTCCGGGGGGAAGGGGCAGGATCAACATAGGGCGGTAATGAGACGTAAGTCAAGCGCTGCGGGGAGGCGTTCTCCGTTCGCCGTTCGCCGTTCTCCGGGGTGTAGAACGGGAGGAAAACCGGCGGGGCGCGGGCGCGTTCACGGGCGCGGGAAGTCAAAAGCCGGGCTCGGGCCCGGGCTCGGGTAGGGACCGGCTGCGCCGGTCCGTTTCCGTGGAGAACGACTGGAAGACGGACCCCGGTCCCTACGGCGAGGGCAACCCGAAATGCAGAATGCAGAATGCAGAATGAAGAATCCAGAAAAGGCCCGAACGTCAGGCCGCGCGCCTGCGCGAGCTGAGATTCATGTGTTTTCTGGATTCAACATTCTGCATTGTCTGCATTCGTCCTGCGCATTCAACATTCAGCATTCACCATTCAACATTCTCGAAATGCGAACGGCGAATGGTGAATGGTGAATGGTGAATGTTGAATGTTGAATGAATCCCCCCCTACGCCCGCTCGACGTTCTTCGCCATCACGTAGAACCCCGGGGCTCGAGGTCGGCGCGGGAGTGGCCGATGCCGCAGGCGTCGAGCTTTCCTGCGATCTCACGATAGCGGCTCGTGAGGACGGCCTCCTGCGGCTCGATCGAGGTGAGCGTCCATCCGGAGATCGCGATCATCTCCTCGATGGAGCGGCGCGTGAAAAAGCGCAGGTGCCCGGCGCAGAGGAGCCCGAGGAAGACGTAGTCGAAGCGCCCGTGGAGGAGATCGTCGACGATCGCCCAGTTGGCGACGTTGGGAAGGCTCAGGATCAGCACCGCGTCGGGGGCCGCGATGCGGCGGAGATCGGAGAGGAACGTCCAGGGCTCGTCGATGTGCTCGAGGATGTCGCCGCCGACGATGGTGTCGAACTTGTCTTTCTTCAGCTTGTAGATGACGTCGCGGACGTCGCCCGCGAGGACCGCGTCGAGCCGCCTGGAGGCGATCGCTCCGGCGTCGGGGTCGAGCTCGATCCCGACCACGCGCGCCGGCTGCCGCTGTTTGACCGCTGCGCCGAGAGCGCCTTCGCCGCATCCGAACTCCAGGATGTTCTTCGCGTCCGCCGGGATGCGCTCGAGAAGGTCGGTGCGGACCTGGCCGCGATGCGTGGTGAATCGATGAAGGTAGGCGTTCGGGGCGATCGCGACGCGCCGGCCGCGGAGGATTCGTGCGAGAGGGAAGTTGCAGACCGAGGACGTCGGCGGAGGCGGCGAACAGGCCCGGGTTGCTCCCATCCCATTCGACGATGCGGGGAGTCCCCGGCTCGGCGCGCATCCGCTGCGCGACGAGCTCGAGCTGCCGGAGCGTGAGATACGGCTCGGCGGGCACCGCGCGCTGCGCGTCGTTGCGCGTCTCGTTCGTGACCGGCACGGCGGCGTCGAGCGACTCGTCGACGAGCATGCTCAGAAGAGGGATGCCCATCTCCGGGGTGGGGAGGGCGGTCGGATCCGTCAGGGCCAGGACCCAGTCGGTCTCGACGAGATCGAGGATCTGCTCTCCCGGCCAGGAAGGATCGTAATGGTGGACCTGCGCGCCCGGATGGTCCCGGCGGAGGAGCAGCTCGCTCTGCCAGGCCGCGTAACGCTCCTCGATGGCCGGATGAGCCGTACGCGGAATGAGGAGCGTCAGGTTCATCCGGGGAGATGTTTCGCACAGGCCCCCGGATGAAGTCAAGGAAGCGGAAACGAGGGATGGCGCGGGCGCGGCGGCTGCCATATCATGGCCCGCCAACAGCTTGAATGAGATCAGGCGGCAGAGAGAGGACGTCCCGGCCGGGACGGGGGAACGCTGCCGCACGCATAAAAAGGAGAGAAGATGAAGAAGCTGATTCTCGTCGGGATCCTCGCTTTCGTCATGGGCGTCCTCGGTTGCGCGGGCGAAAAGAAAGACACCGCCCCCCAGCCGGAGGTCGCGAGCACGCCGGTCGACATTTTCGCCATCCAGACGAAGTGGCTCACCGACTTCGCGATCGGCAGCGAGCTCGGTCCGGACGGCGCGGTGTCCATCAGCGGCAACACCTTCGCTCCCGGCGACACGATCTACTACTCCGCATCGGTCGGCGAGGCCCCTCCGGCCTCCGCGGTGAAGGCCGTCTGGGTCGGACCGAACGCCGCGAAGCTCGGAGAAGAGATGAAGGGGATCACGGCCGGCCAGAAGAAGGTCAGCTTCCAGGCTCCCGACACGGCGGCCTGGGCGCCCGGCACCTACGAGGCCCAGATCTGGGTCGTCGACGAAAAGGTGAACTCGGAGAGGTTCCAGATCCCGGGTGAGGACGCGGCGACCCCGACCGCGCCGGCGCCGGCGACGAAGACCCGCTGAGCGCGCCGCATCGTCGAGCGTCCGGCGGCGTTCCCGCCGGACGCTCGGACGCCGACGCGCGGACGCGAGTCGGCTACACTTGCCTCATGCCGTGGCAGGCGCCCCCAGGGGGAGTTCGTTCTCAGGCTCTTTCCCCTCCCGAATCTCGTCTTCTTTCCGAACACGCGCCTCCCGCTGCACGTCTTCGAGCCCCGCTACCGGCAGCTCGTGAGCGACGCGATCGCCCTGCAGGAGCCGATCGGCATGGTCCTGCTTCGCGCCGGATGGGAGGAGGAGTACTACGGCAATCCGCCCATTCACGCCGTCGGAACGTTCGGCCTCATCGAACAGGTGGTCGAGCTCGAGGACGGCCGCTACGACATCCTCGTGAACGGCCAGTCGCGCTATCGAATCGTCCAGGAGGAAGCCCCGGTCGTCTACCGGACCGCGCGAGCCGTCGCGGAGCCTGAGAAGGCGCCGCCCCCGATGGACGCCTGGGCCCAGCGCGAGTGGCTCGTCGACCTCTCGCGGCGTTACCTCGAGCTCCTCCCCGGACAGGTCGAGGTCCCCGAGCTCGCGACGGCCACGCTCGAGTCGCTCGTCAACGCGCTCGTCATGTCGCTCAACCTCGAGCCGGAGAGAAAACAGACGCTCCTCGAGCTCGACGACCTCGTCTCGCGATGCGACCGCGTCGGCGAGGTCCTCCAGCAGCGCCTCGAGGCGGCCGAGTTCCTCGCACCATTCCGGAGGAACCAGGATCCGGAAAGGAACTGATCAAAGGGTGGCGAGGAGCCGCTCCATGTCACGTTCACCGGCACGCGTGCTCCGAGCCAGGAGCGGCCCGAGGGCGCGCGCGAGAGGAAGCGTCGACCCGATGAGGTGCGGATGGCGCATTGCGGCGGCGACGGCGCGGCTCCAGCGGAGACGGCCTCCGAAAAATGAGCGGTGGGCGGAGGCGTAGGCGCGAAGCGCCGGAGCGGCATCGGTCGAGGAGCGCAGCGCGGCGAGCACCGGGGCGACGGCGAGGGCGGCCGACTGGACGGCCATCGCCATGCCGTTTCCCGTGAGGGGATCGATCAGCCCCGCCGCATCGCCCACGAGAACGATCCCGCGATGCACCGGCTCTCTCGCCCGGAAGATGACCGGCTCCGAGGAGAGGAACTCGTCCTGCGCGGGCTCCGTCGCGAAGAGGCCGGCGAGGCGAGGACTGCGGCGGCCGAGCGCATCGACGAAGGCGGGCCACCCTCCGCGGAGCCCCGCGATCGCGCTCTGATGGACGAGGCCGCAGACGTTGCTCCGCTCCTGCTCGATCGCCTGCGCGCCGAGATACCCCTGCGGAAACGAGCAGAGCTCGATGACGCCTGGGTCGGTCGCCCCCGCGCGGTAGTGCCGCTTGAACCCGATGTAGCGCTGCCTCCTGTCGGCGACGAAGGCGCGGCCGAGGCGGAGGTCGAGCCGCCCCCAGCGCCCCCAGGCGCCGACGACGGTGCGGGCGAGGACTGAGATCGAGCGCCCCGCGCCGTTCCCGAGCGTCACCTCGAACCCGCCGGGGCCAGGCTGTGCGTCCTCGGCGGCCCATCCTTCGAGGACCCGGGCCCCTGCCGCGCGCGCGCGAGCGAGGAGCGCCGCGTCGAGGCGAACGCGCGAGATGCCGCGCCCGACGCCCGGGAGCGGGAACTCGATCGAGCCGCGCGCGCCGGCGATCCTGCACGTCGTGATCCGCGGCGCCGCCGCGTCGTCGAGCAACGCGCCGGCGCCGATCCGCTCGAGAAACGGGATCGCGTCCCACGAGAGGAACTCGCCGCAGACCTTGTCGCGCGGAAAGCGGTCGCGATCGGCGAGGAGGACGTCGACGCCGCGGGAGGCGAGGAGCGCCGCGAGAGTCGAGCCCGCGGGGCCCGCGCCGAGGATCGCGACGGCGGCTTCCTCGCGGTCGCTCACTTCCATAGGACCACTCCGAAGCGGAACGAGATCTGGCGCACGAGCGTCCATCGGCTCGCCCCCGCCTGCGCCGCGATGGCCGCCGCTTCCGCGGCCGTGTAACCCTGCCGCACCGACGCGGGAGCATCGTGTCGGGTGATTCTGCCCCACAGAGGGGTCGCGGAGAGGGCGTGAACGAAGATCAGGGGAAGCCAGTGGCGGCGCGTGTCGCTGACGCAGACGCCGATGCGCGCCACGCGGAGGGACTCGCGGAAAATCTCCACGTTTTCCTCGTCGCTGAAATGGTGGAAGAAATGCGAGGAGGTCACGACGTCGACGGAGGCGTCGCGGAAGGGGAGGCTCAGCGCGTTCGCGGCGACGCGGCGGATCGACGGATCGCGCGCCAGCGCCGCGCCGTAGGCGAGATGGTCGAGCTTGAGGTCGGCGCCGATCTTCCGGCGGACGTCGATCGACTCGAGCAGATCCGAGGTCCCGGTGCCGATGTCGAGGACGCTGACGTCGCTGCCTGTGCGTGAGGCGCCGCACGAGGTCGCGATAGGCGAGCGTGCCGCCGAGCCAGCGTTGATGCCGCGGAGATCGCGGAGCGAGCGCGCGACGCTCGCCCGGTCGGCGCCGGCGTCGTCGAGGTGCTCGGCGGTCGTCACACGGCGCGGCGCGAGCATCGTTCAGATCCTTCGGAGGGCGAGGGCGGAGTTCTTCGATCCGAACGCGATGGTGTTGCAGATCGCCGCGTCGATGCGGGCGCGCCGGCCCACGTCGGGAACGTAGTCGAGGTCGCACTCCGGATCGGGCTGGTCGAGGTTGATGGTCGGAGGAAGGATCCCGTCGCGGAATGCGACGAGCGTCGCCGCGACCCCCGCGGCGCCGCAGGCTCCCTGCGGATGGCCGATCATGGATTTGGTCGCCGAGCCGGCGAGCCGGCCGGCGTGAGTGCCGAAGGCGAGCCGCGCGGCCCTCGTCTCGATCCGGTCGTTGAGCTCGGTCGACGTGCCGTGGTAGTTGACGTAGGCGACGTCCGCGGGCGCGAGGTCCGCCTGTTCGAGCGCGAGCTGCATCGCGCGCGCGGGCTCCTCTCCGGATTCGTCGAGCCGGACGCGGTGGTGCGCGTCGCAGGTCGACCCGTAGCCCGCGACCTCCGCATAGATCTTCGCGCCGCGGGCGCGGGCGCTCTCCTCGCGCTCCATGACGAACATCCAGGAGCCTTCTCCGAGAACGAACCCGTCGCGGTCGCGCGAGAAGGGGCGCGATGCGGTCTGCGGCGCGTCGTTGCGGCTCGTCGAGACGATGCGCATCATGCAGAAGCCTTTCATGACTCCTTCGGTGATCGTCGCGTCGGCGCCGCCCGCGAGGATGACGTCGGCGGTGCCGAGGCGGAGGTTCTGGCAGGCGTAGCCGATCGCGTCGGTCGAGGAGGTGCAGCCGGTCGAGATCAGATGCGAGAAGCCGTGGAGGCCGAAGCGCATCGAGATTTCCGAGGCGATCGTGCCGATCGTTCCGGAGGGGATCGAATAGACGGAGGCCTGCTTCTCCCGCCCCTCGTACCAGAGCTCGTACATCCGCTCGCTGAACTCGACGGCCCCGCCGCCCGAGCCGAGCATGACCGCGAAGCGGCGCCGCGTCGCGAGATCCATCGCGGCGGGATCGATGCCCGCGTCGGCCAGGGCTTCCTGCGACGCGGCGATCGCCATCGGGACGACGCGCGCGACGTGGCGGAGCTCCTTCGAGTCGATCCATGCCGCCGGATCGAAGTCCCGCGCTTCGCCCGCGATGCGGCTGGTGAGCTCGGAGGGGTCGAACAGGGAGATCGGGCCGACGCCCGAGCGGCCGGCGGCGATGGACGCGAAATAGCCCTCGCGGCCCACGCCGTTCGGCGCGACCGCGCCGACGCCGGTGATCACGATGCGGGAGGGGAGGGGCATGGCCGAGTCTAGGGGGCTGATGGTATCGCGATTCTAGGAGTCTAGGAGTCCAGGACTCGGGGAGTCCGAAGTCGTAGCGTGTAAGAGGTTAGGAGTCAGGACGGTGCGGGTCCGGTCATCCGTCCCATCCGTCCCATCGACTCCCAGACTCGCCATTCTCATCTGACGATCGCCTCCACGACCCGGTCCGTATCGGCCAGCGAAGAAAAGAAGTGGTCCGGATTCTCCGCGCGGAGCATCTCCGGGGAGGTTCTGCCCGAGGCAACGGCGATCGTGGTCGCGTCGTGCGGGAGGCCGCAGCGGACGTCCCAGATCGAGTCGCCGATGATGACGACCTCGCGCGCGGCGAAGCGGCGGCCCGTTTCCTCGCGGGCGCGCTTGACGGCGATCGGGGGAAGCTCGGTCCGGTCGCTCGAATCGCTGCCGAAGGCCCCGAATCCGAAAAAGCGGTTGAGGTCCCACGGCGCGAGCTTCACCCGCGCCCCCGGCTCGATGTTCCCCGTGAGCAGCGCCAGCGTCACTGCCCCGATTTCCGCCAGCCGCTCGAGGATGTCGTGGACCCCGGCGAGCACGGTCTGCCGCTCCCGCGTGAGCCCCCGCCGTAAGCCGCCGACGTACTCGATCCAGAGCGCCGGCAGGCCCTCTCCGATCTCGTCGCGGTCCCACCCGTGGTGGCGCAGGATCTCGTACGCGATCTGAGGATCCGTCTTGCCGGAGAAATCGAACCAGGAGAGGTCGTCGGTGAATCCGTAGACCTCGTGAAGGGCGGCGGCGAACGATTCGCGCGCGACCCCGTCGTCGAGGACCAGGGTGCCGTCGATGTCGAACAGGACCAGGCGGGAGGACATGGGGAGATTCTATCGTTCTTCGAGACCTCAGACCTCCGATCTCCGTTCTCCGTTCTCCGTTCTCCGCGGCGAGGGGTTCGTCCGCGCCGGTAGGCCATGCGTAGGGACCGCCTGCGGCGATCCGTCTCTGGCCGGGCAGACACGGGAAACGGACCGGCGCTGCCAGTCCCTACGCCGCCCGCGCAAGCTTCCGCGGAGAACGGAGAACGGAGAACGCGAGAACGGAGAACGCGAGAACGCCCTACGCGGCACGGGCTGCTTCACGCGCAACGAGAGAAGGAATGCCACGAAGACGATCCCCGCGGCGGTGAAGAACGCTCCCGGAGCTCCGCCGGCGTCCCAGAGCGCGCCGAACATGACCGGGCCGATCATGCGGGCGAGCGACCCCATCGACGCGCCGAGCCCGAGGACGCTTCCCATCTGCTCCGGAGGGGCGTTCTTGCTGATCAGGGAGTGGAGCGAGGGATAGCAGAGGCCCTGTCCCACGGCGACGAGGAATGCGACGGGCCACAGCAGGCGCGCGTCGCCGATGATCGGCATCGCGATGAAGCCGAGAAGGAACGAGAAGGTGCCGAAGACGACGAGGCGCTTCTCGCCGACCCTCTTCGAGAAGCGCCCGATGAGCGTCCCCTGGATCAGCGCGACGATGACCCCCATGAAGCCGAAGAAGAAGCCGAGGTCGCGCGCGGTGAACTGAAAGGTCGCGCGCGCGAAGAGAGTGACCGTCGTCTCCATCCCTGCGAACGAGAGGATGACGAGAAAGAGCGCGCCGATGACGAGGGCGAGAGCCTGCCGTTGCGAGATCATCCTCCAGGTCGCCGGATCGAACTGGGGCGGGAGTCCGCGCCGGACGGGAGAGGATGCCTTCTTCGATTCGCCGAGCGCGAAGAACGCGAAAAGAAGCGCGGTCGCGGAGAGTGCCGCGGCGATCATCCCGGGATAGAAATTGATCGCGTGCCCGCGGACGGTGCTCAGATGGGACATGAGCCCGCCGATCGGCGGCCCGAGGATGAAGCCGAGGCCGAACGCGGCGCCGATGAGCCCCATGCCTTTCGCGCGGTTCTCGAGAGAGGTCGAGTCGGCGATGTACGCCTGCGCCGTGCCGATGTTGGCCCCGGCGATCCCGGCGACGATGCGGGCGAGCATCAGACCGCCGAGGCTGTCCGCGAATGCGAAGAGCAGGTAGCCGGCGAGGCTGCCCGCGAGGCTGACGAGGAGCACCGGCCGGCGCCCCACGCGATCGGAGATCCTCCCGAGCATCGGCGCGAAGAGAAACTGCATGAGCGAGTAGACGCCGACGATGATCCCGACCCAGATCCCGCTCGCGCCGTACTGCTTCGCGAAATAGGGGAGCAGCGGGATCACGATCCCGAAGCCGAGCAGATCGATGAAGATCGTGAGAAAGAGGACGAGGAGGGACGTGCGACGCATGGGCGGACGGGAGTGTATCAACCTGCGGCCGCCGTGCCATGACGGACGTCAGGGGCTGGCGTGGAGTGGGGCGTCAGGGAGTCCAGAAAGCGGCTCAGGACGAATTCGGAATGCAGAATGCAGAATGCGAAGCCGTCCGAAAGGCGTGAATCACGACCGCGGTTGTTGGACTTCGTTCAGTCATTTTCCGCATTCTGCATTTGCACGGTCGGGCGATGGAGCTCCTGAGACCTTGCAGCGGCAAACCCGTTCAGGTAAAAGCGCCGCTATGGCAATCCTGAAGGTCGCCCGCCTCGGGCATCCGGTCCTCCGCGAACGCGCCGCCGACGTCGAGGTGAAGGACATCAAGAAAGGGATGTTCAAACACCTGATCGAGGACATGTTCGAGACGATGGAGGCGTATCAGGGCGTCGGCCTCGCCGGGCCGCAGATCCATCTCCCGATGCGCGTCTTCGTCTACGCCCTCGGCGAGCAGGTCGCGAAGCGGAGAAACGCGGAAGCCCTCCCGCCGGGCGCCGTATTCAACGCGACGTACGAGGCGGTCGGCGGGGACCGGATCACCGACTGGGAAGGATGCCTCTCGGTGCCGTTTCTCGGCGGCGAGTGCCCGCGCTACCGCCAGATCCTCGTGCGCGGGATCGACGCCAAAGGGAACCCGTTCGAGCGGACCATCGAGGGGTACACCGCGCGCATCTTCCAGCACGAGATCGACCACACCGACGGCCACGTCTACCTCGACCGGATGACGGACCTCACGACGCTCGAGTACACGGTCGTGCTGTAGAGTCCAGGCGTCTCGGGGTCTAGGAGTCTAGGAGTCGGTCTAAGGGTCTGGGAGTTCTTCGAGTCCGGAAGGAAGATCAGGATCCGGACTGCCCAGGCTTGACGGTCGGATGCCGGACTCCCAGACCCTTCGACGCCCTGACCGACTCCCAGACTCCCAGACTCCTAGACCCCGGACTCCTAGACGGCTTCACTGGAACAGCAGGGCTTCGGGGTCGGCGCCGATGGCGTCGTATTCGGCCTGGATTTCGGCCTTGTGCTTCCACTCCCATTCGGCGAGCTCGGAAAAGAGGCGGAGCAGGTGGGGATCGAGCGTCCGTTCGGCGAGGAATCGGAAGTTGCTCTCCGACTCGCGCTCGTGCTCGAGGGCGATCCGGAGGGCGCGCGCGGTGTCGATGCGCGTGAGCTCGGCGGGGATGTCGCCGGAGGGCTCGGCCGGCGGAGGGGGCTCCTCGCCCACGATCTTGCGGTAGCGGTCCTCGAGCGTCGCGCGGTGGAGGACCTGCCGCTGCGCGAGCTCGATCAACTTCTGGCGCGCGCCGGCGTCCGCGGCGCGCTCGGCCAGCCGAAGGTAGTACGCGCGCGAGGCGACTTCGGAATCGATCGCCTCGAGGAGAACTTCGCGGACCGTCGTGTCGAGAGGTTTCATGGGAGTCGTCAGGGAGACGCAGTCAGGAAAAAGGGATGAAGGGGATTCGTGCGTCCCTTCTCCCTGACTCCTTTCCCTGACTCAGCGACTAGGATTCTTCGCCGCCGCGGAACAGATCCGGATTCGGCGGCGCCTCGTCTGGAAACGGGGAAGGGCGGAGCTGCTGGCCGAGGCCGGTGCCGCCGCGGTGCCGTCCTTCCGGATGTCGCCGTAGTACGGACGCCAGCCCATCGGCCCGACCGGCATGTCCGGAGGCACGACCAGATCGCGGAGGCCGACGACCGAGCGGGCGCGCGTGTCGATCGCCATCTCGTAGTCGCGCGTCATGTAGATCGCGTCCTCGGGGCAGGCGTCGACGCAGTAGCCGCAGAAGATGCAGCGGAGCAGGTCGATCTCGTAGCGGACCGGGAACTTCTCGCGCGTGCGCTCGTCCTCGCCCGCCTCGATCGTGATGCACTCGGCGGGGCAGGCGGTCGAGCACATGTAGCAGGCGACGCAGCGCGTCGTGCCGTCCTCGCGGGTGGTGAGGATGTGACGGCCGCGGAAGCGCTCCGAGTAGACCCGCTTGACCTCCGGGTACTGGATCGTCGGGAGCTGCTTCATGTTGAAGAGGTTCTTGAGCAGATGGCGGATGCGTGACGCCCATCCCCTTGAAGATCTCGGGGAGATAGAGCCGCTCCATCGCGGACAGCTTTCTTCGTTCGATCTTGATGACGCCCATCGGTTTTCTCTCGTCTCAGTGGTCCAGCTCGCCCGCGATGATGTTGAGCGAGCCGAGCGCGGCGATCGCGTCGGGGATCGTCTGGCCGGCGATCATGTGGCGGAACGCCTGGAAGATCGGGAAGCAGGGCGGCCGGACGCGCACGCGATACGGGTTCTTCGTGCCGTCCGAGACGATGTAGAAGCCGAGCTCTCCGTTCGCCCCTTCCACCTGGAAATACGTCTCGCCGACCGGCGGCTGGATGCCGTGCATGATCAGCTTGAAGTGGTAGATCAGCGACTCCATCTCGTTGTAGACCTTCTCCTTCGGCGGAAAGGCGACGTAGGGGTCGTCGACCATGACGGGCCCCGCGGGCAGCCCGCGGTCGATCGCCTGCTGGATGATCCGGAGCGACTGGCGGATCTCCTCCATCCGGACGAGGTAGCGCGCGTAGGTGTCGCCGCCGTCGGCGATCGGGATGTCCCAGTCGTAGGTCTCGTAGCCGAGGTACGGATTCGCCTTGCGGACGTCGTAGGGGACGCCGGTGGCGCGGAGGCAGGGCCCCGTGAAGCCGAAGTTGATCGCGTCTCGCGGCCGAGATCGGTCCCGCGCCGTCGGCGCGTTCGAGGAAGATCCGGTTGCGCGTGATGAGCCGATCGACGTCGCCGATGTACTTCGGAATCATGTCGACGATGCGCTGCGCGTTCTCGAGGAAGTCGTGCGGAACGTCGACGGGGAGGCCGCCGATGCGAGTGTAGGAGGGGAGCAGGCGCGCGCCGCAGCAGTTCTCGAACGAGCTGAAGGATCTCTTCGCGAGGCTGGAAGAGGTACCAGAAGTTCGTCAGCGCGCCCAGGTCGACGAGGTTCGCGCCGATGCAGACGAAGTGGTCGGCGATGCGGCATGAACTCGGAGAGGATCAGGCGGATGTGCTGCGCGCGCGCGGGCGCCTCGATGCCGAGGAGCTTCTCGACGGCCATCGCAGTAGCCGACGTTGTTGATGAAGGCGGAGCAGTAGTTCAGCCGGTCGGTGAACGGGATCGACCTGCTGCCAGCGTGTGCGTCTCGCGACATCTTCTCGAAGCAGCGGTGCAGGTAGCCGATCTCGGTATCGGCGCCGATGATCTTCTCGCCGTCGAGGGTGACGACGATGCGGAGCGTGCCGTGCGTGGCGGGATGCGAGGGCCCGAGGTTGAGGGTGACCTGCTCGAAGTCGTGGTGCTCGGGCTGGACGCGTGATGATCGGCTCGAGCTTCGCGACGTCCTTCTCGGTCAGCAGCCAGCGCTGGCCGGGGTCGTAGTCCTTCCGGAGCGCGTGCCCCTGGAACGCCTCGTGGCAGAGGATCCGGCGGAGGTTGTAGTGCCCCTCGAACTGCACGCCGAACATGTCGAACACTTCGCGCTCGAACCAGTCGAAGCCCTCGAAGACCGAGAGGGACGAGGGGATCGCGCGTGTTCTCGTCGGTCCGGACGATGAGGCGGATCCGCTCGTTGTTCTTGATCGAGTAGAGGTGATAGACGACGTCGAAGCGCTCGTCGCGCGGCCGGGATAGTCGACGCCGAAAAGGTCGAGCGGCAGGGTGAACGCCAAGCTCGCTCGTCGTCGCGAAGAGCTGCGGAGCGCGCCGACGATCGTCTCGCGCTCGACGACGAAGGTCGGAGCGTCGTGGCCGGGCACCGTGCGTCAGCGCGCCGCCGCCGATCCGCTGCCGCGATCGCCTCCGCGCGCGCGTGTCGATCGCCTCGACGTCCGCCCGGAACGTACGGGAGCCGGTTGGTCGGCGCGGGGCCGGTGTAGGGGATGGAACTGTATCGGGTCAGGGTGCTCATCGGCGGATCTCGCCTCGCTCGATCTTCTCTTTGAGCTTGAGGATGCCGTAGATCAGGCCGTCGGGAGTCGGCGGGCATCCGGGCACCCAGATGTCGACCGGGATGATCTCGTCGATCCCCTGCACGACGTGATAGGCGCGATAGAAGCCGCCGACTGGTCGCGCAGGCCCCCATCGCGAGGACGTAGCTGCGGCTCGGGCATCTGGTCGTAGATCTTCTTGAGGACCGGAGCCATCTTGTCGACGATCGTGCCGGCGACGATCATCAGGTCGGCCTGGCGCGGCGAGAAGCGGACGACCTCGTACGCCGAAGCGCGACATGTCGTAGTGGGACGAGACCGACGACATGAACTCGATCGCGCAGCACGCGGTGCCGAAGGGGAACGGCCAGAGCGAGTTGCTGCGGGCCCACTTCACCATCGTCTCGAGGGTCGTCGTGAGAAAACCAGGCCCCCCCTCGTCGGGGAAGCGGCGCTCCGCCTCTCCGGGAAGGGTGAGCACGCCCTTTTCGGGCCCCTCGCCGGGAAGCTGATTCTCCTTGCGGTCGATGATCGACGAATCTACCGATATTCTCTTGATTGCCATGAGGTCTCTCGTGTTCGAGTCAGGCGCTCCGAGTCGACGGGAGCGCGCGAATTCTAGTGAGTGGGGAAACGTCGTGCACGGAAGCGACGCAAAGGATACGTGAGTTCGCAGGCGTGAACCAGCTGTCGGCGAGCGAGTCGCGGGGAGTCGGGTCGCCTTCCGTCCCCGCGGAACTGCACATCCGGCGCGCCGCGACTTCGTCGCGTTTGTTATACTCTAATCCGGGTTAGCTAATCCGATGACCGGAAAATCATGAACCAGTCACGGTTGAAATCTTTGGAGAAACTTACAATGTTCGCGGGGAAGGAGACCCAGCGTATCTAACGGAGCTCGCCCGAATTGTCGACGACCGGATGCGCGAGATCGCGCCGCAGGTGGCGACCGGGGATCCGACGAAGATCGCGATCCTCGCCGCACTGAACATCGCGGATGAGTTCTCCCGCTATCGCCAGGAACGGGAATCCGGCGTCGGCAGGTGGAAACGAAAGACGGAACAGCTGATCGATCGCCTCGAAACTCACATCGAGGCGTCGGACTGAGAGAAAGAGTGATCGGAGGACCCTGCGGAGTACGTGATGAGCATTCGCTATTTGAACCAACTCCCTAATTGCGGGAGCCTGAGTCTCGAGGCCCGTGCAGGCCTTCCACTCCTCTGGAGTGAGAAGGAAGCCAGTCGGCCAAGCGCAGGGCTCCCACCTGTTGCACGCAGGTTCAATTAGGTAAACCTCACACGGCTCAGGCGGGGCCCTCCGAACTTTTCTCGACCGTTTTTCCCTCCACATCGCGAGCCTCCTCGCTGGCGCGGCCTGCGGTCGCCCTTCCCTCGGGAGGTCTTGAAGTGGAAATCGTCATGACGATCCTGGGCGCCTTCGCCGGGGCGGTGATCCTCGCCGCCCTCTGGGCGATGGTGAACCGGAAACGCGCGCAGATTCAGATCGACGAAGCGCGGCGGGACGCCGCGCGCATCACCGAGGACGCCCAGAGGGCCGCCGAGGCCCGCCTCAAGGAGGCGACGGTCGAGGCCAAAGAGAGGGTCCTCCAGGCGCGCGCCGAGTTCGACAGAACGTCCCGCGAGCGGCGCGAGGAGATCAAGGCCGCCGAGAAGCGGGTCCAGCAGAAGGAAGAGAACCTCGACCGCAAGGCCCAGCAGCTCGAGCGCCGCGAGACGGACGCCGACAAGAAGGAAAAGGACCTCGCGGCAGCGCGAGCGAGCGGTCGACCAGAAGGAAGCCGAGGTCGACCATCTTCGTCGAGGAGCAGAGGCGCAAGCTCGAGCAGATCTCCGGCCTGACCGCCGAGGACGCCAAGCGGGACCTGATCCGCGGGATCGAGAACGAGGCCCGGCTCGAGGCCGCGCAGCCTCATCAGGCGCATCGAGAACGAGGCCGTCGAGCACGGCAACAGAAGGCGCAGCGGATCATCGGCATGGCGATCCAGCGCCTGGCCTCGGACTACGTCGCCGAGACCACGGTCTCGGTCGTCGAGCTCCCGTCGCGACGACATGAAGGGCCGGATCATCGGCCGCGAGGGGCGCAACATCCGGGCGCTCGAGGCGGCGACCGGCGTCGACCTGATCATCGACGACACGCCGGAGGCGATCGTCCTCTCCGGCTTCGAGCCGATCCGGCGCGAGGTCGCGCGCATCGCGCTCGAGCGGCTGATCGCGGACGGCCGCATCCACCCGGCGCGCATCGAGGAGGTCGTCGAGAAGGTCCGCTCGAGCTCGGGGAGAAGATCTTCGAGGAAGGGGAGGCCGCGGCGTTCTCGATCGGCATCCCCGACCTCCACCCCGAGCTCATCAAGCTCCTCGGGCGGCTGAAGTACCGGACCTCCTACGGCCAGAACGTGCTCCAGCACTCCAAGGAGGTCGCGCGGCTCGCCGCGAACATGGCGGCGGAGCTCGGCGCGGACGTCGACGATCGCCAAGCGCGCCGGCCTCCTCCACGACATCGGCAAGGCGATCGACCGCGAGATGGAAGGAACGCACCTCGAGCTCGGCCGCGAGGTCCTGAAGAAGTTCGGCGAGAAGCGCGAGGTCATCCACGCGATGGAGTGCCACCACGGCGACTACGAGCCGCAGACGCTCGAGGCGGTGCTCGTCAACGCCGCCGACGCCCTCTCGGCCGCGCGCCCCGGCGCGCGCCGCGAGATCCTCGAGACCTACGTCAAGCGGCTCGAGAAGCTCGAGCACATCGCCGACGGCTTCAAGGGCGTCCAGAAGGCCTTCGCCATCCAGGCGGGCCGCGAGCTGCGCATCATCGTCGACGCCGAGAAGCTCACCGACGAGGAGGCGCTCTGGCTCTCGAGGGACGTCGCCAAGAAGATCGAGGCCGAGCTGCAGTACCCCGGCCAGATCAAGGTCACCGTCATCCGCGAGACGCGGGCGGTGGATTACGCGAAGTAGCGCCGCAGAGTAGGCCGGACTTCAGTCTGGGAGCTAGGAGCTTGGGAGTCCAAGAGTCGGCTGAGAGTCCGGAGTCTGGCGTCCGACGACTCAGCGCGGATCCAGACGACGCCTCGACGCCTGAGCCCTGGACCCTGACTCCCGCTTCAGAGAGTCGAAATGAACCGATCCTCTTCGTCGGCGACGTCGTCGGCCAGCCGGGGCGGCGGGCGCTCCGCGCGACGGCTCGAGACGCGTGATCGACCGCGAGCAGGTCGACTTCACGATCGTCAACGTCGAGAACGCCGCCGGCGGCTTCGGCCTGACCGAGGAGATCTTCGAGGAGCTCTCGGACCTGCCGATCGACGTCTTCACCTCCGGGCAACCACATCTGGGACAAGAAGGAGTTCTTCGACAGCTGACGAGCTCGACCGCACGTCCTCCGGCCGGCGAACTATCCGGCCGGGAATCCCGGGACGGGGCTGGACGGTCCAGCAGACCGCCGGCGGGACGTCCCGTCGGCGTCCTGAACCTGCAGGGCCAGGTCTTCATGCCGCCGATGCGACTCCCCCTTCTACGTGCGCCGACCAGGAGCTGGCGGCGCTCGGCCGGACGTGAAGGTCGATCCTCGTCGACATGCACGCCGAGGCGACGTCGGAGAAGCAGGCCATCGGCTGGTACCTCGACGGGCGCGTCTCGGCCGTCGTCGGCACGCACACGCACGTGCCGACCGCGGACGAGCGGATCCTCCCGGCGGCACGGCGTACCTGACCGACGCCGGCATGACCGGCGCCTACGAGGGGATCATCGGCTTCGTCCCGACGAGATCATCGAGAAGTTCCTCTTGCAGACGCCGCGCAGCTTCGAGGTCGCCAAGCGCGACGTCCGGCTGTCGGGCGCGCTGATCGACGTCGACGAGGACGACGGGGCAGGCGCGCTCGATCGTTCGCATCAGCGAGCCGACGGGCGAGTAGCCGCGATGGCCGCCGCTCCCTCCGCGGACCGCGGAGTCACCGTCTTCACGCTCGGCGGAATCCGCGAGGGGGCCGTCGACCGGCTCGCGGAAACGTTCGGGTCCGTCGAGGTCCTCCCGCTCGATCTCGACCGCGATGCGTCCCTTTCCGACGCGCAGCCGGCGCTCCGCGCCGCCGTGAACCGCGCCTCCCACGACTGGGTCCTCCTTCTGCGCGACGGGGAAGGCGTCCCCGCTCCCGCCGCCGCGGAGCTGAGCGCCTCGGTCACCGAGCCGCCCAAGGCGTGGGGATTCCGCCTTCGCGTCCAGCCCTCGTGCGGAGGGAGGCCTCTGCTGCTCGACCCGGCGCTTTCGGGCGAGATCCGCTTCTTCCACAGGAGGCACGCGCGATTCGACCTGCGCGGCCGCGGCGCCGAGATGAACGTCGAAGGGACCGTGCTGCGCCTTCGCGAGCCGCTCGGGAGGGAGATGTTCGCCTCGCACGAGGCCCACCGCGCCTGGCTCGCGACCCACGGCGTGCCGCACTCCTCCCTCCGGAGGGTTCTCCTCTTCGCGAAGCGCGCCTGGGTGTCGCGCGCGCTGCTGGGAAGCCGCGTGAGCCTTCGCGATCTGTGGGACGAGGCAGGATGGGATCGCGGGGAAGGGTAATTCCCGATTCGACGAAAGAGCCCGCCAGGAGGCGGGCTCTCGCTGGATGCTCGTCGGCCTCGCTTCGGAGCGGGCTAGGGCTCGATCTCGGACTCCACCCACCGGTTCTTCGAGATCTGCCGGAGATTTCCGTGCACACGGAACTGGCGGGGAGACATCCCGAAACGCCTGCGGAACTGCTGCCGGAAGTAATTCTCCGAGTCGAACCCGCAGAGACGCGCGACCTGGGTGATCCTCATGTTTCCGCTCTTGAGCAGGCGCGCGGCCTTCTCGAGCCGCTTCTGCTTGAGAAACTGGCTGAGCAGCTTCCCCGTCGCGCGGTGGAACCGCCCCGAGACGTACTGCCGGGTGAACCCGAGATCGCGCGAGACGGCTTCGACCGTCAGATCGTCGTCGTTCTTCATCCGGTTGCGGACCGTTTTCATCAGGGTTCGGACAAGCCCATCCATGGCTGAACTCCTTGATTGCCAGAGTGGGTTGACGCGGTGTGGAGGCTGCGGGTCCCTCCGGTTCCTGGTCACGTCAACGGCGTGACGAAGACGACCACGCTACTTTGTCAACCGTTACCCACATTATACTCTGCGGCTTACCATGAACATACGCCTTTAGTCACCATCTTCGGCCGCTCCGGCGCCTACAATGGCCGCGAACGCCGCGCCCGGAACCCACCCCCCGCGGCGGGAGGCGCGCGATGACCGAACTCCCATTTCTTCGCAAGGTCCCGCTCTTCGCCGAGTTCGACGAGCCGGAGCTGGGGCGCCTCGACCGCGCGCTCGTCCAGACGACCTTCGAGCCCGGGGAGTTGATCCTCGAGGAGGGGCAGCCGAACCGCGCGCTCCACATCGTCCGCGAGGGAAGAGTGCGCGTGAGCCGCGCGGCGGACGAGCGGGACGTGATCCTCTCGGATCTGCCCCCGGGGCGCACGTTCGGCGAGCTCTCGATCCTCGACGACGGCACGGCAAGCGCGACCCTCCGCGCCGTCCCGCGGACCGTCGTCCTTTCCCTCTCGTTCGCGGACCTGGGCCGCATCCTCGACGAATCGCCGCAGACGGCCGCGAAGTTCTGGCGCGCCATCGCGATCGACCTCCGGGCCCGCCTCCTCCAGACCAACGAGGTGGTGCGGACGTACTTCGAGGTGAACCGGAACCTGATCGACAACCCGAGGTTTCGCGAGGTGTACGCGATGATGTCGAAGTGAATTGCAATCTGCAATGGGGGTCCCATGTCCTTCGCTCCACTCCAATCCGACGTCCACTCCTGGATCTCCCAATTCGAGGAGGGCTACTGGCAGCCGCTCTCGATGCTGGCGCGCGTGACCGAAGAGGTGGGGGAGCTCGCGCGGGAGCTCAATCACCGGTTCGGGGAGAAGCCGAAGAAGGGGGAGGAGGCCGAAGGGGAGCTGCCCCTGGAGATCGCGGACATCGTGTTCGTCCTGCTGGCGCTCGCGAACTCCCTCGACATCGACATGGACGAGGCGTGGGGGCGGATGATGGAGAAGTATCGGACGAGGGACGGCGCACGGTGGACGCCCAGAGAGACGTAGGGGCGGCCCGCAGCCGCCCGGACAGCCCGTATCTGGTAACATAGTCGGTCCCATGAAGCGCTTCTTCGTTGCGATCGCCCTCGTCCTCGCGGCGGTCCCCGCCTCCGCGGGAGTCAAGCTCGTGGTGCGCAGCGACGGCTCGAAAATGATCGTCAACGACGGGAAGGCCTCCGCGGCCGGCGTCTCCGAGTCGACGCTCCGGTGGCTGGCGCGGCAGCGCAACCGGGAATCGCGGTTCGATCCGATCATCGACCAGTACGCCGATGCCTACGGAGTCGACCCCGTCCTGGTGCGCGCGGTCATCCAGGTCGAGTCGAACTTCAATCCCGCGACCGTCTCGAACAAGGGAGCGCGCGGCCTGATGCAGCTGATGCCGACCACGGCGAGGCGCTTCCGCGTGAGCAAGATCCACGATCCGGAACAGAACATCCACGGAGGCGTGGCCTACCTCGCGTATCTCCATACGCTGTATCCCGGCGATCTCCGCCTCGTTCTCGCCTCCTACAACGCCGGCGAGAACGCCGTGGCGCGCTATCGCGGCATCCCTCCCTACCGCGAAACCCAGCAGTACGTGCAGAAGGCCCTGACGGTCTACCACGGTCGCCCCTATGGCGCCGGCTCGATCTCGGTCCGGCCGAAAAAAGGGAAGGGCGGACTCGGCGGAGGCTTCCACGACGAACGCCCCCAGCTCCCCCCGTACGCCGGAGTCGCCGCCGCCGGAATGGTCCGGACGCTCTCGGTGCGTTGAACGCGACCCGGTTCCCGGTTCTCGTTTCTCATTTCTTGGCGCGATCACGCCTCACGAATGGCCTGCGGCCCGAAGTCTGCGGTCCGAGGCCCGAAGTCTGCGGTCTGAGGCCCGAGGTCCGAACTCTGAGAACCGAGAACCGGAACGCATGTAGAATTCCGCACAGGCCGCCCCGCGGCGTTCGATCATGCCTCCGACGGATACGAGAGTCCCACCCCCGTTCGATCAGGGCGTTTTCCTTCTCCACTACAACCGGGGACGGGAAGCGTTCCAGGACGGCCGTTACGGCGAGGCGCGCCAGCAGCTCGAATCGGCGCAGCGCCTCCGCCCCAACGATTCCGACGTCCTGAACCTGCTCGGGCTCGTCTACTTCAAGACCAGCGCGTTTCCCGAAGCGGAGGTCATCTATCGCCGCCTCGTCGAAGAGAACCCCAACGTCTTCATCCTCCACTCGAACCTCGGGTTGATTCTGTTCAAGCAGGAGAAGCTCGAGGACTCCGAGCGGCACCTGCTGCGCGCGATCGAGCTGCGGCCGAACTATTCGAAGTCCCACCTCTACCTCGGCCTCCTCTACAAGATGAAGAAGAAGCAGGGGCTCGCGCTCGAGCATCTGCGGTTCGCGGGGGCGGAGAAGGCGGCGAGCGAGGTCGAGCAGGAGCTGAAGGCGGCCGGGCCGCGCGCGGCAACGCCGCCGCCGACGCCCGCCATCTCGAAGCGACAGGCCGCCGCTCCGCCGAGCGCGACGGCGAAGGAGCCGGAGCCGTTCCCCGATGCGGCCGCGGCCTCCGCGCAGACCGCCGCGCGCAAGCTCCAGGAGGCGGTCGACGAGACGCAGCTCGGCGAAGACAAGCGGATCGACCTCGGCAGGCGCATCGAGAGCGCCTCGCGCACGTTCGTCCTGCACGAGAACGGGTTCCTCGAGATCAACTTCGATCGCAGCGTCCACGTCAAGCGCGGGACGATCTCGAGCTACTCCGGGAACCTGAAGTTCGCCGCCGAGTCGGGGCTGATGGGAACGACGGCCGCGACGCTCGTCCGGGCCCAGGGAGCCGGAAAGATCTTCGTCTACGACAAGGGACGGAAGGCGTTCCTGCTCGACCTCAACGACGAGTTCATCTTCGTCGAGGGAGGCAACCTGCTCGCGCTCGACGACTCGCTCACCTACCGGCTCGAGCCGATCTACGACAACG
Organism: uncultured Acidobacteriota bacterium; assembly: GCA_963793695.1. GTDB lineage: Bacteria > Acidobacteriota > Thermoanaerobaculia > Gp7-AA8 > Gp7-AA8 > CAWCBB01. Next base: position 132,326 of record CAWCBB010000010.1, on the reverse strand, counting down.
CCTACCAGAAGAAGATCGACACGGTGAAGATCTTCGGGAAAGGATCGCTCGCGATCTCGACGTCCATCGAGCCCCTCACGATGCGCGTGACCCGCGAGTACCCGCTGTCCATTTCCTCGAACGCGCTCGTCGCCTGGACCGGAGCCCTGATCCCGACCGTCATCGAGCAGGACGAAATCTGGCCGACATCATGATCGCCGGCGGCGATCAGGGCTTCAAGATCCGCTTCGAGGGCGACGGGGTCGTCGTCAGCGAGCAATAGCGCGGGGCGTCCAGGGCGTCTGGAGCGTCCAGGGCGTCTTGGGCGTCCAGGAGCGTCCGGAGCGTCCAGGGCGTCTGGAGCGTCTGCGGCGATACGTGCCGACACGTTCGCGCGAACGTCGTACCCCGCCCCACGACGGGACTATGCTGAGACCGGCCGGTTCGAGGTCCGGGTGAGAGCGCAACGCGGCGAAGAGATCGCAGACGGTCTGTGCCGCGTCACCCCTGCTTCTCGGGTACGCGCACACATTCGCCCAGATCCCCGCCGCTGAGACGCGCGCTCGACTTGCTGTTGGCGCCATTCGACGACGCCGGTCTCATACGCCGCGCTGGCGCCCGGGCGCACCAGACGCCCCAGCCGCCCAAGGCGCCCGAGACGCCCCAGACGCCCAAGACGCCCAAGACGCCCAAGACGCTACACGCTCTGTCCCGTGAACTTCAGCAGCGTCGGGACGAGGACGAAGAGCTGGATCGCGTCGAAGACGCCGTGGGCGACGATGCAGGGCCAGAGGTTGCGCGTCCTGTAGAACGTCTTGCCGATCACGAGCGAGACGACGGTCACGCCGATGAGCAGGAGGGGCTGGCCGTAGCCGGCGTGGGAGATCGCGAAGAGGATCGTCGAGAGCACGAGGCCGACGCGCTTCTGGAGCCAGCCACGGAAGAACGCCTCCTCGACCGTCATCGCGGAGAAGACGATCATCGCTTTCTTCCAGAGCGGGAGGGCGGCCATCCAGGGGATCACGGGCGAGGGCTGCGCGTCCTCGGGGAGCAGGCCCGCGGCCTTGAGGAGCAGCCCGACGGCGATCGCGATCGCGATCGTGACGAGCCATCCCGCCAGCCCGATGACGACGCCGAGGATCGCGCTCTCGCCGAGATCGGTGCGCTGCAGGTTGAGGAACCGCGAGACGGGGGGGCGGCCCGCCATCAGCCACCATCCCACGAGGAAGACGATCAGCAGGAGGTGGAGCGTGAAGAGCGACCAGAAAGAAATCGCCGCGGGATCGATCCCGCCGGCCGCCGTCGATTGGGCCACGAGGGCCGTGAGGACGTAAATCAGCAGCCACACCCACGCGTAGGCCAGCCATTTGACGCCGCGCGTCGGAAAGTGGTCGGTGGCGAGAAGGCGGAAGCGCTCGTTTCCGAAGATCAGCGCGCCCGTCAGGAGCGTCGAGACGGCGATTGCGAGGAGGCTCTCCAAATCAGCGGGCCACGAGCACGGGGCAGTGCGCCTTTCTCAGAACTTTTTCGGTGATGCTGCCGAGCAGGGCGTGCTCGAGCCCGGAGTGACCGTGGGTGGCCATGACGATGAGGTCGAACTTCTCCTGTTCCGCCATCTCGACGATCTCGGCCGCCGGGTAGCCTCGCCGCACGACGAAGTCGGCGCGCACTTCCTTCGCGTTTTCTTCCGCCAGAGCGCGAAGCTCCGTTTCCGCCTTCTGCTTCATGGCGTCGAAGTAATCGGCGGAAGGGTACTCGATCGGAAAGAAATCGAAATAGGGGAGCACGTCGCTGATCACGGTGAGGAGCGTCATCGACCCTCCTTCGCCGGCGAGCTTCGCCGCGCAGGAGACGGCTCGGGCGGAGAAGCTCGAGAGGTCGACCGGGACCAGGATCTTCTCGAACGGTTTCATGGGTGTAGTTTGGTGCGTCGCGCGGCAGCATGCAAGCGGAGGCACCGCCTGCGGCGGTCCGTCTCCCGGAACCGACCGCCACGGGCGATCCCTACGGTCCCCGATATTTGAGGACCATCCGCTTCATGAACGTCGCGAGGCGCTTGCGCGGGGAGAAGGCGCGCGCTTTCCGGAGGGCTCCCTTTTCCGAAGGGTCGAGGCCCGCGAGGTCCGCGGCGGCTTCGAGCGACGCGCCGAGCCCGTCGACCTCCAGCTTCCCGCCCGGGAAGTTCGTCGCGAGAGGGCCCGAGGCGATCGGGTCGCCGAAACGCGCGTGCGCTTCCTCGATCGAAAGGACCGGCTCCACGCAGGCGTCGACGGAAGAGAAGATGCGCTCCCACTCGTCCCGGTCGCGGGCCGCGATCGCGTTCGAGAGGCGGGCCGCGATCTCCCGGCGCGCCGATTCGTCGTATTGCTTCGAGATGAGGTCAGGACATTCGATGGCGCGGCAGAAGGCGTCCCAGAACCGTGGCTCGAGCGCGGCGACCGACAGGTACTTGCCGTCGCGCGTCCTGTAGATGTCGTAGCTGGGCAGGGCTCCGGTCAGCCAGAAGGTCTGGGGCGTGTGGCTCGTGCCGCGGTAGAGGGCTTCGGCGGTCGGCATCAGCGCGCGCGTCGCGGCCGCCATCGAGAGGTCGATCGCGGCCCCCCGGCCGCTCGTCTGGCGCCCGTGCAGCGCGGCGAGGATCGCGATCGTCGCGAAGAGCGCCCCCGCCATGTCGCCGATCTGCGTCGCCGGAAGGACGGGGCGGCCGTCCCGGTCCCGCTGCAGGTCGAGGAGACCGGCGAGCGCGACGAAGTTCAGGTCGTGCGAGCTTCTGCCGCTGGCCGCGCCGAACCCGCTGATCGAGCAGTGGATCAGGCGCGGATTGATCCCCATCAGCGTCTCGGCGTCGATCCCGAACTTCGCCGCGATCCCCGGCTTGTACGATTCGACCGCAATGTCGCAGGCGCCCGCGAGACGGTGAATGAAGCCGCGGCCCTCGGCGCTCTTCAGATCGACGACGACGCTCTCCTTCCCGCCGTTCAGCAGCCGGAAGAGCGCGCCCACGTCCCCGTCGAACGGGGGGAGCCAGCGCGTCGGGTCGCCATCGGGCGGCTCGATCTTCAGCACCCGCGCCCCCAGCCGCCGGAATATGTCCGTGCAGTACGGACCCGGGAGGTGGCGCGTGAAATCGAGGACCGTCGTCCCCGCCAGCGGGCCGCTCATTCGCGCTCGAGGATCATCGCGCCGCCCTGCGCGCCGGCCGCGCAGATCGACACCAGGCCGAACTGCTTACCGCTCCGCTGCAACTCGTTGCAGACGGTCGTGACGATCCGCGCTCCCGTGGCTCCGAAGGGATGGCCGAGCGCGATCGAGCCCCCCGTGACGTTGATCGCCGCCGGGTCGATCGCGCCGACCGCCTCGCTCCTGCCCAGGCGCTTCGTCGCGAACTCCTTCGACCCGAGCCACTGGATGTTCGAGAGCACCTGGGCGGCGAACGCCTCGTGCATCTCGATCACGCCGATGTCCTCGAGGGTCAGCCCCGCGCGATCGAGCGCCAGAGGTACGGCGAACGCCGGCCCCTGCAGAAGCTGATCGAACGGATCGAGCGCCGCGTACGCGTAGCTGCGCAGGTATCCGATCGGCTTCATCCCGAGCGACTTCGCCCGTTCTTCCGACATGAGGAGGACCGCGGAAGCGCCGTCCGTCAGGGGAGAGGAGTTCCCCGCCGTGATCGTCCCGTACTTGGGGTCGAACACCGGCTTGAGCTTGCCGAGAGCCTCGACGGTCGTGTCTTCCCGGATGATGTTGTCCTTCTCGACGATTTCGTCGTACCGCGGCGGCACGACGACGGTCATCACTTCGTCCGCGAAGCGCCCGCTCGCGTACGCGGCGGCCGCGCGGTGATGGCTCTGAGCGGCGAAGACTGTCCTGCGCCTCGCGCGTGATCCCGTTCTCCTTCGCCATCTTCTCCGCCGACTGCCCCATCGTGAGCCCCGTCGCCGACTCGGCGAGCGCAGGAGCGTCGGGCGCGAGGTCCTTCGGCCGCAGCCTGCTGAAGAGGGCGAGCTTTCCGCCGATCGTCTTCTGCCTGCTCGCCGCGACGAGCGTGTCGGCGAACTTCCGCGAAAAGAGGATCGGGACGGTGGAGAGCGACTCCGCGCCGCCCGCGACGGCGGTGCTCGCGTAGCCGCGGTAGATCAGATCGGCGCCGTTGCTGATCGCCTGGAGAGACGAGGCGCACGCGCGCGTCACCGTGTGCGCGGAAACGCTGCGCGGAATCCCGGTGCCCAGGACGATCTCCCGGGCGATGTTCGCGGCTTTGACCGAGGGGATGACCGTGCCGTAAATGATCTCGTCGATGGTCCTGGGGTCGATGCCGCTGCGCTGGATCAGCTCGGCGACGACGATGCGCCCGAGATCGAGCGCGTCGAGGTCCTTGTAGACGGTGCCGGCTTTGGCGAAGGGCGTGCGCAGGCCTCGGACGATGGCGACGCGGGGATGCTTTTCCATAGGCGACCTCGATCTAATCCGCTGTGCGGTCGTACGTTGGACTTGCGCGTCGAAACGGAGATCCCGGGTGGGGGGGCAAGCATGGCACCGATGGGATCCCGGTTTCAAGGAGGGGGGTCACAGGGAAGCGTCTCGGCGTCCAGGGGTCTGGGCGTCTAGGCGTCTAGGAGTCTTGGCGTCTTGGCGTCGGTCCGGGAGTCGGGAGTCGAGGAGTCGCTCCTGACTTCAGTGCCCGACTCCGAGACTCAAGACTTGGAGCCCGACTCCTAGACTCCTAGACTCCTAGACGCCTAGACTCGAGTCCCGTGGACCACGCCTCGATCCGGAGCTCCCTCGACAGGCTGCTCTCCCTTCCCATCGACGACGGGAAGCTGCTCGTCATGACGCACGACAACCCCGATCCGGACGCCCTCGCGAGCGCCGCCGCGATGAAGCTGCTCCTCGAGGCCAAACGGGGGATCGGCGCCACGATCGGCTACAACGGCATCATCGGCCGCGCCGAGAACCGCGCGATGGTCCGCATCCTGGGCCTGCCGATCCACCATCTTTCGCGCCTCAACCTCGACGAGTTCCGCTACATCGCTCTGATGGACGCGCAGCCCCACACCGGAAACACGATCCTTCCCGAGACCCGCCACGTGAATATCGTCATCGACCATCACCCTCTGCGCGAGGAAACCAAGAAGGTCGATTTTTACCAGGTCAGCGACGACCTCGGAGCCTCCGCGACGCTGCTCACGCATTTCCTGATCCTCGCCGGAGTCCCCATCCCCCCGGACCTCGCGACGGCGCTTCTCTACGGGATCCGCTCCGAGACGCAGGACCTGGGGCGCGAGGTTCACCCGCTCGACCTGGAGGCGTATCACAGCCTCGTCCCTCTCTCCGACCCGGCGAAGCTCGCCGCGATCGCGAAGCCTTCGCTCTCGCGGTCGTACTACATGCAGCTCAGCGACGCGCTCGACGCGATCCTGGTGGGGCCGACCGTCGCCATCTGTCCCCTCGGCAACGTCCCCGATCCCGATTTCGTCCCCGAGATGGCGGATTTTGCCGTCCGGATGGAGGGCGTCCGCTGGAGTCTGTCCTTCGGGTATTACGAGCTCAGGATGTACCTCTCGATGCGCTCGAACGATCCGGAAGCCTCGGCCGGGGAGCTGATGCAGGACGTGCTCGACGGATTCGGGATGGGAGGCGGACACGGGATGCGGGCGGGGGGCAACGTCGATCTCTCCTCTTCCCGTTCGCGCCTCGAGCTCGAGCGGCGGATCACCGCGCGGTTCCTCTCCGCCGTCGGCGCCGCCGGCGAGAAGCTCGAGCCGCTCAAGCGCGACCTCGTCAAACGGCGCGTCACGGTCCACGCGGAGGAGTAGATCCGGCCGGAGCGGCGGCGCCCCGGCTTCGAGCTTGCTACGAGTCAAGGCGATGCAGGCCACCACCTCGAACAATCCACTTCGCGAAGGCCTCGATGCCGAAAGGACGCCCGAGCCTTCGGTGCTCGTCGTCTTCGGCGCGTCGGGAGATCTGACGGGGCGCAAGCTCCTTCCCGCGCTCTACTCGCTCGCGCACGAGGGGCATCTCCCGGCGGGGCAGGCGATTCTGGGGGTCGCGCGCACGCCGTGGACCGACGAGCAGTTCCGGGCCGAGATGCGGCGCGCCGCCGAGGAGCACTCGCGCCGCGCGCCGATCCGCGAGGCGGTCTGGGACACGTTCGCGCAGGGGCTCTTCTATCAGCAGGGAGAGCTGGGCGAGGATTCTCTCTTCGAGGCGATCGCGGAGCGGACGGAGGAAATCGACCGGGCGCGGGGGACGGGCGGCCGGCGGATTTACTACCTCGCGATCCCTCCGACGCTCTTCGAGCCGACGGCCGCGATGCTCGGGAAGCACGGGCTGGTCGCGCAGCCGGGCGAGGAGAGATGGACGCGCGCGATCGTCGAGAAGCCGTTCGGCCACGACCTCGCGTCGGCGCGCGAGCTGAATCGCGCGGCGGTCTCGGTTTTCGGCGAGCGGCAGCTCTTTCGGATCGATCACTACCTCGGCAAGGAGACCGTGCAGAACCTTCTCGTGCTCCGGTTCGCGAACGGGATCTTCGAGCCGTTCTGGAACCGGCAGTACGTCGACCACGTGCAGCTCACCGTCGCGGAGTCGATCGGCATCGGTTCGCGCGGGTCGTATTTCGAGCGGGCGGGCATCGTGCGCGACGTGGTCCAGAACCACATGCTGCAGCTCCTCGCTCTGGTCGCGATGGAGCCGCCGGCGGTCTTCGCGCCCGACCCCGTGCGCGACGAAAAGGTGAAAGTCTTCGCCGCGCTCCGGCCGTTCCCCGAAGGCGACCTCTCCGGGCTCGCCCTCGCCGGGCAGTACGAAGCGGGCGCGATCAACGGCGAGAGCGTGCGGGGCTATCGCTCCGAGGAGGACGTCGAGGGGGACTCGAGCACCGCGACGTTCGCCGCGATCAAGGTATGGATCGACAACTGGCGATGGGCCGGCGTGCCGTTCTATCTCCGCGCGGGCAAGCGGCTGCCGAAGCGAGCGACCTCGATCTCGATCCATTTCCGCCCCGCGCCCCACGCGCTCCTGCGCGGGACCGATGGGGCCGAGCCGAGGCCGAACATCCTCGCGATCCGGATCCAGCCGGATGAGGGGATCTCGCTGCGCTTCGACTCGAAGGTGCCCGGGCCGACGATGCGCACGCACCCTGTGACGATGGAGTTCCGCTACGCGACCTCGTTCGGCGCGGATCCGCCGGAAGCCTACGAGCGGCTCCTGCTCGACGCGATGACGGGAGACGCGACGCTCTTCGCGCGGCGCGACGAGGTCGAGGCGGCGTGGAGCTGGCTCGACCCTCTGCTCGAACGGTGGCGGGCCGGCGGCGCCGCGCCGCGCGGCTACGACGCGGGGACGTGGGGGCCGCCCGAAGCGGACGAGCTGATGGAGCGCGACGGGCGCGCCTGGCGGAGGCCGTGATGGGGGAGCTGGATCGCGCCCTGGAGGGCGAGCCCCTCGCGGTCGACCCGGAAAGCATCGAAGCGAAGCTCCGCGAGCTCTGGAGGATCGAAGGAGAGCGCGCGGACGAGGCGGTCTCGCGCGCCGCGCTCTGGAACGTCGTCGCCATCGGCGGCGATGAAGAGCGGCGCGCTCGGATGGGCGCGATCCTGGCCGCCGTGAGCGAGGCGATCCCGCATCGCGCCATCCTCATCTCGGCCGACGCCGACGCGCGTTCCCCGGTCAACGCGTGGATCAGCGCCGCCTGCCATCGCGTCGCGGACCGCGCGGAGATGTGCTCGGAACAGATCGTCCTGGAGGCGGGGAGGGAGCGCGTCGGAAACCTCGCGTCGCTGGCGCGCGCACTTCTTCTTCCCGACATGCCCGTCGCCTTCTGGTGGGGCGGAGGACCGCCCGGAGAGCCGGAGCTGCTGGGCCTGACGAGCGCCGCCGATCTGCTCGTGTTCGACTCGCGCGAGCTCGATTCCGCCGGGCCCCTCGACGTGGCGGAGAGGTTCGCCGAGAGGTGCCGGCTGGGAGGCGGAGACCTCGAATGGATCCGCATCGAGCCGTGGAGGCGGGCAGCCGCGGCGGCATTCGACTGCCCCGGCGTCCGGGCGCGCTCGGGCGACATCGCATCGGTTCGAATTCGGTCCGGCGCCTCGCCCGATCCGCGGAGGGGCGAGCGCGCCGGAGCGTCGCTGTTCGGCGGATGGATCGAAGCGCAGCTCCACCTCCCGCGCGGCACGGCGCTCATCGAGGAAGAGCCGGCCCATCCCGCGGGGGAGCTCCACTCGGTCGTTTTCGACTTCGGAGCGGGGGCGGACCTGCACCTCGATCTCCGGGACGGGGTGGTGCGCGGCAGCCCGGAAGGAATGGAGCAGGCGGCGCCGATCGCGATCCCCCTTCGTTCGCACGAGCCGCCCGAGCTCGTCCGGAAGATCCTCTCGCGAGAAGGGCGCGACGTCGTCTACGATCGCGCGCTGCGCGCGATGAAGTAATCTTCCGAGGTCTGAGGTCTGGGGTCTGAGGTCTGGGGTCTGGGGTCTGGGGTCTGGGGTCTGGGGCCTGAGAACGGGAGCCGGATGAACCTGCGCATCTTCGACGACCATGAGACGCTCTCCGCCGCGGTGGCGGACGAGATCGTGCGTCGAGTGGAGCGAAAGCCGCGTTCGGTCGTTCTTCTGACCGGAGGGGCGACTCCCCGCCGCGCGTTCGAGCTTCTCGGATCGATGCCGCGCCGTCCGCGGATCGCGGCGCGCCAGGTCGTCTGGGTGATGACGGACGAGCGGCTCGTGCCGGCGTATCACGCCGACTCGAACAGCCGGATGATCCAGGAGAGCCTCTTCCGCCTCGGGATCCCGATGGGCCATCAGTTCGTCCGATTTCGAACGGAGCTCGGCGAGCCGGAGCGCGTCGCGAGGGAATTCGAAGCGGAGATGCGCGAGGCCGTCGGGAGCGAAGGAATCGATCTCGCGCTCCTCGGCGTGGGACCCGATGGCCACACCGCCTCGCTCTTCCCGGGCACCGCGGTGCTCGAGGAGACGGAGCGATGGGCGCGCGAGGTGTGGGTCCCTCGCCTCGATGCGATGGCGAGTCACGCTGACGCTCCCCGCGATCCGGAACGCGGAGGAACGGTGGATCCTCGCGTCGGGAGAGCAGAAGCGCGAGGTCATCGCGGCGATCCGTGCCGGAGAGGACTTCCCGATCTCCCGCGCGACCGCGGAGGGGGAGACCTGGTGGTTCGCGGACCGGGCCGCCTGGGATCCGGAAGAGTCGCTCGCGGCGGAACGGGGGGGACGATGACGAGAATCCTCGCGGCGGACGTCGGCGGGACGAAGTGCCTGCTTCGGGTCCTCGATCTCGCCGGAGGCCGCTGGTCGACCGCGATCGAGCGCCGCTACGAGAGCGCGGTTTATCCGACCTTCGACTCGCTCCTTCGCGAGTTCATCGCGACCGCGGGCGCGGTCGATTACGGATGCGTCGCGGTCGCCGGACCGGTGGTCGACGGCCGCGCGAAGGTCACCAATCTCGCCTGGGAGATCGATGCCGCGGAGGTGGCGAAGAGCATCGGGATGCGCACGCTGCTCCTCGTCAACGATTTCTACGCCGTCGCGGCCGGCGTGCCGCATCTGGAATCGAGCGACTTCGAGCTCCTGCTCGAGAGGCCGCGCAACCCGACGGGCCCGATCGCGATCCTCGGCGCGGGGACCGGCCTCGGCGAGGCGATCGTCGTCCCCGAGCGGGACAGCTGGACCGTGATCCCCTCCGAGGGAGGGCACGTCGACTTCGCTCCTTCGAACGACCGGCAGGACGGGCTGCTCCGGCATCTCCGTGCGCGGTTCGGCCACGTGAGCTGCGAGCGCGTGGTGTCGGGGCAGGGGCTGGTCAACATCTTTACCTATTTGCGCGACACCGATCCGGAGCTCGCGCGCGCCGATTTCGCCGGAACGGAGCTCCACGCCGACGCTCTTCCCGCGCTGATCGCGAGGAAGGATCGAGAGGGGAATCCGCTCGCCCGCGCGACCTTCGATCTCTTCCTCGATGCGTACGGGGCCGAGGCGGGGAACCTCGCGCTCAAGTGCCTCTCGAGCGGGGGAGTGTTCCTCGCGGGGGGCATCGCGGCGAAGAACGTCGAGCGGATGCGCGACGGCCGCTTCATCGAAGCGTACGCGGCCAAAGGACGGCATCGCGATCTCGTGCTGGAGTGGCCCGTCCATCTGATCACGAACGACCGGGTCGGCCTCATCGGCGCGGCCGCGCTCGCCGCCGCGAATCGCCGGTAGGCGCCCGGCTTCTCTCGCCCGGACATGAATCCCGCGCTGCCCTTGTTACACTCCGCGCCCCCGGGGTCCTTGCCTGCCTCGGAAATCGCAGCGGGAGACCAGAAGACAGCATGGGTTTGAGCGTCGGGATCGTCGGGCTCCCCAACGGACGTTCAACGTCTGAGGAAGCGAACGTGGCGGAACGTCGATTCGAGATTGCATCGGCCGAGGGGCTCCCGATCCGGGGAGCTCTGGAGGTTCCGTCCGATCCGCGCGGCCTCGTCGTGATCGTCCACGGCTTCAAGGGATTCAAGGATTGGGGGTTCTTTCCCTGGGTCAGCGCGCGCTTCGCGGCATGCGGCGTCGCCTCGGTCCGGTTCGACATGTCGCACAACGGGATCGGCGAGCGCCCGGGTGAGTTCGACCGGCTCGATCTGTTCGCGAACGACACGTACGGCCGCGAGCTGTCCGATCTCGAGAGCGTGCTCTCCTGGGTCGAGGGCGTGCGCGAGGTGGCCGGCCTGCCGCTCTTCCTGATGGGGCATTCCCGCGGCGGCGGCGTCGCCATCCTCGGAGCGCGCGCCACGGAGAGCGGCGTGGTGCGCGGCATCGTGACGTGGAGCGGGATCGCGTACGCCGACCGATGGAGCGAGGACGTCAAGAAAGAGTGGCGCGCGCGGGGCGTTCTCGAGATCCGGAATGCGCGGACGGGGCAGGTCATGCCGATCTCGACGGCCGTCCTCGACGAGCTGGACGCGCGCGCCGGGGAGCTCGACATTCAGGCGGCGCTGGGGGCGACGGAGTGTCCGGTGCTGATCGTCCACGGACTGTCGGACGAGTCGGTCCCGGCGTCGGAGGCGCACCAGCTCGCGAGCTGTGCCCGGAACGGCTCGCTCGTCCTCATCGAGAAAGCCTCCCACACGTTCGGCGCCCGACATCCGTTCGCCGGCGCGCCGAAGGAGCTTTCCTTCGCGATGCACGCGACCGCCGGGTTCGTGAACGCCTACTCCCGCGCGGCGCGGATGGCCGCGCGAGTCAGGGAGTAGCCGGCGTGACGAAGGGCGGCTGATGGCCATCATCGGCGCTGATTCGCGACTATCGCTCCGGGTCGACCTCACGCCGCAGATCATCCACGCCCTCCCGCTCCGGATGCGCGTGCTCGTGGTGCTTTCTCTCGGGGACCTCGTGCGCCGGCCGCGTCCCTCCGCGGCGCCGCCTGCGCCTGCGCTTGGGCTGCGGAACCGCCTCTTCGACGGGCGCGGGCTCCTCGAGAGGCCTGTCGAGCTTCGACTCGTCGAGGAGCCACACCCACTGCGCCTCGGCCACGGGCTCCGGCTTCGCCTCGCGCGACCCCTCGCGCCGCTCGCCCCGGTCGCGCCGCCGCGGCGCTTTCTGTCCGGTGGCGATCTGCGGATCGAGCTTCCGGAGGCGGATCAGGACTTCTTCCGAGAGCCGGCGATTCACCGAGATCAGATCCGCCACGAGGCCGATCAGCGCGGTCTGGAACCCGATGATCAGAAGGACCGCGGCGAAGATCAGCGACTGGACGTGCCCCCCGCCGTCGCCGGCGAGGAAGTGCCAGAGAAAGCGGAGGCCGATCACGAAGCCGGCGAGAAAGAGGATCGCGCCGATCGCGAAGAACGTCTTGAGCGGCCGGTAGACCGTGTGGACGCGGAAGATCGTGACGACCGACTTGCGGACGTAGCGGAGGATCCCCTTGTAGAGGCGCGAGGGGCGCGTCGGAGGATTCGTCCCGACGGGGACGGACTCGACGCCGAGGTTGCGGTTCCCCGCCTGGATGATGGTCTCGAGCGTGTAGGTGAAGGGGTTGAAGACGTTGATCTGATACGCGGCGTCGCGGGAAAACGCGCGGAAGCCGCTGGTCACGTCGGGGACCTGGAGGCCGGCGGCGCGGCCGACCGCCCAGCTGCCGAGCCTCTGGAGGAACCGCTTGAGCGGCCCCATGTGCGCGCTTTCCTTCACCCCGCGATCGCCGATCACGACCTCGGCGCGCCCCTCGAGGATCGGCGCGATCAGCCGCCCGATATCGTCGGCCCGGTACTGGTTGTCCGCGTCGGTGTTGACGATGATGTCCGCGCCGAGCCGGAGCGCGGCGTCGATGCCGGCGACGAACGCCGCCGAGAGGCCGCGGTGCGGGACGAGGCGGACGACGTGAGTCACGCCGGCCTTGCGGGCCGCCGCGATCGTGCCGTCCGAGCTGCCGTCGTCGATGAGGAGCGTCTCGATCTTCGAGACGCGGTCGAGGCGCCTGGGGAGCGCGGCGAGCGTTTCGGCGATGGTCGGTTCTTCGTTGTAGGCGGGGATCTGGATGATCAGCTTCAAAGTGGTCGTCTCGATCGGACGAATCATTCTAAACTCTCCGGCGCGATATGCACGACCCGGCCATCCGCGTCACCGTCATCATGCCGATGGACCGGCCGGGGGAGGACGCCCGCCGCGCGGTGCGCGCGGTCCTGGATCAGAAGACGAAGGCGCGGTTCGAGCTGATCGTCGTCGGCCCCGCCTCGGCTTCCCTGCCGCGGGACTCGAAGCTGCGCTACGTCGTTCTGGAGGATCGGAACCCCGCGATCCGGCGGAATGCGGCGGCGCGTGAGGCGAGGGGAGAGATCCTCGCGTTCATCGACGATGACGCGTTCGCCGATCCCGAGTGGATCGACAAGGCGCTCACCTACCTCGACGCGAATCCGGACGTCGTAAGCGTCGGCGGGCCGGACCCTCCGCCCGGCGATTCGCCCTTCGGCGGAGCTGCTCGCCGACACCCTTCTCGCCACGCGATGGCTGGGGAGCGGGATCGCCGCGCACGAGTCGCGGGAGGGAGTCTTCCCGATCCGGAAGCCGTGGGACCTCGCGCTCGTGAATCTCTTCGTCCGGCGGAGCGCGTTCGAAGCGGCGCACGGCTTCGACGAGTCGATCGGCTACATCGGCGAGGACACGGACCTCCTGCGGAGGCTCTTCGATCAGGGGAAGGTCGTCTACCATCACGGCGTCGTCGTGTTCCACCGGCGCCGGCGCTTTCCCCGCGAGTACCTGCGGCAGCGCTGGCGGTACCGGCGTCAAGACGGGGGAGCGTCTCCTTCGGGGGGGATCGACGTACCGGACCGCTCCGGTCTTCGCGTTCCTCGCGGCGGGCGCCCTGGTCCTCGCGCTGGTCCTGTTCGTCCCCGGAAGCGCGGCGTCGCTGCTTTTCCTCTACGCGGTGCTGGTGACAGCGCTCGCGATTCCCTCGACGCGGCTCTCTCCGTCCTGGTGGCCGCTCATCCCGGTCGCGTTCGCGATGCATCACGCAACGTATTTCGTGGGGATCGTCGCGGGGGTGGTGAAGGGAATGTTCGGGGGCAGGAGATCGCAAGGGCAGGTGTGAGTAGGGGCGCCGTGCGGAAAGGAAGGCGCCCCGGCGCCACGTCATCCCAAAGCACGAAGGAGAGCACGAAGGAGAGCACGGAGGAGGGTCAAGGCACGAAGGAGGATCTCCGAAGGAGGGTGACATCTTCGATATTCGATCTCGCAGCAGCTCCGGAGGAATCGACTCTCTACCGATCGTAGGCGCCATTTCCATTCCGAGGACCTTATCGGTCCGAAAACCTCCTCGGAATGGCACCTTTCTCGGGTCTTCCTCGGCGCCGAGGTAGCCTCGGTGCATGGCACGACCGCTCAGGCTCGAGCACGAAGGCGCCGTCTGGCATGTGACGTCTCGCGGCAACGAGAGGAAGAACATCTTCCGCAGCGACGCGGATCGCCTTTTCTTCCTCGCGCTGCTCGGCGAGGCGGTGAAGCGCTTCCGCTGGATCGTTCACGTGTACACGCTGATGACGAACCACTTTCATCTCGTGATCGAGACGCCGGAGAAGACGCTCTCGCGTGGCATGCAGTGGCTCAACGGCCGCTATGCACAGAGGTTCAATAACACCTCACGCTGAGGCCGATCATGTAGGTACATGCGCAGTCGGATCTCTCGAAAAACGACAGAGTTCTGGCACCTCAGTGGGCTTTACGTTTCACTGTTGCAAATGCTGGCTGGCCATATTTCAGTCCCGAAGCCTATATCAACAGCTTTCCCAACGACTGACACTTGCCTTCCGACAAATGGCAATAGCCGAGTCTCAGCGTCTCTTCCGCCCGAATAGAGCGGGATGCCGTCGAGCCAGTAGCAGTGGTCACGACCGTCTGGGGTGGTCGGTGGACACCGCTTTGTCAAACCGCCCAAATAAATCTGCTCAGGCTCTTTCCGCTGCTCATAGAACGTTTCGCCTCTCAAAACGTTTTGCGGCTGAGTGCAGTGTCCAGCGTTTCTTGGCGCAGTCGGCAGCGGTCGCTCGCAACCTGTGGCGATAAGGAGAGCGACCAGAACCAGAACAACATGGCTGTCACCAAGTCGAGGTTTTGACATAAGCCGCATAGTAGACCTCCTGAGAACTCGAAACGGAATAGCCGTGGATTCGAAGCTTCCAAGTTCCGGCCCCCATACCGGAACTGTACCGGACCTTTTCGAAGACCGAGAGGATGCTCAGGCTTGAACTTCTTACGATACCCCAAGGGTCGACTAAATAGGCATCAATGTCGTTATGCGTTTGCCCCTGGGATTCGGGCCACCAGATCGACGCGCGGAGATCGTGCGGCGATCCCGATCCGGAGATCGGTAGATTGAGCTCGATCGTCTGCCCGTTGTTGATTGTCACCATCCCGGACCATGATTCAGTCGAACCGCTAACGAGCGACAGCAGGCCGGTGCCCGTAGTGTTGTTGGTAGTCGGATCGGAAAAGTTGAGACCAGCGTTGATTAACTGAGCATAGACATAGCCCGGTGCTATTCCGTAAGGGTTCAGCCAGTAGCCGAGCAGAGCAGCAGCAGCGCCCCCATAAGGTGTCGAGCCGCTGGTTCCGCCGAACGAACGGATTGCGGTCCACCCTTGATTGCTGGCCGTTTGAGTCCAAGTTGGCGCCTGGATGTCCGGTTTGATGCGTCCATCCGCAGTAGGCCCGCGGCTCTGATAATCCTCCTGCGCGAGTGTCTGGTAGTCAACGGCACCAACGGCTATGGCTTTGTGAGCTTCCCCCGGGGAACGGACCGTCGACGCGGCGGGACCGGAATTCCCCGCGGCTGCGATCACCGCCACACCTGCGTCGAAGGCGTTATCGGCAGAGGTCGTGAGCACCGATCCCTGATAGTCCTGAATTTCCGCCACGATCACATCGATACCGTGCACTATGGCGGCCTGAAAACCTCTTTCGGCCGCCCTGGTCGAGAGGCCGTGACCGGTCCCGCAGTCCGGGCCGGTCCCGTTTTGGGTGTAGACCTTGTATCCCCATACGGTGAACCTAGTGGCGCCTCGATAGTCGTCGCCCATATTGCTGTTTGCAGTCAGGATACCCGCGGATGAAATTCCGTGGTTCCAGCAGTCGTCGGCGGGATTCAGGTTGTAACCGATGGTGCAGTCGTAGTTCGTCCCATTCACGCAATCAAACGCGCCGATTTGGCCGCCGGGATTAAACAGCGTATGCATAATCTGGTTGTCTGCGCTCACGGGCATACCTGTATCCAGTAACCCTATGAACCAGTAATTCAGATGCCCGGCTGTCAGGTCAAACAGGTAATCACTCGAGATGACCTGTCGACCTTCTCGCGTCGTGGGCGGCTTGATCGTGGTTTCGTCTGGTTGGATAAAAACCACGTCAGCGCGGGCAGCAAGTGCGTCAACAGCAGCAGACGGCAGTTCAAGCAGCACCGAATTCGTTATCCAAAACCGCTCGAGGACGCGGGCCCCAAGGAATTCGAGTTCCTTCTCGCGATTTGCGTTATGTGCGGCTCGTGTCGCGAGGATTCCCTCGGCAAGCGTCCTCCGTTTCGCAACAATCGCCTGATTTGTCGGATCCAGAATTGGCTTCGTGTGATCTAGGGGCGGAAACTTCGGCATCGCGAGGTGCTCCGGAAAGAGTACGACGACTTTGATCGGCCCCGAAGACGTTTCCGTCCTAAGTAATTGCTGCAGTTCGGGGTGCACTTTCGAGACGGCGGCTCCTTTTCCCTGCAGTGTTGGCTCTGGCCAAGTGCTGACTGGCTGCCCTTTGATATCACCACTTTGCCCCAACGCGATTGGGGCAGGCGATAAATCTTCGATTTTCGATCTGAGGCTGTCGATCGTTAGCAATAACTGCGGTCGAAGCTCGGCTGGTTGAAGGAGGGCCAACGTCCGCCGTCAGCGAAATAACTGACATACCGTAGCTTAGGTCGGCGACCGAACATCGAAGATGTGATACGCAACTAGCAGGCAAGGACCGTTGGCGGGGAGACTGACGTCGACGAAAGGAGCCTGCCGGATGCGAACCTACGCAGCGATCGACCTCCACTCGAACAACGGTGTCCTGGCCATCATCGATGAGACAGATCGGGTTCTGAGACAGCGGAAGCTGCCGAACAAGCTCGAGTTGCTTCGTGAGCGAGCTCGAACCGTTCCGCGCGACGCTGCAGGGCGTCGCGGTCGAGTCGACCTTCAACTGGTACTGGCTCGTCGACGGACTCCGCGCGCACGAGCTTCGCAGCGAAGCTGGTCAACACGGCCGCGATCCAGCAATACGAAGGCCTCAAGCACGACCGACGACCCAGTACGACGCCTGGTGGCTGGCGCACATGATGCGGCTGGGGATCCTGCCCGACGGGTTACATCTATCCCGCGCGACGAGCGACGCCGTGCGAGACCTGCTCCGGAAGCGTGGGACGCTCGTGCAGCAGCGGACCGCGAACATCCTGAGCGTGCAGAACCTCGAGCAGAGGAACCGGGGAACGAAAATCACAGCGGAATGAGGTCAAGACGACTCACGGCCGCGAGCAGATCGACGAGCTGTACGCCGATCGCCGATCTGGCGCTGGCCGTTGACGGCGACCCTTGCGGTCATCGACAGCGCTCGACCGCGCAGATCGAGCGTGCTCGAGCAGCACCGTCTCAGGCAAGGCGAAGCTCCGTCCCGAGTTCGAGCTGCTGCTGCACGCGTCTGGGGAATCGGCCAGATCCTCGCCCTCACGATCATGTTCGAGGCCGGCGACGATGAGCCGCTTCGCCAGCGCCGGCAACTTCGCCTCGTACTGCGCGCTGCGTCGAGGCCGCGCCGCTTGTCGAACGGCAAGAAGAAGGGCGACAACAACGCGAAGAACGGCAACAAGCTATCTCGCCTGGGCCTTCATCGAGGCGGCGCACTTCGCGGTTCGCTACTACCCCGAGGCGCAGCCGCTACTACGACCGGAAGACCGCCAAGACCAACGCCCGTGTCGCCGATCAAAGCGATCGCGCACAAGCTGGCCCGGGCCGCCTTCCACGTCCTGCGCGATCGAGCAGCCGTTCGACCCGAAGAAAGTATTCGTTTGAGAGCTTGGTCGGTGCGGTCAGCCACGTTTGGGGTTGGTTCACAACCACCAGATCTGATTGGAGGCCGCACCGGCCAGGAGGTCCCGGCGTTATGATGTCCGCGACGAGCGCGCGAGCCACACGGGGTTGGACGCCGGTCTGCTTCGGCAGCCGGTGAGCCACAGGTTCTGTGCACCTTCCAATTGGACACGCGCTCGTTTTTACCGCGTTGTTTCTGGGACGCGAAATGCGTCAGGGGCCAGCGATCAGCCAGTCATCGGCGCGAAGCCTTGATCCTGATGGGTGACTGGAGCGGATCACTACGAGCCGACTCCGACCGAACGAGACACAGGGACTGCTGAACCTCATCGCCGAGACCTGAGCACCACCATCGATCAGCAGCGGCTAAACGCCGCAGGGATTTGCCACGCCCATATTGACAACGCCTGCTAATGGGTGACCCCATATTCCATCCCATATTCCATCCCCATATTCCATCCATATTCCGCACCATATTCCTCGCTGGCTGGGGAGCGGGATCGCCGCGCACGAGTCGCGGGAGGGAGTCTTCCCGATCCGGAAGCCGTGGGACCTCGCGCTCGTGAATCTCTTCGTCCGGCGGAGCGCGTTCGAAGCGGCCCACGGCTTCGACGAGTCGATCGGCTACATCGGCGAGGACACGGACCTCCTGCGGAGGCTCTTCGATCAGGGGAAGGTCGTCTACCATCACGGCGTCGTCGTGTTTCACCGGCGCCGGCGCTTTCCCCGCGAGTACCTGCGGCAGCGCTGGCGGTACCGGGTCAAGACCGGGGAGAGGCTCTTCCGACGCGGATCCGCGTACAAGAGCGGCCGCGTGTTCGCATTCCTGGCGGCGGGAGCGACGGTCCTGGCGCTTCTCCTGTTCGTGCCGGGGAGCGCATGGTCCCTGCTTCTTCTCTACGCGATCCTCGTGACGGCGCTCGCGATTCCCTCGACGCGGCTGCCGGCATCGTGGTGGCCGCTGATCCCCGTCGCGTTCGCGATGCACCACGCGACGTACTTCGCGGGGATCGTCACCGGGATGGTGAAGGGAGTCTTCGGATTGGCCAGGCCCGCGAGCGCGGGAGTGCGGCGGCGGACGTAGGGGAGCGGCCGCACGAGTGTAATCCCGAGCGTAGCGAGGGATCTGGGCGGGGGGCTGCGAAGAACGCGGTAACGGTGCACGGCGGAAGGATCGCCGTTCGCGTCTGAAGAAGACGCGAACTTCGATCCTCATGCCCTGGTCACGTCCCCGCGTCACGCGCTACCCACCACCCAGATCCCTCGCTACGCTCGGGATGACATGGCGCGAGTACGGGCAAATCACCCCCGCGCCGAGAGGAAGTTCACCACGGTCGACGCCATCCAGGCGCCCTACGTGCGGGGCTGGAAGACGAGCGAGGAGGACATGAAGCAGGAGTGCGTGCACCAGCACTCCTTCGCGGCGATCGCCTTCCGCTGGCGGTCGGCTTCTTCGGAGAACCAGAGGCGGTCGAAGTCGTAGTCGACGTCCTTGAGGTTGCCGACCGCCTCGCGCAGCTCGCACAGGCGGACTTCGCCGCGCGCGTCGATTACGCCGGAGACCGTGCCCGCGTAGCAGGGGCGGACCTGGGTCTCCTCCTCGAGCGTGGCGAGCTCCATCCGCCGCGAGTAGATCTTGATGAAGCGGAGGAACCCGTCGTACTCGCCGAACGAGCTCCAGTAGCGCTCGAGCATCGGCAGGACTTCGCGATACCGCTCGGTCGTGATCGGAAGGATCGTCTTGTCGGGCTGGTCTCCCCGCAGCATCTCGAACGAGTGGAACGAGATCTCGGGGAACTCCGCCTTGACCCTGCTCGTGATCTCCTCGAGATCGTCGACGTTGTAGGTGCACAAGCAGGTGTGCACATTGATCGTGAGGTTCGGGAAGCGCGCCTTCAGCGGGATCAGGTTCGCGTACGTCTTCTTCAGCCGCTCGTAATTGCCCGGCACTCCGCGGATCCAGTCGTGCTTCTCGCCGACGTGGTCGAGCGAGAGATTGACCGCGATCTGCGTCTTCGGGCAGCGCTCCAGGATCGAGGTGACCGAGCGCGCGATGAGGTCGGAGGCGATCGCGCCGGTCGGGATCGTGATCTGCTTCGCCCCGTTGACCGTCGAGAGGTGCTCGCAGATCTCCGGCAGGTCGCGCCGAAGGAACGGCTCGCCGCCCGACATGACGACGAAGAGGAGGTCGCCCAGCGAGTCGAGACTCTTCCGGATCTCCTCGAACGAGAGCTCGTGCTCCTTGTTCTTCCGGAGCTGCTCCCAGTTGAAGCAAGTCCGGCAGAAGGAGTTGCAGTCGTACGTCAGCCCGAGGATGACGTAGACGGGTTTCATCCCCCTGCGGCTGACCAGATACCGCAGGTACTTTGCCTTGTCGGTGAAGTCCATGCTCTCAGGAACCCTAACGCCCGCCAGGAGCCTCGCATTTCGGAGGGTTCCGGAGCCTCCAAAAGAAACATGCAGAATGCAAAATGCAAAATGAAAAGTCCCAAAAGGGGCTTGAAGTCAGGCCGGCGAAGGTTGAGCGGGGCTTCGCCCGATTCCCTTTTTGGCTTTGTCATTTTGCATTTTGCATTCTGCATTTGCCGGCGGCGAAGCCGCCGGCGTTATTCGCCGCCGAAGGCGGCCGTTACACTACCCGGGTGAGAATCGCCATCGTCGGCCCCGTCTACCCCTACCGCGCCGGGATCGCCTACTGCACGACGGCGCTCGCGGAAGAGCTGGGGAAAGAGCACGAGATGTGGATCAGCTCGTTCCGGAGGCAGTATCCGAAGCGGTGGTACCCGGGCGGCGACGACGTCGACCCGAGCCTGCGGGACCGGACGCCTCCGGCGGCGCGCTTCGCGCTCGACGTGATGAATCCGGTCTCGTGGGCGATGGAAGCCGCCGCGATCCGCCGGTGGAAGCCGGACGCGGTGATCTTCGTCTGGTGGATCTGGGTCTGGGCGCTCCCGTATCTGGCCATCCGGAACCTGCTCGATCCGGCGACGAGAATCGTGCTCCAGTGCCACAACGTCGGCGAAAAGGAGCACGCCTGGTGGAAGGAGTCCCTCTCGAAGCGGATCCTCGGCAGCGCCGACGCTCTGGTCGTGCATGCGGCGACGGAAGAAGCCGAGGCGAGGCGGAGGGTCGGATCGGCCGCCCCGCCCATCCTGCGCACCTTCCTTCCGGTTCACGAGCTCGGCCGCGGCAGGGTGGCGCGCGAGGAGGCGCGGCGGAAGCTCGGCTTCGCGGCTGACGCGAAGCTGGCGCTCTTCTTCGGCCACGTCCGGCCGTTCAAGGGCCTCGATCTGGCGCTGCGCGCGTGGAAGAGCGTCCGCTCGGGAGCCACGCTCGTCGTGGCGGGGGAGTTCTGGTGGGAGGACGAGGAGACCTACCGGAGGATCGCCCGCGAGGAAGGGATCGAGGCGCGCGTGCGGTTCGAGCCGCGGTTCATCCCGGACGACGAGATCGCGCTCTGGTTCGGCGCGGCCGACGTCGTTCTGGCCCCGTATCGAATCGAGGCGCAGAGCGGGGTGGTGCTGACCGCGTTTCACTTCGAGCGGCCGGTGATCGCCTCGACCGTGGGGGGGATCCCGGAGATCGTGAGCGACGGGCGGAACGGACTGCTCGTCCCGCCCGAGAGCCCCGCCGAGATCGCGCGCGCGGTCGACGCATTTTTCGAGGGCGACCGGGGCGCGATGGAGCGGGAGGCGGGCGCGGCCGCCGCGCGGTATTCATGGCGCGAGTACGCGTCGATCCTCGCGCAGGTGTCATCCCGAGCGTAGCGAGACTGGATCTGGGCGGGGGACGCGAGAAACGCCGAGTAGCATCGGCATGGGATCCACGAGCCATCATCTCGACGTCATCCGAAGAGCGCGGAGTCCGTTCCGCAGCCGATTCTCGAGCTGCGCGTACCGCGCTCTCACGCCCTTCCAGATCCCTCGCTCGCTCAGGATGACAGGATGCGTCTCTGCCCGCGATTCCGCGCTACGCTCGGAATGACATCCTGCACGTGTCTGGTTGGACAGACCGGCACCACGTTCATGACGGCCATCGAATCACACTCTTCCGCGGGTGAAGTACAACCCGAAGCGCATCAAGGTCATCCTCGAGCTGACCTCGAAGTGCAACCTCCGCTGCGGCATGTGCCCGCTTCCGGTCCTCCGGCGGCCGTACGAGGACATGGAGTGGTCGCTGGTCGAGAAGGCGGAGCGGGAGATCCACGGCAACGGGTTCAAGATGAAGTGGCTCCACGAGATGGGGGAGCCGCTCCTCTATCCGCGGATCGGCGACGCGGTCCGCCTCTTCCCCGAGGCGAGCATCTCGACGAACGGGCTGGTCCTGACCGAGGAGGTCGGAGCGAAGCTTCTCGATGCGGGGCTCGAGCGGCTCCGGATCTGCGTCGACTCGGTGAACCCGGCCATCTATCCGATGCTCCGGACGGGAGGCGAGCTCGAGAAGCTGATCCCGCTCACGCGCGCGTTCCTCGAGCAGGCGAAGGGGCACCCGATCCGGATCGAGATCCAGCGGATGCGCTCGCGCATGACGATGGACGAGAGCGTCGACGACTTCAGGAAGCTCTTCGATCTGAAGAAGTACAGGAACGCGCGCGTCATCGAGCGGACGTGCGAGGCGTTCGATCTCAACGAGGAGACGGACCTGCACGGGAAGTTCTACGGCTGCGTGCAGGGGAGCTTCTTCACCTGGGTCGTCATCTTCGCCGACGGGCGGGTCACGCACTGCTGCTACGACGCGCACGGCGATCAGGTGGTCGGGGACCTCAGGAAGAACACGCTCCAGGAGATTCTCGCGAGCGATCAGTTCGCGGGCATGCTCGCGCAGTTCGAGGCGCACGATCTCTCGAAGCTGCCGCGCTGCGCGGAGTGCTTCAAGCACGGCGGGGACTCGCAGGCCGTGACCGGCCTCGCCGCGGCCGTCCAGCACCTTCCCGAAGGGGCGAAGAGCCTCGTGCGGAAGGTGATTGATCTGCGGTACCGGAACTCGTAGGGGCGCCCTGCGGGCGCCCGGAATCCCGATCCTGCACGACCGAGGGTCCGGGCGGCCGCAGGCCGCCCCTACCGCCGCGTGAATCCCACCATCGCGCCCGCGATGTCGAGGGCGTTCGATCGGTCGAACAGGAGCATCGTCCGGACGTTGCACTCGTGGGTGCACTTGCACTGGCCGGCGAGCTTCTGCTCGTTGAACGCGCGGACGGCATCGCTCTCCCGGATCTTCGCGAAGTCGTAGCCGGCGTCGCGCACGTTGCCCAGCTTCGTCGCGATCAGCTCGCAGCCGTAGACGTCGCCATCCTCGGAGAGGACGAACTCACGCTCGGCGGCGAGGCAGGGCTGCTCGTAGGCGCCTCCCCGCGCCTGGCGGGCGATGTACTCGAACCGCTGCCGGTTGACTTCGCGGCGCGCGCGGACGCGTATCCCGCGCCAGCCGGTCTCGACCTCGCCGGGCGGATAGCGCGCGTCGATCCAACGCGAGAGCCGCTCGTAGCCGTCGATGTCGAGCCCGGTCTTGAGCGAGGGGTCGACCGGCTCGCCGCGGATCAGGCCGATCCCGTGGTGGTTCGGCCGGTAGCGGTCGTGGATGAACTCCGCGAACCGCTCGATCTCCGCCTGGTTCTCTCTCATGAAGACTGTCGTCACGCCGACGGTGAGGTTCGGGAGCTTCGGCTGGATCGCGAGGAGCGCCTCGAGCGTCGCGAGGCTCCGCTCGTAGAGCCCCGGCACGCCGCGCAGGCGGTCGTGGAACTCTTTGAAGCCGTCGACCGACACCGACACGCCGAGGGAGAGGTCCGGCGAGAACGAGCAGATCCGCTCCACCGCACGCACCGTCGTCTCGGGGCTGTAGCCGTTCGTCGGGATCGACGCGCTGAAGAAATGGCAGTGATCGAAGTAGAGCTTGATGATCTCCGGTAGGTCGCTTCCGGAGGAACGGCTCGCCGCCCGAGATGAGGAGAAGGCGGATCGGCGGGAGCGTCTTCACGAACCGCTCGATCTCTTCGATCGTCAGCTCGTTCGTCTTCTGATTGATCGGATAGAAGCAGTGCGCGCACTTCGCATTGCAGACGGACGTCACGAAGTGGGTCCACTGCGCGAGCGCCTCTCCCGGCGCGATCCAGTCGCGCGCGAGCGCGAGTCCCTGCCCGAGGCGCGAGCCGGTCATGCGGCTCCCTTCCGGAGGATCGGATCGAGCCAGGCCGGAAAGCCTTCCCGCCGCGCGGCGAGGAAGCCGCGAATCCGCGCGAGCTCTCCGCCGACGAACCAGGGAAAGAGGCGGATCGCGTCGAACGCGCGTCCCGATCGGATCATCCGCAGAAGCATGAGCCAGAGGTGCGGGAACGTGAAGAGAAGGATCGGCCAGCGGACGAGGAACTTCCCCGGGCGGTCGAGAAGCGAGCGCGTCCAGAAGATGGTCCGCCCACAGACGATCTGATGGTCGCGGTACGAGATCCAGTCGAGCCGCTCGTGAAAGTGCGCGATCCGGATCTCGGGGTCGAACCAGAGCCGGCCCCCGCGCGCGCGGACTTCCAGCGCGAACGCGGTGTCCTCGCCGGAGTTCGACTCGAGGAACCGCAGCCCTTCGATCGCGGAGCGGCGATAGACGACCGACATCGTCGGAAACGTGCTCCGCTCGCCGGCCGCGCCGCCGATCCACTCGGAGTGGTTCATGTAGTAATCGAGCGAGCCGTAGCGGTCGGGCCGGCCGTTGACGATGCTGCCTCCGACCGCGGAGAACTCGGGATGCCCTTCGAGAAACGCGCTCGCACGCTCGAGCCAGTCGGGCGCGGCGACGGCGTCGGCGTCGAGGAATGCGATCAGCTCGCCCCGGGCGACGTCGAGGCCCACGTTGCGCGCTCCCCCCGCATTCCGGCGCGCCTGGTTCCGCACCACCGCCGCCCCGGCCGCCTCGGCGAGGGCCGCCGTCTCGTCCTCGGAGGCGTCGTCGACGACGAGGACTTCGAGGGGAGCGACGCTCTGCCGCAGCGCGGACGTGACGGCCGCCGCCACCGTCCGGGACCCGTCACGGCAGGGGATGATGACGCTGATCCGCATTCGCCCGGTCAAACGTGGCGCCGAAAGTGACCATTCCAGAGACGTCCGTTCTCCGTTCTTCGTTCTCCGTTCTCCGTTCTTCGTTCTTCGTTCTTCGTTCTCCGGTGTCTCGGATGGGAGATGGGAGCGCGGCCGTCCCGGCCGCCGTTAGCGCCGCGTCTCGCCCGCTCCGATGAGCCCGGAATCCCCAGACCCCAGACCCCAGACCCCCAGACCCCAGACCCTGAAGCCTGCGATCTGCGATCTGAGGTCTGACGTCTGAGGTCTGAGGCCCGAGGCCTGGCGAGGTCGGGAAATGTGCCTCCTCCCTCCAGCGTTGCCGCCCACGCACGAAAGGAGCTTCTCTATGAAACGAGCATTTCTGGTTGCAATCGCTGTCGCCGCCCTCTCTCTCCCTGCACTCGCGCAGAGCGGCGTCGTGGCGGCCCCGGTCTGGACGATCGATACGCCGCATTCCTCGGCCGAGTTCTCGGTGCGCCACATGATGGTCTCCAAGGTGAAGGGGCGGTTCGGCAAAGTGGCCGGAACCGTGACCGGAGACCTCGCGAAGCCCGAGACCGCCGTGGTCGACGTCACCATCGACGCTGCCTCCATCGATACCGACAACGACGACCGCGACAAGCACCTGAGCAGCGCCGACTTCTTCGAGGTGGAGAAGTACCCCACGATCACCTTCAAGTCGAAGAAGATCGAGAAAGCCGGCAACGGCTACCGGATGACGGGCGATCTCACGATGCACGGGATCACGAGGGAAGTCGAGCTGGCCGTCGACGGGCCCGCCGCGCCGATCAAGGCAGGAAAGAGCCTGCGCAGCGGCGCGAGCGCGACGACGCGCCTGAGCCGGAAGGACTACGGCCTGGTCTGGAATCGCGCACTCGAAGCGGGCGGCGTCACGGTCAGCGACGAAGTCGACGTCGTTCTCGAAATCGAGCTGGTGCAGAAGATCGCGGAGTAGGGACCGGCTGCGCCGCCCTGCGCTGCGCGCATGCCCCTCACCCGGCCGCGCTGCGTACCCCTCACCCGGCCGCGCTGCGCGCGGCCACCCTCTCCCCGCCGGGGGCGGGGAGAGGGATAGAGGAGCGCCTCCGGCGAACCGTTATTGAGTCACTGTAGGGGTGGCGCGGTGCCCGCGACGGGGAGTCCCGCGGTGCGCCACGCGTTGAATCCGCCGGTGAGGGCGGCGGCATCGTGTCCGGCTTGGCCTAGGATCAGCGCCGCACGGGCGCTCGTCTGTTCGGCCGGTCACGTGCAGTACGTGATGATCTGCTTGTCGCGCGGCAACTCGCTGGTGCGCGCCGCAATCTGATCCAGCGGAATCGAGATCGCTCCCTCCGCATGCTGGAATGAATACGACTGCGCGTCGCGGACGTCGACGACCACCGCCGTGCCGTTCGCGAGTTTCTGCTGAACCTCGGCGATCGAGATCCGTTTCGCTTCCGCGGGCTGCGTCGTGAGGGTCGGCGAGGGCTCGGTCCGCGTCTCCGGAACCGAGCTTCCGCCCTGGGTCGACTCCCATCCGCTCGCGGTGGCCGCCGGCGGCGCCGGCGAGTCCGTCTGCGTGCACGCAACGAGCGCTCCCACGAGGCCCGCTGCAATCAGTCCAATCTTCATTCGTCCTCCATTTGTCGGGTTGTGCGCCGCGCGGGGTGCCCTTCGGCGTCGGAACGTCCCTCAAAGGGTAAACGAAAATCCCGACGCGCGCCCCCTACAATGCGGCGCTCCCTCCACCTTTTCGCCCCAGGATCTCGATTGCGAGGGGGAGGACGAGCTCAGCCCATTCCCGATACATCGCCCCGCTCGGATGCAGACCGTCCCCGGCGAGGAGCGCGAGGTCGTCCGCGCCGCGCCGGGAGGAGCCGGTGATGTCGAGCCACGCTGCGCCGGCCGCGGCCGCCTCGCTCCGGTTGATCTCGTTGAATGCGTCGATCGTTCCGGAGATCGCTGCCCGGTCCCGCGAATCGGCGAACGGCGTCACGCTCCAGTCGGGGAGCGAGAGGACGATCAAGGAATCGGCTCCCGACTCGAAGGAGGTCGCGGCGTCCAGCACGCCGTGGAGCCACTCGCGGTACGTCTCCGGGAGCACGCCGCGGTATTGGTCGTTGACGCCGATGAGCAGCGTGACCAGGTCCCAGGGCGCCCGGGCGGAGAAGATGTCCTCGCGCATCCGGATCGCGTCGAAGAGCTCTTCGGTCGTCCAGCCGGTGCGGGCGACGATCTCCGGGTCGGCGACGTCGATGCGGCGCTCGCGCAACATCGCGGCGAGCTGCCGCGGCCAGCTTTCCTCCGGCCGGACGGCCTCGCCGATCGTGTACGAATCGCCGAGCGCGAGAAAGCGGGAGCGGGGGGCTGCGGTCTCCATCCCCCGCATCATACGTAAAACGGCCGCTCAGAATCTCCCCGACGCGTTGAATGTGTCGCACCGAGCGAGGTCTCCGCTATTGAAGCCGCGGCGGAACCATTCCACGCGCTGGGCCGAGGAGCCGTGCGTGAACGACTCGGGGACGACGCGCCCCTGCGTCTGGCGCTGGAGGGTGTCGTCGCCGATCGCGCTGGCGGCGGCCAGCCCCTCTTCGACGTCGCCTTCCTCGAGGATCTGCCGCTGCTCATTCGCGTGGCGCGCCCACAGGCCGGCGAAGCAGTCGGCCTGCAGCTCCTGCCGTACCGAGAGAGCGTTCCCCTCTTCGGTCGATGCGCTGCTGCGCGCGGATTGGACCTGCTGGGAGATTCCGAGGAGGGTCTGGACGTGATGTCCCACCTCGTGGGCGACGACGTAAGCGCGCGCGAAATCGCCCGGCGCCCCGAACCGCTGATCGAGCTCGTTGAAGAAGCCGAGATCGAGATAGACCTTCCCGTCGAGGGGGCAGTAGAAGGGGCCGCTCGCGGCCTGGCCCACGCCACACTCCGACTGGACCGCGTCGGTGAAGAGCACGAGCGTCGGCTTCTCGTAGGGGCGGCCGACCTGGTTCTGGAAGATCGCGTCCCAGCTCGCCTCCGTCTCGCCGAGCACCATCGTCACGAACTCCGCCTGCGCGTTTTCCTCGGGCGTGGTCTCCCGCGGCTGCCCCTGCTGACTCGCCGGGGTCTGGAGGACGACGTTCGGATCGCCCCCGAGAAAGATGATGAGGAGCGCGATCACCACGGCGCCGATGCCGCCGCCGGCGATGAGCGGACCGCCCATGCCGCGCCTGTCTTCAACGTTCGAGCTTCGCTTTCCACCGAGCCGCATAGTTTCCTCCAGTCAGCGGGCACTGCAAGGGGGGTGCAAGGGAGGGGCTGGGGGCCAGGGGTTAGGGGCTGGAGGTGGTTGGGTTTGGCCACTAGCTCCCGGTCTCAAGCTCCTAGCTCCTAGCTCCTAGCCTCTAGCCCCTGGCCCCAGCCCCTCCCGCGCATCCGCGACCAGCGCTTCGATTGCTTCGTCGCTGCAACTCCAGGAGCACATGAATCGCCATGCGTCCGCATCGGCGAACCAGTAGAAGTGCCAGCCGCGGGCGAACAGCGCGTCGGCGAGCCCCTCGGGCAGCTTTGCGAAGACGCCGTTCGACTCGACGGGGAACCGCAGATCGACCCCGGGGAGCGCAGCCAGCGCCGCGCCGAGCCGCCGGGCGCTCTCGTTGGCGCGGCTCGCGTGTCGCAGCCACGCGCCGTCCTCGAGCATGCCGATCCAGGGCGCGGACAGATAGCGCATCTTCGAGGCGAGCTGTCCCCCCTGTTTTCGCCGCCATTCGAAATCCTCGGCGAGAGCGCGATCGAAGAAGACGATCGCCTCGGAGCCGGGGCAGCCGTTCTTGGTTCCGCCGAAGGTGAGGACGTCGATCCCGGCGCGCCAGGTGAGATCGGCGGGTGATCTGGTGCATCTCGACGTAAAAGCTCGCTCGATCACTCACGTGGCCATCGCATCACCGGAACCGTAGGGATCGACGCCGCCACGTCGGCTGGAGTCCCCACGTCTGCGTGGAGACGCCTCGCGCGGCGACGCCGAGGCTGGCGACGGCGCGCACACCGCGCCGCCTCCTCGCCGCCCGGCGTCACCGCCACCGCCATCCCACCGCATCTCTCCGCCTCCTTTGCTGAGCTTTGCCGGTCCCTCAACCTCAAGCACATCCGGACGCGGCCCTATACGCCGCGTCCAACGGCAAGGCCGAGCGCCTCATCCAGACCCTGCTGCGCGAATCGGCCTATCCGTCGTCTACTCCCACTCGCGGCAGCGCCCGCCTGCTGCCCTCGTACCTACACTTCTATAATCATCACCGGAGCCACTCAGCTCTTGGATGGAAACCGCCGATCTCCCGCCTGGACATGAACAACGTCCTGAGAAACGACAACTAGCTCCCGGTCTCAAGCTCCTAGCTCCTAGCTCCTAGCCTCTAGCCCCTGGCCCCAGCCCCTCCCGCGCATCCGCGACCAGCGCTTCGATTGCTTCGTCGCTGCAACTCCAGGAGCACATGAATCGCCATGCGTCCGCATCGGCGAACCAGTAGAAGTGCCAGCCGCGGGCGAACAGCGCGTCGGCGAGCCCCTCGGGCAGCTTTGCGAAGACGCCGTTCGACTCGACGGGGAACCGCAGATCGACCCCGGGGAGCGCAGCCAGCGCCGCGCCGAGCCGCCGGGCGCTCTCGTTGGCGCGGCTCGCGTGTCGCAGCCACGCGCCGTCCTCGAGCATGCCGATCCAGGGCGCGGACAGATAGCGCATCTTCGAGGCGAGCTGTCCCCCCTGTTTTCGCCGCCATTCGAAATCCTCGGCGAGAGCGCGATCGAAGAAGACGATCGCCTCGGAGCCGGGCGCAGCCGTTCTTGGTTCCGCCGAAGGTGAGGACGTCGATCCCGGCGCGCCAGGTGAGATCGGCGGGGGAGATGCCGAGGGAAGCGACGGCGTTCGCGAAGCGCGCCCCGTCCATGTGGAACTTCAGCGCGCGCGCGCCGGCTCCTTCGCGAATCGAGGTGATGCCGCGGATCTCGTCCGGCGTGTAGACCGTGCCGACCTCGGTCGCATTCGTGATCGTGGCGGCGCGGATCTTCGAGGAATGGATCCCGTGCCCTCTCTCGAACGCCCGTCCGATCAAAGAAGGGTCCATCTTTCCGGCGGCGCCTCCGATGTGGATCAGCTTCGCGCCGCCGGTGAAGAACTCCGGGGCGTTCGCCTCGTCCGTCTCGGCGTGGGAGATCGGGTGACAGAGGATGCCGTGATAGGGATTGCAGATCGCCGAGAGGGCGAGCGAGTTCGCGACGGAGCCGTTGAATACGAAGAAGACGTCGCACTCGGTCTCGAACAGATCGCGGATGAGAGAGACGGCGCGGGCGGTGATCGGATCGTCGCCGTAACCGATCGTGTACTGCGGCTCCTCGTTCGCGCGCCGGAGCCATTCCCATGCTTCGGGCGTCACGGCGGCCGTGTTGTCGGAGGCGAACTGGAGCTTCCAGGGAGGAGCGTCGGCGGACATGAGGGGGATTCTATCGAACCTCAGACCTCAGACCTCGGGCCTCGGACCTCAGACCTCAGACCTCGGACCTCAGACCTCGGACCTCGAACCTCAGACCTGGACCTCAGCGTCACAAGGATGTGCGCCCGGAGGGCGCCAGACCCTAGCCGGGGGTGAGCGCGAAGCGCGAACCCCCGGAAAGCGCGAACGAGTGAACCCGAGCCCTTCGGGGCTCGTGATCTTTCGTGACTTCCCTTTTCCGGGGCTCGCTTCGCTCGCCCCCGGCTATTGTCTGACCGCCCTTCGGGCGTCTGAGGCCTGAGGTCTGGCGCCTGAGGTCTGAGGTCTGGCGTCTGAGGTCTGACGCCTGAGGTCTGACGCCTGTAAACTTCACGGCGAAGATCCGTATAACCACCCGGAGAGGTCCGTCCTGACAAATCCCGAGAAGGAGAATCGATGAGGAAACTGCGGAGTGTTCTAGCTCTCGTTGCAGTATGCCTCGCGCTGGCTCCGGCGAGCTTCGCCCAGAAGAAGGCCGCCGTGAGCTACCCCGAGGTCGATGTCCCGTATACGAGGTACGTCCTCGACAACGGGCTGACGCTGATCGTGCACGAAGACCACAAGGCGCCGATCGTGGCCGTCAACGTCTGGTACCACGTCGGCTCGAAGAACGAGCCGGAGGGGAGGAGCGGATTCGCGCACCTCTTCGAGCACCTGATGTTCAACGGCTCGGAGAACGCGAACGCCGACTTCTTCCAGGTGCTCGAGCGGATCGGCGCCACCACTCTGAACGGCACGACGAACGAGGATCGGACGAATTACTTCCAGAACGTCCCGACGACCGCTCTCGACACGGTCCTCTGGCTCGAATCCGATCGGATGGGGCATCTGGTGGGCGCGATCGACCAGGCGAAGCTCGACGAGCAGCGTGGGGTCGTGCAGAACGAGAAGCGCCAGTGGGAGAACCAGCCCTACGCGGTCGGCTACGACCTGATGACGAAGGCCGTCTATCCGGACGATCACCCGTACGGGCACACGGTGATCGGCTCGATGGACGATCTGAGCGCCGCCTCCCTCGACGACGTGAAGGAATGGTTCAAGAACTACTACGGCGCCGCCAACGCGGTGGTCGTGGTCGCCGGCGACATCACGCCGGCGGTGGCGAAGGAAAAGGTCGAGAAGTTCTTCGGCGACATTCCGCCGGGACCGCCGGTCGCGCGCTTCGAGGCGTGGCCCGCGAAGCGGACCGGCAGCCAGAGAGAAACGGCCGAGGACCGCGTTCCGCAGACGCAGATCACGAAAGTGTGGAACGTGCCGGGAGCATTCACCCGCGAGGGGTCGCTCCTGAACCTGTTCGCCGACGTGCTGGTGTCCGACAAGGCGTCGCGCCTCTACAAGCGGCTCGTCTATGACGATCAGAGCGCGACGAACGTGGGCGCCTACGTCGACATCCGCCAGATCGGCGGGCTCTTCACCATCGAGGCCACGGTCAAGCCGGGCGGCGACGAAGCCGCCGTCGAGAAGGCGATCGACGAAGAGGTCGCGCGTCTGCTCGCGGGCGGCCCGACGGCCGACGAGCTCGAGCGCGTCCGCTCGCAGTACTTCGCGTCCTTCGTTCGCGGCCTCGAGCGCATCGGCGGATTCGGCGGGAAGTCGGATCTCCTCGCGCGGAGCGAAGTGTTCGGCGGAAGCGCCGATGCCTACAAGAACGAGCTCGGGTGGGTCCGCAACGCCAGCGCCGGCGACGTGCAGAAGATCGCGAAGGAGTGGCTCAGCGACGGCGTCTACACGCAGATCATCCGCCCCTTCCCGAACTACAAGCCCGCGACGCAGGCGGCCGACCGGACGAAGATGCCGGAGCCGGGCGTTCCGCCCGCGCCGAAGCTGCCCGAGATCCAGACGACGACCCTCTCGAACGGCCTCGAGGTCGTTCTCGCCGAGAGGCATGAGGTTCCCGTCGTGAACTTCAACCTGCTCGTCGACGCCGGCTACGCCGCGGACCAGTTCGCGCAACCCGGGACGGCGATGCTCGCGATGAACATGCTCGACGAGGGGACGAAGACCCGCGACGCGATCGCGATCTCCACGGACCTCGCGCGCCTCGGCGCCACGATCGGGTCGGGCTCGAACCTCGACTCTTCGACCGTCGCGCTCTCGACTCTGAAGACGAGCCTCGACGCGGCGCTCGATCTCTACGCCGACGTCATCCTCAACCCGGCGTTCCCCAAAGCCGACTTCGAGCGGCTGCAGAAGCAGCAGCTCGCCCAGATCCAGAGGGAGAAGGCGACGCCGATTCAGCTCGCGCTCCGCATCTTCCCCTCGCTCCTCTACGGGGAAGGGCACGCCTACGGCGCTCCGTTCACCGGCTCGGGAACCGAGGCCGCCGTCGCGAAACTGACGCGGGAGGACCTCGCGAAGTTCCACCAGACCTGGTTCAGGCCGAACAACGCGACGCTGATCGTCGTCGGCGACACCACCCTCGCCGAGGTCAAGGCGAAACTCGAGACGAAGTTCGCCTCCTGGAAGGCGGGGGACGTTCCGAAGAAGAACATCGGGCAGGTCGCGCTCGCGCCCAAGCAGCGCGTCTTCCTGATCGACAAGCCGGGCGCGATCCAGTCGACCATCCTCGCCGGCACGGTCGCTCCTCCGAAGTCCAACCCGATCGAGCCTTCCATCGAGGCGATGAACACCGTCCTCGGCGGGGCCTTCATCTCGCGCCTCAACATGAACCTCCGGGAAGACAAGCACTGGTCCTACGGCGCCGGCTCGTTCCTGACCGACGCACGCGGCCAGCGGCCCTTCATCGCCTACGCTCCGGTCCAGTCGGACAAGACGAAGGAGTCCGTCCAGGAGATGCGGAAGGAGCTCCTCGAGATCACGAAGGACCGGGTCGTCACCGCCGACGAGGCGGCCATGGCCAAAGCGAACCTCACGCTGACCCTTCCCGGAACGTGGGAGACCACCAACCAGGTGAGCGGCGCGCTCGCGGAGATCGTCCGTTTCGATCTCCCGCAGGATTACTGGTCGCAGTATCCGGGAAAGATCCAGGCGCTGGTCGTCGACGATCTGAACCAGGCCGCGACGCAGGTGATCCATCCGGAGAACATCACGTGGCTGATCGTCGGCGACGTCGCATCGATCGAGAAGCCGGTCCGGGAGCTGAACCTCGGCGAGGTCGTCATCCTCGACGCGGACGGAAAACCGATGCCGTAGGGCCGCACTGCGTGCGGCCGTTCTCCGGCGCACGCGAACGCCTCGACGAAAAGGGGCGAGCGCGAGCTCGCCCCTTTTTTCCACGATTCAGTGACGCCCGACGAGCCGGCGTCGCTTCGCGGTCGTCGGCGGCTGCGAGGAGCCGGCGTACTCGTACGCGCCGATGTCGGGCTTCGAGTCGCGCGTGGCGCCTGTGTAGTCGGTCGTCGGCGCGCCCGTCGCAGTGCCGACGTCGATCGCGGCGCTCCCGGCGGCCAGGCGCGCATCGAACGAGTCGAGCGTCGCGCTCGTGATGCCGGGTGTCCCGCCGCAGACGTTCGTGCCGGTCGGACACTCGTTGTCCTTCACGCCCGTAATGAGGCTGTAGTCGATGCTGAAGGGATTCGTCGTCCAGGATTCCTGGTAGGCGAGAGCCGACGACTCGAACGGCTGCAGAAAATCGATGTATCCGACGAGCAGCGCGTTCCGGACGGTCACCGTTTCCGCGCCCGTGCACGTCGAGCCCTGGGCGCAATCCGCGACGATGACGCAGTCTCCCTCGCTCGCGATCGTCGTATTGAACACGGTGGCCGCATTGCCGGGGAAGAGATCCATCGCGAGTGCGGTGCCGAGTGCGCGGCAATCGTCCACCCAGTAGTCGGCCGCGTTCTGGTAGAAGAAACCGCAGTTGCCGACGATGATGCTGTTCTCGATCTTCACCGGCCCCGAGGTCTTGATCTGATTGCCCGCGTTCCCTTCGGCGAGGGTTCGGCGGATCTCGATCGAGCAGGTCGACTGGCAGTAGAGGAGATCGAGGCCGTCGGACGTGTTCCTGATGAACGCCGAGTCCTCGACGATCCACTTGCCTCCCGTCGAGCCGGTTCCGAAGCCGTCGCCGTAGCCGCCCGCCTCCTGTCCCCAGCAGTCGGATGGCTGCTTTCCGGGGTATGTCTCGGCGCAACCGTTCCACTCGACGCGGAGCTTGGTGAACTTCATCGTGCCGGAATTCGAGTCGGTGCCGCTGTCGCTCTGAAGGTCTCCATCCCATCCCACCCAGCCGTTCGCGCGGATCGTCACCGTGTCGATCGTCCAATCGGTGAGGCGCCCCGCATGGATGCCCGTCGACGCGAGCCCGTGCACGTTCAGGTTCTTGAGCAGCACGTCGGTCGAGTCCTCGGCATAGATCCCCGCGTCTCCCCACGTGCCGAAAGGAGACGTGTCGCGCTCGCACGCGACGCTCCCGCTGTGCGAGACCACGCAGCCCGAGTGGTCGGTGATCTCGAGGCAGCCGACTTCGACGTGGCTGGAGTCGGTCAGATTGATGACCATCTCGGCGCGTTCGGTTCCCCACAGCTGGGGCGGGCTGCTGCAGCCGGTGTCCGAGCCCTGACCGAGAATGCGCGTTCGGTGGGACGAGTCCGTGCCGCTCGGAATCGGCGGCATGTAGCACTCCCAGCTTCCGCCGCTCTCGCAGGCATCAGCGCCCGAGGCGCCGTATCCCATCTGGTAGGAGCCGGAGCCGATGATGAGGGTGTCGCCGCCGGAGATTCGCGGCGTGCCGTCGGGCGGGAGCGCCTGAAAGGGATGGTCCCACGCGCACGCCTGCGCGGTTCCGGATCCGGAGTACGCCGCGTTCGCGAGGCCGGTGCATTGAGCCGCCGTGCCGCCGTCGGTGCGGACGTAGTACGTCGCGGCGAAGGTGGTGGAGCAGACGAAGAGTAGAGCGGCGAGAAGACGCGCGCAGGGGAGATCGGCCGAACGGACCATGTGCCCTCCCAGCAAACCGAGTTGGACACTGGAAACGTAAGCCGCCCGCGAGGCTGGACACGGCAACGCTGGAAAGTGGCCCTTCCGGGCGCGAAGATTCCATGCGCGGCGACGACGGCACGCGCGGCCGCTCCTGTCTGGGCGGGGGCTCGTCCGTCCTCAGTTCGTGCCGAGTGCGCTCGCCGATGCCTTCCTGGCGAGCTCTCGCCACGTGATCAGTGTCACCCCGCTCTCCCGGAGCTGCTTCCGGAACTCCTCGCTCGAGAGGACGTCGAAATCGCGCTGCCGCCATGCGGCTCCCCATCCGGGGTGATCCGAGGTCGCACCCTGGATCTCGGCATCGTCGTAGGCGAGATGGACGATGAGCTCCGTGACGCCCGGTTCGAGGGTCTCGATGACCTTTCGGTAGTACGCAGGCCACTCGGCCGCGGGAACGTCGTCGCCGATCGTGACGAAGCGATCGATCACGATGTCGCCGGGCCGCAGCAGGGAAGCGAATGCGGGATCCTCGGCGAGCTCTCGCGAGGTCGCCGCCGGGATCCCGTACTCTCGAGAGACTCGCAGGAGAGCGGCGAACAGCGGAGGGCTCATGTGGAGCGTCCGCATGTGGTTGTCGAGGTGTGTAGGCCGGATTCCGAGAGCGACCGCGCGGTCGATCTGCGCGCGGACCTCCGCTTCCGCCTGTTTCGGATCGATGTGCTCCGCCGCCGCGGTCTCGGTCGAGTAGAGATAGCCGTCCGGGTCGAGCAGGGAAGGAACGCGGTCGGGGCCCAGGAGCGGACGCCAGCGGAAGCCGGTCCACTCGCTCGTGAGCGTGAGATGGATTCCCAGATCCGCGTCGGGATGCGCGCGCGCGAAGGCGGCGATCTCCGGGAGCCAGGGGCAGGGGACCATGATGCTCGCCGAGTTGATCGCGCCCGTCTCGAGCGCGCGGGTCGAGGCCGCGTTGACCGAGTGCGCCATGCCGAGATCGTCGGCGTGGATGATCAGGAGCTTCGCGTCCGGCGGATAGCCGAGGCGCTCGGCGAGCGTGACGGTCTGGGCGAGGGCGAGGGAGGGGAGGAGGAGAGCGGCGATGAGGATCAGGCGCTTCATGGCGGAAGTGTACGCTCGTCAACGGCCCGCGGGCGCTCCCGAGGACCCGCGCCGGCGCTGCTGGATCTTTCCGCCCCTGCGCGCTATCGTGAGCGCCCCCCGGTCGAAAGGAGTGCCGCATGCCACGATCCCTCGGGGATCTGTATCTCGAGACCGTCACGCGCAATTTCAGGGGACTCCGCTCCTACGCCGAGAGGGCGCTCGAGCAGCTCTCGGACGACCAGCTCCACGCGGCCCCCGACCCTCACTCGAACACCGTCGCGATCCTCGTCAAGCACCTCGCGGGAAACATGCGATCGCGCTGGACGGACTTCCTCACCACGGACGGCGAGAAGAGCGATCGCAAGAGGGAGCTGGAGTTCGAGAAGAGAAGGGAGTCACGCGAGGAGCTGCTCGCGCTGTGGAACGACGGCTGGACGCGCCTGCTGGAGACGATCGCGTCACTGAAGGAAGAGGACCTGACTCGGGAAGTCACGATCGGGGGAGAGACGCACGCCGCCGTCCTGGCGATCAACCGCTCCGTGCAGCACTACGCGTATCACGTCGGTCAGATCGTCTACCTCGCCAAGCACCTGGCGGGGGAGAAGTGGAACGCGCTGTCGTGAGGG
This sequence comes from uncultured Acidobacteriota bacterium, assembly GCA_963793695.1. GTDB lineage: Bacteria > Acidobacteriota > Thermoanaerobaculia > Gp7-AA8 > Gp7-AA8 > CAWCBB01. The sequence continues at coordinate 95,632 of CAWCBB010000010.1, read as the reverse complement.
AGCAGCAGGGAGCCAGTAGGAAGCAGGAAGTAGGAAGTAGGAAGCAGAAAGTAGGAAGCAGGAAGTAGAAGGAGAAAGTAGGAAGGAGAAAGTAGGAAGGAGAAAGGGCCGCCCACCCGCAGCGGAGAGCGCCGCGAAGCGGCGCCAGACAATAGCCGGGGGCGAGCGAAGCGAGCCCCCGGAATTGCGAGGATAAAAAGAGTCCGAGCCCCGAAGGGGCGACAGAACCCCCGTTCTCTTTCGCCCCTTCAGGGCTCATTTCTCATTGCCGCCCGTGGTCCGGGGGTTCGCGCTTCGCGCTCCCCCCCGGCTATTGTCTGGCGCCGCTTCGCGGCGTGTCCGCGCGGTCGTCGCGAATCGAGATCCGCCGCGATCCCGAGCGGAGCGAGGGATGACGTCACGCGCGAGACGGGTTCCGGGTGGCCGCAGGCCGCGCCTGCCTACGCATCGAAATACCGGCCGACTTCGAACGGGTGCGGCCGCTCGCGCACGGCCGCGTCGTCCGCGCGGAGGTGGCGGATGTAGTCGCCGAGCATCTCTTCGTCGAAGACCTCGCCCGCGAGGAGGAACTCGTGATCCTCTTCGAGGGCGTCGCATGCGGCGGCCAGCGAGGTCGGCAGGCTGCGGATGTTCCGGCGCTCCTCGTCGCTCCACGTGAAGATGTTCTTGTCGATCGGCCCGAAGCCTTCGGCCGTCGGGTCGATCCGTTTCGCGATGCCGTCGAGCCCGGCCATCAGCTGCGCCGCCAGGGCGAGGTAGACGTTGCAGGTCGCGTCGGGCGGGCGGAACTCGAACCGCGCGGTCTCTTCCTGGTCGGCGTACTTCGGGACGCGGATCGCGGCGCGAGCGGTTGCCCAGGCGAGATAGATGGCCGAGATCGGCGCCTCGAAGCCCGGCACGAGGCGGCGGTAGGAGTTCGTGCTCGGGTTCGTGATCGCGAGCAGCGCCGGCGCCGTGCTTGAGGATGCCGCCGATGTAGTGGCAGCGCCAGTCTCGCTGAGGCACCCGTACGCCGCCCCGCTCGTAGAAGACGTTGCGGCCCGCCCTGCCGGAGCATCTGGTGGAAGTGCATGCCGCTGCCGGCCTCGCCGTAGAGCGGCTTCGGCATGAAGGTCGCGGTCTGACCGTGGCGGACCGCGATGTTCTTCACGACGTACTTGATGATCTGCGTCGCGTCGCCGGCGCGGAGGATCCCCATGAGCGGCGTCTCGATCTCGCACTGCCCCGGCCCGCCGACCTCGTGATGGTGGTACTTCACGTCGACGCCGGCGCCTCGAGCTCGAGGCACATCTCGCGAGCGGAGGTTGTGGAGCGAGTCCTTCGGCGGGATCGCGTGGTAGCCGCCGTGGAGCGGGATCAGATGGCCGTGTCCCGCCGTGGCGCTGTTCCAGTCGGCCTCCGAGCTGTCGACGCGGTACGAGGCGACGTTGACGCCGTTCTCGATCGAGACGTTGTCGAAGACGTAGAACTCGTACTCGGGTCCCCAGATGCTCTCGTCCGCGATGCCCGTCGACCGCAGATACTCCTCGGCGCGCCGGACGATGTTGCGCGGGTCGAAGGCGAACGGCGCTTTCGTGTCGGCCTCGTACGCCGAGCAGATGAAGCTGAGGGTCGGCTCCTCGCAGAACGGGTCGCGGAACGCCGTCGTCGAGGTCGGGGAGCAGCACCATGTCGCCCGACTTGACCGACTTGAGGCCCGACGCTCGAGCCGTCGAATCCGACCCCGTCCCGCATCAGCTGCCCGGTGAACTGCCGCGCCGGGATCGTCACGTGATGCCATCGGCCCCACAGATCGCTGAACTTGAGGTCGATCATCCGGAACCCGAGCGTCCGGATCTGCTCCCGTGCCTCCTCGAAACTCGTGGTCCGGGTCAGCTCTTCGTCGATCGTCGATCCCTCTTGGCGCAAGACGGTCCTCCGCTCCGGGGAGACCCGGCGCCGCGCAAGCGTAGGGGAGCGCGGCCCGGGGACGTGCGACTCGTGTCATAGCGGGATGTGACGGGCGCCCGAGACGCCCCAGACGTCCCAGACGCGTCCGGGGGGCACGTCCGTTGCTTCAGCCGAGTCCGTTCTCGAAGGAGGAACGCGTGACCCTACTCACCTGGATCATCGTCGGTCTCATCGCTGGCGTCCTCGCCTCGCTCGTGATGGGCGGTACGGGCTACGGCATCATCGGCGACATCATCATCGGCATCGTCGGCGCCTTCGTCGGCGGATGGCTCTTTTCGCAGCTCGGCGTGTCCTCTCCGCTCGGAGGATTGCCGGGGACGATCTTCGTCGCGTTCATAGGCGCGGTCGTCCTCCTGTTCGTCCTCCGTCTGATCCGCGGAGCGGGACGGCGGGTGTAGTCGGGGCGGGTCCTGGCCGATCGGGGATTTGGAGGCTCGCCGCGAACCCGCGCGCGAGCGCCTGGTGACCCTGGTCGGTCAGGTGAAGCCCGTCGCCGGCGAAGCGCGGATTCGAGAGAACGCGCGACAGCATGGCCTTCGGAAGGAGCGGCACCCCGCGCTTGCGGGCGATACGCCGCTGCGCCGCTCCCCATCGCCATCTTCCCGGCGGCAGCGGCAGCTCGAACATGACCGCCTCTCCGCCCACGCTCGCGAGCAGTGCGTCGAGGGCGGCGGCATAGTCGCTCGCGCGAGCTCCCCCGAGGAGATCGTTTCCTCCGAGCTCGATCACCACGAGCCGCCCGCCGGTCGGCGGCACCTGAGGAAGCTGGAACTTCATGGCGGATCGAACCGTCTCGCCGGGCAGCGAGAGATTCCTCACCGGGAGGGATGTCGCCTTCGCGAGCCGCTCCGGCCACGGCGCCGCTTCTCCGAAGCCGCCGGACGAGAGCGAGTCGCCGAGGACGACGATCGTCGCGCCGGGCGGGATCCGGATCCGGGGAGCGCGATGCCACGCCGCTTCCGCCGCGAGAGCCGTCAGGACCATCACGAGCGCCGCGGCTTCCGAGGCTCCGCTCGCGCGCGAGCGGTCCGGGCGAAAGCCCGTCCCGATCACCGCGGCCAGAGAGATCGCCAGCGGAATCAGGATCGGGAGCGGAACCGGCGTCCCGCTGAGCGCAGCGACTCCGATCGCGAGGAGAAAGGCGACCCGCGCGATCGGCAAAAGCCCGGGGCGGCGCGCGAGCGACCCCGCCAGATCCGCTGCGAGGAGGAAGGCGATCGCTCCTCCGGCCGTGAACCAGGCCTGGCCGCTGAGCAGGTGATGGACGAGCGCGGCGCGCACCTGCCGATTCTACGGCCGCGGCCCGAGCGTGCGGCGCGCCGGCTCGCCCGTCAGACACCGCTCCGTGTGCGGGTCGTCACGCGCCTCCGGTCCCGGCGTCATCGGGGGGGTGCCCATCGGGCGGTAAGTTCTCCGGAGAGTGTGCCTCGCGGCGCACGAGTCGACTGGAGGACCTGTGAATTTTTCGATCAAGATCGATCCCGCCACCTGGCAGCAGTACATCTCGACCCCGGTCAAGGGGAAGACGCTCCTGCTGGATCCTTTCACGAACAAGGGAACGGCATTCACCGAGCGCGAGCGGGACGAGCTCGACCTCCACGGCCTCCTCCCGCCGATCGTCTCGACCATCGAGCAGCAGCTCGAGCGGGTTTACGGCAACTTCCAGGCGAAAACGCTCGCCGCTCGAGAAGTTCGTCTTCATGGCGAGCCTTCACGACCGGAACGAGACGCTTTTCTTCCGGCTCTGTCACGAGAAGATCGACGAGATGATGCCGATCGTCTACACGCCGGTGGTCGGCGAGGCGTGCCAGAAGTTCTCGCACATCTACCGGCGCGGGCGCGGGCTCTACATCAGCTACGACCAGCGCGACAAGATCGAGAAGGTCCTTTCGAACTACCACACGAAGAGCCCGTCCGTGATCGTCGTGACCGACGGCGAGCGCATCCTCGGGCTCGGCGACCAGGGCGCCGGCGGCATGGGCATCCCGATCGGCAAGCTCTGCCTCTACACGCTCTGCGCGGGCATCTCGCCCTACAGCACGCTTCCGATCATGCTCGACGTCGGGCACCGACAACGAGGAGAGGCTCCAGGACCCGCTCTACGTCGGCCTCCGCCACAAGCGGATCCGCGGCGAGGAGTACCAGGAGTTCGTCGACCGCTTCGTCGCCGCGGTCCGGCGCGTCTATCCGAACGTCCTGCTGCAGTGGGAGGACTTCCTCAAAGGGAACGCGATCAAGCAGCTCGACCGCTTCCGCGACCAGCTCTGCACGTTCAACGACGACATCCAGGGAACGGCCGCCGTCGTCCTCTCCGGCATCTACGGCGGGCTGCGGATCACCGGCCAGGAGATGAGCGACCAGAGGCTCGTGTTCGCGGGCGCGGGCGCCTCGGCGCACGGGATCGCGGAGCTGTTCGTCGCGGCCCTGGTCGAGGGAGGGCTCTCGCCCGAGGAGGCGCGGAGGCGGATCTGGACCGTCGACACGAAGGGACTGGTCCTCGACGACCGCGCCGGGCTGGAGGACTTCAAGGCGATGTTCGCGCGCGACCGTCGCCGAGGTCGCAGCCTGGAAGTGCGCCGACCATGCGCGGATCACGCTCGAAGAGACGATCGCGAACGTGAAGCCGACGATCCTGATCGGCGTCTCCGCGACGCCGGGCACGTTCAGCGAAAGCGTCGTCCGCCTGATGGCGAAGGTCAACGAGCGGCCGATGATCTTCCCGCTCTCGAACCCGACATCGAAGGCCGAGTGCACGGCCGAGGAGGCGGTGCGCTGGTCCGACGGCCGCGCGATCGTCGCGACCGGAAGCCCCTTCGACCCGGTCACGCACAACGGACGGACGATCCGCATCGGACAGTGCAACAACGCCTTCATCTTCCCCGGCGTCGGCCTCGGCGTCTGCGTCTCCCGCGCGACGCACGTGAGCGACGGGATGTTCCTCGAGGCGGCGAAGGCTCTCGCGCACGCAGGTCACGGCCGAGGACCTCGCAGACGACCGACGGTCTTCCCGCAGCTCTCGACGATCCGCGACTGCTCGCACGCGGTCGCACTGCGCCGTCATCCGGCGCGCGGTCGCCGAGGGTCACGCGGATCCAGCGCGCTGGTCAATCTCGAGAAGACCGTCCGGCAGGCGATGTGGTTCCCCGAGTACCTGCCGATCCGCTACGAGCCGCGGCGGAGCGATGCGTCGCGGGAGGTGTACGCGGAGGTAGGGGAGTAGGGATGGTAGGGGCGCCCTGGGGCACCTTCGTTTTCTCATGCGGGGTCATCCTGAGCGAAGCGAAGGATCTCAAAATGCGCGACTCTTTGAATCGGCGATGTCGCATTTTGAGATCCTTCGGCTGCTTCGCGTCCTCAGGATGACGACGCCGGATTGGACGACAGCCCGGTCAGGCCGGTGAGAACGACGCCGCAATCGAACTCGGGTAGCCGCGCAACGGCGACAGATTCTGCCGCCGCTGCACGGCTCGCAATTGTTTGAATCGCCCTCGTGGACACCCGGCTGACGCCGCAATGGCGTCAACTTAAGGCGAGATGCCCCGGAGCTGTCATCCCGAGCCCTCACGTCGCGCTTCGCGCTCCTCAGGGCAGGCTCCGCGAGGGATCTGGGCGGGGGCTGCGCAAGAACGCGGCGCCCGAGCAGGGCAGCAGGATCGGCATTCGCTTCGGGGTCGCCAGCGAATTTCGAGCCTGCTGCCCTGCTTCGGTGCGGCGTCACGCGCACCACACCCGCCCGGATCCCTCGCTGCTCTCGGGATCGGCTGGGGCGCGGGCGTCTCGCCCGCCGTTGCGGCGGCGTCTCGCCGCCGCCACCGGGCGCCGCGGGACGCGGCGCCAACGGCGGCCGGGACGGCCGCGCCCCTTGCGCACCGATCCCGGTCATCGGCGGTCGGGCGCAGCCCGCGCCTGCCTACGCTCGGGATGACATCGTCGCCCGAACCATTGCTTAAGTTAACGGCATTGCGGCTGACGCCGGGTGCTACCCATGTAGCGGCGCTTCGCGCCTCGAACCCCGTCGCGAACCCCCGTGAGGAAGACGAAGAAGCCGGGCGCGGGCGCGGGCGCGTTCACGGGCGGGGGAGAACGGAGAACGGAGAACGGAGAACGGAGAACGGGCGGGCGCAGGCCGCCCCTACGTCAGCAGCATCGTCGCGAGCCGTCACGCCACCATCTGTCGTATGCTTCTTTTTGGCGTATCAACGATCACCGGGCGGTGCTCGGTTCCAGGTTCATCCTGTTCGACTCAGGAGGCACGTCGATGGTCGCGCCCCGCTTCGCCATTCCGATTCTCGCCGTTCTCGTTTCGATCGCGTCCGGCTGCTCTCGCGAGCAGGGCGCCGCGGCGACCGAGCGCCCGCCCGTCGCCGTCGAGGTCGCGCGCGCCGCACCGGGCGATCTCGAGGAGACGATCGCCGTCGTCGGCACCCTCGCTCCCAAGTTCCAGGGGGAAATCCGGGCCGAATACAGCGGGGTGATCCGTGAAGTCTTCGTGAGCGAGTGGGTCGCCGTGAAGAAGGGGGCGGTCCTCGCGCGGTTCGACACGAGCGAGGCGGAGTCGATGGTGAAGGCGGCGACGGCCGCGCGCCTGCAGGCGGAAGTCGCGCGCCACGCGCGCGGAGCGCGAGCAGCAGAGGACCGAAGAGCTCCTCGGGGCGGGACTCGCGACGCGCCAGAACCTCGATGACGACCGCGCCGAGGCGGAGGCGGCGCGCGCGCTGCTCGCCGCGGCGGGAGCGCAGGAAGAGATGGCGAGGACGCGGCTCGCGAAGGCGACCGTGCGCGCCACGACCGACGGCGTCATCGCCGAGCGCAACGCGAATCCTGGAGACTTCGTCGAGAACATGGGCTCTCCGCGCGCCGATGTTCCGGATCGTGGACAACACGAGGCTCGAGCTGACGGTCTCGGTCCCCTCCACGCAGATCGCGCGGGTCCGTCTCGGCCAGCCGCTGAGGTTCACGACCGACGGCGTCCCGGATCGCGTGTTCGAGGGCGCGTGCGATTCATCAACCCGGCCGCGGACCAGGCGAGCCGCACCGTCAGCGTGATCGCCGCGGTCGACAACGCGGACGGAGCCCTCAAGTCGGGACTCTTCGCCAAGGGAGAGATCGTGATCGGGGAGCGGCGGGGCGTCCTGCGCGTTCCGCGCAGCGCGATCGTCACGTGGGACCCCGCGGCGCGGGCAGGGGCGGTCTTCGCCGTGGAGGGCGGTCGAGCGCGGAGGCGCGAGGTCACCACGGGCGCCGCGTCTCCGAACGACGTCGAGATCGTCACGGGAATCGTGGCAGGCGACACCCTCGTCACGCGCGGAGGTTTCGATCTGAAGGAGGGGGACCGGGTCGCGGTCGCCGCTCCGACGGGAGGTTGATCGATGTTCATCTCGAATCTCTCGATCAGCCGCCCGGTCTTCGCGACCGTGCTGATGCTCACGCTCGTGACGCTGGGCATCTTCTCGTACCGCCGGCTCGCGATCGACATGATGCCGGACGTCGAGCTGCCGATCCTGACGGTCATGACGCAATACCCCGGCGCTTCCGCGGAGACGGTCGAGCGCGAGGTGACCAAGCGGATCGAGGAGACGGTCAACACGATCGCGGGCGTCAAGCACATCTACTCGACCTCGAGCGAGAGCTTCTCGAACATCGTCGTGGAGTTCGAGCTCGAGGTGAAGATCAACGACGTCGCGCAGGACGTCCGCTCGAAGATCAGCGCGATCCGCAACGAGCTGCCCCGCGCGATCGAAGGAGCCGGTGATCCAGAAGATCGACATCCACGGGATGCCGATCGTGTCGCTCGCCGTGCGCTCCTCCACGCTCACGCCGCGCGACCTGACGACGCTGGCCGACCGGAAGATCAAGCGCCGCCTCGAGAACATCACCGGCGTCGGCAAGGTGCGGCTCGTCGGAGAGTCGGATCGGGAGGTCGGCGTGCTCGTCGATCCGGCCCGCATCCAGGCGCTCGGAATGGGGGTCGACGAGGTCGTCGGAGGCATCGCCGCCGAGAACGTGAACACGCCGCTGGGGCGGATCGATCGCGGCGGGACCGAGACGCCGATCCGGATCTCGGGCAAGCCGGAGGTCGTCGAAGGCTTCGAGTCGATGGTCATCGCCCTGCGCGGCGGCCATCCCGTCGCCCTCGGCGAGGTCGCGACCGTGGTCGACGGGGTCGAGGAGCAGCGCTCCCTCGCCCTCATCAACGGCGTCCCCGCCGTCGCGATCGACGTGATGAAGCAGTCGAAGACCAACACGGTCGGCACCGCCGATGCCGTGAAGGAAGAGGTCGAGACGCTTCGAGGCGAGATGCCCTCGGGAACCGAGATCGACGTCATCCGCGACGCCTCCTATTTCATCCGCGAGGCGGTCGCCGACGTGCAGACGACGATGATCCTCGGCGGGCTGCTGACCATCCTCATCGTCTTCTGCTTTCTGAATTCGTGGCGATCGACGGTGATCACGGGCGTGACGCTGCCGATCTCGGTCATCTCCTCGTTCATCGTCATGTACTTCCTCGGGATGACGATCAACATCATGACGCTCATGGCGCTCTCGCTCGCCATCGGGCTGCTCATCGACGACGCGATCGTCGTCCGGGAGAACATCGTCCGGCACCTGGAGCGGGGGCAGGACCACTTCACCGCGGCGCGCGAAGGGACGGCCGAGATCGGCCTCGCCGTGCTCGCGACGTCGATGTCGATCATGGCGGTCTTCGTTCCCGTCGCCTTCATGCGCGGGATCGTCGGCCGGTTCTTCTTCCAGTTCGGCCTGACCGTGGCGTTCGCGGTCCTCGTGTCGCTGTTCGTCTCCTTCACGCTCGACCCGATGCTCTCCTCGCGATGGTTCGATCCCGACATCGAGCGGAAGGGGAAGCGGCATCTGCTGGCTCGCGCTCTCGACCGCTTCAACGGGTGGTTCGACCGCACCGCGGACCGGTACAAGAGGGCGATCGGCTGGTGCCTCGATCATCGCAAGGCGATCGTCGCGTTCGCCGCGGCGGCGTTCCTCGCCGGGATCGGCCTCTTCGCAGTGCTGGAGTCCGAGTTCTTTCCGTCCTTCGACCACGGCGAGATGATGGTGCGCTTCCGGACCGCGCCCGACGCGTCGATCGAGGAGACGCGCGGACGGCTCGAGGAGGTGCTCGAAGGTGCTCGACTCGTTCTCGGAAGTCGAGGCCACCTATGCGGCGATCGCCCCCGCCGAAGGCGACACCGTCCAGACGGCGCGGGTGTACGTCAAGCTGACCGAGAAGAGCGAACGCGCGCGGTCCCAGCAGGAGATGATGCCCGACATGCGCGCCCGGCTGCAGCGCGTGCCCGGCATCATCCTGTCGGTCGAAGAAGACCCCGACAACGATGCAGAAGCCCCTCCAGCTCCTCGTGCGCGGCGAGGAGATCGGGAAGCTGAAGGAGTACGCCGCCGCCGATCAAGCGGAAGCTGTACGCGATCCCCGGCATCGTCGACCTCGACGCGACGCTCGAGCAGGAGCTCCCCGAGTACCGGCTCACCGTCGACCGCGAGCGGGCGCGGAACGCCGGGATCGGCACCGACGCTCTCGTGCGGACCATCGGCGCGCTCGTCGGGGGCGAGGTCGTCTCGACCTTCGAGGACGAGACCGGCGAGGCGGTCGACGTCCGCATCCGCCTCCCGAAGGAGCTGCGCGAGGACGTGAGGCAGGTGGCCGACCTTCGGATCGCGATTCCGTCGGGCGACGGCATCGCGCTCGTCCCGATCGGCGATCTCGTCACGGTCGAGCGCACGCTCTCGGCTTCCGAGATCACGAGACAGGACATGTCCCGCCAGGTCCTGATCTCCGGAAACCTCGCCGGCCTTCCTCTCGGTACGGCCGCCGAGCGCGCGCTCGAAGCCGCCGAAACGGTCCCGATGGCGCCCGGCTATGCGGTGCGGATCGCGGGCGACACGGAGATCATGGAGGAGTCGTTCGGCTACATGTTCGAAGCTCTGATCCTCGCGGTCATCTTCGTCTACCTGATCCTCGCGGCGCAGTTCGAGTCGTTCATCGATCCGTTCGCGATCATGCTCTCGCTCCCGCTCTCGATCGTCGGGATGGCGGGGATGCTCTTTCTCACGCGCGACACGGTCAACATCATGTCGCTGATCGGCCTGATCCTTCTGATGGGGCTCGTCACCAAGAACGCGATCCTGCTCGTCGACTACTCGAAGGTCCTGCAGCGCCGGGGGATGGAGCGGCGCGAGGCGGTGATCCTCGCCGGCCGCACGCGGCTGCGGCCGATCATGATGACCACGCTCGCCATGATCTTCGGCATGCTCCCCCTCGGCCTCGGGCTGGGACAGGGGGCCGAGATGCGCGCGCCGATGGCCCGCGCCGTCATCGGGGGCCTGATCACCTCGACGCTGCTCACGCTCATCGTCGTGCCGGTCGTCTACACGATCCTCGACGACCTGGCGATCGCGCTGCGGAGACGGTGGGCGGGCTCGGTCATCCACGAGGAGCCCGCTGAGGCGGCGCCGGCGGTTCCGCCGAGCGAGCCGGTGCCGGGAGTCGCGCGCGGCACCATCGCGCTCCTTCTTCTCGCCGCCGTCCTCGTCCCGACCTCAGCCCTCGGCGCGGAGCCGCTCACCCTCGAGCAGGCGATCGGGATCGCGACGGAGAAGAACCGCGACCTCCAGAAGGCGCGCGAGTACCAGCGGTGGGTCCAGGGCAAGTACCTCGAGGAGCGCGCGGCGGCGCTTCCGCACGTGACCGCCACCGGCGGCGTCGTCGAGTCGTGGGACGACATGTACCAGCTCTTCTTCGGCGACGTCTATCCGGCCTCGCAGACGGACGTGGCAGGCGGGCGTCGGCGTGACGCAGGTCGTCTTCGCCTGGGGGAAGGTCGGCGCTGCGATCACCGCGGCGCGCGAGGGGATCGCGAGCGCCGAGGATCAGCTCGAGATCTTCAGGCAGGCGGCGGTGCGCGGGAACGACCGAGGCGTTCATGGACGTCCTCCTCGCGCGGGAGATGGAGTCGATCGCGCGGTCGACGCTCGAGCAGAGGGAGCGCCATCTCGCGCAGGCGAAAAAGAAATTCGAGCTCGGGGTCGGGACCGATTACGACGTCCTTTCCGCGACGGTCGCGCTCGAGAACGCGCGCCCCGAGCTGATCCGCGTCCGAGAACCTCGTCCGCGCCGCGCACGAGCGCCTCCGCCTCGTCCTGGGAGATCCGGAGATCGACCGCGAGGTCGTCGGATCGCTCGACGCGCCGCTCGACGGAAACGCCCGGAGGTCCAGGCCGTCGTCGACGAAGCTCTGCGGCGGCGGCCCGATCTGAGCGAGCTCGAGCACCGCGTCGGCGTCTACGAGCAGCTCGTGAGGATCGCGCGGGCGGACGACGAGGCCGCGCGTCGACTTCTCGCGGCGCTGGGGCCGGCTCGGACTTTCGGCCGGCGGCATCGACGGGACGACGGAGAACTGGAACGCGGGGCTCTACCTGTCGTTCCCGTTCTTCGACGGCTTCGCGGCGCGCGGGAGGGTGATCGAGGCGCAGAGCGATCTGGAGCGGCAGCGGATCGACGTCGCGAAGGCGCGCGACGAGGTCGCGCTGCAGGCGCGGACCACCGTCGACTCGGTGCGCGAGTCCGCCGCGATCGTGACGGCGCTCTCCGGAACCGTCGATCAGGCGCGGCGTCTTCTCGCGATGGCCGAGCGGGGATACGAGCTCGGCGTCAAGACGCGGATCGAGGTCGAGGACGCGCAGCAGAACCTCCGCGCGGCCGAGGCGAACCTCGCCCGCGCGAAGAGGGACCATCGGGTCTCGCGCGCCAACCTCGATTGGGTGCGCGGCGCGCTCTGATCGCTTCGACTCAGACCTCAGACCTCAGCCTCGCCTCAGGCCCCAGACGTCAGACCCGCGCCGGTTCACGTGGATGGATCGGCAGCCAGAGGGCCGTGGTCCCGCCCCATGTCATCCCTCGCTGCTCTCGGAATCGAACCTCCGCGGGAATTCCGGAATGCTCGCCGCGAAGCGGCGCCAGAGAATAGCCGGGGGTGAGCGCGCAGCGCGAACCCCCGGCTGCGCGCGGAAGAAGACGAGCCCCGAAGGGGCGACAGACGACCCCGGGCTCCGTCGCCCCTTCGGGGCTCGGATTCTCTTCGCGCCGCGATTCCCGGGGCTCGCTTCGCTCGCCCCCGGCTGGTATGGAGTGACCCGTCAACCGGCGCCGCTTCGCGGCGCACCCCGATTCGCGCGTCCATTCCGCTCGACGGTGGTCGGAGGCAGCCCGTGTCTGCGCCCGCGCGCAGGCGCGCCCGTCGAGGCGCATCCGCCGAGAAGGAGCGGGATCGCGAGCGCGGCGAGAAGGGAGCCGAAGGCGGGGATGTTCATCGTCATTCGCCCAGATACGTGTCGCGAACGGTGTAGAGCCTCGTGTTTCCCTGGGCCGCCACGCCATCCGCCGTCAGGACCTCGACGTCGAAGCCGGGGTAGGAGGGACGGAATCGGCTCGCTTTCCACTGCTCGATGGTCTGATCGTTCTTCGCGGCTCGCTCGAACGGGTACGAGGGGATGTTCTGCTTGTCGCCGCGGACGTCGATCCTGCTGGGCCAGAGGAAGCGGATCCCGAATCCCTCGATGCGGCGAACCTGTCTTTCCACGCGCTCGATTGTCGGCATTCGTCCTTCTCCGATCCGCCCCGCGGGATCTACTGTACGCTCACGAACCGTCCTCGGGCCGTCTCCCGGATCCGCTCGAGGTCCTCGCGGCGCGAGACGGACAGCGGAACGGTCGCGGCCATTTCTTCGACGAGAAGGTCGCTCGAGGGGGTCCGCTTCGCGTGGAGGGCCCGGTAGAGCGAGCCGATGACCGCCTGCTCGATCTCGGCGCCGCTGAATCCCCCGCACGCCTCCGCGGCGCGCCCCAGATCGAACGCCTCCGGGCGCTGGTTCCGGAGGCGCAGGTGAATCCGGAGGATCTCGACCCTCTCCTCCGTGTCGGGAAGATCGACGAAGAAGATCTCGTCGAACCGTCCCTTCCTCAGGAGCTCCGGCGGGACCGCGAAAAGATCGTTCGCCGCGCCGACGACGAAGACGCTCTTCTTCTTCTCCTGGAGCCAGGTCAGAAAGGATCCGAGGATCCTCTTCGAGAGGCCTCCGTCGTACTCGGAGCTGGAGGATTCCGCGAATACCTTTTCGATCTCGTCGATCCAGAGAACGGCGGGCGCCATCGACTCCGCGACCGAGATCGCGCGGCGGAGGTTCTTCTCGGTCTCGCCGACGTACTTGTCGTAGAGCCGCGCTCCGTCGAGCTTGAGGAGCGGAAGCTTCCACTCGCGGGCGATGAACTTCGCCGCGAGCGATTTCCCGCATCCCTGGACGCCGGCGAGGAGGACCCCGCGAGGCGGCGCGAGGTTCATCGACCGCGCGGCGGTGCTGTAACCGATCCTGGCCCGCTCGAGCCACGCCTTGAGCGCTCGGAACCCGCCGATCTCCCACCCATTCTCCTCGGGCGGGTAGTAGTCGAGCAGTCCTCCGTCCTCGAGGATCTCGCGCTTGCGGTCGAGGATCTTCCGGATGTCGCCGCCGTCGAGCCGTCCGTCGTCGAGGATGACGTACGCGAGGATGTGGCGCGCCTGGGCCGCCGTCAGGCCGGTGAGCGCGTCGAGAAGGGCGCGCCCGTCGCCGCTTCCGAGCTCGATCGCGATCTTCCCCTGGCGGTTGAGCGACTGGAGCGTCGCCTGCGCGAGCTTGCGCAACTCGTCGCGGCTCGGCAACTCGAGCTCGAGGCGGACGGCCGCGGAGTCGAGCTCCGGGGGAAGCGCGACCGTTCCGCCCGTGAGGACGAGAACCGAAAGCGATCGCGAGAATCGCTGCGCCACCTCGCGCGCCGCACGGATCGCGGCCGCGTTTTCGAGGTGGGATGAGAAGTCCTTCAGCTGAAAGATGCCGTCGGTCGGATGCTCCCTCAGGAGACGAAGGAGCGTCATCACGTCCGAGGTCCCTTCGAACTCCCCATTGCCGTGCCCGCGCCGGAGACCTTCCGTCACGGTCCATTCGTAGTAAGGAAGACGGAGATCGGAGGCTACGACGGCGAGAAGCTCGTCGACCCGCTCCTCCTCGACCGTCTCGATCACGACGATCGGCTGGAAGGAGCGGACGAGACACGCGAGCTCGTGCGCTGTCGAGGTTGGGGGCATGGACCGCGTTCATTCTAGCGACAAGTAGGGCCGCGCGGCGCGCGGCCGTTCTCCGTGATTTGCGTCGCACGCGTAGGGGCGGCCTGCGGCCGCCCGGAATCTCGATCCGCCAGACAAAGGTCCGGGCGCCCGCAGGGCGCCCCCACGGCGCGGGTGGGAGGGCCCTTCCTACTCTCTCCTTCATCCTTCCTACTCCGTCGTCGTAAGACCGCTCTGTTATTGTGAAACACCCCTGAGGTCGGCACGATGTTGGAAGGAGAGAGATTCATGGCCGTATCGATTCGCGTCCGCGACCGCCTCCTCGAAGCCTATCCGGACGTCTACACGCCCGAGGCTCTTGCGGCGATCGAGACGCTCGCCCCGCTCAGTCGGGACCGGCGCGAGCTGATGAAGGCGCGGATGGCGCGCCGGGGCGACCGCGCGCGCGACTGCCGCCGCATCGAGTTCCTCGACGAGGGCTCGCTGATCCCCCGAACGAGCATCCGCGTGCGGGACGCGCGCGAAGGAAACTTCGAGGGAGGGGAGATCCCCGCCGACCTCCAGAGGCAGTGGATCCAGGGGACGGGGCCCGCGACGAAGCCGCGCAGCTCGACCGAGTCCGGCATCCGCAACATCGCGTACGCCCTCCTCTCGGGGGCCGACGGCTGGATGTTCGACGGCGAGGACGCCCTCGGGCAGGTCGAGGCGATGTCGCTCGACAACCAGCGGAACCTGAAGCTCGCGATCGCGAAGGATCCGCTCTTCCTGAAGGTCGCGGAGGAAGTCGCCGGCGAGATGAACGCGTGGGCGCGCGGCTTCTTCGGGAAAGAGATCATCGGGGACTGGCGCGCGCAGCTCGACTTCACCACGAAGATCTTCCGTGCGCGCGGCCTCCACCTCGACGATCGCCACGTCCGGGAGAGCGACGGCAAGGGCTTCTCGGCGGCGATCGTCGACGTCTGCCTCTACGTGGTGAACAACCAAGCGGCGCTCCGCGCCGCGGGCTCCTCGATCGTCCTCTATCTCCCGAAGATCCAGACCGCGGAAGAGGCCGCGCTCTGGGACGAAATCCTCGGCGGGCTCGAAACGCACCTGGGCCTGCCGGCCGGCACGATCAAGGCGTACGTGCTCGTCGAGCAGATCGAGGCCGCCTTCCAGCTCATGGAGATCCGCGCCGCCCTCGGGCTCCACTTCGTCGGCTTCAATACGGGCCGGTGGGACTACATCAACAGCGTCGCCGACGCGCTCGCGTGGGACCCGGAGTTCATCAATCCCAACATCGACGCGATCGGCATGACGTACGGCTACATGCGCAACTACGAGGATCGGGTGCGCCGCGCCGTGAACACTCCCGACCGCAACGGCCGGTGCGCGCTCTGGCAAGGGGGGATGGAGCCGAACATCCCGGTCGGATCCGAAGCAGGCGTCACCGCGGGGATGAAGAAAGCCGTCGCGGGAGGCGAGCGCGAGCAGCGGGAGGGAGCGAGCGGGAAATGGGTCGCGCACTGGAAGATGGTGCACATCGTCCGCCCCGTCTGGGAGAAGGCGGGTGAGGCGAACCAGCTCGGGCGCGGGTTTCCACGCCTCACGCACACGGCCGCCGACGCGGCCGGCCTCGCCCTTCTCGAGCCGGCCCCGCGGACCGTCCGCGGCGCGAGGGACCTGCTGAGCGTCGCGCTCCAGTACGGGAACGCGTTCGGCCGCGGGTTTCAGGCAGCCGCCCTGAAGCCGGCCGACTTCTTCGGCAACGACGACGTCCTCTATCTGATGGAGGACATGGCAACGGGCGAGATCCGCGTGAGCATCCTCTGGGAGTGGCTGCACAAGGGCGGCCGCTTCACCGACGACGACGCGGAGACCGGCATCCGGAAGGGGGATGCGTTCGAGGAGCCCCTGTTCGACCGCCTCCTCGACGAGGAATACCGCAAACTCCTCGCGGCGAAGAACAAGGACGTCCACGACGACTCGAAGCCGACGACGCTCCCCATTGCCCGCGCGATCGTCGAGGCTTGCGTGAAGGCGACACGTCAAGGCGCCGTGGTACATCGACCTCCTGAATCTGAACCTAACAATCACGATCTCGCGGTCGCGAAGCAGCGCATCGCGCGCTACATGGGAGCGCTCGAGAACGACGGAACGCGCATTACCGAGAATCTCGACCTCGAATCAGGGAGAAGTAGTCCGGGAAAAGGACAGCTCGGGCCAGCCAGAGCCCATCGATTCCGAGACTCGCTGAAGGACCACATGAAATCTTCGACGAGAATCTCGCCACCCAGGCATGGTTCGACTGCCCGCGCTTCGACGGGCATCACGCGGCTCTACTCGGCGCGGCAGATCGTCGAGCAGCGGGGGACGATCCCGAACGACTACACGGTCGCGCGCGACGCGGCGGCGGCGTTCTACGAGCGCCTGCGGCAGCTCTTCGATGAGAAGAAGAGCGTCACGACCTTCGGTCCGTATTCGCCCGGGCAGGCCGTCGTCATGAAGCGCCTCGGCATCGAGGGGATCTATCTGGGCGGGTGGGCGACATCGGCGAAGGGCTCGACCACGGAGGATCCCGGGCCCGATCTGGCGAGCTATCCCCTCAGCCAGGTGCCCGATGAAGCCGCCGTCATCGTGCGCGCGCTCCTGACCGCGGACCGCAACCAGCACTATCTCCGCTCGACGATGAGCGAGAAGCAGCGCGCCGCGACGCCCGAGGTCGACTACCGCCCGTTCATCATCGCCGACGCCGACACGGGCCACGGCGGCGACCCTCACGTGAGAAACCTGATCCGCCGTTTCGTGGAGGCCGGCGTCTCGGGATACCACATCGAGGACCAGCGCCCCGGGACGAAGAAATGCGGCCATCAGGGCGGCAAGGTCCTCGTCGCCTCGGACGAGCAGATCAAGAGGCTGAACGCCGCGCGCTTCCAGCTCGACGTCATGAACGTGCCGGGGATCATCGTCGCGCGCACCGACGCGGAGGCGGCGAGCCTGCTCGACGGGCGCAGCGACGAGCGCGATCAGCCCTTCATCCTCGGCGCGACCAGCGTCAATCTCCCGACCTACAAGCTCGCCTACCTCGCGATGATGAAGCGCTTCCACGATCTCGGCGTGAAGGAGCTCAACGGCCATCTGCTCTACGCGATCTCGGCGGACGAGTACCGTTCCGCCGACGCGTGGCTCGACCGGATCGGCGTCGGAAAGCTGGTGAAGGAAGGGGCGGAAGCGATCCGGAAGGGGGACGACGTCGACGGAGCCTTCGGGAAGGCGGAGTCCCGCCTCGTCCAGGCGTGGGAGGCGGAGGCCGGCCTCGCGACCTACGGAGAGGCCGTGGCCGAGGTGCTCGAGTTCCGGGCGAGCGAGGGAGAGGACCTCGAGATGACGGCCGAGGCGTGGCTGAGCTTCGCGCGGACGGCGTCGCTCGCGTCCGCGCGGGAGAAGGCGAAGTCGCTCGGCGTGAGCCTGATCTGGGACCCGGAGCACCCGAAAACTCCCGAGGGGTACTACCAGATCCGGGGCGGGATCCCGTACGCGATCGCGAAGTCGCTCGCGGCGGCGCCCTTCGCCGACATCCTCTGGATGGAGACCAAGACCGCGGACCTGGAGGACGCGCGGCAGTTCGCCGAGGCGATCCATGCGGCGTTCCCCGACAAGATGCTCGCGTACAACCTCTCGCCGTCGTTCAACTGGGACTCGACGGGGATGAGCGAAGACGAGATGCGCCGTTTTCCCGAAGAGCTCGGGAAGATGGGGTACGTCTTCAACTTCATCACGTACGGGGGCCATCAGGTCGACGGGGTCGCGGCCGAGGAGTTCGCCTCCCAGCTCAGGCAGGAAGGGATGCTCGCGCTGGCGAGGCTGCAGCGGAAGATCCGCCTCGTCGAGTCGCCGTACAAGACGCCCCAGACGCTCGTCGGAGGTCCCCGCCTCGACGCCGCGCTGCTCGCGTCGTCAGGCCGGACCGCCACGACGACGGCGATGGGCGCCGGCTCGACCCAGCACCAGCACCTCATTCAGACGGAAGTGCCCAAGAAGCTCCTCGAGGAGTGGCTGAACGATCTGGCGCGAGCCACTACGGGATCGCCGAGCCGCTGCGCGTAGAGCTTCGCCCGCAGCGCGCCGGCTCCGAGCTGCTCGAGCTGGGAATCGTCGGGACGGAGGGCGCCTTCGGGCGAACGTCGTCTTCGCTCCGATCCAGGACCGGCGTGGCCGCAGCATCCTGTCGGTCCGCGACCAGAACACGTTCGAGGAGTCGCTCCGGAAGAAGCGGCTCATGAGCCTCATCCATCTCTATCTCGTCCACCGCTACAAGAGCGGACTCGGTCCACTACGTCACGCCGACGCAAGACAACCAGTACCAGACGGAGAAGATGAAAGCGCAAGGGCTGTTCACCGACGTGAACACCGAGGTGGGTCAGATCATCGTCGCGAACGTGAACGCGCCGCGCGTGGCGGAGCTGCTCGACCCGAACCGCGAGCAGTTGACCAGGCTCATTCGGAAGGAAGGGTAGAGGCGAGTCGCGGGTCGGCCGCCATGTCTCCGGGCGGAAACCCGAAGCTGAGCCGGATCGTCGCGTACTCGGGATGCACGCGCCCCTCGCGGTCGCGGATGATCAGCGGGGGCTCGACCCACGGCTTTCCGGGGGACGGGCGCGTGAAGCTGACCGGCAGATCGGCGGCGCGACCGGCGAGGAAGAGAGAGATCAGGGACGGCTCTCCCTCCTTGAAGACGACCTGGCGCCTCCGGAGCAGGACGAGATCCGCCGCGCGGAGCCCCTCGAGAGCGCGCTCGAGCTGCGGGGTCGGGAAGACGAACGCGAAGACGCCCCCGGGGCGAAGGATCCGCGCGGCCGCCGCCGCGTAATCGTGAACGCTCCCGCGGACCTCGATCCGCGCCGGAATCGCCTGATCGTGCGCGGCCGGCGAGGCGGTCCCCTCCGGAAAGTACGGCGGCGATCCCGTCACGAGATCGAACGGCTCCTCGCCGGCCAGGATCGAGCCGTCGCGCAGGTCGCCGTGATAGAGGCGGAAGCGGTCCTCGAGCCCGTTGAATGCGACGCTCTTCCGCGCCAGCCGGATCGAGATCTCCTGCGCTTCGACCGTGCAGAACGCCGCGCCGGGGAGGCGCCACGCCGCGATCATCGCGACCGAGCCGATCCCCGAACCGATGTCGGCGGCGCGGTCCACGCGCGGCGCCCACTGCGTCCCGTACCAGGCCGTCAGGACGTCGTCCGTCGAATAGCGATGCCCCCGCTCGTACTGGAAGATCCGGTAGTGGCCGCAGAGGTAATCGAGCGTCTCTCCCGGCTCGGGCTCGATCCCTCCCGGAGGGATCGGGCCGGGGCGGACCCACCCGCGATAGCTCGTCTCGTTCGGCATCGGGACATTATCGCCGCCGGCGCGTCGGGACCGTCACTCCGGGCGCGTGCGGGGGCGCCGATGCGATAGAGTTCCTCGGAGGAGAGCCCTGCATGAGCGCGAACTCGAAGATCAGACGGATCGCCATCTCGACGGGGGGAGGAGACGCGCCGGGACTGAACGCCGTGATCCGCGCGGCCGTCCTCTCCGCGATCAACCGCGGATGGCAGTGCGTCGGCATCCGCGACGGCTACAACGGGCTTCTCCTCCCGGAGCAGTACGTCAACGGCGGGCTCATTCCTCTCACGCGCGACACGGTCCACGGCATCACGGCGCTCGGCGGGACGATCCTCGGGACGACGAACCGCGGGAACCCTCTGAGGTTCCCGGTCACGGCGCCGGACGGGACCGTGACGGAAATCGACCGCACCGACGAGCTCCTTCAGAGGTTCCGGCTGCATCAGATCGACGCGCTCATCTCGATCGGGGGCGACGGCTCGCTGGCGATCGCGGCGATCCTCGCGAACAAGGGGCTGCGCGTCGATCGGCGTTCCGAAGACGATCGACAACGACCTCGACGGGACGGTCATCACGTTCGGATTCGACACGGCGATCTCGTTCGCGACCGAGGCGATCGACCGGCTTCATTCGACGGCGGACGCGCATCGGCGCGTCATGGTCGTCGAAGTCATGGGGCGCTACGCCGGATGGATCGCGCTCCACTCGGGCGTCGCCGCGACGGCCGACGTGATCCTCATCCCGGAGATCCCCTACGACCTCGAGAACGTCGCGAAGCACATCGATCAGGTCGAGGAGGAGGGGCAGAAGCACGCGATCGTCGTCGTGGCCGAAGGGGCGAAGCCGAAAGGCGGAACGATCTCCCTCACTCAAGGCGAAGGAAGCGGGCGCCGTGGAGCGGCTCGGCGGGGCCGGGAGAGCGCGTCACCGCGGAGCTCGAGGAGCTCACGGGACGCGAGGTGCGCATGCGTCGTGCTCGGCCATCTGCTCCGGGGCGGAACGCCGACGACGTTCGACCGCCTCCTCGCGCTGCGCTTCGGAGCCGCCGCCGTTCGCGCGCTCGACGAGGGGGAGAGCGGGATCATGGTGGCGCTCGACCCGCCGACGGTGAACTACGTTCCCCTCGAGGACGCGACGAAGCGGATGAGGACCGTGCCGCTCGATTGCGACACGATCAAGACCGCGCGAGACCTCGGGATCTGCTTCGGAGACTGATGCCGTCGCCCGCGCCGGCGATCCGGCGGCGGGATCGGATTCAGGTACGCTGCTCTTCCGGAGGTCCCGTTGAAGCAGAGTCTCGTCCCCATGGCCGCGTTCCTCATGGTGTCCTGCGCCGGCGTGGTTCCCCCTCCCTCGACCGCCGAGCCGGGGCGCCTCGCCGCGCGCCCGCAGCCGTCCGAGCGCGCGTGCTCCGCGGGAGAGGAACGGCTGGCTCTCTCGTCGGGGCGCGACGCGTACCTCTACGTGCCCGCCTCCGCGGGCGCGGCGCCTCCCTTCCTGCTGTTCCTGCACGGTGCCGGCGGCTCGGCCGGCGTCACGCTCGACCACGTGCGCCCCTTCGCCGACCGCTACGGGATGATCGTGCTCGTTCCCGCGTCCGCCGGTGAGACG
Source organism: uncultured Acidobacteriota bacterium (assembly GCA_963793695.1). GTDB lineage: Bacteria > Acidobacteriota > Thermoanaerobaculia > Gp7-AA8 > Gp7-AA8 > CAWCBB01. Next base: position 74,586 of record CAWCBB010000010.1, on the reverse strand, counting down.
TGGGACGCGATTCGCGGCGAGCCGGGCGTGGACGTGGCGCGAGTCGACGAGGCCCTTCGGGCCGCGTTCGCTCGGTGCTCGGTCGACCGGCGGCGCCTCGCTGTCGGCGGCTTCTCCGATGGCGCCTCCTACGCGCTCACGCTCGGCGTCGCGAACGGCGACCTTTTCTCGCACGTCGTCGCCTTCTCTCCCTGCGGGGTCTCCAGATCGATCCGGAGGCGCGGGCGCTCCCGCCGTGTTCATCTCGCACGGCCGCCAGGACCCGGTCCTCCCGATCGCGAAGTGCGGAGGCCCGCTCGCGTCGGGCTTGCGGAAGGCGGGATTCGCCGTCCGGTTCGACGAGTTCGAAGGGAAGCACGAGATCCCCGAGAACATCGCCCTGGGCGCGTTCTCCTGGTTCACGGGGATCGAGCCGCAGGCTCCCTGACCTGGGGGGTGTGCGCAGCGCACATGGCGCGCGCGCGCGCCGGCGCTATAGTCGTGCGCATGACTCCCCGCGAGCGGATGGATGCCGCGATGCGGCCTGCGGACCTTCCTCCGCCGGACCGGGTCCCTGTCATGTGCCAGCTCGCACTGGGCCACTATTTCCTCGAGAGCGGCATTCCGCCCGTGGACATCTGGCATGACTCGGCCGCCTTCGCCGAGGCGTTGGTCGCGATGCAGAGGCGGTACGAGTTCGACGGGATCCTCGTCAATCTTCCCGGCCGCGATCCCGGCTGGCGGAGCGCGGTCGCCGCGATCGAAACGGGGGACGCGCAGACGACGATCCGGTGGAGGGAGGGAGCGATCACGATCGTCCCGCCGGACGACAACCCGCGCGTGCTCGACGCCTCGCGGCGCAAGCGGCGCCCTCCCGCGCTCGCGGAGCTCGACGCCTCTCTGCTCTTCTACGTCGAGCCGCACGAGAGGCTCGGCGTCACGCCGCTCCGCTCCTTCCCGCGGTGGCAGTTCGACACGCTCCGCCTCGTCCGCGAGCTCGCCCCGGATGTCTCCGTGCACGGGGAGGTCTTCTCTCCGTTCTCGCAGCTCGTCGAGCTTCTCGGCCCGACCGAAGCGATGCTCGCGCTCGTCGACGACCCGGCAAAGGTGAAGGGGGTCCTCGCCCGACTCGCCAGAGGGGCGGCCGCGCTCGGGGTCGGCCTCCTCGACGCCGGGGCCGATGCGATCCTCCTCTCGTCGGCCTTCGCCGGCGCGGGGTTCATCTCACCGCGTCATTACGAGGATCTCGTCCTTCCGTTCGAAGCGCGCGTGATCCAGACCGTGAAGGGCGAGCGGCCCGGCGCAATCGTCTACACCCACACGTGCGGTGCGATCGGAGACCGGCTGGAGCTGATGGAGGCCTCGGGAACGGACGGCATCGACACGCTCGACCCTCCGCCGCTCGGCACATGCGATCTCTCCGACGCGAGGCGGCGCCTGAGCCCGCGCGTCTTCCTCAAGGGCAACATCGATCCAGTGAACACGGTCCTGAGGGGAACGGCCGAGGAGTGCCGGCGCGACGCGCTCGAGCGGATCGCGATCGCCGGTCCGGGCGGATACATCCTGAGCACCGCGTGCTCGGTGCCGCCGCGGGCGCCCGCCGCCAACGTGCTCGCGATCGCTCGCGCGACGCTGGAGGCGGCATGCGTCGCATGATCCGTATTGCGTACGAGGATGTTCGTCCAGCCGAGGAGGACGTGCTGCGCCGCCTCGGAGTTCCGCAGGGCCTCGCGCCCGCGCCGGCGCTGCGGGAGCTGCTCGACGGAGCGGCAGCGAGGGCCGCGGCGGGCGTCGACGCACGAGGAATTCTTCGGCGCGTGACGGCCGGCGAGTTCGCCGAGGTCCATGCGGGGGAGGGGAAGAACGCGCCGGATTCTCCGCTCGAGATGGTCTATCCCCGCGCGGATGCTCTGGCTCTGTTCGTCGCGACGATCGGAGATCGCCTGGAAAAGGAGATCGCCGGGCTCTTCGGCGAGGACGATCCGGCTCTCGGATGCGTGCTCGACGCGTACGCGTCATCGGCGATGAACCGGACGGTCGACGCGATCGCGGACCGGTTCTCGGGCGCCCTCGACGGCGAGCGCGTGCGGGTGCTGCCCTACAGCCCCGGCTATTGCGGCTGGCACGTGAGCGGGCAGCGGGCGCTGTTCGACTCGATCCGGCCGGACGAGATCGGCGTGACGCTCGGCGCGAGCGGTCTCATGGCGCCGCTCAAGTCCGTCTCGGGCGTGCTCGTGGCGGGAGACGCTTCCGTCCACCGCTTCCGTCCCGACTACCCCTTCTGCGAGGAATGCGAGACGCACGAATGCATCCCGCGCATGGCGTCGGTGAGGCGATGAGCGCCATCGAGGAGCTCCGCGCCGCGATCGAGAGGGGCCAGGCCCCGGTGGCGAAGGCGGCGACCGAGGCGCTCATCGAGGCCGGCGCCGGGCCGGCCTCGATCCTCGATGGCGCGCTCCTGCCCGGGATGTCCGCCGTGGGAGTCCGTTTCCGCGACCGGGAGATCTTTCTTCCGGACGTGCTCCTCGCGGCGCGCGCGATGAAGGCGTCCATGTCGCTCCTCGAGCCGCTGCTTCTCCGCGACGGCGTCCCGGCATCGGGAATCGTCGTCATCGGGACGGTGCGCGGCGATCTGCACGACATCGGCAAGAACCTGGTCTCCGTGATGCTGCAGGGGGGCGGCTACAAGGTCGTCGACCTCGGGACCGACGTCGAGCCGGACGCGTTCATCGACGCGGCTCTCGAGATGAACGCGCCGGTCATCGCGATGTCCGCCCTCCTGACGACGACGATGACCGAGATGGCCGCGGTGATCGAGCGGATCGCCCGCCGTGGCTTGCGCGAGCGCATCCGGACGCTCGTCGGAGGCGCGCCGGTGACGGCGGCGTTCGCGAGCGAGATCGGCGCGGATGCGTTCGCGCGCGATGCGGTGAGCGCGGTCGCGCAGGCGGGAGAACTGGCAGGACGGTGATGCGCTTCAGGGAGAGGCTCGCCTCCGGAACGATCGTCGGCGACGGCGGATGGGGGACGATGCTCGCCGCGCGGGGCCTTCCTCCCGGATCGGCTCCGGAGCTCTGGACCCTGACGCGCCCCGACACGCTCGCGGAGATCGCGCGCGCGTACGTTCAAGCTGGCGCGGAGGTCATTACGACGAACACGTTCGGCGGCTCGCCCATGCGGCTCGCGCAGCATCAGCTCGGCGAGGAGCTCGAGGAGCTGAACGGACGCGCGGTCGAGCATCGCGCGATCTGCCGCTTCCGGCCGGGCGTTCGTCAGCGCGTCGGTCGGCCCGACGGGGCGCCTTCTCGCCCCGCTCGGCGACGCCGATCCGGCCGAAGTCGCCGCGGGCTTCGAGCGTCAGGTGACGGTCCTCGTCGAAGCGGGAGTGGACCTGGTCTGCATCGAGACCATGACGGATATCCATGAAGCGGTGCTCGCGGTTCGCGCCGCGCGCGCGGTCTCGGCGGAGATCCCCGATCATCGCGACGATGACCTTCGACATGACCCTGCGCGGCGGATTCACGGTGATGGGCGTTTCGGTTCCCGCGGCTGCCTCGCGCGCTCGCCGAGGCGGGAGCGGACGCGGTCGGCGCGAACTGCGGAGAGGGCGTCGAACCGATGGTCGCGATCGCCCGGGAGTTTCTCGCGAGCACGACGCGTCCCGTCGCGATCCGGCCCAACGCCGGCCTGCCCTCGCTCACGGCGGGGAAGCTCGTCTACCCGACCGGCCCGGAGGAGTTCGCCGACCTGCTCGCGCCGCTGTCGTCTGAAGGAGTTCGCCTCATCGGCGGCTGCTGCGGCACGACGCCGGCGCACATCCGGGCGTTGCGCGAGCGGCTAGCTGTTGATCGTTGAACGTTGATCGTTGATCGCGAATCGCGAGGGTTGTCATCCCGAGCGTAGCGAGGGATCTGGGTGGGCGTGATGCGCGTGACGCGGGACCGAAGCAGGGCACGAGGATCGAGGTTCGCCTTCGACCACGAAGCGAACGCCGATCTTCCTGCCCTGCAGCGGCGCCGCGTTCTTTCGCAGCCCCCTCCCAGATCCCTCGCTGCTCTCGGGATCGGCTGGGGCGCGGGCGTCTCGCCCGCCGTTGCGGCGGCGTCTCGCCGCCGCCACCGGGCGCCGCGGGACGCGGCGCCAACGGCGGCCGGGACGGCCGCGCCCCTTGCGCACCGATCCCGGTCATCGGCGGTCGGGCGCAGCCCGCGCCTGCCTACGCTCGGGATGACATGCTCGCGAGCGCGAAGTGTCTTCTACTCAGGTTCGGGGCCTCCCGTCCGGACGCTCGGGATGACATCCTGCGCGTCCCTCCACTCCCCGAGCCGAGCCAACAATCGACAGACAACGATCGACCCGGAAGCAGCTTCGCTCATGCGCTGCGTTGCGGGCAGACCGTAGGCCTCCGGCTACGGTCGAGCGGGGATGACGCCGAGCTGCTGGAGCATCGAGAGGATGTTCCCTTCGTCCCAGATCTCGATCGCTTTGCCGTTGACGATATGAAGAAAGCTCTGGCCGGTCATCGTCACGCGCTTTCCCGTCGCGGGAACTCCTTCCATCGCGCCGCGATGCGTCCCGGTCCACGTGTAGCGGACCGCGATCCATTCGTGCTCCGCGACAACCGTCTGGATCGTGACGTTCATGTCCGGGAACGCGCGGAGCAGCCCGGCGATGTACTCCCGGTTTGCGTCGAGCCCGACGACGGGCTCGCTCGTCTCGGCGACGTGCCGCACGACGTCATCCGCGTAGTAATCGCCGATGCGGTGAACCTTTCCCTGGTTCCAAATCTTTTCCGTCACTTCCTCTGCCAACTGATGCACATCGATGTGAACGGTCGAGGGTCCCATTGCAGCCTCCATGTCGATCTGCGCCCGACCCGCGGCCGGGAGCCTCGGGAGATCGCAGATGTGTGTGGCGATGAGAGAAAGCTAAGTCGCGGGCGACCCTGGGGCCACCGGCGTTGACATTGCTACCGGCTTTCCGCGTACGATCACGCGCGCCAGGAGGATCGCGCATGACCGTCGTGCCGCCCGCGCGCAACGATTCCGTCGTCGAGTTCACCGTCCGCGCCGTCGTCGCGGGCATCCTCTTCGGCGTCCTCTTCGGCGCCGCCAACGCCTATCTCGGCCTTCGCGTCGGCCTGACCGTCTCGACCTCGATCCCGATCGCGGTCCTCACGGTCGCGCTCTTCCAGCTGATGCAGAAGCGCGCCCATGGCGTGATCCTCGAGGCGAACCTCTCGCAGACGATCGGCTCGGCGAGCTCGTCGCTCGCGGCGGGAACGATCTTCACGATCCCGGCGCTCTTCATGTGGGGGATGGCGCCTCCCTTCTGGCAGGTCGCGATCCTGGCGCTCCTGGGCGGGCTTCTCGGCATCGCCGCGATGGTCCCGCTGCGCCGCCTGCTGATCGTCCGATCCGCGAACGAGCTCCCGTACCCCGAGGGGACGGCGTGCGCCGAAGTGCTGCGCGCGACGACGGAGGCGGCGGTCGGAGGGCGGTGGATCTTCATCGGCCTCGCGGTCGGCGCGGCGATCAAGCTCGCTCTCGGCGCGTTCATGCTCCTCCCGTCGGAGCTCACGATGCACTCTCCCGGTCCTGCCGAAGGCGGATCTCGCGCTCGAGATCGCGCCGGCGCTGCTCGCGGTCGGCTACATCCTCGGCTACCGGCAGTCGGCGATCATGGTGTCGGGAAGCCTCATCTCGGCGATCGTCCTCACGCCGCTGATCGCGCTCGTCGGCGCGGGGCTCACCGCGCCGCTCTTTCCGGAGATGACGACGCCGATCCGCGACCTCTCGGCCGGGCAGATCTGGTCGCGCTACGTCCGCTACATCGGCGCGGGCGCGGTCGCGGCGGCGGGCATCGTCGCGGTCGCGCGCGCGCTGCCGACGATGGCGAGCTCGTTCGCCGCCGTCATGCGCGGCCTGCGCAAGGGGACGCGGCTCGACGCGCGGACGGGCGAGGCGGTCGCCGCGCACGCGACCGCGACTCCCGTCGTGGGTCGTCGTGGTCGTCCCGCTGCATCGTCGTGATCACGCTCGCCGCGGTGCCGGACCTGTTCGCCGGGCGACATGACGTTCGTGCCAGCGCCTCGTCGCCGCGCTCGGCGTCGCGGTCTTCGGCGTCGCGTTCGTCGTCGTCTCCTCGCGCATCGTCGGGCTGATCGGCGTCTCGTCGAACCCGACGTCCGCGATGACGCTCGTGACGCTCCTCGGCGTCTCGGTCATCTTCGTCCTGCTCGGCTGGACCGATCCGTCGGCGCGCGCCGCGATCCTCACGGTCGGCACCGTCGTCTGCATCGCCGCGTCGAAAGCGGGCGACATCTCGCAGGACCTGAAGACCGGGTAGCTCGTCGGCGCGACCCCCGCGCGACAGCAGTTCGGCCAGTTCATCGGCGCGGCGTTCGCCTGCTGGGCCATCGCGGGGACCGTGCTCCTGCTCGGCCGGCGTTCACGTTCGGCTCGCCCGAGCTGCCCGCGCCGCAGGCGACGCTGATGAAGACCGTGATCGAGGGCGTGCTCGCCGGATCGCTTCCGTGGGGGCTCGTCGGCACGGGCGCCGGGCTCGCGGTCTGCGCGCTGCATCGCCGGGCTGCCGGGGCTCGCGTTCGCGGTCGGGATCTATCTGCCGCTCGGAAGCCTCACGCCGATCTTCGTCGGCGGCATCGTGAGACGCATCGTCGACGCGCGGCGCAAAGGGCAAGCCGCCGAGAGCGATCCGGGCGTGCTCGCCGCGTCGGGGATGATCGCGGGCGAAGGCCTCGCCGGCGTGCTGATCGCGTTCCTCGTCGCCGGCAGCCGGGCAAATGGCCCGAGGCGGCGTTCAGCCGCGCGCTCGCGTCGATGCACTTCGCGGCGACGGGACTTCACCTGGATCTCACGGCGTGGCCGCGCGTCACCGGCGGCATCGCCATCGTCCTGATCGTCTGCGCGCTTCTCTACCGCGCCGGGCGCTCGGGCGACGTGGAGACGCGCGAGCCGGGCGACCCGACGCCGGCGAGCCTGAAAGACGGGCAGTAGGGACCGGCTGCGCCGGTCCGTTTCCCGGTGGGGTGCGGGCGTCCCGCCCGCCTCTGGTTCCGCGAAAATCCTTTCGGGCTCGGGCTCGGGCTCGGGCTCGGGCTCGGGCTCGGAACGAGGCCGAAATTCGGATCGTAGGGGCGGCCTGCGGCCGCCCGAACCTTCGATCCGCGCGAAACCAGATTCGGACTACCAATGTGCTGCCGCTTCGCGGCCCGTCTCGTTCTACCGCGCGAGCGTGCGCCCGCGCGGCCGTGCGGGTCGCTCGTAGCGGGCCGTGTTGTTCTCGGGGATGACGTCGACCGCGTCGCCCGCGACCCAGAGCAACGGGTTCGACCAGGAGAGCCAGATGTCGAGGGTCACCTCGATGCTCTCTCCCTCGTGGAGCTCGAGGTCGCGGACGCTGGGCGCGCTATCGTCCGACGGCTCGTTCGCGCGGCCGCATGGGACGTTCGTACTGCGCGTGGTTGTTCGCGGGATTCTTGTCGATAGCGTCTCCAGCGACCCAGAGCGTCGGCTCGATCCAGAACCGGCCGTCGAACCTATGCTGGAGCGAGAAATCAACGCGAACGCCGACCTCGAACGACTCTCCAGGCGAGAGGCGCCGATCGAGGACGATTCTCGTTTTCGCCGGCTCGCCCGCTCCGGATAGAAGGATGCCGTTCTTCGACCATAGCTCGATTCGGTCGACGGCCGCGCCTCCTGCGTGCTCGATCCGGAACATCAACAGATGCATCCGGGAATCGGGAACGATCGCGCCCGTTGCGGTGACAGCCAGGTCTGCGATGGCTGCTGGTTCCGCGCGCCTGATGAAGAGGCGTCGCGGGTTGTCCGCGCGACGCACGACGAACTTTCCCCTTGAAAGGCGCGCCAGCTCATCGCCGGGATCGAGAAGCGGAAGCGGCTCGAATCGCTCGACCGCGCCATCCGCCGAATAGGCCGCGCTGATCCGCTCCGAATCGTTGCGCAGCACGCCGTCCTCGAACGAAAGCGCTCCTTCGCGCGCGAGCTTCGTCTTCCGGACGATCGCGAGGTCGGGCGAGAGGCGCGCGAGGTTGTCCTGCCAGGCGACGAAGAAGTCGCTCCCGTCGAAAACCACCTCCGGGGCCCACCCCCAGTCGTCCTCCATCGCGAGCGCTAATGGGGCGCCGAGCGGAGTCCCATCGAGCGCGAACCTGCGCGCGAATGGCAGCGAGACGGGAGGTCCGCACGTCGAGAGGCGGCACCGCGTCTCATCATGAAAGACGGCGAGGAAACCGTCGGCCCCCGCGGCGAGGCGGGGAAGCGAGCCGGCGAGATTGCCGGTAGCCACGTCGACCCGCGCGTACGGCTCGCCTTGCACCACCGGGAGGAGCACCGCCCACTGGTACCATGGCCGGGCGGGGTCGGGGCCCCACCAGGCAACTGCGGCGCGGCCCTCGGTCGCGCCCTCCACCTCGACAGCCCACGGCAGTGGGCTATCGCCGACAAACCGCTCGGCTTGAAGAGTCCCGTCGGTGGAGATGCGGCGCATGAGGACGCTCCGACGGTAATTCGCCTCGAACCGGATCCAGGCGACGACGAACGCCTCTCCATCGAATGACACGCCGAACGAAGCGTTCGAGCCGCCGCCCATGACGTGCTCGTCAGCGACGATCAACCCGCTTCCATCGAGCGGCAGCCCGCTCGGTGCGATGCGTGTGGCTTTCAGGACCGCCCGATCGACTCCCTGCTCCACCCAGACGACGAGATCGAACCCGCCGCCGGCTGCCGATTGCGCCTCACCCTGAAATGCTTTTTCGTAGCCGACGATCGCCGGCCAGCCGACGTGGGATCCGATGATTTTCCGTACGTCGATTCCGGCGGCGGGGGGCGGGCGAGACTCGAGAAGCAGCTGGCCATCGGGCACGGAGACGAGCGCGGTCCGATGCGTGATCGCGATCGGCGCATCCAGCACTTCCACGCTCGCCGTGGCCGCCGGCGAGATCCGCGCCAGATGCGTCGACTCGCCGACGCGCCAGACGAGGTCCCATCCTGCGTCATGGGACGCCGCGCGAATCGCCGGCGAGATTTCGCCGCGCGGTCCGACAGGGAAGGCCTCCGTAAACGTCCCATCGGTCGCGATCACGGAAGCCTTTAGGCCGTCATCGTTCCAGATGAAAAGACCCCCGCCGCTCCGGCCCGGAACGAACTGACCCAGGAGCGGTGGCGTGGGCGTCGGGACGATGAGCATTTTCGGAGGATTCAGCGACGGCGCCGAGACGGCGAGCAGAGTTTCGGTCGGCGAGGTCGAGAATCGAAGCGTTTGTATCGTCGCGATGCCGGTCGTTCCGAGCAGATCGACGGGCGACGGCGTCGACGTTGTCGTCGACGTCGTCGAATGGGACCAAACGAGCTCGTTGCCGGCAGCCAGCTCGAAGACGCGAAATTCGCTGAGTCCCGGCCGGCTGGGCGCCCGCGTGATGATCGCGACGCGATCGCGAATCACGGTCGCGGAAAGCGGGATGATCCCGAGGTCGAACGGGCCGTCGACCGCGCCATCCGGGTCGATCCACCAGAGATCGGAGCCGGAGAGAATCGCCCAACGGTCGCCGGCCCATAGTACGGTGAGCCCGCTGGCGGCTTTGCCGAGGTAGCGCGCCAGCGGATCGACCGGCGTTCCGCTGAGCGTCAGGCGCTGGAAGTAGCGATCGGAGCCCGCAGGGTAGACGGCGAGGATCGCGTCGTCCGAGGCGGCCGCGGCTACGGTGTCCACAACGAGCGGCGCGAGCGGCCGGTCGGAGAGGGGAACGTCGGCGGCGAGCAGCGGAAGCGCGAGAAGAACTAGGAGGTGACCGAGGAGGCGACGCATGGGGCACCGACGTGCAAAATAACACAGAGCGCCGATTGTAATCAGGCATGGCCGCCGCCCGGGGCGGGCGAGACGCGCGCGCCACACCGTTGGCTTCGCGGCTGCTTTATCGGGCCGCGACGCGCCCGCGGGGCCGGACGGGGCGTTCATTCGAGGCATTGGCGCGTGCCCGGCGGTTACCGCGACACTGTTCGGCCGCGCGGCCGGGCTGGGCGCCTGTAGCCGTCCACGTTGTTCGAAGGATGGCTGTCGACCACGTCCCCGGCGATCCAGAGTTCGTCCGTCACGAACCATTCGTTGATCGGGATCGCCACCTCGAACGACTCCCCTTCGCGCAGGGGGCGATCGAGCACCGTGCCTCCCTGCCAGGTCGTCTCGCCCGGAATCATCACCGTCCACCCGCGCGACCACCAGAGCGCGATCCGGTTGACCGGCGCGCCGCCGCGATGCTCGATCCGGAAGACGACGAGCCGCTCGTAGGAATACCGGTCGGAAGGCAACAACGCGCCGGTTGCGACGACGGCGAGGTCGGCGGCGGGCGCGGTCTCGAAGGAGCGGATCACGAGGCGGCGCGCAGATTCCGGACCCGTGAGCACCAGGACGCGCTTACCGGACATCGTCCCCGCGTAGGTCTCGTCCCTCTGGAGCATCAGAGGCTCGAAGCGGCGAAGGAGGCCGCTCGACGAGTAGACCGCGCGGTTGATGCCGGTGTCGATCCGAATCTCGTCGCCCTCGAGCGAGGCGTCGCCGGTGCGCGCCAGCTTGGACTCACTCACGACGTTCATGGCGTCGTCGACCCGGAGAACGGAATCATGCCACGAGACGCATACCGATTCTCCATTCGACAGGACCTCGGCCCGGTACCCTTCGCTCGTGTCCAGGAGCCGAGGCTCGCTCGTCGGCGTCCCGTCGAAGCCGAAGGAGCGCGCGTAAAGCGGCCCTTCCGGTAAGCACGTGATCCGACAGGGGAGCGGCCAGATGAAGACGGCGAGATAGCCGCTCGCGGTCGCCGCGATCCCCGTCGCCGAAGAGAAGTACATCGGCGCGAGCCCGACCGGCGTACCGGTCGAGCCGCGGACCAGAGCGACGAGGTATGCCCTTAGGGGGGCGGGGGATGACTGCGTTTCGAATCCTCCCCACGTGATGGCGCTGCGCCCTTCGCCGCCTCCGGCGATCTGGAGGTTGTAGAGGCGATCCCAGGTGACGACGACGCGGGGCTCGGAGACGATCGCCGCCGGCGTGATCGTTCGAACGAGGAGACTCATTCGGTCGCCGTCATGGCGCATCCACGCGACGACGAACGATTCGCCGTCGAACGCGACCCCGAACTCGACGACCGCGCTCGGGTGAGGGTTGAAGAGAAGGTCGTCGGCGACGACGATGCTTTCTCCGTCGAGCGGCGCGCCTGCGGGTCCGACGCGACTCGCCTTCAGCACGACCCGCTCGGCGCTCCGCTCTTCCCAGACGACGAGGTCGACTCCGCTGCCCGCGGCGCTTCGAGCGCGGCCGTGAGGTACGGTAGCACCGGGCGCGGAAAGCGGGATGTCGTCGGCAGCGAGGGCGACGGCGGCCAGGAAGAGAGAGAGGGCGAGTGCGAAGCGGAACATTGCGACCGATTACGGTACCACCGCGAACCGGTCGATGCCAGTTTGCGACGCCGCGCGCTCGCGGAGGTCCGCCCTCTCCCCGCCGTGCGGGGAGAGGGGAGGGAGAGGGGTCTACGCGCTCGTCTGCGGCGAGGGCGCCGCCGCCTTCGCCGTGCCCACGCGCGGCTTGAGCCAGCAGGCGAGGGCCGGCAGCAGGACGATCGCGCCGATCATGTTCATCAGGAACATGAAGGTGAGGAGCAGCCCCATGTCGGCCTGGAACTTGAGCGGCGAGAAGATCCAGGTCGCGACGCCGGTCGCGAGGGTGATGCCGGTGAAGAGCACGCCGTTCCCGGTGATCGTCGAGCGTTTCGCGGTAGGCCTCCTGCAGCGGTCTTGCCCTCGCTGTAGAATGCTCGCGCAGCCGGCTGAAGATGTAGATGCCGTAGTCGACGCCGACGCCGACGCCGAGGGCGACCACGGGCAGGGTCGAGACCTTCAGGCCGATCTCGAGCATCGCCATCAGCGGCATAGGCGAGAAGCGAGACGAGGGCCAGCGGAATGACGATGCAGAGCGTCGCCGCGACGGAGCGGAACGTGACGAGGCAGAGCACGATGACGGCCGCGAACACCCACAGCAGGATCGGGAACTGGGCCGCGGAGACGGCCTCGTTCGTCGCCGCCATGACGCCGACGTTGCCGGTGGCGAGCCGGAAATTCGCCTTCGGCGTAGCCGTGATCCTGCTGCGTACTCCTTGACCGCGGCGACGACGCGCTCGATCGTCTCGGCCTTGTGGTCGACCGTGTAGATCTAGACCGGCATGACGCTGCAGTCGGAGTTGAGCAGCCCGGTGTTGGTGTCGATGTAGGTCACCGCCTGCGCCATCGTGGACTGGTTGCGGGGCAGCACGCGCCACTTGAGGCTGCCCTCGTTCCAGCCGGCGTTGATGATCTTCGCGACGCCGCCGATCCCGAGCACCGACTGCACGCCCGGCAACGTTGCGCATGTGCCACTCGAAGCCGTCGATGGTCGTCATGACGTCGTAGTCGGTGCAGCCCTGCGGGACCGACTCGACGATCACCGTGATCACGTCGACGCCGATGGTGAACTGGCTCGGTGATCATCGTCGGTGTCGATGTTGTAGCGCGAGTCGCCGCGCAGCTCGGGCACGCCGCGTGTGGAGGTCGCCGATCTTGACCTGGTGCCCCTTCCACCAGCCGAACGCGAACAGGAGCGACCGCGACGGCCGTGACGATCGCGGCGTTCCGCGGCTCCGCGACCCGCGCCAGGCGGTTCCAGATCGGGATCCATGTGGCGGTGCCGGCGCTGCAGCTTGAGGCGGTAGATCTCGTCGAACTGCGTGTAGGAGACGCAGCACCGGCACCAGCACCAGGTTCGTCAGGATGATGACCGCCGACGCCGAGGCTGGCGGTGATCGCCATCTCGCTGGATCATCCGGATCTTGATCAGCATGATCGTGATGAAGCCGATCGTGTCGGTCAGCGAGCGCGATGCCGCCCGGGACCAGCAGCCGCCGGAAGGTCGCTCGCGCGCCGCGGTCACGCTGTCGGCGCCCTCGTAGACCTCCGACGCCGTACGCGCTCACCATCTGCACGCCGTGGCTGACCCCGATCGCGAAGACGAGGAACGGCACCAGGATCGACATCGGGTCGATGCCGAAGCCGAGCAGCGTCAGCAGCCCGAGCTGCCAGACGACCGCGATCAGCGAGCAGCCGAGCGACGATGAGCGTGAGCTTGATGCTCTGCGAGTAGACGTAGACGAAGATCGCCGTGATGAGGAACGCGATGAGGAAGAAGAGCACGACGCGCGCGGCGCCGGCCGCGATGTCGCCGATGACCTTCGCGAAGCCGATGATGTGGTAGTCGAAGTCCACGCCGACCGTCGTGGTTGCCGTACTTCTCGCGGATCCCCTCGAGCTGGTCCGGCGACGTCGATGTAGTCGAGCCTCTCGCCGGTGTTCGGGTCGACCTCGAGCAGCTCGGCGACGACGATCGCCGCGGAGAAGTCGTTCGCGACGAGCCGGCCGACGTATGGCGACTTGAGGACGTTCGAGCGCACCGTCGCGAAGCCCTCCGGGCGTCGGCTCGAAATCGTCCGGGATGATGTTGCCGCCCGAGATCCCGTCCTCGACCACCTCGGTGAAGCGCACGTTCGGCGTGAAGAGCGACATGACGCGGGTCCGGTCGACCCCGGGGAGGAAGAACACGTCGTCGGTGACCTCGCTGCAGCACCTGGAAGAACTCGCGGCGTGAAGATGTCGCCGTCCTTCGCGCTGAATCGCGATCACGACCCGGTTCGCCCCGCCGAACTCGTCGCGGTACTTCATGTACGTCTTCATGTAGGGGTGCTCGAGCGGCAGCAGCTTGGCGAAGCCCGCGTCGATGCGCAGGTGCGAGGCCTGCCACGCCATGAAGGCCGTCATCAGGACGAAGAACCCGAGCACCAAACGGCGGTTGTGAAAGATCAGATTTTCGAGCCTGGTGATCATCGCGGATCCTCTCTGTCGTCACTTCGCGAGCTCGTTCAGCGGGAGCTGCCCGGACGCCGGCCTCGCCGGCGAGCACGATCCGTCCGTTGCCGGCGTCGGCGAGGGCCTGCGAGGCCCGCGCGGCTCGACTGCTGATGGAACGTGAACGTCCGGCCGCCGTCGTGCGGAGACGAGCACGGCCCCGCCGAGGCCGACGATCGACGATGCGGCCGTCGGAGAGGCCGGATGCCGCCGTTCAGCATCGCCGTCGTGCCCGTCTCGACGGCCGTCCAGCTCTCGCCGGCGTCCTCGGAGCGGAAGAGATGCCCGCGGAGGCCGAAGAGCGAGCAGCGCGTCTCCGTCGAGCGGCAGGACGCCGAAGAACGATCCGTCGTACGGCGACGTCGAGCCGCGTCCAGGTCTCGCCGGCGTCGTCCGACCGATATGACGCTGCCGGCCTCGGCGGCGATGTACAGGCGGCCCGAGCGACGCGAGCGCGATCTGATTGAGATGGAAGTCCTCTTCGCCGATCGGATGGTCGGTCCATGTCGCGCCGCCGTCGGTCGTGAGCAGGGCGGCGCCGTAGGCGCCGACCGCGAAGCCCCGCGATCGCGTCGAGGAAACAGACGTCGAGCAGCGGGGCTTCGTCTTCGGGAGCCCAGTGGACGCGCTGCCATGTCGCGCCGCCGTCCGTGGTCCGCAGGATCACCGCGTCGTGGCCGACCGCCCACCCGAGCTTCGGTCCGGCAAAGGCGACGCCCGTCAGCATCGACCGCGTCGGGACGTCCGCCTGCCGCCACGACGCGCCGGCGTCGCTGGAGACGAGGATGTGGCCCCGCTCGCCGACGGCGACGATCGCGTTTCCGGCGCGCGCGACGTCGAGCAGGAGCGACCGCGGCGCGAGCGGCATGCGCAGCGAGTGCTCGGGCTGCGCGGGCGCCGGCTGCGCCGCGGCGGTCGCGATGCCCGCGAGGACGAGGACTGCGAGAAAGAGGGGAGGGCGCTGGATCATCAGGACGTCTCCGGATTCAGGCCTCGGGGCTCAGGCCTGAGGCCTCAGATGGTTCGTGTTCTCGAGCGTGCGATCAGGTCCCGGGGTCTGAGGCTCGAGGTCTGGGGCCTGAGAAAACGGCGGCCGGTTTCCCGGCCGCCGTCGTCGGTCGAATTATCGTACGCCCTCGCGCCGCAGCGCCTGCGGCGTGTAATCCTCGAGCGTGCGCTTGATGTTGAACGTCGGGGCGGCGTTCTCGCTGAACATGCCGATGGCGAGGTACCGCCCCGCCTGCAGGTCGGTGTGCACCTCGAGCGCGGTCCAGAGCGAGGGGACGTTGTAGAAGTTCATCACGTGCGCCTCGGACACGCGCCAGAGCTGGTCGCGGTTGTCGTACTGGTCCATCGCGAGGATCTGCCAGCTGTCCTCGTCGAGGTAGAACGTGCGGCGCTTGTAGATGTGGCGCTCGCCCGTCTTGAGCGTCGCGTCGACCACCCAGACGCGATGGAGCTCGTAGCGCGGGAAGTCCTGATTGATGTGGAGCGGCTTGAGGATGTCCTTGAACTTGACCGACGGGATCCTGGAGCTTGTAGGAGTTGTAGGGGACGTAGATCTCCTTCTTCCCGACCAGCTTCCAGTCGTAGCGGTCGACCGCGCCGTTGAACATGTCGAGCTGGTCGGAGGTGCGCATGTTGTCGGCCGCGGTGCCCGGGTTGTCGTAGGCGACGTTCGGGGCGCGGCGGACGCGGCGCTGGCCCGGGTTGTAGAGCCACGCGCCGCGCGGCTCCTTGACCTGGTTGAGCGACTCGTGCACGAGCAGGATGCCGCCGGCGAGGCGCGCGGGCGCGAGGACTTCCTGCTTGAAGAAGAGGATCTTGTTGTTCAGATCCTCTTCGGTCTTGCCGGCCATGCTGTAGAGCATGTAGAACTCGTCGTGGAACTGGACGAGCGTGTAGTCGCCGCCGCGGGTCGGCGCCGCCTGCGCGATGGTGCGCGCGGCGCTGTCGGCGCGGTAGCGGAGCAGGTGATTCCAGATCGCCTCGACGCCGCTCTTCGGCATCGGGAACGGGATGCCGTTGATCGCGCCGGTGACGCCGTAGCCGTTCTCCACGAGGCGTGCGCCGAGGACGCGTTGGTCCTTCGTCGTGTCGTAGATCCGCTGCGGGAACGAGGCGCTCCGGTGCGTCGGGTAGACGTTCATCTTGTAGGTCTTGGGGTAGGCCTTGAGCAGCGCGACCTGTCCCGGCGTGAGGTTCGCCGCGTACTTGTCGACGTTCGCGGCGGTGATCGTGAAGAGCGACCTTGTCGGCGGCGAAGGGGTCGACGTAGTGCTGCCCCACCTTGTATCCGGCGGGCGGGGTCTTGATCCCGCCGTCCCACGCGGGGATCGTCCCGGCCGCGTTCGCCGCTTTCTCGGCTCCCATCGGGGTGAGGTCGTTGCCGAGGCGTGCTGCCTGAGCCAGCAATGTGGCCGAGAGCCCGAGCGGAGAGCGCGAGCGTCCAGGCCAGCTTCAATTTCGTGTTCACCTGCATCGTGGAACCTCCTGTTGGGGCGCTGCGCGCGCCCGGAACCGTAGGGGCGCGCTGCGCGCGCCCGGAACTAGTACGAATACTTGACGACCGCCGCCATGAAGTCGCGGTCGTTGATCAGATTGTAGCGGCCCGCGCCGTCGTACATCGTGTAGCTGAGGTCGAACTCCCACGCGCTCAGGTAACCGGCGGCTACGCCGGTCGTCAGCGCCTGCCGCCCTTCGATGAAGTTGCCGCCCGGCCCGGGCGTGTTCCCTGCAACGTCGTGCTGCGAACGCGAACCGCGGCGAGAGGTTGATCGGCGCCGATCGCGTTGTTGTAGTCGAGCCGGCCCGCGAGCTGATAGCCCCACGACTCCGGATCGGCGAACGCGCTCAGCCGGCTCGAACGCCTTTCCGGCGTGCGCGCCGCCCGCGCCCGCGTGGATCGGATTGCCGGTCGTGTAGGTACCGGGCGCCTCGAAGCGAAGCACGTTCTTCGAGGGCATCCCCGAGACGCTGGTCAGCGCGGGCTCGAAGACGAGCACGCCCTGATCGGCTCCGAGCATCGGGCCGAACGCCTTCGTGAAGGTGAACTGGAACTGCGTCGAATCGAGGAGGCGATAGCCGGAGATTTCCGTCCCGAACCCGGGGTTGCCGGTGAACACCTGGTTCGTGACGCGCAATGGCGCCGAGATCGGCGAGAGCGCCGCGAACAGAAGCTCGACGTCGTCGACCAGGAAGGGCCTGTCCTGCTGATGGGAGATCTCGCCCTGGAATGCGATGCCGGTCGCGCCGAGCTGCGAGTTCCAGCTCAGGCCGATCATCTGAATGTCTTCCGGATAGGTGAAGAAGTATCGCGCCGTCGCGGCGTACGCGTCGGTGCCCGCGGCCTGTCCCGCCGCCCCCGCCGCCGCGTCGATCGCCGGATTCGCTCCCGGCGGAACGCCGAAGCGGCTGTAGACGCGGAGCGCCGCGGCCTGTCCCGCCGCCCCCGCCGCTCCCGCGCCCTGGATCGTTCCCGTGAGCGCGTTCACGACCGGCAGCCGGCTGTGGTAATTGACGTAATAGAGGCCGAACTCCATGCCGCCGAACGCTTCGGACAGAAAGCGGAGAGCGACGCCGTACTGGCCGTCGTCGCTCGGCTCGCGGTCCGTCCCGTGAGGAACGCCCGAGGAACGGACGGCCCAGAGTCGGCGACGCGTAGAACGGATTCGTCGACGTCGGAGGCCGATCCGAATCCGAGGAAGACGTACTGGTTTCCGAGCCCGGAGAAATCGCTGCCCGAGAAGTAGGTTCCGGAAGGATCGGGGATCGTCTCTTCCCACTCGTACTGATAGAAGACTTCCGTCGAGATCTTGTCGGTGAAGTCGAGCGACCCCCATACGAGCCCGCTGGGACGGTAGGCCTCCCGGAGCTCGGACCCGGGGACGCGCAGCGTCGCCACGTCGACCGGATTGATCGAGTTCAGCCCGCCCTGCGTGAACGTGCTCTCGCCCCAGTTCAGAACCTGCTGGCCCGCGCGAACCTGTCCGCCGCCGCTTCCGACGCGGAACTTGTAGAAGACGAACGCGTCGAGCAGCTCGGCGCGGCTGCCGACCCAGTCCATCGCGTCGGGGTGGAGCGGGGTGCGGTCGGTGCCGCTCTCCTCGATCTGGTAGTCGTAGAAGCCGGTGCCGCGGACGAACGCCCCGAAGTTCTTGTAGGAGTAGTCGAGGTCCACCGTCGCGCGGAGCGCGTTGCTCACGAGGCCGGTCCCGAAGTTGAGGTTTCCGTCGTCGCCGTTGACCGAGAAGGCGGTTCCCCCGTTCGCGAGGCCGATGATCGCCGGGTCGGGATCCTCCAAACGATAGCGGGTCCCCCACGAGAGCGCGGTGTCGAGCTTGAGCGTGTAGCTTCCTTTCGAAAGATCCGCGGCGCCGCCCGGGAGCGTGAAGATGGTCGCCGCCGCGGCAAAAGCCATGAGGCCGAGCCTCAACTGTCTGGGAATCACCCTGCAATGCGGTGCTCTGCTCATCTAACCCCTCCAATTCCTCGATCGTGGATCCGGTGTGTCCGCTCGCATCTCGCAGGGTGCGGCCGGCTCCGCCCCCTGCCCCGCCGGGCGTACGCGTCGCGCGCCCGGCGCTCTCGGAGGCCTAGGTCGGTTCATCACTCTGCTGAATGCGAGCTCATGTCTGGAGATAGCGCACGAAGTATCGGCCACAAGAGCCACACGGGTCCAGTGCGAACCGTCACACGCGTGCGGTAGGGAGGGGTGCTTCGGCCACCTTTGGAAGGCATGGCGGCCTTCCGGGGGGGCGATCCGTTCGGGACGGTCCTACCGGACGACGTCGATCTCACTGTAGAACGTCTGGCCCCACGCGTCGTCGCTTTCGGTCTCGAAGACGTCGAAGAGCAAATACCGCCACGTGCCGAGCGTGCCCTCCGTGCCGGAGATGCTGACGCCGTACTGCCCGCCCTCGTCGCCATCGCTGGCCCGGGTGTCGACGAACGCGAGGAGGGTCCACCCCCGCGCCGTCGGGTCGATCGTGCTCTTCGGAGCGGGATCGAAGCGCCGCGCCCTGCCGCTGCTTCCGTACACCTTGTAGAGCTGGGGCCCGCGATCTCCCGGGTGCCACGAGTAGGTGTTGATCTGACGGATCGGGACCGCGTTGCCGAGATCCATCACGATCCGGCCGCCCCAGCTGTTGGGAGCGAAGAAGAGGTTGGCTCCCGGCTGGTCTTCGCCCGACGGGAGCTCTCCGTCGACGAGCGCATGCAGCGGAGCGCTGTTCGAGTCGAGCTTGCCTCCCGCGACGCTGATCGTCGCGCCGGCGGCGGCGTCGCCGGCGGCAGGGGAGGGAACGCTCTCGAAGGCGAAGGACCGGGTTGCCGCCGGGCCGCGGTTGCGACCCGTGGTGACGGCGATCTCGCCCCTCGCGTCGGCGGCGATGCTCGCGATGACCGCGAGACAGAGCGGGAATGCGCGCGGGATCATCGCTCCTCCTTTTCGGCGGCCATCCTCTCGAGCGTGTCGTAGAGAGGCTGCGCCGGTTCGGTCCACTCGCTCTCGTCGGAGACCGTGACCGCGAGAACGCGGATTCCCTCGTCGTTCGGAAGGGTGATCGAGGTGGCTCCCCCGAGTGGAATGGACGAAGCGAACAGATAGGAGAACGCGTACGGCTCGTTCGATCCGTCCGGCGCGTGGCGATGCGACGCATACCACGCAACGGGCGCGCGCCTGATGAAGCCGGGCGCGAGGCCGGAGACTTCGAGCGAAGCCCGCTTTCGAGTCGGCGCGCCGGGCGGCGCGTCGGGCCGCGGCGGAAGGATCTCCTCCCGTTTCGTCCAGATCCGCTTGTCCCACTGTCCGACATAGCCGCCCCACGCCTGGATCGCGAGATCGACGGGGCGATCGCCGACGCGGAAGGTCGCGTTCCGCTCGCCGTCGGCCGAGGCCGCGAGCAGGTAGAGCCGCTTGAAGTTGCCGGCGGGAAGATCGATCCTCTGGCCCCGCGCAGCGATCGCGTTGGGCCCGTCCTCGCGAGGGAGCCAGAACCGGATCCCGCCGAAAGGGATCGCGCGCGGCAGCATCTCGGCGGGGAGCGCGCGGCCGTCGGTATCGAAGCCCGGAGAAGGTCTGCCCCCATCGGGGGTCGCGACCGAGCGGTCGTAAGGAAGAAGGACGAGCTGCCAGGAGAACGGAGCCGCTTTCACGGCGGGCTCGCCGAGGCGGAGGGCGAACGTGCGGATCTGATGCGGAGTGAAGCTCGCGACGAGAGCGCCGTCCCGGATCGATGCCTTTCCACGAGGCATCTCCTGCCCGTCGACCTCGCGCGCGGCCGCGAGCGGCGCCGCGAACGAAAGGCGGACGTCGGAGGCCGGCTTCCCGTCGAGCTCGACGAGCCGCACGATCACTTCGTCGCCGTGCTCGGCCTTCTTGAGCGCCATGAGCGCGGACGCGGTCGCTGCTCAGGCGCATCAGCGAAAAACTTCTTCCGAGGTCCCCGGCGTGGCTCGACGCGAAGAATGCGACGAGCGGCTGCTCGAGGCGGAGCGCGTGCCAGTCGGTGCCCTCGGTACGACCCTCGACGCCGTGGGAGGCGAGCCCCCACGTGATGTCGTGGTGCCCCCAATCCTGCGTCGCCTGGTCGGGATACGTCCATCCCTCGCCGATCCCCGGCGTGTAGATGAGCGTGAGCCGGAGCGTCCGATCGTTCGGTTTGTCGGAGCCGTACTTGGCGCCCGAGAGGACGGTCACCCCGTGCGAGCCGCTCGCGTCGGTCAGGTCGAACCACTCGTGGGAGGCGACCTCGTATCGTTTCGGCTCGTTGTTGCCGCGCTCGATCGTGCCGACCTGCCAGTTGTACGTCGCCGTCGGGTTCGACGCCGCCAGCGGCAGAACCGCCTTGAGCGCCGCAGAGCGCGACGTCCAATCGATCGACTCGTCGATCTCGATCCGGTTGCCGGCGTCGCCCGCCGCGAGGCGGATCGTCGTGCACGAACGTCGATCCTTCCGCCTTCCGACTCACTTCGATCGCCGCGCGCACCGGGCCGCCCTCGACGACGCGGACCGCAGCGGGCCCTTCGACGAACCCGCGCGGCGCTTTCTGCTGGTCGGCCCAGTCCATGTTCCACGCGGGCCAGTCGTGCGGGCGATGGGTCTGAAAGGCGAGGCGGATCGGCGCGGCCAGCAGTTCCCTTTCGAGAGACTTGTCGAACAGGCTCGCGATGTCGCCGTTCGCGTCGAGCCGGATGCGGTAGCGGGCGTTCTCCAGCGACGAGGTCGAAGCCGCGAGCGACGACTTCGCTTCCGCGGCGGGAGCCTGGAGCGATACCACCCGATAGACGGACCAACTGACCGGCGGGACCTTCGCCAGGAAGAGGACCCTCGCTCCCGCGGCCTGCGACGGAACCTCGGCCCCATCGGGGCCGACGACGCGGATCCCCGCGCGCCGATCCAGGCGGGAGCATCGCGTCGACGACGTCCTCGCGCGCGATCTGCAGCGGGTTGTAGACGACGAGCGCGTGTCCCGGGCCCGACGTGTCGAGCGAGGCCGCGATCGAGTCCGTGGCGCTGGCGAAGACCTGCGCGAACTGGTTCATCGCCAGGACGTCGGTGTTCCAGGTGTACTCGTATGCCTTCGGCGTCGACGTCCCCGCCTGGTCGTCGTGAAACTGGCCGGTCGCGACCAGCGTCCACGCGTCGTTGAGACGCCCCTGCGGGTAATCGCGGCCGCCCAGCCATGCGGCTGCGACGGACGCTCTCTCCGCGGCATCCGCGAGAAGCTCGTTCTTCCGGTTCCATCGCTTGTGATACGCCTGCGAGGTGAGCGATCCGGCCGAGTGCTCCGTCAGCTCGAGCTCTCCCCGGTACCGCGGCAACCGCGCGGTCCTCGGGTCGATGTCGAGGAACATCTGTTCCGCGGTCGAGGAGATCACGCGCAGCGGGCCGCCGCCGCGCGCCACGGTCTCTTCGACGAGCGCGACCGACGGCTCGCTCGGCGAGCCTCCGGTATCGCCCGTCCCGTAGTAGTGGTAGTCGGTGAAGAGGCCGCTCGCCTCGCCGTTGCGGTCGACGCGCGCGATCCATTTCTCGCTGCTGCCCAGGTCTTCGGTCTACGTCCGCGCTGTAGCTGCCGGGATTGAACGCGGCGAGGACGCTGGCCCCGTCGGGCCCTTCCCAGACGCCGACGTTGAACGGCGTGCCGGCGGGCGTGTTCTCGATCGATCCTTCGCCGCCGACCGGTGCGGAGGATCCCCAGGCGAGTTTCTGCGTCGAGAAGCCGCGGATCCCGCTGTGGGCGAGGATGCGTCGGAAGGGACGAGGGAACTCCGAAGCAGTCGGGAAGCATGTACTCGGCGCTCGATCTGCCGAGCTCGCGGCGGAAGTACTCGGATCCGTAGAGCACCTGCCGGAGGATCGACTCGGCCGAGGGCGTGTTCACGTCGCTCTCTTCGAGCGACGAGCCGGAGGGAAACCACCGTCCCGCGACGACGTAGTCGCGCACCTTCGCGAAGTCGGCCGGGTAGTACTCCTTCATGAGCCGGTACCGGTTCGCGCCGCTGAAGTTGAAAACGTAGTGCGGGTACTTCTCGAACAGGGCGAAGTTGTCCCGCATCGTCTTCGGCAGGTACTCCGAGATCGTCCGAGGCAGCTCCCAGCGCCACTGCGTATCGAGGTGCGCGTAACCGACGACGTAGAGCGTCGGTTGCTTCGCCAGGTCCGGCCGCGGGACCCTCGGTGGATCGGCGAAGGCAGCTGTCGCTGCGAAGAGAAGGATCGCTGTGATTCGTCGAAACATGTTCACCTCGTCAGACCTCAGACGTCAGACCTCAGACGTCCGACCTCAGACCTCGGACCTCAGACGTCCGACCTCCGACCTCCGACCTCAGACCAATCCCGCGGCGCTGCCCGTGTCCGCGCCCGGCTTTTTGGTTCTCCGTTCTCAGTTCTTCGTGTCCCCGTGAACAGACGCCGGAGGCGTCTCAGAGGGTAGACGGGGTGTCGCGCGAAGCGCGACCCCCGGATGAATTTCCGTCGCTGGCGGAAAGACGTCGAGCACGGTGAAATCGACCCAGTAGAGCCCCGCGGTATTCGGCACGCGCGCGAGGATCGCCCGGCCGATCTCGCCCGGCGGGTCGGAGAGCCGCCCCCACCACGGGCGGTCGGAGTCGTACCCGAACTGGAAGGCGACCGGCGCGGGCGCGAACGCCCGGCCCCACTCCTCGAACTCCGCGACCATCGCCTCCAGGCTCGGGAGAATCTGGCTGTCGTCCACGAACAGGATCCCGTCCCGCGCGGTCGGCGGAAGCTTGCTCTGCTCCCAGTGTTTGAGGAAGAGCCGGTACTCCGGCCGGTGCGTTCGAACCGCGGCGACCCAGGCGTTCGCCAGCTCATCGCTGACGGGATGTCCCTCGGGGCGATCGGTCGACTTGTACCACTCGACGTCGATGCCGACGCCGATCACCGAAGGGTGATGGCTGTAGCGGGTGAGGACGAGATCGATGAGCTCTTCGACCGAGGCCTGCGCCGGCTCGACCTGAAGCCAGACGCGGAATCCGAGCCGGTCGAACAGGCGCAGCATCGCTTCGTTGCCGTCGGCGGCCGTGCCCCGGATGTGAGGATCGCTCGTCTCGACGGGGAAGTTGAGGAGAGTCCCCTCTCCGTCCATCCTGCTGACGATCCAGACGGTCTCCGGCGTGGCGCCGGGGAAGCGGCGCGCCATGTCGAAGCCGACCATCGCCCAGTACTCGGGCGCGGGCTGGTACTCCGGGCCGTACATCGACCAACGGAATCCCGCGCCGAGGGGGTGGGACCGCCTGCGGCGGTCCGTCTCCGGCGGGAGTCGGACGCGCACCCGGCAGCAAGCGACTGCGACTGCGAGGAGTACTCCGACCGTGGTTCTTCTCATCAGGCCTCCGTGACTCGGAGCGTGGTTTCGTGCGAGAGAGGACGATCGATGCGGGACGAGGCGTGCTGGGCGACATTCTATTGCGGTTCGGGCGCGCAGGCCGAGTCATTCGGCTTTGCAAGCAGCTCCGGCCGCGCCCGCGGCAACCCGAGCCGTCAGGCGGGTCGCGAAACATCAGCCGATGGGAGCCGATGGCGGTCCGCCCACCACGCCCAGAGCACGAGGAGCCACTGCGCGAGGCCGACCCACGCGATCTGCCGCGCGTTTTCCGGCGGCGGGCCGAACAGGCTCCCCGCGTAGATGAGGAGAAGGAAAACCAGCGAGGCCCCACAGCCCGACCGAGCCGATGCGATCTCGCGCGCGGGTCGCGCTCGCGTAGAGCGCGATGCCGGCGACGAAGATCGTTCCCTCGATCGCGACCGTGGCCGCCGGCGAGGACCAGAGCCCCAGGCCCACCTTCGCGGAGTCGCCGAAGGCGAGGGGGAGATCGGGACGGTGGACGATCAGATCGAGCACCCAATGGCTCGCCACTGCCGCGGCGATGACGACCGCGCCGCGCACGTATCTCGTGACCGTCCAGTAGAGGAGTCCGAGCACCGCTCCCCAGACCGCAGCCATCACCAGGCTGTGTGAGATCGGGTACGACTCGAAATCGAGCGGCGTGACGCGCGTGATCTCTGGTCGGATCGCCACGCGCTCGAGGCCGAGAAGGAGCAGCAGGGGCCAGAGCAGATCGACGAACTGCGCCGCGAGGAAGAGGGCGCCGAGCGAGGTCCGCGGCGCGGCTCGCTTCGCCGCGAGGGCGACCCCGAAGTGACCGATGAACATCGCGCGCCATTGTAGCCTTTGGGCGTCGATAGGCCGGGCTCCGGCGAGTTTCCGAGATTGCGGCGTCGGGCGGTTCGCCTTCACATCGAAAAACGTGCCGGCGTACATCCGGATGTACGTCGTGCCACGGCTTGAGGGTACAGACGGTCACATCCCCTCCTCGCACCCCCCTCTATAGTCCAGCAAGGTCCTTCCCTTACGTCGTCCAGGCGAGGGACCTCATCGGCTGGCGTCCGACGCCGGGGTATGCGCCAGCCGTATGGATCAGCCCGAAGAACGAGTCCACACCTCAACAGACCGGGCGGCTCAGCGGGATTCCGCCTCCCGGATGGAAAGCACACCCGCACGCGCAGGAGGGAAACGATCTATGGATCACCACCACAGGAGACCACTCCTCTCATTGATGTTCATCGCGCTCGTGGCCGCGTTCGCGGCGAGCGCATTCGCCGCCGACCCGCCGGTCACCGTGACCTTCGCGACCACCGGGTCGCCCGCGCCGGGCGCCACCGTGTCGGTGAAGGCGACGGTCAAAGTCAACGACGGCTCGACGGTTCAGAGCTTGACCTGGAAGCAGACCGGCGGTCTCACGACGACGCTGTCGAACACGACGACCGATACCGTGACGATCGTCCTGCCGAGCCGGAAGACGTACAAGGAACACCTCATCGAAGTCCTCGAGGAGTTCCCCGTCGCCGAGAACCTGCTTCCGGCGAAGACGCCCACCGAGCATTTCTTCGGCGGGCTGCAGGATCGCTTCACGGTCGTCGCGAGCTCCCCGCACGCGATCATCGACGCGGGCGCGATCCCGCTGAACCTCGAGGTGAAGACCACCTCCGGGACGTACAACGTGAAGACGACGGTCGCGGCGAAGCTCCCGTGGCCGACCGCGATCGGCGCCAGGAACGTTCCCATCGGCGTCCCGGTCCTCCTGCACGGCAAGACTCAGGCGTCGTATGACTGGACGATGACGCGGCCTGGCACATCGCAGCGCGGCGCTGATCGACGCCACGACGCAGGACCCCGAGTTCACCCCCGACATCGCCGGCACGTACGAGGTGACGGTCACCGACCTCGGCGACGCAACGCTCCGGTCACGGCTGTCGATCCACGCCGGCACCTGGACGGGCATCATCACCGGGCAGGACGCGAACGGCCGGCCGGTCGTCGACACCGCCTGCACGACCTGCCACGTGCCGAGCACGCCCTACTTCGACCAGTTCACGCCGTGGAGCGCACTCGGGCCACGCCGAGATCTTCACGCAGAACGTCAACAACCCGGCCGGCCACTACAGCGAGAGCTGCGTCGTCCTGCCACACCGTCGGCTACGACAAGACGGCGACCAACGGCGGCATCGACGACGCTCCCCGACTGGCAGCGTTCGTCGCCTCGGGCCTTCTCACGCACGGCGCCGCCGACAACTGGACCAAGATCCTCGCCCAGTTCCCGGCCACGGCGAAGCTCGCCAACATCCAGTGCGAGAACTGCCACGGCCCGCACGACAGCGCGGCGCACATGAAGAAGGACGGCTCGCGCAAGACGCCTGTCGTCGGACCTGTGCGGCACCTGCCACGGCGAGCCGCTCCGCCACGGCCGCTTCCAGCAGTGGCAGCTCTCCGGCGCACGCGAACTACGAGACGGCGCGGCCGAGGGGACGAACCCCGACCTGCGCGAAGTGCCACAGCTCGCCAGGGCTTCATCCAGTGGGCGAACAACGGCTTCGGCACGGCGGCGATCAAGGTCGACTGGACGGCCGACGAGGTCCATCCGCAGACCTGCGCAGACCTGCCATGACCCGCACGCGATCGGCACCACCTCCGGCAGCCCGACCACCAACGCCACCGTCCGCATCGCCGGCGACCACCCCGATGCTCGACGCCGGCTTCAAGGCCGACGAACGTCGGCACGCGGCGCGATCTGCATGACCTGCCACAACGGCCGCCGCGGCCTCCGCGACGACCAGCACTTCAGCACGGCCGCCGACGGCTCTCGCGCGCTCCGCACGTCGGGCCGCAGGCCGACGTCCTCATGGGCCAGAACCTGTACTTCACGCACGTCGGCGACGCGCGGCTACCACTCGATGATCGAGGACTCCTGCGTGACCTGCCACATGGAGTCCACGCCGCCTCCGGCGGACCTCTCCTACGAACTACGGCGGCACGAACCACACCTTCTACGCGCAAGGCCGACATCTGCTCGAAGTGCCACTCCAGCATCACGGCTCGATTCGGTCCAGGGTCCGGTCGAGCACAAGCTGGAGACGCTCAAGGGCCGAGATCGAGACCGCGCATCGAGAAGCGTCATGAGTCGCGCAGCTCGCGCGCCGGCAACGCCATCGACATCGGCACGGCCCCGAACGTCACGAGTGATCCAGAACGCCTCCGAGATCGGCTCGGTCGAGTACATCGAGAGCCACGGCCGCCAGGGCGTCACGTCACCCTGGCCAACGGCACCAAGGTCGCCGACGTCGCCCTCAACAACGTCAAGGTCGTTCCGTCCGGCGGGCGCCGCCGGTCGAGCTTCTACGCGGTCGCCGATCCGGCGCTCGCGAAGGCCGGCTGGAACTACTGCGATGGCGCACAGCGACAAGAGCAAGGGCGTCCACAACCCGGCGTTCGTCAACTCCGCTCTCGACGTCGCGCTGTTCGCCGTCCAAGACGCCAACACCGCCGCCACGACCCCGGGCTCGGAACCGCCCCGGCATCGGCGGCGGCCCCGGCGACGGCGCCGGCGCCGTCTCCTGCACGACCCCGTACGTCTACTGGGCCGAGATCGCCGCGCACCTCGCCGGCGCCGACGGCAGCCAGTGGCGGACCGACCTGGTCGCCCGCAACCTCGGCGCCTCGTCGACGCCAACCTGCAAGTTCGTCCTCCATCAGTACAACGGCAACCTCGAGGGCACCGGCACGATCGTCCGTGGCGCGCTCAGAAGGCGTTCGAAGACATCGTCGCTCGCCCTCGGCGGCGCCAACGCCAAGGGCTCGCTCGAGATCTGCTCCGATCAGCCGCTCCTCGTCGCCGGCCGCATCTTCAACGCGTCGACGGCCGGAACGTTCGGACAGTACTTCGACGGCCACGTCGCCGACCTCGGCTACAAGGCCGGCGAGACGGTCAGCCTCATCGGCCTGCGCCAGAAGACCGGCGAGTTCCGCACCAACATCAGCGTGACCAACGGCGGCACGACCGACGCGGAAGTGGCGATCGTGCTCTACGACGCGGCCGGCACGTCGCTCAAGACATACAACCTGACGATTCCGGCGGGACAGGTCTCCAGGACCTCGAGCCGTTCGCCAACCGCGCGAACGCGCCGAACGTCGGCTGGGGATTCGCAACCGTGACCGTGGTCAAGGGAACGAACATCCAGACCTCGGCGGCCCTCGTCGACAACAAGACCAACGACCCGACGACGATCGTCGCCAAGCAGTAGACGACGGTCATCGACAGTGAGGAGGCGGCAGCGAAAGCTGCCGCCTCTTTTTTTTGTGGCGGTGTTCCCCTTTTGGCCGCTCCGCTGAGGCGTTTCTTGGTCGAGGCCGTTTTCGAGCCGTATAATCGCACGCACAACGGAAGGAGCAGGTACGATGGCGCCCCGCAGCACCGGGTTCAGGCGCACCGGAGACGCGTCCCGGTCGATCTCCGTCGCGGTCGTGAGCGATGAGCCACACTTTCGGCACTCTCTCGAACGAGTGCTCTCCTCCGAGCCGTCGTTTCTCGTGACCTCCCGCGCGCACGACAGCGCCACGCTGCCGTTCGGGGGCGCCGACGTCGACGTTCTTCTTCTCGATGCGCGGGCGGAGGATGCGCTGGCAATCTGCGCCACGCTCGCGCGCGAGAGCCGCGTCCAGGTGCTCCTCGTGGGGGCGCCGGACGACGACGTCTGGGCCGCGCAGGCCCTCGATGCCGGGGCGCGCGGGATCTTCGCGCGCGACGGCGAGCCGCGGGACCTCGTCACGGCGGTCAACATCGTTCACGAGGGCCTCATCTGGGCGCGACGACGCGTAATCACCGCGAGGATCGACCAGCTCGCGACACGAATCTCGGCGGCCGCGCGCTCGGTCGACGTCCTCGAGCAGCGCCTCAGCATTCGCGAGCGCGAAGTGTTCCGCTATGCGGCCACGGGGCTGGGAAACAAGCAGCTCGCGCGGCGCCTCGACATCAGCGAGGCCACCGTGAAAGTCCACCTGACGCACATCTTCCAAAAGCTCGGCGTCAACGGCCGCGCGGAGCTCGCCGCCAAGTACCACGGAATCGTCGATCCCTCCCAACCGCGCGCGTGATCCACGTTCCTCGTACTCCTTTCAGTGTAGACGATTCGATTTACGCGTTTCGTCTTAACCGAACTCGCTAATTGAAGCCCCGCATCCGCGGGCAGATCATCCGCCCCACATTCTCTTCAGAACGAACTGGTGACTCGAGCGTGACGCCGTCAGGCGCGGCGCTCGCGCGCCCGAGGAGGCGGAGATGGTGCAGCCACGGACGGGATTGTCTGAATTCGCGCTCAGTGCGCGCAAAGTCATCATGATGGTCGCGGCGGTCGCGCTGTTGTTCGCGCCGCCCGTGCCAGCCGATCCCGCGAGTCCCATCTCGCTGACCAACAGCGACAGCCCGGATCCGGTCGCCTCCGGCGCGGAGCTCACGTACACGATCACCGTCGTGAACACCGGCGGCTCGAAGATCACCGAGGTCGTGCTGACCGATCAGCTCAACGGCGTCGGCGGCATCGGCGTGCCGCCGCAACTCGTGATCACGAGCACGCGCGGAAGCTGCACGCAGAGCGCGACGCTCGTCACGTGCTCCGCCGGCGCCATCGAGGGCGGGGGCGCGTGGTTCGTATCCATCCGCGGCATCGTGACCGCCGCCGGCGGGACGACGATCAACAACACGGCGTCGGTCACGGCGACGCGGTCGGCCCAGAATTTCACGACGACAACCACCGCGACGACGCTCGTCACCGGCGCAGGCGGCTCGCTGTTACCCGATCTCACAGTCGCGAAAACCGGGCCCACGAGTGTTCTGGTGTCCTCGCCGATCTCCTACTTCCTCACCATCAACAACCTCGGGACCGAAAATGCGACCGGCGTGAAGGTCGTCGACACGGTGCCCGCAGGGCTGACCGGGATCAGCGCGAGCGGCACCAGCCTCTTCTCCTGCTCGGTGTTCGGCCAGACCGTGACATGCGCCGGCGGCGCGGTGAACCAGGGATCGAACGCCACCATCACGATCAACGCCACGGCGCCCGCCGCCACCGGCTCACTCACCAACACCGCTTCGGTCGATCCCGACAACGCGATCGCCGAGGGCAATGAGCTGAACAACACCTCGGCCCTCGTCAACACGGCCGTCGTGTCGTCGCTCCCGCAGTCGATCCTCGCGATCAACCTGACCGACTCGGGGAGCGAGATCGCCGGCGCGGGGAACGATCCGTCCACACCGGGCAGCCTGCTGACCTACAAGATCCTCGTCACCAACATGGCGTCGTTGCGTGCGGACGACGTCGTCATCGTGAACGGAACGCAGGGACTCGAGGCGTCGAGCCTCTCGGTGAGCCAGATCGTCACCGACGGCACCGTGGGCAACTTCGGCGGATGCTTCGTCGAGGCGCCTCAGGTGAAGTGCTCCGTCCGGACGCTCCAGCCCGGCGGGACGATTCTCATGACGGTCACCGGCCAGGTCGTCGCCTCGGCCGGCTCGACGATCATCGATACGGCGACGGTCACCGGAAACATCAGGAACACCGGCTACAGCTCCACCGACACCGAGATGACCACGATCAAGCCGGGGATCGACCTGACGATCACGAAGTCGGACTCTCCCGATCCGGTCTGCGCGCGCTCCTGGCCCGGAGCGGCTCCCTTGCCGCTCGTCTGCCGCGGCGGGCTGACCTACACCTTCGTCGCCGGCAACAGCGGGATCTACGAGGCCACCGGCGTCACGATCCGCGACCCGTTGCTGCCTGGCGCGATCCTCGACAGCTGGTCCGCGCCGGCGTTCTCCGGCGGCTGCAGCGTCGACGGATCCAACGTCCTGACCTGCACCGGCGGAACGATCGGCCCCGAATCGACGGCGGTCGTGACGGTGGTCCTCACCGTCCCGAGCATGATCGGACCCCTTCCGAACACGGTCACGATCGATCCGAACAACGCGATCTTCGAGGCCGACGAGACGAACAACATGGCGAGTGCGACGACCCAGGTGATCACCGGTGTCGATCTCACCGTGAGCAAGAGCGACGCGATCGATCCGATCGCGACGAGCGGTACGCAGGTCTACACGGTCCTCGTCAACAACCTCGGAACTCAGGACGCGTCGAACATCCGCGTACGCGACACGCTCCCGTCCGGGACCGTCTTCCGCGACGTGATCAGCGACCACGGGTTCACCTGCTCGCATTCGAGCGGAGTCGTGGAGTGCGTCGGCGGCTCGATCAAGGGAACCGCGAGCAACAACTACGCGCCACTCGGAGGGTCGCTCGCGAACCCGCCGGACACGGCGACGATCACCATCCGCATCTTCGCGCAGGCGTTCGCCGGCACGATGCACAACGAGGTGCGCGTCGATCCTCTCGGAGAGATCGCCGAAGCGGATGAGACGAACAACATCGCGGTTCAGGACACGACCGTCGACAGCTTCGGGAGCGGCCACGGCGCCTTCAACCAGCTGACGATCGCCAAGACGCAGCTGAGCCCCGACAAGACCAACACGGCGCGCAACGCCAAGGTGACCTACTCGATCGTCGTCGGCAACAACGGCAGCGACCAGGCGGTCGGAGTCGTCGTGCGCGATTACCTCCCCGCCGGCGCGAGCTACATCGAGGCGACCGGTACCAACGAATTCAACTGCAGCCAGGTGGGCGGCTACATCGACTGCCTCGGCGGCACGATCGCCGCCGGCGGTAACGCGACGATCACACTGGCGATGTTCGCCCCGGATACCCCGGGAACGTACGTCAACCAGGCCGTCGTCGACCCGGACAACTCGATTCCCGAGGGGAGCGAGCTGGACAACCAGGCCTTCGAGACGACGATCGTCACGAATGGCGGCGAGGGAGCGTTCAACGATCTCCGGATCGAAAAGACCGCGACAGCGCCCACGACCACCCCGCTCGGCCCCATCAGCTACACGCTGAAGGTCTGGAACGAAGGGAGCGATCCGGCCCTGAACGTCTCGGTACGCGACGTTCTCCCGGCGGGCGTGACCTTCGTCGCGGCGGCCGACACGGGCGTGGGGCCAGGAGCCGCGTTCACCTGCAGCGAATCGGGTGGCGTGGTCACGTGCTCGGGCGCGACCCTGCTCGGCGGAGGCCTCGCAAGCGCGCGCTTCATCTCGATCAGCGCCACGGCTCCCGACCTGGTGGTCGGGGCGCCGGGGGTGCACAACGTCGCCGAGGTCGATCCCGACAACGACATCCCGGAGGGCAACGAGTTCAACAACAGCTCGTCGGCCGACGTGATCGTCGCGTCGAACATCAACCTCAAGATCACCAAGAGCGGCCCCACGGTCGCGACCCAGAGCAACGTGACCGACTACACCCTGAAGGTCACGAACGAAGCAGTCATCGGCTCGGGGCAGCTCGCCACGGGCGTCCTGGTGCTCGATCCGCTCCCCGTCGGGCTGATTCCGCTCGCCGTGGACGCGGGCACGGGAAACAACTGGAACTGCCAGGTCGCCGAGAATCCGATCAACCTCGTTCAGTGCGTGGGAGATCTGGCGGCAGGCGACGCGGCCGCGGTCACGATCAAGATCACGGTCTTCATCACGGCCGAATCGGGACGCTCGCTCGACAACGTGGCGTGCGTCGACCCGAACGACACCATCACGGAGTCCAACGAGCTCGACAACTGCTCGGAGTTCGGCACGTTCGTAGCCGATCCGCCGAAGACGTCACCCGATCTGCTTGTCAGCAAGACCGTCGACGCCGCGTCGACCACGCCCGACTCGGATCTGACCTGGACGATCACGATCTCCAACGTCGGAACGGCGAAGGCGAAGGGATGGAATCCCGCGACCCTGACGGGGCTGACCCTGACGGATCAGCTCCCGGCCGAGGTTGCGTTCACGAACTTCACGACCACGAACGGATGGACGTGCACGGAATCGAGCGGTCTGATCACCTGCCACGACGACGGCAGCGGCATGGACGTCGGACAGTCGGCGCAGGTGACCATCCTCGCGCACGTGGCCACCAGCGCGGCCATTCCGATCGTGAACAGCGCCTCGGCGGCGCCCGCTCTCATCGACACCACCGCCTGCAGCGATCCGCTGCAGTGCGAGGGTGAGACCGCGCTGCACCTCGAGAACAACACCGCGACCGCGATCTCCGCGATCGGCTCCTCCGGGTTCGATCTCGCGATCGCCTCGGTCACGGACAACCCCGATCCGGTCGCACCGGGTCAGGGTCTCAAGTACACCGTCGTCGGCGTCAACGGAGGAACCTCGGAGGCGGCCGACGTCCATATCGTCGTGGATCTTCCGACCGCGGGCGTGCACTTCGACAACGCCGACGGGTCGAACGGGTTCAACTGCGGCGCCCCCGCCGCGAACTCCGTCGATTGCGTCGGGACCCTTCCGGGGGGTGGAAACACGACGATCACCCTCAACTTCACGACGCTCGTTTCGGATCCGCTTCCGCCCGATCTGACCCTGACGGCGACGATCGATCCCGGGCACGCGTTCGCCGAGACGAACGAAGGAAACAACGCGAAGACGCAGGTGACGACCGTCTCGGCGGGCGGCACCTGCAGCGCCTGCGTCGACCTTGTGGCCTCGCAACTGAAGGTCACTCCGGAGATCGCAGTCAGCGGCAGCGCGCTGACCGTGACCTTCCAGGTCGTGAACATCGGAGACTCGCCGACGGCCCTGAACCCGGCGTCCGACCGGCTGCTCTCGCTGCTGGTCCTGTCGGACGGCACGGTGTCGTCCGCGACGGCGACGTCTTCGAGCCCGGCCGTCACCTGCTCGGTCGGCTCGTCCGGCGCGAATTTCATGCGGAACGACTGCAAGGGGAACCTCGCGCCGAGCGAAGGCGTGACGATCACCGTCACGACTACGGTTACGGGATCCGGTGCGTTCGTCTTCGGCACGGCCGATCCGGACAACCTGATTCCGCTGGAGTTCAACGAGAGCAACAACACGGCGAACCAGTCGGTGGTTCTCTTTTGAGGCGCGCCATGCGAACGAACATCATCGCGCGCAGGACGCTCATCCCGGCGGGGCTGCTCCTTCTTGGAGCAGCCCTCGCACTCCCCGGCCGGGCGCTGGGACAAGGCTGCGGATATCACTATGTCGCCGCGGCGGACGCGATCCCGGCCGGGAAGGAAGTCTCCGAGTCCGAGCGCTATCCCAACCAGCTCGTCGAGAGGCATCTGAAAACGTGGGGGGCCTGGTGCCTCTATGACATCGCGAAGGACGGAACCTCGTCATCGACGTACATCACGGGCGGTCAGCTCGCGCAGACGTGGAACTATCGCCCGGATCTGATCACCCTCACGGTGGGGGAGCAGAACAACACCATCAAGGACCTGGTCGGATCCTGTTTCGACAAGGTCAAGTCGCACGATTTCGCCGGCGCGAACGCCTGCGCCGGCGCGATCCTCGGCAATTCGACTCTCTACTCGAACCTGACGTCGAATCTGACGACGACGTTTCAACAGTACCGGATGATCATGGCGGGCCGTCCGCGGCTCGTCGTCGCCGTCACCGGCTATCCGAATCCCTACCCGAAATCCCTCGATGCGACCGCGAAAATCGCCGAGCTCTGTACGCCCCTGATCGACACGATCCCGACGTGCATCGCCCGCTGGTCGCAGCTGCCGCCGGCGCTCGAGCTCCTCGATCAGGTCTTCAAGAAGCTGAACACGACGATCGCCAACGCGGTATCGCCCTTCGCGAATGCGACGGCGGGGCGGTTCGTCTTCGTCAACACCTACGACAAGATGCGCGACCATTGCATGAAGATGGAGGTCTCGTTCAAGACCAAGGTCGAGCACCCGGAAGAGGAAGGGGCGGTGCACGATCACGACTCGCCGAGCTCGGTGAATTTCGGCTGTTCCGAGAACTGGTACGTCGAGGGAGAGGACGGAACGGACAACCCCTTCTACCTGATGCCGGCGTCTCTCGGCATCCTGATCGAGCAGAGCCAGAAGACCGAGAACATGGGCGTCTGGCCGAACGCCGACGGACACAAATGCATCGCGGACCTGGTCTGGGAGGCGGACACGATCGATCCGGGCACCACGCCGCTCAAGTGGAAGCTCGGGATTCCCGAGCCGCCGAAGAGCGACATCTGCGAATAATGGTCGCGCCGAAGGCGCCTCCGCTGCCCCTCTCCCCGCCGGCGGCGGGGAGAGGGTGGCCGAAGGCCGGGTGAGGGGCCGCGCGTCACCCCGGCCAGACGATTCTCTCGGTCTCGAATCCCGCGGCGACCCATGCCTCCAGGCCGCCGGCGAGCGGGCGGACGTTGCGGTAGCCGCGGTCGATCAGAAGGCGCGCCACACGGGCGGCCGACGCTTCGTTCGGTCACGTGCAGTAGAGGACGATCTCCCGGTCCCACTCCACGTGCGCGAGGCGCTCCTCGATCTCTTCGGCCGAGAGGATGAGGGCGCCCGGGATGCGCGCGGGATCGGCGCGCTGCGCCGCTTCGTGCCGAACGTCGAGGACGACGAGCGGCGAGCCCGTCGCCATCCGCTCGCGCAGCTCGCCTGCGGAGATCCGCGCCATCCGGAGCTTCCGGAACAGCCGCCGCCGCTCCCACCACTTCAGCGCCATGAAGAGCACGAGCGCCGAGACCAGAAGGAGGAGCGCCGACCCGCCGAGGCTCTCGAGCGTCTCGAGAACGCGCTCGATCGCGCCGTGAAGGAGGACGCCGGTCGCGATGGAGACGCCGCTCCAGATGAGCGAGCCAGCCAGGTCCCAAACGAGGAACCGGCGATACGTCGCCCGGGGGAGCGCGCCCGCGAGCGGAGGCGCGACGATGGAGAAGCCGGGGATGAACTTCGCGAAGAGGAGCGAAGGGAACCCCCACCGGCCGAAGAACGTCTCGGTCTGGCGGACGCACGAGTCGGGAGAGAGCGAGATCCTGCAGAGGAGCCCGAGCACGCGCGAGCCGTAGCGGCGCCCGAGGGAAAACCAGATCGTGTCGGCCGCGAGGGCGCCGGCGACCGCGAGCAGGACGAGCGGGAGGACGCTCGCGCCGTTCGTCGTGGCGACCGCTCCGGCGACGATCAGGACCGGAATCGCGGGGACCGGCGCGCCGATCTGCTCGAGGAACGCGAAGACGAAAACCACGGCCGCGCCATGGCGCGCCAGAAGCTCGAGGATCTGGGCCACCGGCGAAGTGTAACGGGTCGGGGCGCCCTGCGGGACTGGCGCCTTGGCCATTCAGAGAGAAAGCGGCGCTCGGTCACGTCACAGCAGGAACCATCCCCCGATGCCGGTCCACGCGAGAAACGCGAGCTGCAGGAGCGAAAAGGTGTTGAAGAATCGCGGGTCGCGCCCGTTCTCTCGCGCGTAGAGGCGCCAGCCGATCAGGTTCGCCATCGACGCGATCATCGTGCCGCATCCTCCCGCATTGACCGCGTAGAGGAGCAGACGCCACCGCTCGCCGGCCAGCGGCTCGAGCAGCACCGCGGCCGGGCCGTTCGAGATGATCTGCGACGAGAGGAGCGTCGTGGCCCAGAGCGAGAGGCCGTCCGGCTCGCGCGGGAGCATGGCGAAGAGGCTGTAGACGTCGAACGAGCGCAGCCCCTCGACGATGATGAAGGCGAAAAAGAAGAGCGGAATGATGAAGATGTCGATCTCGCCGATGCGGTCGCGGAGCAGCAGGAGCGTTCCGGCGGCCGCCGCCGCTGCCGCCGGCCAGGCGGGGATCGCCCCGAAGATCTCCAGCACGACCAGGAGGAAGACGACGCCTCCGACGAGCATCGGGACGCCGTGGAGCGGGGGAGGGGTGCCGACGACGGCGACGGGACGGGCGCGCTCGAGGAGCGGGATGGCGATTCCGATCCCGAGCGCGCTCCAGGCGACGAAAGGCGCCATCACGGCGATGAAGGTGGTCGCCGGCCAGCCGCTCTGGTGCGCGATGAAGAGGTTCTGCGGATTGCCGAGCGGTGTGAGACAGCCGATCAGATTCACCGCGAGGATCTGAAGCATGACCGCGCGGCCCGCTTCGAACTCCGAGGCGCGCGACGCGGCCACGGTGAACGGCACGACGACGAAGAGCGCCACGTCGTTCGTAACCAGCGCCGCGAGCGCGCCGGCGAAGGCGACCGAGGCGAACGTGAACGAGCGGGAGCTGCGGAAGCGGGACATCCAACCCGCCGCCGCCCGCTCCAGGACGTTGGACTCGCGAAGGAGCTCGACCGCCAGGATCAGGGCGAAGAGAAGGAGCAGCAGCTCGCTGTCGACCGCCTCGGGGACCCTCGCGAGCGCGACGCGGCCGGTGACCAGAAGGAGCGACGCGGCGATCGCGGCGACGAGGACGAGCTTCTGCTCCTGAAGGAAGAGGACCCACCGCGACGCCCGCGCCATCGGCCGTTATTCTCTCGCAAACGGACACAGCGCGGCTGCCCGGTGTGGTGCGGGCGTCTCGCCCGCCTCTCTTGATGGGGAGCGCCGCAAACAGGGGCGGGCGGGACGCCCGCGCCACACCAGGCGCGAGCGTCCCGCCGAAACCTCAGAACCGGAAGCGAAGGCCCGCGGACAAGACCAGGGGAGTGATCTCGAGGTCCACGTCTTCCGCGTCGCCCACGGCGCGCGTCGCCGGCTCGAACGGGATGTACTTGCCGTCGAGATAGAGCCCCAGCCCCCGCGTGATGCGGACGCCCAGCCCGGCGTTCAGCACGTACGTGATCTCGTCGTCCACGTCGATCGTGCCGATCTCGAGCAGGTCGAGGTCCGTGCTCTCGAGGTCGTCCGCGAGCACCCACGCCGCGCCGACGCCAACGTACGGATCGATCACCGAGTCGCGGGCGACGTGGAACTGCAGCGTCAGCGCGATCGGCGTGAGGTCGACCGAGCCGAGGTCCACGAGCGGCTCGCCGTCGAGGTCGAGCCCCGCGTCCATCGTGAGCGCGGAGGCGGAGAGCTCCGTCGAGAGGCGCTGGCCCCAGAACCAGTTGACCGATACGCCGAAGCCGTCGCCCGATTCGAATCGGGTCTCGACGCCCTCGTCCAGGAGGTTATCCCCCTGAGCGTCGACCCACGACGCGAAGACGTTGACGTCGATCGGTGCCTGAGCCAGAGACGGAAGAGCAGCGACCAGTACGAGCAGGAGCGCGATCTTCAGAGATTTCATTCATACCTCCAGAGTGGTTCGGGGCGCGCGCCGCGCGCCCATCCAGGATCGATGGCGGACGTCATCAGCGCCTTCCCCACGGCAGCATGCGGGGCAGCGGCTCGAGCGCGTCCGTGTACGTCTCGTTCGTGAGCCAGAGAGGGAGGATGTTGAAGTAGCGCGAGCTGCCGAGAGCGCCGCTCGTCCCGCCCGGGAGGACGGTCTCCGAGCGGATGGTGCCGCCGCCCGCCTCGCCCGCGTACCGCCGGTTCGGGCCGCTGCCGAACATGAAGCCGTTCAGCGTCGAGGCGCGCGGGTTGTGGGCCGATGCGTCGACCACGCCGAAACCTCCGTCGACCGGAATCCCGGTCAGCCCCGCGAGAGGCGCCGGAAACGCTCCTCCGGCGGAAGGAATGCTGAAGGGCCCGCCGAGCGCGTGATCGAAGACGATCCGGTGGAGCTTGCCCCATCGGTAATCGCTCGGGTTCGTCGAGTTGTTGAACGCGGGCTTGAACGCATCGCTCGCGAGCAGGGCGATGCTGTCCGCCAGGCTCTTCAGAACGATGATGTCGCGCCGCGCGCCCGCGTCGTCGACGCCGGTGACGTTGAAGAAGTTCACGCCGGATGCTCCGCGGCCGCCCCGTTCGGGGAAGGTCTCGAAGAGGTGCTTGAGCGCCGTGAGTGCCCCCGCGCCATCCGGGCCGGGCGTTCCAGCCGGCAACGCCGAGAGAACTCCGTCGATCGTGTTCTTGAGGATCTGTCCGCGCCAGACGCTGTAGATGGTCGCCGCTACGCTCGCGGCGATCTCCTGCTGGCTCGGAGCGGTGAGCTGGCCGTTCACGTCGGCTGCGTCATAGCCTTCGGGAATGCCGGTGGGCGCGCTGAAATCCCAATTCGCGAGGGCGTTGACCGCGGCGAGGACGGCCGGATGCCCGCCGAGCTGCGCGAGAACCGGATTCGCGCCCGTCGCCCGGGCGTTCGTCAGCGCCGCGACGATGTGCGGAACGAAGAACTTCGCGTCGATCATCACGACGTCGGCCTGCATCTGCTGCATGTCGGCGAGCGAGACCTTGCCCCCGTTCTGCAGCTTCTGGCGCATCATTTCCGTGATGCGGCCGCCGCGGAAGCCGTCATATCCGGGGCTCAGGTAGTAGATGCCGCCGCCCGGGCGGAGCTGGTTCAGAGGGTCGTTGTCGAGGGTGGTTCCGGCCGGATCGTTGTTCCCGTTGACGAACCACGGCGGGTTGACGATCTGGGGCATCTCGTTGGACGGCAGGATCTCGGCCAGCGTCGCCTGCGTCGCCGAGGGAGCGAAGCTCGGGATCCACGCGTTGCCCGCCGCCCCGTTGCGGATGAAGTACGGGGGAAGCCCCGTGACCTTGCCCGCCTGAAGATCTTCGCGGATCGGCATCTCGCCGCTCGTGAAGTAGGCGATGTTCCCCTCGACGTCCTGGTACGCCCAGTTCTGGGAACCGAAGTCGAAGTACTGCAGGCCGTTCTTGAAGTCGTCGAGGTTCTTCGCCTCGTTCCAGATCATGAAGGCCTCGATCTCGCGCGTGGCGTAGAGGCCGGTGTACTGCACGCTCAGGGCCGTTCCGTGAGCGGGGTCGAACTTCACGATCGCGGCGTTGCGCCGCGGGACGACGAGGGTGGCCTGTGGGATCGTCGCGCTCGGCGGGATGACGCTCAGGTCGTCCTTGGTGCCGTTGCCGACGTTGTTCACCCGGAAGGTCTGCAGGTAGGGGAAGATCATTTCCTTCTTCCCGCCGTAGACGGTGCTGAATCCGATCGGGGCCGTCGCATCGGGCGCGACCGTCTCCTCGAAGACGTCGGTGACGTCCATCGGGTTCATGGTCGAGCCCCAGGCGATGTGGAGATTCCGGCCCTGAATGACGAAGGGGACGCCGGCGAAGCCGACGCCGGTCGCGGCCATATCGCCCGCGCGCAGCGTGATCGGATAGAACGTCGAGGGAACGTCGAGCGCCAGGTGGGGATCGTTCGCCATCAGCGTCTTGCCGCTCGTCGTATTGATTCCGCGCACGGCCCACTCGTTCGATCCGTAGGCGTAGCGATCGTCGAGGATCGGCTGGAAGAACGGCGAGCGTTTCATTTCCCCGACCCATTCCTGCGCGAGTGCGAGCGTCTCGGGGCGGATCGCCGCGGCGGCCCGCTCGATCTCGGCCTGGACGAGCGGACTCTCCGTGTCCGCGGCGTGAACCTCGACGTCGAAGGAGGATCCCGCGGCCGCCTTCGCGTCGGGGACGGTCGAGGCCGAGGTGAAGGGAGCGGAGCGGAAAAGATCTTCGAAGAAGAGCTTCGTTCCGTCGAATCCGAGCAACTTTCCCGCGCCCTGATAGGTGAGGAGAGCGATGGTGCGGTCGATGTCGCCGAGATCGAACGAGAGGCCGAACGCGATCGCCTTGGCGATGATGATGCTGTGCCAGGCCGTCCACGGCTCGACCTTCGAGATCTCGAGCGCGGCGTACTCGGCCGGGAGGGCCTGCGAGGCGATCCCCGCGTTCACTCCCGCGGCATAGGCGTCGAGCGCCGCCCTCGCCCGCGGCGATATCGCCTGGAGCGAGGCGTTCGCCGCGCGGTCGAGCCCCAGGGCGCGAGCCTGCACGTCATTCGCGAGGCCGGCGCTGCCGAGCAGCTCCGCCAGCGTTCCCGCGACCGCCCGTCGCGTGAAATCCATCTGGAAAAGGCGGTCCCTCGCGTGGAGGTACCCCTGCAGGAAGTACGCGTCATTGCGCGTGAAGGCGTCGACGCGCGCGATCCCCTGGGCGTCGCGCGTGATCGTCCCGGGAAAACTCATCCCCGGGAGCTTCAGGGTCTCCGCGGGTGAGGAGACCTGAGCGAACGATGGAATGGCGATGAAAACGATGACGAGCAGCAGTCCGGTCAAACGCCGCATAACTCCCCCTAGAATCGTCGCGAATGGGTACAGGGAGCTTATACGCCTGCCGGAAGGCGGGTTCAACACAAGGATTGGTGATGGCCGTTGGCGATCGGACCGTTCGAGCGTGCGGTGGAAGCGTGATGAACGTCACGCGCCGGGAAGGGCGGGCGCCACCCGCAGTCGCCAATTCGCGAGTGTCATTTCCACTCGCACACGTACTCGCAGACCTCGGCGCCGCGGGCACGGCACTTCGTCTCGGTCACCCGCGGGTCGACCCCGCCGCACATCTCGATCGCTTTCCGGTGCCAACCGACCACGGTGAGGCAGTCGTGCTTCGAGAAGGTGGCGCTCTCGTGCGTGCGGAAGACAGCCTTGGTCTCTCCGAGCTTCTCGTA
This sequence comes from uncultured Acidobacteriota bacterium, assembly GCA_963793695.1. Classification (GTDB taxonomy): domain Bacteria; phylum Acidobacteriota; class Thermoanaerobaculia; order Gp7-AA8; family Gp7-AA8; genus CAWCBB01. The sequence goes on along the minus strand of CAWCBB010000010.1, from coordinate 33,396 downwards.
CGTGCGGTGACCCGTGTCGTAGTACGCCTGGTAGATCTGCGCGGCTCGGCGGAGAAGCCCGTGCGGATCGCGGTCCGTGATGAACACCTTGTGCGCGTTCGCGAGATTGTGCGCCGCGGACTTTTCCCCCATGAGAACGAAGACGTTCTCTCCCATCCCGAGCTCGGCGGCGATGGCCTCGTCGAGCCGCTCGTTCAGGTCGAACGGATACCAGCCGCCCGTCAGGATCTTCTGGCAGGCGCTCCGGTCGCTCTCCGAGAGCCGGCCGAGGACCTTCGCCACCCCGTCGTCTCCCTTGTGGTCGCGAACGAACTGGAGGCGGGACTGGAGGGCGCCGCCTTTCACTTTCCCTTTTTCCGTACTTTCCATTGTGCGAGGATACAACCAATACGCGGCGGAGGGTGCGAGGTGAGGGTGGCCACGCCGGAGGCGTGGCAGATGGTAGACAAAATGGAGTGAAGCGAGACCCCGGAATCACGATCGCGTCATTGAATCGCACCCCGGCAGGGGTGCCAGAGATGGAAGGGCGTGTGGAACCCCTCCGGGGTGCTACAGCCAAAAGGCCCGCAGCAAACCGGGCGTCGCGCTGCGCGCGACACCCGGCTGCCGTCTGGCACGCCTCCGGCGTGCCTCTGCCTCGCGATAACGCGGGGTTACACCGCTGCCGGCCGCAACCCGAGCCCGGGCTCTTCCGGGAGCACGAGCTTCCCGTCGACGACCTTCACTCCCGTGTACGGGTCGTTCGAGATCAGAAGGTTTCCGTCGAGGTCGGCGTAATCGACGAGAGGGGAGAGATGCGCGGCGGCCGTGACGGAGACCGAGCTGGAGATCATGCAGCCGAGCATGGTTTTCATGCCGAGCCCGCGCGCCATCTGGAGCATGACGTAGGCCTGCTGCATGCCGCCGCATTTGTCGAGCTTGACGTTGACCCCGTCGTACGCGTCGGCCAGTTTCGGGATCGCGGCGAGATTGATGCACGCCTCGTCGGCGATGATCGGGATGTGAACGCGGCTGCGCACCCACCGCGTCTCCTCGAGCATCGAGGCGGGAAGGGGCTGCTCGATCATCTCGACCCCCTGGCTCTCGAGCCAGTTGATCTTCCGCACCGCCTCTTCCTTGCTCTTCCACCCCTCGTTCGCGTCGACGCGGAGCGGCTTGTCCGTGACGCTCCGGACGGCGGCGATCGTCGCCTCGTCCGTGTCGAGGCCGACCTTGATTTTGAGAACGGAATAGGGCGCCGCCTCTTCGACCTTCTTCCGCGTCATCTCCGGATCGTCGATGCCGATCGAGAACGTCGTCACGGGCGCGTCCTTCGGGTCGAGCCCGAAGTGAGCATAGAGCGGGACGCCGAGCTTCTTTCCGACCCAGTCCAGCAGGGCGATGTCGATCGCCGCCTGCGCCGCGTAGTTGCCGCGGAACCGCTTCCGGACTTCCTGCATGATCTTCTCGTGCCGGAGGGGCGACTCGGAGGTGAGGAGGTCGCGGACGGACTCGACGGCCGCCTTGCCGCGGACGGCGTCCTCGTCGTAGCGGACGATCGGAGCGCCTTCGCCGATCCCGGTGATCCCGTCGCGCGTGATCTTGACGTGAAGGGTGTCGCGGAACTCGCTCGACGACATGGTCGTCGTCCAGGTGTGGCGGAGCTTGAGACGGACGATCGTGGCTTCCATGGCGGTCGTGGATTGTAGCGGAGAGCCGCCGGAAAACGCGGCGGACGGAAGGGCGGTCGCGGCCGAAGCGAGAGCAGCGGTCCTGACGAAATCACGTCGGTTCATTCGAGTCTCCTCGCGGTGATGAAGATCGCGCTCCAGTGGGGGTCGTCGAGCCGGCCGATCTGGACCGCGGGACGGCCGTGGCGCGTCGCGTGGACGAACTCGCCGCCGCCGATGTACATGCCGGTGTGGTTCACCTTGTTTTCCGCCGGCTTCCCGAAGTAGAGCAGATCGCCCGGTCGGAGCTCGGAGCGCTCCGCGGGGACCGAGCCGTCCCACCGCGCCTGGACGCTCGAGTCGCGCGGCATGAGCGCGCCGCGCTGCCTCGTGAGCATCTGCGTGAATCCGGAACAGTCATACCCGCGGCTCGTGGTCCCTCCCCACTGGTAGGGGAGCCCGATGAAGCGCCGCGCCAGCGCGATCGTCTCGTCGATGTCGAGAGGCTTCGGCTCGAACGTGACGTCGCCCGCCTGGATCCACGCCGTCGTTCCATCGGGCAGCCGCGCTTCGAAGTACGTGCCCTCCGCCTCGGTCTTCTCGCCGACGATCTCGAGCCGCGACTCGAACGGGATCGTCATCACGGGCCGGTGCTTCTCGATGTTCGGCTCGCGATAGAGATTCGCGAAGAGGCTCGTCACGGTGGCGACCTTCCCCGAGCCGTACGGCGCAGCGACGGCGTCGGGCGCGAGCGACCAGGCGCGTACCCAGCCCGTGTAGTCGTCGATGGCCGTCCGGATCTTCACCCAGTCGCCTTCGCGCTCCAGCGCGATCACGCGGCTGCTGAAGATCGCCTGCGAGACGACCTCCGCATCCGTCGACGGCGCCTTGTGCATGTCGGCGACCGGGGCGGCAACGACGAGCTGCTGCGCCGTCGTCTGAGCGAGCGCGGCACCCGAGAGGAAGAGAAGCACGGCTGCGATCCGCGCCAGTGTCACCCCGATCCCTGCGCCGCACACGCCGTGTTTCGCCTCGAGGCGACCCTCCGCATTCTTCATTCCGGCCTCCATCGCGGCACGCGTCCCGGCGTCCACGGCGCGCCCGCCGCTTCCGCGTCCCGCTCGAGCGCCGCGAGGTCCTGCTCGACGAGCTTCGTGAGCTCACCCAGCACCGGCGCGAACTCCGCCGCGGCGAGCTCGTAGCCCTTCCGATGCGTCGCGGTCGGCCCGCTCGTCGTCTGCCAGTGCCCTTCGACCACGGCCTGGATCCGGTCGATGACGCCAGGGAGCTCCGGCTCGTTGTAGCGCGCGACCACGGTGTTGCCGGTCAGCTTCTCCTGCACGTCCCTCAGCCGCAGCTCGAGCGCGCGCGCCCGTCCGAGCAGCGCCGGGTCGGCGCCCGGCGTGTCGAGCAGCGCCTGTTTGAGATGATCGATCCTCGTCTGCGTTTCGCGCGCGAGGCCGAGGGCGCCGAGCGCCGCCCGCTGGAGGCTCGCCGTCTTCCGCTGGAACGCCAGCACCTCGGCGTCGTTCTCCGCCGGGAGCGACGCGAGGCGGAGCGGCGCGGTCTCGAACGTCGTCGCGTCGCCCAGAGGCGTGATCGCGCCGTCGATCCGCTTCGAGAGCGTCACCGTGTAGCGGCCCGGCACGACCATCGGCCCGACCGCCGGCGATCCGAACAGGTTCTCTTCTTCTTTCCCCAGCTCCGTCGGCTCGGCCGACGGGTAGCGGAGATCCCAGGCAACGCGATGGAAGCCCGCCTTCGCCGATCCTTCGATCCTGCGGACGACGTTCCCTTCCTCGTCGCGCACCGTCAGCAGGATCGCCGGGTCCTCGGCGCGCGTCTCGGCGCGGAGATCTTCCCACGCGGGATAGAAGACCTCCTTGTTTTCCTTCACGAGCTCCGTCTCGCGCTTCCGCCGCTCCTTGCGCGGCGACTCGAGCTCGTCTTTGAGGTAGTACGTGAAGACCGCGCCGAACGGCGGGTTCTCGCCGACCCAGAAGCTCTCGCCCTGGAACCCCTTTCCCTTCAACCCGAGCGGGGTCGAGGGGATGTAGGACCAGACCTTCTTCTCGAGAGGGAAGAGCTCCGCGGGACGCTCGAGCATCGCCGCGTCGATCTTCCGCAGAGGGGAGTAGTCGTCGAGCACGTAGAAGCCCCGGCCGAACGTGGCGAGGACCAGGTCGTCCTCGCGCTTCTGAATCGCCAGGTCGCGAACCGCGATCGTCGGCAGGCCTCCCTCGAGCTCGATCCACTTCTTTCCGCCGTCGGCCGTGAAGAAGACGCCGAACTCGGTGCCGGCGAAGAGCAGCCCCGGCTTCACGGGGTCCTCGACGAGGGTCCAGACGTTGCCGCGCGCCGGAAGATCGCCGGCGATCGACGTCCATGTGCGCCCCCGGTCGCCGCTCCTGAGGACGTACGGCTTGAAGTCGCCCATCTTGTGGTTGCCGAAGACGGCGTAGACGGTACTCGCGTCGTGGGGCGACGCCTCGAGGTCCGCGACATACGTCATGTCGGGCACGCCGGGGAACTTCTCGATCTTCCTCCAGTTCGCTCCGCCGTCCTCGCTCACCTGCACGAGCCCGTCGTCGGTGCCCGCGAAGAGGAGCCCCTCCTGCAGCGGGGACTCGGAGAGGGAGACGAGATTCCCGAACAGCGACGTCGAGGCGTTCTTCGCCACCGCGTCGGCGCTCCAGAGGCGATCCATCACTTTCAGCTTGTTCCGATCGATCTGCCGGGTGAGATCGGGGCTGATCGCGGTCCAGGAGTTGCCGCGATCGTCACTCCGGAAGAGCTTCTGCGCGCCGAAGTAGAGGCGCGTGTTCGAGTGGGGGGAGATGACGAGAGGGGAGTCCCAGTTGAAGCGGAGCGGAGCCTCGCCCGAGGCGGGCCACGGCCTGATGTCCACCTGCTCGCCCGATTTCCGGTCGAAGCGGACGAGCCCGCCGTGCTGGGACTGCGCGTAGAGGATGTTCGGGTCCTTCGGGTCGACGCGCGTCTGGAACCCGTCGCCTCCGACCGTGACGAACCAGTCCTGGTTCGTGCCCCCGTGCTGGTTGAGCGTCCGCGAGGGCCCGCCGAGGCTGAAGTTGTCCTGCGTCCCGCCGTAGACGTAGTAGACGGGTGAGGAGTTGTCGACTTCGATCCTGTAGAACTGCGTCACGGGAAGGTTCGGCTTGAACTGCCAGTTCGCGCCGCGGTCCCACGACTCGTACAGGCCGCCGTCATTGCCGATGAGGAGGTGGTCGGTGTCCTCCGGATCGATCCAGAGGGCGTGCTCGTCGACGTGCTTCGCCTTGAACCCGAGGCGCGTGAACGTCTTTCCCCCGTCCTCGGTCACCATCGTGAACGTGTCCATCGAGTAGACGCGGTCGGCGTCGACCGGATCGACGATCAGCTCCTGGTAGTACTGCGGAGAGCTCGAGAGGTAATCGTTGCGCTTCTCCCAGTTGGCGCCGCCGTCGGTGGAGCGGAAGAATCCGCCCTTCTTCTCCGCGGCTTCGATGATCGCGTACACGGTGTCGGGGCGCGTGGGCGCGAGCGCGATGCCGATGCGGCCCATGTCCTCCTTCGGCAGGCCGCCGGTCAGCTTCTCCCATGTCGCGCCGCCGTCGCGCGTCTTGTGGATGGCCGATTCCGGACCGCCGTCGATGAGCGTCCAGACGTGGCGGCGGCGCTGATAGGCGGTCGCGTACACCACCTCCGGATCGCGCGGATCCATCGCGATGTCGCTCACGCCGGTGTTGGGGCCGATCTCGAGGACCTTCTTCCAGTTCTTGCCGCCGTCCGTGGTCTTGTAGAGCCCGCGGTCGCCGCCCGCGCTCCAGAGCGGGCCCTGCGCGGCCGCCCAGACGGTGTTCGAATCGCGCGGATCGACCAGGATCCTGCCGATGTGCTCGGAGCTCTTCAGCCCGACGTTCTTCCACGACTTTCCGCCGTCGACGGACTTGTAGACGCCGTCGCCGTAGCCGACGCTGCGCTGGGAGTTGTTCTCTCCCGTTCCGACCCAGACGACCAGAGAATTCTTCGGGTCGACCGTGACGCAGCCGATGGAGTACGACCCCTCGCCGTCGAAGATCGGCGTGAACGTCGTTCCGGCGTTGGTCGTCTTCCAGACGTTCCCCGACGCGACCGCGATGTACCAGGTGTCGTGATCGGCCGGATCGACGGCGATGTCTCCGATGCGGCCCGAGGTGAGCGCCGGACCGATCGAGCGGAACTCGAGACCCGAGAAGGTGGAGGATTTCATCCCTCCGGGCTTCTCATCCTTCTCGTCTTCTTTCTTCTGTGCGGCGAGGGGAGTGGCTGCGATGAAGAGGGCGAGGAGGATGGCTGCGATTCGGTTCAAGGGCGTCTCCGTTCGTTCGCGTCTGTTGCAGGTTGTCATCCCGAGCGTAGCGAGGGATCCGGGCGGGGGTGCGGCGCACGAATCGAAGTGTTTCGCACCGCCCGCCCTCCCAGATCCCTCGCTACGCTCGGGATGACATGAATCACGGTCGTCGCAAAACCCGGGAACGGCGCACGCTGTGCGCCGCTACTTCACCACCACCGCCGGCACCTCCGCCTCGCGGGCGAGACGGTTGAGCTCCGGCACGTCGTCGGTCACCACGGCCTTCAGCTTCGCGAGCTCCGCGTCGATCTTCGCGACCAGCTCGTCGCGCACCGCGATCGCCTGTGCCGTCGGGGCGTAGTCGCCCGTCGACGCCGATGATGCGACATGCGCCAGCTTGTCGTTGAGACGGATCGGGAAATTCAGCGGGTCCTGGGAGCTCTGGTTCTTCGTCTGGTAGAGCGCCTCTTCGACCGCGGTGACCTTCGCCTCGATCGCCTTCGCCTTCTCCGCGGCGGGCTTCGCAGCCTCGGAATCGCCGAGGCGCTTCTTGACCGAGGCGAGCTGGGCGCGGAGCTCGCGGATGCGCTCGATCGCTTCGTGGGTCTCGGTCAGCTTGTCGCGGATGGCGAGCAGGAACTCGAACTGACGCTGCAGGTCCGCCGCGGACGCTTTGCTGCGCGGATCCGCAACCACGCGGACTTCGGCATTCTCGACCTCGTCGCCGACGGTGAGGCGCACCCGATACGTCCCAGGGAGCGCGCGCGGCCCTTCGAGGCCGTCGTCGGACCAGAGGATCATTTTCTCGACCTTCTTCGCCGGGGGCCAGGAGAGGTCCCAGACGAAGCGGTTCATCCCGGGATGCACGTCCTCGATCCGGTTGTCTTCCTTCTTCTTTTCTTCTTCCTTCTTTTCGATCGTCCCCTCGACGATCTGGATCTCGCCCGGCGTCGGCTTCAGTTCCTTCTTCTTCCCGGCCACCGCTCCCTCGAACGTCCGGATCACCTTTCCGTCGGCGGCGAGGAACTCGATCTTGACGGGCGTCCCCACCGGCCGGTCGACGCGGTAATGGACGACGACGCCGTTCGGCGGGTTCGTTCCCTGGTTCCGCGCGGGCCGGCGCGCCGTGAAGCCGCGCGTCCGCCATGCGTCTTCCGGCTTGAAGAGGTGGACCACCTCGCGCGCGATCTCCGGCGAGAGCTGGCGGATGACGCCGAGCTCGTCGAGCGACCAGAAGCCGCGCCCGGTAGTCGCCGCGATCAGGTCGCCGTCCTTGATCGTGAGGTCGGTGATCGGGACGGCGGGCAGCTCGAGCTGGAGCGACTGCCAGTTCGCGCCGTCGTCGAACGAGATCCACATTCCGCGCTCGGTCCCGGCGTAGAGCAGGCCCGGACGGCGCGGGATCGGCCCGCACCACGCGCGTGAACTGATCGTCCGGGATCCCGTTCGTGATCTTCGTCCAGCTCTTTCCCTAGTCGGTCGTGCGATAGAGGTAGGGGCGGAAGTCGTCGAGCTTGTAGCGCGTGCCGGCGACGTAGAGACCTCCCGGCTCCGTCGGGTGGATCTCGATCGAGTTGATCTGCATCCACTCGGGGAGGCCCTTGGGGGTCACGCTCGCTCCAGCTCTTTCCGCCGTCGCGCGTCAGCGTGGATGAGGCCGTCGTCCGAGCCGGTCCAGATGCACGCCCGCGCTCGCGCGGCGACTCAGCGACCGCGAAGATCGTCCCGTAGTACTCGACGCTCGTGTTGTCCTTCGTGATCGGGCCGCCGGAGGGCCCCATCTTCGTTTTGTCGTTGCGCGTGAGGTCGGGGCAGATCGCTCTCCCAGTAGCTCCGCCATGTCGCGGCTGCGGAAGAGGTGCTGCGACGCGGCGTAGAGGGTGTTCGGGTCGTGAGGCGAGAAGAGGATCGGGAAGTTCCACTGGAACCGCTCGGCCGCGTCGGCGGCGCCGGCTCCCATCGGATTGTCGGGCCACGGATTGACGTCGCGGATCTCGCCGGTGGCGGTGATTGACGATCGTCAGGTATCCGCCGTACGAGCCGCCGAAGACGATGTCGGGATCGTCGGGCTTCGCGACGATGTGGCCGCTCTCGCCGCCGGCGGTCGGCTCCCAGTCGCGCGGGCCGATGCCGGCGCCGGACGTGCGGTGGCGGATGCGGAGCGCGGAGTTGTCCTGCTGCGCGCCGAGGATGCGATAGGGGAAGGCGTTGTCGGTCGTGACGCGGTAGATCTGCGCGGTCGGCTGATTGTCCTGCCCGGACCAGTTCTCGCCGCCGTCGAACGAGACGTTCGCGCCGCCGTCGTTCGCCTCGACCATCCGCAGCGGATCGTTCGGGTCGATCCAGAGATCGTGGTTGTCGCCGTGCGGCGTGGCGATCGTCGTGAACGTCTTCCCGCCGTCGTTCGAGTGGTGGAAGCGGACGTTCGTGACGTAGACCGTCTCCTCGTCCTTCGGGTCGGCGTAGATCCGCGTGTAGTACCAGGCGCGCTGGCGCAGGTCGCGGCTCTCGCTCGTCTTCGCCCAGCGTCGCGCCGCCGTCGCGCGAGCGGAAGACGCCGCCGTCCTCCGCCTCGACGATCGCGTAGAGGTTCTGCGGGTTCGTCGGAGAGACCGTGATGCCGCTGATGCCGATCGTCCCTTTCGGCAGACCGGGGTGTCGCGTCGAGCTCGGCCCACGAGTCGCCGCCGTCGGTCGATTTCCAGATCGACGACCCCTCGCCGCCGCTCTCGAGCGAGTACGGCGTGCGCCGCACGCGCCACATCGACGCGTAGAGCGTCCGGGGATTCGCCGGGTCGAGCGTGAGATCGATCGCCGCCCGCGTCGCGGTTCACGAACAGAATCCGCTTCCACGCTCGCCCCGCCGTCGGTCGAGCGGTAGATGCCGCGCTGATCGCTCGGCCCGAACAGATGTCCCAGGACCGCGGCGTAGACGAGTGTCGGGGTCGCTCGGGTGGACGCGGACGCGCGGGATGTGGCGCGAGTCCGCCAGGCCGGCGTGCTTCCACGTCGTCCCCGCGTCGGTCGACTTCCACATGCCGTCGCCGTGCGAGACGTTGCCGCGGACCGTCTTCTCGCCGCTTCCGACGTAGACGACGTTCGGGTCGGACGGACTGACGGCGACCGCGCCGATCGAGCCGCCGAAGAAGCCGTCCGAGACCGCCTTCCAGGTCTGTCCGCCGTCGAGGGTCTTGAACACCCCCCCGCCGGTCGAGCCGAAGTAGTAGACGAGCGGCTGGGCCGCGATCCCCTCGACCGCTGCGGAGCGGCCGCCGCGGTACGGGCCGATCTCTCGCCATTTCAGCGATTCGAACAGTGAGGGATCGATCTTCGATGCAGGGGGAGGCGCGGCGGAAAGGAGGGCGGCGGAGAGAGTGAGGGAGAGGATCGTAGCGATTCGGTTCATGGCTTTTTCGTCAGACTCGTCCTGATGCACGGAAAAACCGGGCTCGGGCTCGGGTGCGGGCTCGGGCCCGGGTGCGGGATCAACCGAAGAACGGAGAACGGAGAACGCTTCTTCAGAGTTTGAGCACGAGCTTCGTCATGTCGTGCTGCCCGCCGTCGGGGTCGGTGCCGTAACCGGGGATGACGTACTTGGTGAAGCCGATCCCCTCGAGGGTCTCGACGGCGTCGGCCTCCAGGTCGGAGATCAGAAAGCAGTTCAGATAGCGCAGTCCGTTGTCGCGCGCGATGCCGATGAAATTGTTCACGAGGAGGCTGCCGAGGCCGACGACGCGGTATTCGGGGTCGATGAGCCATTTGATGCGGCCGACGAGGCGGAGCGGTCCCCCCTTGCGCCGGTGGAGCGTCGCGTCCGCGACGACCTTCGTTCCGTCGAAAGCGAGCAGCGGAAGCGCTTTCGCGTAGTCGATGTTGCGCGCCCACCTTTCGATCGTGGCGCGGTCCTCGATGCGATCCCACGCGAAGCGGCGGTTCTGCGCCGGCAGGCGCATGAAGAACTCATGGAGTGCGTCGACGTCGCGCTCGGCGAACGGCCGGATGAGAACGCGGCGGCCGTCCTGCAGCGACGCCTCCAGCGGATAACGATGCGGCATGGGGAACTCTCCTGAAGGACCGTATTGGGGCCCGGCGAGAGAGACGCGTCGGCCGGAGCCGCCGGAAGCATAACAAACTGTCTGGGAGTCTAGGAGTCTGGGAGTCCAGGAGTCGGTCTGAGAGTCTGGGAGTCGGCCCCGGGGTGGGTGGCATGGACTGGAGTCTGCGCGTTGCTCGCGTCTCGACACCTGGACTCCTGGAGCCCAAGACTCCTAGACTCAGAGGGCGCAGGAGGCCCGCATGAAGATCTTTCTGACCGGAGTCACCGGCTACATCGGCGCGGCGGTCGCCGCCGCGCTCGCGGAAAACGGCCATGAGGTCGTCGGACTGGCGCGTGACCCGAAGAAGGCGGCGGGCCTCAAAGGGGTTCGCCTCGTGAAGGGGGATCTCGCTTCGATCGACGATCAGGCGGGCGAGATCGCGAAGTCCGAGGTTTACATCCACGCGGCCTCTTCGGCGGACCGAACGCGCGAGCTCGACGAGAAGGTCATCCACGCGTTCACGCGCCACCACGACGGGCGCCATTTCATCTACACCTCCGGCGTCTGGGTCCTCGGCAACACCGGCTCGGCCGCCGCGGACGAGGTCGCCCCTCCGCAGCCTCTGCCGATCGTCGCCTGGCGCCCCACGCACGAGCGCTACGTCTTCGAAGAAGCGAGGGACAACTTCATCACGACCGTCCTCCGCCCCGGCTGCGTCTACGGCGGACCGCAGAGCCTCCTGGGCGGGTGGTTCGCGGCGGCCGCAAAGGGAGAGCCCGTCCAGATCGTCGGGGGAGGGACGAACCACTGGGCGATGGTGCACCGGGCCGATCTGGCGCGCTGCTACGTCCGCGCGGTCGACAAGCGCGCCGGCGGGGTGCTTCACGCGGTCGACGACACCCGCGCCACGATCCGCCAGTGCGCCGGGGCCGTGATCGCTTCGAGCGGAAAGAAGTCGGAGGTGCAATCGATCCCGCTGGCCGACGCGCGGGCGACGATGGGCCCCTTCGCCGACGCCCTCGCCATCGACCAGAACGTCTCCAGCAATTCCACCCGCTCCCGGCTCGGCTGGAAACCGGAGAGGTCGTTCCTGACCTCGGTCGAGGAACAGTGGAAGGAGTGGAAGAGCGCGAGATGACAGCCTTCACTCAATTGAGAGCGTCTGGCGTGAACTTCCGGGGAGAGTCGCAGAATTCGACAACGATACGAGGATCGAAGCTCGCGCGAGTCCGATCTATTCAAATATAAGATTGCAGGGGTATTAGCACGGCTCGATAATGAAGCAGTGAAGCGCCGCGATCTCATTCGTCATCTCGAGAGCAACGGATTCGTTCTCCTTCGCGAAGGAGGCCGGCACAGTATCTACATCAATACCGACACCGTGAAAGCCGTCGCAGTACCGCGGCACAATGAACTGAAGGAAGGATTGGTGCGGAGACTTTGTCGGGACGCCGAGATCCAAGATCCCCTCAGCGGTAAACGGTGATCGTCTCGCGGATCACGCCATCAACGGCTTCAACCTGGCGGAGCTCGCGGTTGGCTTCGAGAACCATTTCGATGGCCTCGGTGAGATTTTCTCGTGCCTCATCGATCGTCTCGCCCTGAGTGACGGCGCCGGGTAACTCTTCTACCCAGGCGATCCATCCACCCTCGGTGGCGGGCTCGAAAACCGCGGTGAACTGATTCTGCTGTTCGGACATCGCCTCTATTCTAATCTGTCGGCGTCTCAGAATGTTCCGACCGAGTCGAGGCGGTCCGCTGAGAGCGTAGCGAGGAGAGAAAGTAAGGAGGGAAAAGGGTATAAAGCGCTCATCGCTGTTCGAGCGGCCCTTTCCTCCTGATTACTTCCCCCTGACTACTCGAGACATGGCCGACCAATACTCCCGCGTGAACTACCGCCACATGATCGCCTGGCCGGAGAGGATCCGCCGGGAGGCGCCGCTGCTCGAGCGCGTTCTCGGCGAGGGGCCGTCCAGGCGCATCCTCGACCTGGGCTCGGGGCCGGGCGATCACGCGCGCTTTCTCGCCTCGCGGGGATTCGACGTCGTCGGCGTCGACGCGTCGGAATCGATGCTGAAGATGGCGACCGAGGAGGCGGTGCCCGAGAACGTCCGCTTCGTCCAGGGGGACTTCCGCGAGCTTCCGAACCTCGTCGACGGGACCTTCGGCGGCGCGATCTGCCTCGGCAACGTCCTTCCGCACCTGACCGAAGTGGAGGACCTGAGGGCGATCGCGCGCGGTCTCGGCGCGAAGCTCGAGAGGGGAGGCCGCCTCCTCGTTCAGATCATCAACTATCAGAGGATGGTCGCGCAGAAGGAGCGCGCGCTCCCGGTCAACTTCCGGCCCGACCCCGACGGCGGCCCCGGGGAAGTCGTCTTCCTCCGGGTCATGACGCTCCCCGACGGGGAGCGGCGCGTCCGCTTCTTTCCGACGACGCTGCGCCTCGACGCGGACGCGGAGCCGCCCTTCACGATCATCACCTCGAAGCGCGTCGACCTCCGCGCGTGGTCCCGCGAGGACATCGTCCGTTCCTTCGGCGAGGCGGCCATCGAAGAGAGCGAGGCCCTCGGAGGGTTCGACGGGGCGCTGTTCGATCCGGAGACCTCGCGCGATCTGGTCTGGATCGGAGTGCGGAGGTAAATCGTTCTCCGTTCTCCGTTCGCCGTTGTTCGGGTTTTGAGTCCTACTGTTGAATCTCGAATGATTCCCCTCCCCATCGACGAGCACATCCCGGTGATCCAGGCCCTCATCCGTGACCACCGCGCGGCGGTCATCGTCGCCCCTCCCGGCGCCGGCAAGACCACGCGCGTGCCGCCGTCGCTCGTCGACCGCGGGCCCGCGATCGTCCTTCAGCCGCGGCGGATCGCGGCGCGGAGTCTCGCGCGGCGGATCGCATGGGAGCAGGGGTGGACGCTCGGGCGGGAGGTCGGCTGGCAGGTGCGGTTCGAGAAGAACTTCACGCGCGAGACGCGCCTTCTGATCGCCACCGAGGGGATCCTGACGGCGCGGCTGCAGGGGGACCCGCTGCTGGGCGAGTTCGCGACGATCGTCATCGACGAGTTCCACGAGCGGAGCGTCCACGCCGACCTCGCGCTCGCGCTGGCGCGCCAGGCGATGCGCGCGCGCGGCGATCTCGCCATCGTCGTCATGTCGGCGACCATCGACCCTGTGCCCGTCGCGGACTTTCTCGGCGGCGCGCCGATCGTCTCGGTCGAAGGGCGCCTCCATCCGGTCGAGATCGCGTATCGGCCGGATGCGCCGCTTCGCGCCCTCGTCGAAGAGGAGCTCGCGCGCCCGGGCGGTCACGCGCTCGTGTTCCTTCCCGGAGCTCCGGAGATCCGCCGCGCTGCGGGGGAGCTCGCCGGAGTCGGCGCGCCGCTCTTTCCGCTCCACGGGTCTCTCTCCCCGGATGAGCAGGACGCGGCCATCGCGACGGCGGGAGCGCGCGAGCGGCGGGTGATCCTCGCGACGAACCTCGCCGAGACCTCGCTCACGGTCGAAGGCGTGACCAGCGTGATCGACAGCGGGATGCAGAAGGTCATGCGCTACGACCCCGCGGTCGGGCTCGACCGGCTCGAGACGGAGCGGATCTCGGTGCAGTCGGCCGAACAGAGAGCCGGTCGCGCGGGGCGCGTCGCGCCGGGGCGCGCGGTCCGGATGTGGGACGCGCGCCAGCAGCTGCGCCCCGCGCGCGAGCGGGAGATCGACCGGGTCGATCTCGCCGGGCCGCTCCTCGAGATCTTCGCGTGGGGCGCCGATCCGCGGGAGTTCGCCTGGTTCGAGACGCCCCCGGCCGACTCGATGGCCCGCGCCCTCGGGCTCCTCGAAGACCTCGGCGCCATTCGCGAGGGACGGATCACGGAGGAAGGGCGCCGGATGCAGCGGCTTCCGCTCCACCCGCGGCAGGCGCGCATCATGATCGCCGCGGAGAGCGCGCGGCGCGCGGCCGTCGCTTGCGCGATTCTCTCGGAGGGGTTGCGATGGGCCGAGGGGAGGGAGGAGGTCGATCTGCTGGATCTCGTCGCCCGGTTCGGTGAGGCGCCCCCGCCGGTGCGCCGCGCCGCCGACGAGGTCTCGCGCATGGCGCCAAGTGGCGGGCGGCGTCTCGCCGCCCAGCCGGGTCGGGACAATGACCTCGACGACGACGCGTTGCGGCGCGCGCTCTACGCCGGCTACGCGGACCGTCTCGCGCGGCGTCGCCCGGGCACCGATCGCTTTCTGCTCGCGCACGGGACGGGCGCTGCGCTCCCTCGCGGAGGCGCGTTCCCGCAGGCCGAGTTCGTGGTCGCGCTCGACATCGTCGCCGGACGGCGCGGGTCGCCGGAAGCGGTGATCCGCCTCGCCGCCGTCGTCGACGAGGAGTGGGTGCATCCGACGCGGACCGATCGCGAGCAGCGGTTCGATCCATCGACGCGCTCGGTACGGCAGATCGAGCGCGACATGGTTCACCAGATCGTCCTTCGCGAGCGCGAGGGGCCTGCCGGCCCGGACGAAGCGGCGCCCCTGCTCGCGCGGACGATCGCCTCGATCCTCGAGACGGCGGAGCGGGAAGAGCCGCTCCCTCCGGAGCTCGCACCGCTCTACCCCGCGCGCGAGATCGACGACGCCGTGCAGCTCCTGAGGCGCGCCCGCGCGGCCGGGCAGCCCGTGGACCTCGAAGCGACCGCGCTCCGGATGGCGAGCGGATCGAGAAAGCTGCCCGATCTCGATCTCGCGGCTCACATCCCGCACGAGGCGAGGCGCCGGCTCGACTCGCTCGCCCCCGCCGCGATCGCGGTTCCGAGCGGCCGGCGCGCGCGGCTCGACTACCGCCGCGACGGGAGCGTGTTCCTCTCCGTGAAGCTCCAGGAGCTCTTCGGCCTCACGGAGTCGCCGAGCGTCGGACAGGCCCGCATCCCCGTGACCCTCGAGCTCCTCTCCCCCGGCGGCCGGCCGGTCCAGACCACGCGCGATCTCCGCAGCTTCTGGAACGCGGGCTATCATGAGGTGCGGAAGGAGCTGCGCGGGCGCTACCCGAAGCATCCCTGGCCCGACGATCCCTGGAACGCTCCCGCGACCGCGAGGGCGAAGCGGCGTACGTAGAATCGCTGGCCCCGAATCGGAGACGGATGTCATTCCGAGCGTAGCGAGGTCTCTGGGCGGGGGGAGACGCATGACGTTTCGCGCCCCTAGGCCGGAAACTTTCGGTCACGACGCGCGCAGATCGCTCCTTGGCCACAACCGCCGCACCGGAACGGCATTACCATTTTCACCAGAACCCGGTTTCCACCTTCCGAGTCTCAACTGCTGATGCCGAACGCTTCCGCCCGATCACTCTTCCTTCTCCTCCTGGCGGGGGCCGCGACGATGCTTCCCGGCTGTTCGTCCGATCTTCCGGCCGCGCAGTCGCAGCAGAAGGGAGCGGCCGAGCTTCGGGTTCGCCGCGGCGATCTCACCGAGACCTTCCTCTTGAGCGGCGAGCTCGAAGCAGCCGAGGGATCCGTGATCGCCGTCCCACGCCTGCCGACTGGCAGACGACCATCAAATGGATGGCCGTCGAAGGGACCGAGGTGAAGGAGGGGGAGCCGGTCGTGGAGCTCGACAACAGCGAGTTCGCGGAAGGCATCGAGCAGAAGCGAATCGATGTCACGCAGGCCGAGCACGCGGTTTCGCAGAAGCGCTCGGATCTCTCCGCATCCCTCGGCGAGAAGAAATACGATCTGGAGCGGCGCAAGAGTGATCTCGACAAGGCGCGCATCAACGCCGCGGTCCCCGCCGATCTCATCGCGAAGCGCGAGTACGAAGATCGCCGCCTCGCTCTCGAGCGCGCCGAGACGGAGCACGCGAAAGCTCGCTCCACCTTCGAGGCCGCAAGGGTCAAAGGAGAGTCCGAGATCCGCAACCTCGAGCTGACGCTGATGAAAGCGCGCAGGGAGCTGACGGTCGCCGAGGAGGCCATCCGGACGCTGACGCTCACCGCGCCGAGGCCCGGCATCGTCGTCATCAGCGAGCATCCGTGGGAGGGGCGCAAGTTCCAGCTCGGCGACAGCGTCTTCATCGGGCTCCCGGTCGCGGAGATCCCGAATCTCGCGACGCTGCAGGTGATCGGCATGCTCCCCGACGTCGACGACGGGAAGATTGCCGCCGGGATGCCGGTGCGGCTCACGATCGACGCCTATCCGGACAGGAGCTATCGCGGCCGGGTGAAGGAGATCGCTGCCGGTCGCGCAGGAGCTCGGCCGCGGCTCGCTCCGTCGCGGGTTCCGCGTGGTCATTCCTCTGGAGGCGATCGACCGCGATCGGATGCGCCCGGGCTCTCGGTGCTGGTGGAGGTCGAGAAGTCTTCGGCGAAGAACGCTCTTCTGGCGCCGCGGGCCGCGCTCGACACGATCACGAAGAAGGCCCGCATGGCGGACGGTCGCGTCGTCGAGGTCGGGATCGGCGCCTGCAACGCGCAGGAATGCGTCGTCTCGAAAGGACTGGACGAGAACGCTCGCCTCGCCCCATGGAGCGCGATCGGAGGTGGCGCGTGAAGCGCGGGCTGATCGTCGCGGGGCTGATCCTCGCGGCTCTTCCGCCGGCTGGGTCGTGCAGACCGCTTTCTGATGGCGCGCGAAGGGGAGTGGGTCGAAGTCGAGAAAGGCGACCTCGTCCTCGGCATCGAAGCGACCGGTGCGCTCGAGGCGGTCGATTCGAATCGTCTCGGTCCTCCGATGATCCCGGACATGTGGAGGTTCCGGATCTCGATGATCGCGCCGGAAGGGGCCGAGGTGAAGAAGGGCCAGCCGGTCCTGGCTTCGACACTTCGGAGCTGCAGAAGACGCTGGAGATGAAGACGGCGGAGCGCGATTCGGCGCGGAAGCAGATCGAGAAGGCGCGCGCGGATCTGGCGATCCGGAAGGAGCAGGAGGAGCTCGCTCTCGCGCAGGCAGAGGCCACGATGAGGAAGGCGGCTCTCAAGCTCGAGGCGCCTCTCGAGGTGCAGAAGGGAGGGCTCAACGAGCGGAAGCAGATCAGCTCGAGCACGACCTCGCACGGACCGAGACCTATCACCGGAAAGAGCGCCTCACGTCCTTCGCAGAGGCTGCGCGGCTCGAGATCGAGATGCTGACGGCGAAAGAGGCGCGCGCCGCCGCGATCGTCGAGGAGACGCAGGAGAAGATCCGGAAGATGACGGTCCGCGCGCCGCGCGACGGCACCGTGGTCTACCTCACGAGCTGGCGGGACGAGAAGAAGAAGGTCGGCGACACCTGCTCGCGCTGCGAGCGCGTCCTCGAGATCCCCGACCTCGCTCGATGATGCGCGCGCGGCGAAGTCGACGAGGCCGACGCGGGCAGGTTCGCGGTGAACCAGCGTGTGACGCGTGCGACTCGACGCCCATCCCGACGACGAGTTTCCGGGGTCGGTCGCGTCGATCGCGAGGACGGTCCAGCGGCAGTCGCCGCGCATCCGCTCAAGATCCTCAAGATCGACATCGCCCTCGACCGCACCGATCCCGCGAAGATGCGGCCCGGCATGCGGTTCCGCGGCCGGCTCGAGACCGAGCGCGGGCGAAAGACGTCGTCCTCATTCCGCACGAAGCCGTCTTCACCGCGGCGGAAGGTCCCGTCGCGTGTGCGCCGCACGCTGAGCGGGCGCGAGAGCGTCCGCTCCAGCTCGGCCGCCGGAACGACGAGCACGATCGAGGTCCTGGGGGCCTCAGCCGCGGGCGACCGCGTCCTGCTGCGCGAGGCGGGAGAAGACGAAGAGGAGAACGGATCGTGACGCGGAAGACCGGAACGCTCGGCGCGGTCGCTGCGGGAGCCGTCATTCTCGCGGGCGTGATCGCCGTCGCGGTCGCCGGGGGCGACGAGCTTCCGATTCCGACGATGACCGTCAAGAAGGCGCCGTACGTCCGCGAGGTCACCGCCGAGGGCAATCTGAAGGCGGTCAAGGCGACGCCGGTGACCGCGCCGCGCGAAGCGCAGAGGCCGCTGAAGATCGCCTGGCTCGCCGACGACGGCGCCGCGGTGAAGGCGGGCGACGTCGTCGTCCGCTTCGACCCGACCGAACTCGAGAAGCGAGCTGCGCGAGGGCGGACCAGGACCGGAGCAATCCGACGCACAGGATCGCCGGAGCCGAAGCGGACGCGGGAGCGGTCGCAGAAGAACCTGCCGTCGCGACGCGACGATGGCCGAGCACGAGCTGCGAGGCGGCGCGCCAGTCTTCCAGCAAGGACGCGGAGATCTTCTCGCGCTACGAATCATCGAGTCCGAGATCGACGAGCGCTCGCCGCGAGCGCGAAGCGAGTACGCCGAGCAGATCAAGCAGGTCGAGCGATCAGCTCTGCCGCGCCGAGCGCGAGCTGCTCGGCATCGAGCGAGCGCAAGGCCGACATCCGGATCGGCAGCGCGGAGAAGGGGCTCGCGCGCGCTCGAGGTCACGGCGCCGCACGACGGCATCCTCGTCCTCCAGCGCGACTGGCGCGGCGAGCTCGCCGCGGGTCGGCGACACCGTCTGGCCCGGGCAGCAGATCGCGCGAGATCCCGACGCTCGACGACGATGGAGGCCGAGGTCTTCGTGCTCGAGGCCGACGCCGGCGGGCTCGCCGTGGGGCAGCCGGCCGAGGTCGTGATCGTCGAGGCGCGGCCCGAGCGCGACGTTCACCGGCGAAGGTCGACGACGTCGACGACGCTCGCGAAGCCGCGCATCCGCGGCGTGCCGGTGCAGTACTTCGGCGTCGACGCTCGCGCTCGACGAGACCGACCCGACGGTGCATGAAGCCGGGCCAGCGCGTGCGCGCGACGCTCGTCGCTCGACGACGAGCGACAGCGCGTCGTCGTCCCGCGCCAGGCGGTCTTCGAGCGAGGACGGCAAGAAGCTCGTCTACCGCGGGCACGGCGGCGGGTTCGAGCCGGTCGAGGTCGAGCTCGGCGCCGCCGCGGTCGGCGCGTCGTGATGAGAAGGGGCTCGCCGCCGGGCGACGTGATCGCGCTGCGCGACCCGACGAGGCCGAGCGAGCGGCCAGCAGCGAGCGCCGGCCGCGGCGCCGGCGGCGCCGAGGGGAGCGCTGATGACCTCCGCGAAGCCGTTCAGCGCGCGCTCGAGCAACCTCGCGGCGCACAAGCTGCGCTCGGCGCTCACCATGCTCGGCATGATCTTCGGCGTCGGCGCCGTGATCGCGATGCTCTCGATCGGCGCCGGGGCCGAGCGAGCAGGCGCTCGAGATGATCGACCGGCTCGGCCTGCGCAACGTCCTCGTCGCGCGCGAAGGAGATCAAGGACGAAGAGCTCGCAGGAGATCCGCAAGAAGTCGCTCGGCGTCTCGCTGCGCGACGCGAGGCGATCGCGAGGCGGTCGCCGGGCGTCGAGCTCGTCGCTCCCGCGCGTCGAGGTCGAGCCGCTACAAGATCCTCGCGCCGGGCGCGCAAGACCGAGGCGAAGGTGTGCGGCGTCTCCGCACGCCAGCCCGAGCTGTCCGGCCGTGCGCGCTCGCCGAGGGTCGCTTCTTCGACGCGCGCGACGAGCGCGACCACGCGCAGGTCGTGCGTCATCGGCCGAGGCGTGCGGCGCGATCTCTTCGGCTACGGCGCCGCCGCTCGGCAAGCGACGTCAAGGTCAACGACGTCTGGCTCGAGGTCGTCGGCGTGCTGCGCGCCGCGAGGCGGCGGCGCGACGGTCGCAGGGCGTGCCGGTCGGCTCGACCGCGCGACGAGATCTACGTCCCGGTGACGACGGCGCATGCGCAAGTTCGACCGCGACCCGCTCAAGTCGCCGCTCGACGAGATCGTCGTGCGGCTCGACGCCGGGCGCCTCGCCGCGCGAGGCCGCGCGGCTGATCCGACAGCGCTGCTCGACCGCCTGCACGGCGGCGCGGACGACTACGAGCTCGTCGTCCCCGAGGCGCTGCTCGAGCAGAGCCGCCGGACCCAGCGGCTGTTCAACATCGTGATGGGCTGCATCGCCGGCATCTCGCTGCTCGTCGGCGGCATCGGGATCATGAACATCATGCTCGCCACGGTGCTCGAGCGGACGCGCGAGATCGGCGTCCGCCGCGCCGTCGGCGCCACGCGCAGGACATCCGCACCCAGTTCATCGATCGAGTCGTTCTCGATCAGCCTCGCTCGGCGGCTTCGTCGGGGTGGCGCATCGGCGTCGGATCGCGCAGGTCGTCGCGGCCTCGGCCGGCTGGCCGACCGTCGTGACCGCTCTGGTCGCATCGTGCTCTCGCCCGGCGTCTCGGTCGCCGTCGGCCTCGCGTCCGGCATCTACCCCGCGGCACGCGCCGCGGCGCTCGACCCGATCGAGGCGCTGCGGTACGAGTAGGGGAGCCCTGCGTGCGCCCGGAATCCCGTCGCGCCAGGGCGGGTGGGCTCAAAGTGGCGGGCGGCGTCTCGCCGCCCAGCCCACCCGACGAAGAAGTCAGAGGTGAATCGTGCGCGCCGTTGTCGTGCGGGGCGTCCCGCCCGGGGCGCCGACGTCGCGTCAGCGGCGATACATTGGTAGCGCCGGCCTTCAGGCCGGGGGAGGAGACCCGTTCAAAGACGAGCCGAGCAGCGGCGACACATGTGCCGCCGCGCGGGCTCCGCTAGGCCTTGAGCGCCAGGCGAGCACCGGGCTGACCGGACTGTTGGCCAACGTCGAGGTCGATCGCACGCGGGGTCATCCTGAGCAGGAGGAAGGCTCGCGACGGATCCCAAAATCCGCAACTGGTTGAATCAACGATGACGCATCCGGAGATCCTTCGGGCGCGCGGGCGTCCTCAGGATGACGATGGCGGGTCGAGGAACGGGCCTGACTCCCGGTGCTACGAACGGCCGGGCGTCGCGCCTCCGGCTGCTCTCTCGCCACCGTGCGCCGCCGCGGCGAGACGGCTTGAACACGTTCGACTGGATAATCCGGAAGGTGTTCCGGCCTTGACGACGACCGCGCCGCGTACGACATCATGCCCGGAGTCGGGAAGAAGCGCCGCACCGTGGGGACGAGGTTTCCCACTCCGTACCGCCGTCGCGGCCGGAGAAGTCCGGGGGTTTCGGATCACCGAAACGACGAAGAACGAAGACCGCGTCCAGGTTCGTCGCCCAGTCGAGGCGCATGTCGCCGTCAGAGAGGCGCGTCGCCGCCAGATCGAGATTCACGATCGCCGGAGCGGGCGACTCGTCGAGGAAGCGAACACGACTTCCGGCGAGCCGGCCGAGATCGGGCTCTCGCGCAGAAACTACGCGAGGGGCGCGGTGCATCGACGGCGCGGGGTCCCACTGCTCTTCGGAGCCGCGAGCACCGGACGTTCCCGGATGGCCGCGATCTCTCCGTGGCGGTCCACCCGTGGAAGAGGTCCGGCCGGCGGTACGGCGCCCAACGACCGCCACCCCTTGCGTTCCGGCAGGACGACGTGCTGCCGCCGTACCCGAGTGCATCGCGCGTCCCGAGGAGCGCGCCGTCGCGGGCGACCCGCCGCGGGCCCCTGAGCGACCACGCGACCAGCCACGCGTCCGCGATGTCGTTCCAGGACGCATCGAGGCTGCGAAAGTCGGACCAAGGCTCCTCCCACGGTTCCGTCTGAGGGGCAGCGACGCCGGACCGCAGATCGGCCGTGACGATCGCCGCGCGAATCGTCGGCGGCGGTACCGGGCAGGGGATCTGGCATCCTCCAAGCCGACCGGGGGGCCGTGCCACGCGACGAGGCATTCGGCTTCGCTGCATTCGACGACGCGAGCGAATCCATCGCGAGCCGTATTCGCGCATCGTCGAGATCGCGTGCGCGGTTACGTCGAGCACGAGCCGCCTGGCGAGACGCGCTTCGCAACGATCTGCCTCGCCGTTCGAGGACGCGACGACCGATGCGCTTCCGCTCCAGTCGACATCCGCGGTGCGTACTTCGACGACGAAAGCGGGACGGCACCGAAGACCCGATCCCCTCCTCGTCGAGCAGCGTCCCTCGGCGGCGACGCGCGCCCCGTAGATGCCCCATCCCCCGCTGGCCCTCCGCCCAGATGACGAAGAAGGTAGAGCCGTCGGATGCGACGGTCGGATAGAGTCTGATCCCCACTCCGCCCGGGAAGGCATGGTGACCGCGGCACCGAGCGGCGATGCGTCCCCATCGAATCCTCGCGACTGCACCACGAAGCGCTCCTCGAGCGTCCGCTCCACCCAGGCGACGAGGCTCACTGAGGTAGCCGGGCATGCGCCACCGACGGGTGAATCTGCGGGGCGGGGCCGAGAGAAATGGTCGCGGGGGCCTGGACGGGCGTGCCGGCGTCGTCCACGATGGCAATCCGCGCCGCGTTGAATCGGTACCCTCGGGGTCCGTTGTCGCGATCGACGGATGGTCGTCCAGACGAGCGCCGCCCGGTCGCCCAGCCGCGCCCCGGCCGCGTCCATCAGGACGCTGGAGATTCCTGGGACGTGGGGTACCGAGCGCGTGTGGGCCGACCGATCCGTCGCAGGCGACGGGGGATCACCTGCCGCGTGCTCCCATCCGGAGCGCACCGACCGGACGATCCACCCCTCGTCGGTCGGCGACACGCGCGGCATCGCGGTGGCGTCACCCCAGAGGGGAAACCACCCGGTGAGCTGGGCCGACCGGCGTCGTAAAGGATCCCGGCCGCGCGCATCGTCGGCTCGTTCGCCGCGGAGCGGCGTGACCCCCCGGACGACGAGGATGCGAGTCGCCCGAGCTCTCGATCCGCACCTGGGAGATCCTCGAACAGGCGGCGCGAGAGGGACGGTCTGCTTCGACGTAGCGCGAGTCGGAGAGCCTCGCCAGGACGTGAGCATCCAGGGAGAAACGACCAGGCGGCGAAGTAGGTCGAGCCGATCGCGGCGGCGGATGTCCACTGCGAGCCCAGTTCCCACGCGCCGAGGACGATCGGCTCGCCGGCGACGGGCCGTCCGAGGGGGGGATTGCGCAAAAGCGGCCTGCTTCGTTCTCTGCGACAGCGTGAAGGTGACGAGGAAGTCTTCCCCGTCGGACGCGAGGACGGGTGCCACCGGTTGCGGGAATGGAGACAGAGACAGCGTGTTGCCGACGTAATCGCCCAGGCGGACGTGAACCGCGCGATCGTGAGAGCGGCGCGTCGACTCGCCCCAGTCATCACTCCCGCCAGGAGGGACTGCTCGCCGTTCGAGGCAGCGGTCGGTACCATTCAAAGGAAGCGGGAGGCCACCATGCGGTATTGCGCCGTTCGAGTGACTCGCCGCCCGCGCGAGAACCGCGCGATCTGCGCCGACCCCCTTCGATCCCGTACGTCGTGCCGTCGCCCAGAACGCAAGAAACCCTGAGTGGGTCGCCTCCACGCGCACGTCGGGGGAGAAGCCGAGCAGCGGCGCCAGCGCCCGCTCTTCCGTGACGGGGAACTCCGCTCGTGCGGTGAAGGCGAAGAGGAGGAGGGCGAGGAGAAGGGGGGAGCGCCGGGGCATGATTCTTTGAGTACGTGAGCGCACGCGCGATTTCACCCTGCTTCGCCTGCTTCTCAGATTCCGGTTCATCACCGCCCCACCACCCGCCGCCGCATCGGATCCATCGTGACGACGTTCGATTCGAAAACGCCCGCAGGAGTACTCGCCGTGATCCGGTACGCCGTCGCGCCTCGCTCCAGTCTCTGATGGACCCGCTGATCGGGTGACAGCGTGTAGATCACGGACCACTTGCCGTCGAACAGACCCCAGAGCACGAATCCCGACACGATGTCGATCTCCGTCGTCCAGGAGAAGTGCACCTCGCGATGCGGCAGCCGCGTCACGGTGAGCTCGATCGCCGCGCTCAACGGCTCGGTCGATTCGTCGAGGAACCGCCCGACCACTGCGGGCGATCCGGCGGTGAGCTGACTCTCCCGCACGACGAGGGCGAGCGGCCGCGGCGCGGCGACGAGCTGCGGATCCGACTCCCGCTCGACCGATCGCATGATGTAGCGCCTCTCGACCTCACGAACGCCGCCGGTCGGGCTCCAGCCGTGGAACACTCCGCCGGCGCCGGAAGCCCACGCGAGGCGCCATCCCATCCCCTCGGGGATCGCGGAGAGAGTTCCCGACTGCACGAACTTCGGATCGAGGAGCGCATCGAGAATCGTTCCATCCCGGGCGACACGCCGCCGGCCGTCGAACGACCACGCCACGCTCCAGGCGCTCGCGGCATCGTTCCACGAGATGGAGAGCGTCGACACCCACTCGTACGGTCCGTTCAGACGGAGCGGCTCCCGATCCATGAGCGTGAGGGAAGGGGAGATCCGCGCCGCGAGGATCGACGGCGGCGGAGGTTGGCACGGCGAGATGCGGCACGCCCAAGGATCCCACGGCCCGTTCCAGGCGACGAGGCATGTGGTCCCGTTGCAGTCGATCACGGGGCCGTAACCACCGAGGACGCCGAAGGACGCGTCCTCTTTACTGGCGGCGATCACCGCCGGATCGCCCACGAGCGTTCCGGCACTCGATGCGCGCCGCGCGACGATGTCGCCGTTGCCCGCCGAGGACACGACCATCCAAGAGTCGTCGTTCCAATCCACGTCCGCGACCCTCGGCTCACCCCATGAGTGGAGGGCCGAGCCGAAGAGCGAGATCGCGGCGGCATCGAGCACGCGCCCGTCCGCTGTCACGCGCGCGCCCCAGACGCCCTCGAGCCCTCGAACTCCTTCCGACCAGACGACGAAGAAAGAGGCGCCATCGGACGCCACGGAGGGATAGCCCTGCGCGAACCCGCGCCAGGGCATCGTCGCTGGTGGAGCGAGGGGAAGGCCGTCGCGATCGAACGGGCGCACCTTCACGACGAATCGCTCCTCGATCGTTCGCTCCACCCACGCTGCGAGCGTGACGCCGCCTCCGTGAACCCCAGCCGGATCGATCTGCGGCGCCGGCCCGAGGGAGATCGTCATGGGGGTGCGGACGAATGCCGCGGACGCGTCGAGCACCGCGAGGCGCGTTGCACTGAAGTTGGCGCCGGGGAACGTGTAGTCGATGCCCGTCGTCCAGACGAGTGCGGCCCGATCGCGCACAGCGGCGAGGTCGACCTCGTATACCGCCGGCCCCTCCACGTATGTCGTGACGCCGACCGAGCCGGCGCGGGAGACCGCGACGACCGTCGCTTGTCCCGCGCCGCCACCGGAAACGATCCAACCCGAAGACGTCGGGGCAATGCGTGGGATCCCCGCATGTCCGGAGAGCGGGAACCAGCCGGTCAACCGCGAGAGGTCGCGGTCGAACACTGCAGCCCGCAGCCACAAATCCGACGGGTCGGGCCCTCTGGGAGAGACGAGGACGAGAAGCCGCTCTCCCGAGCTCTCGATCGTCACCTGCCCGACCTCGACCGGGGGATCGAGCGCAACGGTGCTTTCGACGGCGTCCCGCGAGAGTCGCGCGAGCGCGTGCGCGCCGGGTCGCGGGAACGCGACGAAATACGTTCCGTCGATCGCGGCGGGGGAGCTCCACTGAGCGAGGGGATCCCACGAATCGACGAGGATCGGCGCGTCCGGGACACCATCGCGCGACACCGGGAGCGCGACCACCTCTCGGACCGCTCCACTCGAGATCGAGAAAGAAACGAGGAAGCCGTTCCCGTCGGATGCGACAGATGGAGCGACGACATTCGAGTATTGCGTCGTCGTGAGTCCGAGGAAATCGCCGTCGGCGGAGAAACGGGCGAGACAGAGCGGCTGGCCGTACGTGCCGGTGCACCATCCCGCGAGAAGGGTCTCATTCCCGTTCGATGCTCCGTCGTACGCGTGAAACGACGCAGGGAGGGTCCACGCGACGCTCCTGCCGAGCAACTCCCCCTCGGGCGAGAGCTTCGCGATTTGCATGAGTCCCTGGGTCCCGTACCTTGTGTCCGTTTTCCAGAACGCGAGGAAGCCGTCATCCGTTGCGACGATGCGCGCCGCGCGCGAGATCCCGAGCGTCGGCGCGAGGCCACGTTCGGTGACGGGAAACTCGGCGCGCGCGGCGGCGGCGAGAAGGACCGAGAGAACGAGAAGACGTCCGAATCTGAGCATTAGTGAGATCGTGGTCTTTATCGTTGCAGCAGTCGGTGGCGTGCGAACTCGACGATAGTGGGCTCGGAAAGGAGTCCATTCCTGATAGCGTAAATTCGCGCGCGGACGGGCGCTTCGGACGAAACCCACGAAGCGACATTCTCTCCCGCAGGAATCACCTGCGGGTACGACCAGTACGGCCGATCGAAGAACGGCCACGGATTCGGCCTCTGAAGCGATTCGACGAGATAGCTGTCGGCGCCCGTGACCGGCGTCCAGCGCACTTCCCAGCGGTTGTCGCCGAGAGACGTGATGCTCGCGCTCGAAACTGGAGCCGGCGCCCCGGGGTGGACTGTCATCTCGCTAACGAAGACCCCGTGCGCGCGACGAGAGGAAAGACGCGCCGGATCGGACGTGTCCGCGGAGATGAACGTCACGACGGACTCGGCGCCGGTCGTCGCGATGTCGAGATCGAGTCGGTCCCAGCCGAAGCTGTCGAGCGGCGGCAGCTCCGTCGAACGGATCGGGCCCGCGAGCGCCCCATCAATCGTTACGGGCGCCGTGAAGATCGCGAATCTCCACCGGCTTTCGCCCGGACTCAGAATCTGCGAAATCCAGGAAGCGATGAACCCGCGCGGGCCGGCGGCGAGCGCCACGTTGAGGACGGGGTTTCCGCGCGCGATCGCGGTCCGCTCGCCGCGCGAGCCGTCCGGTCCGATGACGATCGTCTCCACGGTCCGCCGGTCGCTGAGGAGAACGAGAGTCGCGCCTCGATTCGCCGCGATATCGACGCTCGGCTCGAGCCCTCCGCTTACGAGCACCGGAGGAAGGATCTCGTGGACGAGAGGCGCTCCAGCCGGGCTCGTGCCGATGACCACGAC
Organism: uncultured Acidobacteriota bacterium; assembly: GCA_963793695.1. Classification (GTDB taxonomy): domain Bacteria; phylum Acidobacteriota; class Thermoanaerobaculia; order Gp7-AA8; family Gp7-AA8; genus CAWCBB01. The sequence goes on along the minus strand of CAWCBB010000010.1, from coordinate 6,582 downwards.
GCGCTGGTAGAACGGCGAGGCCGCCGCCGTCTGGGTGATCTCCGTCGCGGCGACCACGAGCGAGTCACCCGCAACCTGCGGGTTCCGCAGATATGCCGTGGCGATCGAGCCGGTCTCGCTTACGACGCCGCCGGGCGAAATGCGCGCGCTGCGAAGCGAACACTCGTATGGCACTCGCCCGAAGTCGCACCGATCCACCCATGCGACGTGAAACGCGTCATCGGCCCACGTCAGGTCGGCCATGAAGCCACCGGAAGCAGGGAGCGCAACCGTCAAACCCGTTTCGATCGGAATCCAGGACTCGCCGGCGAGAAGCGCCGCACGGATCGCGCCGGCTTCGGCCCACACCGCGAGCAACCCTGCGGGTGAACCCGCGAGCGCCAGTCCGTCGACGGCCCCTGCGGACTGATGGACGGAGTAGCACGCGCGATCTCCGCCACCGGCAGGTGCGGAGGCTGCTTCGATGCGATCGCCAACCGCCGTCCGCGTGATCCAGGCGCTCACGAATCGCGCCCCGTCGCTCGCGACCCGGACATCCTCCTGATTCGCCGGCGCGAGCATGGCGGGCTGGGAAGGCCCCACGAGGATTCCGTCGAAGTCGAGCGGCGTCGTGGTGCCGTTGCGAAGGAGCAGCAGACCGCGTGAATCTCGCGGAACGAGTATGCCGTTCACCAACGATCCCGACCGCGACTCTCGAACCGCGCGCGCGTCCGCGTCGAGCGTGATCAGCAGATCGGCGTCCGGCCCGGCGACATCCCGATGCACGTAGAGAAGCCCACCCGTCGGCGTTGGCGCGAGCAGATAGCCGTTGCTGCGGATGCGGTCGCGGGTGAAGATCGCCGCGCCGAGCGATCCGTCCAGTCTCATCGGCACGATCGTGAGCAGGTCCAAATAGGAACGGAAGGCGATCAGGGCACCGTGCGGATGAACCGCGACAGTCAACTCTTCCGCAACGAGAGCCGGCCCAAGGATCTGGACGTCGCCGATGGGAGCGCCCGACGCGTCGAAGCGCAGGGCGGCGACGAGATTAAGGTCATCGAGAACGTACACGGCTAGAAAGCCATCGCCGAACCACTCCACCGCGTAATTCCACGGCCGCGAAATGCCGAGGTAGAGCGGTTTACCGAACGTTCCGTCGTTCGCGGCCGGTGCTGCCCAGAGAGCGTTCGTTTCTTCGCCAGGCGTAAGTCCGAGAACCAAGCCGCGGGAACAGTTCCACCCGGCCTTCGAAAAATAGAATGGCAATTGAGACGGCACGGCGAGCCTCGTACCGTCGGCCGTGTATGCCGAAAGGAAGGCTCCGAAGACCGTCGCTATGTAGCGATCGCCCGCCCAATCGAGGTCGGTGAATTCGACGGTGGCCTGGAGATTTCGCGCTTCGGCCGCGGGCCGCCCGTTGGCGTCGAGCGGCTGCACGAAATTCGCGCCGGCGAGAAGAAACCCGGAGCCATTGCCTGCGATCGCGACAGGTCCAGGAAGGCTCGTGAGAGCGTCCGGAGTCGTGGGGCAAAGCGGCGAGGAAACCGGTCCGGTGTCGACGCCCGCAGCGGACACCGAAACGGCGACGAGGAGAAGAAAAAGGGACGAGATCCGGAGCGTCATTGCAACCAATAACGTATTGATTCTCAAGCCATTCCGTCCAGCTGAGTGGGTGTGGGGCGGGCGTCTCGCCCGCCCCCGGGTGGGAGTCGCGGCACCGCCCGCCCGGAGGCGGGCGAGATGCCCGCCCCACACGGGGGCGCCCTACCTTGCGGCCGTCCGTCTTCGGTCGCCTTCGATCTCGACCACGTTGGATTCAACCGGACCCGACTGCGTCTCGGCGCGCAGAAGGAACTTCGCTCCGCGGCCGTGCGCGAGATCGACCGCGACGCTGCTCTCCGACGCGCCGGCGGATCGCATCTGCTGCCAGGCACCGTTCCACCGGTAGATTCGGAACGCGGTCACGCCCTCGACGTTCCCGTTCCAGGAGAGACGCACCTGCGTTTCGCTGATCCGCGTCACGCTCAGCTCCAGCGTCGCCGCGAGCGCCGCCGACGCGTCGAGGAATCGTCCGATCACCTCCGGCGACCCCGGGCTGCTCTCGCGCACGAAGAAGGCGAGGGGGCGAGTCCGCCGGCGAGCTGCGCGTCGGTTTCCTGCTCCGGCCGCGCGGTGAGCGCGAACCGCTCCTCCACGTCCGCCGCTCTCCCGGTGCGGCTCCACCCGTGAAAGACGTCGCCGCCCGATGACCACGCGACGCGCCATCCCTCGCGTTCCGGAATGGCCGAGACGCTCAGGCCATCGTGAAGGTTCGCGCTCGCGAGCGGATCGAGCAGTCGACCGTCTCGCGCGACGCGCTGTCTGCCGGTAAACGACCACGCGATGAGCCAGGAACCCGCGATCTCGTTCCATGCGACCGTGGTCCTGCGCGGGTCCGTGATCTCCTCTCCGGGATTCGTCAGCTCCACTGCCGGGCCGCCGAGCAGGGTCAGCTCGGGCGTGATCCGGTTGGCATGCACCGCGACCGGCCACACGCACCCCCACCCGGTGCAGTTCGGGCTCGTGGTCGGCCCGTGCCACGCCACGAGGCACTCGCTTCCGTTGCAGTCGATCGTCGGTGCGAAGTCGCCTGCGGAGCCCCACTGCGACAGATGCGTGATCTCCGCCGGAGCGGAGTCGAGAACCACGCCGCCCGGCGAGACTCGTCGCGCGACGATCCGCCCTTTCTCGTCGGATGAAACAACGATCCACGCGGTGCCGCTCCAGGCGACATCGGCGGTTCGCACTCGCCCGAACCGGAGATAGCCGAAGTCGAACAGTGGAATCGCGGGATCGTCCAGGAGTTGCCCGGTGAGCGACACGCGCGCTCCCTTGATCGCGCGTTCCCCTGTTCCCCATGGCATTTCGGACCAGACGACGAGAAACGAGTCGCCGTTCGAAGCGAGCGCCGGCATCCACTGGCCGTCTTCGCTCACGGGCATCACGACGGGGGGCGCGAGCGGAACGCCGGCGAGGTCGAATGCGCGCGCCTTGACCACGAATCGCACATCCATCCCGAGCTCCGCCCAAGCGGCGAGCAGCACGCCGTTCGATTCGACGGCGGCCGGCTGAATCTGCGCGGCCTCCGCGAGCGAGATCGTCTCGGCGGCGCGAAGGGTCGCGCCGCGGACATCGAGGATCGAAGCGAGGACTGAGGTCCCGCCGACCGCGACCCCTTTATCGATCCCTCCGCGGATCTCGGTGCCGGTGAGCATCAGGATCCGGTCGCCATTCACCGTCAGGGCGCCGAAGCCCTCGGGGCGCGTTTCCACGGAGCCGCGCTCTCCGCCTCGGCCGATCGGCTGGAGCGTCGCGCCGCTGCCGTCGCCTCGCCGCGTCAGGACGAGCCATCCGGCGTCGGTCGCCAGGATCGTCGGATTGGCATTGCTGCCGTCGAGCGGAGTCCACGGGACGGTCTGCGCGAGCGCCGCGTCGTAGATGGCGAACAGTGCGACCTCGACTCCGGGAACCACGACGAGGATCCGATCGCCCGATGCTTCGATCCGCATCTGGTGCCAGAACGAGAGAGGCGGTGCGAGGTCGACCGCGGCGGCGATGCCGGACGGGGAGAGCCGGACGAGGCGTCTTCGCTCCCCGGGCTGCCGAAGGTGACGAACCACTCGTCGCCGATCGCCGCGGCCGAGGTCCAATGCGTGCTCTGGTCCCAGGTCCCGAGGACGATCGGGTGTCCCGCGGTGCCGTCGGCGAGGACATGTACCGCGACCACCTCCCACGTGTGGTTCGTAGAGAGCGTGATCAGGAAGTCCTGGCCATTGCTTGCGACAACGGGCGCGATGGGGTTCGGGACAGGCAGGGTCGTGACGCCGAGAAAGTCTCCAGAGGCCGAGAAGCGCGCGTAACAGAGAACCGGGCCCGGACAGGAGCCTGCAAGGAGCACTGTCTCGCCGTTCGAGGCGGCGTCATACCAGCTGATTCCTGGGGCGGCCACGATGCTGCGCCGTTCGATGACTCCGTCGCGCGAGAGGCGAACGACCTGCGCGCTCTCGCCGGTTTTCCAGAGAGCGAGAAATCCGGAGCCGGCCGCGACGATCTGCGCATCGCGCGCAGTGGCGAGCATCGGCGCGAGCGGCCGTTCGGCCGTGACGGGGAACTCGCCCCGCGCCGCCGGGGTGATGAGAAGCAGGAAGACGACGAGCGAGAGGCGGCTGGGCATGATCATGAGGAGGCCAAAAGGTTCGAAAGCATCCTCGAATGAGGTACGGGCGCGGCGCGGATTTCGTCCACGGCGCGGTGAGCCGATCTTGCGCGACCGCGCTGAAACGCCCCTCACCCCAGCCCTCTCCCCGCAAGCGGGGAGAGGGAGCAGGTCTGCGCGCTCTCGAAACACGACGGGCGGCCGTGAGGCCGCCCGTCAATCTGCAATCTGAGATCTGCAATCTGCAATCGCGGGCCGAGAGGCCCGCGGCAGGCCTCTAGGCCTGCGGCGTCACTTTCCGCACGTTCCGCAGCAGCGTCAGGAACGCTTCGCGCTGCGAGGCGAGGGTCTGCTCGGGGCCCGTCACCTTGAAGAACCACGGGCCGCCTTCGCCTTCGATCACGGCGGCGAACATCCGCGAGTTCGGCTGATCCGTGGCCGGCCCCATCCCCATCGAGCTCGGCTTGAGGACGCCGGAGACGTCGAGCCACGTGACCTTCAGCCCGTTGCTCTCGAAGCTCTCCTGCTTCGGAGCTTCCTTCGATTCGACCTGCGCGGCCCAGCGGTCCAGGTTCGCCTGGACGCCGCCGCCGCTACCGGCGCCGAAGAAGAAGAGGACCATGTCGGCCGAGCCGGCAGGCCCCGGGATCGTCGCCTGATCGATGCGCATCTGCGATCCCGGCGCGACGCGGTTCCATCCCGCGGGGAGGTCGTAGGTGATTCCGACGGCGGACGGATCGCCCGCGGTGGGGGCGGCATCCATCGAGTGCGGAGGCATCTGGGCCTGGGTCGAGGTCTGCCCGGGGGCGCTCAGCGGCGCCTGGACGGGCTCTTCTTTCTTGCACGCGCCGAGGGCGACGAGCGCCGCGGCGGCGAGGAGGAGTGGGAGGGTGGTCAGTCGTTTCATCCGATCTCCGGTTCGAAATTCGAGTGGTGGCGCCCTGTGCGGACGCGGTGGGTAGCCTACTCTAAACGAGGGGTCCATGAAAGTGAGGGCGGGCTGCCATTTCAACAACATTCAACATTCACCATTCGGTGGCTGCGCACACGAATGTCGAATGGTGAATGGTGAATGGTGAATGAAAACACCGAAAGGGCGACCGGTGGGTCGCCCTTTCGTTCGCCTCGCGGCGGGGGAGCTTACTCGGAAACCGTCGCGCGCTTGGCTGCCGCGGACAGGCGCGACTTGTAGCGGTCGGCGGTGTTGCCCTTGAGCATGCCCTTCTTCGCGGTCCGGTCGATGACCGCGTAGGCGAGGCTGAGTGCCTCGCGCACGGCCGCGCTGTCGCCCGACTCGATCGCGGCGCGGGTGTCCTTGATCTGGTTCCGCAGCTTCGAGACCGCCGCGCGATTGCGCTCGCGATGCTTGAGCGACTGCCGGTACTGCTTTTCCGCCGATTTGATGTTCGCCATAACTCTCCTGCTTGTCCTTGCGGGGCGGCCTCGCCGCCACGTCTTAGTCGGTCGTCGCGACCCCGAGCGCACGTAAACGCTGGCGGGCCAGATTTGCTTCCGCCGCCGACGGGTGCTCGTGAACCACGTACTGGAGCTGGACGATCCCCTGGGCCCTCTCGCCCGTTTCCAGGTACGAATACCCCTTCTTGAGCAGGGCCGCCGCTACCTTGTCCGACTTCGGGTAGCGGGTGATCACCTCGTCAAACTGCTGAATGGCCTCACGATATTTCTTCTGGGAGAAGAACGACTCCCCGATCCAGTAGGCGGCGTTGTCCGCCAGGTCCGACTGGGCGTTCCCCTCGAGGAACTCGCGGAAGCCGGAGGCGGCCAGGTCCCAGTTCCCGCGCTGGTAGTCGCGATAGGCGGCCGCGTAGAGCTCGAGGGGGTCGGAGCCGGCTCCGGTAGCGGGCTGGACCGTCACTTCTTCGCTCGGGACCGTACCCTCGGTTCCCGCGGGCGTGCCGACCCGAAGGGCGGCCGAAGCGCCTCGATGTCGCGTCGCAGGTCGTTGATCTGCTGCGCGAGCCGGTCCATCCGGTAGTTCGTCTCCTCGACGTTCCCCTGGGTCCCCTGAAACCGCTCCTGCAGCTGCGCCACGCGGGCCGTCATCTCGGCATTCGAGCGGAGGAGCGTCTGGATCTGCTCCGCGACGCTCCGGTTGATCTGCTCGACTTCCTCCCGGCTGCTCCCGGTTCGCTTCATCTGCGCGATCTGGTCCTCGAGATCCGCGACCTGGTCTTCCATGTCGCGCACCTGCCCGGTGGAGGCGCAGGCGCCGAGAAGCAGCCCCAGGAGAATGATCGAAAGATGTTTCATCGAAACGTCACCTCACGAGGGTCATGTGCGCGCGGCGGTTCTGCCCCCACGCGGATTCGTCCGATCCCTGGGCGAACGGACGCTCTTCCCCGTAGCTGATCGTCCGGACCCGGTTCGAGGGAACGCCGAGGGTCGCG
>CAWCBB010000009.1:0-111056 GCA_963793695.1 uncultured Acidobacteriota bacterium | reverse complement strand
AGGAGCGCGTGAGCGCGACGAAGACCTTGGGTGACATCGCAGGAACCGCGATCGCGCACGTGTCACCGAAGTTCCCTCGCCTTCAGCTCGGGATGACGGACTCACGATTCAGTCAGGGCGGTTTCCCGGCGTCGTCCTGATGACGTCGCGGCGATTCCTCGCCGCAAAAGAAAAGCCCCGCCTGGATGGCGGGGCTCCGTCGGTTCCGCTGGAGGTCGGGCTACTCGATTCAGTCGACCGCCCCAGGTGCGCCCGGAACGTCGTTGATGGCCACCGGTACCCAGAAAATGTGGGTGAAGATCCGCTCGACGTCTCCGTTGGCGCTCATGCCGATGACGAGCTCGAACAGGTTGGGACGTCCCTTGCCGTCGAACCCGATCGGCGTTCCCCACTGACCCGCGTCCGCGAGGATCTCACTCATGCTCGGCGCCCGCATCATGCTCGCGGCCATGCCGTCGAAGGGAAGCGAGGCGGCGTCGAGATGGCTGTACATCGCGTCGAGCTGCTCGTAATCATGCGCGTTCGGGTGCTGGTTGGTCTCCGGGTTGCTCGTGTAGTCCATGCAGGTGCCGAGGTTCGGGTTGTCGAAGTTCTCGTCCTGATGGGCCAGACCGAAGTCGTGTCCGATTTCCTGACACGTCACCATCGCGCGCCATGCCGGCGTGTTGTACGTCGCGGTATCGAAATACGTGTCGTTCAGCTTCGTGTACGCCTTCGTGATGTGGTCGCCGCTGGCCCAGATGCCCGCGACCCCCAGCCATCCCGTCCGGCCGTACCGCGAGTTGCACACTTCGATCTCGCCAGTGTCCGGATTGCACCGCTTCGCGCTGGTGCTCCCAGCAATCAAGCCCACGGCGAGGACCGAAGACGCGTTCCAATCCGAGGCCGCGACCTGGAGATAGGAGTCCCACCTCGAGTCGACGTTGTCGCCGAGATTGAGCGCGACCGGGTTGCTCGGCCGCGACCAGTGATAGTTCCCCCAGGAGTGGCTCGCGAGGGCCGAGAAGGCGACGAGAGAAAAAAGCACGAAAACGACCGTGTTGCGGCGAACAGAGCTCATAGTCAATGACTCCCACGAAAACAGCGGGTTGAACATGACCGGAGGAGGCTCCGGCGGACGCCACCGGGTTACCGTTCAGTCACAGCATAGTGTGCGAACGGTCACAAGTTGTTGTGTTGTCCGGGATAGTACGGGAGCCCGGGCGCCGCCGCAATGGTTTTCACGGATTCTGGCAGCTGAGGCCGCCAGGAGTAGCACCCCGAGCCGGGTTCCAGCCCGGCCCGTGCTGGCCATCCCTCACCCGGCCGCGCCGACCGCAAACGACAGGACCAGCAGCGCGAGGACCACGGCGGTGATCGCGACGTAGAGGCGATCGCCCTCCAGCGCGAAGGCGACGATGGAGAACGCCACCCGCGCCACGGGGGTCGCGATCAGGAGCAGCAAACCGAGCATGACGATCGCCTGGCCGCGCCCCTCGCGGATTTGGCCGGCGACGCCCCGGATCGTGTGCGGATATACGACGCCGGCGTCGGTCAGCCGCCCCAGAGACGCCGGCGAGGAGGCGTACTGCGGGTGGTGGATGAACGAGAGCGTGAGGCCGATCAGCACGACCCCGACGCTCAACACGACGCCCCCGCGAAGGAGCCGGAAGATGGCCATGTCGACCCACTGCGGCTCATGTTCCGGCGGGTCGAGTCTCATCGGATCCCCCGCACGAGCATCTGCAGCGAAACGACCAGGAGGACGACCACGAACGTGACGCGCAGCGCGCGGCTGCTGATCCGCGGCAGGAGCCTCGACCCCGCGAACGCTCCTCCCAGGACGCCGATCGCGACGGGCGCGGCGACGAACGGATCGATCTGGCCGCGCGCGAAGTAGAGTCCCGCGCTCGCCGCGGCGGTCACCCCGATCATGAAGTTGCTGGTCGCGGTCGACACTTTGATCGGCAGCTCCATCGCGAGATCCATCGCCGGCACTTTGAGCGCCCCCGAGCCGATCCCGAGCAGCCCGCTGACGATGCCGGCGACGTACATGAGGCCGAGGCCGAGCATGGGGCGAGTCGGCCTGTACGCGACTTCGCCACCGCGCGCGGGGTCGAAGTAGGTGCTGTGCAGCCGGAGCGCGTGCGCTAGACGCGTTTGAGGAATGGTGCCGCGCCCGATCGACGGAACGCGGCCGGAGCATGGCGACCGCGGAAGCGCCGAGAATCGCGCCGAAGAGGACGAAGAGCCAGCGGGGATGGAGAAGGCCGGCGACCCAGGCGCCGGTGATGGCGCCCGCCGTCGTCCCGAGCTCGAGGAACATTGCCACGCGGAGGTTCGCGAGCCCGTCGCGGACGTAGGCCGCCGCCGCCCCGCTCGAGGTGGCGATCACCGAGATGATCGACGCGCCGATGGCGAGCCGGATGTCGATCCCGAGCAGCAGCGTGAGCGCGGGCACCACGATCATCCCGCCGCCGAGGCCGAGAAGAGACCCGAGCAGGCCCGCAACGAACGAGATCGCCGCGACGAGGAGCACGAACAGCAGCGGTGTCACGAAGCGAAAGTCTAATACAGGGACGGGGCGCTCACCGGAAGGCGGTGGGCAGGATCGTCACGCCCGCTTCTGCCGGTGCATCTCCTCCAGCACAACTTCACGGTGGAGGACCTCAATCGCCTCATCATGACGCCTCCCGCTACGAGATGCGCCGGAACACTTTGCTCTTTCGATCGAGGACCAGCAGGGAGGACATTTCGCCCGTCGGCCACTCCGCCTCGCCGAGGCAGAGCACTCCGCCGGGGACGAGGCTCTCGACCATCAGGCGCAACGCGCGCCGCTGGAGAGGGCGGCCGAAGTAGATGAGCACGTTGCGGCAGCAGACGAGATGGAAGGGCGCCCCGGCGGGCGCGATCCGCCCGCCGAGATCGTGACGCAGGAAACGCAACCCGTCGCCGCAGGACGTCGGCCACGGCGAGAATGCCGGGCTCACCGGTCGGCTCCACGAACTCGCGCACGAGCGGCTCGGGAGCCTCGGTGAAGGCTCCCGCGGCATAACGGCCGTCCCTCGCCGCGGCCAGCGCCGGGTCGTCGAGATCCGTCCCGCACACATCTGCGTCGCTGTCGGAGAGGAGCATGGCCAGCGTGTACGCCTCTTCCCCGCCGGCGCAGCCCGCGCTCCAGGCCCGCAGGGGCTCTCCCGGAAACCGCTCCCGCAGGCCGGGGATCGCACTCCCGCGTAGAAAGTCGAACGCGGAGGCATTCCGATAGAAGCGGCTGACCTTGATCGTGAAGCTCGAGGTGAGGCGATCGATCTCGCTCTCGCTCCCGCGGAGCAGGTCGAGGTACGCCGCCGGTCCGGGCGTCCGGGCGACGACCATCCGGTCGGCGAGCCTCCGCTCGATCGTTCCTTTGCGATAGCCGGCGAAGTCGACCCCGCGCCGCTCGCGCAGGATCGCGAGAGCTTCCTTCAGGGCGCGATCTCCCGGACGGAAGGGCACGCTTTCAGCCGTCGTCTGCGCCGGGAGGAACGGGAGGGGAGCCATCGCCCGTGGATGCTAGCGCACTACCCTTCACAATGCGCGGAAGGAGCGGCGTGCGCCGGGCGTTCGCAACCCTCAGTCGAGGCGACGCGGTCGACTCACTCTCCGGTGCGCTCCCGCGCGAAGGCTTGCTGCTCGCGCGGCGGAAACCAGTGCCGCGTCGAAACGCACATCCGGCAGACCGACAGCATGACCGGCACCTCGACGAGCACGCCGACGACGGTCGCGAGCGCGGCGCCGGAGCCGGGGCCGTAGAGCGCGATCGCCGTCGCGACCGCCAGCTCGAAGAAGTTCGACGCGCCGATGAGCGCGCCCGGCGCCGCCACGGCGTACTCCACGCGAAAGAGCTTCATGAGGCCGTACGTGAGCGACGAGTTGAAGTAGACCTGCAGCAGGATCGGGATCGCGATGAGCACGACGTGAAACCAGCGCGTCGTGATGTTCTCCGCCTGGAACGCGAAGATGAGCACGAGCGTCGCGAGCAGCGCGAGCACGGTCACGGGGTGCAGCCTCGCCATGAACCTCTCGAACCACTCGATGCCGCGGCGCCGGATCAGGAGCGCGCGGCTCGCGACTCCGAGCGCGAGCGGAATCACGACGAAGATGACCACCGAGTACAGCAGCACGCGGAACGGAACCTCGAGCCCCGCCGCGCCGGCGACGAGGAACTTCACGATCGGCGCGAACGCGACGAGCATGATGAGATCGTTGACCGAAACCTGCACGAGCGTGTACGCCGGATCGCCGTCGGACAGATACGACCAGACGAACACCATCGCCGTGCAGGGCGCCGCCGCGAGGATGATCACGCCCGCGATGTACTGGCTCGCGAGCTCCTGGCCGATGAGCGGCAGGAAGAGGTGCCGGAAGAAGAGCCATCCGAAGAACGCCATCGAGAAGGGCTTCACGAGCCAGTTCACGACGAGGGTGACGAGCAGCCCTTTCGGGCGCTGACCGACGCGGACGATCGACCCGAAGTCGATCTTCAGCATCATCGGGTAGATCATCAGCCAGATCAGGATCGCGATCGGGACGTTGATCTGGCTGCCCGTGCCGAACTCGAGCTGTTGCAGCCCCGCGACGGCGCCCGGCACGACCTTGCCGAGGACGAGGCCGGCGACCATGCAGAGCGCGACCCAGAGCGACAGATAGCGCTCGAAGACGTTCATCCGTTTCGGGGCGGTTGCCGTCATGCCGTCGCCGGACCTTTCGAGAGGAGGCGCCTCCCCCTGCTTCACGCGATGCCGAGCAGATGCCGGACTTCTTCCGCCTTCGGAATGCGCCCCGAGAGGACGACCTTGCCGTCGATCGCGACGCCCGGCGTCGCCAGAAGGCCGAGCGCCATCATCCGCTCGATCGACTCCTCCTTCACGAGCTCCACCTCGAGCCCCTCCTGCTCGACCACGTGCTGCACGACCCGGAACGTCTCCTTGCAGCGCGTGCATCCGGGCCCGAGGACTTCGATCTTCTTCACTGTCGACATCAGACTTCTCCTGTCACGTCAAATACATCACATCACCGCGTTGAAGAGGAACCCCACGACCAGGATGCCGGTCGCGACGACGCCGACGAAAGTGGCGATGAGGACCGGACGAAGCACTTTCCGGAGGATGATCATCTCCGGCAGCGACAGCGCGATCACCGCCATCATGAACGCGAGGACGGTCCCGAGCGCCGCCCCTTTCCCGAGGAGCGCCTGAACGATCGGGATGATGCCCGCCGCGTTCGAGTACATCGGGACGCCGAGGAGCACCGCGAGCGGGACGGCCCACCAGGCATCGCGGCCCATGAACGACGCCATGAAGTTGGTCGGGACGTATCCGTGGATCCCGGCGCCGACCGCGATGCCGAGAACGACGTACAGCCATACCTTGCCGACGATCTCACGCACGGCGCCTCGTGCGTCCGCGAGGCGGTCCGCCCACGTCTTGCGCACGTCCGCCGCGCTTCCCGATTGAATCTGCCAGACCCACGGCTCCACGTGCCGTTCGAGCTTCATCCGTCCGATCGTCCAGCCGGCCACGATCGCGATGAGGAGCCCCGTGCCGAGATAGAGCGCCGCCACCTTCCAGCCAAACAGACCGAAGAGGAGGACGAGCGCGACCTCGTTGACCATCGGCGCGGAGATCAGGAACGAGAACGTCACCCCGAGCGGGACCCCGGCGGTCACGAAGCCGATGAAGAGCGGCACCGCCGAGCACGAGCAGAACGGCGTCGCGATGCCGAAGAGCGCCGCGAGCACGTTCCCCGAGGCCTCGCGTCGCCCCGCGAGGAGCTGCCGCGCGCGCTCGGGCGTGAAGAAGCTCCGCAAAAGGCCGACCGCGAAGACGACTCCGGTGAGAAGGAGCAGGACTTTCGGGACTTCGAAAACGAAGAACTCGACGGCCGATCCGAGATGGCTGCCGCGCCCGAGGCCGGCGAGGTCGTACGTCACGAACGCGGCGATCCGCGGAAGCTGCGTGTAGACGAGCGCGAGCGGCCGCGACGCCGGCGGCGGTGACGGCCCAGCGCTTCCAGGCGGCGGCGCGCGGGGTCGCCGGCGCTTCGTGGACGACGCTCGTCATCGCCGCGCCCCGTCACTCGCGCGGATCCGCGCCGCTTTCTCGATGGCGCTCGCCAGCTTCGGACGACGCAGGCGGTCGAGGTCGAGATCGACGCTGCAGAGCTCCTCGAGCGGCACGCGCCGCAGCTCCCTCACGAGCACCGCGTCGGCCTTCGCCTCGGGGTCGTCTTCCAGCGTCGGCCAGACGGCGTCGAGGATGCCGTCGCGAAGAGCGGAGTCGGAGAGGCGGTACTCGACCCATCGCCCCTCTTTTCGCTCCGTGATGAGCCCGGCCCGGCGCAGTTCCGAGAGATGCTCGGAGACCGTCGACGCGGCGAGCTTGAGGACGACGGTCATCTGGCAGACGCAGAGCGGGCCGGTGCGCAGGACCGCCAGCAGGCGGAGGCGCGCCGGGTGGCCGATGGCCTTGTGGACCTGGACGAGGTGGGCGAGGGGGGTCGGCGTCATTTCGTCAATTCCCGAAACAGCGTACGCCCGTACGCCGGGGGCGGAAGTGACGATGATCACGATCCTCCGGGGTCAGCGCGTTCCGGGCTGGACGGAGCCGGGGTTCGCAACGGAGAATCGGCGCGGAGGTCCGCGATGAGCCAGAAGCCACCGAGCGAGCGAACGAGGGTCCGTAGATTGCCGCAGCGGGCGGGCTACGACCGCGCGACGATCGATGCGATCCTCGACGCCGGCACGATCTGTCACGTCGGAATCGCCGACGAGGGGCGCGCCGTCGTCGTGCCGATGGCCTACGCCCGCCGCGGCGAGGACCTGCTGCTTCACGGGTCGAGCTCGAGCCGCATGATGAAGGCGCTCGCCGCCGGCGGCGAGGCGTGCGTCGTCGTCACGCACCTCGACGGGATCGTCGTCGCCCGCTCCGCTTTCCACTCCTCGATGAACTATCGCTCCGTCGTCCTCTTCGGAGCCGCCAGGGCGATCACGGAGCAGGAGGAGAAGCGCGAGGCGCTCGACGCGCTCGTCGACCACCTCATCCCGGGTCGCGTCGCGGAGCTGCGGCCGCCCACGGCGAACGAGATGAAGATCACGACCGTGGTCGCGCTCCCCATCCACGAAGCGTCGGCCAAGATCCGCCTCGGGCCCCCGGTCGACGACGAGGACGACTACGCCCTCCCGGTCTGGGGAGGTGTCGTGCCGATCCGCGTCGTCGCGGGCGGGGAGCTCGCCGATGGCCGGAGCGGGCCGGAGGTGCCGGTGCCGCGGTCGGTCGCCAACCTCCGTCGCAGGTTCCCCTCGCCGGGCGGGCGCTGACCGAAGGGAGCCTTTTGGCCACGCCTCACACGAGTGATCTGTCTTCGAGATCGGGGACGCCTGGTGATCGCCGGCTGTCGAATGCCACGATCGTTGCCGCAATTGCATAGATCGCAAACGCCATCATCGAGATGAATCTCAGGCCGAAGGCCATATTCAGGTATTCGAGGCAGCCGCCGAAAATGGCCCCGACGAGATTCAACCCGAGGGACCTCGTCGGGTTGGCCGATCTGCTGAGCAGGCGCGAGAAGAGAAGGCCGGCGAAGAAGACCGGCAAGGCGTTCAGGAGCGCGCCGACCCATCCGGAGATCGGGTATCCGAAGCCGAGGAGGTGCGCCGGACGGATCACGACGCTCGCCGCGATGGCGGCGAGCAGCACTGCGAAAAGCAGGGGCGTGGACCTCGGAGACCTGCGCGATACCCAGGTATTCGCGAGCAGGGCGAGGACCAGCACTCCGGTGAAGACTGCGGCGTTCACGATCCAGGTCGAGCCGAAAAGCAGCGAGAGGTCGGTGACGCCTTTGGTCTCGATGAGAAGGAACGCGGCGCCGAAACAGAAAAGCGCCGCGTCGATGCCCGTGGGGCGAAAGAGCTGCGGGCCGACGGCGATCCGGGCGCTCACGGTCGCCAGAATCGTGATGGCGAACAGAACCGCGATGTAGCCCCTCGGCACGACCCCCGGACGGAGGTAAAGAAAGGGGAAATCGTCGGTGCTCGGCTTGATGTCGGTCGCCGTCGGACGCGGGGCGAGCGGACGGAGGTGGGCGAGCCTTTCTGGCGGAACGTTCCGCGGCACGATGAACATTCTCGAGCCGCCGGCGAACGGGACCTCGATCGGAGACAGGCCCGTGGCGAGCTGCAGATTCCGCACGATCCGATCGCCGATGAAGTCCGATCGATAGGTGCAGAAGGTCAGAGCCAGCACGCCACCTTCGTCGACGAGCTCCCACGATGCGCGGAGTGCCTCGACGGTGTACACGTAGTTGTCGAGGCGAAGCGTCGAGAGCGAAGAGAACATCGAGTGCGAATCGAGAAGGCCGAATGCGACGACATCGTATGGGTCGCCACGATTCCGCTCGATCCAGTTCCTCGCATCGGTGATCACCAGGCGCACCCGCGGGTCCGCGTACGGTCGCTCGGGGTGGAGCTCACGGCCGATCTCCGCGATCACCGGATCGATCTCGACGGCCGTCACATGCGCGAATCCGTTCCGCAGAGCCGCGGCGACGTCGTTGCCGGTTCCGGCCCCACCGATCAGCGCTCGTCCGCGCCGCTCGGTGATGCGATACGGCGCGTCGTATGACTCTCCGACCTTTCTGATCTGCGCGGCAGCTTCCGGGCTCAGGCCCGGCGCTTTGCGCGCCTCGTCGGAGAGGTCGAGAAACGTCTGATGGCTGTCGCGATTCGCCGCGAGGGTCCACGCCGCCGGCGCGTCGCGCGACTTGATCACATCGATGCGGTTGTAGGGAGAGAAGGAGGCGCCGAAGCCCGACCACCAGACCAGAGCCGTGATCACGACACCCGACCCGAAGGTCCAGGCGCGCGGGTGCAGCCACGCCAGCGCGATGAGCGCGATCGCGAAGCTGGCAGCCGGGGGCATGCTGAGGGACGACAGCAGCACGACGGCGAGGACGCCGGCGAGCGAGCCACTCAGGTCCCAGTGATACGCAACCAGCGTCGGAAGCTCCGCAAACAGCGAACCGACCTTCGTCCCGGCGAAGAAGAACGTCCCCGCCATGGCCGCCATCAAGCCGAGCAGGAGCCCCATGTTCGCCGCGAAGGTCTCGTCCGCTTTGAGCGTGTCCGCGCCCCACAACGCAACCGTCGAGTCGGGAAACGAAAGGTACATCAGTCCGAGCTGCGTCGAGAATGCCAGGACGGACGTCAGCAGCACGAGCGTCGGGAACAGCAGGCCGTAGAGCTTCGCTCGTCGCGGCCCGACGATGATGCCGAGTCCGAGTCCACCGAACGCCGTGATCAGGACGAGGTTATTGAAGTACGCGAAGACGCGAATCTGCTGGCCCGACCAGCGAATGAGCGAGAGCTCCAGAGCCAGAACCCCGAACGTGGCGAGAAACAGCTGGATTCTTGGAGATCTCCGAGTGAGCACGCGCCATTCTCACAAAGCATTCCTGTGTCCGCAATTGAGAGTTGCCTTCGGGGGGGGATTTGACGCCGGCCGTTGGGTTGCGAGCCGTGGCGGTCCCGATCGCGGCGTTCTCCTCGGCGATCGATGAAGACATGGATGTAATCAGAGTCACGCCTGCGCGTGCGCACGATTTCGCGGCCGGGGGCAGACGCGTAAGATACGTCGAATATCGCCCCGTGTTTTCTCCGACCGAACACACGCAAAGAAAGAGACCGGTCATGACGATGAGAAAGACGCTCCTCCTCCTCGCGACGCTGCTCGTCCTCGCCATCCCAGCCGCGGCGCAGCAGAAGGACGCCGCCGGCTGCGAGGACGACCCCCTCTTCCCGGTCCGGATGCCGAACTACCGGATCGAGAAGTGCGAGACGAAGGCGTTCGGCTCCTACGACTTTTTCACGACCCAAACGCCAAGGCGCACGGTGGAGGGAAAGTTCACGTTCATCACCTACACGGTGGATCGGCGCGAGGACGACCGCTCCGGCCTCGAAGTCGTGCGGAATTACGAGAACGCGCTCAAGAAGATCGGCGGGAAGATCCAGGCCTCCGATCCGCAGCGATGGGTGAACGGCTCGGTCGTCGTCGACGGCAAGGAGGTCTGGGCGCAGGCCGAGAAGGGCAACGGAAAGATCTGGCTTCGGATCGTGAGGAAGCAGGACATGGAGCAGGTCATCGTCGCGGACGCGGCCTCGTTCGCGAACGATCTGAAGGCGACCGGCCACGTGGCCGTCTACGGGATCTACTTCGACACAGCCAAGGCCGACCTCAAACCGGAATCGGCGCAGGCCGTCGGGGAGATCGTGAAGCTGCTGAAAGCCGATGCGAGCCTGAAGGTCTACGTGGTCGGCCACACCGACTCGGTGGGGAACGTCGACTCGAACCTGAAGCTCTCGCAGGACCGGGCCCAGGCGGTCATCCAGGCCCTGGTCGCAAAGGGGATCGCCGCCGCGCGCCTCAAATCGTTCGGGAACGGTCCCTTCGCGCCGGTCGCGACGAATGGAACCGAGGACGGGAGGGCGAAGAACCGCCGGGTCGAGCTGGTGAGGCAGTAGCGGCCCCTTCGGCTGTCCGGAGTTACGGGCGGCGGCCTCGTGACCCGAAGGTCGCAGGTTCGAGCCCTGCGTGGCGAGGCATTGTTCATTCGGCATTCGGACCGTCGCGTCGCCCACGCGGGTGCGTTACCATTCGCGCGATAGTTCGGAGAACTCGATGAACCAGTCGGATGTCGTGAAAGAGCTGGCGCGCAGGGCCTCGTTGCCGGAGGAAACGGCAACGGCGGTCTTGAAAGCCATCCAGGAGCTGATCCACGAGGGGGCGTTGGATGGCGCCACCCTGCTGAGCATGCCGGAGCCGCCGGAAGTACCCCCGGACGATCCCGGCGTCGTCGAACGCCTCATCGCGCGGGCGAAGAAGCACCCTCTCGGCCTCGAGTTCCTCGCCAGCGGTCTGCTCGCGACGGTCGCGATCACCCTCGGCGCGCACGCGTTCACCGTGGAAGCCGCGCGCCGCCGCATGAAGAAAGAAGAGCAGGCAAAGGAAAACAACTCGAAATGACATCGCTCTCTTACCCGAAGAAAGTCGAGCTGGCCGACATCACGATCCGCGACGGATTCCAGCACGAAGAGAAGTGGATCCCGACGAGCGCCAAGCTCTGGATCGCCGAAGAGCTCATCCTCGCCGGCTACCGCCGGATCGAGGTCACGAACCTCGGCAACCCGAAGGGGATGCCGCAGTTCGCCGATGCGGGCGCCTTGCTGAAGGAGATTCGGACGAGCAAGCGGATCGCGAAGCACATCGCCGAAGTCGAGCTGACCGCGATCACGATCCGCGAGCGGGCCGTCGACAGCGCGATCGAGCTGAAGAAAGAGGGGTACGGTCCCGACCGCATCCTGATGATGGTGTCGACCTCCGCGTCGCACATGAAGAAGAACTCCGGACTCGACCACGCCGGCTACTGGGCCGAGGCGGAGCGATCGATCCGGAAGGCGCACGATGCGGGGATCAAGGTGAACGGCACGGTCAGCACGATCTGGGGCTGCCCGATCGAGGGGCCGACGCGTCTCGACGACGCCGTGGCGTTCACGAAGCGGTTCCTCGAGATCGGCGCCGACGACATCGAGCACGCCGACCACGACGGCTCCGCTCCCCCGAACAAGGTGTACGAGTACTACTCGATGATTCTCGACGCGATCCCCGACACGTCGAAGCACCTCGCGCACTTCCACGTGACGCGCGGGTGGGGTCTCGCGAACGTTCTCGCGGCTCTGCAGGCGGGCATCGTTCGCTACGAGAGCACGCTCGGGGGGATCGGCGGCCAGCCGGCGAACTTCTTCGACGGCTCTCCGGTCTCGGGAACGGGGAAGTACTACTACCAGGATCCGAACAACGTGGGCCTCGTCTGCACCGAGGATCTCGTCGTCATGCTGGACGAGATGGGAATCGACATCGGGATCGACGTGGATCGCGTCCTCAACGCCGGCCGGATGGTCGAGCGCATCGTCGGCCGCCGCCTGCGGAGCGAGACCATCAAGAGCGGGCGCATCCCGAAGAAGGCGACCGGGTTTTAGCGGATCTCCGGGCCTGAGCTTCGAGTCGGCGATCGGCGAGCCGGGCGTCCCGCGCGAGTCGAGCGCTCCTAATCTTCGCCGGTGAGATTCGAGGCGGTCGAATTCCCGCGTCGGCGATTCGCGTCTTTCAAAGCGGACCGGATCGCGACCAGCAACTGATCGACGGTATAGGGCTTCTGGAGAAACTGATCCAGGCCGGCCCGCCGCAGCGAGTCGAGAGCCTTGGAGTCCACGAATCCGCTCGCGAGGACGAATGGCACGAGCTCGCCACGCGCTCTCAAGGCGACGAACAGATCACGGCCAGCCATACCCGGGAGGCCATCGTCGCTGACGATGATGTCGATTCGCTCGCCTGCAGTGTCGAACGTGGCGAGAGCTTCGACTCCATCGCGCGCGAGAAGCGGAGAGTATCCGTGCTGCTGGAGGTTCTCGACCATGAGTGGGCCAATGACGGGCTCGTCTTCGACGAAGAGGACCGTCTCGTTTCCGGTGAGCTCCATCGGGGGCTGCACGCTTTCGCCGTTCGAGGAGCTCCACGCCTCCGGCAGGGGAAGAAAGATCTCGAAGGTCGTTCCTCGGCTCTCCTCGCTTTCCACGGCAATGGTTCCGCCGGCGCTTTTCACAGCGCCGTAGGTCACGGCGAGACCGAGCCCGGTGCCGCGTCCCTCGCCCTTCGTCGTGAAGAACGGCTCGAAGATCCTTTGCCTGACGTCTTCAGGCATTCCGAGTCCGGTATCCCGCACCTGAACCGATACGTATGAAGGCCCACGGGCCTCGGGGCAATGCCGCTGGGCTTCCGCGCCGGACGTGACTCTCGTCGCAACGCGAATCGATCCTCCGGTCGGCATCGCGTCACGCGCGTTGATCAGGAGGTTCAGGAATGCCTGGTGAAGCTGCGATCCGTCTGCGATGACGAGCGGAAGAGTCTCGTCAAGGGCGGATTCGAAGGTGATCGTCCGAGGAAAGGTGGACTGCGCCATCTTCATGATCTCGGTCAGGAGCTGGTTCAGATCGACGGCCTCTGCGGTCGAGTCCGCTCGGCGCGCGAACGTCAGGACCTGCTTCGCGAGATCCGCGCCGCGGCGGACTGCCTGCCGGATCATTTCGAGCGCTTCCGAGAATCGCTGCTCTTCGGTCTTGCTTCGTTCCGCGACCGCCGCGAACGACAGGATCACCGAGAGGATGTTGTTGAAGTCGTGAGCGATCCCGCCCGCCAGAGTCCCGAGGGCTTCCATCTTGTCCAGGTCTGCCATCCGCGCGCTCAGGACTTCGCGCTCTTCCTCGAGCCGCTTGCGCTCCGTGATGTCGGAAACGATCGCGATCACCCCGACGATCTCAGCTGGACTGGTCCCAGTACGGCACCGAGACCTGCTGCAACCAGCACGCTTCGCCCTGCAGTTCGACTGTGAACTCGGTGGTTCGGCGTTCGCCGGATTGAAGGGTGCTGCGCAACGCGCTCTCCGAAGAAGTGTGCAGGAAAGGCGACAACGAAGTCGCGTTCCTGCCGACGACATCCGGGGCGGGACTCCCCGTCAGGCGCTTCCATGAACCTGTTCCAAACGAGGACACGAAGCTCGCGATCGAAAGCGACGATCCCCTCGCCGGCACTCGAGATCAGCTCTTCATGGAACCACTGTGCGTCGCTCAGTGCGCGCCTCGCGGTGGCGCGCTCGGTGACATCCGTGATGACGACCAGCCGCGATGGGCGCCTCTCGTAGGCGATGGTGCCCAAGGCGACATCTGCCAGAAAGATGGAACCGTCCTTTCGCCGGAAGGCGAGATCGGAGTACTTCCTCGATCGATCGCTCTGATGGAGGGCTTGAGCCACGCGCTCCCTGTCTCCTCTATCGACGATGTCGGCCAGGCGGCACGCGAGCAGCTCTGCGATGTCGTAGCCGAACTGCCGGAACGCGGCTTCGTTGGTGGCGACGACTCGATCGGTCTCGTCATCGACGACGATCGTCGGCTGCGGGCCGTTTTCGAACAGCATCCGATAACGCTCTTCGCTCTTTCGCAGTGCGGCCTCGGCCACGCGTTGGTCGGTCACGTCGTGCACGGTCCCGAACAGATGCGTGCATCGACCGCCGGCATCGAAGACGGGCGTGATCGACACCTCGCCGTGCCTCGACCCCGCCGGATACGCGGACGTCTCGTGCCAGGTGACCGTTTTGCGGCTCGCGATCGCTTCAGCGTACTTTTCGAGCGCGATCCCGAGTGCGGGCTCGGGAATCACCTCCTGGACCGATCGCCCGATGACGTCGCTCTCACTCAGGCCCGTGGTGTTGAGGAACGCGGGATTCGCCGACAGAAAGCGATACCCTCCGTCGGCCTCGACGCCGAGATAGAAGAGGACGTCGGTGATCGCGTCGTGCATCATGGCTCGGAGCCGTTCACTCGATCGAACCGCCTCCTCCGCCCGCCGGCGCTTTCCCTCCTCTTCTACGATGAGCCGAGCCCTGACCACGACGACCGCGCCGAGGAGGCCGCCCATGAACACGAGGCCAATGACCAGGGCGAGATGGTTCCTGAACGAATTCAGGCCGGCCAGCATCTCTCCCTCGGAGGAGGCCACGACCACCGACCAGAATGTATGACCGATTCGAATCGGCTCGTACAAGGCGTAGAACCGAGTCGGCCTCGGCGCCGGAGACCGTGTGGACGGCATGGTGTAGATCACGGCGCCTTCGCGGCCCTGGACCATGCGCGTGAGCAGCGCCGTGACCGAGGGGAAGTCGTGGAACGCTTCGAAAGCCGATGTTCCGGTGAGCCCGCGTTCAGGGGTGTACAGCAGCGTCCCATCGCGGCTGATCACCCAGGCGTGGCTCGTTTCGCCGATCTTGATGACGTCGAAGTAGTTTCTCGCGAGACTCTCGAAATTGATGACGACGGCGATCGAGCCTTTGAACCGTGTTCCTTCGAATACGGGCACGTGCAGGGCGACGGCGTCGAACCCTTGTACCGCGCGGAATACGTCGCTGACCACCGGCCGGTGATCGCGCAGCATTTCCCTCACGTGTTGCTGATTCGAGATGTCGGAGCCAGCCGATCGCTCGGACGGGTATGCCGCGAGGATCGTGCCGCGCTCATCCATCCGAGTGATCGAACGGATCTGTCCTTTGTGAGCTTCATAGAAGAGCGCCATGGTTTGTCGACCCACGGCGCTGGCGTCGACGACGCCGTCCATCTTGCCGAGGGCGGAAAGGGTGCTGGTCCACGTTCCGAAGAAATCCTGGATCCCGTGCGCCGCCTGCCGGGCGTGGGTTCGCTGTTCGTGCGTCAGATTCCTGACGGCCGCGTCCTTCGCGTCGCGATAGAAATCGAAGAACAGCAGCGCGCTGGCGATGCCGAATCCCGCCATGAGAGCGGCGAGCCGCCACGGCCTCCAGAGCGGCACGTCCGGCTGCTGAACGATGCCGGATGGGCGGGGGGCGGAGGAGCTCCCCATCCGGCGGCGCAATCGGATCCGCAGCCATTGAAGCGGTTGGACGTCGCGCACCTTCATGGTCCCCCGCAATTTACACCGGGCGTACTCCGGAGTCGCAGTCGAATGGTTGCTCCCCGGCGATCGGAGGGAGGTGCGCCCCGCCACACACGACGCGTGACGGCCGCGTGCCGTCACGCGTCGCATCCGCCTCGATTTGGCTCATCAAGCGGACCCGGCGGCAGGGTCAGAGCTGCAGGGGTTCGGACATGGCGGACGCAAGGCGAGGACTTCCGCTGCGCCCCTCGAGCTCGCGGATTCGCCCGCGGAGGCTGTGAAGTGTGACGTCAAGCGCCCGACCAACGAAAAACGGCCACCGCGAGGGTGGCCGTAGATCATTGAAAAAGTTGGTTGCGGGGGCAGGATTTGAACCTGCGACCTTTGGGTTATGAGCCCAACGAGCTACCAGACTGCTCCACCCCGCGTCATGCGCCTCGACCGCCGTGCTGCCGCGGCCGCCGCGAAAGGATCGCCATTATGGCCACCCCCTCCTCGCAGCGTCAAGGACCCTCAAGAACCTCCCTCCCGGAGTCGAAATTCCGCCCCAAGGGCCGATGCGCCTCCCCTCCCGCGGACGCAGAATCATCGCCACCATGACCGCCCCTCCGACCATCTGGATCGTCGACGACGACGACTCCGTCCGTCGAAGCCTGATCCGGCTCATCCGCTCGGCCGGCATCCACGTCCGCGGCTTCGCCTCCGCCCGCGCGTTTCTCGACGCATCCCCCGACGGCGACGGCTGCCTCCTTCTCGATCTGCAGATACCACCCGATTTCGGGATGACGGCATCCTTCGACCTCGACCTGGCCCCGGCGCTTCGGGCGCCGGGTGTCTGAGGGTCGGGCGTCGGGTCGGGTCCCAATCGCTCAGGAGCGAGCACCGGGATTGCAATGGGGGCGGCGGAGCTCGGTATGCGTTCGATTCACGCGATCATCTCTCTTCTGCTTCTCGCGCTCGGCGCCGGCGAGGCGAACGCCGCGTCGCTGCTTCCCGGCTTCCGCGTCGAGAAGGTCGCGGCCGCGAGCGGCTTCGTCACGTCGATCGCCTTCGATCCGGAGGGGCGGCTCTTCTACTCGGTGACGGAAGGCGGCATTTACCGCGTCGACCCGTCGGGCACGACCCTCGTCGCGACCGTGCCGACGGCCGTGATCGGCAACGCCGTTCTCCTCGGGATCGCATTCCGGGGAGAGAGGATCGTCGCTCATTACGTCGCCCCCGATCTGACCGCCGACATCATCAGCGAGATCGATCCCGGCGACGGCGCGATCCGGGAGCTCGCGCGGATCCTCTGCGCGGCGGGGCAGCCGTGCTCCTCCGAGCACCACGGCGGGAATCCCACCGTCGCGCCCGACGGGACGATCTATGTCGGCATCGGCGATTTCGGCTACCCGAACCTGGCTGCGCGCAACGACTCGCCCGCCGGGCGGATCTTCCGGATCGCCTCCGGCGGGAGCGCAACCCCGTTCGCGCGGGGATTCAGAAACCCCTACGACCTGGCGGTCGCGCCCTCCGGCGACTTCCTCATCGTCGGCGACAACGGGCCGGAAGCGCGGGACGAGGTCTCCTTCGTGCGCGAAGGAGGGGACTACGGGTGGCCGACGACCTCCGGCAGCACGGACGTGCCGGAAGGGGTGACACCGCCCGTCTACATCTTCCCCGACACGGTCGCGCCCACCGGCCTCTCGCTCGTGCGCGGCCTCCTTCCCGGGGGCCGCACGGGATATCTCGTGGCGAGTTTCGTCACGAGGGCGATCTATTACTTTCCCGACGCCGGCGCGGCGGTTCAGGCGCCGATCCCGCTCATCGAGGATCTCCCGCAGCTGGGCGGTTTCAACTCGATCCTCGACGTCGCGCAGAAGAGCGATGGAGAGATCTTCTTCGCCACGGCCGGCGCGATCTGGCGCCTCGTCCCGCCCGCGCGCGGCGACGTCGACGGGGACGGCGACCTGACCGAGCGCGATCTCGAAGGGCTCGCGCACGAGCTGGTCGACGGCGATCGCGATTCGGTCCTCGAGATCCACGGCGGGAGCTTCGCCGCATCGTGGGGCTCGGACGTCAACGAGGACGGGAAGGTCGACAGCACGGACCTCGTCGCGTGGGTCATCTTCGCGCAGACGCGGGGAAGGCTGGTGAAACGCCCGTAGGGGCGCGCTGCGCGCGCCTGGAATCCACGTGGTGCGAGGAACGAGAGTCCGGGCGCGCGCAGCGCGCCCCTACGGATCGCGCGACATCAGCCGCAATACTGCTCGAACGCGCTCATCATCTCGTCGGCGATCTCCGCCGCTTCGCGCCCTTCGATGTTGTGGCGCTCCCACATCTTGACGACGTCTCCGTCGCGGAGGAGCGCGATCGAGGGGGAGGAGGGGCGGTAGCCGGCGAAGTAGGAGCGCGCTTTCTGCGTCGCTTCCTTGTCGTTGCCGGCGAAGACGGTGATCATCTTCTGCGGTTTCGTGCCGTTCCGAAGGGCCATCGCGACGGCGGGACGCGCATTGCCTGCCGCGCAGCCGCAGACGGAGTTGACGACGACCAGCGCCGTTCCCTTGCGCTCGCCGAGGACGGCGTCGACCTCTTCGGCGGTGCGGGTTTCCTCGATGCCGAGGCGCGTGAGCTCCTCGCGCATCGGGTGAACCAGTTCTTCCGGGTACATGGTGCCTCCTGACGTGTTCTCGTCACACCCTAACGTGACGTCGGGCGCGCGTTATTGCCAGACCCGACCCCAGACCCCAGACCCCGGACCCCAGACCCCGGACCCCGGACCCCGGACCCCAGACCCAGACCCCAGACCCTCAGGCTCCACGGCGCAGGGTCACGCGCGTGCGGGTCGACACGCTCCGCCCTCCGGCGTCGGTCCCTTCCGCCCAGAGCTCTCCCCACAGCGACCCGAACAGCCGTTCGTCGGGGACCTGTTGCTTTGGACGCATCGAGTAACGGACCTCGCCGTGGGCCGCGAGGGTCCGGCGATAGCCCCTCCGTTCGATGTCCGCCGGGCCGAGCTCCGAGGAGTAGACCTTGAGGCCCCCCACGCTCAGGACGTCGATGCCGACGCGCTCGATCGTGACCTCGCTTCCGCCCGTCTCCCGAATCGCGATCGTGAAGGGGAACTCGAACGTCGATCCCCCGGCCGGGACCGCGAGGATCGGGTTCGGATCGACGAGGATCGAGAGCCCTCCCTGAGGCGAGACGGACGGCGCGGGCGCGGGGGCCGGGGCCGGAGCGCGATCCGCGCAGGCGGGCGCCAGCAGAGCGAGCGTCAGAAGTGGGATCGCGACCGCTCTCATCATTGCACCGGCCCGAGCGCGATCACTCCGCACGCGATGCGGCCGCCGGCGTTGCCGGTCGGCTGCGTGACGAGGTCGTCCGGATTCGCGTGGAGCACGACCGCCCTGCCGACGATCGAGCTCGTGCCGCTCCCGAGCGTGACGCGCGGCATGATGTAGGTGACGCTCACGCGGCCCCCGGCGCTGGCTTCCACATTGCCGAAGTCGCCCGCGTGGTGCGCCGATGCTCCCGGAGCCCCGTGCGGGTCGCTCCCCGGATTGAAGTGGCCTCCCGCGGAGGTCGCGTCCGGGGCGCTGCAGTCGCCGTTTTCGTGAACGTGAAATCCGTGGATCCCCGCGGGAACGCCCGTCGCGTCGACCGTCACCCGGACCGCCGGCACGCCCTCCGCCATCACTTCCTCGAACCGGACGATGCCGCTCACGCTCGAGCCGCTCTTCGCTTCGAGCGGCGCGGTCGCCGCCAGGCTCGGCGGAGGGACGCTCGCGCAGGCCGCGGCGAACAGGAGTCCGAGAATCGGGATGAGAAGCTTCTTCATGATTCCTCCTCTGTCACGACGTGAGACCTCGGGCCCGAGACCTCAGATCCGGGGATCTCGATGCAACGAATCCGCCATGGAGCCGGATCATGGCAGGTGGACGACGATCTCCCGCGTTCGCGGCCCGTCCAGCTCGACGAACCAGATCCCCTGCCAGCGGCCGAGGAGCAGGCGGCCTTTCCGGTAGGGGACCTGGAGGGAGACGCCGATGACGGACGAGAGAAAATGCGCGTCGGAGTTTCCTTCGGCGTGACGGAACGCGACGTTCCGCGGAACGAGCGACTTGAACGCGGCGAGAAGGTCGGTGCGGACGTCGGGATCCGCGTCCTCGTTGACCGTCAGCGCGGCCGTCGTGTGAGGCGTGACGATCGTGCAGATGCCTTCGTCCTCGGGAGCCAGCTCGCGAAGCACCGCGTCGACCTCGTCCGTCACGAGCAGGACCTGCTCGCGGGAAGAGGTTCGGACGTGAATCGTCTTCGAGCGCATGGCGCCGATTGTATTCGAGCCTGTGCGGGTCGCGACACCCCGTCGTCATCCTGAGGAGCGGCCGCAGGCCGCGACAAAGGATCTCAAGTTGCGAACGATCTCGTTCATTGCATCGTGAGATGCCTTCGCTTCGCTCAGGTTACGTGCTGCCGGTGAATGAACGAAAAGGCGAGCCCCGCGGCCCGCCTTTTCGGATCGGTGACGAATCTCAGGCGCGGCCGGTCGCGTCCGCGACGATCTCGGTCTCCACCTCGATGCGCATCCGGTAGAACGAGCGCCAGACGAAGACGAGCGCGATCGCGAGGAAGACGACCGCGAGGATCTGCGTGAGGGACTCCTGCCCGGCGCGGGCCATCTCGACCGCCATCTCCACGGCGAGGAGGCCGAAGAGCGTCGTGAACTTGATGATCGGGTTCATCGCGACGGACGAGGTGTCCTTGAACGGATCGCCGACGGTGTCGCCGACGACGGTCGCGGCGTGCAGCGCCGTTCCCTTCTCCTTGAGATCGACCTCGACGACCTTCTTGGCGTTGTCCCAGGCGCCGCCGGCGTTCGCCATGAAGATCGCCTGGTAGAGGCCGAAGGTCGCGATCGAGATCAGGTAGCCGATGAAGAAGAACGGCTCGAAGCAGGCGAACGCGAGGGTGGCGAAGAAGACGGTGAGGAAGATGTTGAACATCCCCTTCTGCGCGTACTGCGTGCAGATCTCGACGACCCGCTTGCTGTCTTCGACGGAAGCCTTCTCCGAGCCCGCGTCGAGATTGATGTTCTTCCGGATGAACTCGACCGCGCGGTAGGCGCCGGTCGTGACGGCCTGGATCGACGCGCCCGTGAACCAGTAGATCACCGCGCCGCCCGTGATCAGGCCGAGGAGGAACTGCGGGTGGAGGACCGAGAGCTTGTCGAGATCGGTCGTGAGCCCGTTCGTCAGCATGACGATGATCGAGAAGATCATCGTCGTGGCGCCGACGACCGCCGTGCCGATGAGGACGGGCTTGGCCGTCGCCTTGAAGGTGTTTCCGGCGCCGTCGTTCGCTTCGAGGTAGTGCTTTCCGGTCTCGAACTTCGGCTCGAAGCCGAAGTCGCGCTTGATCTCCTCGTTCACGCCCGGCAGCGACTCGATCATCGAGAGCTCGAAGACCGACTGGGCGTTGTCCGTGACCGGCCCGTACGAGTCGACCGCGATCGTCACCGGGCCCATGCCGAGGAAGCCGAACGCGACGAGACCGAAGGCGAAGACCGCGGGAGCGACCATCAGCCCCTCGGTGAGGAACCCCGCGACGAAGGCCGCGATCCCCATCAGGATGACGATGGTGCCCCCCATCCAGAATGCGCTGAAGTTCCCGGCGACGAGCCCCGAGAGGATGTTGAGCGACGGCCCTCCTTCGCGGGAGGCGATGACGACTTCCTTCACGTGCGCCGACTCGGTGGAGGTGAAGACCTTCACGATCTCGGGGATGACCGCGCCCGCGAGGGTGCCGCAGGTGATGATCGTCGCGAGCTTCCACCAGGAGTCCGTGTCGCCGCCGAGAGTGGGGATCAGCAGGTACGAGAGCACGTACGTGACGGCGACGGAGAGGAGCGAGGTGATCCAGACGAGGCTCGTGAGCGGCGCCTCGAAGTTCATCTCCGGCGACATTCACGGTATTTCGCCCGCGCGATCGCCTCGTTGATCAAGTACGACGCGCCGGAGGTGATGATCATCAGGATGCGCATCGCGAAGATCCAGACGAGGAGCTGGACCTGCACGGTCGCATCGCCGACCGCGAGCAGGATGAACGTGATGAGCGCGACGCCGGTCACCCCGTACGTCTCGAACCCGTCCGCCGTCGGCCCGACCGAGTCGCCCGCGTTGTCGCCGGTGCAGTCCGCGATGACGCCGGGATTCCGCGCATCGTCCTCCTTGATGTTGAAGACGATCTTCATCAGGTCCGATCCGATGTCGGCGATCTTCGTGAAGATGCCGCCCGCGATCCGGAGCGCCGCCGCGCCGAGCGACTCGCCGATCGCGAACCCGATGAAGCAGGGGCCCGCGTAGTCGGCCGGGACGAACAGCAGGATCGCGAGCATGATCAGCAGCTCGGTCGAGATCAGCAGCATCCCGATCGACATGCCCGCCTTCAGCGGAATCTCGTACGTGGGGAACGGCTTGCCGCGCAGCGACGCGAACGCCGAGCGGGAGTTCGCGAAGGTGTTGATCCGGATCCCGAACCAGGCGACGCCGTAGCTTCCCCCGATTCCGACGAGCGAGAAGAACAGGATGATCGCGACGCGCTCCGCGGGGAAGTTCCGCAGCCACCCGAAGTACACCAGCATGATCGTGCCGATGAAGACCTCGAGCAGCAGGATGAATTTTCCCTGCGTGATCAGGTACGTCTTGCACGTCTCGTAGATCAGCTCCGAGATCTCCCGCATCGAACGGTGCACGGGGAGATTCTTGAGCTGCACGTACATGTACAGCCCGAACCCGAGGCCGAGCAGGCAGACCAGAAGCCCGCCGAGAAGCAGGTCGTGCCCGCTCATCCCGAGGAACTCGACCGACCCGAGATCGGGCAGGACCAGCTCCGCTTCGCTCTTGTGCTGCGTTTGCTCGGCGGGCGCGGCCGACTCGAGTGCTGCGGGGGGATTCACGGCTTCGAGCGAGCCCTGAGCGAACGACGCGAGCGGCAGCAACACCGCCATCGCCATCAGAGTTGCCGCGACCCGCGCGCGAATCGGGTGTAGGGATGACATGATTCCTCCGGGAACGCGCCAGGACGCACGGCGCGTCATTGTTTCAGTTGGTGAGATTGGCGGCCTGCGATGCTCGACCGCGGACCGGCGCGCGGATTGTAGCAGGGCGGGGGGGTGGGGGCGAGGGGGGAGGGAAATGAGCCCCGGAAGCCGCTCCTTCGAATGAGAAAAAGGCGGCCCGAAGGCCGCCTTTTCCGTCAGGGGTCGCGAGGTCGTCGCTATTCGGGATCGGCCTGAATGAAGACCTGAACCCGCCGGTTGAGCTGCCGCCCCTCGGCCGTCGTATTCGAGGCCACCGGACGCGTCTCGCCGTATCCGAACGCAGCCACCCGAGAGCGGGGGACACTCTGGGCGACCAGGAAGTCCTTGACGGCCGCCGCCCGCTGCTCGGAGAGCGTCTGGTTGTAGGAGTCGGTTCCCGTCGCGTCCGTATGTCCCGCAACCGAGACGGACTGGTCCGGATAGCGCGCAAGCACCGTCGCGAACTCGCGGAGAGTGTCGCGCGACTCGGAGCGAAGCGACGCGGAGTCGAAATCGAACAGGATCTCGTTCCGCAGATTCACGTTCAGCGTGTCCTCGGACGGGCGCTGAACCTCGACTCCCTCGATCTGCTCGAGCTCGGCCTGCTGCTTGTCCATCCGCCGGCCGACCGCGGCCCCGATCACTCCGCCCAGGACCGCCCCCGCGACCGCGCCGGTGCGGGGGTTGTCGGAGGCGTTCCCGATGGCTGCTCCGGCCGCGGCCCCCGCGGCCGCGCCGACCGCGGTTCCCTGTTTCGTCCGCCGATTCGGGTCGTCCGCGCTGATACACGCGGCCATGAACAGCGTAACGATCGTCAATACAACGAGTTTCTTCATTTCAAATCCTCCACGGTAATCCGAGAATCAAGGTTACAAGGAGGGTGCCAGCCCCGTCGGGCGCCCGGGAGTCCAGGCCCGGGGGTCCCCTGGGGCGTTGGGGGTCGAGGCCGTCCGGGGCGTCTGGTGGGGCCATGACGGGATCTTTCCGTTCTCGCGGACGCCCGAGACGCCCAAGACCCCTAGACTCCTTAGACGAAGAAAAGTCGGGAGCCAGGGTTTCCCCGACTCCCGACTTTTGACCGACTCCTAGACTCCTAGACTCCCAGACTCCTAGACCGCCGTCAGCCGTTCGCGCGGATCTTGAGCTCGACGCGGCGGTTCTGCTGCCGGCCGCTCGAGGAGGAGTTGCTGGCGCGCGGCTGCGATTCGCCATAAGCAATCGTGTCGAGCCGGCCGCCGCTCACTCCGAGCTGCTCGAGGTAGCTCGCGACCGAGCTCGCCCGCCTCTGGGAGAGCCGCCGGTTGTACGCGTCCGAGCCGACCGAGTCCGTGTGTCCCTCGACCGCGATCGTGGTGTCGCCGTAGCGCTCGAAGACGTCCCCCATCTCCCGCAGGGAGCTCTTCGATGCCGAGCGGAGCGCCGCGGAGTTGAAGTCGAAGAGGACCTCGTTGCGGACGACCACGTTCAGCTCGTCCTCGGCGGTGCGGTAAACGTCGACGCCCTCGATCTGCCGGAGCTCGCGCTCCTGCTTGTCCATGTAGGCCCCGATCCCGGCCCCAATGGCCGTTCCCGCGACGGCGCCGATGAGGGCGCCTTTCTTCGCGTTGCCGCTTCCTCGGTTGTTCCCGACCACCGCGCCGAGGACGCCGCCGGCGACCGCTCCGATGACCGCGCCCTTGCGCGTCTGATCGCGCG
Organism: uncultured Acidobacteriota bacterium; assembly: GCA_963793695.1. Lineage (GTDB taxonomy): Bacteria > Acidobacteriota > Thermoanaerobaculia > Gp7-AA8 > Gp7-AA8 > CAWCBB01. The sequence goes on along the minus strand of CAWCBB010000009.1, from coordinate 86,774 downwards.
TCGCCGGATCGCCCGCATACGTCGCGGCCGAGAAGAGCGACATCGCAGCGATCATGAATGTTGCGACATACTTTTTCATCTCGTCCTCCCGGGCCCCTCGGGCCCGCCGAGCCGGATGTCCCGGCCAAGGTTCCGATCCGCTTTTTTCGTCGGACCGTGCCCTCCCGGATCGCACGCGGAGTGCCATTCTTATTCGGTACAATGGCAGGGGCGGAAACGCCGCGGCCGGGGCTTTGCTCGGCCCGCTTGGGGGAGATCGTCCATGTCTTCAGGTAGCGACGAGGGATGGGTAGCTAAGCGCTTGAGCAGCCGAAGCATACCGTTTCGCGAATTCATGGAGCTGGCGCTTTACGACCCTGAATTCGGCTATTACGCCCAACCTAAGAGCGGGCTCGACTACGCGACTTCGGTCGATCTTTCACCCTCATTCGCGTTCGCGCTCTCGCGACTCGCCACCGAGTTCCTGGACCGCTCCGGCGACGCTCTGTGCCCGATAGTGGACATTGGATGCGGCGATGGAACTCTCCTCGCCGGCATCCGGGACCACATGCCGGAAGCGGCCCGGAACCGCGCCCGTTTCTTCGGCGTCGACCGGAGCCTCGGACGCCTCCGGCCCGAGTTGGCGACGGATCCGGAGCTTCGTTTCGTCGGTTCTCTCGACGAGGTCGATCTCGCGGGGACGGTCCTTGCGCTCAGCAATGAGCTTTTCGACGCGTTCCCCGTGGCGCGCGTCGTCCGGCGCGAGGGAGGCCTCTCCGAGCTCTGGGTGCGCGCCGGCGAGGGTGGCTCCCTCGAGTGGGAGGAGCGCGAAGCTGACCGTGAGCTCGCGGACTATTTTTCGGAGCGGGGCCTCGCGCTCGAGCCCGGGCAGTTCGCCGACATCACGCCCGAATGGGGGAGGGTCTACGGCGATCTCGCCTCGAGGGTCGACCGCGGTCTGATCGTGACGATCGACTACGGGTTTCCTCAGGAGAAGCTCTTCGACGTGAGGATCCGGCGGTACGGGACTGCCGTCGCCTTCCGGCGCCACCGGCTGACGCGGGACCTGTTGGCGGACGCCGGGGCTCAGGATCTGACGGCCCACATCAACTTCACGGATCTTCAGGCGGCCGGGGAGGCCAGAGGATGGCGCACCCTGCTCCTGGAGCGTCAGGCGCGGTTTCTCCTGAGAATCGGGATCACCCGCCATCCTCTGCTGGCGCCGCTCGAAGAGGTCGCCGGGGACGCCCGGGACGCGGTCGAGCTGGCGACGATGCGGGAGGCGGCGCGCCGGCTGGTGCTCCCCGACGGGATCGGCGAAGAGATGCGCGTCCTGGTCCAGGCGAGGGGGGCCTCGCACGACGAATGGACGTTCGAAAGTGATCGCAGTCTCTTTGCGAACGTGATGGAGTAACCTTGACGAAGGTGGGTCCCCCCCTACAATAGCGCTGGCCCGAGAGGGCACCGAATGGCCAACTACCTGAGCATCCTGATTGCCGCGCTGATCGTCCTTTCTTTTCCGGTCCTCACGGTCTTCGTCATCACCCCCCTGATCCGCGCTTCGCGGGCCTCGAAGGTCAAGCTCGAGGCGTACGAGTGCGGCATCGAGGCCACCTCGGATGCCTTCGTCGACGCGCTTCTCGGTCCGCTATTTTCTGATCGCTGTGCTGTTCATCATCTTCGACGTGGAGACGATCTTCCTTTTTCCGTGGGCGATCCGATTCAAGCAGCTCGGCTGGTTCGGTGCGATCGAGATGGCGATCTTCATCGGCATTCTGCTGGTCGGCTATTTTTACGCCTGGAAGAGGGACGTTCTCACATGGGTCTGATCGAAAACCGGTTCGACCCGAACATTCTCACGACATCGGTCGACAGGATTTTCAACTGGGCGCGCAAGTCGTCGCTCTGGCCGATGCAGTTCGGGCTCGCCTGCTGCGCCATCGAGATGATGGCCGTGCTCGACCCGCGGCACGACATGTCGCGCTTCGGCGCCGAGGTGTTCCGCTCGACCCCGCGCCAGGCGGATCTGATGATCGTCGCCGGCACGGTGACCGAGAAGATGGCGCCGGTCATCAAGCGCCTCTACGAGCAGATGCCGGAGCCCAAGTGGGTCATCGCGATGGGCTCCTGCGCGACCTGCGGAGGGCCGTACGACACGTACGCGGTGACCCAGGGGGTCGACCGGCTCATCCCGGTCGACGTCTACGTTCCCGGCTGCCCGCCGCGCCCCGAGGCGCTGCTCTGGGGGCTCATGGAGCTCCAGAAGAAGATCGACAAGATGCACGTCCTCCGCAAAGGGGGAGAGGCGTACGACTTCGCGCGCCAGGCGGTGCGCGACGGCAACGGCAGCGGCCGTCCCGGGCACGAAGGTCCGGCGCTCCGCGCGGAACAGGCCGCAGCCCTGGTGCTGCCGACTCCCGAGCCTGGACCTCAGACCGCGGACCTCAGGCTTCAGACCTGCGGACCTCAGACTTCAGACCGACGCCGAGCCCGAGCCCGCGCCCGAGCCCGCGCCCGTGCCCGGGTTTCTCGAGCCCTCGGCGGCCACGGTCGCCGAGGCCACTCCCGCAATCACGGGCGCCTCTGAAAATCTCGACTTTCACAACGAGTCCCTCTCGCTCGAAGAGCGGTTGAAGATGGCCGCCGCCTCCGGCGGAGGTCTCGAGGCGAGCCTGTTCGCAGCGATGGCGCAGACCGATTGCGGCGCCTGCGGGTGGGATTGTCAGGGATATGGGAATGCTCTTTTCACGGGCGAGACGAAAGACGTCTCGCTCTGCGTGCCTGGCGAGTCGGAGACACTCGACGCGCTGGCCAGGCTGATGAAGCAAGCCGGCCGGGAGATCGAAGGCATCTAGCCTCCTCGTCCCGGCGGCACCAGAAGGCTCGAGTTCAACGAAGCTCGCGCCGCGGTCCGGATCGTCCATGAGCGAACAGTCGGAAGTCCAGAAGAGTGGGGAAACGAGCGTCCCGGCGGCGCGCGGTCTCGACGAGATCGCGGCCGATCCGCGAATCGCCGCGGCCGTGGCTCCCGTCCGCGCGGCCATCCTCGAAGCCCGCGAGTTCGCCGGAGAGATCACTCTCCTGGTCGAGCGCCGCCGAATCCGCGAGGTCTGCGAGAGCTTCAAGCGCGACGGCTTCTCCTACCTCGTCGATCTCACGGGCGTCGATTACTCGACGTACCCCACACCACCCGGCGATCTCCGGTTCGGCGTGGTCTACCACCTCTACTCGTTCGATCGGAAGTTCCGCGTCCGCCTCAAGCTTCGCGTCGCGGACGGCGTGAAGGTCCCGTCGGTCTCCTCGGTCTGGAAAACGGCGAACTGGCCCGAGAGAGAGACGTTCGACATGTTCGGAATCGAGTTCGAGGGGCATCCGAACCTCGAGCGAATCCTCACGTGGGACGGCTTCAACGGCCACCCGCTGCGGAAGGACTTCCCGATCCGCGGAATCGACACCGGAGCGAGGATCTACCCGGAGGTCTTCCCCGAGGGGGGAGGCCCGAAGGAAGGATCGACCGGCAAGAACCAGGACGACGTCAACATCTATCGGGGAGAGTGGAAAGCGTACGGCGTTTCGCCTCCGGCCGGCCCGCCCCCTCCCGTGAAAAAGGCGATCGCGCCGCCGAAGGCCGCGGCTCCCGCGCCCGCCGCTCCGAAGCCGCAGACTCCACCCTCCGCGGCGCCGGCAACCGACGCGGACGCGCAGAAGAAGAAGGTGCAGATGGAATCCCTCGAAAAGCGGATGGACCAGATCGAAGCGCAGCTCCGCCAGCTGACCGCGACGATCGAGAAGCTCGTTGCAGCCACGGCGGGCGGCGCCGCGCCTGCCGCCGCCGCTCCGGCGGCGGCGAAACCCGTGCCCGCTCCGGCGGCGCCGAAGGCCGAGCCCGTCGCGACTCCCGCCCCCACTCCCGCCCCCGCCGCCGCGGCCCCGGTCACCGGCGCCTCCGAGCCCTGCCCGTGGCACGACGACGGGCTCACGCTCGAGGAGCGGCTCGCGATGGCGCAGGGCAAGGGATTCCGGGCCGAGCTCTTCGCCTCGATGGCGCAGACCGACTGCGGCGCCTGCGGGTGGGATTGCGAGGGATACGCGGAAGCCCTGGTGAGCGGCGAGACGAACGACGTGGAGCTCTGCGTCCCGGGCGATCCCGAGACGGCGGACTCGCTCCGCAAGCTGATGACCGCGGCAGGGAAGCCCTGAGGACGCGATGACGACCGTGGAATCGAGCACGATGCTCAATATCCGGGAGATGGAGGTCAACTTCGGGCCTCAGCATCCCTCCACGCACGGCGTTCTGCGCGTGATCCTCAAGGTCGACGGCGAGCGGATCATCGACGCGAAGCCGGTGATCGGCTATCTCCATCGCGGCACCGAGAAGCTGTTCGAGAACATGAACTTCCCGCAGTGCGTGCCGCACACGGACCGGATGGACTACGTCGCCTCCGCGACGAACAACATGGGTTTCGTGGAAGCCGTCGAGAAGCTCATGGGGGTGGCGGATCAGATCCCGCGCCGCGCGCAGATCATCCGCGTGATGCTCGCCGAGCTCCAGCGGATCAGCTCCCACCTTCTCTGGCTCGCCACGCACGCGATCGACCTGGGCGCGATGACGCCGTTCTTCTACACGTTCCGCGAGAGAGAGACATCCTCGACCTCTTCGAGGACTACTGCGGGGCGCGCCTCACGCTCAACTGCATGAAGATCGGCGGGCAGCCGTACGACGTCACGCCGCAGTGGCTCGGGAAGCTCGCCGCGTTCGTCGACAAGTTCGAGCCGTGCATCGACGAGTACGCCGCGCTGCTCACGAACAACCGCATCTGGAAGCGCCGCACGGTCGGCATCGGCGTGATCTCTCCCGAAGAGGCGATCGAGTGGGGCCTGACCGGCCCGCCGCTGCGCGGCTCGGGCGTCGACTGGGACATCCGGAAGGCGCATCCCTACGAGATCTACTCGGAGCTCGATTTCGAGATCCCGCTCGGCAGCAAGGGAGACACCTACGACCGCTACCTCATCCGGATGGAGGAGATGCGGCAGTCGAACCGGATCCTGCGAGCAGTGCATCGTCAAGATCGCCGACACGCCGGAGGGCGACCTGAAGGCGAAGATCTCCCGCGTGATCCGCCCGCCCGAGGGAGAGATCTACCACTCGGTGGAGGCGCCCAAAGGGGAGCTCGGCTACTACATCGTCTCCGACGGCAAGAGCCAGAACGCGTATCGCATCCACGTCCGGCCGCCCTCGTTCATCAACCTGCAGGCGCTCCCGGCGATGGCGAAGGGTCACCTGGTCTCGGACCTGGTCGCGCTCATCGGGACCATCGACATCGTGCTGGGCGAGGTGGACCGATGAGCCGCTCAAAGCAGAATGTTGCATGGAGAATGTTGACTGTTGAATGCCCCCTCCCTCGGGCGGGGTCGGTCTTCCATTCAACATTCAACATTCAACATTCGCCATTCGCCACGGAGGCCCCGTGATGAACGCTTCTCTCTCCCTGGCCGCCGTCGCCGCGACGAGCCCGCTGATGAAGTGGGTCCTCTGGCCGGCGATCAAGTTCGTCGTCGCCTTCGCGATCGTCATCACGGTCGTGGCGGCGATGACGCTCGTCGAGCGGCGCGTTCCTCGCCTTTCTCCAGGCGCGGCTCGGTCCGAACCGCGTCGGCCCCTACGGGCTGCTGCAGTTCGTCGCCGACCCGATCAAGCTCCTCCTGAAAGAGGACATCGTCCCCTCGGGCGCGCAGAAGGTCCCCTACTTCATCGCGCCATGGCTCCCTCTGATCCCGGCGATGACGGTCTTCGCGATCATTCCGGTCGGACCGCCACCGGCGTTCGAGATCAGCTCCGTCAACATCGGGATCCTCCTCGTTCTCGCGCTGACCTCCACCGGCGTGTACGGCATGATCCTCGGCGGCTGGGCTTCCAACAATAAGTACTCGCTGATGGGCGGGCTCCGCTCGGCCGCGCAGATGGTCTCGTACGAGGTCCCGTTCGGCCTCTCGATCATCGGCGTCCTGATGATCGCCGGGACGCTCAACCTCGGCGAGATCGTCCGCTACCAGGAGCAGCACCTCTGGTTCGTGATCCCGCAGATCGTCGCGTTCTTCATCTTCCTCGTTGCGATGATCGCGGAGAACAACCGCGCGCCCTTCGATCTCCCCGAAGCGGAGTCGGAGCTGGTCGCCGGATTCCACACCGAGTACTCCGGGATGAAATTCGCCTTCTTCTTCCTGGCGGAGTACGCGGCGATGCTCGTGAACTCGGCGCTCGTCGTCGTCCTCTTCTTCGGAGGGTGGACGCTCGCGATGGGCGGGTGGGGCCTCACGACCGAAGTTCTGGTCGGCTGGGGCGCGCTCGGAGCCATCCTCGGAGGGCTGATCTTCTTCACGAAGGTCATGTTCTTCATGCTCGTCTACGTCTGGCTTCGCGGGACCTTCCCGCGCTACCGCTTCGACCAGCTGATGAGTCTCGGCTGGAAGTGGATGATCCCCCTGGCGCTGGTCAACATCGCCGTCACCGGCATCGTGGTCCTGCTGGTCAACTCGAAAGGCATCTGATGTTCGTCGAACGTCCGAAAACGAAGTGGAGCGAGAAGTTCCTCCTCCTCGATCTGATCGAGGGGCTGCGGACCACCTGGCGCGAGCTCTGGAAGAAGAAGGTGACGGTCGAATACCCGGAACAGCGGATGGAGCCGTCCGATCGCTTCCGCGGGATGTTCCGCTTCTCCTTCGAGCGATGCATCGCGTGCAAGCTCTGCGCGATGGCGTGCCCGATCGACATCATCTACATCGACGTGCACGACGAGACGCAGGAGGTCGACGGCAAGAAGAAGAAGGTCAAGGTCCTCGACCGCTACGACATCGACGTGAAGCGCTGCATGTTCTGCGCGCTCTGCGAAGAGGCCTGCCCGACGACGCCGAAGTCGATCTGGCTCACGTCGAAGACGTACGAGCTGACCGCCTACGACCGCAGCGATCTCTACTTCAACATGCAGGAGCTCGAGTACTGGGACCAGCGGCCCCAGTACCCGTCGCTCGAAGAGACGGCCCGGAACGCGGGCCTGACCGTGGACGATGGCGAGGACGAGCCGGCGCTCGGAGCGCCGAAGCTTCTCACCGGGGAGACGCGCTGATGGACTGGCTGACGAGCTCCTTCCCGATGATCCTCTTTCTGGTGCTCGGCGGGATCGCCGTCGCGAGCTCGATCCTCGTCGTCGCGATGCGCAACCCGGTTCACTCGGCGCTCTTCCTGCTCCTCACGTTCCTCTGCGTCGCGATGCTCTTCATCCTCGCGCACGCCGAGTTCGTCGGCGCGGTGCAGCTGCTCGTCTACGCGGGCGGCATCATGGTCCTCTTCCTCTTCGTCGTCATGCTCACGAACGTCCGCGAGCTCCCGAACGAGCCGATGCTCTCCCCCTTCTGGAAAGCGGGCATCGGAGTCGGAATCGCCCTCTTCGTCCTGTTCCTCTCGATGTTCCGCGCCGGAGAGTTCGGCGCGCCCGCCCTCTCGACCGACGCGCTCCGCTCCGTGCCCGCGACCGCGCCGCTCGTCGCGGCCGACGGGTCGCCCGCCGCGCGCCGCGGGCACGATCGTCGGCAATTCCGAGGCGATCGGCATGGCGCTCTATCAGGACTACCTCATTCCCTTCGAGGTCGTCTCCCTCTTCCTCCTGGTCGCGATGATCGGCGCGATCGTCATCGGCAAGCGCCGCCTCGCCGCCGAGGAGGAGGAAGCCGTCCCGCAGTTCATCGCCGACCGCGTGGCGGAAGAGAAGCGGGAAAAGGAGGCCCTCCGTGCCTAGCACCACCGCATACCTGCTCCTGTCGGCCACGATGTTCTCGATCGGCCTCGTCGGAGTCGTCCTCCGCCGCAACATCATCGTGATCCTCATGTGCGTCGAGCTGATGCTCAACGCGGTCAATATCAACTTCATCGCCTTCGCCAACCGGCTCGGGTCGATCGAAGGGCAGATCTTCGCGATCTTCACGATCGCGGTGGCGGCGGGGGAGGCGGCGGTCGGACTCGCGATCGCCATCCAGCTCTACCGGCTCAAGAACAGCGTGAACGTGGACGAGGCGCGGCAGCTCAACGGCTGAGCGCCGTCGCCACGCGGGAGCCGCCGCCCCGGCGGCGGTTGCCGCGTGCCGAGGTCGGTCCGGCGCGATTCGAAGGAATGAACGGGGCGCCCTGCCGCGCCCGGGGATCGAAATGGATATCGCTTCAGTACTCTGGCTCGTTCCCGCGCTCCCGCTGATCGGAGCGCTGGTGAATGGTTTTCGCGCCGTCGAAGGCGTGCAGCAGAAGAAGCAGAAGAAGCTGACGAACCTGATCGCGCTCGGCTCGACGCTCCTGTCGGCCGTCGTCGCCACGTTCTACGTCGTCATCCCCTACATCAAGATGGGGACGAGCGAGCCTCTGGAAGCCGTCTATTACACGTGGATCCCCGCCGGGATGGGGCAGGTGGCCGGCGGTTTCATCGCCGACTTCTCGGTCCAGCTCGGGTTCCAGGTCGACCCCCTCTCCTCGACCATGATGATGGTCGTCTGCTGGGTCGGGTTCCTCATCCACGTCTACGCGACCGGCTACATGGCGCACGAGACGGGCTATACCCGCTTCTTCTCGTACTTCAACCTCTTCATGTTCATGATGCTGCTCCTCGTCCTGGGGAACAACTACGGCGTCATGTTCGTCGGCTGGGAGGGCGTGGGACTCTGCTCGTACCTCCTCATCGGGTTCTTCTACGACAAGAAGTTCGCCGCGGACGCCGGCAAGAAGGCGTTCATCGTCAACCGCATCGGCGACTTCGGGTTCCTCGTCGGCCTCTTCCTGATCTTCAACTGCGTTCGGGACCGCCGACTTCACGAAGGTCTTCGCGCTCGCGAGCTCCGACCCGGCGCGTTTCTCCGGGATCGCGACGGCGATCTGCATCCTGCTGTTCGTCGGCGCCTGCGGCAAGTCGGCTCAGCTCCCGCTCTACGTCTGGCTGCCGGACGCGATGGCGGGCCCCACGCCGGTCTCCGCCCTCATCCACGCGGCGACGATGGTCACGGCGGGCGTCTACATGGTCGCCCGCTCGAACGTCCTGTTCCGCCTCTCGCCGACCGCCATGCTCGTCGTCGCCGTCGTCGGCGGCGTGACGGCGCTCTTCGCCGCGACCATCGGCACCGCGCAGAACGACATCAAGAAGGTCCTCGCGTACTCGACGGTCTCCCAGCTCGGCTTCATGTTCCTCGCCGCTCGGCGTCGGCGCGTTCACCGCGGCGATCTTCCACCTCATGACCCACGCCTTCTTCAAGGCCTGCCTCTTCCTCGGCGCGGGCAGCGTGATCCACGGCTGCAACGGCGAGCAGGACATGAGGAAGATGGGCGGGCTCCGCAAGTACATGCCCACCACGCACTGGACCTTCCTCGTCGCGACGATCGCGATCGCGGGCATCCCTCCTCTCGCCGGCTTCTTCTCGAAGGACGAGATCCTCGCCTCCGCTTTCTTCGCGCGCTACCACGACCTGGGCGCTCCCTGGTCCTCGATGCCGCTCCTGCTCTGGGCGTTCGGCGTGATCGCCGCCACGTTCACCGCCTTCTACATGTTCCGCGCGTACTACCTGACGTTCTGGGGCGAGTATCGCGGCGCGGAGCGCGCGGGAGCCGAGGCGCATGCCGGAGCACAAGGCGCACGACGTCATCCGCCGACGCGCGCACGGTCACGACGATCACGCCACGGCCATGCCGGGCGGCCGCACGAATCGCCGGCCTCGATGACCGGCGTGCTCGCGGCCCTGGCCATCCTCGCGATCGTCGGAGGGTGGGTGGGCCTGCCGCTCGGCGCGTTCGGAGTCCATCACCCGAACCTGTTCCAGCGGTGGCTCTCGCCCGTGCTCTGGCCCCTGGGCGGGGTGCCGTTCGAGTTCCACGTCGCGCCGATCGGGCTCGAGTGGTTCCTGATTCTGCTGTCGATCGGCGTCGCCGTCGCCGGCATCCTGATCGCGTCGCACCTTCTACACCGATCCTTCGTGGCGCCGGCCCCGCAGCCTTCACGGCGCGCTTCCCGACCCTCCATCGCGTGGTCGAGAACAAGTACTACGTCGACGAGTTCTATCAGGCGACGTTCATCCGCGGCACGGTCGTCCTCTCGGACGGGCTGGCCTGGTTCGACGCGCACGTCGTCGATGGGCTGGTCAATCTCGTCCGCCACGTCACGGTCGTGGTCTTCGGCTGGGGATCCGCGCAGTTCGACACGTATGTGGTCGACGGCGCGGTCAACGGCGTCGGCGTGGAGCGCCCAGAGGGGCTCGACCTTCTTCCGGAAAATGCAGACGGGCTTCGTGCAGAACTACGCGCTCGTCATGGGTGGCGGGGTCGTTTTGCTCGCCGTCGTGTACCTGCTCGGCAGGTGGTGATTCATCCGAGGCAGCTGAGATCGCGGCGGCCGGAGCGCGCCGGTCCGCGATAGAGGAGAAACAGGTTCCATGGGTCTGTACAGCGGTGGTTTTCCGATCCTCTCGCTGATCACCTATATCCCGCTCGCGGGAGCGCTGGTGCTGCTCTTCCTTCCGAAGGGCAGCGTCCGGGCGATCCGTTCGTGGGCCACGCTGGTGGTCGGTCTCGATTTTCTCGTCAGTCTCCCGCTCTGGTGGCATTTCGATCGGGCGGCGGAGGCGCCGCTGTTCCAGTTCTCGGAGCGCGCACCCTGGATCGATCCCTCGGCGTCCAGTATCTGTTCGCGATCGACGGGATCGCGCTGGTGCTGGTCCTTCTGACGACGCTGATCGGCTTCATCGCCGTCTACTCGTCCTTTACCGCGATCACGACCCGGGAGAAGGAGTACTACGTCCTCCTGCTCCTCCTCCAGACGGGCATGATCGGCGTCTTCTGCGCGCTCGACTTCTTCCTCTTCTACGTCTTCTGGGAAGTCATGCTCGTGCCGATGTACTTCCTGATCGGGGTCTGGGGCGGCCCGCGGCAGCTCTACGCGTCGATCAAGTTCTTCCTCTACACGCTCGCCGGGTCGGTCCTGATGCTGCTCTCGATCCTCGGTCTCTACTTCTTCAACAGCGGCGGCATCCCGCTGCTCAATATCAAAGGCCTCGGCAACGCGCCGACCTTCGAAGTGCTGCAGTACCACGAGATCGGGCACCTCATTCCCGGCGACGCTCCAGTTCTGGCTCTTCCTCGGGTTCTTCTTCGGCGTTCGCGATCAAGGTCCCGATGTTCCCGTTCCACACGTGGCTGCCCGACGCGCACGTCGAGGCTCCGACCGCCGGCTCGGTCATCCTGGCCGCCGTCCTCCTGAAGATGGGCACCTACGGCTTCGTCCGATTCTCGCTTCCGATCCTCCCCGAGGCGACGGTCAACCTGACGATCCCGATCGTGATTCTGGCGATCATCGGCATCATCTACGGCGCGCTCGTCTCGCTCGTGCAGAAGGACATGAAGAAGCTCGTCGCCTACTCGTCGGTCTCGCACCTCGGGTTCGTGATGCTCGGGATGTTCGCTCTCAACCCGATGGGGCTGAGCGGCTCGATCCTCCAGATGATCAACCACGGCATCTCGACGGGCGCGCTCTTCCTTCTCGTCGGCATCATCTACGAGCGGCGCCACACGAGGCTGATCTCGGAGTACGGCGGGCTGGCGAAGCAGATGCCGGTGTATGCGACGTTCTTCCTGATCACCGCGCTCTCGTCGATTGGGGCTGCCGGCGCTCAACGGGTTCGTCGGCGAGTTCACGATTCTTCTCGGCGCCGCGAACCGGAACATCTGGTGGGGCGCCGCCGCGGCGATCGGCATCATCCTGGGCGCCGCGTATCTGCTCTGGCTCTACCAGCGCGTTTTCTGGGGGCCGCTCGACAACCCGAAGAACCAGAACCTCAAGGACATCACCCTCGGCGGGCGCGAGGCGTGGACGCTGATCCCGCTCGTGGCCCTCATGGTCTGGATCGGCGTCTATCCGAAGCCGATGTTCGACGTTCTCGAAAAGCCGGTCAACTACCTCGTTCAGAAGGTCGATCCGAACTATTTCACGGCTAGGAAGCTCGTCTATCCCGAGGCCCCGGCGATGCCGGCGCTCATGGAAGAGGGGTCGGACTCCGAGCCGGCGCATGGGGCCGCCCGATGAAGTGGAGCGACGTCGTCTTCCTGGCTCCGGAGATCGTCATCGCGCTCGGCGCGAGCTGGCTTCTCGTGGCGCCGTTCATCTTCCGCCGCTCGAACGTGGCCGCGGCGAAGTGGCAGATGCTCCTCGTCCTCGCGGCGACCGCCGCGACGGTCTTCTGGGCCGCGGGGGCGCAGCGCCAGCCCGCGACCGCGATGCTCGCCGCGATGTTCGTCACTCGACGGGTTCGCGACCTTCTTCAAGCTGCTCCTCATCTCCGCGATGGCGCTCGTCGCGCTCCTCTCGGAGGACTTTCTCCGCGAGGGGGGCTACTCCGCCTGGGAGTACTTCTCGCTGCTCGCGTTCGCCCTGTGCGGGACCATGTTCATGGTCTCGGGCGTTCACCTGATCTCGATCTGGATCGGCCTCGAGCTCCTCTCGCTCTCGAGCTACATCCTCGCCGGCTACTACAAGGAACGAGAACGCGTCGACCGAAGCCGCGATGAAGTACTTCATCCTCGGCTCGGTCAGCTCCGCGATCCTCCTGTACGGCATCTCGCTGATCTTCGGCGTCACGGGCTCGCTCGGGCTCGAGGCGATCGCCACGAGCATCCGGGGGATCGCCGGGAACGAGGCGCTCCTCCTCGGGATCATCCTCCTCGCCGCGGGGCTCTGCTTCAAGGTCGCGGCCGTGCCGTTCCACGTCTGGACCCCCGACGTCTACGTCGGCGCGCCGACGCCGATCACCGCGTTCCTCTCGACCGCCTCGAAGGGCGCCGCGTTCGCGATCTTCGCGCGCATCTTCTACATGGCGCTCGCCGACTTCCGGCTGGACTGGGGAGCCGTGCTCGCCACGGTCGCGGCGCTCTCGATGATCGTCGGGAACCTCGCCGCCGTCACGCAGGACAACGTCAAGCGGATGCTCGCCTACTCCTCGATCGGCCACGCGGGGTACGCGCTCCTCGGCATCCTCGCGATGAGCGAGCTCGGCCTCACGTCCGTGCTCGTCTACATGCTCGTCTACATCGTTCGCCACGCTCGGGATCTGGGCGCTCGTTCTGATGCTTCGCGAAGCGCGAGTACGCGGGCGAGAGCGATCTACGATTTCGCCGGGCTGCACAGCCGCGCGCCGTTCTGGGCGTTCGCGATGGTCATCTTCCTGCTCTCGCTCGGAGGGATCCCGCCGACCGCGGGATTCATCGGGAAGTACTATCTCTTTCTCGCCGCGATCGGCTCGGGGTGGGGCTGGCTGGCGATCATCGCCGTGCTCATGTCGGCCGTGTCGATGTTCTATTACTTCCGGCTGGTCGTGGCGATGTATCTGCGGGACGACGCGGGCGCGGAGCTCGCAGGGGGCAGGGTCGCTGAAGTTCGTGGCGGCGGTCTGCCTGGTGATCACGCTCGCGCTCGGCGTGGCCCCGCAGCCGCTGCTCGCGCAGGTGGGACGATCCCTGCGCGGGGCCGTCACGGTCGCGATGAGGTAGACTGCGCTCGAGCCGAATGGACGAAACGAAGCGACCGCGAGCTGGTGGCAGAGCCTTCGCCGAAATCATCCGTCGCTCGGATTGACTGTTTCCGCATCGCGATCGCCGTCGGGTATGGTCTGGGGTGGTGGCTCGATCGGAAGCTCGGGACGGGCCCGTGGCTGACCATCGTTCTCACGGGCCTCGGCGTCATCGGGGCCTTCGTTCAGCTATTTCGCCTTGGAGCACGCAACGACCGAAACGAGCCCCCGGCGGGAGGATCCGGCACCGGATGAACCCGATTTCCGCGAGGAACGGGCCATGGTCGCCCGGATCGTCCGCTTCGCGATCGGGGCGTGGATCCTGCTCGCGGCGGCTTATGCGGCGCAGGGGAAATGGTGGGGTCTGCTCGGATTGACTTGCAGCGGGGGCGTCGTTATCATCAACTTCCTTTGGCTGGAGGGCATCGTGGTTCACGTCCTTCAGCCGGCACCCCGAGTCCAGGCATGGCGGTTGGGAGTGCGCGCGCTGGCGCGCATGGCTCTCTTCGGGGTAGCGCTCGCGGTCTCAATCTTCGTAGCTCGTTTCAACGCGCTCAGTGTGCTGTTCGGGATTCTCGGTCCTCGTGATCGGGATCGGGTGTGAGGTCCTGTACGCGGTGTACAGGGCCTCCGGGGAAAGCTCGTGAGCCGGGTTGGATCTCGGTGGAGTCTGAATGGATCACGAAACTCGATCCTTTACGGTCCGGTCAACGCGCTTGCTCGGCATCGCTGGGCATTTCACCTCCCCGATCACGTCATCATGGCTCTGCTGGTTCTGCTCATCAGCCTGATCCTCTTTCCGCTCGATCGCGCGGAACCTCAGCAAGGACGATCCCGGGCCGCTCCAGCAGTTGCTCGAGCTGCTCGTCGGCGGGCTGAAGGGCTGCTCGAGGACATCGTCGGCCACGGCGCCGCGAACAAGTTCCTCTACGTCATCGGCGGCTTCACGGTCTTCATCTTCGTCTCGAACATCTTCGGCCTGTTCTTCTTCCTGCAGCCGCCGACCGCGAACGTCAACACGACGTTCGCGCTGTCGATCACCGCGTTCCTCTACTACAACTGGCAGGGGATCCGGGCGCAGGGGCTCGGGCACTACCTCGCTGCACTTCATGGGGCCGCGTCTGGTGGCTCGCGCCGCTGATGTTTCCGATCGAGCTGATCGGCCACTTCGCGCGCATCCTTTCGCTCGGCATGCGTCTGTTCGGCAACATCTTCGGCGAGCACACCGCGACCGGGATCTTCATGGGGCTGTTCCCGCTGGTCCTTCCGTGGCCGATGATGGGCTCGGCATCTTCGGCGCCGTCCTGCAGACGTTCGTCTTCATCATGCTGACGATGGTCTACATCGGCGGCGCTGTGACCGCCGAAGAACATTGAGAATGTTTCGAAGAATCGGAATCGGATATTCCGTAAAGGAGGAGTCGTGGTGAACAGAATGAAATCGATCGTGTTCGTCGCGCTGCTGCTGCTGGTGGCGACGGCGGCGTTCGCGCAGGAGGCGGCGCAGACCGCGCCGGCCGCAACCGGCGGCGTCGCAGTGGGGGCTGATCTCGGCGGCGTTCGTTCTCGGCATCGCGGCCGCCGCGGGCGCCATCGGCCAGGGGCGCGCGATCAGCGCGGCCTGCGAAGGCATCGCCCGCAACCCCGGCGCGGCCGGCGCCATCCGCCTGGCGATGATCATCGGTCTCGCGCTCATCGAGTCGCTCGTCATCTACGCGCTCATCATCGCGTTCATCGCCGTCAACAAGTAAGCGCCAGCGCACACTCGCAGCACCCACAGCCCGGCTAAAGCCGGGCTGTTTGCGTATGGGCGTCCAGGCGTCTGAGGGCGTCTCGGAGCGTTCTTCGGGCAGGGGCGCCCAGCGGTGCCAGGACTCTGGACGTGCGGGAACGAGACTTCGCCCGGCGCGCAGCGCCGGAACAGAGGTCAGCACCGGGCGTGAGCCCCAATGGCGTTAACTTAAGCAATGGTTCGGGCGACGATGTCATCCCGAGCGTAGCGAGGGATCTGGGCGGGTGTGGTGCGCGTGACGCCGCACCGAAGCAGGGCACAGGCTCGAAATTCGCTGGCGACCCCGAAGCGAATGCCGATCCTGCTGCCCTGCTCGGGCGCCGCGTTCTTTCGCAGCCCCCGCCCAGATCCCTCGCGGAGCCTGCCCTGAGGAGCGCGAAGCGCGACGTGAGGGCTCGGGATGACAGCTCCGGGCATCTCGCCTTAAGTAAGTTAACGGCATTGGGGCGTGAGCCCGGTGGAAGAGGCCGCAATTCGATTTCGAGCCGCGCAGCGGCGGCACAACGTGTCGCCGCCAGCGCGGCTCACGTGTTGACATCGGTTCCAATTCACCGGGCTGGCGCCCGGTGCTGTCGTTTGTATCGGCGCTTCGCGCCTCACGGAGAGCCCCGATTTCTGAAAATCGGTACCACGACATTGAAGACGCTCTAGCCGCCCAACGCTCTAGACCCAAGACGCTCTGGACGCTCAAGACCGGGCGGGCGGGTTGGGCGCGGTCCTTGCTGACGAGCACGCCTGGAGGTTTCGACGTGAACTGGTTCAATCTTTCGCTCGTGGGCTGGGTCGTACTCAGCATTGCCATCGGGATCGCGGCGCATCTGCTCGGAGCCCCTCCGGTCTGGATCGCCGTCGGCGTCCTCGCTCTCATCGGCGTCGGGATCATCGCTTCGGTCAAGAGCTCGAAGCCGCGCGGCTGAGCGGGCTCGCCCCGCAAATGAAAAGAGCCGGCGCGAGCCGGCTCTTCGTGCTGGATCGAAGGCAGCGAATCAGCGCTCTGCCAGGCGGCGCTTGAGGGCTTCGACCGCGATCTCTTCAGTGACCTTGCCGTCGAGAGCGATCGACTTCGCTTCGCCCCACGCGCCGCCCTCATAGACGAGGTACTGAACCTTCCCGTCCGTGATCGTGTAGAGCATCAGCGAGGACGGATCGACGGGATGCGGAATCGCGGTGGTCGTGGAGTTCGCGCGGACGGCCTCGAGAACCGGGGCGGGGACCTCGCCGCGGCGGATTCCGATCGGCGGCTTGAGCACGCCGTGCGCCGCGACCGGGACGAGGTCGAGCCGGTACATGCGGTTCATCTCGGGATCGCCGAAGACGACGTCGGCGCGGTCGAGCGCGGGGTTGGCGGCGACGGTCGGAAACTGCAGGATCCTGGGATCGAACGATTCAGGCGCGATGACCGGCTCGGGGTTCCGCCCGGCGCCGAGGACGTCGATCAGGTCCTGAATCGTGACGACGCTCGCCTTTCCGGCCGTGATCTGGAGCAACGCGTATCGCGCGCGCTCCGTCCACCCGTCGGTATCCCACCAGACCGCGTGCACCGCGAGGATGGCGTCCTTCCTGGTCTCTTCCGCGCCATCGACGGTGACGGTGTTCTGCGCGTACTTGGTGATCGCCACCCGAAGATTCTCGCGATAGCGGAACACGCCGAGGTCGAGAGACGTCGTCTCGCCGAAGCTGCCGTCGCGGTACGAGGTCAGGAGCAGCTCGCTCGTCGTGATCTGGGGCGCCCGCACCCAGAGGATGAAGAGGGTCTCGGTGGCGGCGTCGTAGGCGAGCGCGGGCTGGGAGTTCTCTCCCTCGCCGGCGGACGCCGGGATCAGGATCGCCTCGGAGTCTTCCCCGCGGGTAATGCGGAGATTGAGCGCGGAGCGACGTCCCGTGGCGTCACCGATCTGCTCGCCCGATACGACTTCGACGAGGTAGACGGTGCCGTCAGGTGCGACCAGGAGCTCGTTGTCCGCCTGGCTTCCGAAGCCGGCGGTCGCGAGCAGCGCGAGAAGCCCGAATACGAGGAAGAGCCGTTTCATAGTTTGAAATTCACGATCTTCCGGAGATCGATCGCGAGCAGCAGATTCCGGAGCTGGGGAAAGTCGGGGTAGTAGCGCGCGAGCTGGTCGAAGTGATGTTCGGCAGCGGCGGTATCGCCGAGCGTGTACGCCACCTCGCCGAGCAGGTAATGGCCGTTGCGGACCTGGCGGTCTTCGGTCGCGTCGCGAAGGCCGATCTCCCCGTGGAGGCGCGCCTCCTCGAGATGGCCGGTCTCCATGTAGCCGAGGCAGAGGTCGAGATGCGATTCGGCCGCGTACGCGTGGCCCTCGCAGCTCTCGAGCATCTCGATCGCGCGGTGGAGCAGCGCGATCCCATCGTCGGCGCGATCGCCGATCACGCGGCAATAGCCGAGGTTCTGCGTCGCGAAGGCGGCCCAGAGCTGCGCTTCCTTTTCGCCGACGGCGGACAGCACGCTCGCCTCGGTCAGCAGCGCGAGCGCGCGGTCGTAGTACTCGACCGCTTCTTCCGGACGCGAATCGTAAACGCAGAGGTTCCCGAGATCGATCGTCGTGACGACCCGCAGGCGGTGGTCTTCGGCTTCGTTCGCGGCCTCGAGGGCGATGTCCAGGTAGAAGCGCGCGCGGGCATAATCCTTCTCGTTCTCGAACTTCGTCGC
This sequence comes from uncultured Acidobacteriota bacterium, assembly GCA_963793695.1. GTDB lineage: Bacteria > Acidobacteriota > Thermoanaerobaculia > Gp7-AA8 > Gp7-AA8 > CAWCBB01. The sequence goes on along the minus strand of CAWCBB010000009.1, from coordinate 68,752 downwards.
GAGGTGGTATGCCGCAAGGCCGCGCAGCGGGCGCCGCCGCATGATGATCGCCGGGAGCGCCTGCACTTCCGGGGACGACTTCTGCTGCGCCACGTGGACGCTCGCTTTGTGAATCGTCAGCAGGTCGCGGGTCTCGCCCTCGGAGGTGAGCGCCAGCGCGCGATCGAAGTACGGGAGCGCCTCTTCGAGCGCGCTCGCGTAGTACAGGCGCAATCCTTCGCGCCGCAGCTCTTCGACCGTCATCGTCTCAGGACTCATCTTCACCCTCGCTCCCACCCTCCTCATCGAGCTCGCCCTCCTGAAGGCGCTTGAACTCGATGAAGCTTTCCACTTCCTTCTGCGCGGAAGGGCTCAGGCGGCGGAAGCTGTCGATCACCCCGTGCTCCTTCGCCCCTTCCTCGAAAAATTCTCCGATGGAGATATTGAACGTCTGGAGGACCCTGAGCAGCGTATCGAGCCCGACTTTATACTCCCCCTGCTCCATTCGCGAAAGATCGGACTGATGAATCCCGATCCGATCCGCGAGCTCGGTCTGCGTCAGCTTGCGCTGGCGTCGGAGTTGTCGGATCTTTCTTCCGACGAGTTCTACCTGTGCGGGCCTGCTCATGAGGGGCTCGTTGACACTTTATGCTACCACACAATAAACTCGCCGGGCGTGTCCAGTCCAGCGGCGCCGGCTGACGGTGCCAGGCATTCTCTCACCGGCGGGTTTCGGAATCTACACCTCCTCATCGAGCTGGTCAGGCGCGACTTCTCCATGCGTTTCACGGGCTCCGCGCTCGGCGTCGCCTGGGCCGTCCTCCAGCCTCTGAGCCTCGTTCTCCTCTACTGGTTCGTCTTCACGAAGATTTTTGGCGCCGGCGGCTCCAGCCCCCGTGGCCGGCCGACAGGTCTCGCGGGGGGTGAGAACTACGTTTTCTTCCTCATCTGCGGCCTGATCGCATGGCTTGGATTCAATGAGGGTGTGATCCGCGGAACGACGAGCATCGTGGACAACGCCGCACTCGTCCGGAAGCTGACGTTCCGAAGCGAGTTGCTCGTTCTCGTCCCGAACATCTCGGCTCTGCTGTTCGAGATCATCGGCCTCGGGCTGTTCATCGTGTACGTCGGCCTCCAGGGACAGTCGCTCTGGGGCCTGTGGCTTCTCCCCTTCGCGCTCGTGCTTCAGCTCGCGCTCCAGGCCGGGCTCTCCTGGATCCTGGCGACCATGCACGTCTTTTTCCGGGACGTGGTCCAGGTCCTCGGCTTCGCGCTTTCGATCCTGTTCTGGCTGAGCCCGATCATTTACAGGGCGCCGCCCGAGTGGGCGAAGTTCTTCGCCTGGAATCCGCTCACCCCGCTCCTCGGTTTGTTTCGCAGTGCGGTGCTCGCCGCGCCGTTACCTCCGGCCCCATCGATCGTATTTCTGGTGATCGTTGCGCTCGGCATCTTCGCGCTCGGCCTCGGGTTCTTCCGGCGGGCGCAGGCGAGTCTGGCCGACCTGATCTGACGCACACAGCCGAGGAGACCCTGAAGTGACCAAGAAAGCCTGGATCGTGTTGTCCCTGATTTTCGCGCTCGCCCTGCCGGCGCTCGCGCAGCAGCAGCCACCCCCGGCCGAGGTTTCCGGATGGAGCGACGACGACCCACCGGTCTGGAAGGCGGAGGAGGTGCCGCCCCTCCTCTATCAGGGGGAAACCTCGGAACAGAGGAAAGCGCGCATCGGCCTCGACGTCGATCCCGGTCTCGATCCCGATCCGAAGGCGGTGTGGCGTCGGAACGGCGCGGACTGGATGATCGAGAAGTTTCCGCGGGCGAGATCCATCTACCGCGGATCGCCGAAGGGGTGGGTCCGGCCGAGCCGGAGCGCGACGGTCCGGTTCGAGATTTACCGCGAGGATCCGGAGTCGGTATGGGTCTGGATCGACGTGCTCGCGGAGGCTCCGCCGGCGGCGAAGGCGGTCGAGCCGGAGCCGGAGGTTCCGCCCGCGCCGCCCGTCGCCGAAACTCCTCTCGACGACAGCCTCAATACGCGCAAGATCGAGGTCACCGACGAGGTCCGTCCTTTCCTGACGGCTCTCGAGAAAGAGTTCAGCGAAGTGACCGTCCCCTCGAGCGGAGTGACGCTTCGCTTCGAGGAATCGTCGGAAGGGCTTCCGACGCGGGGATCGTGGCGGAACGGCCTCGATGTCGCCGACATGGACGAGGACGGGCGGCTCGACATCATCGTCCCCCCTCAGCGCGGTGGGAACGGCTTCCCGGTGATCTTTCGCGGGACGCCCGAGGGGCGATGGGACCCGTGGAGGGAAACGGTCTGGTCGGCGGGGTTCAACTACGGGACGGTCGCCGTGGGGGACCTGAACGGCGACGGGCATAACGACATCGTGGCGGGAGCCCATCTGTTGCGCATCTTCGCTCTCCTCGGGGACGGCAAGGGAAAGTTCGAGCTCTCGAGCGAGGGATTGCCCGAGCGGTTCCCGACGCGGCGGGTCGCGCTCTCGGACATCGATGCGGACGGGGATCTCGACATCCTCGCCCTCAGCGAGGGACCGACGATCGGAGGAGAGGTCGGGGACGTCAGCTATCTGCGCGCCTACCTCAACGAAGAGAAGGCGGCACGGTGGCGCGAGGTCAAGATCGCGGAGGTCGGGCGGCAGGTCGGCGGCGACTGGCTGACCGCGAGCGATTTCGACGGCGACGGGCGCGTCGATGTCGCGGGGTCGAGCATCTTCTTCGGAGGGCCCGATGTGATGTATCTCCAGGGCAAGGGGGGCAGTGGCGCCCTCTCGGCCGCGGCTGGCTCCCGTTCTTCTCGTACTACAACGCGCTCACCAGCGCCCCCTTCACCTCGAAAAAGAAGAACGACGTGATCCTCGGGTTCCGCCGCGTCTGGCCGAGCGGGATTCGGAAGGGGGACTTCGAGCCGCCGGCGCTCACCGACATCACGGGGCTGGAGCGGGTGAGCTGGAACGCGAAGAAGGGGCCGATTCGCGAAACGATCCTCTCCTGGAGCAACGGCATGCCGGTCTGGGGCCTTTCCCAGGGAGATTTCAACCGCGACGGACACCTCGATCTGGTCTACGCCCTGGCGAACCCCGCGGGGCTCAGGTTCCTGCTGGGCGACGGCAAGGGGGGATTCCGGACGGCGGAGGCGGAGGGGATCGAGATCCCCAATCGGAACCTGTACGACATCAAAGTCGCGGATCTGGATCGGGACGGGAACGCCGACATCCTTCTGATGTTCGAGAAGGGAGACACGGATCGGACGGTTCGGTGCGCGTCTGGCTCGGAAAGGGCGGCAGGAGTAGTCGCCCCGGGGAGGGCCTGCAGTATAATGCGGCTCCTTGGCCCGGGAAATTTTATGGTGGTATCCCATAAAAATCCCATTTTTTTGTTGACTTGCCCCGTGGATATGGCTTAGCTTATCCCGACAGAATCATGAAAGCTCAGAATTGAAATCGGCGCGGGAGGTGATCGTATCGCTTAGATGGCGGAACTTCTGCTATGAAACGCCAACTCTCAGGTTCAATGAAACGCCAACTCTCAGGTTCCATAAAGACGAAGTGTAGGAGACACTCAATGAAGAAAACTTTGACAGTGATGAGCCTCGTGCTCCTCGTCGCCGGCGCGGCATTCGCCGGTGTCGGTGGGGACCGGCTCTTCGTTCAGCCGAATGCGTCGTACTCTGGGACGACGGCGGCGGTGACCGGAGCTGCTGCTACCGGCGATTACGCGACCGGTCTTCTGACCGGCCCGAGCACCACGAACAACGACGACTCGTGCGACATCTCCGTGATGCCGGCGGCGACGCTTCTTCTGCCGTATTTCGAAGTTGACATCGCGAGCCCCTCGAGCAGTGCCCGGAACACGGTCTTCACGCTCACGAACGTGACCGAGCAGCCGCAGATCGCTCACGTCACGATCTGGACCGACTGGTCCTATCCCGTGATCGACTTCAACCTCTGGCTCACCGGCTACGACGTGGTCCCGGTCAGCCTTTACGACATCCTCCGGAACGGCCAGATCCCGCCGACCGGCTATGACATCTCCAACATCGGTGTCTACTCCGCCGGCGACTAACGGACCTCACTGGCAACCCGAACCACGACCATCCCGCGCTCGATTCAGGACGCGACCACCGGCTGCGCCTCGCTCCCGGGCCCGATCCCAACGGCACGCTTCTCGCGCGGCATCCAGTCGGCCCTGACGACCGAATGTGTATGGATCCTGCACCCCGCGCCGGTGGCACCAACGCTGTTGCGGTCGGCGACGTCACCCGTCGACGTCACCAACAAGGCTCGCAGCTGCTCCCCGACGACGAAGGTCTTCTACTCGACCGACATCCTCTGGGACAACTCGCTCATCGGCGACGTACAGGCTGATCAACTCCTCGACGACCACTGGTAACTACGCCGGCGACAAGCCGATGGTTCACATCCGGGCGATCCCGGAGGGTGGCCCGCTCAACAACGACCCACCTCGGCACCCCGACGTTCGGCGCGGGGAGCTCGCGCCGACGGCATTCTGCCGGTCACGACGAACTTCCCCTTCACGTTCTACGATCGGTACACGCTCGGTCAGCGAACAAGGAAGAAGGATCGCCGCCAGCCGCTTCCGGCCCGTTTCGCGGCCCGCTTCATTCAGGACACCGCGACTGGCCCGACCGGGTTCACCACGAACCTGATCATCTGGCGTGAAGGTGGAGACACCGGAACCGTCGAGTGCAGCTCCACGACCGGCACCGCCTTCAACACGGCATCCCGGCGCAGACCGTGGTCCGCTTCGACGAGCAGGAAAACCCGAACGTGCAGTCCAAAACTGCCGCATTTCGCCCTGCGCGCCGGACATCTTCGAGACGAACCATGAGGAAACTCAGGCCGTTTCGACCTCCAACGCCACGTACTTCCCGCCGGACAACACCATCCACCAGCGATCTCGGTGGACTGGATTTATCTCGACCTGAACGGCATCCAGACGGGCGCACCGCTGATTGCTCTCCGCACGACCCACGAAACCCAGAACTGGGTCTCGATCCAGATGTTCGCTGAGGGCCGTTATGCGGTTCTCTATGACGCAGCACAGCTCGAGAACGGCTGCACGCCGGCTCTCGCGGCTTCGGCTGCCGACGCCGAGACGGCCATCCGTCCGGCGGCGAACTTCACCCCGGATCGCCCCGAGTCCCAGCTGTTGAAGCACCGTCAAGTGGGCCGGCGTCAGCCGGCCCACTTTTTTTCTTTTCGAGGTTCTTCGGCGCCGTGGTCCCTTAATTCAAATATAAAATTGCCTCTGCCGGGCGTGGACTGTAGAATTGCTCGGTAGCGGTCCTGATTCTTGCGATACCCCAATTGCCCCAGTGGGAGGGAGGAAGCCCTGTGAAATTTCCGTTCAAGTCGGTCGTCTGGCTCTTCGTCGCGGTCATCACCGCCCCGGCTACGTTCCTAGGTCAGAACTACCCCATGCCGGGTTCCTCGAGCCAGCCGCCCGTGACCTGCGTCTCGTGCGGGAACCTCCCCACCTACCCGTACTCGGCGCCGATCCTGAACCATCGGGGCCGTTCCTCGACTCGACCAAGGTTCGCTCGCTGCAGTGGCCGATTCGTACGTATCGCGCCGAGCGCGTTTCGATCGTCCCCGAGCGAGACCGCATCTACATGAAGTTCGGCTCGACGTTCGTCAGCTATCGCCTCTCCACCTTCTTCGTGAGGGACCTCAACGGACCGATGACCGCCGTGAGCGGCCGCGATCCGGCGGGAGCAGTACCTTCCCTTCATCGACTCGGTCTATCCAGAAAAAACAGGGATGGGAGGTCGTGTTCGCGGACGGTCAGGAGCGGCTCGCTCTCGGATACGACTGGGACTGATCGCGGCTACGTCTATCTTCCGTACACGATCTTCGGATGGGGAATCGTGCAGGATCGCGAGGGGAGCTTCACGTTCGTGAAGCAGATGGGCGGCCCTCTCGCCGGCGCCGGATCCGACGTGACGCCGAAAGGGACGATCTCGTTCAAGAGCGAAGGCAAGTACTACGTCTACGTCTATGACACGCACGCGACGCGCGGGGCGCTCTTCGACGTCACGAACCCTTCACGATCCCACGTACGTCAAGCCCCTGACCCACGCGATCTACAATTTCGCGAAGGTGACGATCGGCGGAAACCAGGTGATCGGCTACACCGATCCCAACACGGGAGAGATCAAGCTGTTCAGCGCCGCGGGATTCATCGCGGGCGCCGGCCCCGAAAAAGTCATCGCCCCGTCGGACGGGATCCGCTTCATGGGGATCGCCTCGGACGGGACGCAGTTCTTCAGGCGCTCGAGGGGGGACTTTCTTCCCCGGCAAGCTGGCCGTGATCTCGCCGAACGGAAGCAGCATCCAGAGTTTTTCGGCCGATCGCTATTCGATTCCGGGAACCCGCTTCAACCCCGCGTCGGTCACGTACTCGATGGGCGTGGTCACGACGGTCGGCTACGGCGGCGGCGGAAATGATCTCCACATGTTCCGTCTCACCAGCGGCGCGCCGGAGTACGTGGACTTCCGCGAGTACTTCAAGAAGTATTACTCCGGGTGGACCGATCCCGTGACGGGCGTGAAGTATGCGGGGGCTCCCTTCTGCGAGACGGCCTTCACTGGCCTTTTCTACAAGGAGGGCAGCAAGGAATACGTCATCTTCGCGACGAGCGGCCTCGGCGACGTCTATCAGATCCAGGCGAGCGACGGGATCAGCATCGAGCGCGACACCGCGGCCGGCAACGGCACCGCGAATCCGCACAGCGAAGGCAGCGGGGGTCCGTTCTACGGGGATGTCTTCCGATTCAAGACCGCGTCGACCGGGGCGCAGACCGCGATCACGGTCGACTACGGAAATCCCGAGTCGGCCACGGGAAACATCGTTCCCGCGACGACCGGCCAGTCTCTTTCCTATCGCTACTCCGGCCTGAATTCCGCGGCCAAGATCCAGCAGACCCGGACCGTGAAGATCGCGGCCGATGCCGACTCGACGAAGACCTCTTCGATCAACGTGACGATGGACGTTCCCGTGGCGCGCGTCCGCGGATGGCGCTGCGACCGGGATCAAGGATCCCTCGCTGCTCTTCATCCAGCCGAACGCGAGCGCGACGGCGCCCCTCGTGCTGGGAGACGCGTTCGTGGACGCCTCCGACGGCTCGGTCGAAAGCCATTACTCGTCGTGGGTACTCGACGGCGCGGCGCCGGTCGCCCAGCTTCCGAGCGCGCTGTTCGGCGCCGGCCAGTGCGGCGGACCGCACGCTCTCGTTCAGCGCCGCCTACGGCGCCTACGACAGCGCGTTCACCTCGCGATCCTCGCCGCGACTACTCGGTGGGGGTGAGCAACATCCAGTACGCGGTCCGGCCGTTCGCGAGCCGGATCTCCGTCGTCGCGCTCCGATGCGAGCGGCATCACGCTTCCGACCCGACATTCGGGTCGGCACCGGCGCCGTCACGGGAGGCTCCGCGCTCGCAGCCACCGTTCTGTGGGAGCTCTTGGGCGCCTCCGGGCAACCGGTTCGAAACTCCCTGGTGACGTCGACCCTGGCCGACACGGCGGAGTTCTCGGTCTCGTCCGGGGAGCTCACGACCGGCAACAGCGTCCGCCTCACGGTCACCCTGCTCGATGGGACGGCCATCGTCGGCCAGGGGTGTTCGGGGATCATCTCCTCGAGCGATTCGGTCCAGCTTCTCGTTCCCGATCCCGTGCTGACCGTCAGCGGCTGCACGCACGTGAGCGGCCCCTGCTCGATCACGGCCGGTTCGACCGCGGGTCAGAATCAGTCCGCGTGGACCTACACATGGTTCCTCAACAACACACAGAAGTCAGCGACCGGCAAGACCTATACGCCTTCGTCTTCGGACATCGGACAGGCGGCTTCCTACACCGTGAAGGTACGCGTACGGAACGAGGCGGGCATCGCGGCCGATTCGACCGCGGCCAACTTCACGCTCGCGCCGGCTCTCTGCACGGCAAAGCCGGAAATGCTGATCTTCACGTGGAGTGGCACGAAGTCCAAGCTGTTTGCCGGGCTCATGCACTTCAGCCAGCAATATTCAATTTACCGCCAAAGAACAGAGCGCCACGTACAACTTTCAGAATTGCGACCGCTTCTTGTGGGACTTCGGCGATGGTAAGACCTCGCAGGAGAAATCCCCTCCTCTCCACAAGTACGCCGGAGACGGACCCGCACAAAGTCCGGCTGACGGTAACGAATGACTCGTTTCCTCAGGGCGATTCGCAACCGAGTCCACGATTCAGCTCGGGACCATCGCGCCTCCGCCTCCTCCGCAGCCTCCGCCCACGAGCGGCTGCGAAGCGCCGAGCCAGCTTCTCGGTTTCAACATGAGAGGCACCACCACGGGGTGCACGGGCCCTGATCCGGGCGCCCGACTGCGCCACGGGCGAGTCCATTTCCTTCACGGCCGTGAACTTCCCGCAGAGCAAGGCGTTCCAGAGCTGCGATTTGTTCACGTGGGAGTTCGGCGACGGCTCGACCGCGAGCCAGCAGAATCCGACCAAGGCGTATTCGCAGGGCGGCAGCTACACCGTGAAACTGACGGTCTCGAACAGCACGTTCCCGACCGGCGTCGTCGCGACCCTTTCGATCAAGGTGATGGGCGGCTCCACGCCTCCACCGGTCGATCCGAGCTGCAAGGCGCCGACGGATCGCGCGTTCATCGAGATCACCGCGCCAGTGGCCGCCGAGCGCCCCCGGAGCGACGCCGTGCAACCCGGGCGAGGTCGTCACGCTCAGCCTCCGGACGATCGGAGCCCCGTTCCAGTCGTGCGACACCTTCGACTGGAACTTCGGCGACGGCACCACGACCCTCAAGACCAAGAGCCAGAGCGTTCAACACACCTTCCCGGCCACCTTGCCGGAGTACACGGTCACCGTCACGGTCAAGAACGCGGCGGGCTCGGTGAACCTCACCGAGAAGGTCCGGTTCGGGCTCCTCGGCGCCGATAAGCCGACGAGCGTCGACTTCACCGTCGGCGGCGCCACGCCGATCCTCGGCGTGCCGGTCACGTTCACCGCGACCGCGACGGCGCCGGTTGCGCATCCCGTCACGAGCTGGCAGTGGAACTTCGGCGACGGAATCACCGCGTCGGGCAATCCGGTCCAGCACACGTTCTCGACCGAGGGGACCTGGAACGTCACGCTGACGGCGGGGAACGCCGGCGGCGCGGCGCCTCCGGTCACCAAGCAGATCAAGGTCCTGAAGGCGAACGCATTCACCTACCTCCTGCCGGTCGTCGCGCACCTCAACGGCGCGAACGGCAGCAAGTGGCGGACGGACGTCCAGATCTACAACAGCAACGTCGGCGAAGGACCGGTGGAGCTCGAATTCGAGCTGACGACCACCGGCGTGAAGAAGGCGTTCAGCCTCAACACCTCGACGCTCATCTACGAAGACTTCATGAGCTTCTTCACGGACGGCGACACGGCCGGCCCCGTGATCGTCCGCGGCGCGGCCACGCACGATCTCCAGATCTGGACGCGCACGTATTCGGTCGGCGCGTCGGGCATCGGGACGTTCGGGCACCTCATCCCGGCGGTCCGGATCGACGGCGACCAGAACTTCACGGCCGGCGACACGGTCCTCTTCATGACGGGTGTGAGCCTGACCGAGAAGTACAGGACGAACGTCTACCTGCTGAACATCACGGGCCAGACGATGCCCGTGATGATCACGGCGTATGAAGGGCAGTTCGGCGCGGCGGTGGGCCAGTTCTCGGTCAACGTCACCCCGTTCCAGCTCACGCCGATCAGCGATCTCGCCAGCCGCATCAGCGGCCTTCCGACGACGAAGCCGTTCAGCGTTGCGATCCAGGGGACATCGAACGGGCTGATCGCCTACGAGTCGGTGGTCGACAACGGCAGCAACGACCCGATCTACATCCCGGCGATCGCAACGGCGGATCTCTCCGATCCCTCGATGCGGACGCAGGTCGTCCCCAGCGTCGGCCATCTGGCTACGTGGAGGAGTGACGTCACCATCTTCAATCCCGACGATCAGGCGGTGCAGTTCGACCTCGCATTCCACAGCGAGAGCGGCGCTCTCGTCTCGGAGGCGAAGGACCAGATCCTTCCCGCGAAGGGACTCCTGCAGCTCGACGACGTCATCACCTCGCACGCGATGATCCCGCAGGTCACCTCGGACGCCGTGGGGACCCTCCGCGTGAACGTCGACAGCCCCCTGGCCCATCGGTTCGTCGTCGTCGCACAGAGAAATTACAGCGACGCCGGCAACCAGCAGCGCTTCGGCCAGGGAATCCTCGGATTCGCCGCCGCGAGCGCGAACGTCACCACGGGCAAGCCGGCGATCCTTCCGGCGGTCCGCAGCGACCAGCTCTATTACTCGAATGTCGGGCTCGTGAACGTCGGGTCCGCCAGCGCGAACGTGACGATTTCACTGCTCGATCAGCAGACCGGCCAGGTCATCGGAATCCACTCTCTCAGCCTCGCGCCGAACGAGTCGAAGATCCTCCCTGACATGATCCGGTTCCTCCACCAGACCGCCGATCGGGGCAGCATAAGGATCGAGGTCACGAACGAGGCCGCGGTCTGGGCCTTCGCCTCGATCATCGACCGGACGACCAAAGACCCGGAGTACGTCCCGGCCATCCCGCTCGACTGAGATCCCAGGCAGGTCGCCTTCCGGGGTGGCGGATTCGTCCGCCACCCCTTTTCATTGGGCGGTCGCCCCCCCGAATCCGTAGAATCACCACGATGGACGTCGCCATCCGCGCCGAGGAGCTCTCGAAGGTCTACCGCCTGTACGGCCGGCCGATCGACCGCTTTCTCGAGCTCTTCACGCGACATCCCCGCCATACCGTCTTCCCGGCCCTCCAGGAGGTCTCCTTCGACGTCCGCCGCGGAGAGACGATCGGCCTGATCGGCCACAACGGCGCCGGAAAGAGCACGCTCCTCAAGCTGCTTTGCGGAGTCACGGCGCCGAGCTCCGGCTCGCTGGACGCCACGGGTCAGATCGCCTCCATCCTCGAGCTCGGAACGGGATTCCATCCCGGAGTTCACGGGGCGGGACAACGCGGCTCTGAACGCCGCGATCCTGGGCCTTTCGGCGGCGGAGGTGCGGCGCGCCCTTCCGGCGATCCTGGATTTCTCGGAGCTCGGGGGCTTTCTCGATCAGCCCGTGAAGACGTACTCGTCCGGGATGTACATGCGCCTGGCGTTCTCCGTCGCCGTCAACGTGGAGCCGGACATCCTCGTGATCGACGAGGCCCTCGCCGTCGGGGATGGCTACTTTCAGAAGAAGTGCATCGACAAGATCAGGGAGTTTCAGCGGAAGGGGCGCACGATCGTCTTCTGCTCGCACGCTCTCTACTACATCTCGAACCTCTGCGAGCGGACGATCTGGCTCGACCACGGGACCATGCGGCGGATCGGCCCGTCGATCGACGTCGTGCACGAATACGAGAATTACCTTCTCGAGCAGGAGAAGAACGCCCCGCCCGAAGCTCCGGTCGAAGAGGTCGCGCAGCCGGTTCGAATCCGTGAGCTCGAGGTTCTCGATCCGTACGGCAACCCGGCGGGCGATTTCGAGACCGGTGACGACATCGTGATGCGGCTGGTGATCGAATCGCTCGATCCGGGACAGCAGATCCACATCCTCGCCGGCGTGAACCGGGCGGCGGATCAGATGCAGTGCTTTGCGTTCGGCACCGTCCCCGACGGGGTCGCCCCTCTTCGCGGCCGCGCCCTCGTACGAAGTCCGCGCCCGCCTGCGCAACGTGCCCCTCGTCCGCGGCGAGTACGAGCTCGTCGTCTACGTCGGCGACGAGAACGCGCTCCACGTCTTCGACCGGCGCGACCTTCGCCCCGCATTCACGATCGCGGGGGATCGCTACGAGATCGGCCTCATGGCCGTGGACCACGAATGGGAGGTCAACGGCCACAGGATCTCGAGCGCTCTCCCCGCCGCCGTGCCCGAAGCGCTTCATGCAGAGTGAATCCGTCACCTTCGCCATCGACGCGGCCGTCGCTCCGGAGCTCGCGCTCGCCGCGAGCGCCCTCGCGGACGGCCTCACGGAGATCGGGCGCGCTTGTGAAATCCTCGTCGACCCGTGGCCGGAGGCGCTCTCGGGCCGCACGACGATCATCGAGGTCGGCGACCCGGACCATCTTCCCGGCCGCTGGCGGCTCGGGCTGGGCCCGGAAGCCGACCTCGAGCTGCTCGACCCGTCCGATCGCTCCTCGTCGCTTCCGCTTCCGCTTCCCTCGCTCCCTGAGCCCGGACCGCCGCCCTCGCGAATTCTCCTGATCGGCGGCGCGGCCGGCCGCAGGACGCGGATGATCGGAAAGATGCTCGAGGCGCTGCGCCGCCACGGCGGCTCCGAGAGCATCGCCTGGCGCGATCTCCCCGACGATCTCCTCCGTCAGCGATTCATCGCCGAGGTGCACTCCGACCTCCGTGCCGACGAGCTGACGAGGCTCCTCGGCGCGGCCTCCGCTCTGGTGGAAGTATCCGACGAGGTCACGCCGGAGGCGATGCTCGCCGCAGCGATCGGTCGTGCCAGCGGGATCCCGACCGTGCTTCACGAGGGATTCCGGGTCGAGCGATGGGAAGGTGTCCTCGTCGTCTCCGAATGGAGCGGCGAGGCCTTCGCGGACGCCGCGATCGCGGCCGGGAAACGCCCGCGAAACGAAGCGGCCGCGGCGGCGATCCGAAGGCAGGCGGCCGAACGGCTCGCGGGAGCGCTGGTCCGTTGACGCGCAGGCGAACCCTGATCGTCGTCAATTACCACTCCGCGGAGATGGCGCGGAGGGCGATCGAGACGGCGCGCGCCGCCTCCGCGCTCCCGCTCCACGTCGTTCTCGTGGACAACTCCGGGGATCCCGCCGAACGGGAGCGCGTGAGCGCTCTCGACGTCGATCTGGTGATCGATGCTCCCGACAATCCCGGCTACGGAGAGGGAGCGAACCGCGGCGTCGCGGCGGCCGAAGGCGAGGTCCTCGTCGTTTCGAATCCCGATGTCGAATTCGCGCCGCATTCGATCGACCTCCTGGTCGGAGCCCTCGAGCAGGACCGCGTGGCGATGACCGGCCCCCGCTTCTCCTGGGACACCGGGGGTCGATGGCTCCTTCCACCGCCCGACGTCCCGACCCGGGGGCGCGAGATCGACCGACTCCTGGCCGGCAGCTGGCCGGCGCTGGGGCGCGTGGTGGCGGAGTCGTCGTCGAGACGCCCGGGTTCGTTTCTGGCGCTTCGAGGACCCGACCGAGGTCGAGGCGCTCTCCGGAGCGGTCCTCTGCATGCGCAAGGGGGCATTCGACAGCGCCGGAGGATTCGATCCGGCGTTCCGCCTCTACTTCGAGGAGATCGACCTCATGGCCAGGCTTCGCGCTCGCGGATGGAAGCTCCTTCATCTCCCCGGCGCGAGGTGCCATCACCTCTACAACCAGAGCGCCGGGAGGACCACGACGGCGGCCTCGCGATACGTCGAGTCCGAGTTGCGTTTCCTGTCGAAATGGTACGGAGCGCGGTTCGCGCGGTGGGTGATCTCGCAGGCGGGGAGCCTTGCCGCGACCAGCCGACTTCCGGGTCGTCTCGTCGGACGCATCGCTTCACCTCCCAGGCGGGATCGTGGCTGGTGGAGGCATCTCCTCTCGAGGACCTGAGCACGGCTGCGGGATCGTTCGCGGGCGGAGGGGAGCTGCGGATCCCCGCGGAGATCCTGCGCGATTTTCGGGGCGAGTCGATCTTCGTCGTCGCGACCGATCTCTCCACGGGACGCACCGGGCTGGCCGTGAGAGTGGACAAAAACGAATAAAATGACCGGGATGAGCTCCAATCCGCTGCGCGAGGACGCGCCGGACGTGTCGGTCGTGGTGCCGGCATACAACGAAGAAGCGTCCATCGGCGCGATGCTCGACGAGCTCGCCGGCTATCTCGCGGCGAGCGGCCTGTCCCACGAGATCGTGGTCGTCGACGACGGTTCCACGGACTCCACGGCGCAGCTCGTGAGGGAGCGCGCCGGGAAGTCGTCGGGGATCCGGCTCCTTCCGCTCGAATCCAATCAGGGGAAGGGGGCCGCTGTTCGCCGCGGCGTCCTCGAGTCGCGCGGGGCGGTGATTGCGTTTCTCGACGCCGATCTCCCGTACGAGCTCCAGAACCTCGGGCATGCCATCGCCCTCGTGCATTCCGGCACGACCGAGATCGCCATCGGCGGTCGCGATCTGCCGGCCTCCGATCACGACCCCTCGTACCCGCTTCTCCGGAAGATCCTCGGGCGCACGTTCTCGCTGGTCGTTCGCCTCCTTCTCGTTCCGGGGCTTCCCGACACCCAGTGCGGGCTCAAGGCGTTCTCCTCGTCGACGGCGAAGATCCTTTTTTCCGAGTCGAAGCTTCAGAGGTTCGGATTCGATTTCGAGGTCCTCTTCCTGGCGCGGAAGTACGGCTTCCGGATCCAGCGGATCCCCGTGTCGATGTCGCACCGGCACGCGTCGAAGGTGCGCCTGGTGGCGGATTCCGTCCGCATGTTCGCCGACGTGCTGCGGGTCCGTTACTGGAATCGCGCGCAGGCGTACCGCTCGCCGCGGCGCTGTCCGGTCTGCCTTTCCCGGGAGATCCGCACGCTCACCCAGCTCCGCGGCTGGGTCGTGCGCGCCTGTTCGCGCTGCAAATGCAGATACCTCGGAAATTTCCCATCGGATGAGGAGCTGGAGACCCTCTACAACGACGCGTATTTTTCGAGCGGAAGGGATTCCGAGCATGGGTACGCATCGCGCGAGCTGACGGCCGCGGCGCGAAAGACGAACGAGCGGCGTCTCGCGATTCTGCGGAAGCACCTGCCCGCGAACGCGCGGGTTCTGGAAGTCGGAGCCGGAAACGGGCTGTTCGGCCAGAGCGCGACGCGCGAATTCGAGTACGTCGGCATCGATCTCTGCGACGAGGCCGTGCGCGCGGCGCGCGCTCGGGGGCTGGAGGTGTACCGGGCGAGCCTCGCGCGATACGTGAACACCGGCGCGGCGTTCGACGCGGTCACCCTCTTCCATGTGTTCGAGCACCTGGCCGACCCCCACGACGCTCTCGCGACCCTCGGGGAGCTCCTCCGTCCGGGCGGCATTCTGGTCGTCATCACGCCCGACACCGAGAGCCTCCTCTGCGCGATTTCCGGAGATCGGTGGGTGAGCTACAAGTTCCCGGAGCACCTCATCCTCTATTCGCGATCGGCGCTGATCGAGCTCCTCGAGCACTCGGGATTCGAGATCGTCTCCGCGTCATCCGACTTCGAGTACTGCGATCACCCCTTCCTCCTCTCGAGGCTCGACGCGCTGCATCCCGCGGCCGCCGCGGCCGCGAAACCGGTCCTCTCGCTCCTCCCCGATCCGCTCGCGGTGACCTCCGGCTCGATCCGGATCGTCGCGCGCCGCCGTTCGGGGCCCCCGCTGAGCGCGAGGGCGATCCGCGCGGTCGAACCGACTCATGCGCGCTGACGTGAAAGAGATCATCCGCCCGGCGGTTCCGTCCGACCTCCCGGCGCTCGGCGTCCTTTTCGAGGAAGTCTTCGGCGCGCCGCGCCTCCCGGCGGTCTGGCGGTGGAAGTACTTCGACAACCCGCGCGGCGTGACGAGCATGGTCTGCGAGGCGGAAGGGAGGATCGTCAGCCACTGCGGCGGCACTCCCGTCCGATTCCGCGATTACGGCGCGGAGCTGGTCGCGCTCCAGTCCGTGGACTTCATGAGCAGTCCGACGTACCCCGGCGGAATCGGCCGGGGGGGCGTCTTCGTCAGGACGGCCGAGCGATTCTTCAGCGCCTATTGCGGACCCGCGAAAATCCCTCTGGTCTACGGCTTTCCCGGCGAGCGCCACCGCTTGCTGGGCGAGAAGCTCCTCGGATACCGCCCGGTCGAGCGGGTCGCGGAGCTCCGGATGGAGCCGCGCGGGGAGGGGAGGGCGATCGAGCCGCTCGCGAGGCGGGACCTGGTGCTGTTCAGCCGGGTACCGATCGACGTGGGGGCGCTGCGGGACGAGGTCTATCTTCGCTGGCGCTATCTGGATCACCCGACGTGGAAGTACGGAAAGGTCAGCGTCCGCGGCACTTTCGGACTGGGGACGCAAATTGCAGCGCTCGTCCGCAGCGACGCGGACCGGCTCTATGTCATGGAGATCGGGGGGCGGTTCTCGCGCGCGGCAGTCGAAGATCTCGCAGACGCGCTCTCGAGAGTCGGGAGAGAAGTCGTCCTCTGGGGCTCACCGGCGCATCCGGTGAACACCCTGCTCGCGGAGGGAGGGTTCGCGGTCGCCCTTCGGGACCATTGGATCGAGATGCGCTGGTTCACGCAACGCCAGCTCCCGCGAGCCGGAGAGCTGTACTACACGCTTGGAGACTACGACGTCCATTGAGGCGCCCATGATGGATCGAGCCGACCATCGCCCGCCCGAGCGGGGGACCGCCGATGTCGAGCGCAAGAGGGTGCTCGTCGTCGACGACGACCTGCCCCTGCGCGGGATGCTCTCGTCGGTTCTGCGGCGGCACGGGTTCCAGGTCTTTCTGGCCGGCGACGGGGACGAGGCGCAGCGCGCCCTCGTTCTCCACCAGCCGCATGTCGTGCTGCTGGACCTGATGATGCCGGGCGTGAACGGGTGGGACTTCCTCCAGCGCCTTCGCGACACCGGTTTCGCCGGGCAGGTTCCGGTGATCGTCGTATCGGCGCATCTCCGGAAGGATCCGCAGGCCGTTCTGCAGATGGGCGTGAAGGCGATCCTGCCGAAGCCGTTCAATCTCGACGATCTGCTCGAGCTCATTCGCGCGGTCGCGCCGTAGGGGCGGGCCTCAGACCTCAGTTCTCGGTTCCCGATTCTCTGTTCTTTTCGGGCTTTGGCCGAGAAACTCGAATTCAGAAGCTCGCTCATCCCCGTTTTCAGTCAGCATTTCTCTATGCGTCTCCGCGCCGAGTCTTAGACGCCGGAGGCGTCTGAGGGGGTAGCCGGGGCGTCGCGCGAAGCGCGACCCCCGGATCGCGAGAGGTGCGCCGTGCAACGCACCCCGGAGGGGTGCTACAGAGATACGCCCGCTTTCTGGCACCCCTCCGGGGTGCTCACTTTATGTCGGGTGCTTTTTCCGGGCGTCGGCTTACGCCGACGCCCGGCTACCCTCTGGGACGCCTTCGGCGTCCCGGTTGCCGGTGGGTCCGAGAAGTGAGAACCCCTATCGCCGCATGATGTCGTCGAGGCTCGATCTCATGTGCGGCATGCCTTGCATCAGCTCCCGGAACAGAGCGCTGGACATGAGCGCCTCGTCGCCTGGGTAGGTCGGGACGACCAGCGGCGGGAACTTCTCGAGGATCTGGCCGTCGGGCCGGCGGCGCATCGCCTGCACGGCGGCGCGTTTCGCCATCACCTTTGGCTCGTTCCGGAAGAACCATTCGAGCGCGCGGAACTGCATCGCCGTCAGCTCGTCATCGAGGCAGGCCGATCGGGATGCGACGCGGAGGCCGAGCTTCCGGAGGGCGCGCGCGAGAAGGCCGGAGGCGTGCGGCCGCTCGATCGGCGCTTCGTCGAGCGGCGGGCGCCGCAGGCGCGACGCCTCGTTCCGGTCGACGGTATACCGATGCGTGCGATGGAGCGCCGCGAGAAAGACGCTCCCGGCGACCTTCTGCATCAGTCCATCCTCGTAGTTCTTGATCGAGGTCTGCAGCGCGTTCCGCTCGAAGAGGACGCCGCGCTCGAACGAGCCGAGGCGGTCGCTGGTCGCGGCGGAACGATGGCGAACGCGCGCGCGCGGCTCCCACAGCGTTCGATACCCGGCGATCCACGAGCGCCAGCCGAAATCGACGTCCTCCAGATAGGCGAAGTAGTCGTCGTCGAAGCCGCCGATCGCGAGGAACGGCTCGCGCTTCGCGATCATGTTCCCGCCGCAGGCGAAGAGGATCTCGCTCCCCGACGGAAGGATACGGACTTCCTCCCGCCTCTTCCTGAACCCGACCTGGAAGGCGTGGCCGTCGAACGTCATCGCGCCGCGCGCGAAATCGACGAGCGTTCCGGAAAGGTCGACGATCTCGCCTCCGACCGCGATCACGTCCGGAGGCGCGGAATCGATCGCCTCGACGAGCTCGCGAAGCCACTCCGGCTCCGGGATCGCGTCGTTGTTGAGGAGGATGACGAGGTCGGCATCCGAGGTGGTCACGCCGAGGCGGACGCCTCCGGTGAAGCCGCGATTCGACCAGAGCTCGAGGACGCGCACCTGAGGGAAACGCGCCGCGAGCGCCTCCAGAGTTCCATCCTTCGATCCGTTGTCGACGACCGTGACGGTCAGCCTGGAGACCCGCTGCGGGATCCTCTGCGAGAGACCCCCTCGACCGCCTGGATCGTGTCGGCACGCCCATTCCACGTGACGATGATGACGTCGACGCTCGACATCAGAAGAGACCTCGCAGCCGGCGGCGAATTCTCCGAAGAGGGTGCTCCGTCCCGTCGCGCAGGGCGGGTGCGGCCATCGGGAACGCGGCGCGCGTCGTCTCTCTGCGCGGAGCGCGGCAGAACTCGAGCAGCGGCTCCAGAAGGCGCGTCCACTGATGCTCCGCCGTGAAGCGCCGGCACCCGCGAAGCGCCTCTTCGTAGCGCGCGGGAGAGCGGATCAGATCGACGATCGACCGCGCGTAGTCCGCCGGATCATCGCCGGCGACGACGGTGCCCGCCTCGTACCGTGCGATCAGCGGATCGGTGCCGCCGGCGGAGCTCGTGATGACCGGCAGTCCTCCCCAGAAACAGTCGAACATCCTCGTGCGCATCGCCAGGTCCGTTTCGAGCGAGCTGCGGAACGTCAGAAGCGCCAGCCCGAAGCCGTCGTAAAACGCCGCGCGCTCATCGTAGGCGGCCCACGGCTCGATATTCACGAAGGACGCGTCGCTCGTCTCGACGTGCGCTCGCAGGCGCCCGAAGAGGCTCTGCGGCGTGAGGTCCGCGTTCGGATGATGCGTGAAGGTGAGCGAAAGCTCCGGCTCCTCCTTTCGGGCGAGCGCCACGGCGTCGACCGCCATGAACGGGTCGTACCAGTCGTAGACCGCGCCGAAGAATACCTTTCGGGAGATCGGGCCCGGCTGCCGCGGCGATTCCCGCGGCGGCTGCACGCCGAACGGAACGATCCGGATCAGGGACTCGAGCACGGGGTCCGCATCGAAGAGCTCGGGATTGACCCGTCCTGCGGCGACGAGGAGGCCCGCGTAGAAGAGCCTCTGCGCGTCGGACGCGCAGAGAAAGAGATCGCCGGCGGCGAGCGAGGCCATCAGCGTCGCGTGGTCGT
Organism: uncultured Acidobacteriota bacterium; assembly: GCA_963793695.1. Classification (GTDB taxonomy): domain Bacteria; phylum Acidobacteriota; class Thermoanaerobaculia; order Gp7-AA8; family Gp7-AA8; genus CAWCBB01. The sequence continues at coordinate 49,498 of CAWCBB010000009.1, read as the reverse complement.
GCCGGAACACCTGCTCGCCTCGCTCGCTCCAGTAGTGAAAGTTCTCGACGATGAAGGGGTCGTACAGATCGACGACGAGGGGCGTCTCGACCCCGAACGTGAGGACCTCGTTGACGGCGTGTCCCTGCACGACGGTCACGTCGGCGCTTCCCGTGGCGCGCCGGAGGCTCTCGACGGAGATCGCGGATGCGGCGCAGCCGGCGACGGATCCGCCATCGCGGCTGAGGACTTCGACCTGGTGACCGTCCTCCACGAGACGCCGCGCGAACTCGAGAAAGCGAATCCCGACGCCTGCTGGATTGCGATGGCCGAGCGGTTCCGGGCAGACGAGGAGAACCCGGCTCACCTGCGGCCCCGGAGCCTTTCGACCGCGCGATGGAGCGCCCAGGCGCGCGTGCCCTGCATCTCGGCGATGAGAGCGTTGAGCCGCGCGAGCTCGGCGTACAGAGCTCGAACGGTCTCGGCGCTCGCCGTCGCGCTGATTCGAAGCTCTTCCGCCAGGGTCTCGAGGCGCTGCCGGTCCGCTTCCAGGCGCGTCCGTTCCGCGTCGATGGTTTCCAGGGCGCGGCCGAGATCCTCCGCCCTGAGCCGCAATCGCATCGCGCTCCCCGGTGAGCTCCGCGACCTCGCCCGCGTGCCGGCCCCCCCGGTCGATCAGCGTCTGCTTGTCCCGCTCGAGCTCGGCGACCGCGTTCTCGAGGAACTCGCCCCGCCCGATCTCTTCCTGGAGTCGGTTCGCTCCGGTGATCGCCCTTGCCTTCAGCTCCTCGAATACCGCGAGAACGCGCTCCGGCGCCTCGAGCACCCCGTGCCTTCTCCAGACCGCGAGCTTCGCGTCGCGGTACCCCGCCGAACCGGCGGGGTTTGCCAGCATCGGCGAGCCGCTGCCGGCGAAGTGGCGGATCTCGCAGGTCAGCCGCGGGATTCGGACGAAGCGTCCCAGCTTCGAGAGGCGGATCAGAAAGTCCCAGTCCTCGAAGAGGTCGAATGAAGGATCGAATCCTCCCGCGCGGAGAAAGTCATTCTTTCGAACGAGCAGAGTCGGAAGGGGGATGTAATTGTCGAGCAGGAGGAGGTCGGGATCGAAGTCGTGCGCGTAGGTGCGGAGCCGCGCGCGCATCACGGGAACGCCGTCTTCTCCGAGCTCATAGCTGGCGGAGAGCGCGTCGGTGTACCACGCGGTCGCGTCGAGGGCCGCGGCGCTCGTGGTGAGAGTCGACAGGTGCTCCGGGTAATAGAGGTCGTCGTCGTCGAGAAAGGCGATCCAGTCGGTCTTCGCGCGCTCCACGGCGGCGTTCATGGCGGCGGAGCGTCCGCGGGGCGTGTCGTGCTCGACGAGCGTCACGCCGGCGAGGTCCGATGTTACGGCGGCGACGCTCCGGCCCCCATCGTTGACGACGACGATCGGCGCCTCGGAGCTCGCGCGGATCGAACCGAGGGCCTCGCGAAGGAGGCGTGGGCGGTCGAGGGTGCGAACGAGGACCGTCACGGGGAGCGTTTCGCGCTCGATCGTCGGTCGGGGCTCTCCCCGAACCGCCGCCTCCGCCTCGGACAGCGGATGCGTCCGCACCCATTCGGCCGGGACCACGTGAAACGCCTCGGCGTGGCGGCTTTCCGGCCCGAGCGTCATCGTGCGGAACTGGCTCAGTCCGCGGGAAAACCATGAGTAGTTCCGCTGGCGCTGCTGGGATACGTGCATCTCGATCGCCTCGTGCTTGAGCGCCGCGACGTCGGTGATGTCGACGAGCGTGGTGGGGCGGATCGGTTGCGTGATCTCCATGAAAGCCACGCGGCAGAGCGCCAGGGCTCCCGAAAGCTCGAGATCGCGCTGCAGGAGCTCGATCACGGCGACCGACAGAGCACGGTGATCCGGATGGATCTCGATCGGGCTCGGAAGGACGAGAAGGTCCGGACGGATCTCGAGCAGGCGGTCCCGCAGGACGCTCTGAAACGAGTCGCGGTGCTCGTCCAGGGCCCTGTCGGGAATCCGGAGGAACTCGGCGGGCGGGGCGCCGAGGTGCGCGAGCCCGGCGTTCGTCTCCTTTTCCCGCAACGCCGCGAAGGCCTCCCTGGGCATTTCGTCGCGCTCCGCTTCCGAGCCGTCGGTCGCGACGATGACATGGACGCGCCGTGCTCCCTGGACGTGAAGCGCCACGAGCCCTCCGCATCCGATGACCTCGTCGTCGGGATGGGGTGCGAGCACCAGGAGCTTCTCTCCGAGGAGAGGCTCGGGAGAGAACGGGATGAGGTCGTGTTCCACGAAACGCATCTCGCGCGAGATTATCACCTGAGCCGCCCCGCCGGCCGCGCGTGGCGCCCCCCTCGGGTACGGGTCGCGCGGTCCGAACGTCCATCTGACGACGGAAAGACGCACCGTCTCATATAATTGCAATGGAATGCCGGAGCGCTCGATCGAGGATCTGCTCGGGAACGAGGGGCACGCGACGCTCCTGCGTTTCCTGGCGGCCGCGGTCGAGGGACTCGACGAGTCGTACCTCGCTCCGGCCGAACGTTCCGCCGTGGCGGACCTGGAGGCCGCGGGGTTGGTGGGCCGCCGCGAGGGCAGAGTCTTTCTCGCACCCGCCGGCCACGAGCTGGCGAGAAAGGCCCGGGAGCGGCCCGCCGCACCCGCCAGGCCGGAATCGGCCCTCGAGAGCCGAATCGACTTCATTCAGGAGCTCACGCGCGGGATGACGCGGAGCCGGAACATCGCCGACCTCACGCGTTCCTCGTTCGCCACTCTGGCGGGCGTCGTTCCATACGATCTCGCCGCCGCGGTCATCCTCGAGCAGAACATCGACGTCTACGTGAGCCGGCGCGCGCAGCTCGAGGATCCGCTCAGCGATCGCTTTCCGGGCGAGATCAAGCGAGCCATGCAGAAAATCCTCGACGTAGAGTTCGGCGAGACCGACCTGCTCGTCCGGGCGGATTACGCGGATCTGCCGGCGCGCGCGGACGTGGGCGACCCCTACGCGCACACCGTGAAGACGGTGCTCAGGCAGGAAAACCGGAACGCCGGCGTCCTGGTGATCTTTTCCGAGAGTCCGCTCGCGCCCGAAGCCGAGCGGCTTCTCGAAGTCCTCTCCGGGCAGATCTCGATCGTCCTCGGGATGATCCGGACCGCCGAGCGGATCGAGAACCTGGCCGACACGGACGATTTGACCGGGATCTGGAACAAGCGCTGGCTGCGGCGGCAGCTCCCGAGCGAGATCGACCGGTCGAGGATCTACAACATCCCGCTCTCCCTGGCGATGTTCGACATCGATGATTTCAAGAACATCAACGACACCTACGGGCATGTGATCGGCGACGTGCTCCTCTCGGAGCTCTGTGGTACGGTCCGGGAGACGGTTCGACCGCCCGATACGCTCGCGCGGTTCGGAGGCGACGAGTTCGCCGTCGTCCTTCCGCACAGCGATCTCTATGGCGCCCGATCGGTCGCGGATCGGATCCTCCAGCGCGCCCGCGCGCTCAGGATCCTCGCCGCCGACGGCCTCACCGAGGTGCGCTGCACGGTGTCGATCGGCATCGCGACGTACGTTCCGCCGATGGCGGCCGCGGAGCTGATCCAGCGGGCGGACGAGCGACTCTACGAATCGAAGCGGCTCGGAAAGAACCGCGTGAGCTGGTGAGTGATGAAACTGCTGATCGCGAACTGGAAGATGAATCTCCCCAAGGAAGGCGCCGGACCGTTCGTCGAGGCCATGGCCGAATCGGCGCCCTGGAAGAGGACGAGCGTCGGGATCGCTCCTCCCTTCCCCTTCCTCCCCTCGATCGTCGAGACGCGCGAGCGCGTCGGAGGCAAATTCCTCGTCGGCGGCCAGGATTGCTCCGAGCATCGGGAAGGGGCGTTCACCGGGGAAGTCTCCGCCTCGATGCTGCGCCTCTCCGGCGCCGCCTTCGTGATCATCGGGCACTCCGAGCGCAGGACCCTTCATCGGGAGGACGATGCGCTCGTCGCCCGGAAAGTGGCCGTAGCCATCGAGGCCGGGGTCCGGCCCCTCCTCTGCGTGGGGGAAGACCTTGCGACCCGCGAGAATGGCGGCACGATGGCCCTTCTGGCCCGTCAGCTGGGCGCCGTCCTCGATACCGTGCCGGCGCTCCCGCGCGATCTCTGGGTCGCCTACGAGCCGGTCTGGGCGATCGGGACGGGGCGGAACGCCACGCCTGACATGGCCGCCGAGACGCATCAGGCGATTCGGGCGCTGATCGGCGAGCGGACGGGGGGGAAGAGCCATCCGATCATCCTCTACGGCGGGAGCGTCAAGGGGGCGAATGCCGCCGAGCTCGCCGCGAACGAGGAGATCGAGGGGTTCCTGGTCGGTGGGGCGAGCCTCGAGTCGGCCGGGTTTCTCGAGATCGGCCGCGCGCTGGAAGGGGCGTAGGCGATCTGCGGCCGGTTGGATCCGCGGGGCTGACCGTGCCGATGTCATCCCGAGCGTAGCGAGGGATCCGGGTGGCCGGGCGGTGCGATAAACGCGTTTTGTGCACCGCCCCCACGCCCAGATCCCTCGCTACGCTCGGGATGACAAGTCCTGCGGCCGGCGCATCCCGGCTTGACTCCACCCCTCGTTCCGGGAAGAATTCGCGCCGGCCGGCGGTTCTGCTTGCGTCGGGTAGAGACCGGCCCGGGAGCTCGATTTGATCTACGTCATCGTCACGATCCACGTCATCGTCAGCCTCTTTCTGATCCTGGTCGTCCTTCTCCAGCAGGGGAAGGGGGCGGATCTCGCCGGGGCGTTCGGCGGCGGCGGTTCGCAGACCGCATTCGGAGCGCGCGGCGCGACGACGATCCTGCACAAGGCGACCGTCACCGCATTCGTCCTGTTCGTGCTCATGTGCCTCGCCCTGGCGATCGTCCAGGTCCGGCCGAAGGGCTCGGTCATGACGGGGGCGGCTCCTGCGAGCTCGGCTCCCGCGACGCCTGCGCCTCAGCAGGCGCCTCAGAAGTAATCGTTCATTCACCGCTTGCCCAAGTGGCGGAATTGGTAGACGCGCACGTTTGAGGGGCGTGTGGAGTAATCCGTGCCGGTTCGAGTCCGGCCTTGGGCACCATGAAGGCTCGCGAGAGATCGCGAGCCTTCTCCATTTTTGAGGTTAGAATCCCGCCCATGACGACGCCCGCACAACCCGCTCCGAAGCCCGAGCTCCTTCAGGGAGTCATCGGCGAGCTCCTGGACTCCCTCAAGAAGGGCGACGGCGACGTGGACAAGCGCCGGCAGGTCGAGGAGTGGCTCCGGGTCCTGTCCGAGAAGTATCCGGAGTACCGCATCGAGTCCGGTCTGCGCGACTACTATCTCGCCGAAGCGAAACGGCTGACCGATGCCTTCATGTCGACGGCGGATCTGACCGAAAAGCTCAACCTGGGGCGCTCCGTCGAGTCGTATCTCGAGCGGGCGACGGAGTTCGGCAGGCGGGCCGACGAGGCCCGTCGCTCCGATCCGTCATGACCGTCCCGGTCGGATAGAATCGCTGACCGTGAAAGTCCTGATCGCCAACCGCGGGGAGATCGCGGTCCGGATCATCCGCGCCTGCCGGGAGATGGGCCTTCGCACGGTCGCCGTCTACTCCGAGGCGGACCGTGCGGCTCTGCACGCGATCGCGGCGGACGAGTCGGTGATGATCGGCCCCGCCCCTTCGAGCGAGAGCTACCTTCGCGTCGACCGGATTCTCGAGGCGGCGCGCCGGTCGGGCGCCGAGGCGATTCACCCGGGCTACGGCTTTCTCGCGGAGAACGCCGACTTTGCGGACGCGTGCATCGCCGCGGGCCTCATCTTCGTAGGGCCCTCGCCGGCGTCGATCCGCGCGATGGGGTCGAAGACCGAATCGCGGAAGCGGATGAAGGCCGCCGGGGTCCCGATCGTTCCCGGGCTCGAGGAAGCGGCCAGGTCCGGCGAGGAGCTGCTCGCGTTCGCACGGGGCGCCGGCTATCCGGTGATGCTGAAGGCGAGCGCCGGCGGCGGCGGAAAAGGGATGCGCCAGGTCGAGCGGGAGGAAGACCTCCTCCCCGCATTCGAGCGCGTCCGGAGCGAAGCGCAGGCGTTCTTCGGCGACTCGGCCGTCTACGCCGAAAAAGTGATCGCATCGCCCCGCCACATCGAAGTTCAGGTTCTCGGCGACCGCCATGGAAACCTCGTCCACATCGGCGAGCGCGAGTGCACCCTGCAGCGCCGCCATCAGAAGGTCGTCGAAGAGTGCCCCTCTCCGGTCGTCGACGCAGGTCTCCGGAAACGGCTCGGGGAGGCGGCGATCCTCGCCGCGCGCGCGGTCGACTACTACTCCGCCGGCACGATCGAGTTCCTCATGGGGCCGGACCGGGAGTTCTTTTTCCTCGAAATGAACACCCGCCTCCAGGTCGAGCATCCGGTCACCGAGGAGGTGTACGGGATCGATCTGGTGAAGGAGCAGCTGCGGATCGCGCGGGGAGAGCCGATGACGCTCCGGCAGGAGGACCTTCGGCCCCTCCGGCACGCCATCGAGTGCCGCATTTACGCCGAGGATCCGTACAGGAACTTCGCTCCCTCGCCGGGCGAGATTCGCTATCTCTACCTCCCGCAGGGACCCGGCGTTCGCAACGACAATGGCGTATACGCCGGCTATGACGTTCCCCTCCACTATGATCCGATGCTCTCGAAGCTGATCGCGACCGGGTCGAACCGCGCGGAGGCCATCGCCCGGATGCAGAGGGCGCTGCGCGAGTATCGCGTCGAAGGGATCGAGACCTCGATCCCCTTCTACTCCGCGCTTCTCGCGGATCCGGCGTTCGAGACGGCCGATTTCGACACCGGCTTCATCGATCGGTTCCTCGCGAAAACGAGGATCGAGGGAGAAGCGGGTGAGTTGCTCGACGCAGCCGTCGCCGCCGCGGCGATCCTGGCGTTCGAGGACGCGCAGAACGTCTCGCTGCCCGGGGAGTCGGAGTCGGCGTGGAGGCGCGCCGCCCGCATGGAGTCGATCGGACGGAACCGCTGATGCGCTTCATCGCGAAACACGAGTCGGGAGAGATCGCCGTCGAAGTCGAGCGGTACGGCTCGGGCTACCTGGTGCGAAGGAACGGGACGGAGGCGATTCTCGAGCTGGTCTCGGCCGGCGAGTCGCTCTACGCGCTCCGCTACGCGGACGGCCGGCAGCAGCTCTTTCTCTACCGCCACGACCGGGGCCGGACGACGATCGACATCGCCGGGAAGAAGGTCCATCTCACGATCGAGGATCCGCTCGCCGCGAAGCGCGTGCGGGCCGGCGACGAAGCGGACGGCGACTCGGTCGTCAAAGCGATCATGCCGGGGCGGGTCGTCCGCATCTCCGTCGCTCCCGGAGATGAGGTGAAGAAGGGCGCGGGGCTCCTCATCCTCGAGGCGATGAAGATGGAGAACGAGATCTCCGCGCCGCGAGACGGAAGGATCGCGGAAGTGCACGTGACCTCCGGCGCCACCGTGGAGGGGGGAGCGCCCCTCGTTACTCTGGAGTAGCCTGAGAACGGAGAACGAATCATGCTCGTCACCGCAAAGCTCGACTTTTCCGCCGCCCACCGGCTTCACAACCCCGCGCGCGACGACGCGTGGAACCGTGAGGTCTACGACAAGTGCGACAACCCCGGGGGACACGGGCACAACTACATCATCGAGGTGAGCGTCGAGGGGGAGATCGATCCCGAGACGGGGATGGTCATCGACCTCAAGAAGCTCAAGGACATCATGCGCGCGCGGGTGATCGGCCGGGTCGATCACAGGAACCTGAACGAGGACGTCGACTTTCTCCGCGGCATCATTCCGACCGCCGAGAACCTCGCGCGCGCGTTCTGGGGCGAGATCGCGCCGGCGATCACGCGCGGGCACCTCGCGCGCATCGTCGTCCACGAGACGGATCGGAACTCGGTCGTCTACACGGGGTCGTAGCCGCGCGCCCTGCAATCGGAGGAAGGCCACATGAACTACGATCTCGCGATCCGCGCTCTCGAAGGGCTCTCCTCCTCCCCGCTCACGACCGACGTCGGCGAGAGCGGGATCGAGATCCGGGGCACCGGCCCCGCGTTTCGCGAGCTCGCGCGCCTCTGCCTTCTCCTCGGCAACGAAGCGACCTCCCCCGGTGAGACGATCGAGTTGACCGTGCCGATGCATCTGAGGGACGGATCGCTTCCGCTGAAATTGCAGGTGGGCAGCTGATCTACGGATACCGGATCAACGAGTGAACGGGCAGCCACCCACGCGGACGCGACCGGCGAGGGATTCGAGCTCGATCAGGACGGAAATCGCCACGAGCTCCGCGCCGAACAGGCCGACCAGCGCGCGCGCCGCCGCCGCCGTACCGCCGGTCGCGAGGAGGTCGTCGACGAGCAGCACGCGGTCGGAGCGGTCGAGAGCGTCGTCGTGGATCTCGAGCGCGTCGGTCCCGTACTCGAGCTCGTACTCGTGCCGGAACGTCGTCCAGGGAAGCTTCGAGGGCTTCCGGATCGGCACGAACCCGCAGCCGAGAAGGGGAGCGATCGCCCCTCCGAAGATGAAGCCGCGCGACTCGATCGCGGCGACCTTCGTGATTCCCGCGGCGCGGAACGGCCGCGCCATTCGCTCGATCGCCGATGCGAACGCCTCGGGCGCACGAAGAAGGGGAGTGATGTCCCGGAAGAGGATCCCCGGCTTGGGGAAGTCGGGAATGTCGCGGATGAAGCGAGCGAGATCGAGCTCGCCGGGCGCCTCAGAACTTGACATCGAAATCCCCGAACGTCCCGCGATACTCCCGTTTCTCCTGATCGATCCTGCTGACCTCGGCGAAGCGCGGACCCTCGTGAAGCTCCTCGATCCATTCCTCGATCGCGGAGCTCTCTCCCTCGACCATCGCCTCGACCGTTCCGTCGCGCAGGTTCTGAATGTGTCCCTTCAGGCCCAGCCTCCGCGCCACCCGCGTTGCGAAGAAGCGGTAGCCGACCCCCTGGACCTTCCCGTGAATTCGAAGCGCGCGCAATTCCTTCATCAGAGGTCCTTCTCCCGGCGCATCATATCGTCTGTCGTCGCGGCGTGTCGTGCGGCAAGGGGCTGAGGGACGCCGCGATCTCACTTCCGCCGCGTCGTCTTTTTCGCGGGGGCCACCTTCACGCGGCTCGCCTTCTCCACGGCGGCCATTTTCGTTTCGAGCGCGACGATCTTCGCCTCGAGCTCCGCGATCTTCTTTCTGTCCGCCTCGAGCTGGGGTCGCTCCCTGTCGGCCGCCTTCCGCTCCTCCGCGGTCATCTTTTCCTGGGTCGACCGGCTCCGATCGAGGGCGTCGAGCTTCGCGCGCAACTCGGCCGCTTCCTGTTCCGACATCCGGAACAGGGCGTAGGAGGCGGCTGCCCCTGCGTCCGTGCGGGGATACGACTTGGCGATCTCCTGGAGGCTCTTCCGGGCGCCTTCGCGGTCGCCCTTCTGGAGTCTCGTCCGCGCGTCCTTGAGCAGGGCTTCGGCGCGGACGTCGCGCGGGACGGAGATGGCCACCCAGGAGGCTCCGGCCCCGATCAGGAGCGCGACGATGGCGATGAGAATGGCGACGGCACGCCGAATCATGGCTCTTTCCAGCCGAAGCGCCCGACGAGCGGGACGAACTCGGCCGACCCGCAGTCTTCGATCTGCAGTCTCGTTGCCACCTTCGTGACGCGGGCGAGGCGCTGGCGGCCGGGAGGGCCGATCGGAAGGACCATGCGGCCGTTCCGGGCGAGCTGCTGGACGAGAGGCTCGGGGACTTCGGGCGCCGCCGCGGCGACGATGATCCGGTCGAAGGGGGCCTGGTCCGACCATCCGTAGGTGCCGTCGAAGACCTTGACGCTCACGTTGTTGATCTTGAGGCTCCGGATCATCTCCACCGCCCGGAGCGCCAGGTCGTTGTGGCGCTCGATGGAAAAGACCCGGGCGGCGAGGCGGGAGAGCACCACGGCCTGATAGCCCGTTCCCGTCCCGACCTCGAGCACCTTCTCGCTGCCGGTCAGCTCGAGGAGCTCGATCATCCGGCCGACGATGAAGGGCTGGGAGATCGTCTGCTGCTGACCGATCGGGAGGGCGCCGGCGCCGTAGGCTTTCGCCGCCATCGCGGGCGGAACGAAGAGATGGCGGGGAACCTCGTTCATCGCCTCGAGGACGGCCGGGTCCGACACGCCCTTCGCGGCGACGTGCCTCTCGACCATCTGCGCCCGGAGGTGCGCGAACTCGCGATCGGCGATCGCGGGGAGGTCACTCTTCCGTCTGCGCGGCGTCGAATCTCTGTTCAAGGTCCCTCAGTGCGTCGACGGATTGGTGGTGCGTGAGGTCGAGGTGAAGGGGAGTGATCGAGACGAATCCGCTGTCGACCGCGTCGAAGTCGCTTCCCGGGTGGTGCGTCCAGACGGGCGGCTCGCCTCCGATCCAGAAGTACTTCCGCCCGCGCGGGTCGAGCCGCTCGATCACGCCTTCCGTGTAGGTGCGCTTGCCGAGGTTCGTGATGCGGACGCCGCGGAACTCCTCGACCGGGAAGTTCACGTTGAGAATGATCGAGGGGTCCCGCTTGCGCCCGAGCGTCTCGCGCACGAGCCACCCGGCGAACTCCGCGCAGCGATCGAAGGAGAAATGCTCGCCGACGAGGGCTGAAAAGGCGATCGACGGGATGCGCAGGAGCGATCCCTCGAACGCCGCCGAGATGGTCCCCGAGTACGTCACGTCGTCGCCGAGGTTGGGGCCGAAGTTGATGCCGGAGCAGATCAGGTCGGGGCGGCGGTCCTTCAGGATGTAGAGGACCGCCAGGTTCACGCAGTCCGTCGGGGTGCCGTCGACGATCCACTCTCCCTCCTCGATCTGGAGGATGCGGAGGGGACGGTTGAGCGTGAGCGCGTGAGACGCGGCGCTCTGCTCGCGATCGGGGGCCACGATGAACACCTCGCCGATCGCGCGGAGGGACGCCGCGAGTTTCCGGAGCCCTTCACTGTAGATGCCGTCGTCGTTCGTGACGAGGATGCGGGGGGTCATCGGGGGATCATGTTACCCGATACAATTGCCGCATTGCGTTTATTGCGTCATTCCGATTCCAGATTGCGCGCGATTACGCGCCGACATCGCCAGCCCCGGGCGTGAGCCCGGGGATCTCGAGGTCGCACGCAAACCCGACCGCGGTGAGCGGCGTACAATTCGCGCTCCCTCATCTCCGACACGATGAGACGGATGTCGCGCCTACGAGCGCTCGGATTCGCTGCGGCTGCAACAGACGCCCGGGCTGACGCCCGGGCCGTAGACGATGTCGCCGCTACGCGGCTCCTGAGGAAGGCGGCACTCGGTTTGCGTCGCGTCGGCCCTTCCGTTCCCCATCCTCCGCAATTTCGTGTACAGGTCCATCATCAGATACGCGAGCAGCAAGAAGACGAAGACCGCGATGATCCGGACGATCCAGATCGTGCGGTCATTCATGGGACACCTCCGCGTGGTGGGCGGCCCACTCGATCGCGTACTTCATCGGCGCAGGGTCGGCGATTCCGCGGCCCGCGATGTCGAACGCGGTGCCGTGGTCGACCGAGCACCGAAGGTACGGCAGGCCGATCGTGACGTTCACCGAGCGCTCGAAGTCGAGGATCTTGACCGGAATGAGCCCCTGGTCGTGATGCGCGGCGAGGACGACGTCCCACGTCCCGCGCGAGGCGCGGAGATAGACGGTGTCGGGCGGGTGCGGTCCCGTGATCTCGAGGCCGGCGCCTTTCGCCATTTCCACGCCGGCGGCGATCTTCTCCTCCTCGGATCCGAAGTTGCCTCCTTCCCCGGCGTGGGGGTTGAGTCCCGCGACGGCGATGCGCGGGGCGTGTCCGAAGAGACGCCTGTTCTCACGGTCGACGAGAAGCGCGAGATCTCGGACGCGCTCCGCCGTGACCATCTCGATCGCCGACGCGAGCGAGACATGGACGGAGAGGAGCGCCACGCGGAGGCGGGGAGAGTCGAAGAGCATCGCGTGATCGCGCCCGTAGGAGGTGAGGCCCGCACGCGAGGCGAGGAGCTCGGTGTGGCCCGCGAACGGCGAGCCGGCGGCGAGGACCGCCTGCTTGTGGATCGGAGCGGTGACGAGCGCGCGGCAATCCCCCCGGTCGATCGACGCGAGCGCCGCCTCGAGAGCCGCGAGCGCGGTCCTGCCGTAATGCGCGTGGATGACGCCGAAGTCCAGCGTTCGCCCGCCCCAGGTGGCGACGTCGACGAAGACGGCCCTCTCGTCGGCCCCGATCGGTTCGCCCGCCCGGACTCGGCGCATCGGCTCGGGCCACGGCCCGGGAGACCGCTGGGCGTACTCCCAGTCTCCGAAGAGGCGGACCGGAATGTCCGGGTCGAGGTCCTCGATCGCGCGCAGGACCACTTCGGTTCCGATGCCCGCGGGGTCGCCGAGGGAGATTGCGATGGGCTTCATGGAGTAGGAAGTATGAAGTAGGAAGTAGGAAGTGGAAAGGCGGATCGTGCTCGCGATCGATGGAGTAGGAAGTAGGAAGTAGAAGGGGAAAGGCGGATCGCGCTCGCGATCGCCTGAGGGGGGAGTGTAGGCGGTCTCGGGCAGGGCTTTCCCGCGATTACGGAAAGCAACCCGGTGCGGCTTCCTACTTCCTCTTCCTCTTCCTCTCGAGCTCCGACTCCTTGAACAGATACTTGATCGAGCGCTTCGGGACGAGGAGATTGGGGGCGCCGTGGCGGTTGATCTTGAGGCAGTCGCGGTCGTACCACTCGATCCATCCGCGGATCTCTTCGCCGTCGGTGAGGACCACGACCATCGGGGTCCTCGAGCTCATCTGCTTGAGGTAGTAGAAGCTCTCCGCGTTCGTCTGCTCCGCGGGGCCCCCGTTCCGGCGCGGCCTCCCTTCGCCGCGGAATTCCGCGATGGTTCCCCGGGTCGGCCCGCGTCGGCTCTCGAGCAGACGGGAACGATTGGCATTGGGCATGGGCCAGCCTCCACCTTGGTTTTCTGTCGCGGAACGCCCGCGGGGATTTCGGAACTGCGCAGTGCCGTGCAGGAGCGTTGCCAATGACGGTTGCGCCGAAGGCCGGGTGAGGGGCCCGCGCCCACTCCCCCGACCCAGAGAGGGTGGCCGAAGGCCGGGGACGCCCACGCTCGCCCCCGCTTTCCTTGCGGCCCATTTTCCTTTTCCCCTAGAATGCCGCCCGGCGCCCCTCCCGGGGCGCTCTCACCCTGATTACTGACGACTGATCCCTGACTACCCGGCGTTCCCGCTGGATCCACCCCGGAGGACATCCCCTTGAATTCCATCGTCTGCATTGCCCAGGTCCCCGACACGGAGGCGAAGATCAAGGTCGCCGCCGGCGGGAAAACCATCGACGAAGCGGGAGTGAAGTTCATCGTCTCGCCGTATGACGAGTTCGCCCTCGAAGAAGCGATCAAGTTGAAAGAAGCGAAAGGAGGGGACGTCACGGTCCTCACCTGCGGCCCCGACCGCGCCGCGCAGGCGCTGCGCGAATGCCTCGCGCGTGGGGCGACGAAGGCGATCCACATCAAGAGTGACCTGGACGGAGTCGATCCGCTCGGCGTCGCGCGGATCCTCGCCGCGGCGATCGAGGCGCAGCCCTTCGACCTCGTCTTCCTCGGAAAGATGGGCGTTGGCACCGACAACGCCCTCGTCGGCCCGATGCTCGCCGAGTTGCTCGGGCTCCCGCAGCTGAACGTCGTCACGAAGGTCGAGTTCGGAGACGGAACGGTCAAGGCGCATCGCGAGATCGAGGGGGAGAGGAAGTCATCGAAGCTCCCCTCCCGGCTCTCCTCACGGCGCAGAAGGGCCTCAACGAGCCGCGCTACGCCTCGCTCAAGGGGATCATGGCCGCGAAAAAGATCGCGATCGAGACGAAGACCGTCGCGGATCTCGGCCTGAGCGACGCCGACGTGAAAGGGCGGATCGTGATCGAGTCTCTCGAGATGCCGCCGGAGAAGGCGGCCGGGCGCAGGGTCGACGGAAGCGATCCGGCGGCGGCGGCGAAAGAGATCGTCCAGTACATCCAATCCGAGGCGAAGGCGTTCTGAGGATCGACATGGCAAACGTTCTAGTGTTCTGTGAGACCGCCGGCGGTAAGCTGAAGAAGACCTCGCGCGAAGCTCTGTCGATCGGACGGAAGCTCGCGTCGGCGAGTGGAGGAGAGCTTCACGCGGCGGCGTTCGGATCCGCTTCCTCCGGTGTCGCCGCCGAAGCGGGCGGGTACGGCGCGAAGAAGCTCTGGAGCGTGGCCGACGCCGCGCTCGACTCCTACGGGACCGAGAGCTGGACGGCGGCCGCGAAGCAGGTGGTCGACGGGGCGAAGTGCGACGTCGTCCTCTTCCCCGGGACCGCCGCGGGGCGGGACCTCGCGCCGCGGCTCGCGGCGCGGCTCGGCGTGGGCGTGGCGTCCGACGTCGACCGCCTGGAGATCGTCGACGGGAAGCTGAAAGGGCGCCGGCCGCTGTACGCGGGGCGGCTCTTCGCGCGCGTCTCGGTCGAAGGAGCGCCGGCGATCGCGACGTGCCGGCCGAACGCCTTCCCGGTCGAGGAGGCCGGAGGCGGCGCCGCTGAGGTGGCGAGCGTCGCGTTTACGGCCCCGCAGGCAAAGGCGAAACTGCTGGAGACGAAGTCGACCACGGGCGGGGAATTGACGATCGCCGAGGCGGACATCATCGTTTCGGGCGGCCGCGGGCTGAAAGAGGCGGACAACTTCGCGCTCGTCCGGGACCTCGCGCACGCTCTCGGTGGCGCCGTCGGCGCCTCGCGCGCGGTCGTCGACGCCGGGTGGATCGATCACCAGCATCAGGTCGGGCAGACCGGGCGCGTCGTCTCGCCGAGCCTCTACATCGCGGTCGGGATCTCCGGGGCGATCCAGCACCTGGCCGGGATGTCGTCCTCGAAGCACATCATCGCGATCAACAAAGACGCCGAGGCGCCGATCTTCCGCATCGCGGACCTCGGCGTGGTCGGGGACCTCTTCCAGATCGTCCCGGCGCTGACGGAAGAGATCAAGAAGGCGAAGGCCTAGGGACCGGCTGCGCCGGTCCGTTTTCGTGCGCCGTTCCCCGTCGACGCAATAGAGGCGCGAAGCGCCGTCATATTGGTAGCACCCGGCGTCAGCCGGGTGGATCTATGCGAGCCAAGAATATTGAGCCGCGCAGCGGCGGCACAATCTGTCGCTGCTGGCGCCGCTCGTCAATGTCTTCGAGCGTCGCCGGCACCGGCCTGACTGGGCTGTTGCTCAACCCGACGTCGTCATCCTGAGGACGCCCTTCGTCGCTTCGCTCCTCAGGGCAGGCTCCGCGGCCGAAGGATCTCAAAATGCGACATCGTTGATTCAACCAGTCCCGCATTTTGAGATCCTTCGCTTCACACCCGCCCACCCCCTCGCTCAGGATGACCAACGGGGTCAATCCTCGCTTCATCGGCGCCCGCGCCGTTGGTGGGCGCAGGATGACCCCGCGTGAGATCGACGCCGACTTCAGCAACAGCGCCCGGCCGGTGCTACCAACCTGCGGCCGCTGCGCGGCGCTGCCGCTCGATCCTGGCGCTAGCTGATCCAGGCGGCGCCTCCTGGCGCCGCTTTCCATTTCATCAACCCACAATCGGTGACCTATATCTTTCGATATATCTCGCGGTAGATCGCCTGATCAATGGTGATGGTAGGCACACGAGCCTAACTTGGAAGCATCTCGCCTGTATGAACCGCTGAAGGTTGGCGGTGTACAGAGGGAACGCGCCGATGAGAGCCCTCGCCGCCTTCGTCACCGCCGCTCTGATCGCCATCTCGCTGCAGGCGGAGTCTGCCCCCGCGACGATCCAGGTGAGCGCGTACGTGATCGGCCGGACGATCGTGAACGTGCAGAGCGAGCCGGTGGTGGTCGTGACCGCCGCGGACCTCGAGCGGGGATGGATCGACGTCGTCGAGCCTTCGCTCCTCACGGTCAGGTCCAACCAGCGCGCCGGCTACCGACTGGCGTTCGCGCCGAGCCAGCCGTGGGTCGCGCGGGCCGAGGTCTCGGGCCTGCCGGATCCGCTGTCCTTCGACGGCTCGGGCGGCTCGGCCGGATTCTCCTATCAGGGTACTGCCCCCCGGGAGCTCCAGCTCCGCTGGCGTCTCTACCTCTCTCCTGACGCGGCCGCCGGGACCTTCGCGCTCCCGATCTCGGTCGCGACGCTGAACTAGAGAGCCCTTCCCGGCCCCGCATCTCCTCGCACGCCCTCCGTTTGCCCGTCTCGTTCGCTGCGCTCCCGCACGGGACAATGCCCACCTCCGCTCGAGCCACGGACACCCGGCTTCGGCCCCGATTTCGTCCGAAATCCAGATTCCCCGTCTGAAACGTGGAACACGCCGATCAAGCCGGCGCGCGGCTCCAGTGCTTCTTCTCTTTAGATTCAGTCGTTTAGCTGCTGGCACGCTCCGCTGGCACCAGTGGCGGTTCCGTTGCTCTAAGGACGGCCAGAACGAACAGAAAAAATACAAAACAACGAAAACAAAGAAAAAGAGAGAAGAAGGAGAAAGTCATGAAAAGCATCAAAGGTCTGGTTATCCTTGGAGTTCTGATGGTAGTGGCGATCCCGATGTTTGGTCAGACGGCGACGGCAACGGTCAATGTGAGCGCCAACGTCCCGAAGGTGTGCGAGTGGAATGCGGCGTCCGCGGACATGGCGTTCGGCGCCTACGATCCGTTCCTGGCCAGCCCGGGCGGTGATCTGGCGGCCTCGGCCACGCTGCAGTTCCGCTGCACGAAGAGCCGCGGCGGCGCGACGATCGCAGTTGACTTCACGACCGATTCTGTGATGACCAACACGGGCGATGCAACCCAGAACCTGAACTACACTGTGCTCAATGGTGCTGCGGCTCTCGCCGACTACACCTTCTCGTCCGCTAGCAGCGCTTGGCAGACGATGACCCTGAACGGCGCGCTCGCCGGTGGCCAGGACGTCGCTGACGGAAGCTACACCGACTTGATCACGATCGACATCAATTACTGATCGACATGAAACTCTCTTCTCTGATCCGGTTCCTGGTGCTTCTCGGTCTGGCCCTCGGCCAGACCGAGTTGTCTGCGGGCAACTTCCGCATCTCGCCCGTGCAGGTCTTTCTCGACAGTGGTCAGGGATCGGCTCTGATCACGATCTACAACGAGGGCGAGCAGTCGGTCCGGTTCCAGATCAGCGCAAACGCGTGGAGTCAGTCCGAAGCGGGCGAGATCCAGTTGGCGGATACCGAAGAGATTCTCTTCTTCCCCAAGCTTCTGGAAGTAGCCCCAAAGAGCGAGCGGAAAGTCAGAGTCGCTTCGTCGGTGAAGCCGGGTGATCGCGAGAAGACCTACAGGCTCTTTTTCGACGAATTGCCCGCGCCGCCGAAGCCAGGAAAGGGAGCGACGGTCAGCGTCCTCACGAAGATGGGAGTTCCGATCTTCATAACGCCTCGCGGCACGGCGCCGCTCGTCGAGACGGAAGCTTCCGTCGCGGCGGGATCCGTTCGCGTCGATGTCCGGAATGCCGGGACATCGCACGCGACGCTCCAGGAAATTCGCGTTCGAGGGACCGCCGCGGACGGCACTGAGGTCTTTTCGGAACGGCGCGACGGCTGGTATCTGCTGGCGGATTCGCTCCGCCGGTATGAAGTCTCTCTCGGAGAGAAGTGCAACATCGTTTCGGAGCTCGTCGTGGAAGCGGTCTACACCGCTCCCGAGACTCAGGAACCGCAGACGATTACGAAGGTCGTGAAGCCGGCCGACGGGGTCTGCGTGAAATGAGCCGAGGGCGCGTGCCCCGGCCGGGAAGGATGAATCGTGCGAAGGGGTGGACGAGGTTGGGCAGTGGCGGCGGTTCTCGCCACGATCGCTCTGGGCAGCGCTAGCGCAGCCCAGGCGCCCGCGATCGTCCAGGTGGCCGCCACGGTCCAATCCATCTGCCGCGTCACAGCGGGGAACCTCATGTTCGGCGCCTACGATCCCCTCGGAGTCAACGAGACGGCGCCGCTGGATGCAGACGTCCGGGTCGACGTCAACTGCACCCGCGCCATCTCCGGCGCACTCACGATGTCGCCAGCGCATGGGACGCCCTCGGCGGCATTCCTCGTCTCCGGTCCCGACCAGTTGGGCTACGCTCTCTTTCAGGATTCCGCTCGAAGCAACTTCTGGTCGGGGTACTCCACCGGAGCGGGAAAGCGCCGAACCTTCGAGGTGCCCGTCTTCGGGCGTATCGCAGCCGGGCAGGATGTGCCCGACGGCGACTATGCGGACAGCGTGACCGTACGACTCGACTTCTGAACGTGCGAATATGGTAGAGCTGAGTCCCAATGGAAGAACGGAGGAAGCGCTTGGCGGTGCGATGGGCGATCGTGGGTTCGCTCCTGGCCATCGCATTCGCTCTCGCTGAGGAAGCCGTGATTCTTCCTCTCTCCATCAACGGTGTCGCACGTGGCGAGGCCTTCGCGCTCGTCGGGGATGCCGGCGATGTCTGGATCGCAACGGATGCTCTCACGAGCGGAGAAGTCGCGATCGGGTCGCGCGGCGAACGGCGCGCGCATGAAGGTCGCCAGGTCGTCTCGCTGCGCTCACTTGCCCCCTACGTTACGTTCGAGCTCGATCTCGTGTCGCTCGAGTTGCGGCTCACCGTCGACCCTTCGGTTCTGTCCCTTTATCGCTTCACGCGCGGGCTGACGCGCCCCGAGAACCTCGAGAGCCTGCCGGGACGGGGCGGCTTCCTCAACTACCGCGCGACGCTCGCGTCGTTCGAAGACGTGACTGCGTTCGTCGACGGCGGATGGAGCATGAGGGGACTTCTCCTCTATTCGTCCGCGTCTCTCGATCCGGACGGCACTCTTCTTCGGGGAATGACGAACCTCACGTTCGACCAACCGGGAAAGATGAGACGGATCACGGTCGGCGACACGTTCGCGCGCACCGATCAACTCGGAGGCTCGCTCTCTCTCGCCGGCGTGACCGTGGCACGGGAGTTCCTCCTCGACCCCTATTTCGTGCGCTTCCCCTCCCTCGACCTCGCAGGCGCTGTCTCGACTCCGTCGACGGTCGAGGTCTACCTCAACGGCGCTCTCGTCGACCGCCGCGCGTTGCCACCGGGCCGGTTCGTGATCGATCAGCTTTCACTCCCGGCCGGACGCGGAGCCGCGACGGTACTCGTGCGCGACGCCTTCGGCGGCGAGAGGATGATCGTCGCGCCGTTTTACTCATCCGCGCTCGTGCTCGAGGAGGGACTCAGCGAGTACAGCTACACCGTCGGGTTCCGCCGCGTGAACCAAGGAACCGAGAGTTTCGATTACGACGAGCCCGCAGCGCTGGCAACGCACCGGTGGGGCTCACGAAGTACTTCACCGCGGGATACCGCGCCGAGGCGGCCGAGGGGCTTGGAGCGCGGGTGGTACGCTGGCTGCGCGGTCGCTCGCGGGCGAGCTGTCGCTGCAGGGAGGAATGAGCGGTGACGACGGTGAGAGCGGAACCGCGATGCAGGTGCGCTACGCGTATCTCGCCCGCGCCTATGCGCTCACCGTTGGCTGGACCGAAATCAGCGACCGTTACGCAACGGTCTCGCTGCCTGCGCAGAGCGATCGTGCCATGCGGCGCATCGACCTTCTCACGAACGTCCGGCGAGGGAAGCTCGACGTCGGGCTCAATGGGTCCATCGAGGATCGACGCGACCTCGCGTCGATCAACCGAGTCTCGTTGACCGGGACATATCCGCTCCTGCAACGTGGACGCTCTTCGCCTCGGCAGGGTTGGCCGAGAGGGACGGCGAGCGCTCGCCCGAGGTCGCGTTCGGCGTGAACTGGAACCTCGGGTTTCTCCGAAGCGCGAACCTGCGTGCCGACCATCGGAACGAGCAGTCCTCCTTCGGCGTCTCCGTCCAGCAGAACCTCGCGCGCGAGCCGGGATGGGGATACCGCGTCGACGCGGGGATGAATGAGGACGACGACACTTCGTCACTTCGCGTTCAAAGGCAGACGCGGAACTTCCTGTTCGAGGTCGACGCGAACCCCTCCATCGCGAACGACGCCGTGAACGTCTCCGCCGCCGGCGGCTTTGCGTTCGGCGATGGAAGAGTCCACCTGATGCGCCCCGCCCAGCAGAGCTACGCGATCGTCCGAGTTTCCGGCGTAGAAAACGTCCGCGTGTACGTCAGCAACCTCGAAGCAGGACGAACCGACGCGAACGGGGAGTTGGTCGTCACCGATCTGATCCCCTACTACGGCAACCGGATCAGGATCGAAGACTCCGATGTGCCCGTTCACTATCGGATCGAGCAGATCGAGCGCGTATCGCGCCGCCGCTGCGCGGAGGAGTCGTCGTCGAGTTCCTAGTGACCCCTACGACTTCGGTCACCGGCACTGCCGTCATTGAGCAGCCTGATGGCACGCTCCGAATTCCCGCCACGGGCGAGATGCGCCTCGCCTCGGCCGACGGAGCGGTGACGGTTTCTCCGCTGGGACGCGCGGGAGAGTTTTACTTCGAGGGTGTGATCCCGGCTCGCTATTCGGTCGAGATGATCGACGAGGCCGGAATCTGCCGCACCGAGCTCGAGATCGGACCCTCCGAAGAGCCTATGCGGGATGTCGGAAAGGTCACTTGCAAGGAGATCCGCCCATGATTCTCTCCAAGAGTCTGCAGCACGTGCTTCTCTCCGCATCGCTCGTGCTCGTGGCGCCGAGCGCAATCGCGAACTGCACCTGGACCACGGTCCCGGCGAGCTTCGACTTCGGGAGCTACTCCGTCTTCAACCCCGGGTCGACTTCGGCGGTGAGCAGCCTCGCCTTCGCCTGCAATCCGAACAGCACCGCGACCCTGACCGTCAGCCGCGGCACGCAATCGACGAGCTTCTCGCCGAGGACGATGGAAAGTCCGGCGGGAGACCCGATCGCGTACAACCTCTTCCGGGATGCCCGGGAAGCGCGGTCTGGGTGAAGGAAGCAGCGGGTCGTTCCTGACCGTCACCGCGACCCCGCAAGTCAAGGATTTCACTGCGGACATCTTCGGGCGGGTCTACCCGGAGGCCGACGCCGCCGTCGGCGTCTACAACGACTACGTGACGGTGACTCTCGAATGGGACCGCCCGAAATCGGGGAGTTGCGGTCACCCTCGCAATCCAGGTGACCGTCATCCCCGAATGCCAGACGACGGCGGCGACGCTGAGCTTCGGGACGTACCAGCCGATCGGAACTCACGCGACCGCGCCGCTCGACAACCAGACCGCGCTGAACGTCTACTGCACGCGCAAAGCGGTTGCGACGATCGCGATGTTGGCCGGCAACTACCCCCTCGGAGCGCAGCGGCGGATGCGATCTACCAGCAACGACTTCCTCGGGTACGACCTCTTCTCGAACTCGGGGATGAGCGCCATCTGGGACGGCGCGAATACCGTCAGCGTGACGTCAGCCTCCAAGTTCACTCCTCTCGGCGGGGGGGTTCCCCTCTACGGGCGCATTCCGGCGGGGCAGGACGTTTCGGCGGGGACCTATCAGGACACGGTGCAGGCGCTGGTTAATTATTGATCCACCAAATAACCGTCAGGCGGACGGACGGTCGCCTTTGAGGGCCTTTTCGATCCGCGCGAGCAGGACGCTCTTCTGGAGCGGTTTGCGGACGAAATCCGTGGCGCCGAGGCTGAGGCCTTCGATTTCGAGCTCCGGGCCGGGCATCGCTGTCATCAGGATCGTAGGCACCTCGTAGCCGTTCTCCCGGATGACTTTGAGCAGCGTCATCCCGTCGACGTTCGGCAGCATGATGTCGAGCAGGACGAGGTCGAAGGGGCGGCTTCCGAGCTGCAGCAGCGCCTGTCCGCCATCCTCGGCGACCGCCACCTCGAACTTCTTTTCGTCGAGCATCGAGAGAACGAGCTGGCGGTTGAGCGTGTTGTCCTCGACGATGAGGACGCGGATGCGATCGTCCGTCCGCGGGGCTCGGTTCGAGGAGTAGTCGAGGATCTCTTCGAAGAGGCGCTTCGTCTCGTCTTCCGGGTCGACGTCGAGCTGACGCCGGAGGACGTCGCGGCACGTCTGATACTGCTTGATCGCCGACTCGCGCCGTCCCTGCAGGACGTAGAGGCGCATGAGCATCCGGTGCGTCGACTCGCGAAGGGGGTCGATCGAGAGGATCCGGAGCGAGGTCTGGACCGCCGCTTCCGACTTTCCCGAGAGCATCTGCTGATCGACCATCGACGCGAGCCCCGACAGAGCCGTTTCGCGCAGCTTCTCCCGTTCGATCGAGACCCAGTCCTCGAATCCGACTTCCGAGATGCTGAGCCCGTCGAGGAATTCTCCGCGGTAGAGGCCGACCGCCTCCGCGAGCGCCTCCGGCGTTCCGCGCGAAGTGAGCTCGAGAAACCGGTCGACGTCGACGCGCACGAGCGCGCGATCGAGGCCGATGCGATCCCCGTCGCCGGAGACCACGATCTCGTCGCGCCCGTTGAGGGACTTGCGCAGCGTGAAGAGGGTCTGCCGGAGGCTCTGGCGCGCCTGCTCCTCGCCCGCGTCACCCCAGAGCAGGACGGCGAGCTTCTCGCGCGCGTGCATCTGCCCGGGAGGCATCGCGAGGAACGCGAGCAGAGCCTCGCTCTTCCTCGTGGCGAATGGAAGCTCGGCTCCATCGAGCGTGGCCCGGAGGGCGCCGAGGAGTGAGAGATCGAGCCGGGACATGGTGTGAATCCGAGGACATGATAGTGCAAGGTACCGCGTGGTGCGGGCGTCTCATGGTTGTCATCCTGAGGAGGCGCCGGGAGAGCCGGGTTCCGCGGGGATGGTGCGCGCCGACGAAGGATCTCAAAATGCGACGGCGGTTGTTCGGGCAGGTGGGTGGATTCGCGAATTTTGAGATCCTTCGGTCGCGCGCCCGGACGCGTCAATCGAACCGTTGCCGCGGCGCTCCCTCAGGATGACCTTTAAGCGGCGGCGGGGCGCCGTCTCAACGGCGAGACGCCCGCGCTCCTTCCGGGGCCGCGCGCCCGCACCTCACCGGAGGGTACCCGTCACAGTCCCGCTCGTGCCCTTGACATACAATATCCCCCGCCTCGGGCTGCGCCATCCCGCGCCGGCCCGCAATCCATCACGGGAGCATCTCGCATGGCTGAACTGCCTGACGTGGAACGCGAAACCCTCGACCTGGACGTCGTCATCGTCGGCGGCGGACCGGCGGGCCTGGCGGCCGCGTATCACCTCGCGCAGCTGATCAGGCGCCACGACGAAACGAGCGAGACGAAGCTCGAGGGCACGGCCATCGGCCTCCTCGAAAAAGGGAAGGAGATCGGCTCGCACGGCATCTCCGGCGCCGTGATGGACCCGCGCGGGATCGCCGAGCTGATGCCCGACTGGCTCGAGCGCGGCTGTCCCGTCGAAGCTCCCGCGGGGACGGATCGGCTCCTCTTCCTCACCGAAAAGAAGAAGATCGACTCGCCGTGGGTCCCGCCGATGATGCAGCACCACGGGAACTACGTCGTCTCGCTCAGCCGAGCTCACCCGCTGGCTCGGCGGCATCGTCGCCGGGATGGGCGTCGACATCTTCCCGGAGTTCCCCGCCTCGCGCGTCCTCTACGAAGACGGCCGCGTCGTCGGCGTCCGCACGGCGGACAAGGGGATCGACAAGAACGGCGCCGCGAAAGCGAACTACGAGCCGGGCGTCGACATCAAGGCGAAGATCACGATCCTCGCCGAAGGGCCGCGCGGAACGCTCACCAAGCAGCTCGCGGCCGAGCGCGACCTCTATCGCGGCAAGAACCCGCAGGTCTACTCGGTCGGCGTGAAGGAGCTCTGGCAGGTTCCCGCCGGCCGCATCGCCGCCGGGGACGTCATCCACACGATGGGATGGCCGCTCGACATGCAGACGTTCGGCGGCGGCTTCATCTACGGGATGAAGGACGACATCGTCGACATCGGCCTCGTCGTCGGCCTCGATTACAAGAACCCGACGCTCGACCCGCATCACGAGTTCCAGCGCTTCAAGACGCACCCGGTCGTCCGCGCCCTGCTCGAGGGCGGCACGATGATCGAGGCGGGCGCGAAGGCGATCCCCGAGGGCGGCTACTTCTCGATGCCGCAGATGTACGGCGACGGATTCCTGATCGTCGGCGACTCGGGCGGCTATCTCAACGGCGCGCGTCTCAAGGGAATCCACCTCGCCATCAAGTCGGGGATGATCGCGGCCGAGGCGGCGTTCGACGCGCTCGTCAAAGGCGATCCATCCGCGGCGACGCTCGCCTCCTACGACCGGAAGTTCGAGGAGTCCTGGGCGAGGGAAGAGCTCTGGAAAGACCGCAACTTCCACCAGGCGTTCCACTGGGGAAATCTGGCTGGCATGCTCAATGCGGGGCTGGGGATGGTCACCGGCGGCCGCGGCTTCGGCATGGCCAATCGGCTCGAGGGTCACGAAGGGTACGCGCAGATGGAGCGGATCCAGCGCTAGTTCGGGAGCGAGGACCCGCATCCGCCGGAGAAGATCAAGTTCGACAACAAGTATCTCTTTGACAAGGTGACGGACGTCTACTACGGCGGCGTGGTCCACGAGGAGAACCAGCCGGCGCATCTGCTGATCTCGGACACCGAGGTCTGCATCACGCGGTGCACGGACGAATATGGCAACCCGTGCTTCCACTTCTGCCCGGCGAACGTCTACGAGCCGCGGCCGACGGAAGACGGGCGGGGGCGCGTCCCGTTCCTGAACTTCACGAACTGCTTCCACTGCAAGACGTGCGACATCATGGACCCCTACCAGGTGATCACCTGGGTTCCTCCGGAGGGAGGAGGGGGGCCGCATTACAAGAAGGCCTGATCTCCCCTGACGGGGAACGGACCGGCGCAGCCGGTCCCTACCCCGCGTAACCGAGCGCGGCACCGGGCCGTAGAAGGAGCGATGGCAGTCGAAAAGGCGCTCACCCCGGTTTCGCTCTCCCGCATCGCCGATCTCCAGGCGAACGTCGAGCGCGTGATTCGCGGCAAGTCGGACATCATCCGGCTCGCGATCGCGGCGATGCTCGCGCGGGGGCACATCCTGCTCGAAGACGTTCCGGGCGTCGGCAAGACGACGCTCGCGCACGCGCTCGCGCGCTCGGTCTCGCTGGACTTCCAGCGCATCCAGTTCACGAGCGATCTGCTCCCCTCCGACATCGTCGGAGTCAGCATCTTCAATCAGGAGCGCCACGAGTTCGAGTTCATCCGCGGCCCGGTCTTCACGAACGTCCTCCTCGCCGACGAGATCAACCGGGCCACGCCGAAGTCGCAGTCCGCGCTCCTCGAGGCGATGAGCGAGGGGACGGTCACGATCGAGAAGCAGCGCTCCCGCTCCCGACGCCGTTTCTCGTCATCGCGACGCAGAACCCGGTCGAGCACGTCGGCACGTACCCGCTCCCCGAGTCCCAGCTCGACCGCTTCCTGATGAAGCTCACCATCGGCTATCCGAGCTCGAACGACGAGAAGGAGCTTCTCCGCATGGGAGGCGCGCACGACGCGCTCGAGCATCTGCGGCCGGTCATGTCGGCGGAGGATCTCGAGGAGCTCCAGGAGCAGGTCGGGCTCGTCCACGTCAACGAGTCGCTCGTCGATTACCTGATGACGATCGTGCACGCGACCCGGAAACATCCGGAGGTGGAGCTCGGCGTCTCGACGCGCGGCGCGCTGACGTACTTCCGGGCCTGCCAGGCGCTCGCGATGGTGAGCGGGCGCGACTTCGTCATCCCCGACGACGTGAAGACGCTCGCGGTGCCGGTGCTCTCGCATCGAATCATGCTGCGCGAGAGGCGCGCGGCGCGCGGCGCGGCGTCTCCCGAAGCGCGCTTCATCCTGAGGCTGATCGGCGAGATCCCCGTGCCGAGGTGACACCCTTGGCTGCGCCCACGCCCCCGTTCGCGTTCGATGGCGTCGTCCGGCTCACCCGCTTCGGGGCCGGCTACCTCCTCTTCACGCTGCTGATCGGATTCGCGGCGCTGAATACGGGCAACAACTCCCTCTACATCGGCCTCGCGTACATGCTCGCCGGGCTTCTCGTCTCGGGCATGGCCTCGAAGGGAGGGCTCCATCACCTCGAGGTCGAGATCGCGGGCGTCGACGAAGCGTGGGCCGGCCGCCCCGTCGAGGTGCTGCTTCGCGTCCGGAACCGCTCGCGCATCTGGACCGTGCGCGACGTCCTCGTCTCCTCCGAGCACCTCGAGAAGCCGGTCCTGGTGCCGCTCGTCACTCGTCGCTCATCGATCGATCTGCCGGCTCGATTTCTCTTTCCGAAGCGCGGGCCCGTGAAGCTCCAGAGGCTCGATCTCTACACCCGCTATCCGTTCGGCCTGATTCTCAAGAAGCGGCGCGTGCGCATCGAAGGGGAGGTCGTCGTCTATCCGCGCCTGCTCGAAGTCGACGAGGCGCGGCTCGCGGCCGACGCCACGACGCGCGATGCGATTCCGCGGCCGCGCGCGGGCTCGGGGCAGGACATCTTCGCCTTTCGCGACTACGTCCGCGGCGACTCGCTCCGCCACGTCCACTGGAAGAAGTCCGCGAGCCTCGGCCGCTGGATCATGAAGCAGCAGCAGGAGGAGGCGGGGATCTCGCTCGCGGTCGCGATCGACCCGGTGCGGCCCGCGTGGGTGAGCGAGGAGCGCTTCGAGCGGATGATCAGCGAGGCGGCGACGCTCCTCTGGGACGGCATCGAACATGGAGCGGACGTCACGCTGATCCTTCCGGCGGAGCGGATCGAGGGGAAGGGGGAACGCGTGCGCGTCCCGATCTTCCGCGAGCTGGCGCTCCTCCAGGCGGAGGAGCGGGGCGACCTTCCCGTCGTCCCGCGGGGCGCGGTCCTCTTCTCGCTCAGGAGCGAACATGAACCGAAGAGCGCCTGAGATCGGGATGATCCTGCTCGCCGCGTTCGCGGCGACGCCGCTCTACCTCTCGCAGGCGGTCTCGCCCCTGATCGTCGGAGCGTTCCACTTCGGCCTCGCCGTTGCGGCGGCCGCGGCGGCGTCGCAAAGGAGCATGCGAAGGATCAGCGCGGCCGCGCGGGTCGCCGCGATCGTCTACCTCCCGCTCTTCATCGTCGACGCGGCCGCATCGAGCCTCATCCGAGCGTCGATCCATCTCCTCTTCTTCATCGCGTTCTACCAGGCGGTCGACGAGAAGGCGCGCGGCGCACGAAACCAGCGCCTCCTCGTCATCTTCCTCGTCTTCGTGACGAGCCTCGCAACCTCGACGCATCAGACGATCCTCCTCTACGTCATCGCGTTCACGGTGATGATGTTCGTGCGGCTGATCCGCGCGAGCCAGGAGGACTCCTCCGCCGAGATCGGCCAGGAGCCGCAACAGCGGCCGGCTCTCCGCGCCGCGCTCGGATTCGCGCTGCCGACCGCGCTGCTGGCCGCGCTCCTCTTTCCGGCGCTCCCGCGCGTTCAGAACCCGATGGTGCGCGGGATCAGGACGGGGCTCGAGTCGTCCGCAACCGGGATCAGCGACACGATCGACTTCGGCGAAGAGCGGCGGATCTCGTCCGACCCGATGGCCGTGGCGCGCATCTGGATGCCGCGCGACGCGGTGCCTTTCTTCACGCCGCTCCGGCTTCGCGCGACGGTGTACGACGGGTGGTCCGGGGGGGAGTGGACCCAGAAGCTCCGGGGCACACGGGAGCTCGTCGAGGGGATCGACGGGCACGTGACGCTCGCGCGACCGTCGGCGTTCTCGCGCGGCGCGAGGATCGAGCAGAAGACACTCCGAGGAAGGCTGCTGCTCCCCGAGGGGACGTTCGACGTCGCCGGGTTCGACCATCTGTTCGTCGTCGAGCCGTACGCGACGGCCTTTCATCCGAACTGGATCGACGGCGAGCGCGTCCGCGGAGAAGTGCGGTACGAAGTCGTGATGAGCCGGGAGACCCGGCCCCTGCTCGCCCGCCCGGCCGTCGTCGTCGACTATCCCGTGAGCCCGCAGATCCGCGCGCTCGCGGCGCAGATCGCGCGGAACGCGCAGACCGACCGGCAGAAGGCCGCGGTCGTCTCGAACTATCTCGAGAGGAACTTCACCTACATCGCCGACCCCTCCGAGCTGGGGAAGCCCTACAGCGTCGACGACTTTCTCCTGAGGGTCCATCGCGGCCACTGCGAGTACTTCGCGGCGGGGATGGTCGTCCTCCTCACCGCGCTCGACGTGCCCGCGCGGATCGTCGGCGGCTATTACGGCGGGGAGCTCAATCCGCTCATCGGGTCGTTCATCGTCCGGGAGCGCGACGCGCACGCGTGGGTGGAGGTATTCGACGGCGGGACGTGGCGGACGTACGACCCGACGCCTCCGTCGCTGCGGCCGGGGAGCGCCACGCAGAACCTCGTTCGAGCGTACGCGACCGCCCTCGCCGATTCGGTCGCGTACTTCTGGGATCGCTACGTACTGACCTTCGGCAGCTCGGACCAGATCGCGCTGCTCGCGAAGGTCTTCTACGCGGCGCGCGACGCGTGGCAGCAGGTGCGCGGGAACATGACGCTCGCGGCCGTCGAGGCGCGCAACAACGCCTGGCGCCTCGCCCTCGTCGTCCTTCTCGGCGCGGGCGCGGCGGTTGCGATCTTCCTTTTTGCGCGCCGCCGCGGCGACTACGACCGCCTCCTCCGCATTCTCGCGGGCCTCGGGATCGAGTCGGGTGCGGCGACCGCGCCACGGGAAGTGCTCGACCTGGTGCGCGCGCGGCGTCCGGATCTGGTCCCGCTGGTGGAGCCGGTCATCGAGACCTACCTGCGCGACCGCTTCGCGCCCAGCCCCGCCCCCGATCCGCTGCGCGCCGAGGCGTCGAAGGCGCTGCGCCAGCTTTCGGCGTCTTCGTGACGCGGTGGTGCGGGCGTCCCCGCCCATACGCGCTAACTTGTCCAATCGCGAGGTGTCATCCTGAGCCCTCACGTCGCGCTTCGCGCTCCTCAGGGCAGGCTCCGCGAAGGATCTCAAAATGCGGAAATCGCGGCTCCGGCATCTTGAGATCCTTCGGGCGCTTCGCGTCCTCAGGATGACCCGCGATTCCGATCTGCGGCGGTCGGGCGCAGCCCGCTGTCGTTTCTGCCGTAGGGCCGCACAGCGTGCGGCCGTTCTCCCGGTTCCGCAGGGTTCCCCCTCCCCATGGCGGGCGAGACGTCCGCACCACACCGGCACGTCTCAGGGGCCCTGGTTTCCCCGCGCCCGCGCCCGTGCCCGGCTTTTGACTTCCGTGAGAGAATCATCTACTTTCGTAAGTGACAATAACTGTTGGTTCTGCGTATGCCCCTTCTGAAAAAAGAGCCCGACTTCCATCCCGCCGACTTTTTCGAGCTGCCGCCCGGCGAATACCCCTGGTGGGTCCTCCACGTCGCGAGCCGCCACGAGAAGGTCCTCGCGCGGTTCCTCCACGAGCGGGGGATTCCGTTCTACCTTCCGCAGGCGGAGAAGAAGACGAAGCGGAACGGGCGGAACTTCACCTCGTACATTCCTCTTTTTCCCGGATACGTCTTCCTTCGTGGAAGCCGGGAGCAGCGCGCGATGGCGCTGCGGAGCAACGTGATCGCGTCGACGCTCGAGGTGGTCGACCAGGAGATGCTCGCCTCCGAGCTGCGGCAGATCCGCGATCTGCAGACGAGCGGCGCGATGCTGGTGCCGTACGAAGAGATCACGACGGGCGATCCGGTGAAGCTCACCGACGGCGTCTTCAAGGGCTACACGGGCGTGGTCGTGCGCGAGCGGGGCGAGATGCGGCTCGTCGTGTCGATCTCGCTGATCCGCCGGTCGGTGCTCGTCGACGTGAGCCGCGACGGCGTGGCGCCGGCCAAGAAGAGCGCGTGAACGGCATTGCAGATCTCAGATTGCAGATTGCAGATTGAAACCCTGCGAACTGGCCACACCGCGCCGGTGTGGTGCGGGCGTCTCGCCCGCCCCTGGGTGGGGGACCATGTCGCCGCTACGCGGCTCCCTGCGCGCCGGCCGCGTTCGCGCCGTAGGGCCGCACTGCGTGCGGCCGTTCTCCGGTCCGGCGCGAATGAAATCCGACGCGCGGCCCGACCGATGCGCGCGAGGCGCGAAGCGCCGCCACATTGGTAGCACCGGCCGCAGGCCGGTGACCTGGCGTGCCATAGAAATGAACGAGCCGCGCCAGCGGCGGCATATTGTGTCGCCGCTGCGCGGCTCATGATTTCTATTGGGGGCGTCCGTTCACCGGGCTCACGCCCGGCGCTACCGATATGTCGCCGCTACGCGGCTCGGGTCTGCGCGGCCCGCCGGGAACCGCGGGCTGGCGCCCGGGGATAAACGATGTCGCGCCTACGGCGCTCGATAGGAAGACGTTGAATCGCGTTGCGACGCTGCGAACGACCACCCCGTCACCACCGCCAGCGTCGCCGGAATCGCGGGAATCGAGAAATTGAACTCGACCAGCCCGTGTACCAGCAGCGCGAGCAGCGCCAGAAATCCCCCGAGCGCCTGCGCCGCCTCTTCGCGATGCTTCTGCTTCCACCAGCCCCGCGCGAGGACGACCATCAGCGACACGACCAGCAAAGTCGCGATCGCGAGTCCCACCCGCCCTCCCGTCACGAGCATTTGCAGCGGCTCGCTGTGCGCCTGCTCGACGAGGCCGTGCAGCTCGCGCGGCTGCACGCGGCGGAACGCCTCGCGGAACGTCCCGAGGCCCGACCCGAACGTCGGGAACTGCCGCCATGCATCGACCGAGAGCGACCACATCTGCGGCCGCATGTCCGCCATGGGGTCGCGCGGGTCCGCGGCGAGGAACCGCAGCAGCGGCCGGAATCCCGTCGAGATCGCGATGAAAATGACGATCCCGATCACCGCGAACACGGCGCCGAGCGCGTGCTGCGTCCGCCGCCGCAGCGCCGACGGATGAATGAGGGAGAGCACTACGCCGACCACCAGCACGAACGCCGTCGCCGCGAACCCGCC
Organism: uncultured Acidobacteriota bacterium; assembly: GCA_963793695.1. Lineage (GTDB taxonomy): Bacteria > Acidobacteriota > Thermoanaerobaculia > Gp7-AA8 > Gp7-AA8 > CAWCBB01. The sequence goes on along the minus strand of CAWCBB010000009.1, from coordinate 18,674 downwards.
GCGCGACTGGGTGAGCACCAGGCTTCCGGCGAGAGCGAAAAGAAGCAGAAGCGAAGGGATCAGCCGCTCGAGCCGCCGCTCGAGCCGCACCGCGAGGTCCTGCGAGTGCCGGATCCGCTCGCGCCCCGTCACGATCTCCGTCCAGACGAGCGCAAAGCAGACGAAGAACGCGATCTTGAGATAACCGGCGAAGTGGTTCGGGTTCACGAACGCGCCGTGCACGCGCCCGAGCGCGGTGTCCTTCCCCGTGAAGATCATCGCGAGGACGATGTGAACGAACGCGAAAAGAGGCACCGCCCACCCGAGCCACCGCCTGTACCGCGCCGCCGTGAACGAGAGTGCCGCGGCCGCGAACGCGGCCGCGTACGCCAGAGTCAGCAGCACGACCGACAGCGTCTCCGCGGGCGCCACCGAGATCCGTGCGTTGCCCGCACGGCGTCGAACTGGCCCAGGATGGAATTCGTTTCGTGGTAAATTCGAGCGCTCACCGGCGAAGCCGACGCGAGCATCCCTCCGGCAGCGGCGCGAGCTGCCACGCGCCGAGAAGCGCGAGAAGCGTCGCGAAGAGGAGGGGGAAGCCAGGCGGTCAGCCGCGCGGCGGCGCGACTACCGCAGCGACGGCGAGCGCGGCAAAGCTCAGCAGCTCGATGCGGAGCGCGCCGCCGGGGAGAACGCTTCCCCACGGCAGCGGCGCCGCGGCGAGCAGCAGCAGGAGAAACGCGAGGGAGGCCAGCTGTTTCCGGCTTCCGGGCGTCACGTCATATCGATGAGGCAAACGATGAGCTCTTTCCGATTCGCAGTCGCGGCGTCGCTCTGACATCATGGCAGCGCCGCGCCCGGCGTCAAGTCAGGATTTCTACCAGGGTCAGATGGTCGCGGGGCGCCAGGCGTTCGCCGCGAAGAACTGGGTCGAGGCGAAGGACTCCTTCCGTATCGCCGCCTTCGGCTTTCTCGACCTGCCCGTGATGCTCACCGAGGCGCTCGCGTATCTCGCGCTGGCGCAGTCGGGCCTGGGCAGGCGGAGGCGGCGGGGGAGACAATCGACCGCTTCCTTCTGATCGAGGCGCAGTTCCCCTCGTGGGCCACGTCGAAGATCGAGCCCGCGGCGCGCCAGCAGTTCGAGGTGCTCCTCCGGGCGCGGGCGGGGGAGGCCCGCCTGCATCCGTTCCGACGCTCGCGAACATGGTCGAAACCGAGGAGGAGAAGCTCGCGGCGATGGATCCGCGCGAGCGGAAGCGGACGCTCGAGCAGCTGGCGCAGGGCAACCCCGACAACCCTGCGTATCCGGTCCTCCTCGCGAACGCCGCGTGGGAAGATCGCGACCGCCGCAACGCCCTCCGCTGGTCGACCCGCGCCCTCGAGCTCGACTCCTCCCTCGGCGCGATGCAGGTGCTGCGAACGCGCGTGCTCTTCGCCGATCGGAAGTGCGACGAGGCGTTCGCCGCCGAGGCGGATATCGCCGCGGATCTGATCCCCGTGGACGACGACTGGAAGGCCGGCCGCTTCGTCTGCCTCGCCGAGATGAAGGACTGGAGCCGGGCCGCGGAAATGATCCCGCTTCTGCCGGATCCCATTCAGGACCGCGCCGAGGTGCGCCGCGCAATCGGCCGCCTGAACGACGCGCTCGCGAAGGAGAAGCGCGACGCCGACGCGCGCGCGAAGCGCGAGCAGGAGGAGCGGGAGCGGAGCGAGGGGACGGAGCCGGGTGTGGTGCGGGCGTCCCGCCCGCCCCTTTCCGGTGCGAACCGGAACGAGCAGCCGCCGGGGGAGGGACGCCCGACGCAAACCACGGCGGCCCCCGCCACGACGCCTGCGATCGAGCCGGAGCCGACCGGCGCCACCGCGTCGCTCGCCCGCGTCACGACCGCGCTCCGCGAAGGGCAGCAGATGATCGGCAACGGGCGCTATCGCGACGCCGAGCAGCACTTCTACGACGCGATCGTGAAGGACCCCGGAAGCCGCGAGCTGCGCCTGGCCCTCCTCGAGGCCGCGACGCTCGCACGCGACTGGAAGACCGCCGACTCGCAGATCCCGCTCGTGTCACCGTTCGCGGATCGCGAAGCCCGCCATCTCTTCTACGCGGCAGTCACGAAGTGGGAGCTCGACCAGCGCGACGCAGCGCGCGAGCTGATGCGCCGCGCCAAACCGCGCCTCACTTCCTCCCGCTACGTGGACCAGTACGTCCGCCGCATTCTGGGCGAGTAGGGACCGGCTGCGCCGGTCCGTTTCCGGTCCGTTTTCCAATGTGGCGGGCGGCGTCCCGCCGCCCAGCCCGGCCGATCGCGGCCGCAAAATCTTCGTAGAACGATCACCCGTCGGACCGCGCCGGTCGGTTTCAATTCTTCGTTATTCGGTTTCCGTTCTTCTCGCAACGCCCGCCATTTCTTCCAATACAGTCGTGACGAGTGAATGACGGGTAAGTTCCAGAGCTACATAGCTCTTTCGGCGTTGACACCCTTTTTGCGCGGCGCATATCGTGTAAGCTGATCGTCGTATATCGAAGACAGGGCGCCGGTTATGCGTTTCAGAAAAGTTATTGCTCTCGTCAGCGTCGCCTCGATGATCCTCCCGGGCCTCGCCTTCGCGCAGGCGCCGAGCGTCAACGTGACGTCGCCGGCGAGCTGCGTCGCGCCGCAGGGGACGTACAAGGTCACCGCGGACATTCCGGGCGACGTCGCCACGGCGCGCGTCCTCTTCCGCGCGGAAGGGACGACCTGCCCGCGGAGCGAGTACTACGTCGACATGCGCCGCGGAGAGGGGGGAACTTCTGGGCCCTTCTTCCGGTCGTCGCGCAGGGAACCAGCAAGCTCTCGTATCGCGTCTGGGCCCGCGGAAACGACGGCGCCGAGCGCGTGACCGAGGTCAAGATGGTCAACGTCGACGCCGGATGCGCGGTCCCCTCCTGGACGCCGGACGAGCAGAAGTTTGCGCAGAACATTGCAGTCGGCCTCACGCGACCCGAGCAGAACATGGAGCCGTGCGGCTTCCTCTGCAACGGCGTCGCGCGCGTGATCACAGCTGACGGCCGGATGATCGCGAATCAGGCATGCGCAGCGACGCTCGCGGCGGCCGCCGCTGCGGGAACGGTGGCGGGTGTCGGTGTTGCGGCCGCGGGCGGAACGGCAGCTGCAACGGCGGTTGGAGCGGGCGTCATCGCCGGCATGGGTGTCGGAGCCGGCGCGCTCCTCGGCCTCGGCCTTGTCGCCGGAGCCGTCGCAGTGGACCAGTCGCAGCGCGACGGCGAGCCCGTCTCCCGGGCGCGCCCGTAATGAAGATTCGATCAGCCCGGTTGAAAGGCCGCCGCGAGGCGGCCTTTCTGATTCCCCGCACGCACGTTAAAATAACCGCCGTCGTACCAGGACCAGTCGGAATGAATCCACGTACCTCCAGCCGCGTTGCCGCCGCCGCCGCGTGCCTCGCCGCGCTCGCGCTTCCTGCGTTCGCGCAGCTCGTCACGAACACGGTTCCACGGCAGCGGACCGTCCCGATTCAGGAGGCCGTCGAAATCGCGATGAGTGAGGCGCCCTGGCGTCTCGGCTCCATCCGGCTGCAACCGAAGATCGGCGTCTCGAACTTCGGCTACGTCGACAACGTGTTCGGGACCGACGAGGAGGAGGCTGTCGACGATTACACCGCGACGGTACGAGCCGGCCTCGAGGCGGTATCTTCAGTTCGGGGCGAAGGGAGTCATCAAGAGCAGTATCCTCCCCGAGTACACCTGGTATCAGGACCTAGACTACCGGCGGCATTTCGGCGGCTACTACGACGTATCGGCGTACGGATTCTTCAACCGGATGACGCTCGAGGCGACGGCGTTCACCGCCGACACACAGACAATCGTCAGCTCGGAACGCGAGACGCAGGCGGTTCTCGACGCCGACGGATTCACGGGAAAGATCGAGCTCGAGGTTCTTCGCCGGCTCTCGATCTTCGGCGGCGCGGACCTCCGGAACTTCGCGTACGAAGATCCCGAAGAGATCGACGATCCGGAGCTCGAGTTCTCGCTCCTCGACCGGAGCGATAGCGCAATGCGCGCGGGCGTTCGATACCGCTGGAGCTCCTTTCTCGATTTCTCTGTACTGAGCGAGACGACGGAGACCGAGTTCGACGTCACGCCGCTCGGGCGCGACAACGAGAGTGAGGCAGTGCTCATCGGCCTGCATTACGACCGGCCGAAGTTCTTCCTGAACCTGACCGGCGGCACGCGCGACGGAAAGCCGATGAACGGCTCGTCGTTTCCGAAGTACAGCGAGACGACAGGCTCCTGGTTCGCGGAGTACCGCCTCACCGCCCCGATCGACGTTCAGGGCTTCGGCAGCCGGGACGTCGTCTACGGCCTCTCTTCGGGGAACCCGTACTTCCTCGAGAACCGAAACGGTGGCGCGATCCGGGTGCAGTTCGGACGTCTGCTGTCGTTGCGCGTTGCCGCGGAGACGGGAGAGAACGACTATCCGGTCCCGGTCGACTCGGGCGACGTTCCGCTCGAGCGCACCGACGACGTCTCGACGCAGTCGGCCAGCCTCTCGATCCCGCTCTTCCGCAACCTCGCGCTGACCGTCGGTGCATCGCAGTCCGACTATGACTCGAACATCGCCGGCCATGACCGATCCGTCGTCCGCTGGACGACGACGATCGGCCTCCGCCGCGAGATCTTCCGGTGACCCAGGAGAAACCCGTCCCCATGCGTCCACTTCGCCTCTTGCTCGTTTTCGCCCTTCTCCTCACCGCCCTCCCTCTCGCCGCTCAGGACATGGGGGAATATCGCCTCGGCACGCGCGACCTCGTCGAGATCCGCGTCCTGGAGATCCCCGAGCTGAACCTCGAGCGGCGCGTCTCGGAGAACGGGACGCTGACCCTTCCCCTCATCGGCGACCTTCCGGTCGCGGGCCTCACGGCGAGCGAGTTCCAGAGCCGGCTCGAGACGCTCCTGCGTGAGAAGTACGTCAACCGCGCGAATGTCTCGATCGTCATCAAGGAGTTCGCGAACAAGCCGGTGTCGATCCTCGGCGCTGTGATGCGTCCCGGGTCGCTCAACATCTCGGGACGCTGGACCCTGCTGCAGGCGATTTCCGCGGCGGGCGGACTGACTTCGTCGGCGGGGAAAAGGATCTACATTCTGAGGCGGTCCGAAAACGGTCTTTCCGACACTCTCGAGATCGACCGGGACGAGCTCTTTCAGCGATCGTCCGTAAAATGGAACATCCCGATCTTCCCCTCGGACGTCGTCAACATCCCAGCCCGCACGACGGTTCGCATCTTCGTCCTCGGCGAGGTGAAGAGCCCCGGCGCGGTCGAGTTCGATAGCGACGACCGGATCTCGCTTCTGTCCGTCGTTTCGAAGGCCGGCGGCCTGACCGACCGAGCCTCGAAGGGCATCCTCCTGAAGAGGCGAGGGCCTGATGGGAATGACACGGAGACTGAGATCAACTATCGACGGATCATTTCCGGCGACGACGCTGACCCGGAACTGAAAGCTGACGACATTGTGGTCGTGAAGCAGTCTTTCTTCTGAGCGATGAAGAATCATCGGCCTCGTACTATGAAATTTGCAGTCTGCAAACACCGGTTCGAGAAATCATGACCGTGGATTCCTCCCATACCTCCCGCGACGGTGCGTCCCAGTCCGAGGCCTTGAACCTCCAGGAGTATTGGCGGGTGATACTCAAGCGCCGGCGCCTGATCGCCCTCGCCGTCGGAGCGGCGCTTTTTGTTGCGATCATTTCTTCGATCGTCACGACACCGACGTACCGGGCGACGGTCCTCATCAACGTGGAGCCGGAAAAGGCGAGCGCCTTCGACGTCGGTACTACGCCTCAGGTTTACAGTGGTCACGATCCTGCCTTCGTTCCGACCCAGACGCGGCTCATGACGAGCCGAGAGGTCGCCGAGCGGGTCGTGCGACGGCTCAAGCTGGCAGAAGCAAACGAAGTGACGCCGCAATCGACCGGGTTCGTTCGTTCGCTGGGTGGATCGTCGAAGCCCTCCAGCGAGCGTGCGCGGGAGTACGTCGTGAGTGCGGCCGCGAGGAGCGTCCAGGGAGGCGCGGACACGCGACCGATCCGCGGAACGAACCTCGTCGAGCTTTCCTATACCGCCGCTTCGCCGCAGCTGGCGGCCGACGTCGCCAACGCGCTCGCTGACTCATACATCGACTGGAACCTCGAATCGAAATTCGCCGTCGTCGGCCAGGCGTCGCGCTTCCTCGGGACCCAGATCGAGCAGCTCAAGGCGGAGATCGACGAGAAGGAACGGGCGCTGCTCGTGTACGGAGCTCAGACTGACATCGTCTCGGTTGATCCGCAGACGAACATAACGATGCAGAAGCTCGAGTCGATCAACCGCGACCTTGCGGCCGCCGTGAGCGACCGCGTCGCGAAGGAAGCGCGCTACTACGAGTTGCAGAACGCGCGTCCAGAATCGATCGCCGACACTCTCACCGGCCTCGTCTCGCAGATCCGCACCGATCTCGCGAAGCTCGAGCGCGACTACGCCGATAAGCTGAATCTCTACAAACCGGAGTGGCCGGCGATGCTCCATCTCAAGGCGCAGATAGACAAAGGGCGACAGAATCTGGACGAGGTCATCAACGAGACCGTCTCCAAAGCGCGCGACAATGCCCGAACCGAATACCTCGCCGCCCGCCGCCGCGAGGAGAGTCTGGCGGGCGTCCTCCAGGGGGGGAAGCGCGAGGCGATGGCGCTCAACAGCAACGCGGTGGAATACAACAACCTGAGGACGGAGGTCGAGACGACTCGTCAGCTCCTCGACAATCTTCTCAAGAGGCAGGCGGAAACGGAGGTCGCCTCGCGGCTGCGCGGTGAGCGCGTCTCCAATATCCGCGTCGTCGACCGCGCCCTTCCTCCCTCGTCGCGTTTCCGCCCGTCATACAAGAGAAACGGGTTGGGAGCCCTCTTTTTCGGCCTCCTGGCGGGGCTCGGCCTGGCGTTCCTCCTCGAGTACCTCGATCGGAGCATCCGGTCGATAGACCAGGTGGAGAACGTTCTCGGTCTCCCGGCGCTCGGAATCGTTCCCGCGATGGGCGCCCAGGCGAAGAGCTACGGCTACGGCCTCAAAGGAAGGACGAAGACGACGGGGAGTGCCGAAAACGTCCGCGTGGAGCTCATCCACACGTCCAGCCGCGCTCGACGATCGCAGAGGCGTACCGGTCATTTCGGGCTGGCCTGCTCCTGTCGCGGGCCGGCGGGGTGAAGTCGATCGCGATCACTTCGTCTCTCCCCAGAGAAGGGAAGACATCGACGGCGCTCAACCTCGCCGTCGTCCTCGGGCAGGTCGGGAAGAAGGTCCTCGTCGTCGACAGCGACCTCCACCAGCCGCGTGTTCACGAGATCTTTCAGATCTCGAACCGCGTGGGACTTGTCAGCGTGCTCGCCGAGAGGCTCGACCCGGCGACCCTGGTGAAGGCGACGCCCGTGCCGAACGTCTTCGTGCTTACGGCCGGGCCGCTCTCGCCGAACCCATCGGGCCTTCTTTCGTCCCAGCCGATGCAGCGCTTCGTCGAATGGGCGGCCGCATCGTTCGACTACGTCATCTTCGACACACCGCCGGTCGGCCCGATCGCTGACGCCTTCATCATCGGCAGCTTGACCGACGGCGTCGTTCTGACCGTGCACGGTGGGTCGACGCCTCTGAAGTAGTCGCTCACGCGCGCGACCAGCTCCGCCGCTCAAACGTTCGCATTCTCGGGGTCCTCATCAACAACCTGCCCGCGGGTGAGGGCGGCTACGGGTACTACTACCACTACTACGGGAAGACCGCCTACGGCGACAGCCCGTCGACCGCCAAGAGCGCGCAGGCGTAAATGGATTGCTGATTGCTGATTGCTGATTGCTGATTGAGAACCAGCGCCATGATTTGTGAGTGCGGGTGGATTGCTGATTGAGGTACGGATGAATCGAACAGATCTTGAGAAGCGGACGAAGGCTTTCGCGCTCGAGGTGATTCGGTTCACGTCGGGAGTTCCCCGCTCGCTCGCCTCAGACGTCATGGGTCGGCAGCTGATGAAAGCGGGAACGGCGATCGGAGGCTATTTACAGGGAAGCCGCTCGTGCGGAGTCGCGCCGCGATTTCGTTCACAAGGTTGCGATGTCTGCCAAAGAGGCTGCCGAAGCTGAGTATTGGCTCGACCTGTTCATCGAGTCAGGAATCGGCAGTAAAGAGAGAGGAACTCAACGCGCTTCGAAAGAATCGGACGAATTACTTCGAATTCTGATCGCCTCCGCCAAGACCGCCGGCGCAAAGGCACGCCTCGAGATCAAGAGCCGGTCCAGAAAAACCGACGCACCTCCGCCGCACCAGACGAAGATCACCCGTAGCGCGGGTTTTCAATCAGCAATCAGCAATCAGCAATCAGTGATCAGCGATATCCCGCTTGGTTTTCAATCAGCAATCAGCAATCAGCAATCAAGCTATTCCAGCGTTGGTTCTCAATCAGCAATCAGCAATCAGCGATCAAAGATCGTGATAGACCTCCACTTCCACTGCCTCCCCTTCATCGACGATGGCCCGGGATCCTGGGACGACGCGGTGGCTTTGTGCAGAATGGCCGCCGAAGAAGGCGTCGAAACCATCGTCGCCACCCCTCACGTACTCCGGGATCCCTGGATCAACCATGATCAGACGGAACGCGACGATCTTCTTCTGAGACTGAACGACCTCGTCGGCGGTACTCCCGCGATCCTCGCAGGCTGCGAGCTCTATCAATCAATATTTTCTGCCTCTAAACGCATTTTTAAAATTTGCGCTTTAGAATAGGGCAGTGTTACAATTGTGATTAAATTTTCTTCCATGGCGGTATGTTTTTAGTTGATCATTATTTACAATATATTTATTCGGGTTTGGTAAAAATAGGTTTCAAATAATTAGCATAAAAAAGGGAGACACAGTATTGCATCTCCCTTTTGGTGTATTACTAATATTTCCTCAGGAATTACATTCCAAAAGCTTTTTTAACCTCTTCAACATAATCGAGTTTTTCCCAGGTAAACAATTCCACTTCTTTTTTAACAGTTGGAAAATATGGGAAACAAAAGTTCTGATAACTTTACGCGGTTCACGCCCCATGTGACCGTAAGCTGCAGTACTTCGTAAATAGGGTTGCGTAATTTCAACCTTTCTTCAATTGCTTTTGGACGCATATCGAAGATCTTGTCAACTTTTTTGGCGATTTCACCATCGGGTATATTTACTTTGGAAGTTCCAGTAAGTATCACAAAAATACTCATCGGTTTTGCAACGCCAATTGCATAAGCTACCTGTACCAATACTTCATCGGCAAATCCTGCAGCAACCAGGTTCTTGGCAATATGACGTGCTGCATAAGCAGCAGATCGATCCACTTTTGATGGATCTTTTCCTGAGAAAGCACCACCACCGTGAGCACCTTTTCCACCATAAGTATCAACAATAATTTTACGGCCTGTTAAACCGGTATCACCATGAGGACCACCAATTACAAATTTACCGGTTGGATTTACATGGTACTTAATATTATCGTTGAAAAGCTTCTGTACACGTTCCGGTAATTTGCTTCTTACGCGCGGAATCAAAATATTGATTATATCTTTCTTGATCTTAGCCTGCATTTTCGGCTTCATTTGCATTCGCAAAATCATCGTGCTGGGTTGAAATAACGATGGTATCGATACGGACAGGGTCATTATCATCATTGTATTCAATCGTAACCTGGATTTTGGCATCGGGACGCAGGTATTTCATTTCTTTGCCTTCCCTGCGGATGGCAGCCAGTTCCAATTAAAAATTAATGTGCCAAGTCTCAATCGCAAGCGGCATGTAATTGTCCGTTTCGCGGCGCATAACCAAACATCATTCCCTGGTCGCCGGCACCCTGTTCAGGTTTCGCGCACCACACCCGGTTAATATCGGGTGAGCTCATGGATGGCCGAAAATACCCCACGAATCGGCTTCGAACATGTATTCGCTTTTGTGTAACCAAAGCCGAATACCGTTTCGATGGTGATTCGTGTGGTGTGTTTTCTGCCATTCATGAGCAAAGCCCCGATATTAACCGTGGTGTTGTTCGCGAAGACCCAATGAATCAGGGTGCCGGCGACCAGGGAATGATGTTTGGTTACGCCTGTCGCGAAACCGACAATTACATGCCGCTTTCGCTCGAACTTTCGCACAAATTTCTACTCGAACTGGCAGTTATCCGCCGCGAAGGAAAAGTAATGACTTACCTCCGCCCCGATTCAAAATCGCAGGTTACCATCGAATACAGCGAAGAAGGTGTTCCAACCCGAGTTGATACGATTGTTGTTTCGACACAGCATGATGATTTTGCCAAACCTGAAAATAATTCGGTAAGCTCAGTTGAAAGCCGACAAGGAATGCTGGCAAAAATAAAAGACGATGTTATCAACATCCTGGTTCCGCGGGTAAAAGCACAACTGCCGGAGCGGGTACAGGCACTTTTCGGAGACGATATTATTTATCATGTAAATCCAACCGGAAAATTTGTAATTGGTGGTCCCCATGGCGATACCGGATTAACAGGCCGTAAAATTATTGTTGATACCTACGGAGGAAAAGGAGCCCATGGTGGTGGCGCTTTCTCGGCAAAGACCCATCTAAAGTTGACCGATCGGCCGCGTATGCAGCCCGTCATATTGCCAAAAATCTTGTTGCTGCAGGTATTTCCGATGAAATTTTTGTTCAGGTTTCGTATGCCATTGGCGTGGCAAAACCGATCAATATTTTATGTAAATACCTACGGAAAATCGAAAGTTAATATGCCCGACAGCGAAATTGCCGAAATAGTTGACCATGATTTTCGACATGCGCCCAAAAGCAATTGAAGAACAATTGAAATTACGCAACCCCATTTACTAAGAGACTGCCGCTTACGGTCACATGGGTCGTGAACCACAAAATAGTAATCAAAACCTTTGCTTCTCCTTATTTCCCAACTGTTACAAAAGAAGTGGAACTGTTTACCTGGGAAAAACTCGATTATGTTGCACAGATTAAAAACGCTTTCGGGATTTAATTCCTGAGGAAATATTAATAATACACCTAAAGGGCGATGCAATTTTGTATCTCCTTTTTTTATGATAATTTTTTGAAACCTATTTTTACCAAACCCGAATACATTGTATATAATGATCAACTTAAAAACTTAACGCCATGGAAGAAAAATTAATCACAATTGTTATACTGCCCTATTCTAAAGCGCAACTTAAAAAATGCGTTTGGAGGCAGAAAATATTGATTGATAGAACTCAGCAGCCTGCGAGGATCACAGGAGTACCGCCGACAACAGAGGTCGTTCAGTCTCAGAAGAACATGCGTCGCGTTCCGTCTGATCATGGTTGATCCAGGGATTCCGGAGTACGTGAGGGGTGGCGACGATGTTTCGACGCCTTCTTCGGCGGCCATTCTTCAGCAAGCCACCGCGTCTTTTTTCGTGCCATGCATCAATGAAGGGACCTGATGGAAGTGGAGGTCTATCACGATCTTTGATCGCTGATTGCTGATTGCTGATTGAGAACCAGACACTTCGATATCTTTGATCACTGATTGCTGATTGCTGATTGGAAAACCAACGCGGGAATATCGCTTATCACTGATCGCTCATTGCTGATTGCTGATTGAAAACCCGGGCGGCTACAGGGTGATCTTGCGTCTGGCACGGCGGCGGAAATAAGGATTTTCTGGATCGGCTCTTGATCTCGACGAGTACCTTAGCGCCGCCACTCTTGGCGGAGGCGATCAGAATTCGAAGTAACTCGTCCCGATTCTTTCGAAGCGCGTTGAGGGGCTCCCTCTTTACTGCCGATTCCTGACTCAATGAACAGGTCGAGCCAATACTCAGCTTGGGCAGCCTCTTTGGCAGACATCGCAACTTCTGTTTTCAATCGCAGAGTCGCGACTCCGCACGAGCGGCTTCCCTGTAAATAGCTCCGATCGCCGTTCCCGCTTTCATCAGCTGCCGACCCATGACGTCTGAGGCCTAACGAACGGGGAACTCCCGACGTGAACCGAATCACCTCGAAGACGCGAAAGCCTTCGGTCCCCGCTTCTCAAGATCTGTTCGATTCATCCGTACTCAATCAGCAATCCACCCCGCACTCACAAATCATGGCGCTGGTTCTCAATCAGCAATCAGCAATCAGCAATCAGCGATCCATTTACGCCTGCGCGCTCTTGGCGGTCGACGGGCTGTCGCCGTAGGCGGTCTTCCCGTAGTAGTGGTAGTAGTACCCGTAGCCGCCCTCACCCGCGGGCAGGTTGTTGATGAGGACCCCGAGAATGCGAACGTTTGAGCGGCGGAGCTGGTCACGCGCGCGTGAGCGACTACTTTTTCCCAGCAACAAGTCGACCCACCGTGCACGGTCAGAACGACGCATCGGTCGAGCTGCCGATGACGATCGCGTCGGCGACCGGGCCGACCGGCGGGTGTCGACGACGATGTAGTCGAAGTTCCTTCTCGCGGCTTCGAGGAAGTCGATCATCGCCTGCGAGGAGAGCAGCCCCGATGGATTCGGCGTGGAAGGGCCGGCCGAGCATCAGGGCGACGTTGGGAATGCCGGTCTTCTGGATCGCCGGAGAGCGGATCGAGACCTCTCGCGCGAGCACCCGACACGAGGCCTACGCGGTTCGAAGACGCCCGAAAGATCTGGTGAAGCGCGGCTTGTGGAGGTCGCGCGTCCACGAGCGAGGACGCGCTTGCCCGACCTGGCCGAGGACGACGGCGAGGTTGACCGCCGTCGCGGTCTTGCCTTCTCTCGGGAAGGCCGAGGTGATCAGCGATCCGACTTCACGCCGCCGGCCCGGGAGAGCAGCAACGCCGCCGGAATGCGCGGTACGCCTCGGCCACGGTCGAGCGCGCGGCTCGAATGGGGATCGAGCTCGATCCCGCGACGCCGCTTCCGCTTCGTCCGCCGACCTTCGTCCCGCCGTTTGAGATGCCGTATCCGTGGCCCAGCGCCGCGTTCCCGCGCTCGGGATGACGCCGAGTGGCGGGAGCTGGATGTGCCGCTCGACCTGCTCCGGGTGCGGAGGTGCGATCGAGGTACGACAGGAAGAACGCGAGCCCGAGCCGAGGCGGCTCCGAGGAACAGGCCGAGCATGGTTCTGCTTGATACGACGGGCGGAAGCGGACGGCGGGAACGAGAGCGCGATCGACGACGCGGATGTTCGAGATCCGCTCGCCGCTGCAGCCGCGAGCCGACCTTCGTTTCCGCCTGCCGCTTCAGAGGTTGTCGAGCAGCGTCGTCTTCGTGTCGATCTCGACCTTGAGATTGTTGTATTCGACGGCGTTGCTGTTCTGAGCGCCATGGCGGCGTTCTTCTGCCCTCTGAGGTCGCCCTCGAGGCTCTCCTCGCGGCGGAGCGCGGTCTGGTATTCGTTCCGCGCGTTCTCGCGCGCTTTCGGAACCGTCTCGCTGATGACGCCGTCCAGATTGCTGGCGGCCCTTGTCGATCTGCGCCTTGAGCTGCTGCATCGCCGGCCATTCCGGCTTGTAGAGATTCAGCTTCTCCGCGTAGTCGCGCTCGAGCTTCGCCTGTACTCCGCGGAGCGTCGCAACGAGGCCGTTCGACAGCGTGTCGGCGATCGCGTCGGGCCGCGCGTTCTGCATCTCGTAGTACTTCGCTTCCTTCGCGACGCGATCGGCTACGGCCGTCGCGAGTACTCCTGGTTGACGCGACTCGAGGTTCTGCATCGTGACATTGGCGGTGGGATCCATCGAGACGATGTCCTTCTCCGCTGCCGTACGCCTGCAGTTGCCTTCTCGAGCTCGTCGATCTCGGACTTGACTGCTCGGATCTGCGTCCGAGGAACTTGTTCGCCTGGCCGAGGATCTTGAATTTCGACTTCGAGGTTCCAGTCGATGTACGACTCGGCCATCGCGTTCGCGACGTCGGCCGCGAGCTTCGGGTCGGTTCGATGACGTACGAGACTTCGACGAGGTTCGTCCCGCGGACGGTGAACGACCTCGATGCCTTCCTGCACTCGCATTGCCGCGGGTGACGGGCGAACTTTCGGGAGATCTGCCCTGCGCGAGACCGCTCTTCGCCGGAACAGGAAATTCAGGTATTGGCCGCGAGGTTGAGCCGTTGTGCGACGCGTTCGGCGATCTCACGACTGCGGATCAGGCGCGTCTGCGTCGGGAGAGACTCGGGATCCATCCCGCTGTCGACCTGGCCGCCGGAGTTGACCGGACGCGCATGCTCCTTTTCCAGCGTGACGACCGTCGTCGCCGTTGAACGCTGGGCTTCTTGAGGACCGCCGTGACGGCGAGGACGAGCGCGGCGACGACGAGGATGAGCTTGCGGCGCTTGAGAACGACCGCCCAGTACTCGGCGAGATGGATCTCGCTGCGCGGCGGTTCCTCCCCGAGCGGCGCCTGCTGCTGGGAATGTGGCGGATCTTCGGGGAAAACGTTCTGCGCGCTCATCTAAAAGAAGGAGACCTCTCACGATGACGACGTCGTCGGCCTCGAGATCGGGATCCGGGTCGTTGCCTGAAAGGATTCGATTGTAATTCACGAGGGTCTCGACATCTTTCCCGTCGGGTCCGCGACGCTTGATCCGGACGCTCTTCGACGCGCGGTCGGTCAGCCCGCCGGCTTTCGCGATCACCGAGAGCAGCGAGAGGCGGTCATCGCAGTCGAACTGATGCGCCCCGGGCGCTCTTCACCTCGCCCAGCAGAAAACGGTGACGGTCGATTTCGCCGGGATGTTGATGACGTCGGAGGGAAGGATCGGGATGTTCCACTTCGCCGTCGCGCTGCTGAAACAAATCGTCGGTCTCGATCTCGAGCGTGTCGCTGAGGCCATCCTCGGAGGGCGCAGGACGTAGATGCGCCGCCCTGCCGTTAGGCGCCAGTCCGCCGGCGGCGGAGATCGCCTGCAGCAGCGTCCAGCGTCCCGAGATCGGGAGCGACCCGGGCTTCTCGACGGCGCCGACGATCGTGACCGGCTTGTTCGCGAACTCCTTCACCACGATCGAGACGTTCGCGCGGTTGACGTACTTCTCGCGCAGCAGCGTCTCGAGCTTGCTGCGGACCTCTTCGGTCCCCATCCCCTGCACGGGATCTCGCCCGAGGAGAGGGAGCAGATCATCCCGTTATCCGATGATCCGCCGCTCGAGGTTGAGCTCGGGGATCTCGAGGACGCGGATCTCGAGGAGGTCGCGGGGGCCGAGGCGATATTCCCCCATGTCCTGAGCGGCGAGAGGGCGGGCGGTGAGGAGAAGGGCGAAAACGAGCAAGAGGCGAAGTGGACGCATGGGGAACGGGTTTCTCCTGGGTCACCGGAAGATCTCGCGGCGGAGGCCGATCGTCGTCGTCCAGCGGACGACGGATCGGTCATGGCCGGCGATGTTCGAGTCATAGTCGGACTGCGATGCACCGACGGTCAGCGCGAGGTTGCGGAAGAGCGGGATCGAGAGGCTGGCCGACTGCGTCGAGACGTCGTCGGTGCGCTCGAGCGGAACGTCGCCCGAGTCGACCGGGACCGGATAGTCGTTCTCTCCCGTCTCCGCGGCAACGCGCAACGACAGCAGACGTCCGAACTGCACCCGGATCGCGCCACCGTTTCGGTTCTCGAGGAAGTACGGGTTCCCCGAAGAGAGGCCGTAGACGACGTCCCGGCTGCCGAAGCCCTGAACGTCGATCGGGGCGGTGAGGCGGTACTCCGCGAACCAGGAGCCTGTCGTCTCGCTGTACTTCGGAAACGACGAGCCGTTCATCGGCTTTCCGTCGCGCGTGCCGCCGGTCAGGTTCAGGAAGAACTTCGGCCGGTCGTAATGCAGGCCGATGAGCACTGCCTCACTCTCGTTGTCGCGCCCGAGCGGCGTGACGTCGAACTCGGTTCTTCCTGTCGTCTCGCTCAGTACAGAGAAATCGAGAAAGGAGCTCCAGCGGTATCGAACGCCCGCGCGCATTGCGCTATCGCTCCGGTCGAGGAGCGAGAACTCGAGCTCCGGATCGTCGATCTCTTCGGGATCTTCGTACGCGAAGTTCCGCAGGTCCTTGCGCCGCCGAAGATCGAGAGCCGGCGGAAGAACCTCGAGCTCGATCTTTCCCGTGAATCCGTCGGCGTCGAGAACCGCCTGCGTCTCGCGTTCCGAGCTGACGATTGTCTGTGTGTCGGCGGTGAACGCCGTCGCCTCGAGCGTCATCCGGTTGAAGAATCCGTACGCCGATACGTCGTAGTAGCCGCCGAAATGCCGCCGGTAGTCTAGGTCCTGATACCAGGTGTACTCGGGGAGGATACTGCTCTTGATGACTCCCTTCGCCCCGAACTGGAACAGGCCGCCTCCAGGCCGGCTCGTACCGTCGCGGTGTAATCGTCGACAGCCTCCTCCTCGTCGGTCCCGAACACGTTGTCGACGTAGCCGAAGTTCGAGACGCCGATCTTCGCGTTGCAGCCGGATGGAGCCGAGACGCCAGGGCGCCTCACTCATCGCGATTTCGACGGCCTCCTGAATCGGGACGGTCCGCTGCCGTGGAACCGTGTTCGTGACGAGCTGCGCGAACGCAGGAAGCGCGAGCGCGGCGAGGCACGCGGCGGCGGCGGCAACGCGGCTGGAGGTACGTGGATTCATTCCGACTGGTCCTGGTACGACGGCGGTTATTTTAACGTGCGTGCGGGGAATCAGAAAGGCCGCCTCGCGGCGGCCTTTCAACCGGGCTGATCGAATCTTCATTACGGGCGCGCCCGGGAGACGGGCTCGCCGTCGCGCTGCGACTGGTCCACTGCGACGGCTCCGGCGACAAGGCCGAGGCCGAGGAGCGCGCCGGCTCCGACACCCATGCCGGCGATGACGCCCGCTCCAACCGCCGTTGCAGCTGCCGTTCCGCCCGCGGCCGCAACACCGACACCCGCCACCGTTCCCGCAGCGGCGGCCGCCGCGAGCGTCGCTGCGCATGCCTGATTCGCGATCATCCGGCCGTCAGCTGTGATCACGCGCGCGACGCCGTTGCAGAGGAAGCCGCACGGCTCCATGTTCTGCTCGGGTCGCGTGAGGCCGACTGCAATGTTCTGCGCAAACTTCTGCTCGTCCGGCGTCCAGGAGGGGACCGCGCATCCGGCGTCGACGTTGACCATCTTGACCTCGGTCACGCGCTCGGCGCCGTCGTTTCCGCGGGCCCAGACGCGATACGAGAGCTTGCTGGTTCCCTGCGCGACGACCGGAAGAAGGGCCCAGAAGTTCCCCCCTTCCGCGGCGCATGTCGACGTAGTACTCGCTCCGCGGGCAGGTCGTCCCTTCCGCGCGGAAGAGGACGCGCGCCGTGGCGACGTCGCCCGGAATGTCCGCGGTGACCTTGTACGTCCCCTGCGGCGCGACGCAGCTCGCCGGCGACGTCACGTTGACGCTCGGCGCCTGCGCGAAGGCGAGGCCCGGGAGGATCATCGAGGCGACGCTGACGAGAGCAATAACTTTTCTGAAACGCATAACCGGCGCCCTGTCTTCGATATACGACGATCAGCTTACACGATATGCGCCGCGCAAAAGGGTGTCAACGCCGAAAGAGCTATGTAGCTCTGGAACTTACCCGTCATTCACTCGTCACGACTGTATTGGAAGAAATGGCGGGCGTTGCGAGAAGAACGGAAACCGAATAACGAAGAATTGAAACCGACCGGCGCGGTCCGACGGGTGATCGTTCTACGAAGATTTTGCGGCCGCGATCGGCCGGGCTGGGCGGCGGGACGCCGCCCGCCACATTGGAAAACGGACCGGAAACGGACCGGCGCAGCCGGTCCCTACTCGCCCAGAATGCGGCGGACGTACTGGTCGACGTAGCGGGAGGAAGTGAGGCGCGGTTTGGCGCGGCGCATCAGCTCGCGCGCTGCGTCGCGCTGGTCGAGCTCCCACTTCGTGACTGCCGCGTAGAAGAGATGGCGGGCTTCGCGATCCGCGAACGGTGACACGAGCGGGATCTGCGAGTCGGCGGTCTTCCAGTCGCGTGCGAGCGTCGCGGCCTCGAGGAGGGCCAGGCGCAGCTCGCGGCTTCCGGGGTCCTTCACGATCGCGTCGTAGAAGTGCTGCTCGGCGTCGCGATAGCGCCCGTTGCCGATCATCTGCTGCCCTTCGCGGAGCGCGGTCGTGACGCGGGCGAGCGACGCGGTGGCGCCGGTCGGCTCCGGCTCGATCGCAGGCGTCGTGGCGGGGGCCGCCGTGGTTTGCGTCGGGCGTCCCTCCCCCGGCGGCTGCTCGTTCCGGTTCGCACCGGAAAGGGGCGGGCGGGACGCCCGCACCACACCCGGCTCCGTCCCCTCGCTCTGCTCCCGCTCCTCCTGCTCGCGCTTCGCGCGCGCGTCGGCGTCGCGCTTCTCCTTCGCGAGCGCGTCGTTCAGGCGGCCGATTGCGCGGCGCACCTCGGCGCGGTCCTGAATGGGATCCGGCAGAAGCGGGATCATTTCCGCGGCCCGGCTCCAGTCCTTCATCTCGGCGAGGCAGACGAAGCGGCCGGCCTTCCAGTCGTCGTCCACGGGGATCAGATCCGCGGCGATATCCGCCTCGGCGGCGAACGCCTCGTCGCACTTCCGATCGGCGAAGAGCACGCGCGTTCGACACACCTGCATCGCGCCGAGGGAGGAGTCGAGCTCGAGGGCGCGGGTCGACCAGCGGAGGGCGTTGCGGCGGTCGTGATCTTCCCACGCGGCGTTCGCGAGGAGGACCGG